>NZ_NMVP01000001.1 GCF_002250705.1 Enemella evansiae
TGGTCATCATCGGCCGGCTGCGCCGCGACCCCGACACCCAGGCCTACTTCCACCGACGCACCAGCGAACACAAGACCCGCGCCGAAACCATCCGATGCCTCAAACGCCACCTCGCCCGCACCATCTACCGAAACCTCAAAACCGACCTCATGACCACTTGACGATCTATAGGACCGTCGCAACCCATTGCTCCGCTTCGCTCCGCATGGCTCGCTACTCGATGAGCGTGGGGGTGGCTAGCGTGGGGGTGCGTGGGAGAATCGGCGGCATGACGACCAAGCCAGCCGCCGAGTCCGAGGGACTGCGCTCGGTGGCCTCGGCACTGGACCTGCTGGAGTGCTTCGCGGTCGACGGGGAGCTCGGGGTGTCCGATCTGGCGCGCCGGATGGGGGTCGCCAAGTCCACCGCGCACCGGCTGCTGTCCACCCTGCGCACCCGCGGTTTCGTCGAGCAGAACCCGCAGACCGGCCGCTACCGACTCGGGCTGCACCTGTTCGAACTCGGCCATCTGGCCCAGGTGCGCTCCACCCTGCGGCAGGTGGCGCTGCCGATCTGCCAGGACCTGGTCCGGCGTACCGGGCTGACGGTCAACCTGTCGGTACCCGACGGAGCCGACGTGGTCTTCGTCGAACGGATCGACGTGGGTCGCAGCGGGGTGGAGCTGAACGAGTCCGGGCGCCGGCTGCCGGCGCACGTCTCCAGCTCCGGCAAGGCGCTCGCCGCCTGGCACCAGCGCCTGGCCGACGCCCGCACCGAGGCCGGTTTCCCGCCGCGGGCCAGCAACACCGTGCGCACCGCGACCGACTGGGAGCAGGCGCTCGCCGAGGTCCGCCAGCGCGGGTACGCCACCAGCCGCGACGAGTCCTACGACGGGGTCAGCACGATCGCCGTCCCGGTGCTCGACCTGCGCCGCGAGGCGATCGCCGCGGTCTCCTTCTTCGGGCGTACCGACGACCTCGACCGCCGCCAGGCCACCCTGGTCCGCCTGCTCCAGCACGCCGCCGCCCGGATCGCCGCCGACCTCACCGCCGCCCGGCGTTCCTGAGCACGGAACGACCCACCCGCAAGCCGTCCTGCCGTCCTAGGGTTGAACTCGCAATACAGCGAATCGAGGAGGATCCATGGCCCAGTGGGACGAGCAGAGCGTCGGCGAGGAATTGTTGGCGTGTGAGGCCGAGCGACGTGACCGGGAACCGTTCACCGACGAATGGCCCGAACTGGACGTGGACACCGGTTATCGGATCCAGGACGCCACCCTGGCCAAGCGGCTGGCCCGCGGGGAGAAGCTGATCGGGGTCAAGCTCGGCCTGACCAGCGAGGCCAAGCAGAAGCGGATGGGGGTGTACGCCCCCTTCGTGGCCTGGCTGACCGATGCGATGGTCCTCGAACCCGGCCAGCCGGTGCCCCAGGACAAGCTGATCCACCCGCGGATCGAGCCGGAGATCGTCTTCACCATGAAAGATCGGCTGTCCGGCCCCGGTGTCACCCGGGACAGCGCGATGGCCGCGGTCGGCAGCATCTCCCGCGGCGCGGAGATCATCGACTCCCGCTACAAGGACTTCCGGTTCAAGGCCGGTGACGTGATCGCCGACAACGCCTCCTCCGGTGCCTTCGTCGTCGGCGCCGACGAGGTCAGCCCCGACGACATCGACCTGGTGAACGAGAAGGTCGAGGTCTACACCGACGGTGAACTCGTCTACACCGGTACCGGTGCCGACGTGCAGGGTCACCCCGGTGAGGCGCTGGCGCTCGCCGCCAACGACCTGGCCCGCCGCGGCCTGGCGATCGAACCGGGCTGGATCGTGCTCACCGGCGGCATCACCGACGCCGTCTTCGCCCCGCCCGGTGGCCGGACCGAGGCGAAGTTCTCCACCCTGGGCGAGATCACCATCGACGGGGGAGAGCCGGCCGAGAAGGCGGCCGGCTGATGCCGATCGTCGAGGTCACCCTGGCCGAGGGGCGTACCCCGGAGAAGCTCCGGAACCTGATCACCGCACTCACCGACGCGGTGGTCGACACCGGGGTCGGCCCCCGGGAATCGGTGCGGGTGATCCTGCGTGAGGTCCCCGCCACCCACTTCGCCGCGGCCGACGAAACCCTCGCCGAACGTGCCGAACGGCGTACCCGCGAAGCCGCGGAATCCCAAGCAGAGCAGCAGAAACAGAAGGGTCAATGAGATGAGCAAGCGCAAGGAGATCACCGTTCGGCAGTTGCCGAACTTCATCAACGGCGAGTATGTCGAGACCGGCGACACCTTCGACGTGCTCTACCCGATCACCGGTGAGGTCACCGCGAAGGCGCACCGGGCCGGTCAGCAGCAGGTCGACGACGCCGTTGCCGCCGCCCGGGCCGCGCTGAGCGGACCCTGGGGTCAGCTGTCGGTGTTCGAGCGTTCGGCGATGGTGAAGGCGATCGCCGAGGGTGTCCGCAAGCGCTTCGACGACTTCCTCGAGGCCGAGGTGCTGGACACCGGCAAGCCGTACGCCACCGCCAGCCACGTCGACATCCCGCGCGGCGGCGCCAACTTCGAGGCCTTCGCCGACGTGCTCAAGGAGCACGCCACCGAGGCCTTCCCGATGCCGACCCCCGACGGCCGCGGCGCGCTCAACTACGGCGTGCGCCGCCCGCGCGGAGTGATCGGAGTGATCTCGCCGTGGAACCTGCCGCTGCTGCTGATGACCTTCAAGGTCGGCCCGGCCCTCGCCTGCGGCAACACCGTCGTGGTGAAGCCGTCGGAGGTCACCCCCTCCACCGCCACCCTGCTCGGTGAGGTGATGAACGAGGTTGGCGTGCCCGAGGGCGTCTACAACGTCATCCACGGCTTCGGCGACACCGGCGAGATGCTCACCTCCCACCCCGGGGTGGACGGCATCACCTTCACCGGCGAGACGGTCACCGGCACCCACATCCTGAAGGCGGTCGCGCCGACGCTCAAGGCGTCCTCGATGGAGATGGGCGGCAAGAACCCCGGCATTGTCTTCGAGGACGCGGATCTGGACGTGGCGGTCAACGAACTCGGCCGGGCCTCGTTCCTGAACACCGGCCAGGTCTGCCTGGGCACCGAGCGGATCTATGTGCACGAGTCGGTCTTCGACGAGTTCGCCGAGAAGCTGACCGAGTACGCCAAGAAGCTGCGCTACGGCTACCCCGACGAGAAGGAGACCACCTTCGGACCGGTCGTCTCCGACGAGCACCGGGACAAGGTGATCAGCTACTACAAGCTGGCCCAGGACGAGGGTGCGGAGGTGCTGCACGGCGGCGGCGCGCCCAGCTTCGGCGACGAGCGGGACGGCGGCTCCTGGGTCGAGCCGACGATCTGGAAGGGCCTGGCGCACGATTCCCGGACGATGACCGAGGAGATCTTCGGCCCCTGCACCGGGCTGATCCCGTTCTCCGACGAGGACGAGGTGATCAAGCTCGCCAACGACACCAAGTACGGGCTGGCGGCCACCTTCTTCAGCTCCGATGTGTCCCGGGTGCACCGGGTCGCGCCGCAGCTGGAGGCCGGGATCATCTGGGTCAACAGCTGGTTCCTGCGCGATCTGCGGACCGCGTTCGGTGGCATGAAGCAGTCCGGCATCGGCCGCGAGGGCGGTGTGCACGGGCTGGAGTTCTACACCGAGACCTCCAACGTCTGCGTGAAGCTCTGATCCGACGCGGAGTCGCCGCGGGGATCGCCGCGGGGGTCGTGGTTCCGGTCATCCCCTAGGGTTGGCCCGGAACCACGACCCGACGGAGGCGATCGATGGGGCACACCCGCCTGTTCCTGCAGCACAGCCTGGCCAATTACAAGACGGTCGGGGCGGTCCACCCGACCTCGGCCCGGGCGGCCCGGGCGATGGCCGCCGAGCTGATCCGCCGCGACGGGGCGCCCACGCGGGTGCTGGAGATCGGCCCCGGGGTCGGCCCGATCACCGCACAGATCGTCAAGGCGATGGGGCCCGAGGACACCCTGACCTGTGTCGAGCTGATGCCCGAGTACGCGGAGGTGCTGCGCCGCCGGTTCGCCGACGAGCCCGACTTCCGGCGCGTCGCCGGGCGCAGCGAGGTGATCACCGGTGATGTCCGCGAACTCGCCGAGGACGCCGAGTTCGATGTGGTGATCGCCTCGGTACCGTTCAACACCCTCGGTGAGGAGACCACCCGCGGCATCTTCGAGGTGATCCGGCGGGTGCTGCGGCCCGGCGGGACCTGCACCTACATCGAGTACGCCTGGCTGCGCGGTTTCCGGCAGGCCTTCGACCGGTTCACCGGTCGCGGTGGTGGGCACTCGGACTTCCTCGATGATCTGCTGGACCGGCACCGGTTCCGGACCGACCTGGTGTTCGGCAACATCCCGCCCGCCTGGGCGCACCATCTGCGCTTCACCGACGCCCCCGATGCGGAGGCCGAGGAGGTGGGCCCGGCGCGGGTGCCGACCAGCGTTCCGCTGACCCGCCGGATGCACATCGACCGGGACGGCGTGGGGATCGCCGCCGGTGCGGCGGTGGCCACCGGGCTGGTCGGGTTGGCCGGCCGCGGGACACAGTCACGCCTGGCTAGGGGAGCATGGTTGCTGCCGGCCGGGCTGGGACTGGCCGGGGCGGCGTTCTTCCGGGACCCGGTACGCGAGGTGCCGGCCGACCCGGAGGCGATCGTCTCCTCGGTGGACGGCAAGGTCCTCAGCGTGGAACGGCTGGACTCCGACGAGCATCTCGGCCCGGGTCCGTGGCTGCGGATCGCGACCTTCCTGTCGATCTTCTCGGTGCACATCAACCGCTCCCCGGTCGCCGGGCGGGTGGTCGAGGTGATCGACCGCAACGAGGGCGGGTACGCCGCGGCGATGAAACCGGCCGCCGAACACAACGTGGCCAAGACCGTGGTGCTGCAGACCACCCGCGGCCGGGTCGGGGTCACCCAGCGCACCGGCATGGTGGCCCGCCGGATCGTGGTCCGGCACGGTGCCGGCTCGGTGCTCGCCAAGGGCGAGCGGTACGGGCTGATCCGCTTCGGCTCGCGGACCGATGTCTACCTCCCCGCCGACCGGGCCGAGGCCGTGGTCAGCAAGGGGGCCGTTGTGCATGGTGGCGAGACGATCATCGCCCGCTGGCGCTGACCGACGTTCGTCGAGTAGCGGGCCCGGCGCAGCGAAGCGGAGCGTGTCCGTGCCTGCGGTCGATGCCCGGGAGCAGCCCAGTGAGCAAACGCTCCTTCTTGCGTGACCACCCAGTCGGTGCAGGCCCTCGCCTCGCTGCTCCCACCGGAATCTGCGGCTCGATTCCCGACCGGCGCCCGGATCGGCGGATTTCTCGATCGAGCCGCAAATTCTGGCCGGTCAGCGGGGACCACAACGGGTCAGGCCGGCCGGTGGCGCCAGATCCGCACGGCGCCGGTGCCGTCGGTGACGACGATGTCATTGTCGATGTAGCGGGGAAACCCGGGTAAGGCATCGGAGCGCTCGGTTCCGGACCGGTCCAGCGCGGTGACCCGAGTCTCGCGCGAACCTGCACCCACCCAGAGATAGCCGTTCGTCACGCCATGGACGAAACGCAGGTCGTCGAGTTGCCCAGGGCCATGCAATGGCTGGGGATCGCTCAGCCGCTGACTCCACAGCGCGTAGGTCGACCCTGTCGGGGCGTTGCTGACCCAACTGGCGAAGGGGATACCGTCGAGGTCGGTGCCAAGGCCGACGAACGAGCGCTGGCCCAGTTCTGGGCCGAGTTCGCCGCCGGGCAGTGCGACGAGGCGAGGCTGCAATGGGTTGGTCAGGTTTCGATCTGCCCGGTCAAGCAGTGCGATACCGGCAGTGGCGTCCTGCCACCGTCCGGGTTCGGACAGTCGCCATCGTTCCCGGCCGGTCCGGGCATCGAGGGCCAGCGGCGTCGGAAGGGTTCCGCCGTCATCGGGAGTGGCTACTCCGAGGGCCAGACCGTCGACCAACTTCTGGGTGAGGACGCCGGGGATCTCCCACAGTTTCTCGCCGGTCGCCGGATCGAAACCCATCGTCACACGGGGCGTGCCATCGGTTGGTCCGTACCCTGTCCCATGGGGCGGGTCGCCGCCGATGTTCACCACGACCACGTCACGGGAAGCGCCGACGATACTCGGGAAGATGTTGTTGCGGCCCCTGGCGCCGACGGAGTCTCTCGGCACCGGTGGCAGCACCGGGGCACTCCAGAGCAGTCGTCGATCCACCGCCGAGAACGCCAGCAATCCCTTGCCCTCGGTCAGCGTGGCCCGGTCGGCGGTGCACCCGGCGTCGCCCGGACACGGATCTTGGTAGTACTGCTCGACCAGCAGACCCCCGCGATCATCCGCCGTGGCCCAGCCGTCCATGGTGAACAGGCTGACCCGGCCGATCTCGGGCAGGGTGAAGGTTTCGGGCAGATCGCGGCCGTTCCACTGCTCTGCGCCGGTCCGTAGATCGATGACGCTGAAAGCGCCGCCCGCACCGAGGACCAACGTGTTCTCGTTGAGCCTGGTCACCGGGCGGTCCACACTCCGTACCGCCAGGTTGGGATCGACCGGTATCTCCTCGGTGATCAATCGGGGCAGCTCGGGGCCCCGGTAGACCGGTGGACCGGTCGGCGTGGGTGCGGGCTCGGTGCCGCTCCCGGTACACCCCGTGACCACCAGCATCAGGCAGCTCGCGGCGGCGACCAGGGTGCGGAGCATCCGATGAGGTTAATCCGCGCGCGGGTCAGCCCGGCCGATGACGCCAGATCCGCGGGGGCCCACCTGGGCCCCCGGTCACCAGGAGCTCGTCGTCGACGTAACGGGGGAACCCGGGGAGTGGATCGGAGCGGACGGACCCGGTCCGGTCGATCGCCGTGACCCCGTTCTCCGGAGCGCCGAGAGTCCGCCAGGCGTACCCTCGGGCGACCCCGAGCACCGAACCGTGCCCACCGAGCCGCGTCGGCCCCGTCCGTGGCTGCGCGTCACGAAATCCCTGACTCAGCAACGCGTATTCGCGGCTGCCCGGGACGGACTCGATCCAGGTCGCGTACGGGATCCCGTCGCTGCCGCTCCCCAGGCCGACGAAGTTCTCGTCCTGCGGCAGTTCCGGCCCGACCTCGCCCCCGGGCAGGGAAACCAGCCGGGGTGTGGTCGCCCGGTTGGTCGAGAAGTCTCGCCGGCGCAGCAACCCCAGACCCGGGGTCACCTCCACCCAGTCACCCGCCTCCGCCGCGGGCAGGCGCCAGCGCTCGGTCCCGGTGCCGAGATCGAGCGCCACCGGCACCGGCGGGTTCGCGCTGTCGGTCGGCGCGGCGATGCCCAGCGCCAGATCATCGACGACCTGCTGGGTGAGGACGCCCTGGACCTCCCACAGGCGTCGCCCGGACACCGGATCGAGCGCGAGTGTCATCGGCGGCGGTCTGCCCGGTAGGTACCGGGTCCCGTCACCGGGGTCGGCGCCGATGTTGACCACGACGGCCTTCGCGGTCGCGGCGACGACCTTGGGGAAGCGCCAGCGGTTCTCCTCGGCCACCGGGGTGTTGCCCGGCACCGGTGGCAGCAACGGCGCACTCCAGAGCAACCGCCGATCCGCGACCGAGAACGCCAGCAAGCCCTTGCCCTCGGTCATCCCGGGTCGGTTGTCGGGGCACGGCTGAGCCTTGTCCGGGCAGGGATTCTGATAGTAGGACGCGACCAGGATGCCCCCACCGCCATCATCGGCGGCGCGTACCTCGGATGAGGAGGCGACGACCCGACCGATCCCGGGCACCTCGACCCGTTCCGGCAGATCGGCCGAGCTCCACAACTGCCGCCCGGTACGCAGATCCAGCACGCTGAAGCCCGCGCCACCCTCGGCACCACCACCACGGACGACCACGGTCTCGGTGCCGGTCCTGACCACCGGACCGTACGCCTCCCGCACCCAGACGCGCGGGTCGACCGGCACCTCCTCGGTGACCAACCGAGGCAACTCGGGGCCCTGATAGATCGGTGGCCCCGTCGGGGTAGGCGTGGGGGCGGGCCGGGGTTGGTCGACTGCGGCCGTGCAGCCGGTGACCGCGAGCACCAGGCAGGCGGCGACGGCGGTGAGGGTGCGGAACACCCAGTGAGAGTACGCAGTCAGCGGGCCAGTACGAGCGTGGCGAGCAGGCCGCCCGCGACCAGCCACAGCAGGTCCAGCGGGTCGAAGGCGCCGCCGAGCACGAAACCCGCACCGGGGATCACGGCCGCGATCCGTTGCGGCAGCTCGGACAGCTGCCACAGTTCCACCCCGCAGGCCAGGACGGTCCCGATCAGCCCGGGCAGCAGCGCACCCCGGTGCGGCAGCAGCAGTGCCCAGACGCCGACGGCCGCTGCGGCGTACATCGCCGAACCGACCGCATCGGTACCGGGCAACTCACGAAACGGCTGGACCGCGAACCCGACCACCAGGGCGACGATGAGGACCAGGACTGCCCGCTTGCGGGTCGGCGTACGCACTCGACAATCCCAGCGGATCGCGGGCGGTCCGGGCATCGCCCGTCGGTCCGGGCATGGTGTGCGATGCCCCGACCGAAGTCCGATGCCCCGACCGAGCGGGTCGGCCCGGGGAGGCGCTCATCTCGACACGCTGACCCGGCTCGGCTTCGCTGCGCCGGGTCAGCCACTCGATGAGCGTTCGCTACTCGGGGAGGGCGTCGGCGTCGTCGGGGGCGAGCCGGTAGCGCAGGGCGAGCAGCGGGCCGCTGAGCAGGAAGGTGCCGATCACCGCCACGAAGACGGTCGGCATGCTGATGATCGCGCCGATCCCGACCAGGCTGAGCAGCCAGGTCCGGATCCGCAGCATCTGGTTGAGCTTGGGATAGGGCAACGAGGAGACCATGGCGGCGGTGCAGGCGAGGATCAGGATCATCGCCGGTACGAACCCCAGCCGCGGCACCGCCAGACTGCTGCCGATCAGGATCAGTGCGGCGATCGTCGTCGGCAGTCCCTGGAACCAGGTGCTGTTGTAGGGGGTGACGTTGAAGCGGGCCAGCCGGATCGCGGCGGCCAGTGCCATCGCGATGCAGGCCCCGGCGACCAGCCACGCGGGCCCCCGATCGGCCAGCCAGTAATAGGTGACCAGCGGGGTCGCGATCCCGAACGAGGCCATGTCGGCCAGCGAATCCATCTGGGCGCCGAACGGGGTCGACACCCCGAACTTCCGCGCCAGGCTGCCGTCCAGGCCGTCCAGTGCGATGCACCCGAGCAGACAGCCCCGGGCCTCGGTCAGCCCGCCGTTGGCGGCGAACAGGATGGCCGCCAGGCCGAGCAGGATGCTGCCCAGGGTGCAGGCCTGCACCAGGGCGAAGCCGATCATCCGTTTCGCGCTCCGGTCCCCGCAGACCAGTTGCTCCCGGCAGCTCGGCTGCGGGGTGTTGTTCGGGTGCTGCCGGTCCGGACGCAGCGCGAGCCCGCTGAGCCGCTGGTGCGGCCGCATCGGTTGTTGGCTCATCTCCGTCCTCCTCGGGCGCGTTGCTCAGTCACGATAACGGTCCGCAGGGGATTTCACCGGAATTCCCCCGATCATTCGAACCGGAACCTGCCGCGGTGTGGAACGATTCGGCACCCGGAAACGTTGAGTTCCCGCACCCGTCCCGCCCCGGGAGCACTGTTCGCCCGCGGTGCAGTAGGGTCGGGCACCGATCCTGCGATCGCCTCTAGGAGAACGATGTCCCAGCCGCTGCCGCGGGCTGTGCAATGGGCCGCCACGATGGCCGGCCACCAGGTTTCCGACGACGGTACGCCGAGTGCGCTGGTCCGGGCGCACCGCGATTCGGCCGCCGGCATCGACCTCGGCCGACGCAACGGCCGCGAGGAGCGTGAGGCCCGCGAGGCGGCGCTGTTCAGCCCCGGTGCCGCCCTGGCCCACGGCGCCGGCAACCGCGCCGTCGAGGAGGAACCCGACCCCGAACGCACCTGTTTCGAACGGGACCGCGACCGGATCGTGCACTCCACCGCCTTCCGCCGGCTGGCCGGCAAGACCCAGGTCGTCGTGCACCCCGCCGATCACGAACGCACCCGGCTCACCCACGCCCTCGAGGTCGCCCAGGTGGCCACCTCGATCGCCCGCGGCGTTGGGGTCAACGTGGCGCTCGCCGATGCCATCGCGCTCGGTCACGACTGCGGCCACGGGCCCGGTGGGCACGCCTCCGAGGACGCCTTCGACCACTACATCCCCGAGGGCTACGACCACGGTCCGTGGGGCGCCGACGTCGTGCTCACCCCACTCAACCTGTGCGCCGAGACCCTCGATGGCATCCGCAACCACTCCTGGTCGCGGCCCGCGCCCGGCACCGTCGAGGGTGAGATCGTGTCCTGGGCGGACCGGATCGCCTACTGCGCCCACGACCTGGAGGACGCGGTGCACGCCGGCATCGTCGCCGAACGCGACATCCCCGCCGAGATCGCCGACATCTGCGGTCGGACCCGGCGCGAACAGCTCGGCACCTTCGTGCATGCGGTGATCGACGGCGTGCTCGAATCCGGCCAGGTCGGCATGGCGCCCGAACCGGCGGCCGCGCTGGCCGGGTTGCGCGCCTTCAACTACGAACGCATCTACACCCGGCCGACCTCGCTGGCCCAGGCGAGTGCGGTGGTCCGGTTGCTGTGTGCGCTCACCGAGCACTACGCCGAGCACCCCCGCGATCTGCCCGGACAGCCCGCCGTCGACCCCGGCAGCCCCGAGGCGCTGCGGGCCGCGGTCACCTGGATCGGCGGGATGACCGACCGGTACGCCTTCGACACCGCGGTCCGTGTCCTGGACTGGCCCACCGACCAGCTACCTCAAGGAATCGACCGTGCCTGACCCGGCCAGACCGACGCCCCCGATCCACCTGCGGGGCGAGGGCACCAGTGTGATCTTCGAGCTCGACGACGAGCAGGCACCGGCGGTCGTGCACTGGGGCGCCGACCTCGGCGAGCTGAGCGCCGAGGACCTCCTCGAGCTCGCCCGAGGCACCGCCGAGAGCACCCGGACCAACGGGGCCGATGTGCCGATGCGGCTCGGCATCCTGCCCGAGCAGCGCACCGGCTGGGCCGGTCGGGCCGGGGTGCTCGGCTCCCGATCCGGGCGCGACTGGTCCCCGGCCTGGCGGCGCACCGGTGTCGACCAGCAGGAGCGCTCGGTGCGCTTCGACCTGGTCGATGAGGCGGCCCGGTTGACCGCCACCCTCACCGTCGAGCTGCTCACCGGCGGTGCGCTGCGGTTGCGCGCAGAGCTGACCAACACCGGTGCCGAGGACTACCAGCTCGACCGGCTGAGTCTGGCGCTGCCGGTCCCGGAACGGGCCACCGAGATCCTCGATCTGGCCGGCAGCGGCGTACACGAACGCGTCCCGCAACGACACCGACTGCAACAGGGCCGCTGGGAGCGGGAGTCCTGGCGGGGGCGTACCGGTGCCCAGGCCGCCACCATGGTGCATCTCGGTACGCCCGGTTTCGACTTCGCCGACGGCGAGATCTGGGCGGTGCACACCGGCTGGAGCGGCAACCACAGCCACCATGCCGAACGGACCTGGTCGGGGCAGCAGGCGATCGGCGGCGGGGAGGCGCTGTTCCCCGGCGAGGTACGCCTGGCCGCTGGCGAGTCCTACACCAGTCCCTGGTTGTACGCCAGCCACGGCCGCGGCCTCGACGAGGTCGCCGACCGGTTGCACACCTGGCTGCGGTCCCGGCCGAACCACCCGACCCGGCCGCGTCCGGTCACCCTCAATGTCTGGGAGGCCGTCTATTTCGACCACTCCCTCGAACGGCTGCTGCCGATCGTGGAGCGGGCCGCCGAGGTCGGTGTGGAACGGTTCGTGCTCGACGACGGCTGGTTCGGCGCGCGCCGCGACCAGCGGGCCGGCCTGGGGGACTGGGTGGTCTCGCCCGAACCCTGGCCCGACGGGCTCGGGCCGCTGATCGATCGGGTGCACCAGCTCGGGATGGAGTTCGGGTTGTGGATCGAACCGGAGATGGTCAACCTCGACTCCGACATCGCCCGCGCCCACCCCGACTGGGTGATGGCCACCGGCGACCGACTGCCGCCGGCGCAGCGCGACCAGCAGGTGCTGAACCTGGGCATCGCCGAGTGCTACGACCATGTCCGCGACCAGCTGGTGGCGCTGCTGGATGAATACGACATCGGTTACTTCAAGTGGGACCACAACCGGGATCTGATCGATGCCGGTACCGCGCCGGATGGCCGGCCCGGGGTGCACGCCCAGACGCTCGCCTGCTATCGGTTGATGCGCGAACTCAAGGAACACCAACCCGGGTTGGAGATCGAGTCCTGCGCCTCCGGCGGTGGCCGCGTCGATCTCGGGGTGATGGACATCTGCGACCGGATCTGGGTCTCGGACAACATCGACCCGCACGAACGGCATCGGCTGCACCGCTGGAGCAACCAACTGCTCGGCTGGGAGCTGCTCGGCAGCCACATCCCCTCACCGCGGAACAAGGTCACCGCCCGGGTCAGCGACCTCGGTTTCCGCGGCGCCACCGCGCTGTTCGGGCATCTGGGCATCGAATGGGATCTGTCCGAGGTGAGCGATGCGGAACGGGCCGAGGTGGCCCAGTGGGTGGCGCTGCACAAACAGGTCCGTGACTGGGTGCACCGCGGCCGGATCCATCGCAGCGACCCCGCGACCGCGCTGCAGCTCGACGGGGTGGTCGCCGAGGATGGCTCACAGGCGCTCTACAGCCTGGCGCAGCTGGACATGCTCGATACCGGCCGGGCCGGCACGGTCCGCCTGCCCGGCCTCGATCCCGACCGTCGCTACCGGCTGCATCGGGTCGCACCGACCGGTCCCCGGCTGGCGAACCGGGGCGCCCCGACCTGGTGGGGCAGCGAACCGGTGCTGTCCGGCCGGGTCTGGGGCAGTGTCGGTGTCCAGGCACCCGAGCTGACCCCGGACCAGGCCGATATCTGGCATCTCGTCGCCGAATGATCGACGCCGCGGACTGATCAGGGCCGCAGTTGGCCCCGCAGATCGGCGGGCAGCAGCTTCGCCGCGGCCACCAGCCGGGCGGCGACGGTGACGGTGATCGTCTGGGCGGCCATGATCCCGACCAGCACCAGGATCTGTGCGGCACCGGCCTGCAACGGGCTGCCACCGCCGAGCAGCACGCCGATGAACGCGCCCGGCAGGGTGACCAGGCCGACGGTGCGGGTCTGGTCGATGTTGGGCACCAGCGCCTCGGTGCGCGCCGGGTCGACCAGCTCGGTGAGCACCTGGTGCCGCTCCAGCCCGATCGACAGCCCCGCCTCGTACTGCGGCTGCTCGCCGCGCAGCTGCGCGAAGGCGCGGCGCGCGAACAGGGTGTGGCCGGTCATCGTGTTGCCGCCGATGATGCCGGCGATCGGGATCAGCGAGGCGCCGTTCAACGGGGCCGCGCCGGTGGCGAAGACCACGACCAGCACCGGCAGCAGACCGCAGCCCATGGCAAGAGCCACCCACCACCAGCGATCGCGTACGCCACAGCGGCTCGCCGAGGTGCCCACCGCGACCGCGAACATCAGCAGCACCAGCGGCGCCGCCAACCACAGGTGTCGGATGGCGACGACGATGATCAGGGAGATCGCGGCGAGCTGCAGCACCGCGCGGACCGCGGCGACCGACAGCTCCCGCGCCAGCCCGAGCCGGGACAGCACCGAGAACAACACGGCCAGCCCGACGAGCAGCACGATGGCGGCCAGCAACGACCAGCCCAGCTGTCCCTCCACCCGGCAAACTCTAGGCCGGTGGACCGACAACCGGGCCGGTGGGCCGCGGCCGCGGACCGGAACCTCAGCCGGCGAGCAGCGAACGCCAGGTCAGCGGACCGACGATGCCGTCCACTTCCAGCTTCTCCCGGGTCTGGTACGCCTTCACCGCGGCGAGTGTCTTCGGGCCGAAAGAGCCGTCGACCGCGATCCGGGCGCCGGCGGTGTTCAGCGCGAACTGCACCGCCCGGGCCAGATCGCCGGTCGCCCCACGCCGGGCGACCACGGCCAGCTTCGGCCAGGTCTTCGGGCCGATCACCCCGTCGGCGCTGAGCCGCTGGGCGCGCTGGAAGGTGGTCACCGCGGTCTGGGTCGCCGGCCCGAAGGACCCGTCGACCTGCAGATCACCGGCCGCCCGGTGGTGCCGCAGCAGGTGCTGGGCGGTGCGGACCGCGTCACCGGTGCTGCCCCTCTTGAGCACCGGCCAGGAGTCGGCGGGCGGCGGCGGGGGAGGTGGCGTGGGCGTGCCGCCACCGCCGAGCACCTTGGCGACCTCGCTGCGGAACCGCGCCAGGTCCTTGTGGAAGGTGTCACCGGGGCAGACCGTCGACGAACCGATGCTGTCGCGGTGCCCGATGATCTGGGACACCGGGATCTTGTACTGCTGGCACAGCCAGGCGACCAGCTGCACCAGCGCCCGGCGCTGGGCCGCCGGCGGCAGCTGGGCGGTGTAGGTGCCCTCGTTCTCGATGCCGATACCGGTCCGGTTGCTGCCGGGGGCGTGGATGCCCTCGATGAAGTTCTTCCCGCCGATCGCCGCGGCCAGGCTGCCGTGCCGGGCCTCCATCACCACGCCGCCACGGGAGACGGTGAAGTGCTGACCGGAGTCACCCCAGCCCTTGTCCATGTGCCAGTTCTGGATCTGCCGGGACAACCGGAACGCCTGGGCCTGCGAGGTGTCGCTGACGTTCTGGGTGGCGGTGTGGTGGATGACCACGTAGGTGGGCCGGTAGCCGAGGGTGTTCAGCCGCCGGTCGGGATTGCGGGCACCCCACTGGGCGGTGGTGTAGATCCGGGGGCGGGCGACGGCGGCGTACGCGGCGCCACCGATGCCGAGGGCGGCCACGGTGCCGACGGCGGCCGCGCCACCGATGAGGGCTCGGCGGCTGAGCCGCGGCTGGGTGATCGGGGTGTTCATGGGGCGTCCTCCTAGGTCTGCGATGAACCTAGGGCTCACCCGGTGCCCGGGAAACCTCGGTGACTGCGGAACTTTCCCTTGCCTGGAAGGGGAAACTTCCGCTTGCTGCGGGTCGCGAAATCAGCTGTTGGCGCGTTGGAAGGCGGTCACCTCGGTGCGCAGCCGGGGCAGGTCGGCATGGAACCGGGCCCCCGGGCAGTCGGTGTTCGAACCCTGGCTGTCCCGGTGGCCGATGATCCGGGAGACCGGGATCCGGTACTGCCCGCAGAGCCAGGCGAGCAGTTGGACCAGGGCCTGCCGCTGGGCCGTGGGCGGGAGCTGGGAGACGTAGTCACCCTCGGTCTCGATGCCGATCCCGGTGCGGTTGCTGCCAGGAGCATGGACGCCCTGCACGAACCGTCGACCGCCCTGGGCCGCGGCCAGGCTGCCGTGCCGGCCCTCCAGCACCACGCCGCCGCGGGAGACGGTGAAGTGCTGGCCCGAATCACCCCAGCCCTGCTGCATGTGCCAGTTCTGGATGGAGCGGGCGAGGGAGTACGCCTGGCTGCGCGAGGTGTCGCGGGTGTTCGCGGTGTCGGTGTGGTGCACCACCAGATAGGTGGGTCGATAGCTCAGCGTCCGCAGGCTCCGATCGGGGCTGCGGGCACCCCAGTCATCGGTGCCGGCGACCCGGGGAGCGCCGACCAGCGGCTGCGGCGTACCGTCGTCGCGGAACAGCGCATAGCCACCCAGACCGAGGGCCGCCGCACCGGCGGCCGCGCCACCGCCGAGCAGGGCGCGCCGGCTGACCCGTCGCTGCCCGGTGCTCGGGTAGGGGTCCATCGGTCCTCCTGGCCTGCGGCGAGAATCCCTGTGTCAGCAGAGGAAGACTGCCGGCAGGTGAAGGCGGTCCTGAATCGAGGGTAGCGCCGGAACCAAGCCCGGGACGTGGACTCAGGGTCGTTTCAGGGCCCCACGGTCATCGAGTAGGCCGCCATGCGGAGCGAAGCGGAGCAATGGCGGCCGTGTCGAGATGACCTCACCCAGTCGGCGTAGGTTGACACCATGGACACCATGGCGGAGGAGGGCGACGTCGTCGAGGTCGCGGGACAGCGATTCCGCTTCGACCGCGCCACTCGGGAGGACGTGCCGGCGATCGTGGCGATGCTGGCCGACGACCCGCTCGGTTCCGGACGGGAGAGCGGGGTGGAGGAGGCCGGTTATCGGGCGGCCTTCGACGCCATCGACGTCGACCCGGCCCACCTGCTGGTCGTCGTCCGGGATCGGGCGGGTGAACCGGCCGGCACCATGCAGTTGACCCTGTTGCCCGGACTGTCCCGTGGCGGCACCACCCGGCTGCAGATCGAGGCGGTCCGGATCGCTGCGGCGTACCGCGGCCACGGACTGGGCACCGCGATGATCGAGTGGGCCCACGAGCACGGCCGCCGCAACGGTGCCCGGCTGGTCCAGCTCACCACCGACAACTCGCGCACCGACGCGCACCGGTTCTATGAACGGCTCGGCTACCGGGCCAGCCACGTCGGGATGAAGCGGCCACTGGACTGAGCCGGACCGCACCCGGACGGGCGGGCTGCGGGCTTCGAACCGGCGCGTACACTGCACCCCGTGGCGGGCAGGATCTCGGATGAGGACGTGGCGGAGGTACGCAACCGTGCCCGCATCGAGGAGGTCGTGGGGCAGGTCGTCGCACTGCGCAACGCCGGCGGCGGATCGCTGAAGGGCCTGTGTCCGTTCCACGACGAGAAGACCCCCAGCTTCCAGGTCACCCCCAGCAAGGGCTTCTACTACTGCTTCGGCTGCGGTGAGGGCGGCGACGTGCTCAGCTTCTTGATGAAGCACGACAACCTGTCCTTCACCGAGGCCGTGGAGAACCTGGCCGATCGGGTCGGGGTGCAACTGCGCTACCTGGACGGCCCCGGGGCACCGCGCACCGAACCGGGCCTGCGGACCCGGATCCTGGAGGCGAACGCCGCCGCCGCCGAGTTCTTCTCCGGGCAACTGGCCGGTTCGGACGCGCTCGCCGGCCGACAATTCCTTGCCCAGCGAGGATTCGACCGCGCCGCCGCCGAGCACTTCGGCATCGGCTGGGCTCCCCGCGGTGGCAAGGAACTGCAGCGTTTCCTGCAGAACAAGGGATTCTCCCGTGCCGACCTGGTCAAGGCCGGGCTCGCCCGGGAGTCCGGGTGGGACTTCTTCCAGGGCCGGTTGCTGTGGCCGATCCGCGACTCCTCCAAACAGGTCGTCGGCTTCGGTGCCCGGCGGATCTTCGACGACGACCGGATGCCCGCCAAATACCTGAACACCCCGGAAACCCCGGTGTACAAGAAATCCCACGTGCTCTATGGCCTCGATCTGGCCCGCAAGCAGATCGGGCAGAAGTCCCAGGCGGTCGTCGTCGAGGGCTACACCGACGTGATGGCCGCGCACCTGGCCGGGGTGGACACCGCGGTCGCCTCCTGCGGCACCGCCTTCGGTGAGGACCATGCGCGCACCCTGCAGCGGCTGATGGGCGGTGACGCCTTCGCCGGCGAGATCATCTTCACCTTCGACGGTGACGCGGCCGGTCAGGCCGCCGCGCTGAAGGTGTTCAACTTCGACCAGAAGTTCATCTCCCAGACCTATGTGGCGATCGAGCCGACCGGGCTGGATCCGTGCGACCTGCGGCTCGACCACGGCGAGGCCGCGGTCCGGGAGCTGGTCGCCCGCCGGGTGCCGCTGTATCGCTTCGTGATGAGCAATGTGTTGTCCCGGTTCGACCTGGACCGCGCCGATGGTCGGCTCGGGGCGCTGCGGGCCGCGGCACCGCTGGTGTCCTCGATCCGCGACACCTCGCTGGTGTCGGGGTATGCGCGGGAGCTGGCCGGGATGATCGGCATGGACGTCGACGAGGTACGCCGCGAGCTCGCCCGGGCGGCCCGCCGCGGCGGCGTCCCCGAGGAGGAGGCGGCCCCGCAGCCGCAACCGGCCCGGGAGCGGTCCGGCGGGATGCCGTGGCCCGATCCCCGGGATCGGCGCCTGGTGGTGGAACGTGACATCGCCAAGCTGCTGCTGCAGCAACCCGAGCTGTTCGGCGCCGACTGGCAGCAGATCACCAGCGACGACTTCACCCATCCGGCGTACGCGGCGGTGCTGACCGCCTGCCGGTCGGTGGCCGAGGCGGGTCCGCGGGGCGGGGACGACTGGGCGCAGCGGGTGCAGGCCGCCAGCGGCGACACCGAGCTCGGCCAGCTGGTGGTCGCGCTCTCGGTGGAGCAGCTGCTGCACACCGCCGACGAGGCCTATGTGGCGGCGTACGTCGCGAAGCTGCGGCTGCTGACGGTGAATCGCCGGATCGCGGACCTGAAGTCGCGGCTGCAGCGCACCAATCCGGTCGAACAGCAGCCGAGCTACAACCAGATGTTCGCCGAGCTGTTGTCCCTGGAGGCCGACCGCAAGACCCTGCAGGTGCGGACCCTGGGGGCCACCGACTGAGGGTGGATGTCAGCGGGCCGGAGGAATCCGTGTCGTCCGGTTGTTGACTCCACAGGAAGGCCGATCGGCCGCTCGATCCGGCCGGCGGTGACCATGGTGTGGGCATGGAGTACTGCACGGTGGAAGCGGCCGAGGTGTTGAGCGCGGCCGAGGAGATCGAGCTCGCGCGGCGGATCGAGGTCGGGCTGTACGCCGACCGGTTGCATCAGGCTGGTGGGCATCCGGCCGCGACGATGGCGCAGCTGGACCGGTTGGTCGCCGAGGGGGAGTCGGCGGCCGAACGGTTCCTGATGGCCAATGTGCGGCTGGTGTCGATGGTGTCGCGGCCGATGGCCCGGGCCACCGGTGCCTGCGAACCCGATCTGTTCCAGGAGGGGTTCGCGGCGCTGGTGACCGCGCTGTACCGCTTCGACCACCGGCACGGCACCCGGTTCGCGACCTATGCCCTGCCCTGGATCCGTTCGGGGGTGGCCGAAGCGATCGGGCGACAACAGGTGTCACCGGCGCCGATCGACCGGGTCCGCATCCGGCAGCAGTGGTGGCGGCTCGCCCAGAGCCTGCGCCGGGAACCGAGTGCCGTCGAGGTGGCCGAACTGCTGGGCGTACCGGCCGCTCGGGTGGAGCGGGCGATGCACGCCGAGGCGGCGGTGCTGCTGTTCGACGGGGCCAACCACCACGAACCGGCCGACCCGACCGCCCAGCAGCGGCTGAGCCGGGTCGTCGACGCGCCGGCACCGGTGCATGACTGGCTGGCCGCCCTGCCCAAGCTGGAAGCCCGGGTGCTCTGGTTGCGGTTCGGTTTCGCCGGCGAGGTGACCTCGTACGCCGAGGCCGCCCGGATCCTGCACCTCGACGCCTCCCGGGTGCGCCGACTGGAGCACCGCGGTCTCGACCGGTTGCGCGAGGTCTGCCACACCGACGACCTGCCCGCCGCCGGCTGAGCGAGACGCACCGTTGGTTGAGCGAGCGTCAGCGAGTCGAAACCACCGCCGGTTGAGGACCCTAGGATGGCGCCATGCCCCTGTTCCGCCGCCAGCAACCGAAGCTCGACAAGACGACCGCCGACGGACTCGCCGAGGCGTACACCCAACGGTTCGATCGCCGGATCACCCGCCCGATCGTGGCGACCGAGAACGACGGGTTGTGGACCGTGCTGCTGCCCGATGCGCTGGCGGTGCAGCGCGGCGATGGCTGGCTTTTCGTCGGTTGGCACGAGATCGACCGCGGCGGCTGGAACTCGCAGAACTCCGAGTTGCGCTGGGAGCTCGTCGACGGCCGGCGGGGGAGCGTGCTGCTGGACAACCCGGGTCGGGTGCCCGAGGTCTTCGCCGAGCGGGTCGCGGCCAGCATCGTGGTGCAGCAGCATCTGGACATCGAGGGCACCCGGGAGGGTGCGGTGGTCAGTGCCCGGCGCGACCTGGGGGACCGCTCCGCACCGTTGCTGTGGCGCACCCGACGGGGCCGCGGTACGCCCGATTCGGCCGAGGTGCGGGAGCTGCTGGGGGCCGAGACCAGGCGGCTGCAATCCGATTACGACATTTGAGGCGATCCTGCTAGAGTTTCCAACCGCGCCACGGCGATCCCCCGTAGCTCAATTGGCAGAGCATTCGACTGTTAATCGAAGGGTTACTGGTTCGAGTCCAGTCGGGGGAGCCAGATCGAACAGGCTCCTGACCACAGCGGTCAGGGGCCTTCTTCTTTCGCTAGGCTCACTGCCGTGAGTGAAGCTGTCAGGGTTGCCGATGTCAACGAGCTGGAACCGGGTCAGGCGATGAAGATCGACGCCGAGATCGCCGGTACCGAGGACGACGTCTGCCTGGCCCGCTCCGCCGACGGCACCTTCTATGCCGTCGACAACACCTGCAGCCACCAACTCGCCTGGCTCGATGAGGGCTGGGTCGAGGGGGACACCATCGAGTGCCCGGTGCACTCCTCGGAGTTCTGCCTGAAGACCGGTGTACCGCTCACCCTGCCCGCCACCGAACCGGTCGCCACGCACCGGGTCGAGGTACGCGACGAGGGCGTCTGGCTGCTGCCCGACGAGGTCACCGAGGACTGAGCCGCGGAGACTGCGGAGCCGGACCGGTGGCCCGGCTGGCGCGAACGGTGGCGGGTCGGCGGATCTGGTCGGCATCGCACCCAATCGGTCCACTTCGCACCCAACCCATGGGCGTGCAACGGGTGCGAAGTGGACCGGACGGGTGCGAAGTCGAGGGCTGGGTTCGGGTGCGTTCATCTCGACACGCGCCGCCGGCTCCGCTCCGCTGCGCCGGCGGCGCTACTCGATGAACGTGGGGGGTCAGGAGGGGAGGCGGCTGCGGCGCAGCATCCGGTGCCGGGCGGCGTACGCCTGGGAGGCCTTCACGCAGACCTCGCGCAGGGCGTCGGCCTGGCTGCGCGGGTCGAAGTGCTGGGTCGGGCCGGAGACCGACAGCGCGGCCACCGGCGTACCGGTCGCCGACAACACCGGCGCGGCGACGCAGTTGAGCCCCATCCGGATCTCCTCGCGGTCGAAGGCGATCCCGCTCCGCCGGATGTGCGCCAGCTCGCTGCGTACCTGGCCCGGATCGGTCACGGTGTTCGGGGTCCACTGCGGCAGCTCACCGCCCAGCACCTGCTCGATCAGTTCCGGGTCGTGGCTGAGCAGCACCTTGCCGACCGCGGTGCAGTAGGCGGGGATGCGCCCACCGATCCGGGAGGGGGAGGGCACCTGGTGCAGGCCGTGCAGCTTGTTCAGATAGACCACATCGGTGCCGTCGAGCATCGCCAGATGCACCGTCTGCCGGGTGCGTTCATAGAGGTGCGCCAGGAACGGGGTGAGGACGTCGCGGACCTCCTCGACCTCGGGCAGCAGCACCGGGGCGGTGAGTTCGGTGAGCAGCGGGCCGAGCCGATAGTTGCTGCCCGCCCGTTCCACCGCGCCATTGCGTTCCAGCATGCCGAGCACCCGGAACGCGGTGGATTTGGACAGATCGGTGCGCCGGGCGAGTTCGCTCACCCCGACCCCGGACTCGGCCTCCTTGCCGAAGGCCCCGAGCAGGGCCAGCGCCTTGTCCACCGCCGTCCGGCTGTCCCTGTTCCCGGTCAATGTCGCCTCACTCCGTCGTCCGCGGCGCCAGTCTAGCCAGTGCGGCGCCGCGGACGTACGGGTGAAATCACCCGTATTTCAGCTCGCGCTGGGCTCCTTGGCCTTGTTCGCCATCGCCACCGCGACGTCGATGATCATGTCCTCCTGGCCGCCGACGTAGCGGCGCCGGCCGACCTCTTCGAGGATCTCGTACGCCGGCACGCCGTAGCGCTCCGCGGCCCGCTCGGCGTGGAACAGGAAGGAGTTGTAGACCCCGGCCTTGCCCTGCACGATCGAGGAGCGTTCCATGATCGGCAACCGCGGGATGATCGGGCGCATCACGTCGTCGGAGGCGCTGAGGATCTTCTTCGGGTCGATGCCGGTCTCGATGCCGACCCGGTCGAAGGCGGCGACCAGCACCTCGGTCGGCGAGTTGCCGGCACCGGCACCCATCGCACACAGCGAACCGTCGATCTGGTCGGCGCCGGCGCGGACCGCGAGCACCGAGTTGGCGACACCGAAGCTCAGGTTCTGGTGACCGTGGTAGCCGACCTGGGCCTCGTCGCCGAGCTCCTGCTTCAGTGCGGTGACCCGGTCGGAGACGTCCTCCAGGATCAGCGCACCGGCGGAGTCGACCACATAGACGCACTGGCAGCCGGCGTCCACCATGATCCGACCCTGCTTGGCCAGATCCTCCGGGGTGGTCATGTGCGACAGCATCAGGAACCCGACGGTCTCCAGGCCCATCTTGCGGGCCTCGGTGAAGTGCTGGATGGAGACGTCGGCCTCGGTGCAGTGGGTGGCCAACCGGATGATGTCGATACCGCGCTCGCGGGCCTCCTTCATCTCGTGCACGGTGCCCAGCCCGGGCAGCATCAGCGCCGCGATCTTGGCATTCTTGACCACGTCCTTGGCCGCCGAGATCAGGTCCATCTCGTTGGTGCCGGAGAAGCCGTAGTTGAACGAGGAGCCGGCCAGCCCGTCACCGTGGGTGACCTCGATGACCGGTACGCCGGCCTCGTCGAGGGCGCGGGCGACGTCGGTGACGTTCTCCTTGGTGTACTGGTGCCGGATCGCGTGCGAGCCGTCGCGCAGCGTGGTGTCGGTGATCCGCACCTTGTACTTCGGCTTCTCGGCCCCGGCCGTCTGCTCGGTGGTGCGCTGGTCGTCGCTCATGCCTGGGCCCCTTCCTGGGCGGCGTGCTCGGCCATCCGCTGGACCAGCATGTCGCCGGTCCGCGCGGCGGCCGAGGTGATGATGTCGAGGTTGCCGGCGTACTCCGGCAGGTAGTCGGCCGCACCGCGGACCTGCACCAGGCAGGTGACCCGGCCCCAGTCGTTCCACTCCGGGCGGGCGTGGTCGAACTGCGGTTCGGCGGTCAGCCCGTAGCCGGGCACGTAGTCCTGGACGGTCTTCACCATCTCCTCGATCGACTCGCGGATCCGGTCCTGCACCTCACCCGGCTCGGCGGCCTCGGCGGGCAGCGAGCAGTAGACGGTGTTGCGCATCATCAGCGGCGGTTCGGCCGGGTTCAGGATGATGATCGCCTTGCCGCGGTCGGCGCCGCCGACGACCTCGAGGGCCTTGGAGGTGGTCTCGGTGAACTCGTCGATATTGGCGCGGGTGCCGGGGCCGGCCGACTTGGACGCGATCGAGGCGACGATCTCGGCGTACTCCACCGGGACGATCCTGCTCACCGCGGCCACCATCGGGGTAGTCGCCTGGCCGCCGCAGGTGATCATGTTGACGTTGTCGATGTCGGTCAGCGAATCCAGGTTGACCGGCGGGCAGAGGTAGGGGCCGACCGCCGCGGGGGTCAGGTCGATCGCCTTGATCCCGGCCTCCTTGTAACGCGGCGCATTCGCGGCATGCGCCTTCGCGCTGGTGCACTCGAAGACGAAGTCGGGCAGCTTTTCCTGCTGCAGCAGCCAATCCACGCCCTCGGCGGAGACCTCCAGGCCGAGCCGCTTGGCGCGCGCCAGGCCGTCGGACTTCGGATCGACACCGATCATGTAGGTCGGCTGGATCTGGGTGGAGCGGTGGAACAGCTTGAACATCAGGTCGGAACCGATGTTGCCCGGACCGACGATCGCTGCGGTGTAGGGACGCCCGCTGGCATCGGGCAGTTCGGTGGTTTCGGACACGGTGTGGTCCTTTCGTTCGTCGGTTGGTCAGTCGAAGTTGATGGTGAAGGAGCCGAGCTGGCCGTAGTCGGCGGTGACGCTGTTGCCGGCCTGCACCGCGACCGCGGCGCAGAAGCTGCCGGGCAGGATGACCTGGCCGGCGCTCAACCCGACGCCGTGCTCGCCGAGGGTGTTCGCGAGCCACTGCAGCGGTGCCGCGGGGTGACCCATCACATCGGCCCCGGTGCCGGAGCCCTTGGCTTCACCGTCGACGCTGATCGTGCACTGCACGATCGGCAGGTCGTCCTTGTCGAGCCGCAGCGCTTCCTCCGACCAGGCGATCGCGCCGTAGGAGGCGTTGTCGGCGACGGTGTCGACGAGCTTGATGTTCCAGTCGGCGACCCGGGAGTCGATGATCTCGATCGCCATGTGCACGGTGTCGATGGCATCGACGGCATCGGCCAGGGTCACCCCCGGCCCCTGGAGATCCTTGCGCAGCACGAACGCGAACTCGGGTTCGACCTTGGGCTGGATGAAGTTCTTCGAGTCGAAGTGGGCGTTCTCGTGGCCGATGAACCGGTCGTCGTCGAACATGAAGCCGAAGTCGGGGGAGTCCACCCCGAGCGCCTGCTGCATGGCCAGCGAGGTGAGGCCGATCTTGCGGCCGATCAGCCGGCCACCGGCGTCGGCGAGCTGCTTCTCCTGGATCTGCTGGATCGCGTACGCATCCTCGACGGTCATCCCGGGGAGCTGTTCGCGGAGCGGCGGGATCGGCTGCTTGGTCTGGTACGCCTGCAGCAGATCCGCTGCGAGCTGCTGGTACTGCTCGGTGCGCTGCTGCGTCGATTGATCGGTCATCGGGCCTCCTTGCTCCTCGTCTGAAACGATCGTAGGAGCAAGCACGCCACCCGGCGGCGCCCTGTACCGCCCTCCGGAACAGGCGTGTGGTCACTCCTTGCTGGTGCTCGCTCAGCCGACGTACCCGCGGATCACTCCTCGGTGAGATCCTTCATGAAGCGGTTGGCCCAGTGGTCGATGTCGTGCTCGAAGACCTGCTTGCGCATCGCCTTCATCCGGCGCCGCAGATCGGCCGGTGGGGCCGAGGCCGCCTCGGTCATCGCGCTCTTCAACCCGTTGATGTCATAGGGGTTCACCAGGAACGCCTGCTTCAGCTCCTTGGCCGCGCCGGCGAACTCGCTGAGCACCAGCGCACCCTCCCCGTCGCGGCGGCAGGCGACGAACTCCTTGGCGACCAGATTCATCCCGTCCCGCAGCGGGGTCACCACCATGATGTCGGCCGCCGAATAGAGCGCCGCCATCTCGGTCCGCGGATAGGAGGTGTGCAGATAGGTGATCGCCGGCATCCCGATCCGGCCCAGGTTGCCGTTGATCTTGCCGACCAGCCGATCGATCTCGTCGCGCAGCAGCTTGTATTCCTCGACCCGCTCCCGGGACGGGGTGGCGACCTGGACGAACACCACCTCCTCGGGATCGAGCGTCCCCTCCGCGACCAGCTCGCCGAAGGCCCGGATCCGCTGCTTGATCCCCTTGGTGTAGTCGAGCCGGTCCACCCCCAGGAACATGGTGCGCGGCTGGCCGAGATCGTCACGGATCTGCTTGGCCCGCGCCTCCACCTCCGGTTCGGCGGCCAGCGCTTCGAAGGCCCTGGCGTCGATCGAGATCGGGTACGCCTTGGCGCGCGCGACCCGGCCGTCGGGCAACCGGATCGCATCGCCCTTGGTCTCCAGCCGCAGCAGGTGGCGTACCAACCGCAGGAAGTTCTGCGCCCCACCGGGGAGCTGGAAGCCGATCAGGTCCGCACCGAGCAGACCGGCGACGATCTGGCGGCGCCACGGCAGCTGCAGGAACAGTTCGGTGGGCGGGAACGGAATGTGCAGGAAGAAGCCGATCCGCAGGTCCGGGCGCAACTCGCGCAGCATCTGCGGCACCAGCTGCAGCTGGTAGTCCTGCACCCAGACGGTCGCATCCTGGTCGGCGACGGCGGCGGCCCGCTCGGCGAAGCGCCGGTTCACCGCGACATAGGCGTCCCACCACTCGCGGTGGTATTCGGGGAAGGCGACCACGTCGTGGTAGAGCGGCCACAGGGTGCCGTTGGAGAAGCCCTCGTAGTATTCCTGCACCTCGGTCGCGGACAGCTCGACCGGGACCAGGTGCAGGCCGCCGTCGGTGAAGGGTTCCAGGGTCTCATCGGGCGCCCCGTGCCAGCCGACCCAGGCACCGTCGTGGGCCCGCATCACCGGCTCCAGGGCGGTCACCAGGCCGCCGGGGGAGGTGCGCCAGTCCACCGAGCCGTCGTCGTGGACCACCCGATCCACCGGCAACCGGTTCGCCACCACCACGAAGCTCGCGGTATCGGTCTGCTCGGTCTCTTTTCGGTTGCGCGCCATCGGCTGTGTGCCTCCTCGGGTACGGGGGTCATTCTAGATACCCCCGATCCGGGCCCGGCAGACGGGTGCCGGCTCGATCTGGAAGGCTGGCCCCATGCCAGACACCGCACGGATCAACGAACTGGGTGGCACGTCCGAGGGGGCCCGGGCCGTCGCGGCCATGGTCGCCGATCCCTCGCACTGCCTGTTGGCGCTCGACTTCGATGGGGTGCTGGCCCCGATCGTCCCGGACCCGGAGCAGGCGTACGCCCTGCCCGCGGCGATCGCCGCGCTGTCGCGGCTGGGCGGGGTGCTGCCGCTGGCGGTGGTCACCGGCCGTCCGGCGCGCACCGCGGTCCGGCTCGGTGGGTTGGATCGGGTCGAGGGCCTGGAACGGCTGGTGCTGCTCGGCCAGTACGGGGTGGAGCGCTGGGATGCCGAGACCGGGGAGTTCAGCGAACCGCCGGATCCCGAGGAAGTCCGCCAGCTCGCCGCGGAACTGCCGGAAATGCTGTCCGGGTTGGGATTGCCGGATGTGTTCATCGAGGACAAGGGCCGTGCGGTCGCCGTGCACACCCGCCGCGCCGCCGACCCCGCGGCCGCCCTGGCGATGATCGCCGAGCCGCTGACCCGGCGGGCCACCGAGCTCGGCCTCCATCTCGAACCGGGCCGGAACGTGCTCGAGGTGCGCAGCCCGGGTCAGGACAAGGGGATGGCGCTGCGCGCGCTGGTCGCGGAGAAACACGCCCGCGCGGTCGGGTACGCCGGTGACGACCTGGGTGACATCCCGGCGTTCGAGGCCGTGGAATCCCTGCGCAGGGAGGGAATCGCGGGGGTCACCGTCGCCTCCACCTCCGATGAGCAGCAGGCGCTGGCCGAACGCGCCGACGTGGTCCGGCGCGGCCCCGAGGGGGTCGCCGACTGGCTGGCCGGCCTGGCCGAACTGCTGGGCCGCTGACCCGGGCCGCAGGGCGCGGCGGGTGCGAATCGGTGGTGCGCTGGCCCCGGTACGGATAGCCTGCTTGCGACCGAGAACCCCGGGGGAGCCCATGCGCCGACCATCCACCCTCGCCGCCCGCCTGCTGGTGACGCTGGCCCTGATCGCAGGCCTGCTGCTGCCGTTCGCGCCGCGGGCAAGCGCCGCGCCGCCGGTGATCGGTGCCATCGCCCAGAAATGGAACCAGGTCCGCAGCATCGTCGGTGAACCGCTCGAACCGGAGTTCTGCGGTCTGCGCGAGGGAGGCTGCGCGCAGCGATTCCAGCGCGGCATGATCTATTGGTCACCGGCCAGCGGCGCCGCGTTCGTGCGCGGCTCGATCCAGCAGCGCTGGGGGACCTTCGGCTGGGAGACCGGATTCTACGGCTATCCGACCACCGATGAGTTCTGCGGGTTGCGCGACGGTGGCTGCGGGCAGCACTACCAGCGCGGCTCGATCTACTGGTCGCCGGCGACTGGGGCGTACGACGTGCGCGGTGCGATCCGCGACATCTGGAGCTTCCACGGTTGGGAAGGCGGGATGTCGGGCTATCCGACCAGCGGCGAGTTCTGCGGGTTGCGCGACGGCGGCTGCGGGCAGCGCTACCAGAACGGCGCCATCTACTACTCCCCGGCCGCGGGCACCCATCGGATCTTCGGCGCCATCTGGCAGGGCTATTCGGCGATCGGCTGGGAGACCTCATCGCTGGGGTACGCCACCGAGGACGAGTTCTGCGGGTTGCGCGACGGCGGCTGCGCGCAGCGCTTCACCGGCGGCTCGATCTACTGGTCGCCGGCCTCCGGGGCGTACGCCGTGAAGGGCGCGATCGCCGGCTTCTGGGCCGAGAACGGCTGGGAGAACGGACGCTTCGGATACCCACGCAGCAACGAATCCTGCCGCACCGACAACGGTGTCCGGATCTGCGACCAGGACTTCACCGGCGGCCGGATCACCTGGCGCAGCGACCGCGGGTTCATCACCGGTGTCGACTGCCGGGTGCAGAAATGCATCGCGCTCACCTTCGACGACGGACCCAGCCCCTACACCGACCGGCTGCTGGACACGCTGTCCCGGGAGGGTGTGAAGGCGACCTTCTTCACCGTCGGCTACAACGTCAGCGCCCGGCCAGCGACGATGCGCCGGATGCGTGACCTGGGCATGGAGATCGGCAGCCACACCGTGAACCATCCGGATCTGCGGACGAAATCCGAGAGTGAGATTCGCTACGAGATCGGTGACAACCAGCGCCGCATCGAGTCGGTCACCGGGGTCCGGCCCGGATATCTGCGGCCGCCCTACGGTGCCCACAATCCAACCGTGGAACGGATTGCGGCCGAGAACCGGATGGCGATCGTCAACTGGAGCTACGACACCTGGGACTGGCGCGATCGTGATCCGAACCTGATCGCGAACCGGGTGATCAACGAGGCCGGACCGAACTCGGTGGTGCTGATGCACGACCTGCACTCGACCACCGTCGATGCCGCACCGGCGATGGTGCGCGGCCTGAAGGAGCGTGGCTACACCCTGGTCACCGTCAGCGAACTGCTCGGGCCCGCGCAGCCGGGGCAGGTGCACTTCCCGAGGTGACATGGACCGCGTTCGGGCACCGATTCCCGCGATCATCGCGGCGCTGGTGCTCGCCGGCTGCGGTGCCGGTGGCGGTGGGGACGACCAGGGCTGGGACCGGATCCGGTTGGAGTTCGAACCGGATTCGGTGACCGCGGCACCGGCCGGCGCCCTGCTGATCGGCGGGCACACCGGCACCGGTGAGGACACGAAACCGGCCTATGCGGTGCGGATCGAGGGCCGGGTGGCACCGCGGACGGTGGTGCCGTCGACGCCCTACGGACAGCTGGCGTCGCTGGTCGCGGTCGGGGCGGCCGACCGGGCCTACGCGCTGGGTGTCGCACGCGGCGGTGCACATGGCAATCCGCGCTGGACGGTCTGGGTCGCCAACGGGCGAGGGGATCCGTTGATCGAGCACGAGCAGGTGTTCTGGGTCTTCGGTGGGCACGAGTCGGGCACCATGGTCGCCCAGGTCGCCACCCCCCGCGGGCCGGTGGTGGTCGGCAGCTGGGCCGGGGCGGTCGGGATGGATGTGGCGCTGTGGCAGGGCGACCCGGACGGGGCCCGGTACGCGCGCCGGGAGTCGGCCGGTACCGAGTTGGCCTCGACCTCGACCCGGCAGTACGAGGCGCACGGTGCCACCGCCGCGGGGGACCTGACGGTGATCGCGGGTGAGCAGTTGGCGTTGGATCGTGAGTTGCTGCGCCAGCCGGTGGCCTGGTTGTGGGAGGGTGCGGACCGGCCGGTACGCCGGGTCGAGCTGCCCGCCCCCGAGGGCCGGGCCGATTCGGCGGCCTGCGGTGCCGGACGCTGCTGGGTCGCCGGGGTCGCCGAGGGCCGGGCGGCGCTGTGGCAGGTCTGGCCCGGGCCGGCGCAGCGGGTCGAGCTGGCCGAGCTGCCGGTGGACCGGGAGGCGACGGCGTACGTGCTGGTCCGGGGGAGCGAGCCGATGGTGCTGACCACCGCCGGCGGCCGGGCCCGCCGGGTCGGGGTGAGCGGTGACGGGCCACCCGGCCGGGTGATCGGTGCCGCCGGTGCCGCCGACGGGGAACAGTTCGTGATCGTCACCGGGGATTCCGGACGGGAGCTGTGGCGGGTGGGGTGAGTCCGCCAGCGGTTTCGGTGGTGCGCCGAGTGGGGCTTGAACCCACGACCCAGGGATTATGAGTCCCTTGCTCTGACCGGCTGAGCTATCGGCGCCTGCGGCGGTCATCCTAGCCCGCGTGGCTTCGACTCGCTGGCGCTCGGTCAGCCGACGCTGGCGCGGGCGCTCAGCCGACGCGGGCGCTCGCCGAACGGCGGTGGGCGGTCACTTCTCGTCGTGGTGGGGTTCGGCGGAATCCCGTACCGGGCTGCCGACGGCGGTCGCACCACCGGAACCGGTCCCGGCCCCGACCCCGACGGCCGCCGGGGCGCCGATCTCGCGTTCACGCAGGGTGAGCGGCAGCCAGGGCAGGCCGTTGCGGCGGCGTACCCAGATCGCCATCCCGATGGCCAGCAGGAAGAAGCCGATGCCGAAGATCATCGAACCGGCGTCGATCAGCTTCTGGCCGAGGGTGTACTTGAACTCGTCCTCGCCGTCCTTGAACTGCATGAACGGGGCGTACATCACCCAGATCGCATAACCCAGGCCGTAGAACCGCAGGAACTCCGGCAGCCCCTTGTCCACCAGCAGCACGATCGTCAGCGGCAGCACCCAGACGAAATGGTGGCTCCAGGAGATCGGGGAGGCGAGCAGCGCGGTGTAACCGGTGATGCAGACCGCCAGCCCGGCGTACCCGTTGCGATGCCAGAGCACCGCCGCGGACACCCCGATCACGCAGACCAGCGCCGCCAGCACCAGGCCGCCGAACGGGATCTTGTCCGGGTTCACCTCGGTGAAGCGGACGTAGTTCCCGATGATCGACTGGTTCGTGTAGTACTTCATCCCGGTGTTCAGCCCGGAGTCGCCGTTGATCAGCCGGCCCCAGAAGACCATCGACTGGCCCGGCAGCACGACGAACCCGATCACGGTCGCGGCGACGAAGGACAGGAACGTCACGATCGCCGCGCGGACCTTGCCGGAGAGGAACAGATAGACCGCGAAGATCGCCGGGGTGAGCTTGATCGCGGTGGCGATCCCGGTCAGCCAGCCCTCGGGCAGGAAGCGGCGGCGCAGCACCCGAGGCCCGGGCATCAGGTCGTAGACGACCAGCGCCATCAGCAGGATGTTCACCTGCCCGAAGCCGAGGGTGACCCGCAGCGGCGACATCAGCCACATCGACGCGGTCGCCACCAGCGACAACTGCCAGCCGGAGAACCGCAGCCGATAGCAGATCGCCATCACCATGAGCACGTTCAGGATCAGCCAGACGATCTGACCGCCGGCCTTGTCCAGCAGCGCGAACGGTACGCCGAGCAGGGCCGCGAACGGCGGATAGATGAACGGCAGCCAGTCACCGGAGATGCTGTAGAAGTCCTGACCGGCGAGCACCCGGCCGGCGGTCCGCACGTAGACGTCCCAGTCGATCATGTTCGGCCGCCACGGGGTGAACGAACCGTCCGCGATCTCGGTCGCGCCGGCGTAGAGCCCGGCGAACAGCGGGGGGAGCGCGTAGATGATCCACAGCGCCGCCTGCTTGACCGTCTTCATGCAGTGCCCTTCATGCGGCGCCCCTCGCAGGGCACCGGTCGTCGTCCATCGTCCATCACTGGTACGCCGAGTCCTGGCCCAGCCAGCCCTCATCCGTGCCGCACAGCGGCAGCATCACGACAATATCCGTTTCGGCCGCGATCGTCGGCCTCGCCACGGGCCTTGGCCGAGATCGCGTCGCGCGCCGTCGCCGGCGGTCACCGGGACTCGCGTGGATCCGCTCGGCTCCTCCTCGACCGCCTCCGTGGCCGGTGCTGCGTCCGGGGTCGGTTCGGTGTCCTCGTCGGGGGCGTCGTCCCCGGGGCGCCGCCGCTGCGGCGTACGCCCGCCCGGTACGAACAGCAGCGCCACCGCCAGCAGTGCGGCCGCGACATCGGGTCCGGCGGCGAACCACTTCTGGGCGATCGAGTATTCGAAGATCTCCCGACGCGCCCACGGCGCCCCGCCGAGCAGCTGCTGCGGATTGATCAGGCACCACAGCACCACCACCAGGGTCAGCACCCGCTGCCACTGCGGCAGCGGCCGGCGTACCCGACCGGTGGCGCGCCAGGCGGCGTACCCGAGCGGCAGCACCCAGGTCAGGTGGTGGCTCCAGGCGATCGGGTTGGCCAGGCTGGACGCCAGCCCGAGCACCCCCAGGGCGAGCACCGGACGCCCGGTCCGGTGGCAGCGCCAGGCGGCCGCCAGCGCCAGCAGCACCAGTGCGCCGCCCAGCAGCAGCCCGATCCGGCCGCCCTGCTCGACGCCGAGGAAGCGCTGGGTCGCCGAGGTCACCGAGATGTTGCCGATCCAGCCGAACGCGTCCGGGTTGGCGCCGGAGTCACCACCAGCGAGCCGCGCCCAGTAGCCCAGCGCCGGCCGCGGGGCGACCGCGATGCCGAGCAGCACGGTGCCGAGGAAGGTGCCGGCGGCGACCAGGCCGTCGCGACGGCGCCCGATCAGGAAGAGATGGACGATGAACACCCCGGGGGTGAGCTTCAACCCGGCGGCCAACCCGATCAGGACACCACCGGGCAGGATCCGTCGCCGCCCGCCGGTCGGGCCGAGCAGATCGAGGACCACCATCGCCATCAGCAGGATGCCGAGCTGGCCCAGCCGCAGCGTCGCCATGAACGGCTCGGTGAGCAGCAGCACCGCCGCCGCGGCCACGCTCGCCGACCAGCCCGGCATCCCGAGCCGGCGCAGCACAGCCAGGGTGAGCACCCCGTTCAGCGCGGTCCAGACGAACTGCGCGACGCTCCACGGCAGCAGGGTGAGCGGGATCGCCAGGAGGGCGGCGATCGGTGGATAGAGATAGGGGAAGGTGACGACGTGGGTGTAGAAGTCGACTCCGGTGAGCAGATCGTTCGCGGCGAACAGATAGACCTGCAGATCCTGGGTCCAGGGTCGCCACGGCCACAGCGACGGCGGGGCCACCCCGGGCGGGGCGGGCGGCGCCAGGTTGACCGCGGAGTAGCAGGCCCCGAGCACCGGGAGCACGGCGAGCGCGAGCCAGCGCAGCAGGCGTCGGGTTACAGCCACGTGCGGATAGTACGCCCGACGGCGGACTCCGCGTTGCTTCCGATGACCGTGGCGCCGAGGTCGCGCAGGGATTCGTGCCCATTCGCCATCACATGGGGCTGGCCGGCCCATTCGAGCATCGCGCGATCGTTCGGCATGTCACCGAAGGCGGCGACGTCGGCGGCCTCGATACCGAGCGAGGCGGCGTACTCGGCCAGCGTGTGTGCCTTGGTGACCCCGGGCGCGCTCACCTCGATCAACCCGGGCAGCTCGGCGAAACTGCTCCAGGTCAGCGTCACGCTCTCACCGACCACGGTGGCGGCGCGCGCCGCCAGTGCCTCGGAGCCCAGGCTCGGGTGCTGGACCAGCAGTTTCACCGGCGGCTGATCGAGCAGTTGCTCGATCGGGCCGATGAAGAACCGGGGGTCCTCGGCCAGTTCGGAGGCCGGCTGCCAGCCGATCCGGTATCCGGGCTCGCTGCCGAACTGCAACCCGCGCTCCACCCCGAAACTCGCCTCGGGCAGTTCGGCGCGCAGGTCGGCGATCACCCGGCAGGCGACGTCCACCTCGATGGCATGGGTACGCAGGGCCCGGTTGTCACCGAGATCCCACAGCAGCGCACCATTGCTGGCCACCACGATCGGATGCCCCACCGGCAGATCGGCGATCACCTGCAACCAGCGCGGCGGCCGGCCGGTGGCGAAGACCACCAGCAAGCCGGCCTCGAGCGCGTCCGCCACCGCCGCGGCGTTCTCCGCGCTCACCGTGCCGTCGGGGGAGAGGAAGGTGCCGTCGAGGTCGGTGGCCACCAGGCGCGGCCGGCTCACAGCCGCGACGGGGGAGTCGGGGTACCGCCCGGGCTGGCGGTACCGGTGGTCGTCGGGCCCTCCGGGCCCGGGGTGGCGCTGCCGCTCTGGGTCGGCGACTGGCTCGGGGACTGGGAGCCGTTGCCCGGCGCATCGGTCGGCGAGGGCGTCGGGGTCGCGCTCCCCGGCGGCGGGGTCGGCGGCGGCGAGCCGGGGGAGCCGGTACCGGACTGGGGGCTCTGCGGCTGGCCGGTGCCGGACTGGCCGGTCTGCGACTGCGGGGACTGCGGGGCGGAATCGTGGAACAGCCAGATCGCGATCAGCACCGCGATCGTCGCCAGCACCATCATCAGCGCCCAGGACGCCAGGATGCTCAGAAAACCGGCCCGGGTGAACCGGCCCGGCCAGGGCAGCGGCCAGACCCGGTTGTGGCCGGGGGCGAACCGGTCCACCCACGGCAGCCGGTAGTCCGGTCCGCTGGGGCGGCCCATCGGGGCCAGATCGATCAGATCCACCTCGGCCAGGATGCCGCGCGCGACCTCGGAGATCCGGCGGTCGTTGGCCGGGTCGCCGGTGAGCGCCAGCGCGGCCCAGGGGGCGATCGGATGGCTGTCGTCGGGGTCGACCGGGTCGTCGTCCTCGGAGCGGAAGCGCCGGCCCAGCCGACCCTCGTCCTGCTCGTGGCCGCCGCGGGCCAGCACGTCATCGATGTGCAGCGCGTTGACCATCCCGGAGAACCGGTCCCGGGCGTTCTTGTCCCCGGCCGCGCCGGCGTGCAGCTGGATCAGCACCGCCGCCTGGTCGGCATCGGTCACCGTGCCCCGGGTCAGGTGCTGGACACCGTCCCCGTGCGCCAACCAGGCCGTGCCCGAGGGTCGCCAGTGCAGCCGCCCGTCCAGCCAGAAGTCGCCGACCTTGGCCGGATCCTCCGGCAGCACCGGAGTGACCTCCAGCCCGGACCAGCCGGCTCCGGGCTGGGACTCGTGGTCGGTGTTCGGCATCCATCCTGCTTCGGCTCGGGATCGATTCGCGACACCCTGGCCGCGACGGTCTCGGCACCGGGGGCCGGCACCGCCCCCATTGTGCCAGTGCCCTGGTGCGGTACCGGATTTCACTGGGTGTGCCGGGGGTGTGGGTACGCTGGGGCGAGCCCGCGAGAGCGACGCCAATCCGGTGAGTACAGGAGAGATTGAGTGACCAGTCCGACCAGCCAGCCCTCGGCCAGTGGTCAGCCCGCCAACAATCAGCCCGCCGGCCAGCAGTCGGTGAACACCCAGGACGCCGCACGGCTGCTCGGCGACGCGATCCGGCAGGTGCAGCGGATCATCGTCGGGCAGGAACACATGGTCGAGCAGCTGATGGTCGGCCTGCTGGCCAAGGGCCACGTGCTCCTCGAGGGCGTACCCGGGGTGGCCAAGACCCTGGCGGTGCGCTCCTTCGCCACGGTCGTCGGCGGCGACTTCGCCCGCATCCAGTTCACCCCCGACCTGGTGCCCTCCGACATCGTCGGTACCCGGATCTACCTGGCCACCCAGGAGAAGTTCGAGGTCGAGCTGGGCCCGGTCTTCGTGAACTTCGTGCTCGCCGACGAGATCAACCGGGCGCCCGCCAAGGTGCAGTCGGCGATGCTGGAGCTGATGGCGGAGAAGCAGGTCTCGATCGCCGGCCACACCTATGACGCGCCCAAGCCGTTCATCGTGATCGCCACCCAGAACCCGGTCGAGTCCGAGGGCGTCTATCCGCTGCCCGAGGCGCAGCGCGACCGCTTCCTGCTCAAGGTCGACGTGCCCTATCCGCGCGGCAACGAGGAGTTCGAGATCCTGCGGCGGATGAGCGTCAGCCCGCCCGAGGCGCGCCCGGTGCTCGACCCGAGCCTGGTGCTGCGACTGCAGCAGCAGGCCTCCGAGGTGTTCGTGCACAACCTGGTCGCCGAATACATCGTCCGGCTGGTGCTGGCGACCCGGTCGCCGGCCGAGTTCAACATGCCGGATCTGACCTCGGTGATCCAGATCGGCTGCTCCCCGCGTGCCACCCTCGGCCTGGTCGCCGCCTCCCGGGCGCTGGCGCTGATCCACGGCCGTGACTACGTGCTGCCGACCGATGTGCAGGCGGTCGCGAAGGATGTGATGTCGCACCGGCTGGTGCTCGGCTTCGATGCCGTCGCCGACAACATCCAGCCGACCCAGGTGATCGACCGGATCCTGGCGATGGTCCCGCCGCCCACCCCGGTGTGGAACCAGCAGGGCGGCCAGCCGAACCGCGACCAGCAACAGCAGCAGCAGCCCGACTTCAACCAGCACTGAGCGGGACGGACCGAGGGAACGACGTGAGCCAGCACCCGATCGATTTCACCGCCCCGGCCGCCGCGGCCTCGGTGCTCGGTGAGCCGACCCGGGCCACCCTCCCGCTGAACAAGCTGGCCCCGGAGGCGGCGCTGCGGCGCCTCGAGCTGGCGATCGTACGCCGCCTCGAGGGTTTCCTGCACGGGGACCATCTGGGCCTGTTGCCCGGGCCCGGTTCGGACACCAACGACGCCCGCGAATATGTGCCCGGCCAGGACGATGTGCGCAAGATGGACTGGGCGGTGACCGCCCGGACCACGGTGCCGCACGTCCGGGACACGATGGCCGACCGCGAGCTCGAGGTCTGGGCACTGCTGGATGTCACCCCGTCGATGAACTGGGGCACCGCCGGCATCACCAAACGCGACCTGGGCATCGCCGCGGTCGCCACCATCGGCTTCCTGAGCCAGAAGATGGGCGACCGCTTCGGCGGGATGATCATGAAGCCCGACGGGATCCGCCGGCTGCCCGCCAACTCCGGGCGTACCGCCCTCTATGGTCTGCTCGGCAAGATGCTCGAGGAACCGATCGTCCCCGACCACGCGACCGGCCCCTACGACCTGCCCGAGGGCATCGAGCAGCTGGCCCGCACCCAGCGGCGCCGCGGGTTGCGGGTGGTCGTCTCGGACTTCCTCACCCCCGGCGATCACGAACTCGATCCCAACGTCGAACCGCCCTGGGAGCGGGCGCTGCGCCGGCTCGCGGTCCGCAACCAGGTGCTCTGCGTCGAGGTCGTCGACCGGTTCGAGCTGCAGTTCCCCAATGTCGGCGAGATCCTGATCCGCGATCCGGAGACCGATTTTGAGCGGTATGTGAATACTGGAGATGCCGCCGCCCGACAGCGGATGGACGCCGCCAGCGCCGCACAGCGTGAACGGATCCGGATCGCACTGCGTCGGGCCGGGGTGGGCCACATCCAGTTGCGTACCGACCGGGACTGGGTCGCCGACATCGCCCGTTTCGTGCTGGCCTATCGGCGGGTCGCCAGCATGTTGCACGCACCACCGCAGGGGGTGAGCCGATGATTCCACTGGACGGGTGGCTGCCCAACTTCTCGGCGCCCGGGCGGTTGATCTGGCTGATCGCGATCCCGCTGCTGGTGGCCGCGTACCTGTGGGCCTCGCGCCGCAAGAACCGGCGCGGGATGCGCTTCACCAACACCTCGATGCTCGGCGCGGTGGTGCCCAAGCAGTCCCAGTGGCGCCGGCATCTGGCGGTCGCGTTCTCGCTCCTGTCCCTGGTCAGCCTGACCGGCGCCTGGGCCAAACCGGTCGCCCAGGTCGACGTGCCCCGGGAGCGGGCCACCATCGTGGTGGTGCTGGACGTGTCCCAGTCGATGGCCGCCAACGACATCAAACCCGACCGGTTGACCGTCGCCAAGAACGGCGCCAAGGATTTCGTGCAATCGCTGCCGGAGAAATACAACGTGGCGCTGGTCGCGATGTCGGGCAACCCGTCGCTGGTGATCCCACCGACCCTCGATCGGGCCGCGATGATCCGCGGCATCGACTCGCTCCAGCTGCGCGACTCGACCGCGATCGGGGAGTCGATCGTCGTCGGGCTGCGGGCGCTGGACATGGCACCCAAGGACAAGGCCGACGGTGACAAGCCGCCGCCCGGTGCGATCGTGATGCTCTCCGACGGCACCAACACCCTCGGCCGGCCGGCCGAGCAGGGCGCCCAGGAGGCGATCCAGGCCAAGGTCAAGGTCTACACGATCGGCTACGGCACCGAGAATGGTTATGTGGACCTGGACGGCAAGCGGGAAGCGGTGCCGGTGAACCAGGCCCAGATGGAACGGGTCGCACAGATGACCGGCGGCTCCTACTTCCGGGCGGCTACCCCCGACCAGCTCAAGAAGGTGTACGAGAACATCGGATCCTCGGTCGGTGTGGAGAAGGCCGAACGCGAGACGACCGCCGCCTGGGCCGGCTGGGGTCTCGGTTTCGCCGCCCTCGCCGCGCTGGCCGCGATCTCCCTGGCTGCGAGGTGGCCATGATGCTGATTCCGCTCGACCTGCCGAACTTCGCCCACGCCGGGCGGCTCTGGGCGCTGCTCGCGATCCCGGCCCTGGCGGGTCTCTATCTGCTGCTGCTCTGGTATCGGCGCGACACCGGCCGGCGGACGCTGCTGATCAACCCGGATCGGAAGTGGGTACGCCACCTGGCGGTGGTCCTGGCGATCCTCAGCCTCGGCATGCTGACCGTCGCCTGGGCGACACCGCGGCAGACGGTCGATGTGCCCCGGGAGCGGGCCACGGTGGTGGTCACCCTGGACGTGTCGCTGTCGATGGAGGCCGCCGATGTGCCGCCGAACCGGCTGGCGGCCGCCAAGACCACCGCGAAGGAGTTCGTGAACTCACTGCCGCCGGCGTTCAACGTCGCGGTCGTCGAGTTCGCCGGGAACGCCTCGATCGTCGTCCCACCGACCACCGACCGCGGGGTGGTGAACGCCGGTATCGACAATCTGCAGCTGCGGGAGTCGACCGCGATCGGTGAAGGCATCTACACCGCCCTGGATGCGCTGCTGATGGTGCCGCCGGATCCGCGGGATGCCGACGGCCAGGTCCCGGCGACGATGGTGGTGCTCTCCGACGGTGAGTCCCAGCGTGGCCGCAGCGCCTTCGCCGCCGCCACCGAGGCCAAGAAACGCGGCGTACCGGTGAACACCATCGCCTTCGGCACCGAGAGCGGCTACATCGTCGACAAGCGCACCGGGCGTCGGGAACCCGTCTCGGTGAACAAGGAGCAGCTCGCCGAGATCGCCGCCACCGGCGGCGGCAAGGGCTACTACGCGCCGACGGTGGAGAAGCTGCGCGAGGTGTACGCCGACATCCGCCGTTCCGCCGGCACCGAGAAGGCCTATCAGGAGGTCACCTCCCGCTACGTCGGCGGTGGCCTGGTGCTCGGCCTGCTGGCCGCGGTCGGCATCGTCTCCCTCGGCGCCCGCTGGCCGTAACCGCCCCCCCACTAGGTTGGGCCCATGACCTCCGACATCGCCGCCAACCTCGCCACCATCCACCAGCGGATCGACCGGGCCGCGGCGGCCGCCGGGCGCAGCAGCGAGGAGATCCGGTTGCTGCCGGTGTCGAAGACCAAACCGCCGGAAGCGGTGCTGGAGGCGTACGCCGCAGGGGAGCCGATCTTCGGGGAGAACAAGGTCCAGGAGGCCCAGGCCAAGGCCGAGGCGCTCGCCGACACCGACATCAAGTGGGCGGTGATCGGGCACCTGCAGACCAACAAGGCGAAGTATCTGGCGCGGTTCGCGCACGAGTTCCATGCCCTCGATTCGCTCAAGGTGGCGACCGAGCTGGAGAAGCGGCTGCAGAACGAGGGCCGGGGGCTGGACGTGTTCATCCAGGTCAACTCGTCGGGGGAGGCGCAGAAGTTCGGGCTGCCGCCGGAGGAGGTGGCGGACTTCGCCCGCGAGCTGCGGGCCTTCGATGCGTTGAACGTGCGCGGGCTGATGACGCTCGCGGTGTTCGCCGACGACCCGGAGGTGGTGCGGCCCTGTTTCGAGCGGATGCAGCAGCTGCAGCAGCGGCTCCGCGACGACGACCGGGCGGCCGGGGGGTACGAGGAGCTGTCGATGGGGATGAGCGGGGACTTCGAGCTGGCGATCGCGCACGGGGCGACGACGGTACGCGTCGGGCAGGCGATCTTCGGGGACCGGTTGGACCCGAACGACTACTGGCCGGGGTGACACCTCGACTCGCTCCGCTCGCTCGGTGGGCGTGGAGCGTGATCGCTCGCTCGGTGGGCGTCGTCAACCCGCCGCGCTGGTGCAGAAGTGACTTGTGATGCACAATGGGCGCATCGTTCGTCCACGTTTTGAGGATGTCGGGGAAGGCAACCCTCAAGCCTTGGGAGGAACGATGAGCACGACCCGTGGAGTTCTTTTTGTCCACTCCTCGCCGTCAGCGCTGTGCCCGCACATCGAATGGGCCGCCGGCGGCGTACTCGGCATGCCCACCTCCCTCGACTGGACCGGGCAGCCCGCCGAGCGCTCGGCGTACCGCGCCGAATACTCCTGGCAGGGGCCCTCCGGCACTGCTGCGCGGCTGGCGAGCGCGCTCAAGGGCTGGCAGAAGCTCCGCTTCGAGGTGACCGAGGACCCCAGCCCCGGTGTCGAGGGTTCTCGGTACGCCTACACGCCGACTCTGGGCGTCTTCCACGCCACCACCGGCATCCACGGCGACATCATGATCCCCGAGGACCGACTGAAGGCCGCCGTCGTCACCGAGGCGCTCGGCGGGAAGTCGCTGCACGACGCCGTCGACGAACTCCTCGGCCGCCCCTGGGACGACGAACTCGAACCCTTCCGGTACGCCGGCGAGGGCGCTCCCGTGCGCTGGTTGCACAAGGTCGTCTGAGGCCGCCGCCGATTCCGCTGCACCGACCAGATCCTCCGACCCCGCGCGGGTATCTGCCGAGATCCGGGTGGCCGCTCCCTTGTTGCGACCCCCCTCAAACCGATGCACGTTTGATCCCAAGCTGGCATCAAGGAAATCGCTGATGCACGGGAGGGATCAAAGAAATGTCTGATGCTCACCACGCATCAAACCGATCCTTGATGCCGTCTGGGCATCAAGAAAATCTTTGATGCTGTCTGGGTATCAAGGCCGTATCGGTTGGCGGCACCATCCCAAGGGTCACATTCCCCACAGGTCAGCCGAGTTCCCAGACGCGGCGGTGGAAGGCGCGGCGTACCGGATCGTCGGGAATGCCATAGCTGGCGAGGAAACGCGGCCACCAGCCGGGGCCGAAGTTGTGCTCCAGGCTCCAGTGCGCCGCGCCGAGATCGGACCAGCGGTCCCCGACGCCGAGTTCGCCCAGGTCGACCAGCCCGACGAAACCGCCCGCGTCGCCGACGATGGTGTTCGGCGCACACGGGTCCCCGTGGCAGACGACCAGCCGATCGACCGGTGGCGGCGCACCGAGCTCGGCCAGCGCGGCAGGGGAGAGCCGGGTGAGCGGCTCCCGGCGCCACGGGCAGGCGGTCACCGGTGCCGTCTCGTGCAGGCGCCGCAGACCGATACCGAGGGCGTCGATGACCGGTCCGGGATCGGCGGAGAAGAGCGGATCGATGGTGTTGCGGCCGGCCAGCGCGCGGGTGTGCAGCCAGCCCACTCCGTCGGCGACGCCGGCGCCGAGCACCTCCGGTACCGCGATGAACTCCCGCGCCCAGCCCAGCTTCGCCGCTTCCAGCTCGGGATCGAACTCCGGATGCGGCGGTCCGACCTTGACGAACTCGGCGTCGCGTTCACCGGCACCGATCCGCCAGGTCGTCCCGCCGATCTCGTTCGCCCAGACCGCGCGGAGCGGTCGTCCACCGGCGATCCGGGCGACCACTGCGGGCACCGCGGGATCGACGGCGGGGACGCTCACCGGCTCGGTTCAGTCCTCGGTGACGTTGGCGTTGGTGAAGGCGATGGCGACGTTCGGACCGCCGAAACCGAAGGAGTTGTTCAACGCGGCCAGCTCGCCGGCGGGCAGCTCCCGGGCGGTGTTGGCGGCGATGTCGATGCCCAGGTCCGGTTCGGGATTGGCCAGGTTGATCGTCGGCGGCACCTGCCGGTTCTTCAATGCCAGCACGGTTGCCAGCGACTCGAGCGCACCGGCGGCGCCGAGCAGGTGGCCGGTCATCGACTTGGTGCCGGTGACGATCGCCCTGCTGTCCTCACCGAGCGCCTGCCGGATCGATCCGGCCTCGGTGATGTCACCCTGCGGGGTGGAGGTCGCGTGCGCGTTGACGTGGGCGATGTCGGCGGCGGCGAGGTCGGCGTCCGCCATCGCCCGCTTCATCGCCGAAGCCTGTCCCTGACCGGTCGGGTCGGGCTGCACGATGTCGTGTGAATCGGCCGACATCCCTGCCCCGGCGAGGGTTCCGTAGATCTTCGCACCGCGGGCCCGGGCGTGCTCGAGGGTCTCCAGCACCAGCGCCACCGCACCCTCGCCGAGCACGAAACCGTCACGATCCACATCCCAGGGGCGGGAAGCCCCCTCGGGGTCGTCGTTGCGCCGGGACAGCGCCTGCATCTGACCGAACGCGGCGATCGGCAGCGGGTGGATGACACCCTCGGTGCCACCGACCACACACACGTCGGCGCGGCCGGAGCGGATGATCTGCAGGCCCTGGGCGATGGCCTCGTTGGAGGAGGCGCAGGCCGAGACCGGGGTGTGCACACCGGCCCGCGCGCCGATCCGCAGCCCCACCTGGGAGGCCGGCGCATTCGCCATCAGCATGGGAATCGTGAACGGCGAAACGCGGCGGACGCCGCGCTCCTTCATCACATCCCAGTTCTCCAGAATCGAATGCAGGCCGCCGATCCCGGTACCCACCGACACAGCCAGCCGGTCGCGGTCCAGGTCGTTCTCCTCGCCCAGCTTGAAGCCGGCATCGGCCCATGCCTCGAGCCCGGCCACCACCGCCAACTGGCTGGCCCGGTCCATCCGGCGGGCCTCGACCCGCGGCACCACCTCGGTGGGTTCGGTGGCGACCCTGGCGGCGAACCGGGTCGGCAATTGCTCGGCCCACTCCTCGGTGATGGCGTGCACGCCGGTACGCCCGGAGACCAGGCCCTCCCAGGTGCTGGCGACATCGCCACCGAGCGGGGTGGTGGCGCCCAGACCGGTGATCACAACGGTGCGGCTCATATCGACTCTCGTTCGGTTCGGTTCGGCTCGGATGGGGTGCTGGCGGGGAGTGCGGAACCGGCGGGATCCCTGTCGATACAGGGAACCCGCCGGTCTCGACTCAGGACTGGGCGCGCTCGATGTAGGCGACCGCGTCGCCCACGGTCTTCAGGTTCTTGGCCTCCTCGTCGGGGATGGACACCCCGAACTTGTCCTCGGCGGCGTAGATGATCTCGCTCATCGCCAACGAGTCGGCGTCCAGGTCGTCGATGAAGGACTTGTCCATCTGCACGTCCTCGACCGGCACATTGACGACCTCGTGCACGATCTCGGCGAGCTGGCTGCGGATCTCTTCGGTGGTGGCCATCTGCTTTTTCTCCTTTTTCTTTCCTGGTTGGAAAATCTTGGTGGGTGGTTCTCGGTCAGGGCAGCACGATGACCTGGCCGGCGTACACCAGCCCGGCGCCGAAGCCGACGATCAGCGCGATCTGGCCGCTGTGGCCCTGGCCCTCGGCGTACAGGGTCTCGATCGCCAGCGGGATGGAGGCCGCCGACGTGTTTCCCTGCTGCTTGATGTCGCGGGCGACGGTCACGTGCTCGGGCAGCTTCAGGGTGCGGATCATCGCGTCGGTGATCCGGTTGTTCGCCTGGTGCGGGATGAACACCTCGAGGTCGTCCACGCTGATGCCCGCACGGTGCAGCATGTCGAGCGTCTTGCGGGCCACCGTGGTCGACGCCCACTTGAACACCGGCCGGCCGTCCATGTGCAGCTTCGGCATCCCCTCACCCTCGTAGTCGGGGATCATCGGGGTGTGGATCACCTCGGCGGCCTCGCCCTCGGAGCCCCAGACGACCGGCCCGATACCGGGGGTGTCGCTGGGCCCGACGATCGCCGCACCGGCGCCGTCGGCGAACAGGAACGCCGTGCCCCGGTCGGTCAGGTCGGTGATCTCGCTGAGCTTCTCCACCCCGACCACCAGCACGTTGGTGGAGGCCCCGCTGCGGACCAGCGCATCGGCCTGGGCGATGCCATAGCAGAAGCCGGCGCAGGCCGCGGAGACGTCGTATGCCGCAGCGGTCCCGGCGCCCAGCTCCTGAGCCAGTTGCGGGGCCAGGCCGGGGGTGGTCTGGTGGTGCGAGACGGTCGCGACGATGACGGTGTCCACCTGGTCCGGGGTGAGGCCGGCGCGTTCCATCGCCTGCTCACCGGCCCGCTTGGACATCAGCATCACGGTCTCGTCGGCATTCGCCCAGCGACGCTCGGTGATGCCGGTGCGCTGCTCGATCCACTCGGGGGTGGACTCGATCATCGTGCACATCTCCTCGTTGCTGACCACCCGCGAGGGGCGGTAGCTGCCGAAGCCGAGGATCCGGGAGTAGGGGGAGCCGGCGGGCGCCTGGATCTGCCGGCGGCCGGTGCTTGTCTCGGTCATCTACGAATTCTCCGTCCCCGCGCCGTGCCGGCGTACGAAATCCTGCGCCTCGGTGAGCTGGTCGGGGCTGTTCAGTGTGAACAGTTCGACGCCCTTGAGATTGCGCTTGGCGATGCCGGTCAGCGTACCGGCCGGTGTCAGCTCCAGCAGCCCGGTGACACCCAGCTCGAGCATCGTCTCCATGCAGAGGTCCCAGCGCACCGGATTGGCCACCTGGCCGACGATCCGCTGCAGCACCTCGGCACCGTCGGTGACGACCTGGCCATCGGCATTGGACAGCAGCCGGATCCGCGGATCCTGGGTGGTCACCGCCGCGGCCAGTTGCTCCAGGTGGGCGACGGCCGGCGCCATGTGCCTGGTGTGGAAGGCGCCGGCGACGCTGAGCGGTACCAGTCGGCAGCGGCGCGGGGCGTCCTCGGCGAGGGCGGCCAGCTGCTCGGTGGTACCGGCGGCGACGATCTGCCCGCTGCCGTTGTTGTTGGCGGCGGTCAGGCCATGCTTCTCGATCGCGGCGAGCACCTCGTCGCGATCCCCGCCGACCATCGCGGTCATCGAGGTCGGGGCCACCGCGGATGCCTCGGCCATCGCCTTGCCGCGTTCGCGGACCAGCACCATCGCCTGCTCGGGGGACAGCACGCCGGCGAAGGCGGCGGCGGTCAGCTCGCCGACCGAGTGGCCGGCGCTCACCCCGGTCAGCCGGTCGGCCTCGTCCGGTTCGTCGAAGAGGGCGGCCGCGGTCAGCAGCCCGGCCGCGACCAGCAGCGGCTGCGCGATCGCGGTGTCGCGGATCGTGTCGGCGTCGGCCGTGGTGCCGTAGTGCACCAGATCCAGGTCGGCGACCGCCGAGAGCCAGCGCAGCCGGCTGGCGGATTTCGGATCTGCGACCCACGGTTCCAGGAAACCGGGGGTCTGGGCACCCTGACCGGGCGCGACGATTGCAAGCACGGTCCAACTCTGTCGGTTCCCGGCCCGGCGCGCGTGCACCGACGCCACGAAAAGGGCAAAACGATTTTGTCGGATTCCCACAATCGGGGTCCGGGTCCGGGGTGGGCTGCGCGCTGGGACATGCAGTAACCGGAATCGACCGGTCGGTAATCGCAGTCCCACTGGGTTTGATCATGGATTCTTCGGGCTAGTGCATGTCCCAGCGCTGAGGACCCGCGCCGTTCTACACTGCCGCGGTGGCCAAGCATCGGATTGTGCAGACCTGGCTCGGGGCCGTGCTCGCGGCAGCGGCCGTGCTGCTGGTCGGGGTGAGCGTGCTGCCCGCGGCGTTCGCGGCCCGTACCGACCGGGTCAGCACAGCGGCGCCCGGTGAACTCATCGACGCCGGGGCCTACCAGCTGCGGGTCGACCGGTTGCGCAGCTTCCGCGATGCCGAGGGGATCGCCAGGCTGGTGGCCGAGGTCCGGGTCACCAACCCGCACAAGGAATCGGTATCCCTGGAGCTGGTCCCGATCAGCATCGACCTCGGGGATCGGCCACCGATGGAGATGGAAGCCCAACTCGGCGACGGCGTGGAACCCAGCTCTGATGTGCAGGTGCGCAAACTGTCCCCGGGACTGGTGGACCGGACGGCCGTGGTCGTTCCCACCGACGACGATCTGGCCCGGAATCCGCTGCCGCCGGAGGTGACCGTGGTGGTGGCGCGTACCGCCAGGGGGGACCGCTCGGTGACCGGGATCGTGCCGACCTGGCAGCCGGACGGCCGCACCGTCCGGGTGCGGCTCCCGGTCCTCACCGGGTGACCAGCCAAACCTTTCCGTCCGCAGCGATCTGTGCGCCGCGGATCCCGTCGGCATATCCCTCCTGCACCCGGAACAGAGTGGTGTAGGTCCCGGTCTCCCCGCGATTCAGCGTGCAGCCGTAGAAGCCGTTGAAGGTGGCTTCCGGGTCCAGCGAGCGGAGGCGGGTGTCGCGCCAGGTGAGCAGGTCGGTCGAGCCGACCAGCTTGATGTCCGCACAGTAGTCGCTGGCGTTGAGGGTGGTGGTGAGCGTCACCGCGACCAGCATCTCGCCCGGGCGGGCGCGGGCCGGCTCCACCGGGAATCCGGGGGCGGCATCCGGGGGATACAACTCGGTGCCGCTATCGATGCGCTCCATCCGATAGCTGTCCGCGCCCACCTGTGCCACCTTGCCCACCGACTGCCACGGCTGCTGGTCGCTGCGCGGATCGCCTTCGCCGGCCCGCCACCACAATCCGGTGAGCACCAGGGCGGTGAGCAGCAGCAGCGCGAGTGTCCGGAAGAGCCCACTCATCGGAGCACATCCTCGGGCCGGTCGTCCTCGAGATACACCACCGCGTCCGCAGGTGGATTCCCCACGGCCGCGAGATCGATCCGGATCCTGGCCCGCCATTCCAGGCCGCGAACCTGATCGAAGCTGCCGCCCTGGTCGAGGATCACCTCGGCACCCGATCCGAGCCGGTCCAGGTCGCGGCGGCTGATCTCATAGACCGCGACGCCATATCCCCGGTACCCGGGTTCGGAACCGCCGAGCGGGTTGTTGATCGCGGTATAGGAACGGCCCAGGAACTCCAGCGTCGCGCCCTCCACCGCGCAGTAACGAGTCAGCGAGTCCACCGCGAAGCCGACCGATACCAGCAGGCCGTCGGTGCGATAGGGCTGCTGGCCGTCCGCCTGATCCTCCGGGCTCTCGTACACCTGCCGCGCGGCCCTGACCTCGGTCACCCGGACCCGGCACCCGTCGAAGGTGTACGCCTCCGAGGCCGGGCCCCGGGCCCCGACCAGCAGCTCACCCGGTTTCGGGATGGCGGTCGCGATCGCCCCGGTCAGTAGCAGCACGGTCAGCGCGCCGCGCAGGATGCGGTTCATCGGTTCACCGCCAGGGGCTCTGGCTCCCCGGGCTCCGCCGCGGCGGCCTCCGGCGCGCTCCGGCGGCGGTCCCAGGCCAGGCAGACCTGGAAGGCGACGGTCAGCAACGCCAGCCGCAGCGCCTCCAGCGGCAGCATCAGCACATCGCTGGTCGCCTGGGCCGCGAAGGCGTACACCGCGGGCCGCTCACCGATCAACCAGACGTACGCCCCAGTGGCGGCGAAGTCGGTGAGCAACCGGAGCAGGCCGTAGCCGAACAGGAACCCGGCCAGGAACAGCAATCCCGGGCGTACCACCAGCCGCAGCGCCTGGAAGGTCGGCACGTAACGGTCGTCGATGTCGCCGAGGAAGGCCTCCTGGAACTCCAGCCAGCCGCGCCGGACCGTCCCGGACTCCCGCAGCCGCCGCAGCCGGCGCCGCTCGACGGCCGGGGCGTCGCTGCGGTGCCGCCACAGCTCGGCCACCGACAGCCCGCCGGTCCCGAACACCAGCGCCGCGACGGCCAACCAGAGCAACGGCTCGAACACCGCGACGCCGAGCGTCGGCCACGCCGTCTCGGACCAGAACCGCCAGAGCCGAGCGAAGAAGTCGGGGTGGCCGAACAGTTGCGCGATCCCACGCAGGAATCCTTCGACCCAGGCGGTGACCTGCCGACCAGCGAGCCAGTTGCGGACCAGTTCGAGCACCCGGCCGCCGACCAGGATCAGGGTGAGCAGGAAGAACGCCTCGAAGAATGCGCCGACCAGGCCGAGCAGGGTGCGTCCCGATCGCTCGCCCAGCAACTCCAGCGAGCGCCGCAGCAGATAGGCGCCGACGATCACCGCGACCGCGATGCCCAGTCGGCTGCCGTTCCTGGTGGGGTCGAGCAGGTCGGAGAGGTGGTCGTCCAGGGTCGGATTGGTGAGCCAGATGTCGACCAGTTCCAGTTCGGCGGCCCGCTGCCGGACCTTGTCGAAGGCCGCGTAGATCCCCAGCAGCGGCAGCAGGGTGACCGCGACCAGATCGGTGAGCCGATTCGAAGGAGCGGCCGGCGTACCCGCGGCGGTGGGCTCGGGCGCGGGTCGTCCGGTTCGGGCGAGCCATTCCCGGCCGAGGATGTGCAGCGCCGCCACGGTGGCGACCACGGTGGCGACCAGGCCGAGGCTGAACACCACCAGGGCCAGCCAGGAGTTCTGCCGGATCAACATCGCCGCACCCCAGAGCGCGACCTCGGCCAGCAGCCAGGCGGCCAGCAACCAGCTCAGCGTGGCGGGCAGGGTACGCCACCAGATCTGCGCGGTGGTGGCCGCGAGCCGGGCCGGATGGGCAGCATGCACCGGCTCATCGTAGAAGCCGGAAGGGCTACCCGAGCGGCCCGCCGACGTGTCCTTCGGGGAGGGTTCGCCCACCGGCCCAGGGTCGCTCGTGGGTGACCACGATCCACAATCCGGCGACCAGGCAACCGGCCATCGCCGCCTGCCACAGGTACCAGCCGGGCTGGCGCACGAACAGGTCGCCGAGGGTTCGTTCGGGAACGTACAGCTCGATGCCCACCCGGGCAAGGATCAGCAGGGCGAGGGCGATGCCGGCGACCGCGAGACCGGGCCAGATGGGCGCGGGACGCCGGGCGGCCAGGTGCAGCAGGACCAGGATCGCCACCGTGCCGAGCGGCAGGGCGAGAGCGGTCAGCATGCCGGCGGCTGCCTTGTCGTCGAAGATCTCGCTCGCCAGCCAGAAGCCGTACGCCTGATCGGGCAGCCGGCGCGGGGGCAGTGACGGCTGCCACTTCGCCACCCATGGCATCGTCAGCGACAGCACCGCGATCCAGCCGAGGATCAACCCGGTGATCCGTGGCAACTGGGCCCGCGACAGCGTCGCCGGGCCCTGGGTGTCGGTGCTCATGTTCTGGTGCTCCCTTCTCAGCGGCGTACCATCTCCAGCTGGATCCGGCCCGGGATGCCGCGCATCGGTTCGGTCCGGCCGGTCGGCTCGAAGCCGTGCCGGGCGTACAGCTTGCGTGCCGCGATGCTCTCGGTCTCCACCCACAGCCGCAGGCTGTCCGAGCCGCGGCCGGCGGCCATCGCGACCGCGGCCTCGACGAGCAGGTCGGCGACCCCGCTGCCGCGGTGGGCGGGGATGACCCACATCCAGACCATCAGCTGGTTCCCGTCCTCATCGGGGCGTACGCCGACCGTGCCGACCGGTTCGCCGTCGTCGGCCGCCCAGAGGCTGTGCCCGGAGCCCGCGCGGGCCTGCCAGTAGCTCTCGGTATAGCTCCGCTCCTCATCGAAGGAGGACCCGAAGGCCCGCGGGGCGTCGCTGAGGGTGGCCAGCCGCAGCGCACGCATCAGCTCCCAGTCCTCGGCGGTGAAACGATGGATGGTGATCGTCACCGGTTGTCTCCAGAGGTCGACTGCGGGCCGACGAGCCGGCCCAGGGTGAGTGCCATCCGCAGCACATAGGCATCCCGCGGATCGCTGGGATTGAAACCGGTCACCTCGGCGATCCGGCGCAACCGGTAACGCACCGTGTTGGCATGGACGAACAACCCGCGCGCGGCACCCTCGATCGAGGTGCCGGCGTCCAGGAAGGCGATCAGGGTCTCCAGCAGGCCACCACCGGCCTCGGCGAGCGGGCCGAAGACGTCGTACGCCAGGGCGCGCCGGGCGTGCCCGTCACCGGCCAGGGCACGTTCGGGCAACAGATCGGCCGAGCTGACCGGGCGGGGTGCCTCGGGCCACGCGACCGCGGCGCGCAGCCCCGACAGCGCCGAGCGGGCCGAGGACGAGGCGTCGACCAGATGGTCCACCGCCGGTCCGAGCACCACCGGGCCCGGCCCGAAGAAATCCAGCAGCTGCCCGACCAGCGCCAACCCGCTGTCGGTCTCGCCGAGCGCGTCCCCGCCGAGCACCAGCACCAGCCGGTCACCCTGGGTCGCGGAGAGCACGTCGACGTGCTGGCGACCGGCCGTCCGGCGCAGCAGCTCACCGAGCCGGGGGTCGTCACCGTTGGGCGAGGCGCCGACCGCGACCGCGACGGCGCTGGTCGCGGTCCAACCCATCGTCGAGGCCCGGGAGAGCACCGACTCGTCGGTCTCACCGCGGACCACCGCATCCACCACCAGGGCCTCCAGTCGGGCATCCCAGGCGCCGCGGGTCTCGGCCGCGCGGGCGTACACCTCGGCGGCGGCGAAGGCGATTTCCCTGCTGTAGTTGATGATCGCGACCTGGGCGACCGGGCGATCACCGCGTGGCAGCAGCTCCTGCAGCTTGGTCTCCACCACCTCGATGGTGGTGCGGACCAGCTCGACGGTCTGGTGCAGGCTGATGTGTCGGGCCAGGGCGCGCGGTGCGGTGGAGAACACCTCCAGCCCCGAGGAGGCCGCCTCCGGGTCGGCGAACCAGGTGATGAAGCCGTCGATCCCGGCGCGGGCCACCACGCCGACCCAGGAGCGGTGTTCGGCGTCCAGGTTGGTGAACCACTCGTGCCGTTGCTCCATCTCCGCGGTCGCTGCGGTGGCCATGGTGGCGGCGATCCCGGAGAGCCGCTTGGTGATCGCGGCCCGCTGGCGCGCGGACAGCTGGGGCGAGCGGGCGCCGCGGGACTCCGGGGTCATGGGGGAGAGACTAGTGGCCCACGCCCGCGCGGTCCGGTTGTCGACGCCGACCGAGCAACACGAGTGTGACGGCCGCCGTGCCGAGCAGCAGACCGACGAGCTCGTTGCCACCGGGTGACCGGCCGAACAGCGCCCAGGCCCACAGGGTCGTCACCGGCGGGGTGAGATACAGCAGGCTGCTGGTCCGTGCCGCGCCCAGCCGCCGCAGACAGACCAGGAAGGTGGCATACCCGCCGATCCCGGACAGCAGCACCAGCCAGCCGATCGCCGCGAGCAGGTCGGCGGTGACCGGCACCAGCAACCGGCCGTTGACGGCCGCGTATCCGGTGAAGACCGCGGCCGCGACGACCACCTGGATCGTCAACGCGGTGAGCACATCGGTGCCGGCCGGCCAGCGCCGCTCCGCCACGGCGGCCGCGGAGAGGGCCAGCAGGCTCAGCACCGGCAGCAGTACGCCCGGGCCGGCCGTGGTGCCGAGTCCGACGGTCACCGCGACCGCGACGAGTCCCAGGAGCAGGCCCAGCAGTACGCCGCCACCGGGCCGTTCCCGCCAGCAGACCCAGCCGATCAGGGTGACCAGCATCGGTTGGGTGGCGCAGACCAGGGCGACCGTGCCGGGCGCCACCCCGACCGCGCTGGCGCCGAAGACCCCACCGAGGAAGACGACATGCGCCAGCAGTCCGATCGCCATCTGTCGACCGATGACCGGTGCCGGGAGCTGTGGGCGACGGGGCAGGGTGATCAGCAGCAGGATCACCGCGGTGGCCAGGTAGCGCCACGCCAGCACCGCGGCCGGATCACTGGCGCTGGCCAGTTCGGCGCCGACGAAGCCGGAGCTCCAGAACACCACGAAGCCGCTCGCCCAGAGGATTAGAGTCATGGCATCGAGGTAAACATACAGGTCTGTATACTCGCAGTGCACGGTGCGGCCCGAGGGGGAGGCGATGGAGCAACTGGACGAGCTGGTGCCGATCGAGATGCCGGTCACCACACCGGTCGGGGAGCGACTGCTGGACACCGCCAGCGAGCTCTTCTACGACCGGGGCATCACCGCCGTCGGCGTCGACCTGATCTCCGAGCAGGCCCGGGCGACCAAGCGGACGCTCTATCAACGCTTCGGCTCCAAGGATGGGTTGGTGGCGGCCTACCTGACCCGTCGCGCGCACCGCTGGCAGGTCGGCCTGCTGGCGGCGGTGCGGGCCGCCGACCCGCAGGATCCGGCCGAGGCCCTGCGGGTGGTCTTCGACTACAGCCGATCCTGGGCCGCACACAACGAGCGCGGTTGCGCCTTCGTCAACGCCTGGGCCGACGTCGGCCCCAGTGACGCGGGGGCGGTGCGGATCATCCGCGAGGAGAAGCAGTGGATGGGCCTGCTCTGGTCGGCGCTGCTCGGCGACGCGATGCTGGCCGGGCAGGTGCAGCTGCTGCACGAAGGCGCCCAGGTGGCGGCCTCGGTGCTCGCCGACGAGGCGGCCTTCGACCGGGCGTACGCCGCGGCGCTGCGGCTGCTTCCCCAGTGATCCGGCTGGCATAGGCTGGCCGGGTGGATCCGGTGAATGCGCTGCGTGAGATCGCCTACCTGCTGGAGCGGGACCGGGCCGACACCCATCGCGTCAAGGCCTATCGCCGCGCCGCCGACCTGATCGCCGAGCTGGACGCGGCCGAACGCGAGCAGCACCGCAGCGCCGACGACTGGCGCGGGCTGCCCGGGATCGGCCCGAAGACCGCGACCGTGGTGTCCCAGGCGGTCGCCGGCCGGGTGCCGGACTATCTCGCCCAGCTGCGCGAGCAGCAGCAACCGCTGGTCGGCGGGGGAGATGGGATCCGGGCGGCCCTCAAGGGCGACCTGCACTGCCACTCCACCTGGTCCGACGGGGGGTCGCCGGTGGAGGAGATGATGCTGGTCGCGCAGTCCTTCGGCTACCGCTATCAGGCGATCACCGACCACTCGCCGCGGCTCAAGGTGGCCCGCGGGCTGTCCGCCGAACGGCTGCGCGAACAGCTCGAGCTGGTCGATGACCTGAACGAGGCGTTCCAGGCTCAGGATGCGGATTTCCGCGTCCTGAAAGGGATCGAGGTCGACATCCTCGACGACGGGGCGCTGGATCAGGAGCCCGGCCTGCTGCATGAGCTCGACGTGGTCGTCGCCTCGGTGCACTCCAAGCTGGCGATGGACTCCGAATCGATGACCCATCGGATGGTCGGTGCGATCGCCAACCCCGCGACCAACATCCTCGGGCACTGCACCGGTCGCCTGGTGATGGGGGCGCGGGGGACCCGGCCGCAGTCGGTCTTCGACCCGGAGGTGGTGTTCGCCGCCTGCGTGCAGTTCGGGGTCGCGGTCGAGATCAACTCCCGGCCCGAGCGCTGCGACCCACCCGATGACCTGTTGGCGCTGGCGGTGGAGATGGGCTGCTTCTTCTCGATCGACACCGACGCGCATGCTCCCGGTCAGTTGGACTGGATCGCCTACGGCTGCGAGCGGGCCGAGCGACACGGCCTCACCCCCGATCGGATCATCAACACCTTCGAACTGGAGCGCCTGCAGGAGTTCTGCCGGCGCCGCTGAGCGGTGTGACGCCCCTCACGCCCATTGGCTGAAATTATCGAGGCATTGTGATTGACAATGCCTAGTGGGTGGGCTTCAGTTGAGGTACGCCCGGGTTCGAACCGGGACCAGACGAACCGATCGAGAGGACGTCACATGTGCGGTTCCGCGCGTGAGACCGTTTCCTGTGCTCCGGTGGCGCCGTCCCTGGTGACGCGTGCCCACATCGATCTGCTCCTCGTCTGCAGCGCCTTCTGTATGCGCTGATCACCCCCTGCGTGGCCGTCGACGACGGCACCCCATAGGACCCGGTCGCCGGATCTCCCACCAGCACGGAGTTTCCGGGCGTCCGGTGACGTCCCCACCCATCGAACCGCACCGTCTCGCATCCGCGGACGAGTGCGCCCAGCCAGGAGCAACCGTGTCCATCTCCACTCGTTCCCGCCCGGTCGACGAGACCCCCGAGGCCCCGCGGGCGGCCGGGGAGCAACCCTCGGTGTCGGCCGCCCTCGATCCCGCCGCGCTGCGGATCGTGCCGCGCCGCCGCCCGCTGACCTGGGTCGCCACCGTCGTGGTGGCCCTGCTGCTGGTCGGGCTGGTGCGCGCCCTGGTGACCAACCCGGCCTGGGAGTGGGGCACCTTCGCCGACTACTTCTTGTCGGTGTCGATCCTCAAGGCGTTGCTGACCACGCTCCAGCTGACCGCCCTGGGCACCGTGATCGGTTTCGCGCTCGGGGTGGTGCTCGCGGCGATGCGATTGTCAGAAAGCCTGCTGCTGCAGGCGGTCGCGTACACCTTCGTCTGGGCCTTCCGCTCGATCCCGCTGATGGTGCAGCTGATCTTCTGGTTCAACTTCGGCTATCTCTATCGCCAGCTCAGCGTCGGCATCCCCTTCGGTCCGGAACTGTTCAGCATCGACACCAATGCGCTGCTGAGCGCGATGGCCGCGGCCGTGCTCGGCCTCGCGCTGCACCAGGCGGCCTATGCCGCGGAGATCGTGCGGGCCGGGATCCTGTCGGTCGACGCCGGCCAGGTGGAGGCGGCCGAGGCGCTGGGAATCCCACGGTGGCGTCGATTCCGGCGGATCGTGATGCCGCAGGCGATGCGCTCCATCCTGCCCAATGCGGTCAACGAGGTGATCAGCCTGTTCAAGGGCACCTCGATCGTCTCGGTGATGGCGATCCCCGAGCTCTTCTATCAGGTGCAGGTGATCTACGGCCGCAACTCCCGGGTGATCCCGCTGCTGATGGTCGCGACCGTCTGGTACATCATCTTGACCACGCTGCTCTCGATCGCGCAGTACTTCATCGAGCGGCACTTCGGCCGGGGCAGCGAACGCACCCCGCGCGCCACCCCCGTGCAGCGGCTGCGTGCCGCACTCGGACAGCAGGTGCAGCGCGGCCGGGTCACCCGCGTGACCGGGGGTGCTGACCGATGAGTGCGGTGGAGCTGCGCCAGGTACGCAAGAGTTTCGGCACCCTGGAGGTGCTGCGCGAGGTCGACCTGAGCGTGCCCGAGGGCTCGGTGACCGCGATCATCGGGCCGTCCGGTTCGGGCAAGTCGACCCTGCTGCGGATCATCAACCACCTGGAGAAGGTCGACCAGGGGCTGGTCACCGTCGGTGGCCGACTGGTCGGCTATCGCCAGCGCGGCGACCGGCTGCACGAGCTGTCGGAGGCGGAGATCCTGCGCCAGCGCAGCCGGATCGGGTTCGTCTTCCAGAACTTCAACCTGTTCGGTCACCTGACCGTGCTGGAGAACATCATCGAGGCACCGGTTTCCGCCCAGCGGCGGCCGCGCCGGGAGGTGATCGGTGAGGCCCGCGAACTGCTGAGTCGGGTCGGTCTGGCCGACAAGGCCGACGTCTATCCGCGGCAGCTCTCCGGCGGCCAGCAGCAACGGGTCGCGATCGCTCGCGCCCTGGCGCTGCGGCCCGGGCTGATCCTGTTCGACGAGCCCACCTCCGCCCTGGACCCGGAACTGGTCGGCGAGGTGCTCCAGGTGATCCGCGAACTCGCGCACGGGGGCACGACGATGCTGATCGTCACCCACGAGATCGCCTTCGCCCGCGAGGTCGCCGACACCGTCGTGTTCATGGACGGCGGCCACATCGTCGAATCCGGGCCGCCGGAGCAGGTGCTGACCAACCCGACCCAGGCCCGCACGCGGGCCTTCCTGGCCCGTACCCAGTGACACCGCCTTCCCAGAATCCTTCCCAGAATCCTTCCCAGAAACGAATCCAGGAGCATCCCATGCCCACCTTCCACACCGTCCGCCGCCGGTTGACCGCGCTCACCGCGGCTGCGCTGGTTGTCAGTCTGGCGGCCTGCGCCGACCCGTCCGAGGAGCCGCGGCAGGCCGCGGACGGCCCGGTCGCCGGCTCCCAGGTGCAGGTGATCAAATACGACACCAGCCCGGATCAGCCGCGGGTGAAGGGAAACTTCGATCCCGCGCTGGCGGCCCAACTGCCCGAGTCGGTACGCCGCAGCGGCGTGCTCCGGGTGGCGGCCAACGGCGCCGGGAACGCACCGCTGGTGTTCGTCGCCTCCGACAACCGCACCCCGATCGGGGTGGAGGTCGACATCGCCAACCTGGTCAGTGATGTCGTCGGTCTGCGCGTGGAGATCGTCAACACCAGTTGGGAGAACCTGTTCGTCGGCCTGGACGCCCAGCGCAGCGACGTCGGGATCTCCAACGTCGGGGTTTCCGAGGAACGCAAGGACAAATACGACCTGGCCACCTACCGGCTCGGACTGCACGCCTTCGAGACCGCCCAGGGAACCGGCTGGAAGGTGAACGGCCCCGCCGACATCTCCGGCAAGCGGATCGGTGTCGGATCGGGAACCCTGCAGGAACAGGTGCTGCTCAACTGGAACAAGCAGAACACCGATGCGGGCCGCCCGGCCGCCGAGGTGCTCTATTTCCAGAACGCCACCGATTCCTACCTGGCCATCCGATCCGGCCGGTTGGACGCCTACCTGGGCCCCAACCCCAGTGCCACCTACCACGTGGCGACCAGCGGACAGACCGAGATCGCCGGCACCGTCTCCTCGAGCTATCCCATCGAGGGCAAGGTCGGGATCATCTCCCGCAAGGGCAGCGGGCTCGCCGACCCGCTCTCCGCGGCCGTCAACCGGGCGATCGCCGACGGCACCTATCAGCAGGTGCTCGCCAAGTGGGGCCTGGAGTCCGAGGCGGTGCCCCGCTCCGAGGTGAACCCGCCCGGTCTGCCCCGGCCCAGCAAGAAGCCCAGCGCCCAACCCACCGCCCGCTGATCGCGTCAGAATCCCATCGCCGGAAGGAGATCCAGAGCATGGCCCGGATCGTCACCATCTCCAGCAGCCCCTCGGCCGCCTCGCGTACCGACATCCTGCTCGCCCATGTCCAGGCGATCATCGAGGCGGCGGGACACACGGTCGTCCCCGTCGTGGTGCGGGACCTACCCGCCAGGCCGCTGGTACTCGCCGAAGCCGGTGATCCGGAGATCGCCGCCGCGGTGGCCGCGATCGCCGACGCCGATGCCGTCGTGGTCACCTCACCGGTCTACAAAGCCGCCTACAGCGGGCTGCTGAAAGCCTTTCTCGACCTGCTGCCGCAGACCGCGCTGGTCGGCAAGCAGGTGCTGCCGCTGGTCACCGGTGGCTCCCCGGCCCACGTGCTGGTCGTCGACTATGCGCTGCGACCGGTGCTGGAGTCGCTGGGTGCCGATCACATATCCTCCGGCCGGTTCGTGCTGGCGCGGGCGATCGTGAAGGCCGAGCAGGAGCAGCGCGGCCACCTCGAGGAGGGCGCCGCCGCCGAGGTGGACGCGGTGACCGGTGCCTTCCTGGACTGGTTGCACGCCCAGCTCGCCTGGCGCTCCCGCGGCGAACGCGCCGGTGGTGAGGTGGTGCCGCAGCCGGAGGTCGCGCCGCGGCGCACCCCCTCGGTGGTCTTCGTCGGCGGCGGGCCGCGGACCCTTGGTGTGCTGGAACGCATGGGCGCCAGCCTCGGCGATGATGCACAGCTGCAGGTACACATCGTCGATCCGCACCGCCCCGGTACCGGACGGATCTGGCGCGGCGATCAGTCCCGACTGCTGTGGATGAACTCGCACGCCGCCGACATCACGGTGTTCACCGATGAGTCGGTCGACTGCGCGGGCCCGGTACGATCCGGACCCTCGCTGGGGGAGTGGATCACCGGTGCGGGGCGCCCGGTGCTGGTCGACCAGGGCTGGCTGGCCCCCGACGACGAACCCGACCCGCAGGCATTCCTGCCGCGCGCGGTGCTCGGTGAATATCTGGGCTGGGCGTGGGACCGGATCCGTGGACAGCTCCCGCCGGGGGTCGAGGTGATCCTGCACGCCGACCGGGCCGTCGACGTGATCGACCAGGCGGGCCGTCAGGTGGTGGTGCTGGCGGGCGGTGAACGGGTGCTGGCCGACGCCACCGTGCTCGCCCAGGGGCACCTGGACCAGCTCCTCACCGACGCCCAGCGTGAGCTGGTGGACGAGGCGCGCCAGCAGGACCTGACCTACATCCCGCCCGGGTACACCGCCGATCTCGACCTGAGCGCCCTGCAACCCGGTGAACCGGTGATCGTGCGCGGGATGGGGCTGGCGTTCATCGATCTCGCGGTGCTGCTCGCCGGTGGCCGCGGTGGCAGCTTCGTCGAGGAGAACGGTGAGCTGACCTATCGGCCCTCCGGGTTGGAACCGATCCTGTACGCCGGTTCGCGCCGGGGTGTGCCCTACCACGCCAAGCTGGGGTACGCGATCGCCGACGGGCCGGCACCGCTGCGCCACCTCAGCCTCGATCGGTTGGGTGAGAGTGGCCAGCTCGACTTCGACAGCCAGGTGTGGCCGCTGATCGAGACCGAACTCGCCGATGCCCACTACCGGCGGCTGTTCACCGCCCACCCCGAACGCACCCGCGGCGGGTGGGCCGACCTGGAGCAGGCCCTGAAATCCCACCGGGCAACCGATTCCCGGGTCACCGCGCTGGTGGACGAGCTCGTTCCCGACCCCCGGGACCGCTTCGATCTGGCCGCCATCGACCGGCCCCTCACCACCGACCGGGTCCCGGCGGCGGGGGCCGAGTCGGCGGTGGTGGCGCACATCACCGACGATCTGGCTCGGCGCCGGGACCGGGCGTACTCTCCCGACCGCGCGGTCTTCGACGCCTTCGTCAGCATCCACGGTTTCCTGTCCGGGCTGCTGGCGGAGGGGCGGTTGGCGGTCGGGGACCGGATCACCCGTGTCGAGGACGGCTGGCGGGGGCTGTTCTCGTTCGTGTGCAGCGGCCCGCCGCCGCGGCGGCTCGCCGAACTGCTGGCCCTGCACCGAGCGGGCGTCGTGCACTTCCTGGGGCCGGAACTGAGCGTCGAACTCGCCGGCGATCACTTCGTGGCCCGCTCACAGGGCCACGAGACCGGCGTGCGGACCCGCGCCCTGGTGGACGCCTTCCTCGCCAGGGTCGACATCAACGAGACCGCGGACCCGGCGATCCGCTCGCTGCTGGCACGAGGCCAACTGGCCACCGAGCGGATCCCGGGACCGGATGGTGGCCGGCTGCCCGGGGGGCTGTTGCGCACCGACCGGGAGGCCCGGGCGCTGCGCCGCGACGGGAGCGTGCACCCGAACCGCTACCTGGTCGGGCCGTCGGTCTCCGGCAGTGCCGGTGCCGGCGGGTTGGCGCGACCGGGTTTCAACGCACCGGCATTCCGGCAGAACGATCGGCTGGCCCGCACCCTGCTCGGGGGGCTCGGCCTGGGCACCGTACCCGACCGGCGCACCACCTCGATCACCCCGGAGGCCGCCGCATGAACCGGGTGAGCCGGATGGCCCGGATCGAGAACTGGCTCCGCAGCGCCGCCGTCGTCTCCGGGGTGGAGGGTGCCTGGCACTGCCTGGCACCGGTCGAGCAGGCGGTCGAGCTGGCCGCCGAGTGCCGATCCGGCCACCGCAGCACTCGAATTTCGCTACCAGTGAAGGAGAATCACCGATGAGCACCATCGGAACACCGGGCACCGCGCCGCTGCAGATCGCCGTCGCGCTCGACGGCGCCGGGTGGCATCCCGCCGCCTGGCGGCTGCCGCAGGCACGACCCGCGGACCTGTTCGGGGCACGGTACTGGACCGACCTGGTGACCGAGGCCGAACGCGGCGGTGTCGACCTGGTGACCTTCGAGGATGCGTTGCGGCTGCAGTCCCACGACCGATTCACACCCGACCGGCGCACCGATGAGGTGCGCGGTCGGCTGGACGCGGTGCTGGTCGCCACCCGGGTGGCGCCGGTCACCGATCGGATCGGGCTGCTGCCCACCGTCGTCACCTCGCTGACCGAGCCCTTCCATGCCGCCAAGGCGATCGCGACCCTCGATCACATCTCGCACGGCCGCGCCGGGGTCCGGGTGCAGGTCGGCGGGCGGAGCGACGAACTGGGCCATCTGGGTCGGGACCGGCCGACCAGCATCGAGGAACTGTTCGCCGAGGCGGGCGACTACGTCGAGGTGCTGCGCCGGTTGTGGGACAGCTGGGAGGACGACGCCGAGATCCGCGACGTGGCCACCGGGCGGTTCATCGACCGGAACAAGCTGCACCACATCGATTTCTCCGGCGCGACGTTCTCGGTGAAGGGCCCGTCGATCACCCCCAGACCGCCGCAGGGACAGCCACTGGTCGGCGCACTCGGGCACGTCCCGGTGGCGTACCGATTGATCGCCCAGGCGGCCGATCTGGCGTTCGTCACCCCGCGGGACGCGGTGGCCGCTGCCGCCATCGTCGACGAGCTCGAGGCGGAGCAACCGGTCCGCGCGCCCACGGTGTTCGCCGATCTGCTGGTGCTGCTCGAGGACACCCCGCAGACGGCCCGGGCGGCGCTCGACGAACTGGACTCGGCCAACGGCGCACCCTTGACCAGCGACGCGCTGATCGTCACCGACACCCCGGCCGCGGTGGCGGACCTGATCGAGGACTGGCGGGACGCCGGCATCGACGGGGTACGCCTCCGGCCGGCCCGGTTGCCACCACGGGACCTGGATCGGATCACCAGCGAGCTGCTGCCGCTGCTGCGCCGGCGGGGACTGCATCGCGGAGTCGAGGAACCCGTCACCCTGCGCGAGCGGCTCGGGCTGATCCGGCCGGCGAACCGGTACGCCCTGATCTGACCGATCAGCGAATCCCCACCAGCACAGCGAAAGACGTGAGAGGACCATCATGACCACGGCAAAGCAACTGCACCTCGGTGCGCACTTCCCGGGGGTGAACAACACCACCGTGTGGAGCGATCCGGCGTCGGGCAGCCACATCGACTTCGACTCCTTCGTCCGCTTCGCCCGCGACGCCGAGCGGGGCCTGTTCGACTTCCTGTTCCTGGCCGAGGGACTGCGGCTGCGGGAGCAGGGCGGCGAGATCTACGACCTGGACGTGGTGGGCCGGCCGGACACCTTCCCGATCCTGACCGCGCTGGCCGCGGTCACCGAACGGCTCGGCCTGGTCGGCACGATCAACGCCACCTACAACGAGCCCTACGAGGTCGCCCGCCAGTTCGCGAGCCTCGACCACCTCTCCGAGGGCCGGGCGGGGTGGAACGTGGTGACCAGCTCCGATGCGTTCACCGGCGAGAACTTCCGTCGGGGTGGATATCTGGAGCATTCGCTGCGTTATGAGCGGGCCCGCTCCTTCGTCGAGGCGACCCGGGTGCTGCAGGACTCCTGGGTCGACGGGGACGTCGTCGCCGACCGGGACACCGGCCGTTTCCTGGCCACCGAGCGGGCCGGGGAGTTCAGCTACACCGACCAGTTCTTCGACATCGCCGGCCGCTTCAATGTGCCGCGCAGCCCGCAGGGCCACCCGGTCCAGTTCCAGGCGGGTGACTCGGACCAGGGCCGGGAGTTCGCCGCCCAGACCGCGGAGGCGATCTTCACCCGGCACAGCACCCTGGCCGACGGGCAGGCGTTCTATGCCGATCTGAAGGGTCGCCTGCCCCGCTACGGCAGGAATCGCGACGAGCTGCTGGTGCTGCCGGGGGTGACCTTCGTGCTGGGAGACACCGACGAGCAGGCCCGGGAGCTGGCACACCAGGTCCGGCTGGCGCAGGTCAGCGGACGGACCGCGATCGCCTTCCTCGAACAGGTCTGGAACACCGATCTGTCGGCCTACGATCCCGACGGACCACTGCCCGACATCGACCCGCTCCCGGGGGACCTGATCAGCAAGGGCCGGGCCAGCGTACGCCGATTCCGTGACCCGCTCGCCACCGCCGCCGAGTGGCGGGAGATCGCACAGGCGAAGGGATTGTCGATCCGTGAGCTGATCATCGAGGTCACCGAACGGCAATCCTTCGTCGGCTCCCCGGAAACCGTTGCCCGGGAGATGAACGAGTTCGTCCAGGCCGACGCCTGCGACGGGTTCATCCTGATCCCGCACCTCAGCCCCGACGGGCTGGCCCCGTTCGTCGATCAGGTGATCCCGCTGCTGCAGGAGTGGGGCGTCTTCCGCACCGGTTACGAGCACGACACGCTGCGCGGGAACCTCGGACTCCCGGCGCCGCGAGCCGGCCACGAGCACGCCGCGCTGACCGGCTGAGACCGGCTGGGGTCAGTCGGTGGTGATGTCGGCGGGGGTCGGCCACTGCCGGTCCGCGCCCGGTGTCCACTCGACCTGCATCGAGGACAGCAGACCGTCGGTGACCTTGACCACCACCTCACCGCGCCGGTCGCTGCCGACCCAGTAGCGCCCGATCAGCGGCCCGTCGGACAGCGCCACCGGCGGCGCATCGTGCACCACCAGCGGGACCAGCCACTCGTCGTCGGAGGGCAACCGCCGGATGCCCATCAGCTGGCTGTTCAACCCGATCGTCGCCGACGGTTCGTTGCCGTCGAAGGTGCGCTCGGTCTCCAGCGCCACGATCGCCGCCAGCAGGCTCTCCTGGGCGGGGGAGAGGGGAATGGATTGCTCGGCTGTCATCGCGCCAGCGTATCCCCGGAGCGGGCGTTCCTCTCGGTGCTCCTGGGTGATGCCCGCGGGGTCATGGTCGGCATCGGGTTAGTGAAGCTGCGCGGTGTGTACGGCTGGTGATCCGGACAGGTCTCCCGACCCGGGGCACGGAGGTGTCCGATTCACCGGTTGAGTTCGCCGGGTGATCGGGACGGCCTCGCGGACGCGTTTCCCGGTGCGCCGCCCCCGGGGTGGGCTCGGTTCATCTCGACACGCCGCCCCATTGCTCCGCTTCGCTGCGCATGGCCGGCTACTCGATGAACGTGCGGGGTGGGTTCATCTCGACACGCCGCCCATTGCTCCGCTTCGCTGCGCATGGCCGGCTACTCGATGAACGTGCGGGGTGGGTTCATCTCGACACGCCGCCCATTGCTCCGCTTCGCTGCGCATGGCCGGCTACTCGATGAACGTGCGGGGTGGGTTCATCTCGACACGCCGCCCATTGCTCCGCTTCGCTGCGCATGGCCGGCTACTCGAGGAACGTGGGGACGGGAACAGCCCCGGGTCCGCCTTCGCGGAACCGGGGCTGCTCTTCGTCAGACGACCGGCGGGTCAGGCGCCGGCGCCCTCCTGCTCGACATTGGCGACGGCGGTGGGGTCGTCCACCTTGTAGCGGCGGAAGGCCTCGGCCGGGGCGTCCTTGCGGTATTCACCCTTGCGGGCCAGGGCGTCCAGGGTGGCCACCACGATCGACTCGGCATCCACCCGGAAGTAGCGGCGGGCGGCCGCGCGGGTGTCCGCGAAGCCGAAGCCGTCGGTGCCCAGGGAGCGCCACTCGTGCTTCACGTAGGGCCGGATCTGGTCCTGGACCGCTCGCTGGAAGTCGCTGACCGCCACCACGGGCCCGTCGGCGTCGGCCAGCTTGCTGGTCACCCACGGCGTCTTGTTCGGCTCATCGGGGTGCAGGAAGTTGTCGTCCTCCACCGCCATCGCCTCGCGGGCCAGCTCGTTCCAGCTGGTCACCGACCAGACGGCGGCGTCCACCGACCACTCGTCGCGCAGCATCTGCTGGGCCTTGAGCGCCCACGGCACACCGACGCCGGAGGCCAGGATCTGTGCCTTGGCCATGTTCGGATCGCCCTTGGCCGGGGAGAACAGATACATGCCCTTGAGCAGCCCCTCGACGTCCAGGTCCTTCGGCGGGCCGGGCTGGTCGGTCGGCTCGTTGTAGACGGTGAGGTAGTACATGATGTCCTCGCCGTTCGGATGCTGCTCATCCGAGCCGTAGCCATACATCCGGCGCAGGCCGTCCTTGACGATGTGCGCCACCTCGAAGGTGAACGCCGGGTCGTAGTGGACCACCGCCGGGTTCGAGGCGGCCAGCAGCGGCGAGTGCCCGTCGGCGTGCTGCAGGCCCTCACCGGTCAGCGTGGTCCGACCGGCGGTGGCGCCGATCAGGAAGCCACGGGTGAGCTGGTCGGCGGCCGCCCAGATGAAGTCACCGACGCGCTGGAAGCCGAACATCGAATAGAACAGGAAGACCGGGATCATCGGCTCGCCGTGGGTGGCGTACGAGGTGCCCGCGGCGGTGAAGGAGCTCAACCCGCCGGCCTCGGAGATGCCCTCGTGCAGCATCTGGCCGTCGGTCGCCTCCTTCCAGGACAGCAGCAGCTTGCGGTCCACCGACTCGTAGGTCTGCCCGCCGGGGTTGTAGATCTTGGCGGTCGGGAACATCGAGTCCATGCCGAAGGTGCGGTACTCATCGGGGGCGATGGGCACGAAGCGGGCACCGATCGACTTGTCCTTGATCAGATCGCGGAGCAGGCGTACGAACGCCTGGGTGGTGGCGACCTTGGGGACCTTCTGACCCTCACCGGGGCTCTGCATCAGCGGCGCGTACGCCTTGTCACCGGGCAGTTCCAGCTTGCGCGGCTTGACCCGGCGGACCGGGGCGAAGCCGCCGAGCTTCATCCGCCGATCGACCATGTACTTGATCACCTCGGAGTCCTCGCCCGGGTGGTAGTAGGGCGGGTTGTAGGCGTCCTCGAGGTCCTTGTCGGCGATCGGGATGTGGATCCGGTCGCGGAAGGCCTTGAGGTCGGCCGAGGTCAGCTTCTTCATCTGGTGGGTGGCGTTACGCGCCTCCAGGGCGTCGATCGTCCAGCCCTTGACCGTCTGCGCCAGGATCACCGTCGGCTGCCCGTGGTGGTTCACCGCCTGGTTGAAGGCGGCGTACACCTTGCGGTAGTCGTGGCCACCGCGGGACAGCATCTCCAGATCCCGGTCGGTCATGCCGGAGACCATCTTCTGCAGCCGCGGATCGTCGAAGAAGTGGCTGCGGATGTACGCGCCGTCCTCGGCGGTGTAGGTCTGGAACTGCCCGTCGGGGGTGGTGTTCATCTTGTTCACCAGGGCACCGTCGGTGTCCTTGGCGAGCAGCGGATCCCAGTCCCGGCCCCACAGCACCTTGACGACGTTCCAACCGGCGCCGCGGAAGAACGACTCCAGTTCCTGGACGATCTTGCCGTTGCCGCGCACCGGGCCGTCCAGCTGCTGCAGGTTGCAGTTGATCACGAAGGTCAGGTTGTCCAGGCCCTCGCGGGCCGCGACGCCGATCGCACCGAGCGACTCGGGCTCGCCCATCTCGCCGTCACCGAGGAAGGCCCAGACATGCTGCTGGGAGGTGTCCTTGATGCCGCGGTTCTGCAGGTAGCGGTTGAAGCGGGCCAGGTAGATCGCGTTCATCGGGCCGATGCCCATGGACACGGTCGGGAACTCCCAGAAGTCCGGCATCGACCGCGGGTGCGGATAGGAGGACAGGCCACGGCCGGGGCCGCGGGAGTGCTCCTGCCGGAAGCCGTCGAGCTGGTCGGCGTTCAGCCGGCCGAGCAGATAGCTGCGGGCGTAGATGCCGGGTGCGGCGTGGCCCTGGACGAAGATGTGGTCGCCGCCACCGGGGTGGTCCTTGCCGCGGAAGAAGTGGTTGTAGCCGACCTCGTAGAGGGAGGCCGCCGAGGCGTAGCTGGCGATGTGACCGCCGACCTCGAGGCCCTTGCGGTTGGCCTTGGAGACCATCACCGCCGCGTTCCAGCGGATGGCGCGGCGGATCTCCCGCTCCAGGTCCTCATCGCCGGGGAACCAGGGCTCGTCCTCGGGGGCGATCGTGTTGATGTAGTCACTGCTGCGCAGCGACGGCAGGCCGACCTGTCGTTGGCGTGCGCGGTCCAGCATCTTCAGCATCAGGAAGCGGGCGCGGTTCTGGCCGTCGGCGTCCAGCATCCCGTCGAAGGAGTCGAGCCATTCCTGGGTCTCCTCCGGATCGATGTCGGGAAGCTGGAAGGCCGTGCCCTCAGCAGTGATAGCGGGACGTTCTCCTGGCCTGGCCAATGCAGATCTCCTTCTGAGCTTGCTCGTCAGGCCCATTTTGCACCCCTTCGCCACACCTCACCAGCCGAGGGGTTGCGATGGGACGTGCGTCACCAGGCGCCACCGGTCTGTTCGCGGGGTACCGCCCACGCGCGGGTCATGGCACGATTCTGCACAAGGCAGAGTTCGACCTCAGCGAATGTCCGGATCAGAACAGGAGTCAGTGGGTGGCGAGTACGGCCGGGGGCAAGGCAGCAGCCGTTGCCGAGCAGTTGGGACTGTCCAAGGGGATGGTCGTCCAGGAGCTCGGCTGGGATGACGATGTGGACGACGACCTGCGCATCGCCGTCGAGGATGCTTTGGACGCCGAGATGGTCGAGGAAGCCATGGAGGCCTGTGATGCGGTGCTGCTGTGGTGGCGGGAGGACGACGGCGACCTGGCCGACGGGCTGGTCGATGCGCTCACCGATCTGGCCGACACCGGCTGGATCTGGCTGTTGACGCCGAAGGTCGGCCGGGACGGGCACGTCGATCCCGCCGAGGTCGCCGAGGCCGCGACCACCGCCGGCCTGCAGCACACCAGCACCGCCCCGATCTCGGAGGACTGGGTGGCCAGCAAGCTGGTGCGCCCCAAGGGCTCGCGCCGGTGACCGTCCCGATCGCGGACGGGGACCGGGTCGGGATCGTCGAGGCCACCAACCAGTTCGGCCAGCAGGTACGCCTGGGTGCGGGCGAGTGGGCGCTGCTGTTCTTCTATCCGTACGCCTTCACCGGCATCTGCACCGGTGAGCTCGGCCAGCTGGAGACCGACCGGGAGGCGTACGCCGCCGCGGGCTGTCGGATCGCGGGGGTGTCCTGCGATTCGATGTTCTCCCAGCGGGTCTTCGCCGAGACCGAGGGGCTGAGTTTCGACCTGCTCGCCGATCACTGGCCGCACGGCGCCCTGGCGCAGCGGTTCGGGGTCTTCGACGCGGAGCGGGGGTGCGCGGTACGCGGGTCGTTCCTGCTCGACCCCGACGGGGTGCTGCGCTGGAGCGTGGTGAACCCGATCGGCGAGGGCCGCGACCTGGCCGCCCACCTCGCCGCGGTGCGCGAGCTCGCCGCCTGACGCTCATCGAGTAGCAACCCCGACGCAGCGAATCGGAGCCGGGGTTGCGTGTCGAGATGAGTCAAGTCAGCTCGCGTCATCTCGACACGGCAGGCATTGCTCCGCTTCGCTGCGCATGCCTGCCTACTCGATGAGCGGGCGGGATCAGTCCACCTGCGTACCGCGCACGTAGGCCTTCAGCGTGCCGTACTCGGCCGAGTCACCGGCGGGCACGATCCGGTACGCCCCCACCGCCGCCGGGACCACGAAGGTCTCGGCGTAGTGCACCTCGTAGGGCTCGAACGCCCTCGTCGGCGACTCCACCCGCACCACGTCCCCCTCGACCAGGTTGAGCACATTGACCGTTCCCGCGGTGTCGTGCTCGACCGGCCCGGTGAACCAGTGCCGGCGGGTCTCGATGAACTCGAGCTCGTGCAGCCCGGTCCGCTCCTCCCGCCAGCCCTCACCCTTGTCGACCGGCTGCACCTGGTCGACCAGGTTGGCCGTCGTCCAGGCGGTATCGCGGTCGAACTGGATGTTCTTCGAACCGTGCTCCAGGTGGATCGGGCGGGGCTTGCCGTCCAGGCCGAGCCGGCCCCAGTCCCAGAGCTTGAAGGTGAAGATGTAGGGCGTCGCGGAGATCTCCAGCACCATCGACCCCGACCCGGAGGCGTGCACCGTGCCGGCCGGGATCAGGAAGTGGTCGTGCTTGGCCGCGGGGAACACGTTGACGTAGGCCTCCGCGTCGAACAGCTCCTCGCCCTCCTGGGCGCGGGCCAGTGCCGCCAGCATCGCCTCCGGTTCGACGCCCTCCTTCAGCCCCAGATAGACCTTCGCGTCGGCATCGGCGTCGAGCAGGTAGTAGCTCTCGTCCTGGGTGTAGTGCATGCCGAAGGTGCGCTGGATGTAATCGGTCAGCGGATGCACCTGCAGGGACAGGTTGCCGCCCTCGACGGTGTCCAGGAAGTCGAAGCGGATCGGGAATTCCGCGCCGAAGCGGGCGAAGGTGAGGGGGCCCAGCAGCTCCCGCGGATGGGTCAGCACCAGGTCCATCGAGGGGATCTCCACCACGGTGCCGGAAACCTCCAGCAGCAGGCTGTTCTCCTCCGGGACGCAGTCGAAGCACCAGGCGTACTTCTTGCCCTCGATGTGCTCCAGGCCGACGGTCTCCTCCATCCACACCCCACCCCAGGGGCCGGGATCGAAGAACGGCACCAGCCGGAACGGCTGCCGGGCGGCGGTGGCGAGGCCGGCGCGGACCGCGGCCCCGCTGATCAGTTTCGGCTCGTGCGTGGTGTCCAGCAGGAAGTCGATCCGCTCGATCAGCGGCCGCTTGTGGTTGTCGGCGACCCGCCACTCCACGAAGAAGCCGCGCTTGTATTTGCGCAGGATGTCCTCGTCGGGGTTGTGGGTACGCCAGTTGCTGGCACCGGCGCGGTAGCGCTGCTGGATCTCCCAGCGGGGGAGATCGGCGAGCACCAGGGCGTCGGCGTGCACCTCGGCCAGCGTCGCGCCCCAGCCGACCAGGGCGATGTCCTGTTCGGCGTCACGGACATCGGCGGCCAGGCTGCTCAACTCGCTCGAGCGATAGAAGTCCCGCAGCTGGTGATGGCTCATGATCCCGAACACCCGGTCGTCGGTGAGGTTCTGGGCGATCAGGGCGGTCAACTCGGCCTCACCGAGGGCGGCGCGTTCCTCCACGTCGATCACCCGGGCGGTCGGGTTGGCCTGCTTCAGGCCGTCGATGATGGCGGCGTTGTCGACCCCGGGGTAGCTGTCCACGACCACCAGCGCGGAGCGATCGCCGGCCGCCTCGTGGGCGTACTGCCAGATCGCCGGGTAGACCTCGGCGCCCTGGCTGGTGGCCCGCTGCTGCTCGGTGAGCGTGTCGAGCGGGACCTGGACGATGGGGGCCCGGTCGTAGTTGCCGGGAGCATTGATCTGCATGCGTGCTGTCCTCTGGATTCTCGTGTGGGCAGGATTTCAGGCTGTGGCGTGCTCGGCGAGATAGGCCATGCCGAGGGTGGCGGAGGCGTACACGTCGGCCGCCACCTCGATCCGTGGGCGACCCCAGATCGCCCAGATGCGTTCGTCGACCTCTTTGCGGATGGTGTCGATCATCAGGTCGGCGGCGTTCATCAATCCGCCGCTGAGCACCACGACGTCGGGGTCGAGGACGTGCACCAGGTTGACGATCCCCACCCCCCAGACGCGGGCGCAGTGCTCGGTGATCTCCAGGGCCAGCGGGTCTCCGGCGTACGCCTGGCTGGCGACATCGGAGAAGGTCGCCTTGTCCAGCGTGCCGAGGGGTGAGGCCTCGATACCCGGCCATTCCCGAACCACCGCCGGCATCGACCAGCCACAGGCCTCGGCCTCCAGGCAACCCCGGGCACCGCAGGTGCAGATCCGGCCAAGGAACGGGTTGATCTGCTGGTGCCCACCGAGGATGGCGCCGTGCTCGTGCGGGCCGTGCAGCGCCTTGCCGTCGACCAGGGCGGCGACACCGATACCGGTGCCGAAGGTGAGCACGAGGATGTCCTTCTCACCCCGCCCGGCGCCATAACCGACCTCGCCCCACAGGGCTGCCCGGGCGTCGTTCTCCACCGCCGCGGGCATGCCGAAGGTGTCGCTCATCCAGGTCCGCAGATCCATGCCCAGCATGTAACCGACCTTGTCGTGCGCCGACACCATCGCACCGGTGCGCTGGTCGATGATGCCGGGCAGGCTCATCCCGACCGTGGTCGGCCGCTGGTCCGGGTCCACCCGATCCATCAGTCCGTTGCAGAACTCGGTGAGCCGGTCGAGATCACCGGGTTCGGAGGTGTGGGACAGTCGGTCCTGGATGAGGATCTGGCCATCGGCCACGATCGCCACCTTGAAGCTGGTGCCGCCGACGTCGATCGCGAGCGCGCTCACTTGCCGACCTCCTCGGCCTCGGCCTCGGCCTCGGCGTGGGCGATGGTCCGCTCGCTCAGGTCCTCCAGGGTGCGGCCCTTGGTCTCCGGGACGAAGAAGTAGGCGACGAAGAAGAACACCACGCCGAAGAAGCCGTAGATGAAGTAGGGCAGGGCGCCGTTCATGACATCGACGTTGAAGCGGGCCTCGTTGATCATCGGGAAGGTCTGGGCGACCAGGACGTTGGCGAGCCAGAGCACCATGGTCGCGAAGGCGACGACCTTGGCGCGGGCCAGCGACGGCGGCAGCTCGGCGATCACCAACCAGGCAAGGGATCCCAGCGTCGCGGCGAACAGCACGATGTAACCGATGATGAAGATCATCACCCAGGTGCCGGTGCTCTGGGTCAGGTTGGCGATGCCGACCACCGAGATCATCGCGGCCACCCCGAGGGTGCCGATGATCAGCAGCGGGCGACGGCCCCAGCGGTCCACCACGAGCATGCCGAGCACGGTGGCGGCGACGTTGACCGAACCGATCAGCACCTGCTGCAGGAAGGGGTCGGCGATGTTCATCTGGGCCATCATCTCGGTGCCGTAGTAGATGATCACGTTGATGCCGACAAGCTGTTGCAGAGCGGCGATCGCCGAGGCGAGCAGGACGATCGGCAGCAGCGCCTTGGTGAAGATCTTGACGGCGTGGGCACGCTGCTCGCGGGCCAGGTCCTCCTTGATCTGCGGTACCCGGGTCGGGTCCTCGACGCCCTCCAGGCGGGTCAGCAGTGCAGCGGCCTGCTCCTCGCGGCCGCGGGCGACCAGCCAGCGCGGGCTCTCGGGGAGGAAGAGGATCAACACCAGGAAGAGCACCGCGGGGATGCCCTCGGAGGCCAGCATGATCCGCCAGGCGGTGGAGACCTGCCACGCCGGATCACCGGCGTTGGCGACCACGTTGTTGACGATGTAGACGAGCAGGATGCCCACGGTGATCGCGAGCTGGTAGACGCTGGTCAACCGGCCGCGGATGTGGGCGGGGGAGATCTCGGCGATGTAGGCAGGCACGATCGCCGACAGCCCGATACCGAGTCCGCCGACCACACGGAGCACCCAGAACGAGGTGAAGTCCCAGGCGAGCGCGCAACCGATGGCGCTGGCGGTGTAGAGGATCGCGGCCAGGAACAAGGTGGTTCGCCGGCCGAGCCGGTCGCTGATCCAGCCGGAGAGGGCGGCGCCGATGACGCAGCCGATGAGCGCGCTGGAGACCGCGAAACCGGTCTGGACCGCGTTCAGGGAGAAGTAGTCACCGAGGAAGCCGATGGCTCCTGCGATGACGGCGGTGTCGTAGCCGAAGAGCAGACCCGCGAGGGACGCGATCACCGAGATCGCGATGGGATATGCGGAACGAGTGGGCATGTGCGTGTCCTAGGTGCCAGGAGGTCCCCGATGACCTCGTGGTGATAACGTTAACATCAGGAGTGGGGGCTGGCAAGGATGGAAATTGTGATGACGCTCTCGTTACCGGTCAGGCAGGTTCGTGGCGGTGCAGGGTGACCGGCCGGACCAGCTGTCTGGGCCGGCCGCCGGGCCGTGCCAGGACCTTCAGCAGCAGGTTCGCCGCATCGGCGCCGAGGGCCACCGGGTCATAGCTGACCAGGGTGGTCGGGATGCGCAGCAGGTCGGCCAGCTCGAGATCGTCGAAACCGGTGATCAGTGGCGGGTCGGCCGTGTCGCCGTACGCCTGCAGCGCGCCGATGGTGGTCTGGTTGTTGACGCAGAAGAGGGCATCGGGGGACGCCGTGCCGCGCAGCTCCAGCACCGCCGAACGGGCATCGGCGACCGTGCGGCAGCCCAGGCGTACCAGGCCCTCATCGGCGTCGAAACCGGCATCGGCCAGCGCCGCGCGGTAACCGGCCAGCCGGTCGATGGTGGTCGGGATCCGGTCCTCGTTGCCGATGAAACCGATCCGCCGCGCACCGCGGTCGATCAGATCGGCGGTGGCGAGCCGGGCACCCTCCTCGTCATCCACGGTCACCTGGTTGATCGACCTCGTCGCGGCCCGGCGGCCGGCGAGCACCGTCGGGGTGCCCGCAAATCGTTCCTCGGCAGGGATCTCGGCCAGTGCCGGTACCGCGATCAGGCCCTCGACCCGCCAGGACCGCATATCGGCGATCAGTGCTGCCTCGCGCGCCGCGTCGTCCTGGGAGTGGCCGAGCAGCATCCGTCGCCCGTTGGCGGTGAGCACCTGATCGATGCCCTGGGCCAGCTTGGAGTGGAACGGGTTCTCGATGTTGGTGACGATCACCCCGACCAGCCCCGACTGCTGGGTCCGCATGGCGGCGGCGAGCGCATTGTGCCGATAGCCAAGGGAATTCGCGGCCGTGATCACCTTCTCCCGGGTGCTGGGGGAGACCAGTTCTGGCCGCGCGAACGCCCGGGAGGCGGTCATCACCGCGACGCCTGCCGCGGCGGCCACGTCCTTCAGGGTTGGGGCGCGCTCGCTCACCCGATGAGGATAACCGGGTGCGGGCGATCACTCAGGCATCCGGCGCGCCGATGCCCTGCACGTCGGCGGCCCCGGAAAGGGAGCGGTCCAAGGGATCCGACCACTGGCTGGTCGCGCGGTCGAGGGCCTCGAGACGAATCCGCAGCGGCGGGTGCTGATCCGGCGGGCAGATCGACAACAGGGTCTGGAAGAGGGCCCGGAGCCGACGTTCGATCTGCATCGAGGTGGTGCCGAACTGGCGGATCTCATCGGTCGCCGCCGACACCCAGACCTCCCAGGGCCGCCACCAACCGCGGGACAGACTGGCGTCGTCGGCGGTCTCACCGGCCAGGGTCTCACCCTGTTCGCGGACCAGCGGGGCGACCCGGGCCAGGATGTCCTCGATCGCGTCCAGGCACTGCACCGCCCGGGTGGGATCGTTGATCGCCGGGGAGAGTGCCTTGAGTGCGATGTCGACGATGGCCCTGATCGTGCCGTAGAGGCCGTTCGCGGGGGAGTAGGTGTCGCCGAACGCGACCGCGTTCTCGAGATCGGCCGCCCGATCCCGATCCAGGGGTGCGCTGGTGCGGAACAGTGTTCCGCCGAAGGCCACCGCGGAACCGAGGCGGGGTACGAGTTCGAGCTGGATGCCCCACTCGTTCTCCAGGTCGTAGACCCGGCGGGCATTGATCGCCTGCACCGTGTCCCCGTGCCTGACCGGGGTGGTCCGGGTGACGGGGTGCGGCAGCGGCTCGGGTGGGATCCGCAGCGGCGGTTGGTCCTGGTGGAAGGCGATCAGATCGGTCGCCAGACCGCGCTGGCCCGCGGCGACCAACCGGTGCAGCAGCATCGCCGGATTGAGGTGCTGGCAGACTCGAGCGATCAGCGCGAGCAGCATCACCGCGCACAGCACGCTGAGGAGGACCGCCAGCGCGGTCGCGGCCACCGGCTGGTAGCCGTCCTCACCGGCCGCCACGCTCACCGCGATCAGTAACACGTAGGCGAAGGTGCCGAGGAAGGTCCCGATGCTCCAGCGCACCACGTTGTCCTGTTGCAGCAGCGGCACGATCCGCACCGACATGTTGGACAGCCCGATGCTCATCGCGGTGGCGAGCGCGCTGAACGCCAACCCGGTCAGCGTCATGGTCGCGCCGGCGACGATGCCGAGGATCCCCGCGATCGCGCCGGAATCGATGCCCGGATAGGGCTGGAGGACCCGGGCCAGCAACCGGTCGACGATCGGCAGGGCCAACCCGAGAGCCAGGCCCGCCAGCAGCAGGATCAGCGGGACGCCCCACATGGTGCGGATCCGCAACCGACCGACCAGCCGTTGCCATTCCTTGCGATGTTCCTCGGATTCGGTCGCCATCGTGCACCGTCGCTCTCGCCACTGGGTCTCCTCGGAGTTGTCACCCTAACGGCCACCGCGCAGCGCTCGTGGTGTCCCCGCTCGTCGAGTAGCTCGCGCAGCGCTCGTGGTTTCCCCGCTCATCGAGTAGCTCGCGCAGCGAGCGTGTCGAGATGAGCCTGCGACGCTCAGGCCGACTCGGAGCACCCGTCGACCACCGGCCGGGTGGGTACCGAGCGGGTGGCCACCGCCAGGTTGAGCGCAGCCAACCCGGCCAGCAGATAGGTGGCGGCGACGATGGCGACGGCGAGGTGCAGGCCGGCGTACCAATCGGTGCTGGCCTGCAGCACCAGACCGATGATGGCGATCCCGATCAGTACGCCGACCTGCCGATTGGTGTTGAGGACCGCGCCGGCGTAGTTGGCGTACCGATCCTCCGCAGCGCCGACCGTGGCGGCGGTCATCGCGGCGGTGACCAGACCCGCCCCGCTGTTCGCGACGCCGAGGGCGAGGGCCAGATACCAGTAGGGGGTCGCGGGATCGACCCCGATCAGCAGCAGCGTCGCCGCGCCGGCCAGCAGCAGGCAGGCGGTCATGATGACCGGATTGCTGACCCGGTGATGGATGCGGGTGTAGAGCACGTTGCCGAGCGGGAAGCAGATCGTCATCGGCAACAACTGCAGACCCGCCTCCAGAGGGCCGGCCTGCCGGGCGTTCTGGAAGAACAGTCCCATCAGGTAGAGGCCTCCGTAAAGTGCTGCGCTGTAAAGGAATCCGATCAGGTTGGGGGTGGCGAACGCCCGGTTGCGGAACAACCGCCACGGCATCACCGGATGGGCGGTCCGCCGCTGCTGGAGGGTGAGCACGACCGTGCCGAGAACCAGGACGCCGATGGCACCGAGGATGAGCGGGGTCCCGAAGCCGCTGCTGTGTCCCTGGATGAGGACGAAGGCCGCGGCGCAGACCACCACGAGCAGGGTGAGATGCCCGCTGGGGGAGATGCGTTCGCGGCTGCCCGGATCCTGCGGGATGCAGGTCAGGGTCAGGGCGATGCCGGCGACGACGACCGGGATGTTGATCAGGAAGATGCTGCGCCAACCGAAGGTGCTCACCAGCACGCCACCGAGGGTCGGACCGATCGCCGCCGACATCGCCACCATCGCCGACCACAGGCCGAGCATCCGGGCGCGCTGGCCGGGGTCGGTGAACTGGGTGACCAGCAGAGACAGTGAGCTGGGCATGAACATCGCCGCCCCCGCGCCCTGGACCGCGCGTGCCGCGATCAGTACCAGCTGAGCCGGCGCGAGCGCACAGACCAGTGAGGCGGTGAGGAAGACGACCATCCCGATGAGATAGAGCCGTCGGCTGCCGTACGCCGTCGCCAGGCTCCCGCCGAGCAGCAGCAGGGAGGCGAAGGCCAGCACATAGACATCCACGACCCAGGTGAGCGCGGACAGGGAACTGCCGAAGTCGGTGCCGATCGAGACGGCCGCCACGTTCACGACGGTGGAATCGATCGAGGCCATCACGAACCCCGAGGCCAGAGCGGCGAGGACGAGGGCCGGATGACGCGGTGTGTTGCTCACGACAACTCCTAAGCGGACGGATGCATTCCGCTTGAACGGTACGCCAAGCGGACGGAGATCGTCCACTTGCTAGGATGGAGTGCATGACCGAGTCCTCGCATGCGCTGACGCTGCTGCTCGGGGACACGCCCCCCCGCGCGGATGCCGAGCGCAATGTGGAAGCCCTGCTGACCGCCACCCGGGAGTTCGTGCTCGCCGGGGAGCTGAACCCGTCGGCGGCTCAGCTCGCTGCCGCCGCCGGGGTCGGTGTGGGCACGCTCTATCGGCGGGCACTCGGCAAGGAGGCGTTGCTGGCTGCAGCGGTGATCGACCTGCTCGACGAGGTCAGTGCCCGCGCGAGCCGGGAGGCTACCGGTGCATCCTGGCCGGCATTCGAGGAGTTCGCCGTCGATTACCTGCGGATCCGGGAGATCACCTGTTCGCTCACCCATTCCCTGGATGGCGAGTTCGACGGCGGGGTGGCCGGGGCGAAGCGGCGCGCCCGGGCGGCTTTCGAGACCCTGACCGCGCGGCTGCATGCGGCCGGGCTGCTGGCCGAAGAGGTCGACGCCGCCGACCTGATGGTGCTGCTCGCCTCCATCGACATCACCGATGACACCCTCGGGCTCAGCCCGAACCGGAAGCGGCGGGAGCGGGTGGCGCGGCGGATGCTCGCCAGTCTGCGGGCGGGCGGCTGATCAGACCGGTTCTGCGGTCGCGATACTGGAGGGATGCCGGATCGATCCGAACTGCTGGAGTGGTACCGCCGCTATCTCGATGCCTGCAACCGCAGAGTCTGGGACGAGCTCGGTGGCCTGGTCGCGGACTCGGTGCTGGTGAACGGGGTCCCGCGCACCCGCGCCGAGTACATCGAGGACCTCACCGGGTTGATCGCGGTCTTCCCCGACTACGTCTGGGAACTGCGCCGCAGCGTGATCGAGGGGGAGTGGCTGGCGGTTCACCTGCGCAGCACCGGTACCCGGGTGGGTGAGTTCATGGGCGTACCCGGGGACGGGTCCCGCGTGGAGACCGACGAGTTCGACATGTACCGGATCGTCGACGGCCGGATCGTCGAGGTGGAAGGGACCGCCGACAACGCACGGCTGTGCCGCTGAGCGTGGTGGAGGTAGCGCGACAGTGCTCTAACCTTGCCCCATCCTTGCAGTCGGCCGTTTCCGCGCATCGCGAGATCCGTCGTCGGCACAGGACAGCAGCGGTTTCGCAGGGTTCCACGCGGCCACTCCCGAAGCCGGTTCCGCGGTTGACGGAGGAGATGCTGGATGAGGCAGAGCGCCGGTACAGGGGCGGTGAGATCCTGCGGGCGATCGCAGGCGACCTGGGCGTGAGTCGTCAACGCCTCGCTGAGCGGCTGCGAGAGCGAGGAGTACGGCTGCGTCGTGAGAAGCCATCATCGGAACAGGTACTCGAAATGTGCCGCCGCTACGAGCAGGGCGAGTCCTTAGCGAGGATCGGCGAGAGGCTTGGCTTCAATCCAAGCTCAGTTCGCCTGTACCTGCTGCGTGTGGGAATGCCGCTCCGTGATCCCCATGGCCGCGGTCGCTAGGTGGGATGAGCCCCCACCGTTGCTTCCGGTTAGCTTTCGGTCGCCAAAGTGTGGGCGGTCTCCTCGCCATCGACGACCGGTAGGAACCCGTACCGTCCCAGGTCATCGCGCTTCGTGAATCGGATGTCGCGCGCGTCGGCCCCGAGTGGGTCTAGAGGGTCAGTGTTCTCCATGACGATGACCTGACCGTCAAAGTTGGCCTGAATATCACGGTAGAACGCCCGCACAACACCTTCCGGCGGCTGATCCCCTGTCCCCGTGGACTGGTCGGGTGGGCGGTAGGTGACAAGCGGCGAGTCAAGCACAACGAAACCGGGGTGTGGCAGCTCCCGGTCAAAGCAGTATTGGGCGAGGGCGAGCGTGAATGCGGCGTGGAGGACCGCGCGTACCCCTTTGCCGTGCGCCGAGCGACGTTGGTCGCCAGCGATGATGTCGAGTTCTTTCCGGTCGTACCGTACAGACGCCGCGGACGGGTAGTCCCATTCGGCCAGGCGCTTGGAGATCTCGGCTGAGAACTCCCGTACGGCGGTGAGGCTTAGACCCGCAACTGCTGTTGCCACCTCCGCCTCAGTCTCGTCCGCGATCCGTCGGATCATGTCCTCAAAGGTCTTGACTTGTTCGTAGAGGCCCAGGTGCTTCTCGATCTCACTGCGCTTGGCAAGAAGTTCGCGGAGGTTCCCCTTTTCTGGGTCCATCTTCGCGTCGAGCTTTTCGATGCTCTCTTGCAGTGCCAGGGAGTCTCGCCGTGTTGTTCTGATCGATGTACGGAGGTCCTCGGTTCGCGCGTCCAGGCTCTCGATTGTCACGCGGAGGTCTTCTAGGAGACCCCGGGTTTTCTGAGACTCGTAGTCGGCGGAGACGCCAAAACTGGTCGTGTCTCCTTCGCACTCCAGATTTAGATGTTGGCTAGCCGGCTCCGCGCCGCAAAAGACACAGGTCCCCCGCCGAAAGTATCCGAGCAGGTTCCCGGCTTCTGCGATCATTTCGAGGCGTGCCAGATCACTCTCGTACTGCTTCTGCAAGAGGTTGAACCGCTGGCGGAGCGCCGCCGCATCCGAGTACTCGGACCGCTGGGCACTGCCCGCAGACTGAAGTTTGTTGTGATCTAAGAGGAGCTGGCCGCGCTGTTGCGTGAGGCTCCCGATCTTTGTGCTGTGCTTGTCAATCGTGTGGTTCAGTTTGCCGAGTTGCGTCGTAAGTTCTGCTGGCTCAGCAACGTCCTGGAGCTGCGACTCAAGCTGGCTGAGCATCCTCTCAACGACTTCCTGCCGGGCACCTCGCAACCGCTTCTGTTCTTGTGTCGAGGGGACCGCTGTCAACGCGGAGTCGTCTTCGCCAGACAGGAGGAGCTTGAGGACCGAGACCTCTTTGGTCTTGTTGACCACCTTGCCGCTGAGACCAGGAGCATCCTCGGCCTGCATTTCCGTTTCGCCGATGAGACACAGACGGGTCAGGTCCCGGAAGCTGAGCATGTGAGTCACGTTCTGCGCATTCTTCCTCACCTGCTTCTCATCGAGGCCAACTTGGTCGAGCAGGTACCTGGAGACGTTCTTCACGTTCGCCGCGTTGTGCTTCCAAGCGAGCGTCTCATCCGCAGGTATCGAGGGCTCAACACGGACGTCGGATCGGTAGAGGGAGACACCGCCACCATCCACCGAACGTGCGAGGGTAATGCGATCACCGCTGGGGAGCTCAAGGCCGAGCAAGACACGGCTGTACCCCTCTCGCTCCGGGATCTCCTTGAGTTCCTTGGCGCCGAGGACGAAGTCGATTGCATCGACGATGAACGATTTTCCTGTGTCAGAGGGGCCGTGAATGACGGTGACATGCGGGCTGAAGTCGACCGAGGCCGGGGCGACATTCGTGCCGGTGAACGTCAGGTGCGAAAGCGTCAGTCGTCCCATCAGATGCCATTCCCGCTCTCGTGTTGCATGACTTCGAACTCCTCGGACCAGTGTGAGGAGACCTCCCGCATCCGCTCGCGCAGACTCGCGTCAGTTACGGCGCCAAGTTCCTCAACGACCCAGTTCGCGCGGTCATGCAGGGCGTGCGCATAGTCACTTTCGAGCAGTTTCAGGAAGCCCTCGGAACTCTCGTTGGCCCAGAACTCGATACCGGATTCCTCAGCCGACATCTCGGCGAGTCCGGCTCGGATCATGACCTGGAGACCGTCTTCGATGTGCTGTCGTTTCACCCCGAGTTCGCCGACCCGTATCGGGATCGGCGGATGGAGACTCTCGGGGCCGTCGAGGTCCGCACTATGCAGCAGTCCGTGGTCGAGGAGCACCAGTCGATTGATATCAAGGTGTGCGGGGAAAGCTTCGACCAAAATCATCAAGACACGCATTCCCACTTCGAGGGGGCTATTGAGGGGGTTACTCATCAGTGGTCACCCACTTCAGTTTGTCTGAGTTGGCGAGCTGATGACAGATGCCTTGACGGTCCTTGAGGTTCGACATTGAGATGAGAGTGTGAGCGCTCAAGTCGAGTTGGCCAGACTGCGTGAGGACAGCGCGGAGTCGGTCCAGACCGCTGGGGTGGTTCGCTTCTACCGTGTCGATTACGCCAGTGTGGACGTCGTCCTGGAGCAGCTCATACGTACCGTCAGGCACCGAGTCTCTCGCGTACAGGCGCAACGCTTCGGCGGAGTAGAAGGCCTCTCGTTGCCTCTGGAGGTGGGGGCCGTGCTTGGCGTGTGCGGCGACCGAGCCGACATCGGAGCAGGACACGGGGTCTTGCTCGTTGTAGACGTCCACGAGTTTTTTGACATAGGTTGCTTCGCCCGCCGAAGGAGTCTCCGGAGTTTGTCCGACGGGAGGCCGGGCAGGGAGTGAAGTTCCGAACCTTGCGCTGTAGTACGACGTCTTGCGGTGTGTGTCGAGCATCTCGTTGAGTTCGAGTGACCGGAAGATCGAGAAGTCAGAGGATTCGGCGAGTAGACGTATAGATTGTAGTGTTTGCTCGTCGTACTGCCGCGTGGCGGGGCCTCGCGCATCGAGCAGTTCGAGGAACTTCTTCCGAAACTCAGTGGGCTTACTCAGCAGCCGGTTGAGCGTGGGACCGCACCCCTTCGGCGCGACGAACACGTACCGATCGGGAAGACAATAGAACGCATCCACCACACCGTGGAAGATCTTCAACATTTCGGGGAACGCGTCTGACATGGTGAGCGATCCATCGTAATGTTTGGCCTGGAAGCAGTCCCATGCATCTTCAAGGCCACGATCGGTCTTAAAGGCGGCAACATCGACACCGCGGTCTCCAGAGCCTCCGAGTTGCTTGATCTGTCGATACAAGACGGCGACTCCGGTTGCCCACTCGGTGATGAAAACTTCCCATTCGTCCGGCGAATAGAAGTAGATGCGATGGGCCGGGGGCACGGGTGCCCCCGGGAGTGCTGGGGCCGGTGAGTCCGAAGCAACAGGAACGGGAAAATCGATGAGTTCGGGGGCACCGCTGCTAGCGTTCGGCTGGGTTGCCAAGGACACGCGGCACCTCCTCGTTCGAGCGTCGTCTCACCCCCAATCCTACGAGACAACGCCCCTCTCCTCTGCGATCGTCAGCCAGTGCGTCGTGAGGTACCCCGCTCAGTAAGGGGTCCGGGCGGCGGGGGCTTGGCGGAGTGCACCGCGACGACCAGGCGCTACCAATAGATAAGGCCCCGCTCCAAGGGTTGGGAGCGGGGCCAATGTGACGAGTGGGCTCGGTCAGTCGTCGGGGCCGTTGCTATGCGAGTAGTCGGCAAGGTGCGAGTCGGCTTCGGCGTAGGCCTGCATGACTCCGACGAGGAGCGCACCCCGCACGTCGGTGGTCTTCTCGTTCGCGACGTGGATCGTCACTCCGGCCTCGTGGAGGCGCCGCATCGTGGCGAGGTGGTCGTTCATCTTCTCTCCGAGTCGTGCGAGGTCGTTGACGATGACCGCGCTGACCTCTTCCTGCTGGGCGAGGTCGAGCACGGTGGCGAGGCCGTCGCCGGTGCGTCCGATGTCGTAGTAGGAGCCGTCTACGGTCAGTCCGAGCTGGCGTGCGTACTGGCGGCAGTTGGTCTCCTGATCGTCCAGCCATTGGAGATTGTGGACTGCGCTGCGTCGGTAGATCAGGGCGTTCATGATGCGCCTCCCGTCAGTGCCAGGTCCGCGTCGGCCTGCTCGCTCGATGCTGCCGGGTGCCGGCGGGCGTTGCGGCGCTGGACGTGCTCGCGGTGTCGGACGCGGACGAGAGCGATGAGGCTCATCGGGCCGAGCCAGAGCATTTTGAGCGCGTTCCATGCGCACAGCAGGACGACCAGGTGGAGCCATCCCCACTCGGAGCCGGCCTGGTCGATGAAGTCGCTCAGGAGCTTGCAAGCCCCAATGTAAGGAGCGGCGAGCAGCACCGCGGGAACGCCCCATTTGAGTCCGCGGCGGGTGTAGACGGCATCGCGGATGCGGTTCGTCGGGAAGGACCGGCGGGTCTCTTCCAGGTTCTGCGCGGTGTTCTCGCTCTGACGCCAGCGGCGTCGGACGCGGTCGCTGAGGAACATCGTGGGCCTCCTTCAACACGGTCGAATGATCGAAGCGGCGTGTTGGTGGTGGCCCCTGGAAGGGGGGGCGATCCCGAAGGACCCTACAGATTGGAAGCCTGCGCTTCACCTCCTAATTTACGTCCGCGGTGCGCCAAGTGGAAGGGGCTCATCGTGGCGCCGGTGCACCTGGTCGGTAGTACCTGCGAGTAGAAGGACCCCGATCATGGTTTCTCTGGCTGACTACGCCCGCGACGAGCGGACGGCCCGCGTGATGCTCTCGATGATCGTCGAGCCCGATGACGCCAACGTCGGCCGCCTGCTGCGACGCGAAGGCGGCATCGAAACCCTCCGGCTGCTCCACACGGGCGGTCCGATGCCCGGCATCCGGCCCGAGGAAGCGGAGATCCTGCACCACACCGTCCAGCAGACCGGTACGCGGGTCGGCTTCGAGAACGATCTGGCCCACGTCCTCGACGGCTCGTATACGCCGCTGATCCCCGGCGATGCTCACTGGCCGGTCTCGGTCGACGCGCTGGGAGAACGCGCCCCCTACGTGCTGTGGGCGAGAGGGGCGACCTCGTTCCTCGCGACCCGGCGCGATGCACGGTATTGGTAGTGCGCGTTATTTGATTTGGCGCTATTTGGCGGACGGGGGATTCTGCGCGACTTTCCGTTCTCGTCGCTTGGGAGAGCCGAGAGGATTTTCCGTGAGCTACAGGTACCGGCAGACCTGGTCCGCGCTGCACGAGTCGGGGTCGGGCTGCGCGGCGTCGTGCCTGAGCTCGGCGATGGTGTCTCGGAGCGCTGTGAGCTGGGCGATCTGCTGCTCGATCTCGGCGAGGCGCGCGTCGAGGAGATCGCGCACGTGCTCGCAGGGAGCAGCGCCGCCGTCGCGGATGTCGAGGATCTGGCGGATCTGGGCGAGGGTGAGGCCCGCGGCCTGGCCGCGGTGGACGAAGTCGATCCGGGCGGCCGTCTCGGGCGCGTAGTCGCGGTATCCGGACGGCGTGCGCTCGGCCGGGGGCAGCAGGCCCTGCTCCTCGTAGAACCGCAGCGTCTTCGCCGTCGTTCCCGCCCGCTCGGCGAGTTCCCCGATGCGCATCGCAGGCCCCCTTTTCTTTCGGCAGAAGCCTTCTTGACCTTCCCCTGCACTGGAAGGTCCAGTATGGCCGAGAAAGAAGAGAAACCCAAGTGACGGGAGCTGCGATGCCCACGAAGTACGACCTCGCCATCATCGGATCGGGCGGTGGTGCGTTCGCCGCCGCGATCCGCGCGACCACGCTCGGCAAGTCGGTGGTGATGATCGAGCGCGGGACGCTCGGTGGCACCTGCGTGAACACCGGCTGCGTGCCGTCGAAGGCCCTGATCGCCGCGGCCGACGCACGGCACTCCGCGGCCGACGCCGCCGACCGGTTCCCGGGGATCGCGACGACGGCGGGGCCAGTGGACATGCCCGCCCTGATCGCCGGGAAGCAGGCGCTGGTCGAGTCGCTGCGGGGCGAGAAGTACGCCGACGTCGCCGACTCCTACGGTTGGGCCGTCCGCCGCGGCGACGCCGCGTTCGCCGGCACCCCCGACGCACCGGTCCTCCAGGTCGCCGGGGACGACGGGAGCACCGAGACGATCGAGGCCGGGCACTACCTGGTCGCGACCGGCTCTCGGCCGTGGGCCCCGCCGATCGACGGCCTGGACCAGACCGGGTACCTGACCTCGACCACGGCGATGGAGCTGACCGAACTCCCTGAGTCCCTGCTCGTGCTCGGCGGCGGCTACGTCGCCCTGGAGCAGGCGCAGCTGTTCGCCCGGCTCGGCTCCCAGGTCACCGTGCTGGTCCGGTCCCGGCTCGCGTCGAAGGAGGAGCCGGAGGTGTCCAGGACGCTGCAGGAGGTGTTCGCCGACGAGGGCATCCGGGTGGTCCGCCGCGCGCTGCCGACGCGGGTGTCCCGCGACGCCGCGACCGGGCAGGCCGTCGTCACCGCGGACGTCGCCGGCGGCCGGGAGGAGTTCCGCGCCGACCAGGTGCTCGTCGCCCTCGGACGACGACCGGCCACCGATGGGCTCGGCCTCGACAGGGTCGGGGTCAAGACCGGGGACCTCGGCGAGGTGGTCGTCTCCGACCGGATGCAGTCCTCCCACCCGCGGATCTGGGCCGCGGGCGACGTGACCGGCCACCCCGAGTTCGTCTACGTCGCCGCCCACCACGGCACCCTCGTCGCCGAGAACGCGTTCGCCGACGCCGATCGGGCCGTGGACTACGCCCGACTGCCGAGGGTGACGTTCACCGGCCCGGCGATCGGCGCGGTCGGGATGACCGAGAAGGACGTCGTCGCCGCCGGGATCCGCTGCGACTGCCGCGTCCTGCCCCTGCACCACGTGCCCCGCGCACTGGTCAACCGCGACACCCGCGGCTTCGTCAAGATCGTCGTGGACGCCGACACCGGGAAGATCCTCGGCATCACCGCCGTCGCCAAGGACGCCGGCGAGCTCGCCGCCGCCGGGGTCCACGTGCTCGGCAAGACGGTCGCCGAGGTCGCCGACGCCTGGGCCCCCTACCTGACCATGGCCGAGGGCATCCGGATCGCCGCCAAGGCCTTCACCACCGACCCGTCGCTCCTGTCGTGCTGCGCGTGAACGAACTGGAGGAACCCACGATGTCTGACCTCAGCATGCAACTGCCCGAGCGGCTCAGCCGACTGGGAGAGACCGGCCTGCTCATCCCGCTGCTGCGGCTGCTCGCCGACGGTGACCCCGTCACCGTCCAACAGCTGTCCGTGGCTGCGGGCCGCACGATCGACGAGGTACGGCTCGGACTGGCCGCGATGCAGGACACCGAGTACGACGACCAGGGCCGAATCGTCGGCCAGGGCCTCACGCTGCGCCCTACACCGCACCGGTTCACCGTCGACGGTGAGGAGCTCTACACCTGGTGCGCCCTGGACACCCTCATCTTCCCGGCCCTCCTCGATCGCCCAGCGCGCGTGGAGTCCGTCTCCCCGGCCAGCGGAGAGACGATCCGCGTCACCATCGATCCGGTTGCCGGTGTCACCGGCGTCACACCCCCGAGCGCCGTGGTGTCGCTGGTGAACCTGGAGCAGATCACCTCGATCCGCTCGGCCTTCTGCAACCAGGTGCACTATTTCGCCTCCGTCGACGACGCCACCGGGTGGCTCTCTGAGCATCCCGGTGCCGAGGTGGTGTCGGTGGCCGAGGCCTACCGGATCGGCAACGAGCTCACAACGAGCCTGCTCGACCTGCTTCAGGACGACACCCCGGTGGCCGACGACTGTCCCCGCTGCTGTTGACCCGCGACACAGAAGGATTCGAGAACGCTATGACCTCCAAACACGACGACCGAACGCGAGGCGGTGGCCTACTCCTGGGAGCCGGTGCCGTGCTCCTCATGACGATCTGCTGCGCGCTGCCCGTGCTCATCGCCGGCGGAATGCTTACTGGCATCGGCGGGCTCCTTCTCGGCAACCCGTGGGTGATCGGCGTGGGCATTGCGCTCCTCGCGATCGTGCTGCTCGTCGTCGTCCGCCGCCGAACCCGCCGCGGCCGTGTCGAACCTGACTGCTGCCCGCCCACCGAATCCGCTCACCGCACCGACCCGAAGGGCGAACAGAACCAATGATCAGCTCCCGCGCCCGTCGTTCGCTCGCCACCCTCCTGCTCGCAGGCTCGCTCATCCTGACCGCCTGCGGCACCGTTGATAAGGATCCCGTCTCTGCCGAGACTGCCACCGCCGCGACGGTGACCAGCATCGACGCTCAGCGGATCAGCCTGCCCGCCGCCGGGAAGCCCACCGCGGTGTTCTTCTTCTCCGTCGGCTGCGGCGAATGCGTCGGCGGAGTCCGATCCCTCGGTCAGGCGGCAGCCGCGGCCGAGGAGGCCGGCATCGATGCCCAGTTCCTCGCCGTCGACATGGATCCGCGCGAACCTACCGAGACCATTCAGAGGTTCATGGAGTACGTCGACGCCGTGCATGTCCCCGCCGCCATCGACGAGGGCGCGGCGCTGTCCCAGCGCTTCGGGGTCGCCGCGCTGTCTACACTGATCATCGTCGACAGTGACGGACAGGTGACCTTCCGCGCCACCGACCCCGACGCCGATACGATCGTCTCCGCGCTCCACAAGGCCGGGGCCTGAGCGATGGGCGGACTCCTCGCCCTTGCCTTCGCCGCCGGGATGATCGCCCCCGTCAATCCCTGCGGCTTCGCGCTGCTCCCGGCCTGGATCACCCATGCGCTGGGCGACGCCGCCTCTTCCTCAGCCCCGGTGCGCCTGCTGCGCGCCCTACGGGCTGGCCTCGCGCTGACGATCGGGTTTGCGGGCACGCTCGCCTTGGCTGGCGTCGCGGTAAGCGCCGGCGCACGGGGCCTGATCCAGGCCGCCCCAGCCCTCGGCCTCGCCGTCGGGATCCTGTTGGTGCTGCTCGGCGGGGCGATGCTAGCCGGACGCTCTATGTCCCTCCGGCTTCCCGGCATACCCGGCCGCGCAATCGAACGGCTGCCCAGCGCCGTGCGCATGGTCGTCTTCGGCGTCGGCTACGCCGCGGCCTCGCTGTCGTGCACCTTCGGCGTACTCCTCGCGGTCATCGCCCAGGCCCAGGCGACAGCCAGTTTCGTCGGGCTGCTCCTCGTCTTCGCCATCTATGCCGCCGGCTCCGCCACCGTCCTGCTGCTTGTCGCCGTGGTCGCCGCCGTAGCCGGTTCTGTGCTGTCCAGGCGGATCGCCGCACTGACACGATTCGTTCCCAAGGTCACCGCCGCCGTCCTGATCCTCACCGGCGTCTACCTGGCTTGGTACTGGTTTCCAGTTGTCGTCGGCGATGCCCCTTCCGCAGGGCGCACCGACGTCGCCGCTGTCTCGGCGACGATATCGAACTGGCTCCAAAGCAACACCGGCGTCATCGCCGGCCTGTCTACCACCGTGGTGCTCATCGTGCTACTAAGCGGATTCCTTCATCAACGCCGTCGGAACTCCGGACGGAGGACCGAGGAGGACTGCTGCGACCCTCAGTCGACGCACTCTCCCGGGGACCGGCCGAGCGTGCCGACCGAGCGGCATTGAGCGGCTCCTGCACGTCAAGGTCATACGACGTGGTTGACCGGAACGACGAACTCGGACACCAGACGCCCTCCCACCCGACGCCGATCATCGGACACGGCGTGGGTGTTGTTCGTGGCCTATGTCGAAGGAGAGCGCGGCCACGATCAGGACGAGTTGACCGCCGAGCAGAATCGGTGCCGCCCGATTCTCACGACGTGACATCCCTGGAAACGTCATCGTCAGATTTCAGTGCAGGACGACTGGGAGGGGCATGCCGACGCGCTCGACGACCGCGGCGGCGTAGGCGGTGCTGTTCGCGCCGATCGCGTTGGACCAGGCGATCGCGGAGGAGATGTCCAGGCCAGTCAGCCGGCTGAGAACGACGGGTGGGAGTTCCTGCGCGAGCGCTATCAGCGCGCCGGTGCGGGCAAGTCGCGGCGGGATGCCGGCAGCGCGGAGCCGGGTATTCAGCGTGTCGGGGGCCATGTGATGCCCGGCCCGGGTTCCGGGATAGACCCACTCCTGTTCGATGCTCTCCACGAACATGCGAGGCGCGGTGCGGTTGCTGGCGGCTCCCGCGGCCGCCGGCGCGAGCTCGGCGGGGAGCACGAGAGGTTCCTGGCCGAGGCGGACGACCACGGCCTGGTCCGTGACGGTGACGTCTTCCGCGCGCAACTGGACGATCTTCGCCGCCCGGACGCCGAACATGAGCATCAGCCCCGCGGCGAGCTTCGTGTGCGGGTTGATGGACGGGTCGGAGGTGACATCGGCGAGCAGCCGCCAGCGTTCCTCGTCGCTCATGGCTTGCGGGCTCAAGGCTCCTGATGGCGGGCGTGGAGCGGTGAGCGGTCGGGATGCGCCGGCCCGTGCGGTCCAGGTCAGGAAGTGGTGCAGGAACGGGCGTCGGCCGCCGGTGAGCCATTCATCGACATCCGCCTGGGTGAGGGACACGAGAGAACCTCCGCGGGTATGGATCCATTCCAGCAGTTCGATGATCCCCGCGATCTCGAGCCGCCGCCAGGACAGCTGGCCTGATCGGGACGGCATCGTGTTGCGGCGCAGTGCGCGCAGGTGTCGCCATCGCGCGTATTGGGTGACGGTGCGCTGTTCACCCGGGTCGGGGATCTCGGCAAGTGCGCTGTCGAGCCAGAGCTCGAACCGGGCGAGCAGCTCGTCCCGCGGTGGGAGCAGCCCGTGGTCGATGAGCACGGACCGAACCGCTCGGGTCTGATACTCCGAGCCGGCCTGGTCGAGGTAGGCGTGAGTGCGCAGGGATGGGGCGGTGAGCACTCGGGTGATCAGCGTGCAGGCGACGGTGCCGCGTTCGAAGGCGTAGACGATCTTCGACGGAGCACCCTGGAACCACCGCTCTCGCAGATGCGCGATGCGTGCATCGGAGGCGGCGAGCTCGTCGGGCACCATCTCCCGGATCATCTGATCGGCTCGGCAACGGGGGCAGAGCTTCGCGATCAGCCGTGTGATGGTCCCGCAGCTGGTGCAGGGGCGGAACGACTCCGGTTGGCGGGGATAGCAGAGCGGGCAGAACGGCCGGCCCTCGATCCGGCCGTTCACTATCCGAGCGTCTCCGCAGCTTGTGCAGGTCTCGATGATCGGCGGAACGCAGGCCCAGCAGAGATAGCCGGAGCCGTCTTCGGTGCGCTTGTGGCGCAGCCGGACCTCCCCGCAGCTCACGCAGGGCTGGCGAGGGTTGGAGCACTGCTCGCAGGCGGCGCGCGCGGTTCCCGGCCAGCGGCATTGCCGCTCGTTCCCGCAGATCGTGCAGGTGTCGACGCTGGCCTTGTCGGAGCAGGGTTTGCAGATCGCTTTCTCGCTGCCGTGGAACAAACAGGGCGCAAGCTCCCCGCAGTCCGTGCAGGTGTCCAGCCGGGAGGAGCTCCGACACGTTGAACACAGCGGGCCCTCCGGGCTGCGGTAGGCGATCAGTCGATGGTTGCCGCAGCTCACGCAGACGGCGTTCTCGTCGGGGAGCTTGTTCGTGCAGCGTTGGCAGAGTCGCCGCCCGTCGGAGAGCACCCGCTCCAGGTTGGTGACGTCGTCGCAGCCATCGCAGGGGGCATGGTGCGCGATCCGGTAGCAGCGTCGGCAGCTCACTCGTCCCTCGACGCGTTCGGTGAGCGTGCGCGTGGTGCCGCAGCCTCCGCAGCGTCGTTCGGGCAGACGCGCGCCGTCCGCGTGGAGAAGGTCGTAGAACGTGCCGAACAGCACAGAGCCCGCGGCCGGGTCGGAGAACCACTCCGCGCCGTGGGCCTGCAGCTCGAGCATCAGCCGCACTCGGCGGTCCCTCCCGTCCGCCGCCATCTGCTCCACCGCTCGAAGGATGGTCGCGGTCGCGACACGGCGATGGCGGCGGACTTGCTCGACGATGCGCTCGGCCGCTTCGGTTTCATGTCGACCCAGCATCGTTTGCAGTACGCGCTCTCACCGGGCCCTGTCTGCACGCGGCGGGTGTGCCCGCAACGATCACAGAGTCCGCTCCTGGAAGCGAGACGGCGACCGCATGGAGCGCAGATCCGCCCGGTCGGCGTGCGCTGCAGCAGCTTCCGCAGCCCGCCGCAGTGTGCGCAACGCGGCGGTCGGACAGTCCGCGCTCCAGCCTCGTGGAGGCGAAGCAACAGACTTGCCAGAGCCGGCGTGGTCTGCGGATCCGCCGCGGTGAGCAGCCCGGGTGCCTGCGTGACCAGGTCGAGCGTCCGGCGGGCAACCGGCAGCTGCCGGAACGAGCCGTTCACGATCTCGGCGATCCGCTCACGCGGAAGAGCCTGCTCGACGGCGGCGATCTGCGTGGTCAGCGCGGCGAAGACCGGGTCAAGCATCCGGCGGGAGAATCTGCGCCCTACGCGGCTTCAGGCCCGACTCCCGGAGTCGGTTCGTCGCCGAATCGCCCCGCTCCGGCCCAGGATCGGTCGTCCCGGTCGCTGCGACCGCGCTGCCGAGGACCACCCGCGGCGCGAGCTCCTCGAACGTGCAATCGAAGATGTCCAGCAGCGCGACCAGCGCCTGCATGTTCATCCGCTCCGGCTTCTCCGCGGCGAGCCGATATACCTGGCTCGTCGACAAGTAGACGCCCCGCTCTTCCAGCAGCGGGACCAGCTTCGTCGTGGAGAACATTCCCGCCGCCGCCATCACCTCCCGAAGCCGCCACTCAAACCCGATCAGTCTCATCGCCCGCTCTCTTCCTCATCGCGCGGCCTGTGCCGCGTCTTCTCGATCGCCTGACTCATCATCGTGTTCATGTAGTCCGCGCTCACGCCCGTATAGATCGCCGTCGTCGACTGGTGCAGGTGCCCGACCTGACGTTGCACGAACGCGGGATCGACCCCGGACTCGATCAGGTGGGTCACGTAGGAATGACGCAGCGCGTGCGGCGTCAACACCTCATCCAGCCCCAGCGCCGTCCGGTAGACGGCGAACCTCGACGCCAGCTCCCGCGTGCGCAGCCTCGTCCCGCGTTCCGAGACCCAGAGCGCCGGCGACCCGTCCCGGACCATCAACGGACGCACCTGCTCGACATACTCCTGAAGAGCCTCAACCGCCCAGCCGAACAACGACACGACCGCCCGCCGTTTCGGCGGCCCGCCCCGCGACGACTTCCCGTGCCGGATCTGCATCACACCGAACTCCCCGAACTGTGGAGCCTTCGAATTCCTGTAGAAGTCGGTCACATCAAGCCCAACCGCCTCGCTCGCCCGCATCCCCCATGCGTAGACGACCTTGAACAGCGTCGCGTCCCGGAACGCAGGCAGAGCACCCTTGCGGCGCTCGTCCAGCAACCGCGTCACCTCGGCGTCAGCATGATCCAGCAAGCGCTGCAGCTCCGACCGCGTCAACGGGCGTCGCCCCGGCTTGCCCTCGTAATCCTGCAGGTGCGCGAGCGTGTTCCATTCATGGCAGACCTGAACCGGGTGCGTCCCGAAACGCTCCATGCACTCGTCAACCCAGCCGTAGTGCGGCGAGCAGATGTAATCGCAGAACGCGCGCACCGCCCCCTGGTACGACCGGATCGTCGACGCTTCGACCTTCCGTTGCGACACCAGCAGCGCCATCCACTCGTCAAAGTCGCCCGCGGACCACTCCCACGGCTTCTTGCCCGCGTACGACTCGAACCTCCGGACCACGCCCAAAGCGCGCGACACCGAATCCTCCTTGAGATGTCGGCCACCGATCTGCTGCATCCGCCAGCCCTCGATCATCGCCTCAAACACGGCCTCATGAGCGTTGAGGAACGACACCCCGCCCGCAAGATACAGTGACGACGCACCGTGTGGAACTCGTCCCATCAACCACCCAATCCATCCACATAACGCGCTAATCGTGCATTAGATGCGAATCTATCAGCCCGTCAGACCTCGTCGCGCGGAAAATCGCGGGGCTATCGAAACGACCGATAGCCTTTCTGACGCAGACGCCCGTTCGGATCTCGCATCTGATGCAATACCGCGGGGAAGTCACGATCACCGGGTCTCGGGCCGCGACCGCCTATGGGGATCATGTCGCCGGTGAGCTCGCCGCGGATGCGTCGATAGCCGAGCAGATCGTCGTCTCCGGCGGTGCCTACGGCATCGACGGCGCCGCACATCATGGGGCGCTGGCAGCCGATGGTGACACGATCGCGGTGATGGCCAGCGGCCCGGACCGCCTCTACCCTGCGGGGCATCGCGACATGCTCGAACGGGTGTCCGATCTGGGGCTGCTGATGAGCGAGATGCCACCGGGATCGACCCCGACCCGGCACCGGTTCATCGCCCGCGGCCGACTCCTCGCGGCGCTGTCCTCGGCGACGGTGATCGTGGAAGCCGGGGCACGATCCGGCGCGCTGAACGTCGCCCGCGAAGCACACGCGCTCGGCCGTGGCGTCGGGGCGGTGCCAGGCCCGATCACGTCCGCGGCGAGCACCGGCACGCATCTGCTCCTGCGCGAGGGCACCGCTACCCTCGTCACCGGCTCCCACGACCTCGCCGCCCTCAGGACCGGCCGGCAGCAGGCTCCGGCACGAACTCAGGGTCTTGGCACCGGGCAGGACCTCGATGCCCTCGATCAGGAGCGGCCCGGCCGTTCCCTCTAATGCCGAGGTTCGCTGATTAGAGCGTGCGTCCCTGCCGGGCCTCCACCGTGAGGTCCGGCTGCTCGGTGTCCGGGGCCTGCTGGCTGAGCTGCTTCGCCCGGTTGAGGGCGGCGGCGGCGCGGGCGGCGTCGATCTTCTGCGCATCCGACCCTCCCCCTGCACCAAGGGGCTGGTCGTCGGTGATCTGGTAGCGGTCGCGGTAGGCCGCGACGACCTGCCCGGCCCGGCGCCACCGCTGCGCCGTCCGCGCGTCTACTGGCTTCGTTCCGAGCGTGGCCGTCCACGGTGCGCCCTCGTTCGTGTCCCGGTCGAAGACCGCGACCGCACGCCGCTCGATCAGGTCCTGCCGCTCCACGAGGGTGCGGTGCATCTCGGGGTCGGTGACGCCGGAGGCATACGGGATCAGCCCGGCGATGAGCCGCGGTGCCTGCCGGGTGCGCCCGGAGCCGGCGGGCCGGGCGGTAGCGCGGGTGAGCCGGTGGTGCAGGACGGAGGCGATGTCGTCGGCATCGGAGAATCCCCGCGCCCGCACCAACCTGGGGAACAGCTCGTCGAGGTCGTGATGGTTCGCCTCGGCCCGGCGCAGCTCGGCAGACAGGGCACCGTAGGCGTCGGAGCCGAGCACCACGTCGACCTGCCCCTCGGTGAGGCCGGAGACTTCGAGGAGGGTTGCCCAGCGGTCGTGCTGGCCGGCTTGCGCGATGGTCTCGTACTCCGCGGCGAGCTGTCCGATCGACCCCCACCGTTCCTGCTCGGCGGTGATGGTCTCGTGCGCGGACAGCTCCGCGCCGACGTGCTGCAGCACCCCGTACAGGACGCTGCGGGCGGTCGCGTCGGGGTTGTCGGAGGGGTGCGGGGCGACATGCGCGTCGTCTGTGGTGTCGGTGGCGACGTAGGCGAAGTTCCCGTGCCGGCCGCGTGTCATCGCGACGTAGAAGTTCTCCCGCGTCGTCGTCGCCGTGGTGACCACGTGCGAGGTGTCGACCGTCACGCCCTGGGCACGGTGCCCGGTGATCGCGTACCCCAACTCGACCTGCTCGGCCACATACGCAGCGGGGAGCACCATCGACCCGCCGAAGCGTCGCCCCTCCGGGCGGACGGTGATCGACCCGTCCTCGCCCACGGCGGTGATCGTCCACCGGTCGCCGTTGCGCACCCAGGCTCTCCCGTTCTTAGAGCGCAGACGCCGGTTGTTCTCGCGGGTGATAACCCGATCCCCTGGCGAGGCGGCCGTGCCATCGTGCAGGTCGACCTCCCGGCCCGGCGTGATCGCGCCCTCCATGATGAGGTCGGCGCGGGCACGCTCGTTCAGCTGCGTGACCGTCTCCCGCGATTCGGCCAGCAGGATCGACGCCCGACCGCTCTGGGTGTCGTGCCGCCAGGCGGCGTAGGCGGCGTCGACCATCTCCTCCAGGTCCCCGCCGCGCACGCGCTGGTGCTCGATGAGGGTGTCGATCGCGCTCGTGCGGCCGTGGCGCAGGCTCAGGGAGTTCGTCTTCTCCCACCGGGCGGAGAACCGATGCACGTCGGTGAGCTCCGGGGCGTCATCGCGGTCGTGCACGAGCATCCCGAACGCGCCGCCGGCGTCGACCGCCTGCAACTGCGACCAATCGCCCACGAGCAGCACCTTCGCGCCGGCTTGTTCGGCGAGGCCGGTGATGCGGTCGAGCGAGCCGGTGCCCGCCAGCGATGCCTCATCGAGGATCACAAGCTGCCCCCGTTCGAACGTGCGTCCCTGGAAGAGATGCATCTGCCACCAACGGGCCGTGTTGTCGGTCTCGATGCCCAACTCCTCACCGAGCACCTGCGCCGCGTTCTCCGACGGAGCAAGCCCCACCACAGAGCCGCGGCCGTGCTGCTTCTCCCACGACCGCTTCAACGCGCTCATCGTCGTCGTCTTGCCCGCACCTGCCGGCCCGACCAACACGTCCACGACCCGACCCGAGACGCAGATGCGCTGCAACGCCTCGGCCTGATCCGCCCCGAGGCGGCGGCCCTCCATGTCGGGTCTGCTCGTGATCCGCTCCACTGTCGCGAGGTCGACGGTCGGTCCAGTCGTCGTGTGAGAGCGGTCGAGGAGACGGTCTTCTGCCGCCAGCAGCTCCTCCGTCGAATACAGCACCGCCCCCGAGTGACGGAACCGGCTCGACCCGTCCGGGCGGCGGAACAACAGCGGGCTCGACGCCAGCTCCGGCGGGGTCAGCCGCAGCGACGCATTCTCGGCGGCGTCGGTCACCATCGCGGTGATCGCCTCCCGATCCTCCGCGGACGCGAACCGGACACCCATGAGCTGCCGGGAAGTCTCGGCGTGCAGGTTCCATCTCCGCCACGTCGAACGCTTCTCACCCGCCATCGCGACGACCGAGCGGCCGAGATCGGCGATCGTGTCCAATGGCACGTCGTCGGCACGCAACAAGGCCGCCGGCTCCCCGATCGCGGTGATCGTGCGCGCCCAGCCGGTCGCATCCTCACCGAGCAGGGCACTGGCACGGTTCCGCCATTCGGAGGTGAGGTCGGCGAGGGAATGCGCCTGCTTCTCCGGGCGGGTGGCGAGCGTCGCTTGCGCCCGCAACTTCACCACGGTCGTCGCCGACGGCTCCCGGCCGTGCTTCTCGACGTAGGCGTCGATCAGTCGGGTCTTCTCCTCCTCGATCTGCCGGGTCCGTGAGGAGAACTCCGTCACCAGCTCCTCCGGCACAGGGGCGAGCTCCCATGCCGGGTTGCGGTCGCGGCCGCGTTCCCGGGCTTCCCATTCGATGCCGAACGTGCCGGTGATCCGGTCGGCAAGGGTCGCGTTGTACAGCTCGGACAGAGCGACGACCGAGGCATGCACGGGCCGCCCGGCGAGAGTGCGCCACTTCTGGTCCTGCACCGTCAGCACCTTGTTGCTCACAACCACGTGCGTATGCAACTGCGGGTCTGCCCTGCGCGAGTCGTGGTGGTCGAACGCGGTTGCGAGGACACCGGCGACATCGACATGGGCGACCGCCCCCTCGGGGCCTGCGGCACCCACGCGGGTGGTCGCGACCTCTCGTTCGAGGAACGCGATCACCTCTGCAACCGCCTGATGATGCGCGTCCGCAATCAGGGATTGCGTGCCCGCGTCCGCAACTCCCCACAGCGCCGACAGAGACTTCGGCACCGAGAACGTCAAGTCATAGCCGGCGACCGCCCGGCGGGTGCCGCGCTCGGCCTCCTCCGCCTCGATCGCCGCGACCTGCTGTGCACGCGAGACCGGCCCCAGCTCGGGGTCGAGGCCGGCGACGCGCTTGTCGACGCGCTCCTGCACACTCGCGTACTGCCGGTACGCCTCACCCAAGGCCTCGCCCGTGATCGGATCGCGGCCCATGCCGACCAGGAGCTGAAGCTGCGCCTCGGACACCTGCCCGCCCTCGGCGAGCTCGCCAGTACCGAGGTATGGCAGGCCCGAGCCCATCCAAGAGCCGGGAGGAGTTCCCTCTTCCGTGTAGTACCTCGTCAACGGCGTGGACAGCGAGCGGTCGCCATCGCCCGCGGCGACCGTGCGCAGGAGGTACTGGTAGCCGTCGCCGGCCGACATCACACGCAGGGAAACCGTCATGTAGGCCAGGTGAACCGTCGGCATCTCGCATCGGTGACGCGGACGATCCCCGACGTGTCAACTTAGGTTGACGCGGCAGGCCTCTCTTGAAAGACGTGTGGCGGCTCATGAGACGGTCGGAGACGGGCACAGATCCGGGCGCGGTCTGCGGATGGCGGTCGTCTGATCAGCGGCGATCCTGGGAGGGTCGTCCAGGTTGGATGCTGGTGGTGCCGGTGGTCGTGCACCTGGCAGGTGATCCGCCCGGCGTAGGACTCCGAGAGGGGTTCGGGACCGGGTTCACCGACCTGCCGGAGCCCTCATGCACGACATCCCTTCTCCTGGCGACCGCCCGCTCAGGGTCGGCTCGCTATTCAGCGGCTACGGCGGCCTCGACCTCGCCGTCGAACACCACTTCAACGCAGAGACCATCTGGTACCCCGAACTCAACGAACACGTCGCCCGCGTCTTCTCCCACCACTGGCCCGACGCCCCGAACCTCGGCGACATAAGCACCATCGACTGGAGCACGGTGCCGCCAGTCGACATCCTCTGCGGAGGGTTCCCATGCCAAGACGTGAGCACCGTCGGCAAGCAAGCCGGCCTCGCACCCGGGACCCGCTCAGGCCTGTGGTCCTACATGGTCGCAGCGATCGAGGCACTGCAACCCCGGTACGTGGTGATCGAGAACGTGCGCGGGCTGCTCTCGGCACCTGCTGTCCGCCCCGAGAAGCCAGGAGCAACCCATGATGAACGCGACCCCCACCCCGCAACCCTCGGTGATGCAATCCACGCGACCGCAACCGTTCGCGATCTGGAACCCGACCTTTGGGGCTTGGGAGACGAGTCAGCTCGACCTCTTCGGGCACTCGGCGCCGTTCTCGGAGATCTGGCCGACCTCCGGCTCCATGCACGATGGATCGGCCTACCGGCATCCCTCGTCGGCGCTCCCCACCATCGCTTCCGCATCTTCATCATCGCCCACCGCCAAGACCCTGTTCCGAACACCGCTGGCGACGGACGCCTCTCGGGGCGGCGAGACCCTGGACCAGGTGCGAGCCCGGCGGGGCACGATCGCACTGTCGCATCAGATCATCGACTTCACCCTGCACGGGCCGACTGGCTCACCGACCAGGCGGAACGACGCGGAGACGCTGTTCAGCCTGGTCGAGAGCATGTTCGCCGATGGGGACGCTACGCCGACGCCATCGCCCGCTGGGAACACATCACCGGACGAGAAGCGCCCGCCCCAGCCCTCCTGAACGACCAGACCGGGCCACGACCGGCGCCCGCGTTCATCGAATGGCAAATGGGCCTCGAACCCGGTTGGGTCACCGACCCCGCGCACGGGCTCACCCAGAACCAGATGAGCACCGCTCTCGGCAACGGAGTCCTCCCGCTCCAAGCGATGCTCGCTCTCACCGAGATGGAGACTACGGCCCGGAGCGACCGGGGTGACCAAGGCTGTTGATCCGCGAGGGGTGCTGGAGGAGTGAGTGCGCTGCCAGGCTCAACTCGAATGGACTACCCCTGGGGTATATCGCTGGGGTTGCAGCAAGTAGTCCAGGCGTTCAGGCGGATTCAATGCGTTTGTGCTCCTAGCGCCGCGTGTTCGTCAGATGCCGGTTGCTGCTTCGTTCGAGGGGGATACCGACCTCACGGTGATCGGTCAGCCCATGCTGTATAGTTCAGTGCATGCTGACCATTGCCTCGCGCCTCGACGTCATGAACCGGCTCGGCCGGGCCATGGCAGATCCGACGCGCTCCCGTATCCTGATGACCCTGCTGGACGCTCCGAGCTATCCGGCCGTGCTCTCGCGCCAACTGGAGCTGACCCGCTCGAACGTGTCGAACCATCTGACGTGCCTCCGCGATTGCGGAATCGTGGTGGCCGAGCCCGAGGGGCGGCAGACGCGCTACGAGATCGCTGACCCGCACCTCGCTGCCGCTCTCGTCGCGCTGGTGGACATGACGCTGGCCGTCGACGAGCACGCGCCGTGCGTGGACTCGGCGTGCACGGTCCCTGGCTGCTGCGGAACTGGGGCTGACGCGTGAGCGCGGCGTGCGGTTGCGAGCACGAGCCGGTGACCAGGGTAGATGAGGAGTCCGAGGAGGCGGAACGTCCGTGGTGGCGGGATCGCGGGATCATGGTCCCGGTCTTCTCTGGTGCCGCCTTCCTCACCGGTCTGGTTCTTGAATGGTCCAACCTGGATGTCCCAGCGCTGGTGCTGTTCTGGATCGGTCTGCTGCTGGGTGCGTCGACGTTCACCCCGGGCGCGATCCGGAAGCTGTTCAAGGGCAAGCTCGGTATTGGGCTGCTGATGACGATCAGCGCGGTCGGCGCGGTGATCCTCGGCTATGTTGAGGAGGCGGCCGCGCTGGCGTTCCTGTACTCGATCGCCGAGGCGTTGGAGGACAAGGCGATGGACCGGGCCCGCGGCGGCCTGCGCGCGCTGCTGAAGTTGGTCCCGGAGACGGCGACGATCCGTCGCGACGGGGTGTCGGTCGAGATCGGGGCGAAGGATCTCGCCGTTGGCCAGATCATGCTCGTCCGCCCCGGTGAGCGGATCGCGACGGACGGGATCGTGCGCTCGGGCCGATCCAGCCTGGACACCTCCGCGATCACCGGTGAGTCGATTCCGGTCGAGGTCGAACCGGGGGATGCGGTGTCAGCCGGTGCGATCAACACTGCCGGGGCGCTGGAGGTCGAGACGACCGCGGCGGGCACGGACAACTCACTGACCACGATCGTCGAGTTGGTCGAGCAGGCGCAGACGGAGAAGGGCGAGCGGGCACGTCTCGCGGACCGGATCGCCCGCCCGCTGGTTCCGGGCGTGCTGGTCCTCGCCGCGCTGGTCGCTCTCATCGGCTCGCTGTTCGGGGACCCTGAGCTGTGGATCACCCGCGCTTTGGTCGTGCTCGTCGCGGCCTCACCCTGCGCGCTGGCGATCTCGGTGCCGCTGACGGTCGTCGCTGCGATCGGCGCGGCCAGCAAGTTCGGCGTGATCATCAAGTCCGGTGCGGTGTTCGAGCGCTTCGGTACGGTCCGGCATGTCGCCGTTGACAAGACCGGCACCCTGACACGCAACGAGCCGGCGGTCACCGCGGTTCTCACAGCGGACGGCGTGACGGAGGTTCAGGCGCTGGCATGGGCGGCGGCGCTGGAGCAGCACAGCACGCATCCCCTCGCTGCGGCGATCACTGCCGCCGCGCCGGGTGTTCCCGCAGCTGCGGGCGTGACGGAGCAGGCCGGACATGGTGTTGACGGCACCGTCGACGGGGTGGGAATCACCGTCGGCAGCCCCCGTTGGCTCGACCCCGGCAGGCTCGGCGACCGGGTTGCGGGTCTGGAGGAGCAGGGCATGACCGTCGTGATCGTTCACCGTGACGGGTCACCGGTCGCCGCGATCGGCGTCCGCGACGAGCTGCGCCCGGAGGTCCCCGAGGTCGTGCGTACCCTGGCGGCGCAGGGTATCGGCATGACGATGCTGACCGGAGACAACGCCCGCACCGCGCGCGCCCTTGCCGCGCAGGCTGGCATCGGCGATGTGCGAGCCGAGCTGCGCCCTGCGGACAAATCGACGGCGATCGGCGAGCTGTCCCAGGCGGGATCGGTTGCGATGATCGGTGACGGCATCAACGACGCCCCGGCTCTTGCGGCCGCGGACATCGGGATCGCGATGGGAGCGACCGGCTCCGATGCAGCGATCGAGTCCGCGGATGTCGCGTTCACCGGTCACGATCTGCGCCTCATCCCGCGGGCGTTCGACCATGCCCGCCGAGGGCGACGGATCATCAACCAGAACATCGTTCTGTCGTTGCTGATCATCATCGCGCTGCTCCCGCTCGCTCTGTTCGGGGTACTGGGACTCGCCGCCGTCGTCCTGGTTCACGAGGTCGCGGAGGTCATCGTGATTCTCAATGGACTCCGCGCCGCCCGTACTCGCACGCCACGGTTGGAGAGCTGATGCTTGCGACCATCGGGTCAGCGATCGGACTGTTCGCTGCGACCAACATCGACGACATCGTCGTGCTCACCGTGCTGTTCCTCGCCTCCAGCCGGGGGAAGCCGCGGCCCTGGCAGATCGTCGGGGGCCAGTACCTCGGATTCATCACTCTCGTTGTGATCAGCGTGATCGCCGCGCTCGGCCTGACGGTCGTCCCGGACGAGTGGGTGGGCTTCCTCGGCCTGATCCCTCTCGGCATTGGCATCTGGACGCTCATTCGCGGTTTGCGCCGCAACGGCGACGATGACGACCAGATCACCGCAGTGGGACTGTGGGGCGTGGCGGGAATCACGATCGCCAACGGGGCCGACAATATCTCCCTCTACACGCCGATCTTCCGCACTAGCACCCCCGGCGACGTCACGATCATGATCGTCGTTTTCCTGATCCTCGTTGCCGTGTGGTGCGCGGCCGGACGCCTGATCGGAACGCACAAGGCCGTCACCGAGATGCTCGAACGCGTCGAGCACTGGCTCGTCCCGGTTGTGTTCATCGGCCTGGGCCTGTTCATCCTGATCGAGTCCGGCGTGATTGTCCGCCTGTTCGAGGTCCTCGCATGACCCCGGATGCGGCTACCGACGTTGAGCCGGCGTCGGGAGAGCGGCTGAAGAGAGTGCGCTGGCGGCTCACGGGCTGGGCGTTCCTGATCGCCGTGGTCGTCGTCCTGATTGATCAGGGAACGAAAGTATGGGCCGAGGCCACCCTGGCGGAGCACGAGCGCATCCCGTTGGTAGGCAACCTGCTGGGCCTGCAACTCGCCTACAACCCCGGCGCGGCGTTCTCCTTAGGCGAGGGTTCCACCTGGGTGTTCGCGTTGGTCGCCGTAGCTGCCACCGTAACCGCGATCGTGTTCGCGTTCCGCGTCCGAGGCCCTGGGTGGGCGATCGTGATCGGTGCGCTCGGCGGGGCTGCCGCCTCACACGCCGGCGACAGGCTCTTCCGCGCACCAGGATTCGCCCGGGGGCACGTCGTGGACTTCCTCGCCTACGGCACCTGGTTCATCGGAAACCTCGCAGACATCGTCATCGTCACCGCCGCGATCGCCGGAGCACTTCTGATGATCCGTGGCAACGAGAGCTGAGAGGACCATCGTGGAGATCACACTGCGGTATCCGGCACTGATCCCGACGACCGCTGTTCGACCCCGACCGTTACGCCAATGCCGCCGAACGGTATACGGTTCCATACTTCCATCGACCAGGCGCACGCGGGAGCACGGAACCTCCGCCCCGGTCTCCTCAAACCGAGAGTCGCCGATAGCCGTCGGTGCTGCCCCCGCTCCAGGCCGCACAAGATCGCTGGGGCCGATATGGCGTTTTACGACCCCTTGATCGCCCGGACACGCACGATCCATCACCCAATTGGCCCGCTCGCATACGACTGCGTGAAGCTCATCGTTGTCCGCTCCGGGTCAGCCATCCTGTTCAGTGAGTTTGGCGAGCAGCCCGTCAAGTCCGGCGACGTCATTCTCCTCGGAGCCAACGTGCTGTGCGGCAGCGAGCCCGAGGGGCATATCACCATCACGACGCTCTACGCTGACACCGACTTCCTGCTGGACCAGTTGTTCTGGCAATACGCCGATGTGCTCCGCGATCGTTTCGACGCCCAGGGATTCGCCGACACGATCTACACCGAACCCGCCCAGGTGCTACACCTCGGGGAAGACCGCTCAGGGTTGTTGTTGCCCTGGTTGGATGAGCTCGTCGCGCTCAGCGTCGATGGTGCCTACCGGGATCGGTTCCATCGGATGCAGGCGTTGTGGCATGCGATCATCGACCAGGTTGCCCCGTTCATCCGTATCTCGCCGTGTCGGACCTCGCCGAACCAGCGTGCACGGGTCAGACCGACCCTGCCCCGTTATCGGCGGTTTGCGCCGCTGCGGGCCGAAGCCAGGCAGGTTCGCGATGTCCTGCGCAGTGACATCGCACGGTGCTGGGAGCTGCCGGAGTTGTCTAGGATGGTGCATCTGTCGACGAAGCAACTCGGTCGAGTGTTCGTGGATGCCTACGGGAAAACGCCGTTGACGTATCTGACTATGCTGCGGGTCGAGGAGATGGCCCGTCTGCTGCGCGAGACAGATCTGACGATCGCGCAAGCTGGGCGACGGGTCGGGTGGCGCTCTCGCAACCGTGCGTCGGCGGCGTTTCGCGAGTGCGTCGGGATCACGCCGAGCCGGTACCGAGCGATGCGCTCAGCGGGCAGCAGCATGCACACGAATGAGACATCGGTGCTCACCTAAACGACTCCATCCCGGGGCGACGCGCCCGCGGGCGCGGGTTTGCTGGTAGGCCGTTGTTCTACGTCAGGTGCCTCCGCGTTCCTGTCGGCCAACTTACCGCTCCACTGTTCGCTGACCGTCTCGACACTCTCCGGATGCACCTGGCTCACCTCGCAGGTGCAGGACCAGCCACCAACACCCCGGGTGGCTGGTCTACCGGGAGGAGGCCAGACCATGGCGACGAGGGAAGAGGCCCGCCAGAAGCGGGAAGAGAAGCTCGACGAGCTGCACGAGAAGCTGACCGGTGCGGTCGAGCGGCTCGTCACGGGTGAGGACTGGGCTGACGCGTTGCGTTTCGCCGCCCGGTTCCGGTCTCGCTCGTTCAACAACGTCCTGCTGATCTGGGAGCAGCATCAGGCGGCGTTCGAGCAGGGCCGGGTGCCCGAGCCGTTCCCGACCTATGTCGCCGGGTACAAGCAGTGGCAGCAGCTCGGCCGGCAGGTCGAGAAAGGCCAGCCCGGATATCAGATCCTCGCCCCCGTCACGGGGAGGTTCGCGTCCGCGAACCCCTCGGACCCGGCGTCCTGGTACGGGCTGAATCGGGGTGAGAAGCCGAAGCCGGGCGAGGTGGTGCGCTCGCGGATGGTCGGCGTGCGCCCCGCCTACGTCTGGGACGTCTCCCAGACCGCCGGGGAGCCGATCCCGGAACCGCCGTCTCCGGTGCTGCTGGCGGGCGATGCACCCGACGGGCTCTGGGACGGGCTCGCGCAGCAGGTACGGGCGGCAGGGTACGAGCTGATGCGAGTGCCGCATGAGGGCATGATCCACGGCGCGAACGGTCTGACTGATTTCGAGGCGAAGACGGTCGCGGTGCGGGAGAACATGGACCCCGCCGCCCAGGTCAAAACCCTCGCTCATGAGCTTGCGCATGTGCTGATGCACGACCCCGACCAGGAGGATGCCCGCCAGCATCGCGGGATCGGCGAGGTCGAAGCCGAGTCCGTCGCGCTGATGATCGGCGCCGCCCACGGAATGGACACCACCGGGTACACGATCCCGTACGTGGCCGGGTGGGCGGCGAACGTCGACGGCAAGGAACCCGTCGAGGTCGTCAAAGCCACCGGCGAGCGGGTGCGAAAGACCGCCGCGGGGATCCTCGACCAGCTCGACACCGCTCAGGTGCCCGACGGCACTCCGCCGGGCCTTGACCGTGATGCGCCACGGCCTGCGCGATCGAAGGATCGCACCGCCGCGACCGTGGCCGAACCAGAGCACAGCCGAGCCCCGGAGCCGGCGCGTGCACGGGGGCTGTGATGGCTGCCCGGACCGCGTTCACCACCGCCCTCGCCGGGTTCGGTGAGGACGCGTCGTTGCCGGTGGCTGCGCGCCTGTTCGCCCAGGCGGGGGTGCCGGTGTTCCCGTGCGCGCCGGGCGGCAAGCAGCCGATCACCGCGCATGGCTTCCACGACGCCACCACGAGCCTCGGGCAGGTGGAGTCGTGGTGGCGACGGTTCCCGGCAGCGAACATCGGAATGCCCACCGGTGTCGCCTCCGGCGTGGTGGTCGTGGACGTCGATGTGCACGGCGTCAACGGCTACGATGCCTTCCGCCAAGCGCGCCGGGCCGGGCTGGTGAATGGGTGGGAGGCGCTAGTGCGCTCACCGACCGGTGGCCTGCACGTCTACTACCCGGCCGGTGGCAGTGAGCAGCCGTCGTGGCAGGCCGGGCGTGCGGGGATCGACTTCCGTGGGGATCGCGGGTACATCATCGTGCCGCCCTCACGCCGCATCATCGACGGCGAGACGAGCCTGTATCGCCTGGCGTCGCTGAGTCCGACACCAGGCCGGGCATTGGATGCGTCAGCGCTGCGGACGTTTCTGGACCCGCCGCGTCCGCCGCGCCAGCTTCCCGAGCGGGGCCACTCGCCGGGGCGGACTGATCCGATGAAGCTGGCGCAGTGGCTGGGCGAGGAGCGCACGGATCGCAATCACAAGTTGTTCTGGGCGTCCTGCGTGCTCGCCGAGGAGGGCGTGCCCTACCGGGATGCGCTCGATGCGATGCTCACCGTCTCCCAGCCCGACTTCGGGCAGCACGAGATCGCCCGCACCGTCACCTCCGGCTACAAACGCATCCACGGCGACACACCCCGCCCCAGAGGAGCCGACGCGGCACGAGCCGGTCCCGCCCGTGATCTCGATGTGGCGCCTGAGGGTCGTGTCCCGTCGAGGGGGCTGCGATGAACCCGGTGCAGCGTCGCGGGTGGGCGGTGGTCACGGCCGCGTCGGGCACCGTGCTCATCGGTGCGGGGGCGTTCTGGTTGAGCTTCACCGCGCTGGCCGATCTCGCCATGCGGTCGGGCATCGCGGCCAGGCAGGCGTGGATCTGGCCGCTGCTGGTGGACGGGCTGATCGTGGTCGCCACGGTCGCCGTCGTCGCCCTCGACGGACACCGGACGGCCTGGTATCCCTGGGCGCTGCTGATCGCCGGAGCCATGGTGTCGGTGACCGCGAACGCCGCCCACGCCCTCGTCACCGCCGAGGCGACCGTGCCCGGCGTCCTCGCCGCGACGGTCGCCGCAGTCCCACCCCTGGTGCTCCTGGCATCCACTCACCTCACGGTCGTCCTGATCCGCTCCACCCGTATGGCCGAGACATCGACCGCCGAACAGTCGGCACCGGTGCTGCTCCGGGCGACCAGTTCCGAGGACGAGGCTCCCCACCTGTCGACTCCGGAAGCGCTGACGCTGCTGGAGCCACCGGAGACGGAGGAGCTCGCCGCCTCTGTCGCGCCTGATTCTGTTCCGTCTGAGCCGGTCGCTCCCGAGCTATCCGAGGCCGATGCGCCGCCGGCGGTGGAGGTCGGTGTGGGGCGGCGTGAGCGTGCGGCGCGGTTGCGGGGTGAGGGGTGGTCGAACAAGCAGATCGCCCGCGCCATGGGCGTGCATCCCTCGACCGTGGGCCGGTGGCTGCCGCGCCCACCTGACCCCGAACTCGACCCCGATTCGCAGGGGTCGTCTGAGTCGTCCGACCCGACAGGGGTCGGCATCCCATCCGATCGCTCCGAGGAGGAATCATCATGAACGCCGAACAGCATCCGCACGACCCGCACCAGCAGCGGCCGCCGGATCCGTCCCCGACGCCGGAGCGGCCCGAGACGTCGGCGGGGATGGCTCCGGAGGCGATCCAGGCCGCCGACGTCGACCGCGACCAGCAAGCCGAGCTCGACACGGAGAAGCCGACCCGTGGGGTCGACTGGGTGCGCCCCTCGGAACTGATGTCGCGCGCCGGCGGCGCCCTGTCGCGGCGCGGGATCGATCTCCAAGCCGACCTCTCCCACCGCGCCCGGGCCGGTATCGCCGCAGGTGCCAAGCACCTCGTCGCGTCCGCGAAGCGGTTGCCGCCGCTGTCCGCGTTCGGCCGGGAAGAGCCCGCGGTCGAGACGCGAAGCCTGAGCCGGGAATGAGGAGGGGTGATCGATCATGCACACGATCCGAGGTGCTTTCCCTGACCGCCCACCCTGTCGTGGGAGGCGCGGTGCATCTGTCTGCCAGGAGGTGCCGTGATGATTCCGCACACGATGACCGCCGATCCGGGCGGCGAGGACTACACGACCGGTGAAGGGCTCCGCGCTCTGCTAGGCCGGCTGCACAAGGACGGGCCGGGCGCGTGGCGCACCGACCCGACCGCCGCACGGCTCATGACCTACGCGGCCGACAAGTACGCGGCTCTGGCGAGGAAGCATGGGCTGGATCCGTGGGAGGCGGCGTCTGCGGCGTTCGATGTGATGCGCACCCGCTCGGCGCGGGAGGCGGAGGACCCGTGGGCGGTGGTCACGCACGCGGTGCGGATCACCTGCATCGCCGAGGAACGCGGCCAAGGCCTGCTGTGCTCGACGCATCAGGCCCGCCGCCCGCACTACTCGGTCTTCCACGACGCCGAACGCCTCTCCGACCGCGAGAACCCCCTCGATGACTACCATCCCGCGTTCCACACCACCGACCCCGACCCCGGAAACGATGACGAGGAGTCGCGGCCGGAGGCGGCGGAGCCGACCGGGGTGCGGCCTTCGGCGTTGAGTGCGGTGGAGGATGCGATCGCGTTCATCACCGTGCTGGGGTGGCCGCCGCAGACTGCCCGCGCAGCGGTCGAGCACGTCTGCCAGGCGCTGGCTCGGGCGGGGTCGCGGCAGTCGGCGTTCGAGGTGCTGCGCCGCGACCAGCACTCCCGCGCCCTGCTCGACCTCCCCGGCACCTCATGGACCGCGTTGCTGCGGGTCCTGCTCGGCAACCCCGCCCCGGGAGTGTCCGTGACGAGCGCGGGTCGGGGCATCCTGCTGCGCCTGCTGATCGGTGAGACGTTGCCGGTGCTGCTGCACGACGACGACCTCGTGCTCACCGTTTCGTTGGCGGCCCCGAAACACGGTGGTGGGCGATGACTGGCGGGCATATCGAGTTGGAGCGGGCGGTGTCCTCGATCATCATCGGCACCCGGCACCGCACCGACCTGGGCGACATCGACGCCCTGGCCGCGTCCATCGACCGCGACGGACTGCTCCAGCCCCCGACGATCACCCCGGACGGGGTACTCGTCTGCGGCAGGCGCAGGCTCGCCGCGATCCAGAAGCTGAACTGGCGAGTGGTGAACGTCTGGGTGCGGCAAGGGATCTCGACCCGGCTCGGGCATCTCCTCGCGGAGCAGGACGACAACCTGCTCCACAAAGACCTCACCCCGCTGGAAGCCGCCCTCTACCGCGAACTCAAAGCCCTCCTCGCCGAGGACGCCGCACGCCGGCAGGAAGCCTCGCGGTTCTCTACCGACCGCCAGCCCGAGGAGGAAGGGGACGGTGGCGGAAATTTTCCGGCACCGTCCTCGTCACCTGCGGGTGAGGCGAGGCAGCAGGCGGCGGCGATGATCCCCGGCGCCGCGTCGTACCGGACGTTGGACAAGATCGAGTACGTCCAGCAGGCCGCCGCCCGCGACGACCTCCCCGACGACACCCGCAGCCAGGTCTCGGACGCGCTCGCACGGATCGAGACGGGCGCACCGGTGCACCCGATCTTCGAAGAAGTCCGGAGCCTGATCGGTGACCCGGGGGCGTCGCGGGATGCGCAGTTGGACGAGCTGGCGAAAGCCGCGATCGCCCGCGCCAAGTCCAAGCCGCAGCGCCGCAAGACCGCACCGGCTCCGGTGGCGGGGCCGACGGTGTGGACCACCCGGTCGTTCCTGGTGATCTGGGGCGAACTCACCGACTGGTGGACGCACTACGACCCCACCCAGCTCGCACGAGAGCTCACCGATGAGCAGATCGAGATGTTCTTGACGATCGCCGCCGGCACGACCGCGTTCGCCGCCGCTCTCTCCACGGCGCGGAGCACCGAGCCCAGCGATGATGCCGATCCCGCCGAAGTTGCGGATGGGGAGGGCGAGGTGCGACACCTACGCGCCCTCTGACCTCTCTGGTTGTTCGCCGCCCCGGACCCTTCGTGGGTGTCGGGGCGGAGGTGTGTCTGGTGCACCTGGTGGCATGAACCCGACAGATGCTTCTCGTTCCCGTCGCCGCCTGGTCGTGATCGTCACGGCCGCCGCCCTCGTGCTGATCCTCGTCGGTGTCGGCGTCTACGGCCTGGTCACCGGCCCCCGCACTCCCGACCCACCGCCCGCCACGCCGTCGCCATCCGCGCCGGTCACTCCCGGCGGCGACCCGCGCGAGCTGGCCCCGATCCTGGAGACGGATGATCCGGAGGAGTTCGCCCGCTCCGTCGCGACGGCCCTGTTCGCGTGGGATACCGCCAGCGGGTTGATGCCGTTGGACTACACGAGCGTGCTGCTGGAGGTCGCAGACCCGACCGGGATCGAGCAGGCCGGCCTCGCCTCCGATATCGCCGGCTACCTCCCGACCCGCGACACCTGGACCGAACTCCGCAAATACGGCACGACCCAGCATCTGGAGATCACAGGAGTGTTCGTGCCCGAGGCGTGGGCGGACGCCGTGGAGCAGGCGCAGCCGGGGCAGCTGCAGCCGGGCACGACCGCGTACACGATCGAGGGCATCCGCCACCGCGCCGGGGTCTGGAACGACGAACCCACGACGAGCGCGCATGAGGTGGCGTTCACGATCTTCCTGACCTGCCCGCCCGACGGCGACCCCTGCCACCTGCTGCGGCTGTCGATCCTCGACCAGCCCCTCCGCTAACGGGCAGGCCATGATGCGGAAGGTCATCGCGGCAGTCGCCGCCCTCGTCCTGCTGGCCCCTTTGGTCGGGCTGGTGTCGGTCGGGCTGCTCATGAACCCGGCCACCGTCTCCTGCGCCGCCCCCGCCGGCGGGTTCCAGGTCGGGAATGTGCCGGAGGAGTTGACGGCGACGACGTGGAATGGGGAGACGATCACGCTCGGCCGTGCCGAGCTCACCCACGCGGCGACGATCATCGAGACCGGATCGGGCATCGAGGGGGTGGGGCGCGACGGCATCCTGGTCGCGCTGATGGCCGCGCTCACGGAGTCGCGCATGCGGATGCTCGCCAACACGAGCGTCTATCCCGAGAGCGGTGACTATCCCAACGACGGCAACGGGTCGGACAACGACAGCCTGGGGTTGTTCCAGATGCGCCCGCAGGCGGGGTGGGGCACGGTCGCCGAACTCATGGACCCCGACTACCAAGCCGCCGCGTTCTACGGCGGTCCCGGCGGCCCGAATCAGGGCTCGCCGCGTGGGCTGCTGGATATTCCGGGGTGGGAGCAGATGGGCAAGGGCGAAGCCGCCCAGGCCGTGGAAGTGAGCGCGTATCCGGAGCGGTACGACAACTACGAACCCGTCGCCGAACAGATCCTCACCACCCTCACCAGCACTGGCGCGGGCGGCCCTGTGACAGCCGACCCGGTACCGGTGCTCGCCGCGGGGCCGGTGACAGAGTCGTCGCGGGTGGTGTTCCCGCTGCCCGAGGGAACCTGGGTGGCCACCAGCCCGTTCGGACCGCGCACGCACCCGATCACCGGCGAGGAAGAGTCCTTCCACACGGGCGCGGATTTTTCAGCGCCCGATGGGACGCCGATCCTGGCCGCCGCCGACGGCACGGTGACGGTGTCGGAGTTTTCCGGTGGGTACGGCGGCCTCGTCGTCATCGAACACCAGCTCGGCGGGCAGACGGTCGCGACGGCGTATGCGCATTCGTGGGAGGACGGTATCCATGTCCAGGCCGGCGACCAGGTGCGGGCCGGGCAGCACATCGCCGACGTCGGCTCCAGCGGCATGTCGACGGGGCCGCATCTGCATTTCGAGGTCCGTCAGGGTGGCACCGACGGCGAGTACATCGACCCCGCGAAGTGGCTCAACGACCATGACGCCGCCGACCTCCCCGAAGCCGACGTGCCGCCGGCCGGGTCCGAAGACTGTGACACCGGAGCTGGGGCGCCGGGTGATCCGGTGCCGGTGGAGGGCGACCCGGATGAGCTGGTGGACGATCCGACGTCGGATGGGCAGATCACGGTGCGGATGCTCAGCGTCTACGAACAGACCTCTACGGGGTTTCCGGAGTCGACGTGGGCGTGCTACTCGCCCCGGCCCGGCTCGAAGTCGGAGCATCCGATCGGTCGCGCGTGTGATGTGGCGTTCGGGAACGCGATCGGCCAGCATCCGACCCCCGGGCAGCGCGAGTACGGGTGGCAGGTCACGAACTGGCTGAAAGACCACGCCGAGGTGCTGGGGGTGGAGTACCTGATCTGGCAGGGCAAGATCTGGTCCCTCGCCCGCGCCGACGAGGGATGGCGCGACTACACCGGCGGCGGGATGCACGACCCTACCGATGTCACCGGCGGCCACTACGACCACCTCCACATCACCGTGAAAGCGTAAGGTCCGAAGTTACATCTAATGTAAGATTCGTACCTTAGATGTAAGCCGGAATCACGCTGTTCCGCGGAACCAAAGCCGTCTCCAACCTAGCAGCGTCACCGCCGCCTGACCAGGGGTTTCGCTACTCATCTTACATCTGATGCATGATTCTTACATTTAATGTAAGGTCGTGGCATGGTGTTCTCAGACGATCAGGTACCCGGCACGGGGGTCTTGTCGTCTGGCAACGTGTCGCTTTTGCGGCCGGCGGAGCAGTTCTTCGATGAGATGGTGGCGGGCTGGTCGGCACAGCAGACCTCGCGGATGCTCGCGGTGCAAACCATCAAGACCAGGGCCTCGCAGGTACGCCGGTTCGCGGACTTCTGCAACGCCCCGCCGTGGGAGTGGTCACCGGCTGACGTGGAGGAATGGACAACCTCGCTCGTCTCCGGACCGCGGCCGCTGTCTGTGTCGACGGTGCGGGCCTATCAGAACTCCGTGGCGCTGTTCTGCGACTACCTGGTCGATCACCGCTACGGCTGGGTCGATCGCTGCGTCGATCTGTTCGACACGCATCCGGTGCAGGTCTGCCACGAGTGGAACACGGTCATCCATACCAGCGACCACGAGGCACGGCCGGACGTGCGACCGCTCTCGCGGGATGAGCTGCAGATGTTCTTCGACTACGCCGATGACCTGGTGGATCAGGCCCGCTCCTCCAAGCGCAAGGGATGGCTGACGCTGTTCCGCGACGCCACGCTGTTCAAGATGATCTATGCGTTCGGGTTGCGTCGGCGCGAGGCAGCGATGCTCGATCTGCCGGACTTCACCCGCAACCCGCAGGGCTGGGAGTTCGGCCGGTTCGGGGTCTGCAACGTCCGCTGGGGCAAAGCGATGCGCGGCTCGCAGCCGCGCCGCCGGGCGGTGCTGGCCGTGTTCGGGTGGACCCGGCCGGTGATCGAGGAGTACGTGAGCGAGGTTCGGCCTCGGTTCGACCTTGCCGACAAGACGATCCTGTGGCCGACCGAGCGACAAGGGCGCATCCGGCTCAAGCACATCGACGACCGGTTCGCCGAGTGGCGCGATGATCTCGGCCTGGACCCGTTGCTGCACCCGCACTGCTTGCGGCACTCGTATGTGACGCATCTGATCGAGGACGGCTACGACCCGTTGTTCGTCCAGCAGCAGGTCGGGCACCGCTGGGGCTCGACCACCGCCCTCTACACCGGGGTCTCCGGTGACTACCGCAACCGCACCCTGCGCCGCGCTCTCGACGGCGCGTTCACCCCACCGACAGCGATCGAGGGAGGATCACGATGACGAAGACCGTCGCCTATCACTGGCACCTACGCAAGGTGATGAACGAACACGGCATGCAGGTCACGACCGATCTGGTGCCGCTGCTGGCCGACCGGGGCGTGGTGATGACCTCCACCCAGGTCTACCGGATCGTGGTCGGCCAACCCGAGCGGCTGAACATGCAGTTCCTCGCCGCGCTCTGCGACATATTCGGCTGCACACCGGCCGACCTGATCGAGCCCTACGTCGAGTCGGCGTCGCGGCGGGGCCGCAAGACCGGCACCGCGGGTGCGGTCAAACCGCCGACGGGCGGGAGCAAAAACCGCCCGACCCGAGCGGTCATCACCCCTGCGGACGAATGACCGGCGCCGGTGGCGAACACGATCGTCCAGGGCATCTGCTTTCGCTGCGGCCGGCTGAAGTCTCTGCGCTGGAACCACACGCTGGATCGGGGTGAGTGCCGCGCCTGCCGCGCTCACCGGTCACCGATCGAGACCTGCACCGGATGCGGACGCCAGCGCAGGGTCAACGCCCGCACCGACGACGGCGGCGCGGTCTGCGTGACCTGCTATGCCCGCGACCATCACCCTGAGGATGCCTGCGACGAGTGCGGCATGATCGGCCCGCTGGCGACCAGAGCTGGCGGGAAGCGACCCGGCGCGGCGAACCTCTGCGGTCGCTGCTATCGGAACCCGTGCCGGGTCTGCGGCGTCTGCGGCAGGCTCAAACGAGTCGCCTTGAAAGCCACCGCGACCAGCCCGGACGTCTGCCCGACCTGCTACCAAGCGCCCGTGATCGACTGCTCTATCTGCGGGCAGCAGGCTCTCGGGCGACGCACGACGAATCACGGCCGACCACGCTGTTTCGCTTGCCAAGCAGCCCAGCAGATCGACGCCGCTCTCACCGGCCCGGACGGGGTGATCCGGCCAGAACTGAAACCCGTCCGCGACGCCCTCACCGAGCTCGAACGACCCCGATCGCTGCTGACCAACTGGCACGATCTGGCATCCTTGCGTCTGCTGACCTCGATCGCCCGCGGCCAGGTCGACCTCAGTCACGACGCGCTCGATGCGCGGCCACAGATGTTCTCGGTGACCTATCTGCGCGCGATGCTCGTCGCCGCGGGCACCCTGCCGCCTCGTGATGAGAACGCCGCCCGACTGCACCGATACGCCGCAGACGTCGTCGCCGAGGTGAGCGATCCCGAGATGCGCGGCGTGCTCACCCGCTACGCCCGCTGGCACGTCGTCGGCCGCGCCAAGACCGACCGGCACGACCGGATCGCGCCGAACGCGGCCGCCCGCTGCCGGGGCGACATCGACACTGCCCGCGCGTTCCTCGACCATCTCAGCTCCAGCGGCTACGACCTCGATGACTGTCCGCAAGACCACCTTGACGCCTGGATTACCACCGACCGGAGCCACCGCCTCGGGTTCGTCCGCTGGCTCAAACGAGGCGGCTACCTCCGGCACGTCTGGCTCCCTGAGCCGGTTCCGGCGAAAGACCCGGCCCACGACGTCGACCCCGAAGAACAGCTCGCCCTGGTTCGCCGGCTGCTACACGAGCCCGGTAGCGCCAGCATCGAAGACCGTGCCGCAGCCTGTCTGATCCTGCTCTACGCCCAGCCGGTCGCGAAGATCACCGCCCTGATCACCAGTGACATCGAGGTCTGCGATGGTGAAACCTACCTGCGTCTGGGCTCCGAGCCGGTGTTGCTCATCCCGCCGCTGGATGCGCTGGTGACCGCCTTGCCGGTCGCCAAGCCATTCGGGGCGGCGAGCAGGCTGGCTGATTCCCGGTGGCTGTTCACCGGCAAGAACGCCGGCACCCACTTGCATCCCGCCTCGCTCCTACGCCGGATGCACCAGCTCGGGGTGACTTCCAGAGCAAGCCGGAACACCGCCCTGCTGCATCTGGCCTCGACCACACCACCGGCGGTGTTCGCCTCACTGATCGGCGTCAGCATCGGCACCGCGACCCGCTGGGCCGGTCTCGCCGGAGCCTCCTGGAACCGTTACGCGACCCTGCCGCGCTGAACCCGTCTCAGCACGACGAGGCAGGGCCACCGTCGGTCAGGGCCTGCGGGTCGAGGGCGCTGCTGAGCATGGACAGGATCTCGGGCACGATTGCGTAATAGGCCCACTTGCCGCGCTGCTCGCGGGTGACCAGGCCGGCGTCGACGAGCTGCTTCATGTGATGCGAGACCGTGGGCTGGGAGAGCCCGACCGGTTCGGTCAGGTCGCACACGCACGCCTCCCCGCCGGACTGCGCCGCGATCATCGACAACAACCGGACCCGGGTCGGGTCACCGAGCGCCTTGAACATCCGCGCCAACCGCTGGGCATCCTCGACCGCGAGCACCCCGCCCGTGACCGGAGCACAGCACCCACCCGCATCGGCGGCGATCAGTGGCAGCGAAGTCGTCATGGCCCTGATCCTACGCCACGCATTGACAACTGTCGATGCATCGACGAACATCAATACGTAGATGACGAGTCCACCCGACCGAATGGAGCGCGCCATGAGTGAGAACACCGAGCTGCGCGAGCAGGTCCGCGCCCGCTACGCGCAGGCCGCGACCGCCGTGACCCGCGGCACCCGCAACGCCGACTTGCTGGCTGAGGAGACCCCCGCGGGCTCGTGCTGCACCAGCACGCCCGCCGTGGAGGAGGCCGATTCGGGTTCGTGTTGTGCTCCGACCGAGCGCAGCTTCGGCGCGGGCCTCTATGACGAGGCGACCGCCGCCGGCCTGCCCCTCGAAGCGATCGAGGCGAGCCTCGGCTGCGGCAACCCGACCGCGGTCGCTGAGCTGCATGAGGGTGAGCGGGTGCTCGACCTCGGCTCCGGCGGCGGCATCGACGTCCTCTTGTCGGCCCGCAGGGTCGGCCCGACCGGGTTCGCCTACGGCGTGGACATGACCGACGAGATGCTCGCGTTGGCCGAGAAGAACAAGACCGAAGCCGGGGCGGAGAACGTCGAGTTCCTCAAGGGCACCATCGAGGACGTGCCGCTGCCCGATGGGTCGGTGGATGTGGTGATCTCCAACTGCGTCATCAACCTGTCCACCGACAAGCCGGCGGTGCTCGCCGAGATGTTCCGCGTCCTCACCCCCGGTGGGCGGATCGGGGTCTCCGATGTCGTCGCCGAAGACCGCCTCACCCCCGAGCAGCGGGCCGAGCGCGGCTCCTACGTCGGCTGCATCGCCGGAGCCCTCTCCAAGACCGAGTACCTCGACGGGCTCGCCAAGGGTGGTTTCGCGGATGCGAGCGTGGAGTTCACCCACGAGGCCGCCGACGGGATGCACGCCGCGATCGTCCGCGCCACCAAGCCTGCCAACTGATCCCGAGCTGACGAGGAGACTGAGCAGCACGATGCCCGCACCCCAGAACATCACCAGCATCGCGACCCCGACGCAGGCCCCGGCCGCGAAGCGCCTGTCCACGTTGGACAAGTGGCTGCCGGCCTGGATCGGCCTGGCCATGATCGCGGGTCTCCTCCTGGGCCGGTTCGTGCCCGCCCTCTCGGACCTGCTTGCTCGGATGGAGGTCGGCGGGATCTCGGTGCCGATCGGCCTGGGACTGCTGGTGATGATGTACCCGGTGCTGGCGAAAGTCCGCTACGACAAGATCGCCGCCGTCACCGGAGACAAGCGCCTCCTCGTCTCGTCTCTGCTGCTGAATTGGCTGCTCGGCCCGGCGGTCATGTTCGCCCTCGCCTGGCTCTTCCTACCGGACCTGCCCGAATACCGCACGGGCCTCATCATCGTCGGCCTGGCCCGCTGCATCGCGATGGTCGTGATCTGGAACGACCTCGCATGCGGCGACCGGGAAGCCACCGCCGTGCTGGTCGCGATCAACTCCGTATTCCAAGTCGTGATGTTCTCGGTGCTCGGCTGGTTCTACCTCACCATCCTCCCCGGCTGGCTCGGCCTCGACACCCAAGGCCTGGACGTCTCGGTCGGGCAGATCGCCCTCAACGTCCTCGTCTTCCTCGGCGTGCCCCTGGTCGCGGGGTTCGCGACCCGCTGGATCGGCGAGAAACGCCGCGGCCGGGCCTGGTACGAAGAGCGCTTCATCCCGAAGATCGGGCCGTGGGCGCTGTATGGGCTGCTGTTCACGATCGTGCTGCTGTTCGCCCTCCAAGGCGACGCCATCACCTCCAACCCGCTCGACGTCGCCCGGATCGCTCTGCCGCTGCTGGTCTACTTCGCGCTCATGTGGTTCGCGGGCCTCCTGCTCGGCAAGGCACTGGGCCTCGGCTACGCCCGCTCGACCACGCTGGCGTTCACCGCGGCAGGCAACAACTTCGAGCTCGCCATCGCCGTCGCCATCGGCACCTTCGGCGCCACCAGCGGCCAAGCCCTCGCCGGGGTCGTCGGCCCGCTGATCGAGGTGCCCGTCCTCGTCGGCCTCGTCTACGTCTCCCTCTGGACCGCCAGAAGCTGGTTCCACACCAACCCCTACCAGACAGAAACCGAGGCATCATGACCACCCCGCAGCTCCCGATGGTCTTGTTCGTCTGCGTCCACAACGCCGGACGATCGCAGATGGCCGCCGCCTACCTCAATCGCATGGCGGCGGGTCGCATCGAGGTCCGTTCCGCCGGCTCCGAACCCGCCGACCAGCTCAACCCCGCCGTAGTCGAAGCTATGCGCGAGGTCGGGATCGACATCACCGCCGAACGCCCGAAGCTGCTCACCCCCGACGCGGTGAAGACCTCGGATGTGGTGATCACGATGGGGTGCGGGGATACCTGCCCGATCTTCCCCGGCAAGCGCTACGAGGACTGGCAGCTCGACGATCCTGCCGGGCAAGGACTCGACGCCGTGCGCACGATCCGCGACGACATCGAGAACCGCGTCCGCGCCCTCGTCGCTGAACTGACCTGACCCTGGGCCGCCCGGCGCACCTGCCGGGCATGGACCTCTCCCTCTTCACACATAGCCCCGGCCAGTCCTGGCCGGGGCTATTCCGTCATCTCCATCATCGGACCCTGCCGGTAGGTGAGGCGTGATGGACGTGTTCCCGGATTTCGACGGTCTCTCCGGCATCAGCGAGCTGCGTGAGGTCGCCGGCGCGCTGCTCATGTTCGTGCTCGTGGTGGCGGTGCTGATGCTGATCGTGTCCGCGATCTGCTGGGCCATCGGTGCGGCGAACGGCAACTACCAGGTCGCGACAAAGGGCCGCATCGGCGTGTTCGTCGCCCTCGGCGGCGCGGTCCTCGCAGGAGCCGGGGTCGCCTGGCTGAACTGGCTCGTCACCATCGGCGGACAACTCTAACGGCCTGCGCGCGGCGGCTCGGCGGGGCTCGTCACGGGTGCTTCGGCATCCCGGGGCGGGCCTTCTTTTTGTGCCCGATGGGGGCGGGGTGCACCTGGCGGTCGGAACTGTCTTCCGTCTTCTGAAAGGGCACTCATCGTGATTGACATCGACCCCAACTCCTCCGGGCTTCCGGGCATCGAGCAGCTGCGCACGATCGTCGGCGCCGTGATGACCGTCGGCCTCATCCTGTCCGTCCTCGCGCTGATCATCTCCGCGATCATCTGGGCCTACGGCTCCAACAGCAGCAACCCTCACCTCGCGGGGAAGGGGAAGACCGGCCTGCTGATCTCCTGCGGCGCAGCGATCATCTGCGGCGGATCGGTCGCGCTCATCAACTTCTTCTGGGGCGTCGGCCAGCAGGTCTGATCTCTTCTGCGTGTGAAAGGAGGGGTCTGCCGTGAGCGTGTGCGACATCCCCGTCATCTCCAACGTGTGCGATGCGGTCGGCGAGGGCACCGCGTCCCTGATCGCCGCCCCGTTCGACTGGCTCGCCTCCTCGATGGCCGGGGCGGCGGCCTGGCTGATGGAGACCATGTGGACCGTCTTCGACACCACCACCCTGGTCGACCTAACCCAGCCCGGGTTCGTGTCCGTCTACAACCTGCTGTTCGGGATCGCCTTGTTCATCGTGGCGATCTTCTTCTTCCTCCAGCTCATCACCGGGATGATCCACCGCGACCCGACCGCCCTGTCCCGCGCCGCGCTCGGGGCGGGAAAGTCGATCCTCGGATCGTTCGTGGTCATCACGCTGACGACGGTGTTGCTGGAGATCGTCGACCAGCTCTGCATCGGCCTCATCCAAGCCGCCGGCGAGACCACCGAGTCGATGGGCAACCAACTCCTGCTCCTCAGCCAGGCGCTGGCCGGGCTGAACATCGCTGCCCCAGGGGTGGGTGCGATCGTGTCGATCTTCCTCGCCGGTCTCATGATCGCCGCGATCGGGATCGTCTGGTTCTCCCTGTTGATCCGGAAGGCCTTGATCCTCGTCACCGTCGTCCTCGCCCCGCTCGCCCTCTCCGGTGCCTCTTGGGATGTCACGAAGGGGTGGATCGGGAAATGGGCGACGTTCCTGATCGCGCTCATCGTCTCCAAGCTCGTGCTGGTCGTGGTGTTCCTGGTGGCGATTACGCAGGTCGCGACACCGATTGACTCGGGACTGACCGCGGTGACCGAACCGATCGCCGGCATCGTGCTGCTCGGGATCGCGGCGTTTGCGCCGTACATGGTTTACCGGCTGATCAGCTTCATCGGCTTCGACCTCTACAACTCGATGGGTGCCGAGCAGGACGCGAAGAGTGCGATGAACCGGCCTCTCCCGATCCCGTCCAAGCCGAACACCGACGGCACCCAGAAGATCCTCGACGGCGCAGGCGACGACGGTGACTCCGGCGGCGGTGGCGGTGGCGGTGGGACGCCGCCGACCACGCCACCGCCCGCGGGGACTGAGGCCGCCGGCGCGGAGGCGGGAACGGAGGCCGCAGCCGGGGCGGGTCCCGCTGCCCCGGTCGTGGTCGGCGCGGTCGTCGTCAAGGAAGCCGCCGAAGCAGGGTCGGAGGCCGGCGCCGAGGTCGGGCAGCAGGCCGATGCCGCCGCCAGCGGCGCACAGAACGCCGGCACCACCGCACCCGGTGACAGCAACCCCCGCGACGGAGGTTCGCGTGGGGCACCGCCTCCGCCGTCGCCTCCGGTGCCGAACACCCCGCCCGACCCGAACCCGGCCCCGCCCACCGGAGGGAAGGAGTAGCTCATGTCTCGCACCGACACCACCACGGGGGCTGAGTTGGTCCCGGTGAAGTTCTCCCGGCTCACCCGCCGTGGCCTCATCCTGGGCCTGTCGCTGTCGCAGGTGATCGCTCTCGGCATCGGCGGGGCGTCCCTGGTCGGGGCGCTCTACGCCGGCGGCGGCATCCTCGTCCTCTACTCCGCCCCGATCTGGCTGCTTGCCATCACCCTCGTCTGGGTGAGGATCGGCGGGCGAGCACTGATCGAATGGCTCCCGATCTGCTCCTGGTGGCTGTGGCGCACCACCGGCGGACAACTCCTGTACCGGCGACGAATCGTCGCCCCCAGGCCGGCGGGCACCCTCGCCCTGCCCGGTGACATGGCCCGGCTCCGCGAGTACGCGGACCCGGAGACCGGGGCGGGCATGATCCACGACCCGACCGGCAACACCTTGACGGTCGTGGTTCGGGTCACGCATCCGGCGTTCGTGCTCCTGGATCCGTCCGAACAGAACCGCCGCGTCACCGCCTGGGGCCGGGTGCTTGCCACGATCTGCCGCTCCGGACGGATCAGCGCTCTCCAGGTGTTGGAGCGCACGCTGCCCGATTCCGGGCAGGGGCTGGCGGAGTGGTGGGCCGAGCACGGCACTCACGACGGCTCCTGGGCCTCGACCACCTACGCCGAACTCATCGAGCGGGCCGGCCCCGCCGGGGAACGCCACGCCACCACGCTGTCACTCTCGCTGGATATGCGGGCGGCGGCCCGGCAGATCCGCACCGCCGGCGGCGGTCTGAAAGGCGCGGCGAACGTGCTCCGGCAGGAGATGGCAACCCTGCTCGCCGCGCTCCGGGCCGCGGACCTCACCCCGTCGGGATGGCTGACGACGGGTGAGATCGCGGTGATGCTGCGCACGGCCTACGACCCCGCGATCGGCCCCACCCTGGAACGCCACGGCCAGCTCGGGCAGGACCTCGCAACCGCAGGCCCCGTCGCGGTGACCGAGACGTGGGGTCGGCTGCGCACCGACTCCGGCCACCACGCCGTCCTCTGGATCAGCGAGTGGCCGCGGTCCATGGTGTACCCAGGATTCCTTGCCCCGGTGGCGCTGTCGACGGGGATTCAGCGGTCGATCTCGCTGATCTGCACCCCGCTGCGCACCGACCAGGCGGTGCGCGACATCCGCAAGAGGAAAGTCGAGCACATCTCCGACCAGGCCCAGCGGCGGCGGATCGGGCAGATCCAGGACGCCTCCCAAACCGCCGAGTACGAAGACGTGCTCCGCCAGGAAGCCGACCTCACCGCCGGTCACGGCGTGCTCCGTTACACCGGCCTGATCGCGGTCACCGCCCCGACGGTGGAGGAGCTGGATACGGCGGTCGCCGCGATCGAGCAGGCCGCGATCCAGGCCTCCTGCGAAACCCGGCTGTTGGCCGGTCAGCAGGCCGTCGCGTTCACTGCCGCGGCACTCCCGTTGGCACGCCGCATCTGACCGGCGGTTCGTGCGCCGGTGGGTGCACCTGGGAGCACAGCGCCCCGACCCCTCTTCACCTCCGCGGGGTCGGGGCGTTGCCGCGATCCCATCCCGCGTATCGAAAGAGACCTGATCATGCCCACGTTCAACGACCCTGCCGCCGATGCCCGCGAAGCATATGAGGCGGTCCGCGGGCTCGCCCACGCCACCCAGCGCATCGAGAACCCCGAGGTGCTGTATCCGGTGATCGGCGAACTCATGGCGACCACACGGAATCTCTCGCAGGTGCTCGACCAGCTCGCCCGCGCCCAGCAGCAGCACACCGGGCGAGCGATGACCGATTCCGGTGACCGGGAGGCGGGCAGCCAGCTCACCTTCGAGGCCGCCGCCGCGCTCCACGAAGCGGCGGCGCACATCGGGCAGGCCGACACGGTGCTCGACCGGGCGTCGAACCGGGCCGGGCAGATCGCCTGGCTGCCGGAGGACCCGCGGTACCGGTGGGTGAGCGTCGTGTTCCTCCAAGGGAGCGAGGCGGAGCCGGTGATGGAGATCATCGACCGGCAGGGTCCGGATGCCGCGATCGCATACCTCGCCGGCTGGGATTACGGCGCGGAGACGGTGAGCGCTGCGATGGAGAACGGGTACGTCTACGAGACCGCCCCGCAGACTCCCGCGGATCGTCTTGTCACCGACGGCGATTACGCCCTCACCTACAGTCCCGACCTGGGTTACGTCGGCCTGTCCCGCCGCATCGACGCCCCCGACCCCGAGCCCGAGAGGCCGACCGCCGAAGCATCTCCTGCCTGGCCGGGTGCGGGGCGGCATCGCGGGTCGGAGCGTCCGGAGGGGGCGTCGTGGTTCCTGCCGGATGTGATCGCGGAGGTCGCCGAGAACCGAGGACTGTCGCTGTGACCCGGCAGCCGGAGGCCGAGCGCCTGCACACCGCCGTCCTTGTCGCCCCGTCGAAAGAACGCCGGCGTCTGCGCGCGCAGCGCCGGCGGGCCGCCGCCCGGCTCGTCGCCGAACAGCGCCAGCGCGAGATGGCCGAGGCGAAAGCGAAGAAGACGGCGGAGCGTGCGGAGCGGAAGGCGACCCGGTATCTGCCCTCTGTCGGCGAACCCGGCCCCGCCGCGCTCAGGTCACCGGGCCGGTTCCGGTTGCCGCGGCACCAGGACACCAGCGCCATGTTGGCGGGTGCGTATCCGTTCCTCGCCGAAGGCGGCCTCGGCTCCCAGGGCGTGTTCATCGGCCAGGACCTCTACTCGGGCGGCAGCTTCGTCTACGACCCGTGGGTGCTGTACGCGAACGGGATCATCACCGCCCCGAACCTGGTGGTGGCGGGCATCGTCGGCAGCGGGAAATCGTCGCTCGCGAAAGCGCTCTACACCCGCTCGTTGGGGTTCGGGCGGCGGGTCTACATCCCCGGCGACCCGAAAGGCGAGCACACGGCGGTCGCGGAGGCGGTTGGGGGTCGTGCGATCAAGCTCGGCCACGGCCTCCCGACCCGGTTGAACCCGCTCGATGAGGGGTACCGGCCGGCCGGGATGAGCGATCAGCAGTGGACCGCGACGGTCATTTCCCGACGCCGTGACCTGATCGGCGCGCTCACGGAGACGGTGCTGGCGCGGCCCATGTCCCCTTTGGAGCACACCGCGATCGATACGGCGCTGGCGGTGACGATGCGGGACAACTCGGTGCCGATCCTGCCGATGGTCGTCGATCACCTCCTCGATCCCGCCGACGACCCCGACGGCAGTCTCCGGGAGGACGGTCGCATGGTCGGGCATGCGCTGCGTCGTCTGGTGCACGGCGATCTTGCCGGGCTCTTCGACGGGCCGTCGACGGAGGTGTTCGATCCGTCGTTGCCGATGATCTCCCTCGATCTGTCGCAGGTCACCGAGAATTCCACGCTGATCTCGGCGCTGATGACGTGTTCGTCGGCGTGGATGGAAGCGGCGCTCCTGGACCCGGCCGGTGGCCAGCGCTGGTGCATCTACGACGAGGCCTGGCGGCTCATGTCCCAGCCCGCGCTGTTGCGGCGGATGGATGCGCACTGGCGGCTCGCGCGGGCGTACGGGATCGCGAACGCGATGATCTTCCACAAGATCAGCGATCTCGACAATGTGGGCGATCAGGGATCGGCCATGCGCGGCCTCGCCAACAGCCTGCTCGCGAATGCGGAGACGCGGGTGATCTACCGGCAGGAGTCCGATCAGCTCGGCCCCACCTCCGCCGCTCTCGGCCTGACGGGCACTGAGCAGGGGCTGCTCCCGACGCTCGGGGTCGGGCAGGGGCTGTGGAAGATCAAGGGTTCTTCCTACGTGGTCCAGCATCAACTCCATCCCGCCGAAAATCGGCTCTTCGACACCAGCTCGCGCGCGGCCGCGCGCACATAGGCCGGGGTGCGGTGGGTGCACCTGGCGGCATGAGACACGCCCCTGCTTCTGCCGCTGTTCCTTCGTCTGTCCCGGTTTCGGTGCCGCATCTCGTGCTCGACGTGCACGACGACGGCACCCTCACCGCCACCCTCGACACCCGCCCCGTCGACCCGCCCGACGGTGTGAGCGCGTGGCGGCGGGCCATGTTCGCGCAGATCATCGACCACGCCACGGGCGACCGGACCATCGCCGTGCGGGTGACCGTCCACGAGAGCGACGGCACCACGTTCACCGACATCCTTCCCGCCGCGAAACGCCCCGCCCCGGAACCTGTGGCCGAGGAGAAGTCGGAGCCGCGGCGGGCGGTGAAGCGTCAGCGGGGTGCTGATCCGATATCAGTGGACGGCGGCGACGGGTTCATCGCCGGGGAAGACGTCGCCGTCGCCCTCATCGCCGCACACACCGACGCGACCCCGGACGGGCGCGCACGGGCCCTCCTCGACCCCGCGGTCGTCGCGGCGGCGCGGGCGGGTGAGGTGGTGCTGGTCGGGCGGGTCTCCGGCACGATCGCTGTGCGGAGCTTGTCGTGATCGGGCCGCAGGGCCGTCCCGGCGGCAGCGGGGCGATGGGTGACGAGCTCACCAACCTGATCCTCATCGCCGTCGGCGGCCTCCTCGGGGTCGCGTTCGTCCTCCGCGCCTCCGGTAGCGTGGCGGCGTTTCTCACGGGCGCCCCGCAACCCACTGCCGGAGCGGCTGGCGGGGTCGCGGTGTTCTTCAAACCGGGTGATCCTGGCGGGCAGCTCGGCGCGGACGGCCTGAACCCGTTCGTGTATTGGGTCGTCGCCGCTCTCATGCTCGGCGCTCTCGTCACGGCCGGGTTCTGGGCGTGGGGTCTGCTGCGGCGCACGATGCGGCAGGCCGCACTGGATCCGCACCGGCAGGAGGGCACCGCGACCCGGCACGAGATCGCCCAGACCGCCTCCACCAAAGCGTTGATGCGCCGCGCCAGCACCCTGCGCCCCACGCTCGACAGCCCCGTACCGGGTGATGTCGGTTACCGGCTCGGCACCGCGCACCGACACGAGGTCTGGGCCTCCGTGGAAGACTCGATCCTCCTCGTCGGCGCCCCGAGGAGCGGCAAGGGCCTGTTCCTCGTGATCCCGGCGATCCTCGATGCCCCTGGCGCGGTGGTCACGACCAGCACGCGTCCCGATAACGTCACCGCCTGCCTGCGCGCGAGGAAGCGCATCGGACCGGTGGCGGTGTTCGATCCGCAGCACCTCGCCGAAGGTCTCCCTGCCGGGCTCCGCTGGTCGCCGATCCGGGGGTGCGAGTCGCCGCAGACCGCGATGATCCGCGCCGCCGGCCTCGCGTCGGCCACCGGCCTCAGCGCGGGTGGCGTCGAAGGCGGTGACTTCTGGGAAGGGAAAACCCGCGCCGCGCTCCAAGCGCTGCTCCACGCCGCCGCCCTCGACCGGCGCACCCCGACTGAGCTGTTCCGGTGGACGCTCGACCCCACGAGCGCGGCGGATGCGGTCGCGATCCTCACCAACCATCCGGATGCGGCGACCGGGTGGGCGGACTCGCTCGCCTCGATGATCGACGCCGACCCCCGCACCCGCGACTCCATCTGGCAAGGCGTCTCCCTCTCACTCGCAGCCCTCGCAGACCCCCGGGTGCTCGACGCCGTGTCCCCGGGAGAGGGCGAGGAGTTCGATCCGGAAGCGTTCATCCGACAGCGGGGCACCCTGTTCCTCCTCGCCACCGGTGCCGGGGCCGGGAACAGTGCCGCCCTGGTGGCGGCGCTGGTGGAGGATCTGGTCGAGACCGTCCGCCGCCTCGCGGCCCGCTCCGCCGGCGCCCGCCTCGACCCGCCGATGCTGCTCGCGTTGGACGAGATCGGGAACCTCGCGCCTCTGCCGTCCCTGCCGACGTTGATGGCCGAGGGTGGCGGGACCGGGATCACGACACTCGCGGTGTTGCAGTCGCTCGCGCAGGCGCGGGACAAGTGGAACGAGCACCAGGCCGGGGCGATCTGGGACGCCTCGATCGTGAAGATCCTCCTCGGAGGCGCCTCCAACAGCCGCGACCTGCAAGACCTCTCCACGCTGATCGGGGAACGCGACGAACTGACCGACTCCACGACAGTCGGCGACTACGGCTCCCGCTCCAACCAGCGCTCCGTCCGCAGGGTCGCGATCCTCCCACCAGACCGAATCCGCACGCTCCCGTTCGGCACCGCCGTCACCCTACTCCGCTCCGCGCCGCCGATCATCACCGACCTGCGCGCCTGGCCCAACCGCCCCGACGGCACCACGTTGAAGGCCGACCGGGCCGAGGTCGAACGCCTCCTCCACGATCCCCACGGGGACTGATCCACCGCGGGAGGACGGGTGCACCTGCCTGACCCAGCGGCCCCGACGAGAGGTGGCCGCCTGAGCAGACCGTCAGGAGCACACGATGAACGAGCAGCCACGCGACCCGGACCCGGAACTGGATAGAGCCTTCTACGGGTTCGTCGCTTCCGATCCGCAGCCGTCAGGCAGCGAGGGCAAGAAGCGTCTGTACTTCAAGGCCGGGCAAGAGCACCACGACTTCGCAGCCGACGGGTCCCGGATCAAGCTCCCCACGACCTTCCACGATGTGGTGGCGTTCCGAGGCGCTGCCGAGAGCGGCGAAGTGAAACTCGCCAAGGGCGACTGGTTCCTCGCGATCGGACGCACCCAGACAAGCACGAACCCCAACACCGGCGTCGAATCGACGGAGTTCATCGCAAGCCGGTTCGGACACGACCTCGCCCGCATGAACACCCAGGTCGGCACCCCGCGCCGCCGCTCCCAGATGGAATCCCCGGACCGTCAACGACCGGCGCGGCAGGTCGCGTTCGAGCCGCCCGTGCAGGACCAGCCCGACTATGAGCAGCCCGCACGGGCCATGTGAGAGGGGGCGAAGCATGATGAACAACGACGCCACGCTCCCACCCGACGACCTGGGCTCCGAGCCCGAGGAATGGGAGGAGGAGGACTTCGGGCGACTCGACCCTGACGATGACATTCCGGGGCCGCCGCGGCCGGTGAACTGGAACCTGCTGCTCTCCCACGACCTGGAACAGGAATGGCTCGCCCTCAACCGCTGGGTCGAATGGCTCCGCCACACCTACGCGCTGCCCGCGTCGGTCATCCCGCCGTACTGGCACCGCCACCCCGAGCTGCAATGGGAGCTGTCCGCGCTACACCTGCACTGGCTCGGCGCCTACGACCCCGAGCAGAACGCGTCCGCCGCGATCGGCTGGCACCGCGACTTCGCCGCCGCCCGCCAGCGCCTCCGCGACTGGGTCGCCGCCTCCGGCACCCGCCTGGACCGCGACCGTCCCAGTCGGCAGACCGCCTGGCCCGGCGAACCACCCGCCCCACCGGTCGAAGACACCCCGATCACCGAACGACGCGCGGACTTCGTGGCGTTCGTGATCACGCAGGTCGCCCGCCGCAAGGCCGCCGAAGACGCCGTCTTCGCCCGCCTCGATGACGCCGCGCGCTCAGACGATGGGTAGGTGACGAGCGGTGGTGCGGAACTATCAACGCAAGACCCAGCGGCCCTCCGCCGACCGGAACCTGCGAGTCACCTTCACCCGGCGCGAGCAGATCGACGTGGAGAAGGTCGCCGAAGTCCTCATCCGCGTCGCCCTGCGAGAAGCCGGCACGGGCACCAAGGCCGGGCAGGCCGGCACCCGACTCCAGGCGCTGCTGAGCAGCGAGCGGTAGAATCCCCGGTACGTAGTACGTCCATCAGGGCGCTACCGGCTTACCCCTTGTTGCCCGAACCCGTCGCGGTTCGGCAGGCCTCCCCATCTGTGTCGTGACAGCCCAACGGCGCCCGCACCCATCCCGACTGGGAATGGGTGAGCGCCCGAAAGGCAGTCACGACCATGACGCTCCTCGACCTTCCCGCCGGCCTCGACCTCAGCGCCCTGCGTTCCCTCGCCGGCCCCGCGACCCAGGCCCTCGACGTCGCCCTTCCCGATGGGAAAGTGCCGGCGATCTCCTACCTGCGGGTCTCCACCAAGGACCAAGCCACCCGCAACGGCCTCGAAGAAGGCCTGTCCATCCCCGCGCAGCGCGAGGCCGCGCAGCGTAAGGCCGACCAGCTCGGCGCGGTCATCGTCGCAGAGTTCATCGAGCCCGGCGAGTCCGGCAAGACCGCCCGCCGCAAAGCACTCCAGGAGATGCTGGACTACCTTGCCGAGCACCCCATCCGGTACTGCATCATCAACAAGGTCGACCGCATCGCCCGCAACCGGCTCGACGACGCGATCATCCACGCCACACTCCGCCAAGCAGGCGTCACCCTCGTCTCGGTGATGGAGAACATCGACGAGACCCCCTCCGGGATGCTCATGCACGGCATCATGGCCTCGATCGCGGAGTTCTACTCCCTGAACCTCGCCCAAGAGGTCACCAAGGGTCTCGTGCAGAAAGCGTCCATCGGCGGCACCCCGCACAAGGCGCCCATCGGCTACCTCAACGTCCGCCTCACCGATGCGAACGGGCACGAGGTGCGCGACGTGCAACTCGATCCCCACCGGGCCGACCTGATCCGGTTCGCGTTCACCGCCTACGCCACCGGCGACTGGTCCCTCTCCAAGCTCGCCCGCGAGCTAGAGACCCGCGGCCTTGCCACCCGGCCCACGCCGACGTTCCCCGCGAAGCCGGTCACGACCACGGGGCTGCACAAGATCCTCACGAACCCCTACTACCAGGGCATCGTCACGTTTCGCGAGGTCACCTACCCCGGCACCCATCAGCCACTCGTGACCCCGGAGACGTTCGAGCAGGTGCAGACGATCCTCCAGCAGAACCACGTCACCGGCGACAAGCCGCAGAAGTACGACCACTACCTCAAAGGCTCGATCTACTGCGGCTGCGGGAAGAAGCTCATGTTCGAACGGCCTCGCAACCACCAGGGCGTCGCCTACGACTACTTCACCTGCACCGGCCGCCGGTTCAAGCGCAACGACTGCCAGCGCACCGCCGCCCTCGTCCACCGCATCGAGCAGAGCATCGAGACCCGCTACCAGCACGTCTCCGTCACCGAGGACGAGGCCGGACAGATCCAGGCCGTCCTCGGGCAGGTGTTCGACGCCCTCGCCGAGTCAACCAGCGATGAACGGACCCTCCTCGAAGGACAGAAGATCAAGCTTGAAGCCGAACAGGTCAAGCTCCTCCAAGCCCACTACGCCGACGCGATCCCCATCGACCTGCTCAAAACCGAACAGGACCGCATCCGCGCGAGCCTCCACGCCATCACCGGCAGGCTCGACACCCTCACATCGACCTACGACAACGCGAAGGTCGGGCTCGACGCGATCCTCGGCCTCCTCACCGACATCGGTGATGTGTACGCGAAGGCCGAACCCGCCGAACGGCGGATGCTCAACCGGGCACTGTTCGACCGCATCACCATCGATGACGACGACCAAGCCGCCCTCGAACCAGCCCAGACGATCGCGACGATCCTCGACGCCATCCCCAGGCCACACAACGAAAGAACCTTGCCCCGCGATCAAGCGGGGCAAGGTTCGAACGTTCAACTTTACGTGGTCGCAGAGGGACTCGAACCCCCGACACCCTGCTTGTAAGGCAGGTGCTCTAACCAACTGAGCTATGCGACCTCGACGGTGCATGGTAGCCGAGCAGGCGGGTCCGGCACCACTTCGTTAGGGTCGGAGGCGTGACTGACAGCTACCGTTTCGGCGCCCTGACCCTGACCGACCACACCCTCACCGTTCCGTTGGACTGGGACGCGCCCGAGGACGGCCGCACGATCGAGGTGTTCGCCCGCGTGATCAGCCGCGAGGGCGGTGACGAGCTGCCCTATCTGGTCTATCTGCAGGGTGGTCCGGGCTTCGAGGCGCCGCGGCCGGGGGACGCGCCGGCAGAACCGGCCTGGCTGCCGGTGGCCCTGGAGCACTATCGCGTGGTGATGCTCGATGAGCGGGGTACCGGGCGGTCCACCGCCGTCGGTGATCGGCTGCTCGAGGGCCGCACCGCCGACGAGGTCGCTGACTACCTCACCCACTTCCGGGCCGACTCGATCGTCCGCGACTGCGAAGCGATCCGCGAGCACCTCGGCGTACCGCGCTGGAACGTCCTCGGCCAGTCCTTCGGCGGCTTCAGCACGCTGACCTACCTGAGCCGGTACGCCGACTCGATCGACCAGGCGTACATCACCGGTGGGCTGTCGGCGGTCGGTCGGCACTGCGACGAGGTGTACGCCTCCTGCTACGACCGGATGCGGGAGCTGTCGCAGGCCTACTATCGCCGCTTTCCCAACGACCGTGACAGGTTCCGGGCGATCGCCGAGCAGGCGGCCGCCGGTGAGATCGTGCTGCCGACCGGCGAAGTCCTCTCGGCGAGCCGGCTGCGCAGCCTCGGCATGCAGCTCGGCGGGGATCACGGCTGGAAGACCCTGCACTGGCTGCTGGAGCAGGACCCGACCAGCAACGCGTTCCGCCACGACGTGGCCGCCACGCTGCCCTTCTCGCCGCGGAACCCGATCTATTACGTGATGCACGAATCCTCCTACGCCGACGGCGTCGTCACCGACTGGTCGGCGATGCGCACCATGCCCGAGGACTTCGTGAGCGACCCGAGCCTGTTCACCGGTGAGCATGTCAGCAGCGAATGGTTGGACACCGTGCCGGCCTACCGCCCCTGGGCCGAGGTCACCCAGAAACTGGCCGCCCACCAGTGGCCGAAGCTCTACGACGCCGATGCGCTGGCTGGCAGCGGCGCTCGGGGCGCGGCCTCGGTCTATCTGCGCGACGCGTTCGTGCCCTTCGACTTCTCCATGCAGACCGCCGCACTGCTGCGGGGCGTGCAGGTGTGGGTCACGAGCGAGCACGAGCACAGCGGCTTGCGGACCAGCAACGGTGCGGTGCTGGACCACCTGATCGGGTTGGCGAAGGGGCATCGCGTCCGCTGAGCTCTACCGTCCGCGGGGGCCCGGTCGCGCTGTGATCTGGGTGCAACATTGCCGACCCGCGGCTGAAACAGAGCGCTGCAAGGCTTCCTGCCACACCGGGTGAACCCACCCGGAGGCAGGAGGCGCAGGATGCTGCTCACCCCACGGGAGCAGGAAAAGCTGATGATCGTGGTGGCCGGCGACCTCGCCCGGCGGCGCCGCGATCGGGGCCTGGTGCTCAACCACCCGGAGGCGATCGCCTATCTCAGCGCCGAACTGCTGGAGGGCGCCCGCGACGGTCGGTCGGTGACCGAGCTGATGTCCTGGGGTGCCACCCTGCTCAGCCGCGACGACGTGATGCCGGGCGTACCCGAGATGATCCACTCGGTGCAGATCGAGGCCACCTTCCCCGACGGCACGAAGCTGGTCACCGTGCACGACCCGATCCGGTGACGCGATGATCCCAGGAGAACTGATCCTCGGCGACGGCGAGATCGAGATCAATCCCGGCCGCGAGACCACCGAGGTGTGGGTGCGGAACACCGGCGATCGGCCGATCCAGGTCGGCTCGCACTACCACTTCGCCGACGTCAACCCGGCCCTCGAGCTGGATCGGCAAGCAGCACACGGATTCCGGCTCGACATCCCCGCCGGCACCGCCGCCCGCTTCGAACCCGGCGACGCCCGCAGCGTACGCCTGGTCGCGCTCGCCGGCACCCGGGGAGCGCAGCGGTGAACCGCCGGTTGAGCCGCGCCGAACACGCGGCGCTCTACGGTCCCACCACCGGAGACTCGGTGCGCCTGGCCGACACCGATCTGTTCGCCCGCATCGAACACGATCTCACCGCGCCGGGGGAGGAGGTCGTCTTCGGCGGCGGCAAGGTGATCCGCGAAGGCATGGGCATGAACGGCCGACTCACCCGCGCCGACGGGGTACCCGACACCGTCATCACCAACGCGCTGATCCTCGACCACACAGGGATCTACAAGGCCGACGCGGCCCTGCGCGACGGCCGCATCGACGCGATCGGTCGGGCCGGCAATCCCGACATCACCGACGGTGTGGACATCGTCATCGGTGCCGCCACCGAGATCATCGCCGGGGAGAACCGAATCCTCACCGCCGGCGGTGTCGACGCACACATCCACTTCATCTCCACCGATCAGGTGTTCACCGCGCTCGCCTCCGGGGTGACCACGATGATCGGTGGCGGCACCGGACCGGCCGAGGGCAGCAATGCCACCACCGTCACCCCGGGCCCCTGGCACCTGTCCCGGATGCTGCAAGCGGTCGACGACCTGCCGATGAACATCGGTTTCCTCGGCAAGGGACACGCCGAGCGGGTCGAACCGCTGGCCGAGCAGCTGCGCGCCGGCGCGATGGGGCTGAAGATCCACGAGGACTGGGGTGCCACGCACACCAGCATCGACACCGCGCTCCGGGCGGCCGACGCATTCGACGTGCAGGTGGCGATCCACACCGACACCCTGAACGAGAACGGCTTCGTCGAGGACACCATCGCCGCGATCGCCGGCCGGGTGATCCACACCTACCACACCGAGGGCGCCGGTGGCGGGCACGCACCCGACATCATCCGGCTCGCCGGACTCCAGCACGTGCTGCCCTCCTCCACCAATCCGACCCTGCCCTACACCGTCAACACCATCGAGGAACATCTCGACATGCTGATGGTCTGCCACCACCTCAACCCCGACATTCCCGAGGACGTGGCCTTCGCCGACTCCCGGATCCGCCCGGAGACCATCGCCGCCGAGGACGTGCTGCACGACCTGGGCATCTTCTCGATGGTCTCCTCCGACTCCCAGGCGATGGGTCGGGTCGGGGAGGTGGTGCTGCGCACCTGGCAGGTCGCCGATCAGATGAAGAAGGCGCGCGGCCCGCTGGCGGGCGATGAGGCGTACGCCGACAACGAGCGGATTCGCCGCTACGTCGCGAAGTACACCATCAACCCGGCCATCACGATGGGCATCGCCGACCAGGTCGGATCGGTCGAGGTCGGCAAGCTCGCCGACCTGGTGCTCTGGGAACCGGCCTTCTTCGGTGTGAAACCGCACCTGGTGCTCAAGGGTGGTCAGATCGCCGCCGCGGTGATGGGTGACCCGAACGCCTCCATCCCCACCCCGCAGCCGCAGACGATCCGGCCCCAGTTCGGCGCGCTCGGGCAGGCGGTGCACGAGGGGTCCCTGCGGTTCGTCTCCCGAGCGGCGTTCGAGGATGGGGTCGGGGAGCGGCTCGGCCTGCGGATGCCGGTGGTGCCGGTGGGGAACACCCGCACCCTGACCAAGTCCGACCTGGTGCACAACGGCAACACCGGCCGGATCGAGGTCGACCCGCAGACCTACCAGGTGCGCGTCGATGGCGAACTGGTCACCTGCGAACCCGCCGAGCAGTTGGCGATGACGCAGCGCTACTTCTTGTTCTGAGAAAGGAATCCCCATGCTGGTTGAGGAGATCACCGCCACCCTGGCCGAGCTGGAGCTGGCCGACCGGCACCTGGAACGTGTCCGGCTGCCCGCGACCGACCGCACCCGGGCGGTGCAACGGGTCGTCACCGACCACGGCACGGTGCTCGGGTTGCGACTGCCGCGCGGGACGGTGCTGAGCGACGGGGACGTGCTGCACGCCGACGACACACGGGTGATCGTGATCAGCTCCGAGGCCTCCCCGGTGATCGTCATCCGTCCCCGCACGATGCTGGACATGGGGCAGGTCGCACACACCCTGGGCAATCGCCATCTGCCGGCCCAGTTCGAGACGCGCGGCCCCGAGGGACTCGCCGAGATGATCGTGCCCGACGATCACACCGTCGTGCAGCACCTGGCCGCCCACGGCATCCCGCACGAGCGCACCGAACGTGTCCTCACCGTCCCGTTCCGCCATGCCGAGCACAGCCACTGACGGCTGGTGGCTGCCGCTGCAGCAACTCGCCGACTCCGCGGCACCGACCGGTGCGTTCAGCCACTCCTTCGGCCTGGAGACCGCGATCGTCGACGGCCGGGTGACCGGAGCCGAGGAGACCCTGGCCTGGCTACGCCGGGAGCTGCTCCCGGGGTTGGCCCGCAGCGATGCGCTGGCGATCCGGTTGCTGGTCGAGGATCCGGAACAGCTGGCCTGGTTGGATCGGCGGCTGCACGCGGCGATCGCGCCGGAGGCGATACGCCGGGCCACCACCACGATCGGCCGCCGGGTGCTGCGGATCGCGAACGACTGCTTCGCCGGACCGCACACCAGGGCGTACACCGTCGGTGTCGAGGCCGGCGAACTCACCGGGCACCCGGCACTCGCCCTCGCCTGCTGCGGGCTCGACCTCGGCGCGCCGTGGCAGCAGATCGCCCGGTTCTCGTTGCTGGGCACGGTCTCCAGCCTGGTGCAGAACGCCGTCCGCGCCGTCCCGCTCGGCCAGGACGCCGGGCAGCGGGTGCTCGCCGGACTGCACCGGCCACTGGAGGAGGCGATCGAGTACGCCGCGGCCGCCGAACCCGACGAGCTCGGTGCCCTGGTGCCGTTGCTCGAACTCGACCAGCTACGGCACCGCCGGCTGCACAGCCGGATGTTCATGTCCTGACCCATCACCACCGCGAGGAGCAACCATGACCAGCACGCAGACCAGGACCAGCGACTCCACCGACCGACGCGGGCCGGTGCGGATCGGTGTCGGCGGACCGGTCGGGGCCGGCAAGACCCAGCTCGTCGAACGGGTGACCCGCGCGCTGGCGGGGGAGTTCTCGATGGCGGCGGTGACCAACGACATCTACACCGTCGAGGATGCCCGAATCCTGGCCCGCAACGGAATCCTGCCGACCGACCGGATCATCGGCGTCGAAACCGGCGGTTGCCCGCACACCGCGATCCGCGAGGACACCTCGATGAACGAGGACGCGATCGCCGAACTCACCGCACGCCATCCCGACCTGGAGCTGATCTTCGTCGAATCCGGCGGTGACAATCTCTCCGCCACCTTCAGCCCGGAACTGGTGGACGCCTCGATCTATGTCATCGACGTCGCCCAGGGGGAGAAGATCCCGCGCAAGGCCGGCCAGGGGATGATCCGCTCCGATCTCTTCGTGATCAACAAGATCGACCTGGCTCCGCACGTCGGTGCCGACCTGGCCGTGATGACCGAGGACTCCAGGCGGTTCCGCGGGGACCGGCCGTTCTGCCTCACCAATCTGCGCACCGACGAGGGGCTGGATGCGGTGCTCGACTGGATCCGCAACGACGTGCTGCTGGTCGACCTCCGGTGAGCACCGGCACCCTGTGGCTCCGCCTCGGGGGAGGGGAGCGGTCGGTCACCGAGGACCTCGCGCACTCCGGGGCGTTGCGGCTGCTGCGGCCGCACCGCGGGCCCGGGGCACGCTGGCCGACCTGGACCGTGGTCAATCCCGGTGGCGGTTATCTGGCAGGAGATGACTACCGGATCCGCGTCGAGGTCGGTGCGGGCAGCGGGGCGGCCCTGGTCGGCCAGTCGGCCACCAAGATCTATCGCAGCGATACGGAGGCGACCACCACCCAGCACACCCAGGTGCGGCTGGCCGAGAACTCCTTCCTGGATTGGCGTGCCGAACCGGTGATCGCCTATGCCGGGGCGCGGTACCGACAGCACACCCGCGTCGAACACCACCGGGACGCGACGCTGCTGCTCGCCGAGATCGTCACCCCGGGGTGGGCCGCCGACGGCGGTGAGTTCGGATGGCGACAACTGCAGCTGTGCACCGAGGTCTGGCGAGCCGATCGGTTGCTGACGCTGGACAACCTGGTGCTCGACCCGCTGCCGTTCGGTGACCTGATGCTGCCGGGTACGCACCTGGGCAGCCTGCTGGTCTTCGACCGGCGGATCGACGGCGAGCTGGTCGATTCGCTGCCGCTGCCCGCGGACGGTACGTCGGTGGCGGGGGCGTCGCTGGTGGAGGGGCCCGGACTGGTGGTACGCGTGCTGGCCGACTCCACCGAGGCGGCCCGAAGCGTGCTGGACACTATCGCCGACGACCTCCGGCAGCGTTGGGGCTTCGGGCCCCGCGGATACCGCGGCCAATGGTGATCCCTCCGTTCCTCGAGTAGGTCGCGCAGCGACCCCCACACGTTCCTCGAGTAGGTCGCGCAGCGATCGTCCCATACGTTCCTCGAGTAGGTCGCGCAGCGACCGTGTCGAGAGGAACTGGTTCATCTCGACACGCAGCCCATTGCTCCGCTTCGCTCCGCATGGGCTGCTACTCGATGAACGTGAGGGAGGGCTTGAGAGGTGACCGTAACGGGGGCGTCACCTGACGGGCTTTCCTTTCACACCGGTGAAACCCGGCGGACAACCCGCGAAACACAGCAGCCATAGCTTCGTAGTCGCCGCGCAGGGACCGCGGCATTCGCCCGGTACGAAGGGAAACAACAGCTATGACGACCAGCAAGCGTCGCGGCCTCGGGCTGCTCACCGTCGCCTCCATCGCGGTCACGTTGACCATGACGGCCTGCGGGGGAGCCAAGGTGAACCAGGCCGGAGCCGCCCCGCAGGCCGCCGCGACGTGCGTGGACACCAGCGGCAGCGAGATCAAGATCGGCTTCCTAAACTCGCTGTCCGGCACGATGGCGATCTCGGAGAAGACCGTGAACGACTCGCTGAACCTGGCCGCCGAGGAGATCAACGCCGCCGGCGGCGTACTCGGGAAGAAGCTCCAGGTGGTCACCGAGGACGGCGCCTCGGAGCCGACGAAGTTCGCGGAGAAGGCGCAGAAGCTGATCACCGCCGACTGCACGGCCGCGGTCTTCGGTGGTTGGACCTCGGCCTCCCGGAAGGCGATGCTGCCGGTCTTCGAGCGCAACAACTCGCTGCTGTTCTACCCCGTGCAGTACGAGGGCTTGGAGGCGTCGAAGAACATCTTCTACACCGGCGCGACCACCAACCAGCAGATCATCCCGGCCCTGGACTACCTGCGGGAGCAGGGCAAGAAGTCCCTCTATCTGGTCGGCTCCGACTACGTCTTCCCGCGGACGGCCAACAAGATCATCAAGGCCTACGCCCAGCAGTACGGCATGGAGATCAAGGGCGAGGAGTACGCCCCGCTCGGGCACACCGACTTCTCCACCATCGTCGGCAAGGTGCGCAGCGCCGACGCGGACGCGGTCTTCAACACGCTGAACGGTGACTCCAACGTCGCCTTCTTCAAGGAGTATCGCAACGCCGGCCTCACCGCCGAGGCGATGCCGGTGATGTCGGTGTCGATCGCCGAGGAGGAGGTCGGCGGCATCGGCGTCGACAATCTCCGCGGGCAGCTCACCGCCTGGGACTACTACCAGACCGTCCAGTCCCCGGAGAACGAGAAGTTCGTTGCCGCGTTCAAGAAGAAGTACGGCGCCGACCGGGTCACCTCCGACCCGATGGAGGCGGCGTACACCTCCCTCCATCTATGGAAGGGGATGGTCGAGAAGGCCAACTCCTTCGACGTGCCGGCCGTACAGGCCGCGGCCGGGGGAGTGACCTTCGACGCCCCCGAGGGCAAGGTCACCGTCAACGGTGAGAACCACCACATCACCAAGACCGCGCGGATCGGCCGGATCAACGACCAGGGCCTGATCGACACCGTCTGGGACTCCAAGCAGCCGATCGACCCGGATCCGTTCCTGAAGACCTACCCGTGGGGTGCGAGCCTCAGCTGATCGCGCGACGGAATCCAACCCAGGAAGGAGATGCGATGGACATCATCGTCTCCCAGCTCTTCGCCGGGGTGAGCATCGGGTCGGTGCTGCTGCTCGCCGCGCTCGGTCTCTCCCTCACCTTCGGGCAGATGGGCGTGATCAACATGGCGCACGGTGAGTTCATGATGGCCGGTGCCTACACCGCCTTCGTGGCGCAGTGGTTCCTGCCACCCGGCATCTCGTTGCCCGTCGCGCTGCTGCTGGGCTTCGGCGTCGGCGGCCTGCTCGGGCTGCTGCTCGAGGTCACCCTGATCCGGCGGATGCACCAGCGCCCCCTGGACACCCTGCTGGTCACCTTCGGGGTCTCGCTGGTGCTGCAGCAAGTGGCCCGCGACATCTTCGGCGCCCCGAACGTCGACGTCGCGGCCCCCGGCTGGCTGGCCGGTCCGTTGATGATCGGCCCCTACGCCTTCCCGAAGGCGCGGTTGTTCATCACCGTGTTGGCGATCGCCTGCGTGGGGGCACTGATGCTGGTGCTGTCCCGGACCTCCTTCGGTCGGCGGATCCGGGCGGTCACCCAGAACCGTGACCTGGCAGAGGTTTCCGGGCTCTCGGCGGTGCGTACCGACCAGCTCACCTTCTTCATCGGCTCCGGCATCGCCGGGGTCGCCGGGGTGGCGCTCACCCTGCTCGGGTCGATCGGCCCCACCCTGGGCCAGAACTACATCGTGGACGCATTCCTGGTGGTCGTCGTCGGCGGCCTGGGCCGGCTCAAGGGCGCGGTCGCCGCCGCCCTCGGGCTCGGCATCATCCAGGCCTTCGTCGAGCTCAGCCTCGGCGCCTCGTTGGCCAAGGTCGCCGTGCTGCTGCTGATCGTCGCCTTCTTGCAGTTCCGCCCGCAGGGCCTGGTGCAGGTCCGGACAAGGAGCCTGGCATGAGCTGGCAACGTTTCTGGAGCCATCCGTACGCCCGGCTCGCGGCCGGTCTGGTGGTCGCCGCGCTGCTGCTGTTCGTCGTTGCCCCGTTGGCATTGAGCGACTTCCGGCTGGTGCTGCTGGCCCGCTACCTGTGTGTGGCGATGGTCGCGGTCGGGATCGGGCTGGCCTGGGGGCAGGGCGGCATGCTGGTGATGGGCCAGGGAGTCTTCTTCGGCCTCGGCGGCTACCTGATGGCGATGCACCTCAAGCTCGCCGATGCCGGCCCGGGCGGGGTACCGGACTTCATGCTGCTCTACGGCACCGGCGACCTGCCGATCTGGTGGGAGCCGTTCCGCTCACCGGCGCTCACCCTGGCGGCGATCATCGTGCTGCCGGCACTGCTCGCCGCGGCGATCGGTTACCTGGTGTTCCGCCGCGCCGTGCGCGGGGCATACTTCGCGATCCTCTCCCAGGCGCTCGCCGCGGCCTTCGCGATCCTGCTGATCGGGCAGCAGCAGACCACCGGCGGCACCAACGGGTTGAACGGATTCGTCGGCTTCCTCGGCTTCGACCTCAACGATCCGGTGAACAAGCGGATGCTCTACCAGATCTGCGCGGTGGTGCTGCTGGTGATGGTCGTCATCGTCTGGCAGCTGCGCCGCTCCCGCTTCGGCGAATTGCTGGTCGCCGTCCGCGACCAGGAGAACCGGGTCCGTTTCCTCGGCTACAACCCCGCACTGGTGAAGACGGTCGCCTTCGTCATCGCGGCGGTGTTCGCTGCCATCGGCGGCGCGTTGTTCGTACCGGTGGTGGGCATCATCTCGCCCTCCGACGTCGGGGTGGTGCCCTCGATCCTGTTCCTGGCAGGGGTGGCGATCGGCGGCCGGGCGACCCTGCTCGGGCCGGTGCTCGGTTCGATCGGGGTCTCCTGGGCCGGTACCGCGCTGTCGGAGAGCCTGCCGGGTGCGTGGACCTACCTCCAGGGCGCGCTTTTCATTCTGGTGCTGGGATTCCTGCCCGGTGGGCTGGCCCAGCTGCTGGGTTCGGTACGCCGACTCATCGGCCGCCGTGCCCAACCGGCCGCGGACCCGCCCGCGACCGGGCCCGCGGTCGGCGTACCCGAACGAGCCGAGCGAGGCGAACCGGAACGGACCGAGGAAAGGATCGAGGCATGAGCGAACTGGCGAAGGTGATCGCACCGGTCGATGTCCGGCACGACTATCTGGAGGTCCGCGACCTGACGGTCAGCTTCGGTGGTTTCGTCGCCGTCGACTCGGTCGACCTGACCGTCACCCAGGGCGACCTGCGGTTCCTGATCGGACCCAACGGGGCCGGCAAGACCACGCTGGTCGATGCACTGACCGGATTGGTACCGGCCACCGGGTCGGCCCGCTTCGGAGGGGTCGACCTGATCGGCCGGCCGGCCCATCGGATCGCCCGCTCGGGGGTCGGGCGAACCTTCCAGACGGCCAGCGTGATCGCCGAGCTGAGCGTGCTGCAGAACCTCGACCTCGCCGCCGGCGCCGGCCGCGGTCCGCTCACCATGCTGCGGGCCCGGCGAGGCGTTCCGGAGCGGATCGAACAGACGCTGGAGGCCATCGGGCTCGGTGCACACCGGGACCGGCCCGCCGGTGTGCTCGCGCATGGGCAGAAGCAGTGGCTGGAGATCGGAATGCTGCTGGTACAGGATTCCCGGCTGCTGCTGCTCGACGAACCCGTCGCCGGGATGACCGCCGAGGAACGCCAGCAGACCGGTGAACTGCTGCAACGGATCGGCGACCTGCGCACCGTCATCGTCGTCGAGCACGACATGGAATTCCTGCGCAGCTTCGCCGATTCGGTCACCGTGCTGCACCGCGGCCGGGTGCTGGCCGAGGGCAGTGTCGCCGAGGTGCAGGCCGATCCCCAGGTGATCGAGGTCTATCTCGGTCATCCCGCAGCAGAAGGAGCAGCAGATGCTTGAACTCGACGACGTCTCGGTCGGCTACGACCGCACCACCGTCGTGCACGGGGTCAGCCTGCGCACCGCGGCCGACGGCATCACCACCGTGCTCGGCCACAACGGCGCCGGCAAGACCACCCTGCTGCGCGCGGTCCTCGGCCTGCTGAAGCCGACCACGGGCCGGATCCGGCTCGACGGCGAGGACATCACCGCGCTGCCCACCCATCAGCGGGTACGCCGCGGCCTCGGCTTCGTGCCCCAGGGCCAGCAGTCCTTCGGTGACCTCAGCACCGAGGAGAACCTGCGCGTGGTCGCCGACTCGGTGACCGGTGGACGCAAGCGGATCGCGGAGGTGCTGGAACTCTTCCCGGCGCTGGCCGAGCTGCGGAACCGGTCGGCGGGCCTGCTGTCCGGTGGTCAGCGGCAGCAGCTGGCGATCGCCCGGGCGCTGCTGCGCCGGCCGCGGGTGCTGCTGCTCGACGAACCCACCGAGGGCATCCAGCCCTCGGTGGTCGCCGAGATCGAACGCACCGTGCTGCGGCTGGTCACCGAGCAGCAGGTGGCGGTGCTGCTGGTGGAGCAGCAGGTCGGCTTCGGGCTCGATCACGCCGCACGGTACGCGGTGCTGGAATCCGGGCGGATCACCCGGCACGGCCGGGGCGGCGCGGGTGCCCGGGACGAGGTGCGCGGGGCGCTGATGCTCTGAGTTAGGTTGGGCCCATGACCGACGTATGGGCCCATCGCGGCGCCTCGGCGTACGCCCCGGAGAACACCCTGGAAGCCTTCCGGCTCGCCGCGGAGCAGGGCGCCGACGGGATCGAACTCGACGTCCATCTCAGCGCCGACGGGGAGCTGGTGGTGATCCACGACGAGACCGTCGACCGGACCAGTGACGGTTCCGGCGCGGTGTCGGCGATGTCGCTGGAAACGCTGCGTGGGTTGGATTTCAGCAATGGCAAGGAAGGCTACGCCGAGGTCCCGATCCCCACGCTCGCCGAGGTCTTCGAGCTGGTCCGGCCCACTCGGATGCTGGTCAACGTCGAGCTCAAGACCAACCTGAACTTCCAGCCCGGGATCGAACCGAAGCTCGCGGAGCTGGTGGCCGCCTCGGGGATGGGGGAGCGGGTGCTGATCTCCTCGTTCAACCACCTGACGCTGAAGACGCTGCAGCAGATCGCACCCGGACTGCCGGTGGCGCTGCTGTTCGACGAGATCATGTATCTGCCCTGGGAGTACGCCCGCGACTTCGGCGCGGTCGCGATCCATCCGGCGTACAGCTATCTGCAGGTCAACGGCGCGGTCGAGCTGGCGCACGCGGCCGGGGTACGCATCAATCCGTGGACGATCGACGACCCGGCGCATCTGCGCTGGGCGCTCGGGCTCGGGGTCGACGCGGTGATCACCAACACCCCCGATGTGGCGGTACGGCTGCGCTCCGAACTCGTCGGGGAGACCTCATAGTCCTCGGGGGTTGCCAGGGTGCATAACCCCTGACATGTTCAGGACTGGAGGCGGGATTTCACCAATCCGGCGATCTTGCCGCCATCGGCGCGGCCGGCGGCCCTGGCGTTGACGGCCTTGATGATCTGGCCCATCTGCTTCATCGACACCTCGGGGCCGGCGGCGGCGACCTCCGCATCGACCAGGGCGGCGAGTTCGTCGTCGGTCAGCGGGGCGGGGAGGTAGACCTGCAGGATCTCGGCCTCGGCGAGCTCGACATCGGCCAGGTCCTGGCGGCCGCCCTTGGCATATTCGGCGGCGGAATCGCGGCGCTGCCGGACCTGCTTGGTGACGATCTTCAGCTCGGCGTCGGCATCCAGCTCATGGGCCTCATCACCGGCGACCTCCTCGGTCTGGATCGCCGTCAGCACCGCACGCAGCACCTTGGTGGTGTCCTTGTCGCGGGCCTTCATCGCGGTCGTCATATCGGCGCGCAGCCGGTCCTTGAGCTCTGCCATGGTCCTCTCCTGAAACTGTGATCCGGTCCATGGTCCCACGCCACTCACGATCCTGAGCGAGGAGCGGCCTGCGGAATCTGCGGCTCGATCGTTGAATCGGCCGATCTGGGCGCCGATCGGGCAACGAGCCGCAAATTTCGGTGGCCGAGGGCGCCGCGCTCGGGAGGCGGGGCTTCGACTCGCTCGTTCCTCGCTCGCTCAACCGGCGTGGGGTGGGTCGTTCCTCGCTCGCTCAGCCGCCGTGTCCTCGCTCAGCCGCCGTGTCCTCGGTCAGCCGGCGTCGGCGCGCAGGGGGCCGAGGCCGCGCAGGGCGAGGCCGACGGCGGCGGCGCCGAGCAGGCCGGCGTTCTCCAGTTCGGCGCGGCGCAGATCGATCTCGGGCACGAACAGGGTGCCGGTGAAGTCGGCCAGGTGGGCCCGCAGCGGATCGAAGATCACCTCACCGGCCTTGGACACCCCGCCACCGATGACGAAGACCCGGACATCGAGTTCCGCCGACAGGGCAGCGATTCCGGCCGCCAGCGCCCGCATCCCGCGATCGATCGCCGCCTCGGCCGCCTCATCACCCTCGGCCGCATCCATCGCCAGCTTGCGGGCGTCATCGCCACCGGTCCAGCCGAGCTGGCGGGCATAGGCGACCATCGCCGGCCCCCGGGCGTACATCTCCACGCAGCCGCGCGAACCGCAGTCGCACTGGGCGCCGAGGAAGTTCACCGAGGTGTGCCCGACGTGCACCGCGTTACCGGTGTCACCGCGGAACAACCGGCCGTCCAGCACCGCACCGCCACCGACCCCGGTGGAGACGATCATGCCGACCATCGAGTCGACGTCCCGGGCCGCACCCAGCCAGTGCTCCCCGAGCGCGATGCAGTGCCCGTCACCGGCCAGCCCGACCCGCACCGGCCGGTCGAGCAGGTCGGTGACCACCTGGCGTACCCGATCGGCGACCGGGAAATCGCGCCAGCCGGGGATGTTGATCGGGGAGATGGTGCCGTTGGGTTCGTTGATCGGCCCGGCCGACCCGATCCCGACCAGCACCTCGTCGGTGGCACCCCAGCCGTCGACCAGTTCGCCGAGCCCGTCGGCGATCTGGGCGAAGAGCTCCTCCGCGGCGCCACCGGGCACCGTCGGGCGGAGCACTTCACGGCGGATGCCACCGCTCTCGTCGATGATGGCCAGGGCGATCTTCGTGCCGCCGATGTCCAGGGCCAGGGTCTCCACCATCGCCTCCATGCAGGTGTTGCCGGTTCCACGTTTGGGCCATCCTGCCACCCGCTGATACTCTTGCGCGGTTGCCGTCACGACGGCCGCGGATCACCAAGAGCCCCAGCACCACCGACGCCGGGGCGCCGCGCAACGGGAAACCGGAAGGAGAGCGTCATGGACGCCGACACCAAGCAGAAGATCATCGAAGAATACGCGACGAAGCCCGGCGACACCGGCTCTCCGGATGTGCAGATCGCGCTGCTCACCAAGCGCATCTCGCACCTCACCGAGCACCTCAAGGAGCACAAGGGTGACCACCACTCCCGTCGTGGCCTGATGCTGATGGTCGGCCAGCGCCGCCGGCTGCTGAACTACGTCGCCAAGCAGGACGTCGAGCACTACCGTGCGCTGATCAAGCGCCTCGGCCTGCGTCGCTGACGTTCCACCTGCGCGGTACGCCGCTGAGGAGCCGGTCCCCATGGGGCCGGCTCTTTTCGTTGCGCGGGCGTGCAAACCGGTTTGCGCAAACCCTTGGTACCGGGCCCCTCGGCTGCCTACCCTCACCGCATCCCCAACGAGGTGGAGGTGCAGATGGCCGTCACGATCAGCGATGTGGCCGCCCAGGCCGGGGTGTCGAAGACGACGGTCTCGCACACCCTGAACCGGCCGCACCGAGTTTCGGCCAAGACCCGGGCGAAGGTGCTGGCGGTGGTGGACGCGCTCGGCTACTACCCGCACGAGCTGGCCGAACGCCGGCAGCGGGCGAGTACGCCACGGATCGCGGTCGTCGCCCCGTTCACCAGCTATTCGTCCTTCCACGAGCGGCTGGACGGTCTGCTCAACCGGGCCCGGCACGGCGACGGCGCCTGTGAGGTGGTGCTCGTCGACCACGGCTCCGCCGCCCGCAGCGCCGACCCGCAACTGTCGGTGCTGCCGCTGCAGGGCCGGGTGGACGGCATCGTGGTGATGGGGCTGCCGGTCGACGACGCCTGGGTGGAACGGGTGCAGCAGCACCGGTTGCCCGCGGTGCTGGTGGACAGCCGGCACCCGGAACTGGACACGGTCACCATGAACGACGAACTGGGCGGGAAACTGCCCGCCCAGCACCTGCTCGCCCGCGGGCTGACGGAGTTCGTCTATGTCAGCGAGGGGCAGGTCTCGAGCTATCCGTCGGCGGCGCAGCGGCGGATGCTGGGCTTCCAGCAGGCGCTGGCCGAGGCCGGGATGGGTCGCCAGCAGTTCCGGCACCTGAAGGTGCCCGACGGGCTGGCGGCCGCGGAGGAACGCGGGCTCGCACTGGCCCGCCGCGGCCGCGACGGCCTCGGCATCTTCGCCCACCACGACCGGGTCGCGGTGGGCCTGCTGAACGGGTTGCGGGCCGGCCGGGTCAAGGTGCCCGGTGATCATCATCTGGTCGGATTCGACGGCCGGGAGCTGGCCCGGGCGGCCAAGCTGACCACCATCCGGCAGCCGCTCGCCGAATCCGGCACGCTCGGGATGGAACTGCTGCTGCGCCGGATCGCCGACCCGGACCTCCCGGTGACCCACACCATGATGAACGTCGAGCTGATCGAAGGAGAGACCACATGAACCCGCTCGCCGGGCTGGTCGACCGCGTGCAGGAGGTGTTGCGGGCACGGGACCTGCTGGAACCCAGCCCGGTCCCGGTACGCCCGGCGCCCGGCCAGGGCGTACCCGAGTGGCTCGCGGCGGTGGCCGAGATCCGCGAGGAGCACAACGAACGCGCCCTCGTCGCGATCGACGCGGCCGAGGAGTTCGGCGCTGAATTCTTCGGCGGGCCACCGCGACCTGCGGGCCCCGGGGCGGGACGGGTCCGCCGGCGCAGCGTGCGGGTACCGGTGGACGACCGGTGGCTGCCGCGCGGGGAGATCGAGCTCGCCCCCGGCGTACCCGCCGCCGCGCTGACCCCGGTGCCGTCGCTCGCCCCGGCCGTCAACACGTTCCGGATGGTGGTGCACGAACCGGTCGATGGCCCATCGGTGGGTGCGGTGGTGGTGCTGCACGGCGGCGGATTCTGGATGGGTGGGGGGTCCTTGCTCGATGCCGTCGGCGACGAGTTCGCCGCCTTCCTGGTCGACCGGGCCGGGCTCACCGTCGTCACCCCGGACTACCGGCTGGCCCCCGAACATCCCTTCCCCCGTTCGACATCCGACGCCCTGGCCGCGGTGCGCTGGCTCGCCGAGCAGGGCTTCGGGCACGACCGGATCGTGCTGCAGGGCACCTCCTCGGGTGGCAACTGCGCGGCCGCCGCCGCCATCCTGGCGCGAACCATCCCGGGGTTCGCGCCGCTGGCCGGACTGATCCTCTCGATGCCCGCACTGGACCTGCCGGAGTCCATCCGGATCTCCGACGACCCCGGGTCGCGCCGCGACCTGCTGACCGCCTGGGCCGGGCCGAATCCGTTGCACCACCCGGTGCTCTCACCCGCGCTGGCCCCGGCCCTGGCCGGATTGCCGCCGAGCCTGGTGCAGCTCGCCACCGATGACGAGATCGCCCGCGGGGGAGCGGAGTTCGCGGCGGCGGTCCGTTCGGGTGGTGGCCGGGCGGAGGTGGAGTCCCATCCGGGTACGCACACGGTCGCGGCACCCGGGGTGCAGACGGCGCGCTGGGAGTCGTGTGCGGTGTTCGCGCGGCGGGTCTGCGCAGCGGCGTAGGGCTCAGCTGCTCTGGATGCCCGTCACCACCCAGCCGTCCTTCAGCCCGGGCAGATACTTCACGGTGAGCACCGTCGGGCGACCGGTGCGGCTCTGATCGACCAGCTGCCCCCACCAGTTGTTGTTGGTCCGCAACACCCCGAGCAGGTCGAGATTGTCGGTCTTGGTGGTGCCGTCGGCGTACCGGATCGTCACGTCGTAGTAGAGCGAGGCATTCCGGCGGGTCGCGTAACTGCCGGTGTTCGCGCCGACGGTGACGGTGGCGTCCTGGCCGTACGCCGCCACGGTGCGGCCGCGCAGGTTGTCGGTGAACTTCAGCTTGTCGGTGAGGAAGAGCCCCACCGAGGCCAGGAACGGGATCAGCAGGACCAGCGGGATGAACCGCAGCCGGCGTACCGCTGCTGGTCGCTTCCGGTTCGACAACACGCCCCACAGGGCGAGCAGTGCCAGCCCCAATCCGAACCCCAGAAGGAAATTCGCCTGGAACCAGGCGATGACGTAGGCGAGTACGACCATGGCGAGAACGGTATCCAGACCCGGGTTCATCGCGGTTTGTGTCAGGATGCCGGGGCGAGCAGAGGAGTGATGTGACCAGCCAGCAGGACCCCACCCAGCAGGACCCCGCCCAGCCCGGGAACGAGGCGCCGGTGATCGCCTTCGGCGCGCTCGGCGGCACCATCTCGATGGTCTCCGGGGACGAATCCGGGATCCGGCCGAGCCTCGGCGCGGAGGATCTGGTGACCTCGGTGAGTGCGGCGGCCGGGGTGCGGATCCGGACCGCGACGCTGCAGCGGGTCGGCTCCTCCTCGCTGACCGCCCGGCAGCTCGTCGAGACCCTCGCCTGGGCCGAGCAGGAGGTCGACGCCGGTGCCGCCGGGGTGGTGATCTCGCAGGGCACCGACACCCTCGAGGAGACCGCCTATCTGTGGGACCTGCTCTGGCAGCGCAGCGAGCCGCTGATCGTCACCGCCGCGATGCGCGGGCCGGAACAGCCCGGTGCCGACGGGCCCGCCAATGTGCTCGCCGCGTTCACCGTCGCCGCCTCACCCGGTGCCCGGGACCGCGGCGTACTGACGGTGCTCGATGACCAGATCCATGCCGCCCGCTGGGTCCGCAAATCCCACACCGTGCGTACCGGTGCCTTCGCCAGCCCCGGTGCCGCTGCCCTCGGCCTGCTCGTCGAGGGTGAGGTCGCCTGGACCGCGACCACCCCGCGGGATCCGGCGGTGCCCGCCCCGGACCGCGCCGCGCTCGCTGCCGCCGACTGGCCCTGGGTGCCGCTGCTGGAATTCCACCTCGGCGACGACGGCCGACTCGCCCGGGCCGCCGTGGACGCCGGCGCCGCCGCCCTGGTGGTGGCCGGCAGCGGTGGTGGGCACGTCAGCATCCCCGCCTCCGACGTGTACGCCGAGTTGGCCCGGCGGGTGCCGGTCGTCCTCGCCGGCCGGACCGCCGCCGGGCCGGTGCTGCAGCGCACCTACGGCTACCAGGGCGCGGAGATCGACCTGATCGCGCGCGGCCTGCTGCCGGCCGGCTGGCTCGCCCCGCTCAAGGCCCGCACCCTCACCCAGCTGCTGCTCGCCGCCGGGGCCGATCGCGACCAGCTCGCCGCCGAACTGGCCCGCCGGGGGAGGCTGCCGCGATGACCCAGGAGCCCCAGCAGCGCCCCACGCCCGAGCCCGAGTCCGAGCCCGAGGAGGAGTTCAAGCTCATTGATTTCGGCCGGATCCTGCGCTACATGGGCCTGGCGCTGCTGGCCATGGCGGTCCTCGGCGGACTGATCGTCGCCGTGGCGTACCTGCTCGTCAAATAGGGGAGCGCGGGTCGATCCGCTAGCCTGAGTGGTACAACCGAACAAGTATTGATCACACCAGATCGCCCGCCCGGCCGTTTCCGGGAGTCCTCGGTCCTCGGTAGTGGTCCTCGGGAGCCGCCCAGCCCATCGCTGCGCGTGAGTGACCCGCGGACCTCGATCGAAGACCGGCCTCCATCACAACGGGTCGGCTGTGTGCGGCTGCGATCGCCCACACGAAAGGAATCCCTGTGGAGGGACCTGACCTCAAGTTCACCGAGGCCATCATCGACAACGGCAAGCACGGCAAGCACGTCGTGCGCTTCGAGTCGGGACTGCTGGCCCGTCAGGCGGCCGGCTCGGCCGCCGTCTACCTGGACGGCGACACCATGCTGCTGTCCGCCACCACCGCGCAGAAGACCCCGCGCGATGCCATCGACTTCTTCCCCCTCACCGTGGACGTGGAGGAGCGGATGTACGCCGCCGGCCGCATCCCCGGCTCCTTCTTCCGCCGCGAGGGCCGCCCGTCCGAGGGTGCGATCCTGGCCTGCCGGCTGATCGACCGCCCGCTGCGCCCGTCCTTCGTCAAGGGCCTGCGCAACGAGGTCCAGGTCGTCGTCACCGTGATGGCGCTGAACCCGGACGTGCTCTACGACGTGGTGGCCATCAACGCCGCCTCGATGTCCACCCAGCTCGCCGGGCTGCCCTTCTCGGGCCCGATCGGCGGTGTCCGGATCGCGCTGATCGACGACCAGTGGGTCGCCTTCCCGACCGTCGAGCAGCTCGAGGACGCCACCTTCGACATGGTCGTCGCCGGCCGGGTGCTGCCCGATGGCGATGTCGCGATCATGATGGTCGAGGCCGAGTCCACCGAGCAGACCTGGAACCTGGTCTCCGCCGGCAAGACCGCCCCGACCGAGGACGTGGTCGGCAAGGGCCTGGAGGCCGCCAAGCCGTTCATCAAGACCCTCTGCGACGCGCAGGCCGAACTCGCCGCCCAGTTCCCCAAGGACACCGCGGACTTCCCGGTCTTCTCCGACTACGCCGACGACGTGTACGCCGCGGTCGAGGCCGAGGCCGCCGACCGGGTCAAGCAGGCCATGCAGATCCCCGGCAAGGAGGAGCGCAACGAGGCCACCCACGCGATCCGCCAGGAGGTCACCGAGAAGCTCGCCGACCGCTTCGAGGGTCGGGAGAAGGAGATCTCGGGCGCGCTCAAGGCGCTGACCAAGAAGATCGTGCGGCACCGCACGCTCACCGAGAACATCCGGATCGACGGCCGCGGGCTGGCCGACATCCGCACCCTGTCCGCCGAGGTCGGCGTACTGCCGCGGGTGCACGGTTCGGCACTGTTCCAGCGCGGCGAGACCCAGATCCTGGGTGTCACCACGCTGAACATGCTGGGCCTGGAGCAGAAGCTGGACACCCTCTCCCCGGAGACCAGCAAGCGCTACATGCACCACTACAACTTCCCGCCCTACTCCACCGGTGAGACCGGCCGCGTCGGTTCGCCGAAGCGCCGCGAGATCGGCCACGGTGCGCTCGCCGAGCGCGCCCTGGTGCCGGTGCTGCCGGACCGCGAGGAGTTCCCCTACGCCATCCGCCAGGTCTCCGAGGCGCTCGGCTCGAACGGCTCCACCTCGATGGGCTCGGTCTGCGCGTCCACGCTGTCGCTGCTGAACGCCGGTGTGCCGCTCAAGGCGCCGGTCGCCGGCATCGCGATGGGCCTGATGAGCGAGGAGATCGACGGCACCACCAAGTATGTGGCGCTGACCGACATCCTCGGCGACGAGGACGCCCTCGGTGACATGGACTTCAAGGTCGCCGGCACCAAGGACTTCGTGACCGCGCTGCAGCTCGACACCAAGCTCGACGGCATCCCCGCCGAGGAGCTGTCGAAGGCGCTGCTGCAGGCCCGCGAGGCCCGGCACACGATCCTCGAGGTGATGAACGAGGCCATCGATCGCCCCGACGAGATGAGCATCTACGCACCGCGGATCATCACCGTGAAGATCCCGGTCGACAAGATCGGCGAGGTCATCGGCCCCAAGGGCAAGATGATCAACCAGATCCAGGACGACACCGGCGCCGAGATCACCATCAACGACGACGGCACCATCTACATCGGTGCGGTCGACGGCACCTCCGCCGAGGCCGCCCGGTCGACGATCAACGCGATCGCCAACCCGACGATGCCGGAGAAGGGCGAGCGCTACCTCGGCACCGTGGTCAAGCTGACCAACTTCGGTGCCTTCGTCTCGCTGCTGCCCGGCAAGGACGGCCTGCTGCACATCTCCAAGCTGCGCGCGCTCGCCGGCGGCAAGCGCGTCGAGTCGGTCGAGGACGTGCTCTCGGTCGGCCAGAAGCTGCAGGTGGAGATCTCCGAGATCGACGACCGCGGCAAGCTGTCGCTGATCCCGGTCGTCGAGGAGTCCGACGAGGAGTCCGGCGACCAGGGCAGCGACGACCAGGTCGAGGCCGGGTCCGAGGCCTGAGTTTGGCCAGTAGCAACCGCGCAGCCGCCCGGCAGCACTACCTCGGTGGGAACTCCCGCCGCAGTGTGCTGCCGGGCGGCCTGCGTGTGGTCACCGAGGACATGCCCGGGACGGGCAGCTTCAGCATCGGCTGCTTCGTCGGTACCGGCTCCCGCTTCGAGGCACCGCACCTGCACGGGGTCTCCCACTTCCTCGAACACGTGCTGTTCAAGGGCACCCGGCGCCGCGGTGCGGAGGAGATCTCGGCCGCCATCGAACAGGTCGGCGGTGACCTGAACGCGTACACGGCCAAGGAGCACACCTGCTTCTATGCCAAGACCCTCGCCGACGACGCCCCGATCGCGGTCGACGTGCTCACCGACATGCTGTCCGCCTCACTGCTCCGCGAGGCCGACATCGACGCCGAGCGGGCGGTGATCCTGGACGAGATCGCGATGCACCACGACGACCCGGCCGACGCCGCCGGAGAACTCGTCGCCAGCCGGCTGTTCGCCGGCACCCCGCTGGAACGCAGCGTGATCGGCTCCGACGCCTCGATCTCCGCCCTCAGCCGGGACCAGATCAACAGCTTCTGGCGGCGGCACTACCGCGCGCCCAGGATCGTCGTGGCCGCCGCCGGCCGGGTCGATCACGACCGGCTGGTCGACCAGCTCGCCGAGTTCGACGAACGGCTGGCCGGCAACGGCGACCAGCCCCGGCAGCGGCCTGCCCGCCCCAAGATCGACCCGGGCAGCGTGCTGGTCCGCAGCCGGCCGCTGGAACACGCCCTGGCCGTGCTCGGCTTCCCCAGCCCCGGTGTGTTCACCGACGGACCGGGCAGCGCGGTCGACCAGCGCCGCTACCCGCTCAACCTGCTCTCGGTGGTGCTCGGCGGCGGGATGAGCTCCCGGTTGTTCGTCGAGGTGCGCGAGCGCCGCGGGTTGGCGTACGCGATCGACGCGGGGGAGTCGGCGTACGCCGATGCCGGCAGCTTCACCATCGAATGGGGCAGCGTGCCCGAGCGGGTCGCCGACGTCACCGCGGTGGTCCGCGGCAGCCTCGCCGAACTGCTCGAGAACGGCATCGGCGAGGCCGAACTGGCCCGCGCCCGCGGCCAGCTGCTCGGCCAGACCCTGCTCGCCTTCGAGGGGCCGACCGCCCGGATGAACCGGCTCGGCACCGCCGAACTCTCCGGGGACACCCGGCGGATGAGCGAGATCCTGGAGCACTACGAACAGGTCACCCCCGACGAACTCGCCACGGTCGCCGAGGAGTTGCTGACCGTGCCACCGGTGCTGTCGGTGGTCGGCGGCCGGGTGAACCGGAACCGGCTCACCGGACTCGTCGAACGGTGGCTCTGACCCGCGCCGCCCGAGGTGCCCGCACCTCCTAGAGTGGGGGCGTACCCCTGCGATGAGACCCGAGAAGTGGAGTGAGCAATGGATATCGCTGTCTTTGGAGCCAACGGCCGGATGGGCGCGGAGGTGTGCCGGGCCGTTGGTCGTGCCGAGGGACTCGATCTGGTCACCGGGCTCGACTACGGCGACTCCAAGGAGGACGCCGGCCAGGCCCAGGTGATCGTCGACTTCACCCACCCCGAATCGGTGATGGACAACCTCAAGTGGGCCATCGAGAACGGCATCCACGCCGTGGTCGGCACCACCGGTTTCACCGAGGACCGGATCGCCCAGGTCCGGGAATGGCTGGCCGACAAGCCCGAGGTCGGGGTCGTGATCGCCGCCAACTTCTCCATCGGCGCGATCCTGATGATGGACTTCTCCAAGCGCGCCGCCCGGTTCTTCGACTCGGTCGAGATCGTCGAACTGCACCACCCGACCAAGGCCGACGCCCCCTCCGGCACCGCGACCAGCACCGCCCGGCAGATCGCCGCCGCCCGGCAGGCGGCCGGGCTCGGTCCGGTCCCCGATGCCACCGAGCAGGAGGTGCCCGGTGCCCGCGGCGCCGACATCGACGGGATCCGGGTGCATTCGGTCCGGGTGAAGGGCCTGATCGCCCACCAGGAGGTGCTCTTCGGCACCGAGGGGGAGACCCTCACCATCCGGCACGACTCGCTGGACCGGGCGAGCTTCATGCCCGGGGTCATCGAAGCGGTCCGCGCGGTCCCGAACCGGCCCGGACTGACCATCGGCATCGAGGGCATCCTCGGCCTCGAGGACCCGACCCCGAACGCGTGAGTCAGCAGGTACCGCAGTCCCAGCAGACCAGGGCGCAGCGGCGGCCGCGCCGCCGCGGCCTCGGCTGCCTGATCGCCTTCCTGGTCGTCTTCGCGCTGCTCCTCGGCGTGCTGGTGGCCGCCGACCGGATCGGCCGACGGTACGCCAACGACCAGGTCGCCCAGCAGGTGCAGACCCAGCTCGGACTGGCCCAGCAACCGACCGTCGACATCACCGGTTTCCCCTTCCTCACCCAGGTGGCCGCCAACCGCTTCGACCGGGTGGTGGTGGATGCCGCCGACGTCTCCACCGGTGGTTCGAAACCGATGACCGTGCAGCGGCTGCGGCTGGATCTGGGGCAGGTCGTCACCGGTGACAACTTCAGCCGGGCCACCGCCAGCACCCTCACCGGCAGTGCCGAGATCGCCTGGCCGGAGGTGCAGCGCGCCGCCGGCGTACCGGTCACCCCGCTGCCCGACGGGCGGGTCGAGCTCAAGGTGTCCCCGCGGGTGCTCGGGCAGCAGGCCACCGTGCTGCTGCGCGGCCGGCCGGCGCTCGATGTGGCCGCGCAGTCGCTGCGGGTCACCGATGTGCAGGCCGAGGTGGCCGGGTACCAGCTGCCGGATTCGGTGGTCAGCCGGGTCGTCGAGGAGTCGGTACCGGCGGTGCCGCTGCAGCTCCCGCTCGGGGTGCGGGCCGGCGGCCTGCAGGTGGACGCCCAGCAGCTCACCCTGGACCTGTCCGGGCAGAACATCGTGCTGGCCGGCTGACACCTTCGTACCGGGGTCATCCCAACTTTCTTACCACTTGGTATTAGAAATTTCTGATACCTCCATCTGTCCCCGATTCGTATGACAGACTTTCTCTCGCAGCCCGTGATTGCCAGATCCCCCGAGCCGGCAGTCACGGGCTGTTCCACGCCCGCGCCCCGCCCCTTGCGCCCTCGATAGGCTGATCCGGTGAGTGAACCGCGCCCCGATTCCGTCCGCCTGGCCCTTCCCCGGGAGGCCCCCGAACTGGCCGCCCTGCAGCGCCGTGTCTGGGCCGCCGAGCTGGGGGAGCGGGCCGACGCCGTGCTCGGCCAGCTCGACCTGGACACCATGACCGAGGCCTGGCAGCTCTCCATCACCCGCCCGCCGCTGGCCAGCTACCGGGTGCTGGTGGCGGTCGCCGCCAATGACGGGCAGGAGCCGGATCGGGTGGTCGGGATGGCGACCACGATGCCCAGCGACGACCCGGACGCCACCCAAGGCGTCGACGGACTGGTCGGGGAGTTCCTGATCGACCCGCTGGCCCGCGGCCGCGGCCACGGCTCGCGGCTGTTGAACGCCTGCGTGGACACCCTGCGCGCCGACGGGTTCGGGCTGGCCACCTGGTGGGTGAACTCCACCGATGACGACCTGCGCGGTTTCCTGACCGGGGCCGGCTGGGCGGCCGACGGCTCACACCGAGAGATCGGCACCGAGGACGAGAGCGTACGGATCAAACAGGTCCGCCTGCACTCCGACATCTCCGGTGGTCCGGCGGACGCCGCGGAAACCGGGTCGCCGGCCGCCGACTGAGGTGGCAGGCTGCCGCCATGACTCTCCTGCACCTGCGCCCCGGCCGCGGCGCGGTCGACCAGCCGGACCTGGTGCGGATCTGGCGTCGGGCCGTCGACGCCACGCACGACTTCCTGGCCCCCGCGGACCGCGATGAGATCCAGGCGAAGCTGGCCACCGACTACCTGCCGGCGGTGACCCTGACGGTCGCCGAACGCGCGGGGGCGCCGGTGGGGTTCTCCGGGGTGGCCGGGGACGGACTCGAGATGCTGTTCGTCGACCCGGACAGCCGCGGCAGCGGGGTCGGTACCGCGCTGCTGGAGCAGGCGATCACCGAGCAGGGAGTCCGGCGGGTCGAGGTCAACGAACAGAACCCGGCGGCGACCGGCTTCTATCTGCATCGAGGATTCGAGATCGTCGGACGCAGCGACACCGATGCCGACGGCCGGGCGTATCCACTGCTGCGACTGCGCCTGCGCGGCTCCGGTCCGCTAGCCTGAAACCCATGTCTGCTGCCGGTCTGCGAATCCCCCCGAAGCTCAAGCCCGACACCCTGCGGGTGATCCCGCTGGGCGGTCTCGGCGACGTCGGGCGGAACATGGCCAGCCTGGAGATCAACGGCAAGATCCTGCTGATCGACTGCGGCGTACTGTTCCCCGACGAGGCACACCCCGGTGTCGACCTGATCCTGCCCGGCATCGAGGCGATCCGGGACCGGATCGACGACGTGGTCGGCCTGGTGCTCACCCACGGCCACGAGGACCACATCGGCGCGGTGCCCTATCTGCTGCGGTTGCGCAACGACATCCCGGTGTTCGGCTCCCGACTCACCCTGGCGCTGCTGCGGGAGAAGCTGAAGGAGCACCGGATCCGCAACACCGACCTGCGCGAGGTCGAAGAGGGTTCGATCGTCACCGTGCCGGAGTTCGAGCTGGAGTTCCTCGCGGTCAACCACTCCATCCCGGACGCGCTGGCGGTCTTCCTGCGGACCGCCGCCGGGACGGTGCTGCACACCGGTGACTTCAAGATGGACCAGCTGCCGCTGGACGGCCGGCTCACCGATCTGCGGGCCTTCGCCCGGCTCGGCGAGGAGGGCGTCGACCTGTTCATGGTCGACTCCACCAATGCCGAGGTACCGGGTTTCACCACCCCGGAGAAGGACATCCAGCCGGCCCTGCAGCGGGTCTTCGCGACCAGCAGGCAGCGGCTGATCGTGGCCTGCTTCGCCTCCCACGTGCACCGGGTGCAGCAGGTGCTCGACGAGGCGGTACGCCACGGTCGCAAGGTCGTCTACGTCGGCCGCTCGATGGTGCGCAACATGTCCATCGCCCGCGACCTGGGCTATCTCAAGGTGCCCGGCAACACGCTGATCGAACTCAAGGACCTGGAGAAGTACAAGCCGGAGGACGTGGTGATCATCTCCACCGGCTCCCAGGGCGAACCGCTCTCGGCGCTGTCACGGATCGCGAACCGCGAGCACCCGGTGATCGAACTCAAGCCCGGCGACACCGTGCTGCTGGCGTCCTCGCTGATCCCCGGCAACGAGAACTCGGTCTACCGGGTGATCAACGGGCTGACCAAGCTCGGTGCCCGGGTGGTGCACAAGGGCAATGCGATGGTGCACGTCTCCGGGCACGCCTCGGCCGGTGAGTTGCTCTACTGCTACAACATCGTCAAGCCCAGGAACGTGATGCCGGTGCACGGCGAGGTACGCCACCTGGTCGCCAACGCCGAACTGGCGCAGGCCACCGGCGTACGCCGCGACCACACGGTGATCGTCGAGGACGGCGACGTGGTCGACCTGCACGACGGCAAGGTGTCGGTGGTCGGCCGGATCGACGCGAGCTACGTCTTCGTCGACGGCTCCAGCGTCGGCGACATCTCCGAGACCGAGCTCACCGACCGCAAGATCCTCGGCGAGGAAGGCTTCATCTCGGTGCTGGCGGTGGTCAACGTGCACACCAACCAGATCGTCTCCGGACCCGAGATCAACGCCCGCGGCTTCGTCGGCGACGACGCGGTCTTCGACGGCATCCGCGGGGAGATCTCCGAGGCGCTGGTGCAGGCCATGCAGGAGGGCGTCGATGACTCGCACCGGTTGCAGCAGGTGATCCGTCGCAAGGTCGGCCGCTGGGTGAACAAGACCCACCGCCGCCGCCCGATGATCATCCCCATCGTCGTCGCGACGTGACGCTCATCGAGTAGGCCGCCATGCGTAGCGCAGCGGAGCAATGGCGGCCGTGTCGAGATGAACCCCCGATCTCTTGCGGGAGATCCCACGGTGCGCGTGCCTGGGACGGTGCATAACCCCTGACATGTTCGGAGCGGGTGTCGGGGAAACCCGACACCGAGACACCAGCCTGCGGGATACTGCGCGGTGTGACCGACGAGCAGGCTGGAGCCATGAGCACACGCCCCGCCTCCAGCCCCGTCGAGGACCAGCCCACCGAATCGCCGAAACCCCTGCCGGTACGCCATTTCCGCGGCGTGGCCGCCGGGTCGGCGTACCTGCTGCTGAGCTTCCCGATCGCGCTGATCGCGTTCGTCCTGGTCGTCAGCATCGCCCTCCTCGGCGTCGGCATGTCGATCGTCTGGGCCGGGCTGCCGATCCTGGTGCTGACCGTCCTGATCGCCCGCGTCTTCGCGGCAACCGAGCGCCGGATGATCGCCTCGGTGGACGGCCGGCAGGCCCCCGAACCGGCGTACCTGGCGCCTGGGGGTGGCATGGTCGGGCGGTTGCTGACCCCGCTCCGGGATCCGCAGTCCTGGCTCGATGTGACCTGGGTGCTCGTCCGGTTCCTGTTGTCGATCATCACCTTCTCGGTCGCGCTGACCTGGCTGGTCGGCGCCGCCGCGATCGTCCTCGGCCCGCTGTCGGCGCTGGTCCTGGACGCGGTGCTGCCGCCCGGGGACTACAATCCGGCGCTGCGCGCGCTCGGTCTGGCCGACTCGATCTGGGCCGACGCCGCCCTGCAGGGTCTGGTCGGGCTGATCTTCCTGCTCACCCTGCCCTGGGTGATCCGCGGGCTGGCCACCGCCCAGGTCGCCCTCGCGCGCGGACTGCTCAGCTCCCGCGCCGAGCACCAGCGCGAGGTCGGTGAGCTGCGCAGCTCCCGGGCGGCGGTGCGGCAGGCCGAGACCGATCAGCTGCGCCGGTTGGAGCGCGACATTCACGACGGGCCGCAGCAGCGGCTGGTCCGCCTGAACATGGATCTGGCCCGGGCCCGCCGGATGGCCGCCACCGACCCCGAGAACGCCCAGATCGTGCTCGCCGGCGCGATGGAGCAGACCCAGGAGGCGCTCGGCGAGCTGCGGATGCTGAGCCGCGGGATCGCGCCGCCGGTGCTCGTCGACCGTGGCCTGGCCGCCGCCCTCGGGGAAGCCACCACCCGATCCCTGGTGCCGGTCCAGGTCGAGATCGACGTGCCCCGGTTGCCCGCCCACGTCGAGACCGCGGCGTACTTCGTCGTCAGCGAGGCGCTGGCCAACCTGAACAAGCATTCTGGAGCCAGCCAGGCCCGGGTGCTCGCTGGTGTCGAGGACGACTGGCTGTTCGTGACCGTGATCGACGATGGGGTCGGCGGTGCCGATCCGGCCAAGGGTCACGGCCTGGCCGGGCTCGCCGAACGGCTCCGCGGGGTCGACGGGCGGCTGGAGGTGGATTCGCCGGTCGGTGGTCCGAGCATGGTGCAGGCTGTCATCCCGTGCGCATCCTGATCGCCGACGACTCGGTCCTGCTCCGCGAAGGGCTCGGGCTGATCCTCGGCGACGCCGGTCACCAGGTGGTGGCCGGCGTCGACAACGGCGAGAGCCTGTACGCCGAGGCGCTGGCGCTGCGGCCGGACCTGATCATCACCGACATCCGGATGCCGCCCTCGCACACCGACGAGGGGCTGCGGGCGGCCGTCCGGATCCGCGCCGACTGGCCGGGCGCGCCGATCCTGCTGCTCAGCCAGTACGTGGTGCTCTCCTACGCCCAGGACCTGCTCGCCGCAGGGGAGGGCGCGATCGGCTATCTGCTCAAGGACCGGGTCTCCGACATCGACGGATTCCTGGATGCGGTGCAACGGGTCGCCGGGGGCGGTTTCGCGATCGATCCCGAGGTGGTGCAGCAGGTGTTCGCGCAGCGGCGTACCAATGATCCGATCGACGAGCTCACCCCGCGCGAACGGGAGGTGCTCGAGCTGATGGCCCAGGGGCACTCGAACGCCGGGATCGCCGCCGACCTGGTGATCACCGAGGGTGCGGTGGAGAAGCACACCCAGCGGCTGTTCGCCAAGCTCGGGCTGACCAGCGAGGACGGCCGGCACCGCCGGGTCAGCGCGGTACTGATGCTGCTGAACGGATAATTGTGTCTCGCCGGCCGAGCTCATCTCGACACGCACGAGCGTGGGTGGGACGCTGCGCACGGCGTGCTGCTCGATGAGCGGGGATCAGTCCTCGTCCTCGACCCAGTTCAGGGTGCGCTCGACGGCCTTGGTCCACTTGCCCATCAGGCGCTTGCGCTCCTTCTCATCCATCGTGGATTCCCAGCGCTTGTCCTCGGCCCACTGCTTGGTCAGCTCGGCCTCGTCGTCCCAGAAGCCGACCGCGAGCCCCGCGGCGTACGCCGCGCCGAGCGCGGTCGTCTCGGTGACCTTGGGCCGGATCACCGGCACATCGAGCAGATCGGCCTGGAACTGCATCAAGGTGTCGTTGGCGACCATCCCGCCGTCGACCTTCAGTTCGCTCAGGTCGACCCCGGAGTCGGCGTTCATCGCATCGACGACCTCCTTGCTCTGGAAGGCGACCGCCTCCAACGCCGCCCGGGCGATGTGGCCCCGGTTCGCGAACCGGGTCAGCCCGACGACCGCGCCGCGGGCATCGCTGCGCCAGTGCGGGGCGAACAGCCCGGAGAAGGCCGGTACGACGTAGACGTCGCCGTTGTCGTCGACCGACTTGGCCAGCTCCTCGACCTCGGGTGCGTTCTTGATCAGCTTCAGGTTGTCGCGCAGCCACTGCACCAGCGAACCGGTGACCGCGATCGAGCCCTCCAGGGCGTACACCGGCTTGTTCTCGCCGATCTGGTAGCAGACCGTGGTGACCAGCCCGTTCTTGGACAGCACCTTCTCCTCGCCGGTGTTCAGCAGCAGGAAATTCCCTGTCCCATAGGTGTTCTTCGCCATTCCAGGCTCGAAGCAGACCTGGCCGAAGGTGGCCGCCTGCTGGTCGCCGAGGATGCCGGCGATCTCGACACCGGCCAGCACCCCCCGCTCACGCACCTTGCCGTAGACCTCGGAGGAGGGCACGATCTCGGGCAGCATCGATTTCGGCAGGCCCATCGCCTCGACGATCTCGTCGTCCCAGTCCAGGGTGTCCAGATCCATCATCAGGGTGCGGGAGGCGTTGGTGACATCGGTGGCGTGCCGGCCGCCGTTGACCCCGCCGGTCATGTTCCACAGCACCCAGGTGTCCATCGTGCCGAACAGCAGGTCACCGGCCTCGGCCGCCTCCCGCGCACCCTCGACGTTGTCCAGGATCCAGCGCGCCTTCGGGCCGGCGAAGTAGGTCGCCAGCGGCAGTCCGGTGGTCTCCTTGAACCGGTCCGCACCCTGGTCGCCGCCGAGCTCGGTGCAGATCTTGTCGGTGCGGGTGTCCTGCCAGACGATCGCGTTGTAGACCGCCTTGCCGGTGTTCTTGTCCCACACCAGCGTCGTCTCGCGCTGGTTGGTGATGCCGACCGCGGCGATGTCGGATGCCTTCAGGTCGAGCTGGGCCAGCACCTCGGCGCACACCTTGCGGGTGTTGTCCCAGATCTCCTGCGGATCGTGCTCCACCCAACCGGCCTTCGGGAAGATCTGCTCGTGCTCCATCTGGGACACACCCTTGATGGTGCCGTCGTGGTCGAAGACGATGCACCGCGTGCTGGTCGTGCCCTGATCGATGGATGCGATGTAGTTGGTCATGTCCGGATCCTCTCTGATTCCGTGCCGAGTCGGGGTGATGGACGCGTTCAGCCGCCGTACCAGTGGAACAGTAGGCCACCGAGCACACCGCCGATGATCGGGCCGACGACGGGGATCCAGGCATAACCCCAGTTGCTGGAGTCCTTGTGCGGGATCGGCAGCAGCGCGTGGGCGAGTCGCGGACCCAGGTCGCGGGCCGGGTTGATGGCGTACCCGGTCGGTCCGCCGAGGCTGGCGCCGATGCCGACCACCAGCAGGGCCACCGGGATGGCCTCCAGCATGGTTCCCCGGCCGCCGTCCCAGGCGCCGAAGCTGAGCGCGCCGAAGACCAGCACGAAGGTGCCGATGATCTCGGTGATCAGATTCCACGGCACGCTGGCGACCTGGGGTGCGGTGGCGAAGATCAGGCTGGGCGCGTCCCCGCGGGTGTCGAACTGTTTCTTGTACGCCGCCCAGGTCAGGATCGCGCCACCGAAGGCGCCGACCAGCTGAGCGATCAGGTAGACCCCGATCGTGGGCGCGGTGACCGGGACGCCGGGGGCGAACTCGGTCGCACCGGAGGCCCAGACACCGAGGGTGACCGCCGGGTTCAGGTGACCGCCGGTGCGTGCGGCGGCGTACACCCCGGCCATCACGCCGAGGCCCCAGCCGAAGTTGACCATCAGGTTGCCGCCGCGATAGCCGTAGCTCTTCGGGAAGGCATTGTTGGCGACCACGCCCGCGCCGAGGACGATCAGGATCGCGGTGCCGATCAGTTCACTGGTGAAGATGCTCCACAGGCTCATCGATGGGTGCCTCTCAATCCGGGGGTGAGGTGTGAGGGCTGTCTCGGATGTGTGACTGTATCAGTGATCCAGAGTGTTGGATCGATGATCCATTCATACCCGGGTGGGCCGATCCGAACCCCGGTCCCGAGGATTTGGATGGGGGAGTGGGCGTCGGCTATGCTCTACCGGTTGCCGATCGCGTGATCGGACCCCAATCAATGAAGTTCTGACGAGGAGACACTCCAGTGGCTGCCGTATGTGACGTGTGCGCCAAGGGCCCGGGCTTCGGCCACAACGTGCCCTGGTCGAAGAAGAAGACCAAGCGTCGCTGGAACCCGAACATCCAGCGCGTCAAGGCCGTGATCGGTGGCACGTCCAAGCGTGTGAACGTGTGCACCTCCTGCCTGAAGGCCGGCAAGGTCGCTCGCTGACCCGGCCTGCGCCTGAGGACCTGTCCCATCCGGGGCAGGTCCTTTTTGCGTGTCCCGGGGTGGCTTCGACTCGCTCGTTCCTCGCTCGCCCAGCCGACGTGGGACGTCACAGGCGGTTCAGCACCTCATCGAGCATCGCCTCGGTGAGCCGGCCGGTGAAGGTGTTCTGCTGGCTGACGTGATAGCTGCCGATCAGGCGTACCGGCCGATCGCCGGGAGCCAGCAGCGTCGCCTCGGCGCCGTGCCCGAACCGCGGTTTCGGGCGGGGTACGCCCCAGCCGAGCCGGCGGGCGGCGGCCAGGGTGGCGTCCCAGGCGAGTGAGCCGAGCGCCATGATCGAACGCAGCCGCGGTGCCGAGAGCTGCAGTTCCCGGTCGAGCCAGGGCGCGCAGGCGTCCCGCTCCGCGGTGGTCGGCTTGTTCTGCGGCGGGGCGCAGTGCACCGACGCGGTGATCCGGATCCCGGTCAGCTCCAGCCCGTCGCCGGCGTGCACCGCGGTGGGCTGGTTGGCGAACCCGGCCCGATGCAGGGCGGCGTACAGCCAGTCCCCGGAACGGTCCCCGGTGAACATCCGCCCGGTTCGGTTGGCGCCGTGCGCGGCCGGTGCCAGGCCGACGATCAGGACCGGGGCCTGCGGGTCGCCGAACGCCGCCGCCGGCCGTCCCCAGTAGGGCTGATCGCGATAGGCGGCGCGGCGTTCGGACGCCACCTGCTCCCGCCAGGCGACCAACCGCGGGCAGGCCCGGCACACCGTGACCCGGGCCTCCAGCTCGGTGACATCACCCGCGGCGGCCGCCAGCTCGACCACCTCGGCAGGATCGTGCGCCACCGGCGTACCGGCCGTCGCCGGATCACCCGGCCACCCGCTGCCCGGCGGTACCGGGGAGGCGAACTCATGGCCGGTGATCGGGTGCGGGTCCATGGTCGGCAGCGTAGGGCCAGACCCGTCGGGGCAGGTCGCTAGGGTGTGGCCCATGTGGCAGACCCCGGCGTACCGCGTCCAGGCCACCCGGCTGGAGACCGTGCTGGGGGACAAGACCGCCAAGGCGTTCGAGCAGCTCAAGGTGCGCACGGTCGGCGACGCGCTGCGGCACGTGCCCCGGCGCTATCTGCGCGGCGCCGAGTCGACCAGCCTGCGCGATCTCAAGGTGGGCGAGGATGCCGCGTTCATCTCCCGGGTGATCAAGAGCGAGACCAAGGGCAACCAGCGCTCGCTGCGGCTGGAGGTGATCGTCGGCGACGGCACCGGGACCCTGCGGCTCACCTTCTTCGGCCGCAGGCACCTGATCGACTTCTGGCAGCGCACCCTGCCCGAGGGTGCGCGCGGGCTGTTCGCCGGCAAGATCGGGGTCTTCAACGGCCAGCTGCAGCTCACCCACCCCGATTTCGTCACCCTCGACGAGGCCGGCCACATCACCGGCGGGGCGCAGCGCAACCAGCAGATGGGTGAGCTGGCCTCCCGGGTCGGCGGGCTGATCGGCATCTATCCAGCGACCGCGAAGCTGCCCACCTGGACCATCGCCCAGTGCATCGACCTGGTCCGCGAGCAGACCGGTGAGCTGCCCGAGCCGCTGCCCGCCACGGTCCGCGAGGCGGTGGATCTGGTCGCCCTGGCCCGCGCCGACCGCGCCATCGACTTCGAACCGGCCGCCGACGAGCGGTTGCCCGAGTTGGCGGCCGCGGTGCAGTACGTGCATCGCCCCGACGACCTGGCACAGGCCTGGCTGGGTCGGCAGCGGTTCCTGTTCGACGAGGCGTTCGCGGTGCAGGCGGCGATGGCCTACCGGCGCGCCGCCGCTCGGTCCCAGCCCGGTACGCCGCGGCCGCGGCAGCGCGACGGGCTGCTCGCCGCCTTCGACGCCACCCTGCCGTTCGAGCTGACCGCGGGCCAGCAGCAGGTCAGCGAGGAGATCTTCACCGGCCTGGAGCAGACCCATCCGATGCAGCGGCTGCTGCAGGGTGAGGTCGGTTCCGGCAAGACCCTGGTCGCGCTGCGGGCGATGCTCACCGTCGTCGACAATGGCGGCCAGGCGGTGCTGCTGGCACCGACCGAGGTGCTGGCCCAGCAGCACCACCAGACGATCAGCCGGATGCTCGGCCCGCTCGCCGAGGGGGAGGGCGGCCTCTTCGACGCTGGTGTGCTCGGTGACGGCCCGCGGACGAAGGTGGTGCTGCTGTCGGGGTCGATGACCGCCGCGCAGAAGAAGAAGGCCCTGCTGCAGATCGCCTCCGGGGAGGCCGGGATCGTGGTCGGTACCCATGCGCTGCTCGCCGACCGGGTGCAGTACGCCGACCTGGGCCTGGTGGTCGTCGATGAGCAGCACCGCTTCGGCGTCGAGCAGCGGGCGGCGCTGAACGACCGCGCCGAGGCCCGGCCGCACGTGCTGGTGATGACCGCCACCCCGATCCCGCGGACGGTCGCGATCACCGTCTTCGGCGACCTCGAGGTGTCCACGCTGACCGAGATCCCGGCCGGCCGCAGCGAGGTCAGCACCCAGGTGGTCCCGGAGAACGTCCGCCCCGAATGGGTCGAGCGGGCCTGGCAGCGGATCACCGAGGAGGTCGCCGCCGGCCGGCAGGCGTTCGTGGTCTGCCCGCAGATCTCGGCGGGGGAGAAGAACAGCGAACTGGTACCGCCCGATCCCTCGTTGGAGGGCAAGGACGCGCCCGCACCGCGCAACGTCACCGACCTGTACGCCGAACTGACCGACCCCGGCGGACCGCTCGAGTCGCTGCGGGTGGCCGCCCTGCACGGCAAGCTGTCGGCCGACGAGAAGGACCGGGTGATGGCCGCCTTCGCCGCCGGTGAGCTGGACGTGCTGGTCTCCACCACCGTCGTCGAGGTCGGGGTCGATGTGCCGAACGCCTCGGTGATGGTGATCTGCGACGCGGACCGCTTCGGCATCTCCCAGCTGCACCAGCTCCGCGGCCGGATCGGCCGTGGCGCGCACCCCGGGCTCTGCCTGCTGCTGACGCGTACCCCCGGTGACTCCCCGGCCGCCGAACGGCTCCGCGCCGTCGCCGGCACCCGCGATGGGTTCCAGCTCGCCGAGGTCGATCTGGCCCAGCGCCGCGAGGGCGATGTGCTCGGCGCCAGCCAGGCCGGTGCCCGCTCCTCGCTGAAGCTGCTGCGGGTGCTCGATCACGTGCAACTGCTGGAACAGGCCCGCGCGATCGCCGAGGACTGCGTCGCCCGCGACCCGGAGCTGAAAGAACCCGGCATCGCCGACGCCATCACCCAGGTGGAGGAGCAGGCCGCCGCCGAGTGGCTGGAGCGGACCTAGGTGCCGTGAGCCGGCCCTCTCCGATCCTCGAGCAGGTCGGCGCAGCGACCGACGGTCCCAACGATCCTCGAGCAGGTCGCGCAGCGACCGACGGTCCCAACGATCCTCGAGTAGGTCGCGCAGCGACCGACGGTCCCAACGATCCTCGAGTAGGTCGCGCAGCGACCGTGTCGAGAGGCCGTGACCCGCCCTCAAAACCTATCCACAGATTCCGAGAATTCCTGCCAGGGCGGCAGATCCGGGCGGAAACTGTCAGACCCTGTCTGTTGAATGACGGGTATGGATGGCAGTGCGGCCAGGTTCGTCGAGACCGTGGAGACGGTCGATGAACTGCTGCGCCAACTCGTCCTCGACGCCGATGATCGGCTGCTCACCGACGAGCAGCGTCTCCGCGTTGCCGAGGCGAACGAGCGGATCGCCGCACGGCTCCACGCGCTGTCCACCCGCACCCTGGCCGGCATCGACGCCGGTGACGCCAGCCAACACGTCCACCGAGTCCGCACCACGACCTGGATGCGGGAACGCCGGGGGTATGCGGGCAGCCAGGCCTCCGGGGTGCTGCGGGATGCGATCCGCACCGTGCGTGCTCCGGTCGTCTGGCACGCCCTCGCCGAGGCCGCCATCTCGCCTCGCCAGGCGGCCGTCATCCTGCAGTCGTTGCAGCAACTGCCGCCGGACCTCGCTCCGCAGCAGGAGATCGCGGCGCAGCGATCCATGATCGAGCAGGCGCAGCGGCTGGACCCGCGCGACCTGGCCGCGGTCGGTGAACATCTGGTCGAGGTCGTTGATCCCGACCATGCCGACGCACTGCTGGAGCGACGGCTCGAACAGGAGGAGCGTGCGGCCCTCCGCAATCGTGGGTTGCATCTGCACCACGACGGTCACGGCTCCACCAGGATCAAGGGTCAACTTCCCGCCGCCGAGGGTGAGCGGCTCAGCGCCCTGCTCGACTCCCTGGCCGATACCCATCGCGACGACGAACCGCCCCTGTGCGGGAGCTCGTGCACCGGCCCATCCTGCGGGCTGTGTGGTGGCCGTCCCTCACGAGCGATGCGCCGCGCTGACGCACTGCTGGAGGTGGCCCAGGCGTACGCCGATGCCAGACGCGCACCGGCCCGCGGCAACGACCGGGCGCGGGTGCACGTGACCGTCGATCTGGACACGCTGCGCCGCGGGATCGGTTTCACCGAGACGACCTTCGGACCGCTCTCCGCGCAGCAACTGCGGCTGCTGGCGTGCGACGCCGAGATCATCCCGATCGTCCTCAATGGCTTCGGGATCCCACTCGACGCCGGCCCGGCGCACCGGTTGTTCACCGGTGAGCTGCGCGCCGCCCTGGTGGCTCGTGATGCAGGGTGCGTCTTCCCCGGTTGCTGTCAACCTGCCCGACGCTGCGAAGCGCACCACATCAAGCCGTGGTGGGCGCAGGGTCCGACCAGTCTGGACAACGGCGTACTGCTCTGCCCACACCACCACGCCCTCGTCGAACCCGCCAGAGCCAACCTGCACAACGAAAACCGCTGGGAGGCCCGTCTCAACCCCGCCGATCGGTTGCCGGAATTCCTGCCACCACGGGGATTGGATCCGAACCGCCGCCCGCGACGCCACCTACGTCACCGAATCAGGACCAGACCGTCGGACGATGATGGGCATTGACGACCCTCGCCGCTTGGGACTCGCTCAACCGTCCGAGCAGGGCAATCTCATCTCGACACGTCGGCCATTGCTCCGCTTCGCTGCGCATGACCGACTACTCGATGAGCTCGATGAGCGTCACAGGGGCGCAGGGCCGACTGCTCGATGAGCGTCAGAGGCCCGCAGCAGGGCGTCGATGGTGGTCGCCGTGCTCAGCCCTGCCAGTGCTCCTGCTCGTAGGCGGTCACCTCACCGATCCGGCGGATGTGCCGTTCACCTTCGGAGAACGGGGTGTCCAGGAAGGTCCGCACGATCTCCCAGTGCTGTTCGGGATCCTGCATCCGGGCGCCGAGGGAGAGCACGTTCGCGTCGTTGTGCTGCCGGGCCAGGCTCGCGGTCGTCGTGTCATAGGCCAGCGCGGCGCGGATCCCGCGCACCTTGTTGGCCGCCATCTGCTCACCGTTGCCGGAACCGCCGATCACGATGCCCAGCGACCCCGGGTCGGCCGCGACGGCCTCGGCACCCGGGATGATCCAGCGTGGATAGTCATCCTCGGGATCGAGGGTGTGGGCGCCGTGGTCGATCACCTGGTGACCGGCCTCGTGCAGCCGATCGGCGAGCAGATTCTTCAGTTCCAGACCGGCATGGTCGGTGGCGAGGTGGACGCGCATGCCCTCATCGTCGCACGCGCGATAATGGCCGGGTGAGTCGGATCATCACCGGAACCGCCCGCGGCCGCAAGCTGGCCACCCCCGATCATCAGCGCACCCGGCCCACCTCCGACCGGGTCCGCGAGGCACTGTTCTCGGCGCTGGTGTCCTGGGCCGACGGGCAGGACGAACCACCCGATCGGGCACTGCGCGGGTTCAGCCTGCTCGACCTGTACGCCGGCACGGGCGCGGTCGGGCTGGAGGCGGCCAGCCGCGGCGCCGACCCGGTCCTGCTCGTCGAGTCCGACCGGAAGACCGCCGACCTGGCCCGCCGCAACGCCACCGACACCGAACTCGAGGTGGGCGTACGGACCGCCAAGGTGGAGCAACTGGCGGCGACCCCGGCCCCGCAGGGGTTCGACATCGTCTGGCTCGACCCGCCCTATGACCTGCCCGCCGAGCGGCTGGACCGGGTGCTCGCCGATCTGGTCGGCCACGGCTGGCTGGCCACCCACGGTCTGCTGGTGGTCGAGCGCGGCAGCCGCGGCGCGGCACCGCAGTGGCCGCCCGGCGTCGGCGACGGCTGGCAGCGACGCTACGGTGAGACCACCCTGCACTTCGCCGAGGAACTGACCGCGGCGGCGACCGAGGAGGTGACGCCAGGGTGAAGGCCATCTGCCCCGGCTCGTTCGACCCGTGCACCCACGGGCACCTGGACATCATTCGACGGACCGCGCACCTGTTCGACGAGGTGGTCGTCGGCGTCGGCACCAATACCGCCAAGAACAGCCTCTTCAGCCCCGAGGAGCGGGTGGAGATCCTCGACGAGGCGCTCGAGGGACTGCCGGGGGTGCAGGTGATGACGATGTCCGGTCTGCTCGTCGATTTCGCCCGCGAGCACGGTATCGGCGCGATCGTGAAGGGTCTGCGGTTCGCCTCCGACTTCGACTACGAGCTGCAGATGGCCCAGATGAACACCCGGCTCAGCGGGATCGAGACCATCCTGCTGCCGACCGCGGCCCAGTGGTCCTTCGTGTCCTCGACCCTGGTCCGCGAGATCGCGCTGATGGGCGGCGACGTGTCCGAGTTCGTACCGCCCGCGGCGGCCGCCCGGATCAGGGCCCGCGCCGCCGATCGAGGGGAGAGCTGATGAGCGCGGATCAGTTGACCGAGTCGCTGGCCGCGCTGCGGCAGGCGGTCAGCCAGGCCAAGGGCGTACCGATGTCGGCGTCCTGTGTGGTGAACCGCGCCGAGATGCTGGAGCTCCTCGACCGGATCCAGGCCGCGCTGCCAACCGAACTGGAGCGGGCCAACCGGGTGCTCGCCGACTCCGAGGGGCACCGCGATCAGGGGCGTACCGATGCCGAACAGATCGTCGCCGACGCCCGGCAGCGCGCGGAGCAGCTCGCCACCGAGCACGAGATCACCCGGCAGGCCCGGGAGCAGGCCGAGCGGTTGCGCAACGAGGCCGAGGAGGAGTGCCGGGCGCTGCGGCGGGAGACCGACATCTTCATCGACTCCCGGATGGCGTCCTTCGAATCGGTGCTGCACAAGACCTCCAGCCAGGTGGCCGTGGCCCGGCAGCGGCTGGCGGAGCGCTCCGGCCTCGACGCCGAGACCGCCGAACCCCTGCCGCCCGCCTGAGCTCCAGGTGCTGGTCAGCTGACCAGATTTTCTGGCCCGGTGGCTGTTGGGATTTAGTTGAAAGCGGTAATGTAGTCGACTGATTACAGAGTTCTCACCCACGAGCCGAGGGATTCACCGATGCCTGCCTCCCGCGCCACCACCACCGTGGTGGGTGTCGCCGTCGCCATGACGGTGACCATGGGTGCGATCAACTACGGGCTCTTCCCGGGTTCGCAGGAGCTCGGCGGGATGCTGTTCGGCCGGCAGCTGCCGCACTCGGTGGCCGACGGCCCGGTACCGGGCGGTGCGGGTCCCGGTGGGACCGCGCCCGGTGAGCTGCCCCCGGGGGAGCCGACGGGTACGCCCGAGGCGCCGTCCCCGTCCGCGCAGCCCAGCGACCGCGCGCTGGCCACCCCGCGGCCGGCCGAGGGTGTTCCGGGGGCCACCGTGGGAACCGTTGTTCCCCAGCGGCGCGCCGGCGCAGCCCCGGACGCGCGCAGCGGTGCCAGCGCCGGTGCCCCCGCGGCCGATGCCCCTGCCCCCGGTGCCGCTCCGGCGCGGCCGGGTTCCGTCCCGCAGGCCGGGACCGGGACGCGGACCGGGGGAGGGCAGCAGCCCGTGGCGCCCAGCTCGGCCCGGCAACCCGCCCCGACCCAGGCACCCACCACGACCGGCTCGACCGGTGCGGCCCCGACCGCCGCCGCACCGACGGCCGGTTCCACCGGTTCGGGTGGCGGCCGTATCGAGCGCGGTCAACCCGCCCAGGGCCTCCGCCCACCCACCAGCTCGACCATCGAGCAGGAGACGATCACCCCGCTCCCGGAGGACGAGCAGGGCGATGATTCAGACGGTGGCAGGAAGGGCGACACCGAACGGGGTTCCGGCAGCGGTGAGCCGACCGCGAAGCCGCGCCCGAGCACCGGTGCGCTGAAACCCGGCCCGAGTCACATCGACGCCCGGGAGAAGCCGAAGAAGACCCGCGTCGGGACGAGCTCGGCCATGCCGACTCCGGCACCGACGGCACCGGCGACCCCGGACCAGCAGGGTCAGCAGGACCAGCAGGGTCAGGACCAGGACGGTCAGGCCAACCGGTAGCCGCGGCCCCGCACGGTCTGGAAATACTGCGCGCCGATCTTGCGGCGCAGGTAGCGCACATAGACCTCGAGCACGTTCGAGCCCGGGTCGAAGTCCAGCCCCCACACCATCGACAGCAGCTGCTCGCGGGTCAGCACCTCACCCGGGTGCCGCAGGAAGGCCTCGGCCAGCGCGAACTCGCGGGCGGTGAGCTCGACCTCGTGCTCCCCGGCGCGGGCCCGGCGGGTCCGCACATCCAGGCTCAGGTCGCCGTGGCTGAGGACCAGCGGTTCGGTGTCGGCGGGCCGCAGCCGCAGCCGGACCCGGGCCACCAGTTCGTCGACGCTGAACGGCTTGGCCATGTAGTCATCGGCCCCCGACTCCAGCCCCGCGACGGTGTCGGTGACCGAGGTGCGGGCGGTGAGGATGATCACCGGCACCCGCGAGCCCGACTCGCGCAACCGGCGTACCACCTCGAAACCGTCGATGTCGGGCAGCCCGACGTCCAGCACCATCAGGTCGACCTCGCCCGCCGACACCCGCTCGATGGCCGCCTGCCCGGCACCGACCGTCTCGGTCTGGTGGCCGGCGGCGCCCAGGCCCCGGGCGATGAACGAGGCGATCTCGGCCTCGTCCTCGACGATCAGGATGCTGCTCATCGTTCGTCCTCGTTCTCGTTGGAGAGTTCTGCGTCGAAGGGGCGTGCTGTGGTCGCGGGTGGGCGTCTCGGCAGGATGAGACTAATGGTCGTACCTACCGAGTGGGGGGATTCGATCGTCAGCGTGCCCCGGTGTCCCGCCGCGATCTCGGAGACGATCGCCAGTCCGAGCCCCGACCCCTCGGCCTGCGCACGCCCGCGGACGAACCGCTCCCGGACCCTGGCGGCCAGCTCGGGCGCGATCCCCGACCCCTGGTCGCGCACCCAGAACCGGACCTCGGTGCCCTCGGCGCGCGAACCGATCGCGATCATCGATCCGGGTTCGGAGAACTTGACCGCATTGCGGGCCAGTTCCAGCAACGCCTGGGAGACCCGCTGCGGATCCAGCTGGGCACGGACATCGGCGACCTCGGCGAGCTGCCACTGGCGATCGCCCAGCGACCGCGCCTTCTCCAGCACCTCATCGGTCAGCGTCCCGACATCGACCGACTGCAACCGGATGAAGTCCGGCCGCTCGGCCTTGGCCAGGGTCAGCAGATCCTCGACCAGCCGGGCCATCCGGTCCACCTCGGAGATGCCGCGGGCGCGGACCGCGCGGACATCGTCCGGGTCGTCGGGGTCCATCACCTCCAGGTGGCCGCGCAGGATCGTCAGCGGCGTACGCAGCTCGTGGCCGACGTCGTCGTAGAGGTCGCGCTGCGCCGCGAAGGTGTGCGACAACCGGTCCAGCATGGCGTTGACGGTGTGGGTGAGCTGGGCCAGGTCGTCGTTGCCGCGGACCGGGATCCGGCGGGAGAGGTCGGTCTCGGTGATCTCCCGGGTGGTCCGCCGCAGCAGCGAGATCGGCTCCAGCAGTTGCCCGATCAGCAGCCAGGAGGCGAACCAGATCAGCAGCAGCGAGCCCGCGCCGACCAGGAAGTAGTTGCGGAAGTTGCGGTTCAGGGAGGCGTACTCGGCACGCGAATCGATGGTGACGACCAGCAGCCCGACCTGGCTGTCCCCGGTCATCCGCACCGGTGCGACCAGATAGCGCAGCTGCGGGGAGGTGGTCGGTACGGTGCCGAACCAGCTCGCCAGGCTCACCCGGTCGGTGGGCTGGCCGAGCACGGCGGTCAGGAAGGCGGGATCGGTGTAGGTCCTGCCGGTCGGATCGGGTGCGGACCAGGTGATCATGCCGTTGATCAACCCGAGCCGGCTCTCGTGATCCTGGGTCGGGGTCTCCAGCACCGCCGCCTGCAGCAGCTCCGCGGTGGTGGTCAGCGGCTCCCCGGTCCGCAGATCCCGGGCCCGCTCGGTGAGCGCGGTGGTGTCGGAGAGCCGGCGGCGCAGCAGGTCGTCGATGTCGCGGTCGATCCGCTGCCGCTCCAGGGCGTACGCCACCACACCGGCCAGGCTCATCGCCAGCAGCGAGAGCACCGCGACGGCGAGCAGCACCCGGGCGCGGACGGTCAGACCGATCCGCGTTCCGGCGGCGGAATCGGGCTGCGGCACCCGCACAGCCTAAGCCCAGCGGGCCGGCGGGGCCCGCGTTTGCATGGGTCTCCGGCTGGCAGGTAGTCTGGGACGTCGGTTATGGCGACGCCATGCCGTCGTGCGCGCGAGGGGGTTGGCATGAGCTCAGCAACACGCCCGCTGGACCGGAGGGATCCTCTGGTCATCGATACCCATGATCTGGGTCGTCGAGCGGGTGCGATGAGGGAGCTGCGGACCAGCACCGAGGCGCCCGAGGGCATTGGCAGCGACGTAATCGGAGTACCCACCGGATCGCCGATCCGGCTCGATCTGAAACTCGAGTCGGTCGTCGAGGGGGTGCTGGTCACCGGGACCGCCGAGGTCGAGGTGGCCGGGCAGTGTGGACGCTGCCTGGAGCCGATGGAGCAGCAGCTCGAGATCGACATCCAGGAGCTCTATCTCTACCCGGACGCCGAGCCCGACGACACCGAGGCCAGCAGGATGGAGGGCGAGCTGCTCGACCTCGAACCCCTGGTCCGCGACGAGGTGGTGCTGGAACTGCCGTTCATGCCGCTGTGTCGGCCGGACTGCGCGGGACTGTGCCCCGATTGTGGGGCCAATCTCAACGCCGATCCGGAGCACACCCATGAGTCGGCCGTCGACCCGCGCTGGGGTGAACTGGCCGGGTGGCGCGCCGATGGCGAGCCCGGCAGGAGCTGAACCGCAAGACCACCCCGCACCCGCGGGAAAGAGCCGGAACGCCCGGCGTACGACCGACACAGGAGAGAATCGTGGCCGTCCCCAAGCGGAAGATGTCCCGCAGCAACACTCGGCACCGCCGCGCCCAGTGGAAGACCCAGGCCCCGACCCTGGTCACCTGCGCCAACCCGGCCTGCCGGCAGAAGCACCTGCCGCACACCGTCTGCCCGTCCTGCGGCCAGTACGGTCCGCGCGCGGCGCGGCGACAGGTCCTCGAGTCCTGATCCCGCCGCCGGGGCGACGCCCCGGTCGGCCGTCGAGCGGCGGCCGCTGACGCGATGGCGGGTATCGAGCAACTCTGCACCGAGCTGGGGGTCCCGATGGACCCCCAGCTCTTCGTGCTTGCCCTGACCCATCGCTCGTACGCCTATGAGAACGGCGGCCTGCCGACCAACGAACGGTTGGAGTTCCTCGGCGACTCGGTGCTCGGGCTGATCGTCACCGAACACCTCTATCGGGTGCATCCCGAGCTGAGCGAGGGTGAGCTGGCGAAACTGCGCGCCGCGGTGGTGAACGCCCGCGCGCTGGCCCAGGTGGCCCGCTCGCTGGGCATCGGCCCGCAGATCCGGTTGGGCCGCGGTGAGATCACCACCGGTGGCGCCGACAAGTCCTCGATCCTGGCCGACACCATGGAGGCGCTGATCGGCGCGGTCTATCTGGCCCACGGCATGGACGGCGCCCGGCTGCTGGTGCACCGGCTCTTCGACCCGCTGATGGAGCGGGCCGCCCAACTCGGTGCCGGGCTGGACTGGAAGACCTCACTGCAGGAGCTCACCTCGACCCTGGGGCTGGGCGCGCCGCGTTACGAGATCACCGAATCCGGGCCCGACCACGACAAGCGCTTCGAGGCGGTCGTGGTGCTCGGCGAACTGCGCTTCGGCCACGGCCGCGGCCGGAACAAGAAGCAGGCCGAGCAGGAGGCCGCCGGCAGCGCCTTCGCCGAACTGCGGGAACGCCAGCAGCCGACAGCCGAGCCCGGTACGCCCGAGGCCGGCGAGGTCGGCTGAGGTGCCGGAGCTGCCCGAGGTCGAGGTGGTCCGTGCCGGGCTCACCCCATTGATCGCCGGCCGCCGGTTGAGCGCGGTCCAGGTGCTGCATCCCCGCCCGGTACGCCGGCATCTGGCCGGCCCCGACGACTTCGCCACCACCCTGGTCGGGCGCACCTTCGACACCCCGCGACGGCGCGGCAAATACCTCTGGCTGCCGTTCACCGACGGCGACGCGCTGCTGGTGCATCTCGGGATGAGCGGCCAGTTCCGGACCGCAGAACCGGGTCTGCCCGATGCCCGCAACACCCGGATCCGCTTCTCCTTCGACGATTCCGGGCACGAGCTGCGCTTCGTCGACCAGCGGATGTTCGGTGGCGTCTCGCTGTCGCTCGACGGGGCCGAACTGCCCGCCGAGATCGCCCACATCGCCCGCGACCCGTTCGATGCGGCGTATGACGTCGCCGAGACCGCCCGCCGGTTGCGCCGCCGCCGTGGCGGGGTGAAGCGGGCGCTGCTCGACCAGACGCTGGTCTCGGGGATCGGCAACATCTACGCCGACGAGGCGCTCTGGGCCGCGCGGATGCACTACGACCGGCCCGGCGAGCGGCTCAGCCAGGCCGCCGCCGTCGGCGTACTCGATGCCGCGCGGGCGGTGATGGCCGAGGCGCTGGCCGTCGGCGGTACCAGCTTCGATGCGCTCTATGTCAACGTCAACGGCGAATCCGGCTACTTCGACCGGGCGCTGCACGCCTACGGTCAAGAAGGTCTGCCGTGTGAGCGCTGCGGTACGCCGATCGTGCGGGAGGCGTTCATGAACCGCTCGGCGTTCCGCTGCCCACGATGCCAACGCGCGCCACGCGCGGCCGCTGGTTCGGTGAACGGCGGGCGCGCCGTTAGGGTGGTCCAATCGTGAAGAGAGCCGCCCACTACGTCTTCGTGCGTCACCGCCACAACTGGCTGCAGTTCCTGCGTTTCGGACTGGTCGGTGGCTCCGGCGTACTCGTGAACCAGATCGTGGTGATCATCCTCAACAAGCTGCTCGGGGGCGATTACCGCGACGTGGCGTTCCCGCTGCCGTTCTCGGATTTCAACATCCGTTGGTATGTGGTGATCACCACGGTCGCGTTCCTGGTCGCCAACGTCTGGAACTTCCAGCTCAACCGCACCTGGACCTTCAAATCCGGCAAGCATGCCGGCTGGTGGCGCGAGTTCTTCCCCTTCCTGGCGGTCGGATCGGTGGCCTACCTGGTCGGTCAGGTGATCATCCAGCTGCTGCTCTGGCACGGCTCACCGGTCGAGCTGGCGAAACTGTTCCCGGTGCTGGACGACAGCTCCGGGCTGCGCAAACCGCTCTACTGGGCCAACCTGATCCAGATCACGCTGACCATGCCGATCAACTTCGTGGTGAACAAGCTCTGGACCTTCCGGGCGGTCCGCGGCAAGCGGCTGCATCCCGAGCAGGAGCTGCCGATGGTGGCCGCGGTCGTCGCCCCCGAGGTGGTCGACGAGGAGGGCAACCCGATCCCCGAGGGCACGGTGCACGAGGACACCATCCACGACGACTCGGTTCGCGACGGTTCTGGGGACACGGAACGGGGCTGAACCGTGTACCTGAAGAGCCTCACCCTGCGCGGCTTCAAGTCCTTCGCCTCCGCCACCACCCTCAACTTCGAGCCCGGCATCACCTGTGTGGTCGGCCCGAACGGCTCGGGCAAATCCAACGTCGTCGACGCGCTCGCCTGGGTGATGGGTGCCCAGGCCGCCAAGTCGCTGCGCGGCGGCAAGATGGAGGATGTCATCTTCGCCGGCACCTCCGGCCGGGCCCCGCTGGGCCGGGCCGAGGTGGCGCTGACCATCGACAACACCGACGGCGCGCTGCCGATCGAATACACCGAGGTGACGATCTCGCGGACCATGTTCCGCAACGGCGGCTCGGAATACGCGATCAACGGCAACGCCGCCCGGTTGCTCGATGTCCAGGAGCTGCTCAGCGACTCCGGTATCGGCCGGGAGATGCACGTCATCGTCGGCCAGGGCCAGCTCGACTCGATCCTGCAGGCCACCCCGGAGGGCCGGCGCGGGTTCATCGAGGAGGCCGCCGGCGTCCTCAAGCACCGCAAGCGCAAGGAGAAGGCGCTGCGGAAGCTGGAGTCCACCGAGGGCAACCTGAACCGGCTCAACGACCTGATCGCCGAGATCCGCCGGCAGCTCAAACCGCTCGGCCGGCAGGCCGAGGTGGCGCGCCGGGCCGTGGTGATCCAGGCCGAGGTCCGCGACGCCCGCGCCCGACTGCTCGCCGACGATCTGGTGCAGGCCACCCTGGCACTGGAATCCGAGCTCGCCGACGAGCAGGCGCTGCGCGATCGGCGAACCAGCGTCGAGAACGCGCTGGCCGCCGCCCGGGACACCGAGGCCGAGGCCGAAGAGCAGTTGCGGGAGGGTACGCCACGGCTGACCGCCGCGCAGGAGACCTGGTACGCCCTGTCCGGGCTGCGCGAGCGGGTCGCCTCGACCATCTCGATCGCCGCCGAACGGGTCCGCAACGCTGACAACCAACCCACCGAGGACCGCCCGGGCCGCGACCCGGAGCAGCTCGAAGCCGAGGCCAAGGAGGTCGGCCGCCAGGAGGAGCAGCTGCGCGCCGAGGTGGCCACCGCCGACGCCGCGCTCGCCGAGGCGACCCAGCGGCGTACCGACGCCGAACAGGCCCATGCCACCGAGGAGAAGCGGCTCGCCGCCCAGCTCCGCGCGATCGCCGACCGGCGGGAGGGCCTGGCCCGGCTCACCGGCCAGGTCAACTCCGCCCGCTCCCGCGCCGAGGCCGTGGTCGAGGAGATCGGCCGACTGACCAGCGCCCGGGAACAGGCACTGGAACGCGCCCAGCGGGCCCGCGCCGAGTTCACCAGCCTGGAGACCAGGGTCGCCGGGTTGGACGCCGGCGAGGTCGACCTCGACTCCGAACACGAACAGGCCGCCGACGAACTCGAGGTGGTCGAGACCGAACTGCGCGAGCTGCAGCGCCAGGAGCAGACCGCCAACCAGGAACGCGCCGCCGCGGCCGCCCGGTTGGAGGCGCTCAAGCTCGGCCTGGAACGCAAGGATGCCTCCGCCGCCCTGCTCGCCGCCACCGACCGGGTCGGCGGCCTGCTCGGCTCGGTCGCGGCCCTGGTGCAGGTGGAACAGGGCTACGAGGCCGCGGTCTCGGCGGCCTTCGGCTCGGCCGCCGACGCGGTCGCGGTGACCGGGCCGGATGCCGCGGTCGGGGCCTTCGACCATCTCAAGGCCGAGGACCTCGGCCGAGCGGGGCTGCTGCTGCGCGGGGCGGTCACCGACGGCGAGACCTGGCCGCGGCTGCCGGACTGGGCCCGGTACGCCGCCGACGTGGTCGGCTGCGACGACGAGCTGCGGCCCTCGGTGCTGCGGGTGCTGCGCAAGGTCGCGGTGGTCGACGACCTCCCGGCCGCCCGCCGGCTGATCGGCGACCTGCCCGATGTCACCGCGGTCACCCGCGACGGGGACATCCTCTCGGCCTGGTTCGCCGCCGGCGGCTCGGGCTCGAAGCAGTCGCTGATCGAGGCCCAGGCCGCGGTCGATGAGGCCGAGAAGCGACTGGTGGCCGCCGACCACCAGGTGGAGCGGCTGCGGTTCGCGCTCGGCGAGGTGCGCAACCGGCACGAGGAGGCGCAGGGCCGCCTCGACGTGGCACTGGGCAAGCTGCACGAATCCGATGCGGTGATGGCCGCCCTGGCCGAGGACCTCGGCAAGTGGCAGAACCTCGCCAAGCAGGCCGGTGACGAGGCCGGCCGGCTCGCCGACTCGGCGCAGAAGGCCGAGGCCCAGCAGGCCGCGGACGCCGAGAAGCTGACCGAGCTGGAACAACGGCTGGAACTGGCCTCGGCCGAGGAGATCGACGAGGACGCCGACACCGGCGAACGGGACCGGTTGGCCGAGCAGGCACGCGGTGCCCGACAGGCCGAGATGGACGCCCGGCTGGCCCTGCGTACCACCGAGGAACGGGTCCGCGGGCTGGCCGGTCGCGCCGACTCGCTGCGCCGCGCCGCCGAGAACGAACGCCGCGCCCGGGCCCGCGCCGAGGCCCGCCGGATCCAGCTGCAGCGCGAGGGCGAGAATGCACGCGCGGTGCGGACCGCCGCCGAGTGGCTGCTCAAGCGCGTCGAGGCCTCCCGCGAGATCGCGGCCGCCGAACGCGCCGCCGCCGAGCAGGTCCGCGCCGCCGCCGACCGGGAACTCGCCGATGCCCGGCGCCGCTCCCGGGAGCTGGCCGGTGAACTGCAGCAGCTCGTGGACACCGTGCACCGCGACGAGCTGGCTCGCGCCCAGCAACGGATGCGCGTCGAATCGCTGACCGAGAAGGCGATGGAGGAGCTCGGCCTGGAGGCGGAGACGCTGATGGCCGAGTTCGGGCCGGAGAACGCCATCCCGGTGCTCACCCGGGCGGACGGGTCGGCGCTCACCGAGGACGACGAGCAGCCCGAGCCGGTCCCGTTCGTGCGTGCCGAGCAGGAGAAGCGGCTGCGCAAGGCGGAGAAGAATCTGCAGGTGCTCGGCCGGGTGAACCCGCTCGCGCTCGAGGAGTTCGACGCGATGACCGAGCGGCACCAGTTCCTGTCGGAGCAACTGGAGGATCTGCGGCGTACCCGCAAGGACCTGACCGACATCATCGCCGAGGTCGACAACCGGGTGCAGGAGGTCTTCGCGCAGGCGTACGCCGACGTCGAGACCGCCTTCGAACAGGTCTTCGCCAAGCTCTTCCCCGGCGGCGAGGGCAAGCTCGTGCTCACCGAACCGGGGGAGTGGCTGACCACCGGCGTCGACGTCGAGGCCCGCCCGCCCGGCAAGAAGGTGAAGCGACTGTCGCTGCTGTCGGGTGGCGAGCGCTCACTGGTCGCGGTCGCCTTCCTGGTCGCGCTGTTCATCGCCCGGCCGAGCCCGTTCTACATCCTCGACGAGGTCGAGGCGGCCCTGGACGACACCAACCTGGGCCGGCTGCTGGAGATCTACGAGCAGTTGCGGGAGAACTCCCAGCTGCTGGTGATCACCCACCAGAAGCGGACCATGGAGATCGCCGACGCGCTCTACGGGGTGACGATGCGCGGCGACGGGGTGTCCACGGTAATCAGCCAGCGGATCCGGGACTGAACCCTCGACTCCTTGATGAGATCGTGATCCGGACAACTGGAATCACACGAGTCACAGGTGTAACACTGGTCCCGCCGGAGTGGTCGACCGGCGCCTTCCCCAGTTGGACCTTGAGAAAGGTGTGCCGTGAGCAGCATCGTCCTCTTCACCCTCCTCGCCCTCGTCATCGCCGCCTTCGTCTGCGGCGCCGTGGCGATGGGCATGGCCGGGCACGGCCGCAGCCAGCACCCGAAGGTCGCGCACGGCTTCGCCCGCGCCGCCCAGGCGCTGAACGGCGACGGCGAGCCGCCGAGCGGACTGGTCAAGCTCTTCCGCTGATGCACCTGGAGAACCTGGTCGTCGACGCCCGGGATCCCCGTGGGCTGGGCGGCTTCTGGGCCGCGGCGCTCGGTGCCGAACCGATCACCGAAGGGCCCGACATCTTCGAGGCCCGGTTGCGGTATTCCGACGACCAGTTTCTCGATCTGTGCTTCCCGTTGGTCGATGAGCCGGCGGTCGGTACGCCGCGGCTGCATCCCGATCTGGCCGGTGGGGTACGCCAGGGCGAGGTCGTCGAGCGGCTGCTCGGGCAGGGCGCCGCGCGGTTGGATATCGGTCAGGGTGACGTGCCGTGGGTGGTGCTCGCCGACCCCGAGGGGAATCCGTTCTGCGTGATGGAGGAGCGGGCCGAGTACGCCGACCGCGGGCCACTGGCGGCGCTGCCGTTGGACTCGGCCGATCCGGCGCGGGACCTGGAGTTCTGGGCGATGCTCACCGGCTGGGAACAGCTGGTCGGCGGCTCGGTGCCGGCGACGCTGACGCACCCGTCCGGGCTGGGCCCGCTGCTGGAGCTGTGCCCCCAGGTCGAGCCGAAGGTACGCAAGAACCGGATGCACCTCGACCTGCGCTACGTCACCGGCGACGATCGGGACGACTGGGCGCGCCGCATCGAGGCCGCCGGCGGCAGCCGCTACGACCCCGGCTGGGGCGAACTGCCCTGGGAGCTGTGGCGCGACCCCTCCGGCAACGAGTTCTGCCTGCACGGCTGACCGCGCACCGGCCCCGGGCCACTTTCCACGATTCTCCTGGCCCACTGCTCCCGACTGATACAGGTTTGATGCTCGAGAGGCATCAAGGATTTCCTTGATGCCCGGTGAGCATCAGAGATCGTCCTGATGCCCAGGAAGCATCAAAGATTTCCTTGATGTCGGCTGGGCATCAAACATTTCTTTGATGCTTCTCGGGCATCAAACCCGTATTGGTCGACAGCTACCCGGTATGGGGAGCGCGATGGTCGGACGCAATGGGGGTGCGCCACGTGTGGGCCGGGGCCCGGTTCAGTAGGTGATCGGTTCGAGGATCAGGACCGGGATCTGGCGGTCGGTCTTCGTCTGGTACTCGGCGTAGGGCGGGTAGGCCGCGACGCAGCGTTCCCACCATTCCTCGCGCTCGCTGCCGCTGAGTTCGCGTGCCCTCACCGCGAAGGTCTCGGTGCCGTCCATCAGGTCGAGAACCGGGTTCTTCTTCACGTTGGCATACCACTTGGGGTTCTCCGGGGCGCCGCCCTTCGACGCCACTGCGGCATACGAGCCGTCGTGCTCGACGCGCATCAGCGGCACCTTGCGGACCTTGCCGGAGACACCCAGCATCGTCAGCATCACCACATCGCGATCCATCACCTGGGCGGCGCGGGTGTCGCCAGCGGCCTCGATCGCCTCAACCTGCTTGCGGACCCACTCGGTGGGGCTGGGGACATATTCACCCTTGATCGTCATGGCCCCGAGCCTAGCCCGGGACCATGACGATCACCGGTTGTTCAATCGGTGGTCGGGCGGAGCTGGCCGGGCCGCGTACCACCGCCACCGAGCCCACCCCCGCCGCCACCGGGGCGACGGCCGGCGGGTCGGGACAGCACCCCCGGTACGCCACGGCCGCGCAGCGAGGCGCCCTTGGTCTCGATCACGAAGTGCAGGGCCACCATCGCGACCGCGCAGGCGGCCATCATGTAGAACGCCGGGATCAGCGGGTTTCCGGTGGCGCCGATCAGCGCCTCGTTGATGGCCGGAGCCGTGCCGCCGAAGGCGGCTGTGGCGACGTTGTAGGAGATCGCCATCCCGGCGTACCGGACATGCGAGGGGAACATCGCCGGGAAGGTGGCCGAGATCGTACCGAGCTGCAGCACATAGATCGCGCCCAGCACGGTGAAGCCGATGACGGCCAGCACCATGCCCTTGCCCATCAGCCAGAACATCGGTACCGAGAGCACGAACAACCCGATCAGCGAGATCCACCAGCACGGTTTCCGGCCGATCCGGTCCGACAGGGCACCGGCCATCGGCAGCAGGATCATCATCACCACCTGGCCGATCAGCACCATGATCTCGGCATTGCCCTTGGACATCCCGACGGTGTTCGGCAGGTAGGTGGGCATGTAGGTGAGCAGCAGGTAGTTCGCCACGTTCAGCGCGATGACCAGGCCGAAGAGCTGCAGGATCGGCTTCCAGTGCTCCTTCAGCAGATTCTTCAGTGCGCCGGTGGCCTCGTCCTCGGACTCACCGGATTCGGACAGCTCCTGGAAGACCGGGGTGTCCTCCATCTTCATCCGCAGATACAGCCCGATGCCGCCGAGCGGCCCGGCGACCAGGAACGGGATCCGCCAGCCCCAGTCCTGCATCGCGGCGTCACCGAGGAAGAACCGCAGCACCGCCACGATGATCAGGCCCGCGGTCAGCCCGGCCAAGGTGCCGAACTCGAGGAAGCTGCCCCAGAATCCGCGCTTCTTGTCCGGCGCGTACTCGGCCATGAAGGTCGCCGCGCCGCCGTACTCACCGCCGGTGGAGAACCCCTGCACCACCCGGAGCAGGATCAGCAGGATCGGTGCCCAGATACCGATCTGGTCGAAGGTCGGCAGCAACCCCATCAGGAAGGTGGCGCTGCACATCAGCAGGATCGTGGTGGCCAGCACCTTCGATCGGCCCAGCCGGTCGCCGAGCGGGCCCCAGACCAGACCGCCGAGCGGGCGCAGCACGAAGGAGACCGCCAGGCCCAACAGGGCGCCGAGGGCCTCATGCTCACCGGGGAAGAAGTTCGCCCCGATCTCGGTGGCGAGGTAGGCGTACACACCGTAGTCGAACCATTCGGTGGCGTTGCCCATCGCCGAGGCGGTGACTGCCCGTTTGAGCAGTTTTGGACTTGCTTCTTTTGGTGCGTCGTCGATCAGCGGGACGCTGGGGGACACCCCAGCAGAGTTGGACTCCATCGTCGCTCCTTCGCGTGATCCGTCGGATCACTCGATCTCTGTACTCGCTCTGTACTCGGCCGCGTCGCTCGATTGTACTTTTGTAGACAATCGGACACGTTACATGAGTTCCTTGGGGTCTGACCACCCCTACCCGCAGTACCCCTCGGGTGCAACCGGTACGCGCCGAACCTCCTAGGATGGCGGCCGTGGACCCACTGATTCTCAGCATCATCATCGGCGCGGTCGTGCTCCTCGCCGCCGGGATCGGCATCGGGGTCGCGGTCGGTCGGCGACGTGCCCTGGAGCGGCAGCACCGGGCCGAGCTGGAGGCCGAGCAGCGGGGCGGTGCCGGTGCTGCCGGCGGCGGCGGTGATGACGACCGGGAGGGCGGCGGGGTCGCCACGCTCGACCCGGACCTCGACCCCGGTGCCGGTACCGCGGCAGGCGCGGGCCCCGACCTGCTGGACCGTCCCGAGGCACCGAGAACCCGCCTGCAGCGGCTCCGGGCCCGCCTGGCCGGGCAGAACAACGCCCTGTCCCGCGGCCTGCTGAACCTGCTCTCCGGCGGCACCATCGACGAGGAGACCTGGGAGGACTTCGAGGCCACCCTGATCTCCTCCGATCTCGGGGTCGGTCCGACCACCGAACTGGTCGACCGGTTGCGTACCCGGTTCAAGGTCGAGGGCGTCACCGACGGTGCCGAGGCCCGTCGGATCCTGCGCGAGGAACTGCTCGCCCTGGTCGACCCGAATCTCGACCGGACCCTGCACGACCAGCGGGTCGGTGACGATCCCGGCGTGGTGATGGTGGTCGGGGTGAACGGCACCGGCAAGACGACCACGGTCGGCAAGCTGGCCCGGGTGATGGTGGCCGAGGACCGCGACGTGCTGCTCGGTGCCGCCGACACCTTCCGCGCCGCCGCGGCCGACCAGCTGGAGACCTGGGGTGCCCGGGTGGGTGTGCCGACGGTCCGCGGGGCCGAGGGCGCCGATCCGGCTTCGGTGGCGTACGAGGCGGTGACCGCCGGGGTCGATCTGGAGGTCGACTGCGTGCTCATCGACACCGCCGGCCGATTGCACACCAAGACCGGTCTGATGGACGAGCTCGGCAAGGTGAAGCGGGTGATCGAGAAGAAGGCGCCGGTCACCGAGGTGCTGCTGGTCATCGATGCCACCACCGGCCAGAACGGGCTGATCCAGGCGCGGATCTTCCGGGAGGTCGTCGATGTCACCGGCATCGTGCTGACCAAGCTCGACGGCTCCGCCAAGGGCGGCATCATCGTCCAGGTGCAGCGCGAACTCGGCGTACCGGTGAAACTCGTCGGACTCGGCGAGGGCCCCGACGACCTGGCCCCCTTCGACGCCGAGGAGTTCGTGGACGCCATCCTGGGCTGAACAGGCTCCCCGCGGGGTGAAACAGGTCATACTTTGCCCGTGGGGTTGCGAAGTGGCGGACTGGCGGTGCTGCTGGTCGCGCTGACGGTGCTGATACCGCTGTTGGTCCTGGTACGCCTCGACCGCAGCGGTGCCGGGGGCCGGCGCTGGGCCGTGCACCGCTGGCGGTTGCGCGGCCGCGAACGACCCCGCAACCTCGGCTGGCTCGGGGTGCGCTGGGTGGCCATCCTGCTCGCGCAGACCCTGGCCGTGTTCGCGGTGCTGGTGCTCGCCAACCGGGAGATGCGCTTCTACATGACCTGGGGCGATCTGCTCGGCACCCGGGAGGCCAGCAACGACCTGCAACCGCGGCAGGTCGGCCCGCCGTTGGCCCCGGATCCGGCCCGTCCCGAACCGCCGCCGACCAGCACCCGGCCCACCCCCTCGGGGGCGACCCTGGTGCGGATGCTGGTCCGCGGGCAGGCGTCCGGGGTGAACAGCGAGATCCTCATGTGGCTGCCACCGGCCTATTTCAGCGCCGGCCCGGACGCCGAGTTCCCGGTGCTGTTCATGATGTCGGGGTCTCCCGGTACGCCGGAGGGTGTCTACAACCAGTTCGAGTTCGACAAGGTGGCCAGCGAGTCGATCGCCAGCGGTGACACGAAACCTTTCATCGCGGTCTTCCCGACCGTGATGACCCATCCGCCGCGCGACACCGAATGCCTCGACATCCCCGGCGGCCCGAAGTCGGAGACCTGGCTGGTCACCGACGTCCCGGCGGCGGTGAACGCCGCGGTCCGAGCCAGCGGTGATCGGCGGCAGTGGAATCTGGCCGGCTATTCCACCGGCGGCCTGTGCGCCACCAACCTGCTGCTGCGCTACCGCGACCAGTTCGGGGCGGCCGCCTCGATCGGCGGCTACTACCATCCGTGGGTGCAGCCCAGCGAGGGTGATCTCTTCGGCGGCTCGGAGGAATTCCGCCGGTCGGTGACACCGCTGTGGCAGTTCCAGAACGCCACCCCGCAGCCGACGAAACTGCTGATCGTCACCTCCGCCCGCGACAAGATGTCCTGGGACGGCAACACCTACGGCGACGGCGACTCCAAGGCGATGATCGAGGCGGCCCGACGGTGGCCCGGTACCGCCAAGATCGTGCTGGGCACCGGCGGCCACGGATTCAAGACCTACGTCCCGGCATTTCCGCAGGCACTCGCCTGGCTGGGCCGCACCAACGGCCTGTGACGGCCTCCATCTTGTAAAGTTGGTCCGCAGCGCACGCACCCGTACGCCCTCGACCGCTCGATCCCGCCCAGAACCCATTTGACCGAGGAACCGCCTTGTTCGACACACTGTCCGATCGCCTCTCCGCCACCTTCAAGAATCTGCGGGGCAAGGGGAAGCTGAGCGACGCCGACATCGACGCCACCGCGCGCGAGATCCGGATCGCGCTGCTCGAGGCCGACGTGAACCTGGCGGTGGTCAAGGAGTTCATCGCCGCGGTGAAGGAGCGCGCCAAGGGCGAGGAGGTCTCCCAAGCGCTGAACCCGAGCCAGCAGATCATCAAGATCGTCAACGAGGAACTGGTCAACATCCTCGGTGGCGACACCCGGAACGTGCGCTTCGCCAAGAAGCCGCCGACTGTGATCATGCTCGCCGGCCTGCAGGGTGCCGGTAAGACGACGCTGGCCGGCAAGCTGGCGTACTGGCTGAAGTCCGAGGGTCACTCGCCGTTGCTCGTCGCGGCCGACCTGCAGCGACCCAATGCGGTCACCCAGCTGCAGGTGGTCGGCCAGCGCGCCGGCGTACACGTCTTCGCCCCGCACCCCGGGGCCTCCTCCGCGGCCGAGGCCGCCAACCCCGGTGGCGTCGGCGACCCGGTCGCGGTGGCCCGGGACGCGCTGGTCGAGGCCGACCGCAAGCTCTACGACGTGGTGATCGTCGACACCGCCGGCCGGCTCGGCGTCGATGAGGTGCTGATGCAGCAGGCGGCCGACATCAAGGCCGCGGTGAATCCCGATGAGGTGCTGTTCGTCGTCGACGCGATGATCGGCCAGGACGCGGTGAACACCGCCCAGGCCTTCGCCGACGGTGTCGGCTACGACGGTGTGGTGCTGACCAAGCTCGACGGTGACGCCCGCGGCGGTGCGGCGCTGTCGATCGCGCGGGTGATCGGCAAGCCGATCATGTTCGCCTCCTCCGGCGAGCAGATGAAGGACTTCGACGTCTTCCACCCCGAGCGGATGGCCTCGCGGATCCTCGGCATGGGCGACATGCTGACCCTGATCGAACAGGCCGAGAAGACCTTCGATGAGGAGCAGTCGCGCAAGGCCGCGGAGAAGATCTCGTCCAAGGGCGGTTCCCAGTTCGGCCTGGGCGACTTCCTGGAGCAGATGAAGGCGGTACGCCGGATGGGGCCGCTGTCGAAGATCTTCGGCATGCTGCCCGGGATGGGCGAGATGAAGGATCAGATCGCCAACATCGACGAGCGGGAGGTCGACCGGCTGGAGGCGATCATCCTGTCGATGACCCCGGCCGAACGCGACGACCCGAAGATCCTGAACGGCTCCCGGCGGGCCCGGATCGCCAAGGGCTCGGGCACCGAGGTGTCGGAGGTCAACCAGCTCGTCGAGCGGTTCTTCGAGGCCCGCAAGATGATGTCGGCGCTGGCCAACGGGCAGATGCCGTCGGGAATGCCCGGCATGCCGGGGATGCCCGGTGCCGGCGGCGGCAAGAAGAAGCAGCAGCAGACGAAGAAGGGCAAGAACCGCAAGGGCGTCTCCGGCAACCCGGCCAAGCGCAATGCGCCGGTCATGCCCGAGCCGCCGCAGCCGGCGGCCGATCCGGCGGCCGCCTTCGGCGGGCACGGTTTCGACATGGGACAGTTCAAGGGCAACGGGGCGGGCTCCGGCAGCGAGTTCGAACTGCCGCCGGAGCTGCAGAAGATGTTCAACAACGACAAGAACGACAAGAACGACAAGAAGGACTGATGACCCCGTGAGATCGATCCTGCTGATCATCGTCATCCTGGTGGTGGTGCTGCTCTTCCTGGGTGTGGCGGTGCTGCTGCTGGTGAACCGCATCGGGCGGGCCCGGTTCCGCAAGGAGGTCGCGGCCGACGGGCACAGCTACACCGCCGACGACCCGGCGATGCTGGAGCGGTTCCAGGCGCCGCCCTTCGGCCTCGGCGGGGAGAAGCGCGCCTACGACGTGGTCCGCGGGCAGCGCGACGGCCGGCCCTTCAGCTACTGGACCCAGGACTGGTGGGCCTCCCGGGCCCTGCCGCAGTCCGGCCGGGACCGCAGTCTCGGTGACAAGCACGCCATCGCGGTGGCGGCGGTCGATCTCGACGGGCAGCGCCCGGTGCTGGACATCGTCACCCACCGGATGGGTGACGACGAGTTCGTACCGATCGGCCAGCAGCTGCCGGATCATCCCGGCCTGCCCGGGGTGTCGATCTTCGGCGACGACCCGGCGTACGCCGCCCAGGTGCTCACCGACGACCTGGTCGCCCGGATCGCCGCCCAGCCCGTGGAGGACCGGATCAATCTGCGGGTCGCCGAGGGGGCCGCGATCGCCTGGAGCGACCCGGCGAACAAGGGTTCCGCCGAGTGGCGTGACATCGTCGACGCCGCCCAGGTGCTGGCCACCCGCGCCTGAGCCGAGCCCCGCGCTCGCGGGCGGGTCGGCCCGGGGCAGACTGAGCCCATGGGACACGACCACAGCCACGCCCAGCCGCATCGCCGCATCGATCCGAACGCGCCCGCGCCGCGGCTGCACCTGGACGGGGTGCTGCTGCCCGAGGGGGAGCGCCGTGAGCTGTGGGTGGTCGATGGGCTGATCCGTTTCGAACCGGTCGCCGATGCGGTGACGATCTGTGCCGGCGGTCACATCCTGCCCGGTCTGGTGGACGCGCACTGCCACATCGGCCTCGATGAGGCGGGCGCGGTCGATGACGCCACCAGCGAGGAGCAGGCGTACACCGACCGGGACGCGGGCACCCTGCTGATCCGCGACGCCGGGTCACCGGCCGACACCCGCTGGATCGACGACCGGGAGGATCTGCCGCGGCTGGTCCGGGCCGGCCGCCACATCGCCCGGCCCCGGCGCTACATCCGCAACTATGCCGCCGAGGTCGAGCCCGACGACCTGGTCGCCGAGGTGGAGCGGCAGGCCGCCCGCGGCGACGGCTGGGTGAAGCTGGTCGGCGACTGGATCGACCGGGAGACCGGTGACCTCGGCCCGCTCTGGCCGGCCGAGGCGGTGGCCGCCGCGATCGCCCGCGCCCATCAGCTCGGCGCCAAGGTGACCGCGCACCAGTTCGGGGAGGCGGGGCTCGCCGAGCTGATCGCCGCCGGCATCGACGGCATCGAGCACGGAACCGGGCTGACCGACCAGACCATCACGATGATGGCCGCCCGCCAGGTCTCCCTGGTGCCGACGCTGGTCAACCTGGAGACCTTCCCCGACATCGCCGCCCGCGGGGAGGGCAAGTTCCCGGGTTATGCGGCACACATGCGGGACCTGTACGCCCGCCGCTTCGAGACCATCGGTGCCTGCATCGACGCCGGGGTGCCGGTGTTCGCCGGTACCGATGCCGGCGGGGTGATCCCGCACGGCCTGATCGGCCGGGAGGTCGAGCTGCTCGGCCGGGTCGGCAGCGCCGAGCACGCCCTCGGCGCCGCGAGCTGGCGGGCCCGCGACTGGCTCGGTTTCGCCGGCATCGCCGACGGCGCCCCCGCCGACCTGGTCGTCATCGACGGCGACCCCCGCGAGGATCTGTCTCTGGTGCGTACGCCGATCCGCGTCGTGCTGCGGGGCCGCGTCGTGCTCTGATCCGCGCATCATGGCAATCTTGCGACCATGAACTTCTGGTCAGCCGTCGAGCACGGTTTCGCCCGCGTGGCGGCCTGCACCCTGGGCGTACAGATCGCCGATCCGCACGCCAACGCCACCGCCACCATCGAGGTGCTGCGCGAGTGCCACCAGGAGAGCGTGTCGCTGGCGGTGTTCCCCGAACTCGGGCTGACCGGGTACGCGATCGACGACCTGCTGCTGCAGGACCCGTTGCTGGATGCCACCCTGGCGGCGATCGACGAGGTGGTCGCGGCGAGCGCCGAACTCGACCCGGTGGCGGTCGTCGGCGCGCCGCTGCGCCGGGGGACGCGGGTGTTCAACTGCGCGGTGGTGATCCACCGCGGCCGGATCCTCGGGGTGGTGCCCAAGGCGTACCTGCCGAACTACCGGGAGTTCTATGAGCGCAGGCATTTCGCGCCCGGTGACGATCAGTGGGGGCAGTCGATCCGACTCGGTGGGCAGAGCGTGCCGTTCGGTCCGGACCTGATCTTCGATGCGGTCGATCTGCCCGGATTCGCTGTGCACGTTGAGGTCTGCGAGGACCTGTGGGTACCGGTGTCGCCGAGCGCCGAGGCCGCGCTGGCCGGTGCCTCGATCCTGGTGAACATCTCCGGCAGCCCGATCACCGTCACCAAGGCCGACGCCCGGCACCTGCTCTGCCGGGCCGCCTCGGCGAGTTGTCTGGCGGCCTACGTGTACGCGGCGGCGGGGATGGGGGAGTCCACCACCGATCTGTCCTGGGACGGGCAGACGATGATCTATGAGAACGGCCTGCTGCTCGCCGAGACCGACCGCTTCGGGATGGAGTCGCTGCGCTCGGTCGCCGATGTCGATCTGGATCTGCTGCGCCAGGAGCGGATGCGGCAGGGCACCTTCGACGACAACCGGCGTACCCATGCCGATCGGCTGAATCGCTTCCGACACGTGGAATTCGAGCTCGGCCCCGACCGCGGTGACATCGGCCTGCGGCGCGAGATCGCCCGCTATCCCTTCGTCCCCGCCGATCCCAGCCGGCTCGCCCAGGACTGCTATGAGGCGTACGCCATCCAGGTCTCGGGGCTGGAGCAGCGGCTGCGCGCGATCGGTCAGCCCAAGGTGGTGATCGGCGTGTCCGGCGGTCTCGACTCCACCCATGCGCTGATCGTCGCCGCTCGCGCGATGGATCGGATGGGGCGCCCGCGCAGCGACATCCTCGCCTTCACGATGCCCGGATTCGCGACCACCGAGCACACCCGCAACAACGCCACCAAACTCTGCGAAGCCCTCGGGGTGAGCTTCGAGACGATCGACATCACCCCGGCGGCGAAGCAGCTGCTGCTCGACATGGGGCATCCCGCCGGCCGCGGCGAGGAGGTCTATGACGTCACCTTCGAGAACGTGCAGGCCGGGCTGCGCACCGATTATCTGTTCCGGTTGGCGAATCAGCGCGGTGGCATCGTGCTCGGCACCGGTGATCTGTCGGAGCTGGCGCTGGGCTGGTGCACCTATGGCGTCGGCGACCAGATGTCGCACTACGCGGTCAACGCCGGCGTACCGAAGACGCTGATCCAGCACCTGATCCGCTGGGTGATCTCCGAGGGCCTCTTCGAAGACGAGGTGGCGACGATCCTGCGTTCGATCCTCGACACCGAGATCACCCCCGAGCTGGTACCGACCCGAGAAGGGGAGCAGCCGCAGGCCACCGAGGCGACGATCGGCCCGTACGCGCTGCAGGACTTCAACCTCTTCCACGTGCTGCGCTTCGGGATGCGGCCGGACAAGATCGCCTTCCTCGCCTGGCACGGTTGGCACGACCCGCAGCAGGGGCAGTGGCCGGCGAACATCGAGCACGACGAGCGCTCCGGTTACGACCTGGCCACCATCCGCAGGTGGCTCGAGGTCTTCGGGAAACGCTTCTTCGCCAACCAGTTCAAGCGATCCGCGCTGCCCAACGGCCCCAAGGTGCTCTCCGGCGGCGCCCTCTCCCCGCGCGGGGACTGGCGGATGCCCTCCGACGCCAGCCCGGCTGCCTGGCTGAAGAACCTGGAGCAGGTACCGAAGGAGTGAGGCCATGACCGAACCACGCGATGTCCGACCCGAGCTGATCGCCGAAGCGCGCCGCACCCTCTATTCCCCGGTGATCGGCGACGTGCTGGATCAGCTGGGGCGCCTGCATCAGTTCCTGCCCCCGGACATTCGTGGACTGACCGCGGAACATCGGCTGCTCGGTCGGGCGATGCCGGTGATCGTCGGGGACGTGTTCGGTGCCAACGACCGGCCCTTCGGCAAGTTGACCCAGGCCCTCGACCAGCTGGAACCGGGGGAGGTCTATGTGGCCGCGACCGGGGTGTCCTCGGCGGCGGCCTGGGGTGAGATCCTCACGGCGGCTGCGCGGACCCGCGGGGCCGTGGGTGCGGTGATCGACGGGTATCACCGGGACACGCCTGCGGTGCTGGAGCAGAACTGGCCGGTGTTCTCGCGCGGCTCGTACGCGCTCGACTCCCGACCACGATCCGCCGTCGTCGACTATCGGGTACCGATCGAGGTGGGCGGTGTCGCCGTGCGGCCGGGTGACCTGATCTTCGGGGATGTGGACGGTGTCGTCGTGATTCCGCAGGAGATCGAGTCCGAGGTGCTCGAGCGAGCCCTGCAGAAGGCCAGTGCGGAGAACACCGTGCGAAGCGAGATCGAGGCGGGTGCCAGCGCCACCGAGGTTCTTGCTCGGCACGGGATTCTCTGATCACACGGCATTCCAGCCGGGGTCAGTCCCACCAGTGGGCCCAGTGGTGGGACCTCACCACCGGTACCCAACCCCACAGTCCGTTGGGTTCGACCGAGTCCGGGGCCAATACGCCGTGTTCCGCTGCCACCGCGAGCGCCTCGGCGTCGTCGCTGGGAGGGGTGCCGACCTCCAGCGCCCAGTCGGACGGGCCGATGATCATCAACCGTGCCTCCCAGCGCTGCTCCCAGATTCGCAACACCTCCGCGAGCTCGTCGGCCTCGATGCCGAGATTGACCGGGCCGAGATAGTCCATCCACAACGGGATGAGCCACCGACGGGGGTCGGGGAAGATCGCCACGTAACCGGAGGAAGGCGCCAACTCGGTCGATTGCGTCAACGGATCACCGGGGCGGCCCACGTCCAGGGCGACGGGGACTTTCTCGCGCAGGCGGTCGAAGATGTCGTCCGTGTCCGTATCCATGGACGCGAGCCGATCGATGCGGGCGTGGTGATCCACGAGGTCCCGATCGACCGTGAGGATGCCGAAGTAGTCCTCCGCCAGATCGTCAGCGTCGGCCACGATCACCGCACTGATACCGTCGAGCGAGGACAACTGCCGCCACACCCCCTCTGCTTCACCGGGTGCGACAGGGGTCACCCAGATCGTGCCGAGCCCGGGTACGTCCGCCAGCGGGAACACTGCGCGCTCGCCGAGCAACTGGGTGACTTCAGCGGCCAGGGGCACCGGCGCGGTCGAGGTCGCCGATTCCGGCGGTCCCGGGCGGGTGGATTCCGCAGGCTCGGTTGGAGCAACCGATCGACGCGTTTCGCTGGATTCTTCGGTGGTGGAGTGTTTCGCGCGGCCGGTCAGTCGATCCCAGAGTCCCATGATCAGACCCTATGGGCACTGATCCGACTCAACCCGCGTATCGGGGGTCGGTCGGCTCGACCCATTGGACGAGCTGGAAGATGACGCCGTTCGGATCGGCCATCTGGAAGTAGCGCTCGCCCCACGGCTCGGTCTCGATGGGGGTGACCACGTCAACGCCCTCGGCCCGCAGGCGCGTGTATTCGGTGTCGATGTCATCGACGGTGAACACCACCAGCAGTCCGTCCGCCGTGCCCGCCACCGATGCGGGCTTGAACGTCGAGAGCCCGGTGCGAAGGAAGATGAGGTTGATGCCCGCGTCCGGGTGGGCCAGCGAAGTGAACCCGTCCGCGGCCATGGCCGCAGTGAATCCGAGGTGTTCGATCGCCCACGTGGCCGATGCCTCGACATCGGGCACATTGAGGGAGATGGCGGTGCTGGTGATCTGCATGGCGCTCCTTCGGTGACCTGGCGTTGTACGTCGTACAGTGTACGGGGTATGGAGAAGCGTGGCAGACTCGTTCCCGTGACCAGGGAGAGGACCGGAGTCGGTGAGCCGAGCCGTACCCTGGCGCTGCTGTGGGGTGAGGAATCCGCCGAGCCACGCCGCAAGGGGCCGAGCCGGTCGGTGACCGTGGCCCAGATCGTGCAGGCCGCCCTGGCCATTGCCGATGAAGAGGGGCTCGGCGGTGTCACCATGCGCAGCGTCGCGGAACGGGTCGGAGTCTCGACGATGTCGGTCTACACCTACGTGCCCGGCAAGGTCGAGCTGCTCGACCTGATGGTGGACGCCCGGTATCTGCAGATGTCGCGCAAGCCGTGGCGCAGCAGGTCGTGGCGCCGCCGCGTCACCGCCGTTGCCGAGGCCAATCGCACGTTGCTCACCGATCATCCCTGGCTCACCGAAGTCGCAGCGCTGAGCCGCCCGCCGCTCGGCCCGGGGCTGCTGGCGAAGTATGAGCACGAGCTCGCGGCCTTTGACGGCACCGGGCTCGATGACGTCACCGTCGACGCGGCGCTGACGTTCGTGCTCGGCTTCGTGCAGTCGCTGGTGCGATCGACCCACGACGCCGTGCGGGCCGCCACCGATGGCGCGGTCAGCGATGCCGACTGGTGGGCCGCGAACGAGCCGGTGCTGGCGCGCGCCTTCGACCCCGCCACCTATCCCCGCGCGGTACGCATCGGTGCCGTGGCCGGCGCGGCGCAGGGCAGTGCGTGGGATCCCGAGGCCGCCTGGGCATTCGGGCTCGCGCGTACCCTCGACGGCCTCGCCGCACTCATCGATGGCCCCGGCGGTCGCGAATCGCGCGGTGTGGACAGCCGGTGAATCGGACGGTCAGAGATCGACCCGCTCGAAGCGGGTGGCGGCGATCCGGTAGGTGAGCCAGTTGCCGAGGGTGAAGACGAGTACGCCGAGCAGCAGGACTCCGAGCTGCGGGGGAAGGGCCGCCCGATCGGTGGCGGCGAGCACGGGTGCCAGCGAGGGCAGGTTGGCGGCGGCTTCGGCAACACCGAGGTAGACCATGGTCGCCAATCCCGCGCAGAGGAAGGGCAGGCCCAGGGCGTACCCGGTGCGGAAGTGCATGGTGAAGAAGATCGCGTTGAACAGGGTGTACATGATCAGCGCCGATCCGAAGAGCGCCGGGTTGGCCTCGAAACCCACCGGTGCCCCGGGGTCGAGCCAGCGGCGCAGCATCGCGAACGGTACCGCCACCAGCAGTTGCAGCACTTCCACCAGGCAGCAGAACAGCACCCGACCGCGCACCAGGTCGCGCTTGCAAATCGGCAGCAGCATCGAGAAGGAGACATCGTTGGACTCCCGGAAATGCAACTGGGTCTGGAAAATCGCCAGACAGACCCACATCAGCGCCACGTGCAGGGGATAGGTGGGGACCAGCAGCAGGGCATCCATCGCCAGGAAGATCGCGAACAGCGGCCGGTTCGCCAACCGCAGGTCCTTGCCGACCAGGACCGACATCTCTCTCATTCCCGCTCCAGATTGATCATGATCGATTCGAGGTCAGCGGCCCCGCCACCGGCTGGGCGATGGTCGGCCAGGAAGTCGGCCAGGCCGGGTGCTGGCCAGCACCCGGCCCTGCTTGATGTAGGTGATCGTGTCGGCCGACCGCTGCAGATCCGACAGGATCTGGGTGGAGAACAGGATGCTGGTCCGCCCATCGGCGACCAACCCGCGGAACAGCCGTAGCAGCTCGTCCCGGGACACCGGGTCCAGCCCCGAGGTCGGTTCATCGAGCACCAGCAGCTCGGCGCCGTGGGAGAGGGCGAGCGTCAGGGCGTACTTCACCCGCATTCCCTGGGACAGTTGGCCGAGCTGTTTGGTCGCGACGAGTTGGAAGCGCTCCAGATGGGCACGGTAGGCATGCTCGTCCCAGCCGGCGAAGAACGGTCGGTATGCGTCGGTGACCTGGCGGATGGTCTTCTTCAGATAGAAATTCACCTCACCGAAGGTGAACGAGATCCGCTCCTTGATCTCGAACTCGTGTTCCCGCATCCTCATCTCGAAGAACTCCACCTCACCCGCATCGGGATGCACGAAGCCGAGCATCGACTTCAGCGTGGTCGTCTTGCCGGCCCCGTTCCGCCCGACGAAACCCATGATCGTGCCGGGGGCCATCTCGAAGGAGACCTCGCGCAGTGCGAAGGAGGGATAGGCCTTGCTCAGCCCGCGGACACTCAGGACTGCTGCCATGGTCGCTCCATCTCGGCGCGCCGGGCGAGCTCGCGGAGCAGGTCCACGAACCGTTTCGGATCCGCGCCGTGGAAGTCGTGTCCGGTGTCGGCCTTCACGAATTCCACGCGGTCGATCGACGAACGGGCCCGCGCGGCTTCCGCATCACCCATCGCGGCCATCAGGATGCCGTCGGCGTCGTGGCGGACTCTGGTGTGCGCCAGCGTGGCCGGTACGCCGATCGCACGCAGGCTGGCCTCGAGGTCGAACCCGGAATCCCAACTCGTGGTGAAGAAGGCCTCGCCGAAGCGCGGGTCGTAGGCGGGGATCGCCCGGGTGACCTCGTCGAGCTGGGGGAGGAACCAGAGCCGGATCGGGCGGTCGGGATTCCTACGGTGATAGGAAAGGCCGGCCCTGATCAGCCGCGGGGCGGCCTTCCCGAAGAAGTGCCACATCCGCTGATGGCGCCAGTGGTACGCCACCCAGTCCTGCTCCGCGCTGGTCAGGAAGCCGTGGCAGGTGGTCGCCAGGTCGACGAAGTTCCAGGTGGTCGCCGCCCGCGGCAGCGTGGTGGTGAACAGTGGCGGATCCTCCAGCAGGACCGCATCCACCCAACCCGGTGCGTTGCCGGCCAACCAGGCCGCCAGCAGGCCGCCGGAGGAGTGACCGCTGGCCACGGCCGGCCGGCCGATCACCGTCTCGATGAACTGCGCCAGCAGCTGCCCGTGCGCGTGCGCCGAATAGCGCCCGGGATCACGGGCGGACCGGCCGTGCCCGAGACAGTCCACCGCGAACACCTGGAAGTCCCGCGCCAGCTCGGGCAGCACCGCGGCATAGGACCGCCAGTCGGTGGACTGGCCGTGGATCAGCAGCAGCGGTGGCCGCCCATTGGCCGGGCCCGCGGCATAGTGGATCGACGCACCGTCGATCGCCACGTCGTGTTCGGCGTACCCGGCCGCCCGGACCGCGGCCATCCGCCGCCGGAACCGGTGGGGTGGGTTATCGTGCGAGTGCATGACAACACGGTAGCACTATTTCGTGCGATCGCATGAGAAAGGGGGCGGGGTGCCCAAGGTGGTGGATCACGACGCGCGTCGGCGGGAGATCGCCGACGCGGTGCTGCGGCTGGTGGTGCGCGAGGGCGTCGAGGCCGTCAGTCTGCGCAAGGTCGCCGCCGCGTCCGGGATGGCGATGGGCACCACCCAGCACTACTTCACCGACCGCGAGGAGATGCTGACCTTCGCCCTGGCGACGATGAACGAGCGCCGCAGCGCCCGGGTGCAGGCAGCCGTTGCTGCGCTGGGGGAGCGTCCCGATGAACGCCGACTGCTGCGCACGATCATCACCGAGGTGCTGCCGCTCACCGAGGAATCCCGATTCGAGGCGGCCGTCGGGGCGGCGTACTACATCCGCGCCCTCGGCGACCCCGAGACCCGGGCCCTGCTCTCCGCCGGCCCACGCCAGGTGATCGACCTGCTGCGGGGCCTGCTGACCGGTGCCGCCGCCCGCGGCCGGTTGGCCGCCGGGGTCGACCCGGCGCAGGAGGCCCGGTTCATCTGGGCCCTGCTCGAACCGGCGCCGGTGATGGGTGGCTACTGGGATGCCGAGGAGGCCGTCGCGCTGGCGGACTACCAGCTGGACCGGATCTTCACCGCGGCTGACTGAGCCTGGCGCAGATTTCGCCGGTACCGGGCCCCTGTGGCAGAATGAGTCCGCTTCTGTGCCCGGTCGCGCCCTCTCATCGCGCCGGGTGTGGATCCGAACCCGAGCCCGGGTACGCCTGCCCCACAGGTCCGCCCGTGCTCACCCGCCCGCCCCGGAACGACCTGAGAATCCAGGACCGGGGCAGTCAACTAGGAGAACCACCCAACGTGGCTGTCAAGATTCGTCTGAAGCGCCTCGGCGCGATCCGCTCCCCGCACTACCGCATCGTCGTCATGGACTCGCGCGCCAAGCGCGACGGCCGGGCGATCGAGGAGATCGGGAAGTACCACCCCAAGAACGACCCCTCGGTGATCGAGGTCGATTCCGAGCGCGCCCAGTACTGGCTCGGCGTCGGCGCCCAGCCGACCGAGGCCGTCGTCGCGCTGTTCAAGCGCACCGGTGACTGGCAGAAGTTCAGCGGCGACAAGAGCCCCTCGGGCGTCGACCCGCAGAAGGAGAAGGCCGACAAGACCGAGCTGTTCAACGCCGCGCTGGCCAACAACGACGACTCCGCCAAGGTGTCGGCGTTCAGCAGCAAGCAGCAGGCCGAGGCCAAGGCGGAGGCCAAGTCCGACGATGGCGAGGCGGAGTCCACCGACACCGCCGACGAGTCCACCGAGGCCTGAGATGCTGGCCGACGCACTGGAGCACCTGGTCCGCGGCATCGTCGGCAACCCCGACGACGTCCGGGTCAGCGACAAGGACCTGCGCCGCGGGCGGATGCTCGAGGTGCGGGTGCACCCCAGCGACATCGGCAAGGTGATCGGCCGGCAGGGCCGGACCGCCGGTGCCCTGCGTACCGTCGTCGCCGCGCTGGCCGGCCGCGAACAGGTCCGGGTCGACTTCGTCGACGTCGACCGGCGCGGCCGTGGCGGCCGCCGCTGACGCGGTACCGCACCCACTGCACCCAGAACCGCCCCGCTGCTTCGGCAGTGGGGCGGTTTTCTGTCTGTGGGGTGGGGGTTCATCTCGACACGCGCCCCCGGCTCCGCTTCGCTGCGCCGGGGGCGCTACTCGATGAACGGTGCGGGCGTGTGACGGGTGACATCGGACACCAACATGGAATAGGGTTTCACAACTGCTGGGGACGGCGGTGGGTGGGCCGGGGTGGTGCGGGCACGGCAACGGTCTCAGGCGCATTACAGGTCGGCGGGAAAGGTTGACAGGCCCTGGGGGCTGACCCAGAGTGATTGCAGTTCTTGGACCTCGCGTCCGGGGAAGTGAAACGGCGTTCTGCCAGAACAAGGAGGATCTCGTGGGCGTTTCGAGGAAAGTGGCAGTCGCAGCAGCGCTGACCGCTGCGCTGCTGGCCCTGCCGGGCTGCGCGCCGGCCGGCCAGTCGGGGGGCGCCGGTGGCCAGGGCGGCCAGGGCGGCGAGGCGAACAAGAACTTCAGCTTCTACCTCTACCAGAAGGCCACCGGGATCAACCCCTACGACGCCGGTGGCGGTGCCGACCAGACCCTGGTGCACCTGGTCTTCCAGCCGCTGCTCACCTGGGCCAACGGCAAGTACGAGGGCCGGCTCGCCGAGTCCTGGGACTTCGCCCAGGACGGCAAGACGTTCACCTTCAACCTGAAGAAGGACGGCAAGTGGAGTGACGGCAAGCCGATCACCGCACCCGACCTGAAGTGGGCGCTGGAGAGCCACCTGGACAAGAAGACCGGTTCCTACATCAACGGCTACCTCGGCTCGGTCAAGGGCGCCCAGGAGTTCCGCAACGGTCAGGCGCAGGAGGTCACCGGCATCACCGCGCCCGATGACACCACGCTGAAGATCGAGCTGAACACCCCGAACGTCGGCTTCCCGGCGCTGCTCACCGAGGCGGCGCTCGCGCCCAAGCACGTCTACGAGTCGATCCCGCGGGACCAGTGGAAGGGCAACCAGGCCTTCCGCGAGCCCAAGGTCGGCAGCGGCCCGTTCCTGTTCAGCCGGTGGATCTCCGACGATCAGACCGAGTTCACCGCCAACCCGGGTTACGTCCCCAAGCCGAAGATGGACAAGGTCTACGCCAAGTACCTGACCGGGGACGTGGCGGCCGCGCAGCTCGGCACCGGTGAGATCGACGCCGCCGAGATCCCGGCCGCCGATGTGAAGTCGATGAAGTCCGACCCGAACATCACCGTGGTGCAGAAGCCGGGCAACCGGGCGATGACCCTGCACACCGTGGTCACCCCGACCAGCAAGCTGAAGGATCAGAAGGTCCGGCAGGCGATCATGTACGCCATCGACCGGCAGGGCATCGTCGACTCGGTGATCGGTGGCGAGGGCAAGGCCCTCGATGCCTACCTGTTCGCCCCCGACTGGGTGGTCCCGCCGAACAAGAATCCCTACAACCGGGACGTGAACAAGGCCAAGCAGCTGCTCCAGGAGGCCAACTGGGATCCGAACACCGAGGTGAACCTGCAGATCGTGCCCGGGCAGGCGGACCGCGACGCGGTGATGCGGATCGTGGTCGGCAATCTGACCGAGGCCGGTATCAAGGCCAAGATCACCCCGGTGACGGCGGCCGACAGCGGCAAGCTCGTCACCGACGGCACCTTCGATGTCCTGATCAGCCCGCTGACCATGGCCGTCCCCGAACCGTCCCTGCTGGCCACCCGCGTCACCTGCGCACAGCGGTCCCCGAACGGGGCCAACATCGCCCGCTACTGCAACCCGGAGCTGGACGCGCTGATGGCCGAGGGGCAGTCGACCGACGACCAGGCCAAGCGGCAGCAGGCGTACCAGAAGGCGTACATGATCCTGAACACCGACGTGATGAACTTCCCGCTCTATTCCCCGACGCTGAACTGGGGCACCGGGAAGTCGGTCAACGGTTTCGACCCATCGGCGAACCCGATCACCGCCACCGCCGCACAGTGGGGCAAGTGACCGCCTGACCCGATAACCATGATCGGCCGGCTCTGAACGGGGCCGGCCGATCACGGCCGAAACCGACCGCGGAGAAGGAGACGGATGCTCCGGTTCGTCCTGAAGCGCCTCGCCGTCAGTGTGGTGACGCTGTTCCTGATCAGCATCCTGCTGTTCCTGCTGATCCGGAACGCCCCCGGCGACCCGATCGAGATGTACTACGACCCGATCACCTTCACCGGCCCCGACCGGGAGGAGATGATCGCGATGGCCCGGGCCCGGCTCGGCCTGGACCAGCCGCTGGTGGTGCAGTATTTCGTCTGGCTCGGTGACGCGCTCACCGGCAACCTCGGCCGCTCGTTGGCCGACGGCCGGGCCGTGGCCACGGTGCTCGGGGAGCGGCTGCAGAACTCACTGGCACTGATCATCCCGGCACTGCTCCTGCAGGTGGTGATCGGCCTGCTCAGCGGTGTCTGGTCGGCGCTGCGCCGCAACAAGCCGGTCGACTACGTGATCTCCTTCGCCTCCCTGCTCTGGCTCTGCGTCCCGCCCTTCTTCGCCGGCCTGATCGCGATCTACGTCTTCGGCCTCAAGCTGCGCTGGCTGCCCACCTCGGGGATGAACGCCCCCGATCCGACGGTCTTCGAGGGCCTGCGGCACCTGATCCTGCCGGCGCTGCTGCTCGGCATGCAGGGCGCGGCGGTCTATCAGCGCTACACCCGCTCCTCGATGCTGGACGTGCTCGGCCAGGACTTCATCACCACCGCCCGCTCCAAGGGCCTCAGCAACCTGCGGATCACCTGGCGGCACGCGGTGCACAACGCGCTCATCCCGATCATCGCGGTGATCGCGGTGAACGTCCCGACGATGTTCGGCGGCGCGGTGATCATCGAGCAGATCTTCGCCTGGCCGGGCCTCGGGCGACTCGCGGTGGACTCCATCACCGGCCGCGACTATCCGATGCTGATGGGCTTCGTGATGTTCATCGCGATCCTGGTCGTGATCGCGAACCTGGTCGCCGACCTGCTCTATGCCGTCATCGATCCCCGGATCCGGGTCTAGGAGGCCGAACCGATGAGTGAACCGATCACCGGTGCGTCCGGCATCAACGACCCGACACCCGCGGTCGCCGGCGCGAGTGGCGATGCCGACGGCAGCGAACTCACCCCGCGCCAGCTCGCCTGGCGCCGCTTCCGCAGCCACAAGATGGCGATGGTCGGCGCGGTCGTGCTGATCCTGTTCCTGCTGGCCGCCTTCCTCGGCCCGCTGCTCTATCGCGTCGACCCGTACGCCGTGGACACCGCCTCCTATCGGTTGCCGCCGGCCCCCGGGCACCCGCTGGGCACCGACTCGGCGGGCCGCGATGTGCTCGCCCGGCTGCTCTCCGGCGGCCGGATCTCGCTGACCATCGGGTTGGCCGCCTCCTTCATCGCGACCGTGCTCGGCATCATCCTGGGCATCGTCGGCGGCTACTTCCGCGGCTGGATCGATGCGCTGCTGAGCCGGATCGCCGAGGTCTTCCAGAGCTTCCCGCTGATGATCGTGATCATCGTCATCGTGGCCTTCTTCGGCTCCGGGGTGCTGCGGATGATCCTGATGCTCGGCCTGCTGCTGTGGACCCAGTCCTTCCGGGTCACCCGCAGCGTCACCCTGCAGCTGCGGGAACAGGACTCGGTGCAGGCCGTCGAGGGGCTCGGCGGCACTCCCTTCCACATATTGCTCAAACACATGGTGCCGGCGGTGCTGCCGCACGCCTCGGTCACCTTCACCCTGCTCACCGCCCAGGTGATCGGCACCGAGGCCGCGCTGTCCTTCCTCGGCCTCGGCGTACCACCACCCACCCCGAGCTGGGGTTCGATGATCTCCGAGGCGCAGAGCCTGCGGATCCTGCAGTCGATGCCGTGGATGTGGCTGCCGCCGGGGTTGGCGATCGCGCTGACCGTGCTCGCGGTGAACTTCGTCGGCGACGGCCTGCGGGACGCCTTCGACCCGAAGCAGGTGCGCTGATGAGCGCGGCAGCCAACTCCGACGCCCTGCTGCGGCTGGAGAACATCACCACCGAGTTCAGCACCCTCAACGGCCTGGTCCGCGGCGTCAACGGCGCCAGCTATCAGGTACGCCCGGGGGAGACCCTCGGCGTGGTCGGCGAATCCGGCTCCGGCAAATCGGTCACCGTCATGTCGGCGCTCGGGTTGCTGCCGGAATCGGCGAAGGTCGTCGCCGGGCACGCCTGGTTCGACGGTGCCGACCTGCTGACGATGTCGCAGCGCCGGCGGGCCGAGGTGCGCGGCGGGGAGATCGGGATGATCTTCCAGGACCCGATGACCGCCCTCAACCCGGTGATGACGATCGGCGCCCAGATCGATGAGACGCTGCGCCGGCACTCACCGGATCTGCGGACGAAGGCCCAGCGTCGGGACCGGATCATCGAGCTGCTCACCGAGGTCGGCATCCCCGCCCCCAGACAGCGCATCGACCAGTACCCGCACCAGTTCTCCGGCGGCATGCGGCAGCGCGCGATGATCGCGATCGCGATCGCCAACCGGCCTAAGCTGGTGATCGCCGACGAACCGACCACCGCGCTCGACGTCACCGTGCAGGCGCAGATCCTGGAACTGCTGCAGAAGCTGCAGGACGACTACGGTGCGGCGCTGGTGATGATCACCCACGACCTCGGGGTGATCGCCGAGGTCGCCAGATATGTGGTGGTGATGTACGCCGGCCGGGTCGTCGAGGAGGCACCGGTCGACGACATCTTCCACGCCCCCCGCCACCCCTACACCGTCGGGCTGCTGGAATCCCTGCCGCGGGTCGACGACCGCCGCGAGCAGCTGCACGCGATCGCCGGCCAGCCGCCGGACCCGCGGTTCCTGCCCGAGGGGTGCGCGTTCCAGCTGCGCTGCCGACTGAGCAACGGGCGCACCGAATGCCAGACCCAGCCGCCGCTGGCCGAGGTCGGGCCGGCCCACCGCTCGGCCTGCCACTTCCACGCCGAGCTGGACGGATTGGACCCCAGCCTGATCACCCCGACCGGGACAGCACGGGAGGACGCGTCGTGAGCACCAGTGTGGCCGAACAGACCCCCACCGAGGGCGCGGGCGGGCGTACCGACGACCTGCTGCTCAGGGTCGATCATCTGGTCAAGCATTTCCAGGTCGGCGGCGGATTCATGAAGAAGCCGACAACGGTGTACGCGGTCAACGACATCTCCTTCGACCTGCGCCGCGGCGAGACCCTGGCGCTGGTGGGGGAGTCCGGCTGCGGCAAGACCACCGTCGGCAAGACGCTGATGGGCTTCTATCAGCCCACCTCCGGCTCGGTCCGCTTCGACGGCCGCGAGATCGGCGGCCTGTCGCGGCGCGAGCTGCGCAGCGTACGCCGGGACATGCAGTTCGTCTTCCAGGACCCGTACGCCTCGCTGCCGGCCCGCTCCACGGTGCAGGACATCCTCACCGAACCGCTGGAGATCCACGGCATCGGCGACCGTTCCGCGCGGATCCGCCGGGCCCGGGAACTCCTGGAGCTGGTCGGGCTGCGTTCGGCACTGGCATCGCGCTATCCGCACGAGTTCTCCGGCGGTCAGCGGCAGCGGATCGGGATCGCCCGCGCGCTCGCCCTGGAACCGAAGATGCTGGTGCTCGACGAACCGGTCTCCGCGCTCGACGTGTCGGTGCAGGCGCAGGTGGTGAACCTGCTGGAGCGGCTGCAGCAGGAGCTGGACCTGGGGTATGTCTTCATCGCCCATGACCTCGGCGTGGTCCGTCACATCTCCGACCGGATCGCGGTGATGTATCTCGGCTCGATCGTCGAATACGGCGCGGCGGGCGACATCTTCACCGACCCGCAGCACCCCTACACCCAGGCGCTGCTCTCGGCGGTCCCGATCCCCGACCCCCGCCGCAAGGGGATGGCGCGCCGCCGGCTGCTGGTCGGCGACCTGCCCTCGCCGACCACCGAGCCCGCCGGCTGCCCGTTCCGGGGACGCTGCTGGCGCGCCCAGGACATCTGCGCCACCGACAAGCCGCCGCTGGAACTCTCGGAATCCGGTGCCGAGGTCGCCTGCCACTTCCCGGGGCCGGAGCGGCCCGCCGCCTGAGGCGTGGCCCTCGGGCGTACCCCCCGACCCGCGATCCATCGAATCCAGGGTGCATCCCCCTCACCCTGCAGGATGCGCGGGGTGTACGCAGGATTCGATGGATCGCAGCAGGGGGTGGGAGGATGACCCCCATGCCGCAGGCATCGACCAACCCACCCAGCGAGGAACCGACCGTCGAGGTACGCGTCGGCCGGATCGGCCGCGCCCACGGGATCCGCGGCGAACTGACCGTGGAACCGCTCACCGACGAACCCGACCGCCGCTTCGCCACCGACACCCGGTTGCGGGAGGAGGGCGCCCGGCGCGAGTTCACCGTGACCGGCTCGCGCTGGCACTCCGGCCGGCTGCTGATCCGGCTCGCCGAGGCCGCCGACCGCAACGCCGCCGAGGCGCTGCGCGGGGTGCTGCTGGTCGCCGACGTGCCGACCGATCAACCGCCGGCCGCCGACGACGAGTTCTGGGACCGCGACCTGGTCGGCCTGCAGGTACGCCGCCACGACGGCACCCCCGCCGGCCGGATCACCCGGGTCCAGCACGGCCCCCAGGACCTGCTGGAGATCCGCACCGACAGCGGTGCGACCCGGCTGGTGCCCTTCGTCGAACAACTCGTCGTCGAGGTCGACCCGGCCGCCGGGTTCTGCCGGCTGGCCGATGTCGACGGGCTGCTGGAGGACCTCGATGAGTGAGCCGAGCCCGGACCCCGGGCTCCGCCTCGATCTGGTCTCGATCTTCCCCGACTATTTCGCGCCGCTGCAGCTCTCCCTGGTGGGGAAGGCGATCCAGACCGGCATCGTCTCGGTCGGCGTACACGATCTGCGGCAGTGGACCACCGACCGGCACCGCACCGTCGACGACACCCCCTACGGCGGCGGCGCCGGGATGGTGATGAAACCCGAGCCCTGGGGTGAGGCCCTGGACGCGCTGGCGACCGCGGGCAGCACCCTGGTCGTGCCCAGCCCGTCGGGGGAGCGGTTCAGCCAGCCGGCGGCGTACGAGCTCGCCGACGCCGGCCACCTGATCTTCGCCTGCGGACGCTACGAGGGCATCGACGCCCGGGTGATGGCGTACGCCCGGGAACGGATGCCGGTGCGGGAGCTGAGCCTGGGCGACTACGTGCTGAACGGCGGCGAGGTCGCCAGCCTGGTGATGATCGAGGCCATCGTCCGGCTGCTGCCCGGGGTGATCGGCAACCCCGAGTCGCTGACCGAGGAATCGCACAGCGCCGGCCACGACCGGCTGCTCGAATACCCCGTCTACACCAAGCCGCCGAGCTGGCGCGGCCTCGCGGTGCCCGAGGTGCTGTTCTCCGGCCACCACGCGCAGATCGCCGACTGGCGCCGCCAGCAGGCGGTCGAACTCACCCGGCGCCGCCGACCGGATCTGCTGGCCGATGGCCCCTAGGATGGCAGCGGCCCGGATCGGGGACACCGGCCAGCACCGGGAAGACCGAACCCGGGCAGACACAGGGAAGGAAGCCCAGAACCGATGCGGGAACCCATGCGCGGCCGGTTGATGCTCGCGGCGGTCGTCGCGCTCCTGCTGACCGTGGTCGGCTGCGCCCCGGTCTCACCGGAGGTGGCGGCCCGGGCCCGCGCCCCCAAGCAGGGACCGGTCGGGCAGATGGCCTTCCAGTTGCCCGAGCGGGCCACCTCGTTCAACCCCTTCGCCGGTGCCGACACCGCCGAGGGAATGCTCGCCGCGGCCCAGTTCCAGCCGCTGCTGAGCAACATCGACGGCAAGATGATGCCGCGGATGGCCGACCGCTGGCAGGTCACCGACGACGGCTCCGGGCTGGTGGTGACGCTGCGCCGGGACTGGTGGAGCGATGAGATCCGGATGTCGGCCAATGACCTGATCTGGACCATCGAGCAGCACCTGAAGCCGGAGAACCGGTCGCCGCTGGCCCCAGCCCTGATGCAGCTGGCCGGCGCCGCCGATTTCGCCACCGGGCGCAGCGAGCGGATCTCCGGCCTGGTCGCCCAGACCAACCGGGACGTGGTCTTCACGCTGACGGCGCCGAACCCGCAGTTCATCGACAACCTCACCCAGCTGGTGGTGCTGCCCGAGCACGTCTACCGCGGCAAGGATCTCAGCGACCCGGCGACCTTCGCCGAACCGAAGGTGGGCTCGGGGGCGTACCTGTTCGACCGCTGGGAGAGTGACGGCCGGGTGGTGCTGCTGCCCAACCCGCGGGTCCAGCCCTACACCCGGATGAACCAGGTGATCGGCGTCCCGGTCACCCCCGACAAGGCGACCGAGAAGCTCCGCGACGGCACCCTGCAGCTCGCCACCGCGCTGCCCGCCCCCGAGGTGGGCCGGCCGGTCGAGGGATTCCGCAACCAGCAGGCGCCCGGCAACCGGGTGCTGGCGCTCACCGGCCTGCACGGCCGGCTCGCCGACCCGCGGGTCCGGCAGGGCATGATGTACGCCCTGGACCGCGCCCAGCTGATCGAGCGCTACGCCGGCGGGAACGCTCGGGTGGTCGACTCGCTGATGTTCGCCCCCGACTGGGCGACCACCGGCGGCGACCGGTACCGGCCCGACCAGAACCGGGCCCGCGACCTGCTCCGCGCCGGTGGCTGGAAGACCGACGCGCCCTTGCGGATCACGGTGCTCTCCGCCGACCCGGATCCGGCGATCTGGGAGGCGATGGCCGACCAGCTCAGCGCCGTCGGGGTGCGCGCCAGCGTCGAGGTGCGCTCGCCGAGCCGGCGCGCGGCGGTGCTCGCCGATCCCAATGTGGACGCGGTCGTGCAGGCGTACCCGATGCCGGTCCCCGACCCGTCGATGATCACGCCCTGGGTCTCCTGCGCCACCGCCGGCGACCCGCTCGGCCCCAACCCGGGCGGATACTGCAACCCGAAGGTCGATCAGCTGCTGACCAAGGGGGCCGCCGAGATCGACCCGGTCGCCCGCGCCGAGAACTACCACCAGGTGGCTCGGTTGCTGACCGAGGAGGTACCGGCCCTGCCGCTGTGGGTTCCCGACGCCGGGCTGCTGGTCAGCACCCAGTACTCGGGGGTCAATCCGCTGCTGATGCCGGCCACCTCGATGATCGACTTCTGGGGAGTCGGCTGAGCCGAACCGACCGGGCGCGGAGCGGTTTCCGGGTCGTCACCGGGCGCCTCCGCGTGTCGGCCGAATCCGGGCGCCCGGCGCACCTAGCATGACGGCAGCGTGGGGAGTTGGTTCCACGCGGTTGGGCCAGGAGTCGGGGGATTGCGGATCGTGCGGAGGCGGCGCCACTGGTTGATCGGAGCACTCGCTCCGATCCTGATCGTGCTGACCCTGGTCACCGCCGGTTGTATCGGCGGAGACGGGGTACGCCCCCGCGGTTCCGGTGCGCAGCCGCCCAGCGTGGCCACCAGCGACCTGCCCGGGCGTTACAGCAAGGCCGACGGGGCCCTGGTCGTCCAGATGTCCACCGACACCTTCAGCGATCCCGCCCGCGGCATCCGCGCCGAGGTGCCCACCTTCGGCACCGCGCGGCAACTGACGCTCGCCGCCGGCGTGCTCCGCGACCGGGCGCTGCGGGAGGCGGCCTGGGCCGGATCCACCGACACCAGGGTCAACTGGCAGCTGCTCGCCGCCGGACAGGGCATCCTCGGCGTACTCGTCACCGCCCAGCACACCGCCGCCGACGGACCCGCCGGGGTGTCCTCGGCGATCTGGTACGACGCCCGCAGCGGCCGGGTGGCGTCCTCCCCGGTGCTGATCGAGGCCAACCAGTGGGGTGCGTTCAAGAACCAGGTCGCCCAGGTCGCCGGCGCGGTTGACCCGATCCGGCTCTCCCGCGCCCTGGACGACGCCCCCGCCCCGCAGGGCGGCGGGCCGGCGCTCGGCTTCGCGGCCAACGGTGACCTGGTCGCCACCTTCCCGCCCGGCGGTGCCGCCGATGGCCAGCTGGTGCTGCAGGTGCCGGGCCGGGCCGTGCAGCCGCTGCTCTCCGAGGTCGGGCAGCGGGCGCTGGCCGCCTCCACCAACCCCGGCGCCTTCGACGGCACCGGCCGCCCCGACGCCCAGTCCGCGCCCGGGGCCGCAGCGGCCGCCGGCGGCGACCAGCAACAGCCCGCCGGCAACCAGGTGCCCCGCCCCACCACCACGGTCGGGGTGGACTGCAGCCGGGCGACCTGTGTCGCGCTGACCTTCGACGACGGCCCCGGCGCCGGCACCCAGAAGATCCTCGACGACCTGGCCGCCGCCCGTGCCCCGGCCACCTTCTTCCAGCTCGGCGGCATGCTGCAGGCCTCTCCCGAGCTCGGCCTGCGGGTCGCCGCGGCCGGCAACGAGATCGGCTCGCACACCTGGTCGCACCAGACGATGACCTCGATGTCCACCAGCAAGCTGGGGCAGCAGGAGATCGGGCGGACCGCCGACGAGATGGCCCGGGTCTACGGGCGCCGGCCGCTGCTGATGCGCCCGCCGAGCGGGGTGCACACCAAGGCCACCGACAAGGTGATCGGGGCGGCGGGGCAGTCGCTGGTGCTGTGGAACGTCGACACCCGGGACTGGCAGACCCGCGACACCGCGAAGACCGTCGCCGAGGCGGTCAAGGGCGCCGACGAGGCCGGTTCGATCGTGCTGATGCACGACATCCACCCGAGCACCGCCGCGGCCACCGCGCAGATCATCGAGCAGCTGCGGGCCCGCGGGGTGACGCTGGTGACCGTCGGTGAGCTGGCGCTGAACACCGCCGGATTCGAGGCCGGTCAGGCATACTGCTACGTCCCGCAGACCGGTCAGCCCACCTCGGGTTGCAAGTGAGCGACACGCCCGGGACGTGACGTCTGTCTCGGTGGGCGCGTGCGCTTGGACGAGCCTCTGTCAACAGGAATATGGTGCTGTTGTGGCGACAACGACGACTCCGACCCTGACCGTGAAACAGCGGGCCGCCCGCTCCACGGTGATTCGTAAATACTGGATGGCGGCCAGTGGCCTGGTGATGATCGGTTACCTGGTCCTGCACATGTACGGCAACCTCAAGATGTTCGCCGGCAAGGTGACCGGCACCGACGTCTACGCGTTCGACGAGTACGCCGAACACCTGCGCACGATCGGCGAGCCGATGCTCCCGTACGCGGGCCTGCTCTGGGTCGTGCGGATCGTGCTGCTGGCCGCGATCCTGGTGCACATGTGGGCGGCGTTCACGCTCTGGGCCCGGGACCGCAAGGCCACCGGTGGCGCCAAGCGGTACGCCAACCAGCGCGCCATCCAGCGCTCGTACGCCTCCTACACGATGCGCTGGGGCGGGGTGCTGATCCTGCTCTTCGTGATCTACCACATCCTGAACTTCACCGTCGTGGTGATCGACACCGCGCCGGGCGCCACCTCGCCGTTCGTGCGGGTCTACAACAGCTTCCAGAACCCGGCCGTGCTGATCAGCTACGCCGTCGCGATGATCGCGGTCGGGCTGCACGTGCGGCACGGTTTCTGGAGCGCCTTCGCCACCCTGGGTGCGAACACCAGCCCGAAGACGCGCGCCTTCTGGAACACCGTCGCGGTGCTGCTCGCCCTGATTCTTGTGGTCGGATTCCTCTCCGGCCCCGTTGCCATCGCCCTCGATTGGATCAAGCTGTGACAGATGAGAACGTGATCGACGAGCCCGAGACCAGCGAGCAGACGCAGGTCGAGGCCACCTCGGAGCTGATGAACGACGCCGCCGACGACTCCTCGCGCAGCGTGCCGGCCGGCCCGGGTGCCAGCCTCGACGGTGACGACCTGTTCCGGCAGGGTGTCGACATCGCCGACACCCGCGCCCCGCTCGACGTGCCCATCTCCCAGATGTGGGAGCAGCGCAAGTTCGAGGCCAAACTGGTCAACCCCGCCAACCGACGCAAGATCTCGGTGATCATCGTCGGCACCGGCCTGGCCGGTGCCGCGGCGGGCGCCACCCTCGGCGAGGCCGGTTACCAGGTCAAGTCGTTCTGCTACCAGGACAGCCCGCGCCGCGCCCACTCGATCGCCGCCCAGGGCGGCATCAACGCGGCCAAGAACTACCGCAACGACGGCGACTCGGTGCACCGGTTGTTCTACGACACCGTCAAGGGCGGCGACTACCGCTCCCGGGAGACCAACGTCTACCGGCTGGCCGAGGTGTCCGCGAACATCATCGACCAGTGCGTCGCCCAGGGCGTACCGTTCGCCCGCGAATACGGCGGCCTGCTGGACAACCGCTCCTTCGGCGGTGTCCAGGTCTCGCGCACCTTCTATGCCCGCGGCCAGACCGGCCAGCAGCTGCTGCTGGGTGCGTACCAGGCCCTGGAGCGGCAGATCAACGCCAAGACCGTCACCATGTACACCCGCCACGAGATGCTCGAGCTGATCGTCATCGACGGCGTGGCCCGCGGCATCGTGACCCGCGACATGGTCACCGGCCGGATCGAGGCGCACACCGCCGACGCCGTGGTGCTGGCCACCGGCGGCTACGGCAACGTGTTCTTCCTGTCCACCAACGCGATGGGCTGCAATGTGACCGCCACCTGGCGGGCGCACCGCAAGGGCGCGTACTTCGCGAACCCGTGCTACACCCAGATCCACCCGACCTGCATCCCGCAGTCCGGCGACACCCAGTCCAAGCTGACGCTGATGTCGGAGTCGCTGCGCAACGACGGCCGGATCTGGGTGCCGAAGAGCGGCGAGGACGCCGACAAGGATCCGCGGGAGATCCCCGAGTCCGACCGCGACTACTACCTGGAGCGGATCTACCCCTCCTTCGGCAACCTGGTGCCCCGCGACATCGCCTCCCGGCAGGCCAAGAACGTCTGCGACGAGGGTCGCGGTGTCGGCCCGGAGCTCGCCGGGCAGGGCCGGCGCGGGGTCTACCTCGACTTCGCCGACGCGATCGCCCGACTGGGCCGCAAGGCGGTCGAGGCCAAGTACGGCAACCTCTTCGACATGTACCAGCAGATCACCGGGGAGAACCCCTACGAGGTGCCGATGCGCATCTACCCGGCGGTGCACTACACGATGGGTGGGCTGTGGGTCGACTACGACCTGATGTCCAACCTGCCCGGGCTGTTCGTCACCGGTGAGGCCAACTTCGCCGACCAGGGCGCCAACCGCCTCGGTGCCTCGGCGCTGATGCAGGGGCTCGCCGACGGTTACTTCGTGCTGCCGAACACCCTCGCCAACTACCTGGCCGACGCCGGGCACCGGGCGGTCGGGGCGGACAGTCCCGAGGTCGCCGAAGCGGTCCAGGCCGTGCAGCAGCGGGTGGACAAGCTGATGTCGATCAAGGGTTCCCGCACCGTCGACTCCTTCCACAAGGAACTCGGCCACATCATGTGGGAGTACTGCGGCATGGAGCGCAACGAGGAGGGCCTGCGCAAGGCGATCGGCCTGATCCGGGAACTGCGCGAGGAGTTCTGGCGCGACGTCAACGTCGTCGGCGACGCCGATGAGATCAACCAGACCCTGGAGCGGGCCGGTCGGGTCGCCGACTTCCTGGAGCTGGGCGAGCTGATGTGCCTGGACGCCCTGCACCGCCGCGAATCCTGCGGTGGGCACTTCCGCTCCGAGTCGCAGACCGAGGACGGCGAGGCGCTGCGCCACGACGACCAGTTCCTCTATGTGGGTGCCTGGGAGTTCGGCGGCGAGGGCCAGCAGCCGGTGCTGCACAAGGAACCGCTGGAATACAAGTTCATCGAGCTGAAGCAACGGAGTTACAAGTGAAGGTCACTCTGCAGATCTGGCGCCAGAAGAACACCGAGTCGAAGGGCCGGATGGTGCCCTACGAGGTCGACGGCGTCTCCGATCACATGTCGTTCCTGGAGATGCTCGACCTGCTCAACGAGCAGCTCACCGTCGCCGGCGAGGAACCGGTCGCCTTCGACTCCGACTGCCGCGAGGGCATCTGCGGCATGTGCGGTGTGGTGATCAACGGTGTGGCGCACGGCCGCGGCCAGACCACGTACCAGACCACCACCTGTCAGCTGCACATGCGGGAGTTCTCCGACGGCGACACGATCACCGTCGAGCCGTGGAAGGCCGAGCCGTTCCCGGTGCTGAAGGACCTGGTCGTCGACCGGTCCTCCTTCGACCGGATCATCCAGGCCGGCGGTTACATCTCCGCCCCCACCGGTACCGCGCCGGACGCGCACGCCGTCCCGGTGAACAAGGTGGACGCCGACCACGCCTTCGACAACGCCACCTGCATCGGCTGCGGCGCCTGCGTCGCGGCCTGCCCGAACGGCTCGGCGATGCTGTTCACCTCCGCCAAGGTGACCCAGCTCGGGCTGCTGCCGCAGGGCCAGCCGGAGCGCTGGACCCGGGTGCTGGGGATGGTCGCCGAGCACGACGCCGAGGGCTTCGGCAACTGCACCAACATCGGCGAGTGCACCGCGGTCTGCCCCAAGGGCATCCCGCTGGAGAGCATCTCCCAGCTGAACCGGGACCTGTTCAAGGCGGTCACCACCCGGCACTGAGGCGTACGCCCGATGCCATCCATCGAACCCGACGTCCACCCATCGCGCCCTGGAGCAGGCGCGGGGTGGAGGTTGGGTTCGATGGATCGCGCCGGTGGGTACGCCGGGGCGGTAGCCTCGTCGCCATGCGCATCCCCGCCCTGTTGATCGTGCCCTGCCTGCTGGCCGTCGCCGCCTGCAGCAGCGGCCCCGGTGCCGGCGGGCAGCCGTCACAGCCGATCGCTCCGACCGATGCGGGCGGGATCTCCCAGGCGCCCACCGCCCCGGGCACGCCCGGGGCGGTGCAGACCCCGGTGTCCGGCAACGCCAGCCCGGCACCGACGACCCGGCCGCCGGCCGGCGCGGTGACCGCCGCGGCGCTGCCCACCGGAGCCGATCTGGGCGGCTGGAGCGAGGGCCGGACCGATACCGGTGGCGGCACCGAACAGCTCAGCGTCTGCCAGCAGAACCGCTGGGAATCCACCGGCGCGACCGGCATCGTACGCCGCAGCTACAGCAGGGGCGCCGATTCGGCGGCCGCGGTGGCGATGAGCTTCGACACGCCCGAACTGGCCGACCAGGCGTACCAGTCGACCCAGCGCTGGTTCGCCGACTGCACCGCCACCTTGCAGGCCCGCGGTGGGCAGGCCAGGCAGCAGAACCGGGCCCGGCCGGTGCCGGTGCCGGGTGGGAAGGCCGAGCTCACCGAATGGGGCTGGGCCGGCAACGAGCACGAGGCGCAGGCACTGATCCAGATCGGCAACCGGGTCGAGGTGCTGGCGATGCGCGCCCCGCAGCCCTTCGACCCGCTGGAGCGGGCCGTCCCGACGGCCGCCGAGAAGCTGCCCGGCTGACCCCCTGCCCCGATTGGGCAGGCGTACGCCCGGTGTGGCAGACTGTGTCGCTGTTGCCCGCATCGCGGCTCCTGCCACAGGGGGATCGACCGCGACGGGAGACATCCAAGACATACCCACGCGACGGGTGACCTGTGGCACCGGCAAGGACACATCATGAACAAGCTGATCTCCGAGGTCAACCAGGGCGCCCTGCGCGAGCACCCGGCCTTCCGCGCCGGCGACACCATCAAGGTGCACGTCCGCGTCGTCGAGGGCAACCGCTCCCGGATCCAGGTCTTCACCGGCGTCGTGATCGCCAAGAACGGCGGCGGCATCGCCGAGACCTTCACCGTCCGCAAGGTCAGCTTCGGCGTCGGCGTGGAGCGGACCTTCCCGCTGCACAGCCCGATCATCGACAAGATCGAGGTCGACCGCCGCGGTGATGTGCGCCGGGCCAAGCTCTACTACCTGCGTGGGCTCTCCGGCAAGGCCGCCAAGATCAAGGAAAAGCGCGAGAACTGATCGCATCCGCGGGCTGGCCGCGCGGGCGGGTACCGTTGCCTCGGTGCCGCCCCACGCGGCCGGCCGGCCGATCCCGAGCTGATCGGTTCGGCCGCCATTGCGCCGGAGAGGAAGTCAGCCGTTGAGCCAGTGGTCCGATGGTTCCGGCTGGGCGGGAGATGATCCCGATCGGACCGCGCTGCGTCCGAGCAGCCCACGGCGGGCGGCCGCCGATTCCCCGTACGCCCCCGCGATGCGCGGCGGCGGTGGATTCGACACCGACGACACCCAACCGCCGCCCTGGCCCGAACAGGCCAGTCCCCGGCGGGCGCTGACCGGCGGATCCGCCGACCTCGCCGATGCGACCCGGGAGAGCCCGCGGCCCTTCGAGCCCGCGGAGATCGACCGAACCACCCGTCGCGACCAGACCCAGCCACGCGGCACCGACGGCTTCGCCCCGGGCGGTCCGGCCGGCCCGCAGGCCCCCGATCCGTGGCAGCGGCCGATCCCGAACCCGCCGACCGGTGCCCCCACCTCCCCGCCGGTGCACGGTGCCCCGGCCGCGCCGGTGGGCGGCCCGCCGCCCGCACCGGCGCCCGCTGGGGCGTACGCTCCGAGGCGGCTGGACCCGGCACCCGCGCCGCGTCCGATCGGCCAGCCCGCACCCCGGCACTCCGCCGACGAACCCGACGACAGCACCCTGCCCAGCCGCACCGACACGGTGGCGGACCGGACGGCCGGCGCGAAGTCCGACAAGAAGGCCGACAAGAAGGCCGGGAAGCGGGCGAAGGCGGAGGAGAAGGACCAACGCCCGACCAGTGCCAAGGTGCTCGGCATGGTCCGCGAGATCGGTGTCATCGTCGTCGGTGCGCTGATCATCACCACCTTGTTGCGCAGCTTCGTCTTCCAGCCCTTCGAGGTGCCCTCGGGGTCGATGGAGAACACCCTGCAGATCAACGACAAGATCATCGCCCAGCGGGTGCTCGACTTCCGCCGCGGCGACATCGTGGTCTTCTCCGATTCCAACAAGTGGCTCGACGACGGCAGCGGAAAACCCGCCCCCGGACCGGTCCGCAAGGCGCTGGAGTTCGTCGGGCTGCTGCCAGACTCGGCCGATGAGCACCTGGTGAAGCGCGTGATCGGCATGCCGGGGGACCGGGTGAAGTGCTGCGACAAGCTCGGCCGGGTCAGCGTGAACGGCTATCCGCTCGATGAGGAGAGCTACCTGTACGCCGACTCCGGTGGCCGCAACAAGCCCGCCGAGAAGCCCTTCGAGGTGGTCGTACCGGCCGACCGGATCTTCGTGATGGGCGACCACCGCGCCAACTCCGGCGACTCCCGCTGCCACCTGCAGGACGTCACCGCCGCCGGTGGCAAGGCGGGCAGTTCGGCGTTCATCCCGATCTCCGACGTGGTCGGCTCGGTCGCCCTGATCGCCAGTCCGTTCTCCCGGTTCCAACGCCTGGAGACACCGCAGATCTATGCCGGCATCCCGCCACCGCAACAGGTGCCACCCCCGGAGCCGGTGATCGTGCAGGTCTCGGAGGGCTGCTGAATGCCGCGCTTCGTGGTGCGCCGCGATGCCGGTCTCTACGGCTATGAGCGGGCGCTGGGCCGGGCCGGGCTGGCGCCGGTGGCGGGTGCCGACGAGGCCGGCCGGGGCGCCTGCGCCGGGCCGTTGGTGGCGGCCGCGGTGATCCTCGGTGAGGGCCGCTCCCGGCAGATCACCGGGTTGCGGGACTCCAAGCTGATGACCCCGCTGGCCCGCGACCGGGCGTACGAGGAGATCCGCCGCAAGGCGCTGGCCTGGGCCGTGGTCGAGGTGTCCCCGGGCGAGTGCGATCGGCTCGGGATGCATGTGGCGAACATCTCCGCGCTGCGCCGGGCGCTCAGCCGATTGGCGGTGCCGCCCGGGTTCGTGCTCACCGACGGATTCCCGGTCGACGGGCTCGGCGGACCGGGGCTGGCGGTCTGGAAGGGGGACCGGGTCGCGGCCTGCGTGGCGGCGGCCTCGGTGCTGGCGAAGGTGACCCGGGACCGGATCATGACCGCCATGGATCAGGTGCATCCGGGATACGAGTTCGCGGTGCACAAGGGCTACTGCACGCCGCTGCACCAGCAGCATCTGGACGCCCTCGGGCCCTGTCCGGAACACCGGATGATCTTCGACAATGTGGCTCGGACGGTGGGGGTGGCTCGCACGGCACCCGGTGCCGGCGGCGCTAGAGTGGCCTCACCATGAGCGCCGATGACCTTGAGCAGTACGAATCAGAGCTGGAACTGCAGCTGTACAAGGAGTACAAATCCGTCGTCGGGATCTTCACCTATGCGGTGGAGACCGAGCGCCGGTTCTATCTCTGCAATGCGGTCGATCTGAAGGTGCGCACCGAGGGCGGCGACGTCTACTACGAGGTCTCGATGGGCGACGCCTGGGTCTGGGACATGTACCGCCCGGCCCGCTTCGTGAAGAGCGCCAAGGTGCTCACCTTCCGCGACGTCTCCATCGAGGAGATCGTGCACAACGACCTCGAGGTCCCCGAGCGCTGACCCCCGCGGCGAGCGACGAGTCGAAGGGTTGTCCACAGCTCGTACCCGCCCGAAGATCCATCCACAGACCCGGCCTCGGCGCTGCACGATATCGGCGGGTCCGCACCATCGTGCGGACATGACAGGCATCAAGCAACGACTCGGCTCGCGCGGGGAGGGCCTGGCCGTGGAGCACCTCACGGCCGCCGGACTGGTGATCCTCGACCGCAACTGGCGCTGCCGCCACGGTGAACTCGACATCGTCGCACTGGACGGCCAGGGCGCCGACGCGACACTGGTGTTCTGCGAGGTCAAGCTGCGCACCGGGACCGGTTTCGGTACGCCCCTGGAGGCGATCACCGCGTCCAAGGTGCGCCGGTTGCGGGTGCTCGCCGGGGCCTGGCTGAGCGCCCACCCGGCCCATGCGGTCCGGATCCGGCTCGATGCGATCGGCATCCTGGATCGGCCCGGTCAGCGCCCGGAGATCACCCATCTGCGAGGGATCGGCTGATGGGGTTGGCACGGGCCTGCTCGGTCGCCCTGCTGGGGATGGACGGCGAGCTGGTCGAGATCCAGGCGCACACCGGTGCGGGTCTGCCGCGGACGGTGCTGGTCGGCCTGCCCGACACCTCCCTCTACGAATCGCGCGACCGGTGCAAGGCCGCGGTCGCCAGCGCCGGCTTCCGCTGGCCGGATTCGCTGCTGACCATCAACCTCACCCCGGCCACGCTGCCCAAGGCCGGCAGCCACTACGACCTCGGCATCACCGCCAGCGTGCTCGCGGCCGCCGAGGTGGTGCCGGCCGATGCGCTGGAGGGGGTGGTGCTGATGGGCGAGCTCGGCCTGGACGGACGGGTACGCCCGGTCCGCGGCGTGCTGCCCGCGCTGCTGGCGGCCCGGGCCCGACAGATCCGACGGGCCATCGTGCCCAGTCAACAGCTCGGCGAGGCCCGCCTGGTCGCCGACATGACCTGTCGCGGGGTGGCCTCGGTGGGGGAGCTGGTCGACCTGCTGCACGGCAACCCGGTGCCCCAGCCCGACCCCGCCGAGGAGCCCGTCGACGACCCGGCCGCGCCGGGGAAGGACCTCTCCGACGTGATCGGCCAACCCGAGGCGCGGTGGGCGCTGGAGGTCGCGGCCGCGGGCCGGCACCACATCTATCTGCACGGGCCGCCGGGGGTGGGCAAGACCATGCTCGCCGAACGATTGCCGGGTCTGCTGCCCGAGCTGAGCGTCGTCGAGGCGCTCGAGGTCGCCGCGGTGCGCAGCCTGGCGGGTGCCGAGCTGCCCGCCGAGCTCAGCCTGCGCGCGCCGTACGCCGACCCGCACCATTCGGCGTCCGAGGGCAGCCTGATCGGCGGCGGTGGCCGGATGCCGAAGCCGGGAGCGATCTCGCTGGCCCATCGCGGCGTGCTCTTCCTCGACGAGGCACCCGAGTTCGGCAAGAAACTCGACTCGCTGCGCACCCCGCTGGAGTCGGGGTCGGTGCTGATCGCGCGCACCCAGCACCACATCCGGTTCCCCGCGATGTTCCAGCTCGTGCTGGCCGCCAATCCCTGCCCCTGCGGGCAGGCCGACACCCCCGGCGGCAACTGCCACTGCCCGCCCCAGGTGGTCCGCCGCTACCGGGAGCGGATCTCCGGCCCGATCATGGATCGGGTCGACATCCACCAGCAGCTGATGCCGGTCCGGCGCTCCCTGGTCAGCGACGGACCGGGGGAGAGCTCGGCGACGGTGCTGCAACGGGTCATCGAGGCCCGGGATCGGCAGCAGCGGCGGCTGTTGGGCACCGGCTGGCGGACCAACGGTGAGGTGCCCGGCCCCTATCTGCGCACCCGGCTCCCGGTCCCGCCCGGCCACGAGGACCTCGACGTGGCGGTGCTGCGCGGCCGCCTCTCCTCGCGTGGGGTCGACAAGTGCCTGCGGCTGGCCTGGACGCTGGCCGACCTGGCCGGGCTCGACGTGCCCACCCGCACCGAGGTCCGGCGCGCGCTCGCGCTGCGCCGCGGGGAGATCCTGCCGACCGCGGAGGTGGCCTGATGACCGAGACCGTCACCCCGACACCGGGGACCGTCACCGATGTCGAACGCTGGGCCCGGATGGGCCTGGCCTGTGCCAGCGAACCCGCCGATCGTGCGCTGACCCGACTGGTCACCGACGAGGGGGCGGTCGCGGTCTGGCAGTCGCTGTCCGGGGCCCGCCGGGACACCGTGTGGGGCCGCCGCGCGGTCGGCGTACGGCTGACCAGGGTGCAGCGGGCCACCGACCAGTGCGGTGCCCGATTCATCGTTCCCGGTGACCCGGAGTGGGCGGACCAGCTGGGCGATCTGGCCGAGGCCGAGTTGACCATCTCCGAGAAGACGATGGGCGGTGCCCCGCTGGGGTTGTGGCTGCTCGGCCCCGGACACCTGAAGCTCTGGGCCGCCGATTCGGTCGCGGTGGTCGGGTCGCGGGCCGCCACCAGTTACGGTGAGACCGTCGCCGCCGACCTGTGCGCCGAACTCGCCGGCCGTGGCCGCACCGTCGTCTCCGGTGGGGCCTACGGCATCGACGCGTACGCCCATCGCGGTGCGATGGCCGGCGGCGGGCAGACCATCTGCGTGCTCGCCAACGGGGTCGACGTCGGCTATCCGCGCGGCAACAACCGGCTCTTCGACGCACTGCGCAGCGAGCAGCTGATCTGCTCCGAGCTGCCCCCGGGTGATCATCCGACCCGGACCCGGTTCCTGGGCCGCAACCGGGTGATCGCGGCCCTGGCCGCCGGCACCGTGATGGTCGAGGCGGGGATGCGCTCGGGTGCCCGGAACACCCTCAGCTGGGGTGAGGAGCTGAGCCGGCGGCTGATGGCGGTGCCCGGTCCGATCACCTCGGCGCTCTCGGCCAATCCGCACAAGGTGATCCGAGACCGCACGGCCGAACTGGTCACGACCGCCGCCGAGGTCTGCGAACTGGTGGCACCGATGGGCCAGGATCTGCTGCCGCTGCAGCGCGGCCGCTCCCGGGTGCTGGATGGTCTCGATGAGGTGCAGCGGTCGGTGTTCGAGGCGGTCCCGGGCCGTGGTGGATTGAGCGCGGGGGAGCTGTCGGCGCGCTGTGGGCTGGATCTGATGAGCGTGCTCGACGCCCTGACCGAGCTCGAGGACACCGGTCTGGTTCGGCGTACCGACCGCGGTGGCTGGAAACTCGAACCGGGCTCGGTCGGGTGAGGCGCATGGGTAGGCCACACTGGGGCCATGGCCCTCTATGCGCGTCCGTCGTGGAAGCTGGCCCGGCAGGTGTCGGCGGACCTCTTCGTCGTGGCGTGGACGATCGCCTGGTGCGTGGTGTCCTGGTTCGTGCACCGCACGATCTCGGCGGTCGCCCAACCGGCCCGCGACACCGCGGCGGCGGCGATCAAGGCCCGCGACGGCTTCCTCTCCGCCGGCAACAGCGCCGCCGGGGTACCGCTCGCCGGCGCGGAACTGCGCAAACCCTTCGACACCGCGGCGGCCTCGCTCAACGACGTGATCACCGCCGCCAACCAGCAGGTGACCACCATCGAACAGGTGGCGAGCGTGGTCGCGATCGTCGTCGTGGTGATGCCGGTCTCGGTGCTGCTGGCCTTCTGGCTGCCGGCCCGCTGGCGGTTCCACCGGACCTCCAGCGCCGCCAAGCGGTTCATCGACAGCGACGCCGATGTCGACCTGTTCGCGCTGCGGGCGATGGCCAATCAGCCGATGGCCGAACTCGGCCGGATCTCCGACGACCCGGTCGGCGACTGGCGGGCCGGCGATCCCGAGGTGATCCGGGCGCTGGCCGATCTCGAACTGCGCCGCAGCGGGCTGTCGCTACCGCCGCCGCGGTCCGGGTAGTACGCGCTCAGGCCAGCAGGTCGGCGTACTCCGGATGCCGATCGACCCAACTGCGGGTGTAGGGGCAGCTGGGGATCAGCTTCCAGCCGCGCTCGCGCACGTCGTCCAGTGCGTAGCGGGTGAGCTGACCCGCGATGCCCTGTCCCTGGGTCTCCGGGTTGACCTCGGTGTGGGTGAAGTCGGCGACCCCGTCGGTCAGGGTGTAGCCGATCAATCCCACCGGCTGCCCGTCGAACGAGACCAGATACTGATGGGTCTCGGGGTCGTGGTCGAACTCCAGCATTCGCCCTCCTTGGGCTGGTCGGACCGAGTTGCTCGGTCGGTCGATCGTGCCGCATCGGGCCCGCCGACCGCAATCGGCCGGCGGGCCCGATGGGGCCGTCACCGGTCAGCCGACCCAGGCACCCCGATCCCGGTTCCACAGGATCCGTCCGCCGGTGAACTGCTGCTGGCAGTTGTTCGCATCCGAGCAGATCTCATCGGTGGTGGGGTAGCCGAGCGAACTCGCCCCGCCGCCCAGGGAGAAGTACTTCTCCCGGATCGTGCCGCGGACGAACTTCGCCCCGGTCGGCGCGGAGTACATCAGGCTGCCACCGGTGAAGTCCTGCCGGCAGCCGCCGTTGGCGCAGCGCTCGTCGGTGGTCGGGTAGCCCAGGAAGCTGCGCGGGCCGTTCATCTGCAGATAACGCGCCTGCACCACGCCGCGGGTCCAGTGGCTCGCGGTGGGGAAGGAGTACCAGATCGTGCCGCCGACGAACTCCTGCCGGCAGCCGGTGCTGTCGCACTGTTCACCGGTCCGCGGGGCACCGAGGAATCCGGTACGCCCGCCCGCGGCGCGGTAGCTGTCCAGGATCGACCCCCGCACCACCTGCGCACCGGTCTGCGGGCTCCACACGATGCTGCCGCCGGTGAAGTCCTGGTGGCAGCTGTTGTTGCTGCACACCTCGTCGGTGGTCGGGTAGCCCAGGAAGCCCTGTTCGTACCCCACGCTGGCGTACTTCTCCCGGATCGCGCCGCGGTTGAAATGCGCACCGGTGTTCGCCGACCAGAGGATCACCCCGCCGCTGGTGAACCCGTTGAAGCAGCCGGTTCGGCCGTCGCAGATCTCATCGGAGTTCGGGAAGCCGAGAAAGGAGTTCGCGGTGCCCAGCGAGCGGTACTTGTCCCGGATCGTGCCCTTGGTGAAGCTGGTCCGCACGCCGGCGGCGGAGAAGATGTCGTAGTTCTCGAACTCGGTCACCCGGCCGGTGGCGACCGGCGCCTCCCCGACCCGGGGTTCACCGGCGGGCCCGCGGGCCCCGCCGAGCTGTTCCCAGCGCGTCTTGATCGGGGTCTCGAAGGAGCCCATGGCGTCGGCGACCCGCTGCCGGAAGGTGGGTAGGTAGGCGTACAGCGCATTCCCCGGACAGTCGGTGCTGTAGACGTCGCGGTGGCCGTTGATCACCTCGGAGGTGATCCCGTTGATGGTGATCCGGGCCCACGGGTTGCGGTAGTAGGCCGCGAGCCGCCAGGCGATCAGCCGGACCGTGGCATCGAGCTGCACCTCGGTCGGCATCGTAGAGGTGTAGCTGCCCATCAGCGAGACACCCATGGTGTCGGTGTTCCAGTTGTACGCGTGGGCGCCCTTGACCGGCTGGGTGATGCCGCCGCGGCGGCCCTCGAAGATCTGGCCGTACTTGTCGACCAGGAAGTTGTAGCCGACATCGCACCAGCCGTTGCTCTGCACGTGGTAGGCGTAGATGCCGCGGACGATGCCGGGTGACTGTTCCTTGGTGTAGTTGTTGTTGCCCTCGGTGTGGTGCACCGTCGCGGCCCGGACGGTGCGGTTGTAGGAGCTGTCGCAGGAACCGGGGAGCGACTCGTCGGCGCCCCAGCCGGCCCGGGTGATGATGCCGGGCGGCATCGGGGCCTGGGCACGGGGGCTGGCCGGCTGGACGGTTTCGGGATTCGCGTCGCTGGCGAGCAGCTTCGGATCGATCAGCGCGACCTTCAGATCCTGCGGCTGGGCGGCACCCTCGTCGACCAGTGCCCGGACCTCGACACCGGCGGAGTCGCCGACGAAGGTGGGCGCGGTGCCGGGGCGGGCCGTGGGGTCGTCACTCTGGGTGTCCGGATCGGCGGCCAGTTCGCGCCAGTCGCTCCAGGCCCCGTTCTGCAGCAGCCGCACCTCGATCCGCGGCGCGGTCCTGGTGCCCGGTGCCCAGGTGACCCCGAGCATGGTGAACGGTTCGGTCTCCCGGGCGGGCAGGGCGGCGGCCTGCCGGCCGGGTCGGCCACCGGATTCGATACGCGGGGCGTTGGCGCGCTCGAGCGCGGGGACCGGCAGCTGGGTCAGCGCGGTCCTGCCCGATCGGCCGCTGGCCGGCGTACCGGACCTTCGGGGGCTGGGCGTGGCGGTCGGCTTGCCCGGGGTCGGTGTGGCCGAGGCCGCGGGGGTGGCGGTCTTCGTCGGGGTGGGGGTCTTGGTGGGGGCGGCGTACGCCGGTGTCAGGCCGGCGAGCAGGATCAGCCCCGAGAGCCCGGCAAGGGGGGCGAGTCGGCGGGAGAGCATGGGGTGGAACCCTTCGGGTGGAGGAAGAAACTCTGGCCGCGCGTCAGTATGGCCGCCGGAACCGCAATTCGTCACCTGTTGACTTGAGGTTGAGGCTGAGCCTCCCGCCCGCGTCCCGTCCGTGCACCGTCAGGCGAATTCCTCGCCGGTGTCCTCGGTGATCCGGCCGCGGCGCAGCACCACGAAGGGCCGGTGGTGCAGGTCGAGCCGGACCCGGACGTTCTCGGTGCGCGCCAGGTAGATCGCGATCGCGATCCAGGTGATCGCCATCGCGATGCCGCCGATGCCGAGCGTCCAGCGGGCGCCCAGATGCTGGCCGACCCAGCCCAGTGCCGGTGCGCCGATCGGTGTGGTGCCCATGAACACCAGCATGTAGAGCGCCATCACCCGGCCCCGGTAGCGCGGGTCGGCGGTCAGCTGGAGCAGCGAGTTGCAGGTGATCATCACCGTGATCCCGGCCAGCCCGGAGGGGATCAGCAGCAGCACGAAGATCCAGAAGTTGGGTGCGATCGCGCTCAGCAGGGTGCTCACCACGAAGATCGCCAGCGCCCCCATCAGCAGCCGCAACCGCGGCCGGGCCCGGCGGGCGGCGAGCAGCGCCGCGGTCAGCGAGCCGATCGCCATCACCGACCCGAGCATGCCGTATTCGGCGGCACCCCGGCCGAAGACCATCGTGGACATCATCACGTTGGTCAGCTGGTAGTTCATCCCGAACAGCCCGACCACCGCCGCGACCACCATGATCAGCAGCAGATACGGTCGCTGCCGGACATAGCGCAGCCCCTCGCGTACACCGCCGCGCCCCTTCGCCCGGGGCGCGGGGGAGAGTTGGTCGGTGCGCAGCGTGGCCAGCGCCAGGATCACCGCGATGAAGGTGCCGGCGTTGATCCAGAACACCGGACCGGTGCCGAAGGCGGCGATCAGCAGCCCGGCCAACCCGGGGCCGACGAGTCGCGCCGCGTTGAACGAGGCCGAGTTCAGCCCGATCGCGTTGGACAGTTGCTCGGTCGGTACCAGCTCGGAGACGAAGGACTGCCGGGCCGGGTTGTCGATCGCGGCCGCGGTGCCGTCGATCATCGCGCAGACATAGACGTGCCAGAGCTGGACGTGCCCGCTGAGCACCAGCGCACCCAGCAGCACCGCGTTCAGCGCCATCGTGGTCTGGGTGCAGATCATCAGCAGCCGCTTGGGGAAGCGGTCCGCGAGCGCCCCGCCGAGGGTGCTGAACAGCAGGATCGGCAGGAACTGCAGCCCGGTCACCACCCCGAGCGCCTGGGCGTCGTGATCGGTGAGCACCACCAGCACCAGCCAGGCCTGCGCGGTACGCGCCATCCAGGTGCCGGCATTGGAGGTCAGGATGCCGAAGAAGTACTGCCGGTAGTTGGGGACGCCGAGGGAGGAGAAGACGGTCACCGGCCACCTCCGGCCGACTGCGTGGTCGCGGCGGGCCGTTCGGTCATCCGGGTCAGGATCGCGGTGGCGGCGGTGAGCACCTCGAGCTCCTCGGCGGTGCAGTCCTCGAGCTGCCGGTTCATCCAGCTGGTACGCCGGCGCCGCGACTCGGCGATCGCCTCGCGTCCGGCGGGGGTCATGGTCAGCACCCGCTGCCGGCCGTCGGTGGGATGCTCGCTGCGCCGGAGGAAGCCGAGCGACTCGAGTTCCTTGACCGTCCGCGACATCGAGGCGTTGCTGACCTGCTCACGGGCCGCCAGCCAGGTCGCCGTCCGCGGTTCGACCTCCAGCGGTGCCAGCGCGGCGAACAGGTGCGGGGCGAGGCCGCCGGACTCCTGCCGCGCCCGCCGGGCGATCCGCATGCACGCCACTCGCAGTTCATGGGCCAGTCGTGGTCGCTGTGGCACCGTTCCCTCGTCAATCGCACCCGGAATGATAGTTAGCGTAACTAACCATATCACCCGGGTGCTGCGATCCATCGAACCCTGGGTGCATCTCCCCAGTGCTGCAGGGGGAGTGGGATGCAGCGAGGATTCGATGGATCGCGGGTGGGGTCAGGAGGTCGCGCCCTCGTGGGTGCTGGCGATGAGCTGCTCGAGCTCGGCCAGGTCGAGCCCGTTCCGGCTGAACACCGCGACCGAGCGCAGCGGGGAGCCCAGCAGCATCGCCGCGGCCGCCTCCTCGTCGGGGACGATCGCCGACAGCTCACCCAGATCGGCCATCAGCGGGGTGAGCAGCTCCTGCATCCGCTCGCCGGCGACCGGATGGTCCAGCGCCTCACCGATGGTGGAGTTCCGGGTCAGCGGCAGCACCACCTCGTCACCGGCGACGGCCACCGTCACCGCACCGCGCAGGTCGCGGCTGGATGCGCCGACCTCGAGCAGGTAGTCACCGCCCTCGACGACCCAGCGATCGGCGAGCACGTGCCAGTACGCCAGGTCCGCGCGCCGGATCGTCAGCCTCACCTCCTGCGACTCACCGGCTCCCAGCGGCACCGAGGCGTACGCCTTCAGCTCCCGCGGCGGGCGCTGCACCGCCGAACCCGGCAGCGAGCTGTAGACCTGCACCACCTCGCGGCCGGCGACCGGGCCGGTATTGCGCACGCTCACCCGCACCGCGAGATCGCCCTCGGCGGTCACCTCCGCGGTCGGTGTGCCGTGCTCGAAGGTGGTGTAGGACAGTCCGTGCCCGAAGGGGTAGGCGACCTCGAGGCCCTTGGCGTCATACCAGCGGTAACCGACGAACAGCCCCTCGCCGTAGCGGACATGGGAGAAGTCACCGCCGAAGTCCAGGTACGCCGGGGTGTCGGCGAGCCGCACCGGGATGGTCTCGGTGAGCTTGGCCGAGGGGTTCACCCGGCCGAAGAGCACATCCGCGGTCGCGCCACCGCCGGCCTGGCCGAGCAACCAGCCCTCCAGGATCGCCGGTACCCGGTCGGCGAACGGCAGCGCGACCACACCGCCGTTGGACAGCACCACCACCACGTTGGGATTCACCGCCAGCACCGCATCGAGCAGCTCCAGCTGGTCGGCCGGCAGATCGATGTCGGTGCGGTCGTAACCCTCCGACTCCAACCGGGCGGGCAGTCCGAGGAAGAGCACGACGGTCTCCGCCTGTTCGGCGGCGGCCACCGCCTCCTCCCGCAGCGCGGTCCGCCGGCCGGTGTCGGCCTCCCCGGCCAGGTCGAAACCGGGTGCATATCCCACCTCGCCGGTGGCCAGGGCGCGGATCTCCGCCAGCGCCTTGTCCAACCGGGTCGGGTTGATCAGCGAGGAGCCCGCGCCCTGGTAGCGCGGCTGCTCGGCGAAGGCGCCGATCACCGCGAGCTTCGCGTCGGTGGCCAGTGGCAGCAACCCGCCCTCGTTGCGCAGCAGCACGATCGAGCGGCCGGCGGCCTCGCGGGCCAGCGCGTGATGGGCGTCGACATCGAGCGGCCCGGTCGCCGCGCCGGCACCGGCCCGGGCGCGGCGGATCAGTTCCAACACCCGGTCGGCGGCCAGATCGAGGGCTCGCTCGTCCAACGAACCGTCCCGCACGGCGGCGACGAGCTGGGCATCGGTACGCCCGCCACTGGCCGGCATCTCCAGATCCAGCCCGGCCGGCAGTCCCACCACGCGGTCGTTGACCGCGCCCCAGTCGGAGACGACCAGCCCGGTGAAACCCCATTCGTCGCGCAGCACCTCGGTGAGCAGCCACGGGTCCTCCGAGGCGTACACGCCGTTGATCCTGTTGTAGGAGCACATCACCGTCCACGGCTGCGCGTCGGTGACCACCCGCTGGAAGCCCCGCAGATAGATCTCGCGCAGCGGGCGCGGGTCGACATCGGAGCTGGAGCGCAGCCGGTCGGTCTCCTGGTTGTTGGCCGCGAAGTGCTTGAGCGAGGTGCCGACACCCTGGGACTGGATGCCCCTGACCAGCGCGGTCCCGTAACCCCCGGAGACGATCGGGTCCTCCGAGGCGTACTCGAAATTGCGTCCGCACAGCGGGGAGCGCTTGATGTTGATGCCGGGACCGAGCAGCACCGCGACGTCCTCGATCGAGGTCTCCACCCCCAGGGCCCGGCCGACCCGTTCGATCAGCTCGTCGTCCCAGGACGAGCCGAGCCCGACCGCCGGCGGGAAGCAGGTGGCGGGCACGCTCTGCCCGAGCCCGAGGTGGTCCCCGCGGCCGGCCTGCTTGCGCAGTCCGTGCGGCCCGTCGGTGACCATGATCGACGGTACGCCGAGGCGTTCGATGCCCTTCAGGTGCCAGAAGTCGAGGCCGCTGGTCAGCGACGCCTTTTCTTCCAGGGTGAGATCTGCGGCGGTCACGGGGTGCTGCTCGGTGGTCATCGTCATCCTCGGCGTCGGTGCATGGACGCCCACCAGTCAAGCAGCACCCCGTGCCGCCGGGGCACCGGCATCAGGCGACGGCGGTGCCCTCCAGCTCGACGAGCTGCCCGGGGATCGCCAACCGGGTCACCTCGAGCATGGTGGTCGCCGGTGCCACCCCGGCGGCACCGAGCCGGGCGGCGAGCACACCGTAGTGCGGGAACAGCCCGTCGACATCGGTGGTGTAGACGTTCAACCGCACCAGGTTCGCCAGGGACATGCCGGCCTCGGCCAGCACGGCCTCCAGATTGTCGGTCGCCAACCCCAGCTGGGCGGCCGGATCTCCTTCGTGCATGGGTTTTCCGTCACTGCTCATGGCGGTCTGCCCGGAGCAGTGCAGGGTGCGGGTCGGTCCGGTGACCAGCTCGCCCTGGTTGAAACCCAGCTCGAGGGACCAGCTCACCGGGTTGATCGCGGTACGTTCCATGGGAAATCTCCATTCGTGGTTCGCAGTAGTGCTGGACCCGAGCCTGACCGCGAATCACGCCACCTGTTGTCGTGATTGCTGAGAGGAAGTCCGGATGCGCGCCGATCGGTTGGTCTCCCTGGTGCTGCTGCTGCGCCAGCGCGGGCAGCTCTCGGCCGCCACCCTGGCCGACGAGCTGGAGGTCTCCACCCGCACCGTGCTGCGCGACATCGAGGCGCTCTCGGCCGCGGGTGTGCCGGTGTACGCCGAACGCGGCCGCTACGGCGGGTTCGCGCTGCTGCCGGACTTCCGCACCGACCTGACCGGGTTGACCCACGACGAGGCGCTCGCGCTGCTGGTCGCCGGTTCGCGCCGCGGTGTCCAGTCCCTGGGGCTCGGCTCCGCACTGGCCGCGGCGATGCTCAAGGTCGTCGACGCCCTGCCCGAGGCGCAGCGGGGCGCCGCGGTCGCCGTCGCCGAGCGGTTGCTGATCGACCCGGAACACGATCTGCTGGCCCGCCGCCAGGCGGTGGAGGAGGTCGACGAGCGCATCCTCGCGGCGGTGCGCCGGGCGGTGCTGGCCGGGCTCCGCCTGCAGATCCGGTACGCCGCAGCGGCGGACCGGGCGCCCGGTTGGCGCACCGTCGATCCGATCGGCCTGGTCACGGTCCGGGGACAGGGCTATCTGCTGGCCACCCGCGACGGGGCCGATCGCACCTACCGGCTGGCCCGCATCGACGACGCCCGCGCCCTCGACGAACCGGCCCGGCGCCCCGAACGGGTCGACCTGGAACGTGCCTGGGCCGAACGCAGCGAACGGTTCCGCACCGGTGGGGAGCAGCTGGTGGTCCGGCTGCGGCTCGATCCCGGGTGCCGCGACCAGCTCGCGGCCACCGCGTCGTCGGTCACCGAGTGCGGCGAGGCGGAGCTGGCGGCGAGTTTCTCCGACTTCCGGCACGCCGAATGGGCGCTCTGGCAGCTCGGCGCCGCGGCCGAGATCCTTGCCCCGACCGAGATCCGGGCGCGGCTGGGGGAGCGGGCCGCCGCGCTGGCCGCCCGATACGGCGCGGGCTGAACCGGGCAACCACGCCGCCGCCAGCAATGATCATGGAATGGTCATTCCTGGGCCGCGCGTCGCTCCACCATCCGCAGCACCAACGAGGCGAACGCCCGGGAGGCCCACTCCAGCGGCCCCTTGCCGAGCCGACCGGGTACCCAGCGATGCCAGGCCCACAGCCCCGCGGTCAGCAGGATCACCTGGGCCAGCCAGTGCAGCAGTGGGCTGCCGGGCAGCAACCCCGCGCGGACGCCCCAGCGGCCGGCCCGGACCAGCAGCACGTGCACGAAATAACCGGTGAACGTCATCGATCCGGCGATCGCCGCCACCCGCACCGCCGGACTGGCCGCACCGAGCCACCGGCAGACCGCCGCGATCCCGGCGGTGAGCACCAGCACCACCCCGGTGGAGAACAACAGGCTGGGCACCGACGGCAGATAGGGCCCGATCACCAGCAACCACTGCCAGGTCTGGGTGAGGGTGGGGAACTCGCCGTCCGAGACCCCGGGCAGCGTGTAGGGATCGGGCCGGCCGAACAGGCTCACCAACACCGCGGTGACCAGCAGCGCGGCACCGGCCAGCAGCACCCCGCCGACCGCCAACCGGCGCAGATCCGCGGGGTCGTCGAAGCGCAGCCGCCGCCCGAGCCAGACCCCGAGCACCGCGATCGCGAGCCAGGGCAGCACCGGATAGTAGGGGTGGAACAGCAGATACGGCCAGGTGCCCGGGTGCAGCACCGCCGACCAGCCGCCGGTGGCGCTGGCGGTGTCGAACCAGCCGGGCCTGTTGCGCATCAACCACCAGCCGACGGCGGTGCTGCCGAATCCGATCGCCAGCGCCACCGGCGGCAGCCAGCGATCCGGCAGCAGCGAGATCGGGGCGACCAGGGCGGTGATCAGGGCCAGCCGCACCAGCACCACCGCGACCGCACCGGCCTGCAGGTCCTCCAGGGTCCACCCGGCCGCGGCCAGCACCACCGCGCGCAGCACCGCCGCGGCGACGGCCCGGCCCCGACCGGGCCGACCGGGACCGGGAATGGCATAGGAGGAGCCGACCCCGATCAGCCAGACGAACGCGATCGCGTGCAGATCCCACAGCGCGCCGACGACCGGGCCGACGGCCCAGACATGGTTGGCCATGATGCCCAGCAACGCCAGATAGCGGGTCACGTCGATCGCCGGCACCCGGCCGTCGACCCGCCCCGCAACCTGCCGGCCGCCGTTGGTCATGGCCGCATCATGCCGCACGGCCGCGGCGGCGCGCTGAACTGCTGGGCGTAGTTTTGACCCATGAGCGAAAAGACCCGCACCGAACGCGACTCCATCGGCGAGATCGAGGTCCCCGCCGACCACTACTGGGGCGCGCAGACCGAACGCAGCAAGGAAAACTTCGACATCGGCGTACCCGCATTCGTCTGGGGACGGCCCATCATCCGTTCCCTCGGCATCCTGAAGAAGAGCGCCGCGAAGGCGAACGCCGAGCTGGGCGAGCTGGACGGTGAGCTGGCGACGTGGATCGAGCGGGCGGCCGATGAGGTGATCGCGGGGGAGCGGGACGAGGAGTTCCCGCTGGTGGTGTTCCAGACCGGTTCGGGCACCCAGTCCAACATGAACGCCAACGAGGTGATCGCCAACCTGGCCAGCGAGCTCGCCGGCGGCCGGCGCGGTGAGAAGTCGCCGGTGCACCCCAACGATCATGTGAACCGCGGCCAGTCCAGCAACGACACCTTCCCGACCGCGATGCACATCGCGGTGGTGCTGGAACTCAACGAGCGGCTCTATCCGGCGGTCCAGCGGCTGCGGGACGTGCTCGCCGCGAAGGCCGAGGAGTTCACCGACGTGGTCAAGGTCGGGCGGACCCACCTGCAGGACGCCACCCCGATCACCCTGGGCCAGGAGATCTCCGGCTGGGTGGCCCAGTTGGATGCGGCGCTGGAGGCGGTACGCCGCAGCGAGGACGGGGTGCGGGAGCTGGCGATCGGCGGCACCGCGGTCGGTACCGGGCTGAACGCGCATCCCGACTTCGGGGCGAAGGCCGCGGCCGAGATCTCCGCCGAGACCGGTTTCGAGTTCCGGCAGGCGGCCAATCTGTTCGCCGCGCTCTCCGCGCACGACGGGCTGGTCGGGGTGAGTGCCGCGTTGCGGACCCTCGGCGGGGCGGCGATGAAGGTCGCCAACGACGTCCGCTGGCTGGCGTCCGGGCCGCGCAACGGGATCGGTGAGCTGATCATCCCGGCCAACGAGCCGGGTTCCTCGATCATGCCGGGCAAGGTCAATCCGACCCAGGCCGAGGCGTTGACGATGGTCTCCACCCGGGTCTTCGGCAATGACGCCACGGTCGCCTTCGCCGGCAGCCAGGGCAACTTCGAGCTGAACGTCTACAAGCCGGTGATGGTGCACGCGGTGCTGGAGAGCATCCGGTTGCTGGCCGACGGTTGCCGCTCGTTCACCGAGCACTGCGCGGTCGGCATCGAACCCAATCACGAGCGGATCCAGCAGAACCTGGACTCCAACCTGATGCTGGTCACCGCCCTGAACCCGCACATCGGCTACGACCGGGCCGCCAAGATCGCCAAGCGCGCCCACGCCGAGGGCAGCACCCTGCGCGAGGCCGCGCTGGCCGAGGGGCTCAGCGGTGAGGACTTCGACCGCTGGGTGGTACCGGCGCAGATGACCACCAACCAGCGCTCCTGACCGACGGCCGGCGTACCCCCCTCGCGCGATCCCGCGATCCATCGAACCGTCCGTGCATACCCCTAACCCTCCAGGGGGAGCGGGATGCACCGAGGATTCGATGGATGGCGGAGGGGCGTCGCGGGAGCACCCCAAAGAACGAGAAAGCCCCGCCCGACCAGTGGTCGAGCGGGGCTCATCGATGGTGTCCGAGAGAGGACTTGAACCTCCACGCCCTATAACGGGCACTAGCACCTCAAGCTAGCGCGTCTACCTATTCCGCCACCCGGACAGGGTGTCCGCCGACTCGTCGGCACAGCGCAGAAACTATAGCAATCTTTGGACCGTGCGTCGAAGCGATAGCCGCACGCGGCAGACTGGGGGGATGAGCGATGCGATGATGCCGACCTTCTCCCTGCAGGTGCCGATGCGGTTCGCCCCGGACGAGGTCCCGCGTCCCACCCCGGACGATGTGGGTGAGGGTGAGGTGCTGCTGAAGATGGTGACCGGCGGCATCTGCGGCAGCGACATCCCCTACTTCCGCGGCAACATCGGCACCGTGGTGGTCGGCGGCCGCGACTTCGGCAAGCCCAATCCCGGTTACGTCTCCACCCCCGGTACGCCGATGCACGAGGTGCTCGGCGAGGTCGTCGCGAGCCGGCACCCGCAGCACCGGCAGGGCGATCTGGTGGTCGGCTGGTCGCTCAACTTCCAGGGGCTGCGGCCCTACCTGATCACCGAGGGTGACGAGGTGTTCGGCTACGACCGGCGCTGGAGCCCGGATGTGGCGATCAACCTGCAACCGCTGGCCTGCGTCCTGTACGCCGTCGAGCGGCTCGGCGATCTCCGCGGCAAGCGCGTCGCGGTGCTCGGCCAGGGACCGATCGGGCTGATGTTCGCCCGGTTGATCTCCGAGGCCGGTGCGGCCCACGTGACCGGTGTCGACCCGATCGACCACTCCCAGGCCGCCGCGGCCTTCGGGGTCGATGAGTTCCTGCAGCTGAACAGCCACTACTGGGCCACCCGGATCGACGACGCGGACCGCCCCGATCTGATCGTCGAGGCGGTGGGCCACAACTCCTACACCCTCAACGACGCGATCACCGCCGTCCGCAGCGGCGGCCTGGTCTTCGGCTTCGGCGTACCCGATGATCCCGCCCAGTCGCTGAACTACTTCGACTTCCAGCACAAGGATCTGACCCTGGTCTCCGGGCTGACCCGGGAGCACCAGCGGATGCTGAAGGCCGCCGATGACTACCTGGCGGCCGACCCGGAGCTGGCGACCAATCTGACCACCGACAAGTTCTCCATCGACGATCTCGAGCAGGTGCAGACCGCCTATGATCGCGCCAATGTCCCGCAGACCGGACGGCTCAAGGTCGTCCTGAGCCGCTGAGGAGCACACCACCACCGATGAACAACCAGAACCGGGCCCCCGAGGCCGAGGTCGTGCAGCTGTGCCACGAACTGATCCGCATCGACACCACCAACGACGGCACCGGCTCCGGACCGGGGGAGCGGGCGGCGGCCGAATACGTCGCCGGCAAGCTCGACGAGGTCGGCATCGGTTGTGAGTTCTACGAATCCGAGCCCGGGCGGACCACCCTGGTCGCGCACTGGGAGCCCGAGGGCTGCGATCCCAGCCTGCCACCGCTGCTGGTGCACGGGCACACCGACGTGGTCCCGGCCAATGCCGCCGACTGGCAGGTCGACCCGCTCTCCGGGGAGCTCCGCGACGGTTGCATCTGGGGCCGTGGTGCGGTGGACATGAAGGACTTCGACGCGATGGTGCTCAGCGTGGTCCGCGACCGGGTCCGCACCGGCCGGCCGACCCGGCGGCCACTGCGGCTGGTGTTCACCGCCGATGAGGAGGCGGGCGGGTCGCTCGGCGCGCTCTGGCTCGCCGACAGGCATCCCGACACCGTCGCCGACTGTTCCGAGGCGATCGGTGAGGTCGGTGGTTTCTCGCTGACGATCCGCGACGACCTGCGGCTCTATCTGGTGCAGACCGCGGAGAAGGGGCTCTCCTGGCTGCGGCTGATCGCCGACGGGGTCGCCGGCCACGGGTCGATGCGCAACGACCAGAACGCGGTCACCGAGCTGGCCGCCGCGGTCTCCCGGATCGGCGCCCACCGCTGGCCGCACCGGATCACCCCGGCCCAGCAGGGTTTCCTGGACGCCGTCTCGGAGGCGCTGGAGATCCGGATCGACACCGACAACGTGGAGGAAACCCTGTCCCGGTTGGGATCCATCTCCCGGATGGTGGGTGCCACGATGGGCAACACCACCAACCCGACGATGCTGGAGGCCGGTTACAAGGTCAACGTGATCCCCGGGCAGGCGACCGCCGGCGTCGATGGCCGGGTGGTGCCCGGTGCGGAGGAGGAGTTCCTGGCGACGATGAAGGAACTGCTCGGCGACAAGGTCCGGATGGAATATGTGATCCACGAGCCGGCGATCGAGACCGAGTTCGCCGGCGATCTGGTCACCGCGATGCAGAAATCCTTGCAGAGCGAGGATTCCGGCGCCCGGGCGGTGCCCTATCTGATGAGCGGCGGCACCGATGCCAAGGCCTGGACGAAGCTCGGCGTACGCTGTTTCGGGTTCGCGCCGCTGAAGCTGCCGCCGGAGCTGGACTTCGTCGGCATGTTTCACGGGGTCGACGAGCGGGTACCCACCGAGTCGCTCGAGTTCGGCGCCAAGGTGCTGGACCACTTCCTGGAAATCGCATGAGCCTGGAGATCGCATGAGTCTGCGTACCCCGGTCGAATACGAGGAGCAGAAGGTACGCCTGCCCGCGGATCTGTCCCGCAACGCGGTGCGCCGGTTGCTCACCGACCGCGCCGAATACGGCGGCTGGGAGCTGGTCCGGCTGCGCCGTTACCGCGACGGCACCCGCGATGTCTGGGTGCGCCGCAAGATCATCCGGGTGCGTCCGACGATCTGAAGCCCCGGCGCAGCGCCCAGCTCGCCGCCACCACCGCGAACACCGCCAGCAACCCCACACCCCACCACTGGGTGTCCACCTCGGCCAGCGCCGTGACCACCCCGCCGGCCCACCCGTGTTCGGCCGCGATCCCCGCCAGGGTGAGGATCGCGACGGCCAGTGCCGCGCCGATCGAGATCGCCGTGACGACCAGGTTGAGCCGGGCCCGGGAGCGATCGGCGACCGCGGCGGTGTAGAGCCGCAGCATCAGCAACTGGTTCACCGAATCGCCCAGGGTCATCCCCGCGGCGAACAGCAACGGCAGCGCGAGCAGCGTCAGCGGTGGGGCCCCGGCCACCCCGGCGGCCGCGGTGAGCATCAGGATCGACAGCGTCGAGGCGGTGTCGAAACCCAGCCCGAAGAGCACCCCGAACCAGTAGATGTGCCCCGCATGCCGGACCCGCGCCAGCGGCGCCCGCAGCACCCGGCCCATCAACCCCAGCGGCCGCGGGCCGGCGGCGGCTGAGGTCCGACGGTCCCGCCAGGCGGTGATCAGCGTCGGCAGATTGGCGGCGGCCACCAGCAGCAGGTAACCGGCCGACACCAGGCCGCCGATCAACCCCAACCGCCCGGCGAGCGCGCTACCCGGATCGGCGGCCTCTCGGATCCAGCCAACCCCTGCCACCACGGCGATCCCGGCGATCACCACGACCGTGGAGTGGCCACCGGAGAACGCCAGCCCGACCGCCGCCGGGCGGTGCCCCTCGGCCAGGAACTTGCGGGTGGAGTTGTCGATCATCGCCAGATGGTCGGCGTCCAGGCTGTGCAACCAGCCACGGGTGTAGGCGAACCCGGCCATGCCGAGGGTCAGCACCCCGGCCGGGGTGGTGGCCAGTCCGACACCGAGCAGCGCCAGTCCGAGCAGATGCAGCAGCGCCACCACCGACAGGGCGGCGGCAGCCCGCAGCCGCAGGGGCGCCGACCGGCGGCCGCGGCGGGTCAGCAGCGACCGCCAACCCACCGCCGGCGCCCCGGCGCTCATTCCGGATTCCGGTCGCGGCCCTGGGCCGGTCCACCGGAGACGTCGTCCAGGGCGCCGGCGATCTCGGCGGGCAGGCGTACCTCGACGGTGGTCAGGCACTCCTGCAGCTGCCGCGGGGTCCGCGCACCGAGCAGCGGTGCGGTGACCCCCGGCGCATCCCGCACCCAGGCCAGGGCGACCTGGGTCGGGCTCAGCTCGAGGCCCTCGGCGGCCCGGGCGACAGCTTCGACCACCGCCCGGGATCGCTTGTCCAGATAGGGTTCGGTGAACCAGGCGAAGTGCGAGGCGGCCCGGGAATCCTTCGGGATGCCGTGCCGGTACTTGCCGGAGAGCACCCCGCGGCCCAACGGCGACCAGGGGAACAGCCCCATCCCCGCCGAGCGCACCGCGGGTGCGATTTCGACCTCCGCACGCCGGGCCAGCAGCGAATACTCGACCTGGTTGGACACGATCGGCGTCCGGCCCGGCACGGCCCGCTGCCAGGTCGCGGCGGTGGCGGTCTGCCAGCCGATGAAGTTCGACACCCCGACATAGCGGACCCGGCCCGAGGAGACCGCGAAATCCAGTGCCGCCAGGGTTTCCTCGATCGGCGCGGTGCCCCAGGCGTGCACCTGCCACAGGTCCAGATGGTCGGTACCGAGCCGGCGCAGCGAGCCGTCGAGGTCGGCCAGCAGGGCCCGGGCGGAGGTGTCCACCGTCCGCTGTCCGTTGCGCAGCACGAATCCCGCCTTGGTGGCCAGCACCAGCCGCTCCCGGCGTACCCGGTCCCGCAGCAACCGGCCCAGCATCCGTTCCGCCTCACCGGCGCCGTACGCCGCCGCGGTGTCGATCAGCGTGCCGCCGGCCTCGACGAAGGAGTCGAGCAGCTCCGCCGCCTGCTCGGGTGAGGTGTCCCGGCCCCAGGTCATCGTGCCCAGACCGAACTCCGAAACCTCCAGCCCGGACCGGCCCACCGTGCGCGTCTGCATAGCAGTGACCCTAACGAAGTCGCCCGCGCGTCACCCCTGCGCCATCGGCTGCAGCACCCCGGCGAGCAGCAACCCGGCGACCACGGCGGCCAGCACCAGCCGGTAGATCACGAAGATGGTGAAGTTGTGCTTGCTGACGTAACGCAGCAGCCAGTGGATCACCGCCAGGCCGATCACGAACGCCAGGATGGTGGCGACGATGATCGGGCCCCAGGGTGCGGCGGGCTCGGCGAAGACGTCCTTGAGCTTGAACAACCCGGACAGGTAGACCGCCGGAATGGCCAGCAGGAAGGAATAGCGGGCGGCGGCCTCGCGGGTGTAGCCCATGAACAGGCCGCCGGCGATGGTGCCACCGGAGCGGGAGACACCGGGGATCAACGCCATCGCCTGGAAGAGGCCGTAGAGGATGCCGTCGCGCCAGGTCAGCTGGTCCAGGGTCTTCTCGTTGCGGGCAACCCGGTCGGCGACCGCGATCACGATCGCGAACCCGGCCAGCATCGCCACGGTGATCCACAGGTTGCGCAGATTCGAGTCGATCGCGTTCTCGAACAGCACACCGAGGATGCCGATCGGGATCGACCCGATGATGATCAGCCAACCCATCCGGGCGTCGGGATCCGACCGCGGCACTCGCCCGATCAGCGACAGCGCCCAGTGCTTGATGATGCGGCCGATGTCGCGGGCGAAATAGATCACCACCGCGGTCTCGGTGCCCAGCTGGGTGATGGCGGTGAACGCCGCCCCCGGATCGACGCCGCCGAGCAGCTGTCCCACGATCGATTGGTGCGCGCTGGAGGAGATCGGCAGGAACTCGGTCAGTCCCTGCACGATGCCCAGCACGATCGCGTCCAACCAGTCCATATTCGTCTGCTCCTCGATCCGGGTGTGGGCCGTCGGACACACTAGGGCCCCGTGACCACCCGGTGACCGCCATTCGGGGTTGTGGCGCGCCGAATCCGGCCCGTGGTCGCAGCAGGATCGGACCCTGGGCGGAGCGTCCTTCGCGACGGCGGGTCAGGATGGGGCCATGACGATCCACGATGAGCACCCCTTCGCCACCCCGGAACCGGACCGTGATCCGCTGCGCCGGCTGCGCGGCCGGCTGGCCGCCCCGGTGACGGTCTGGACCACCGGCTCGGGCACCGGTCGGGAGGGCTGGACCGTGTCCTCGATGCTGATCGCCGATGGGGCGGCACCCGGCGCGAGCGGACGCCCGGCCGAGGTGCTCGGCCTGTTGGACGAGGAATCCGAACTCGTCGACGCCCTGCGGCGTACCGGGACGGTGTCGGTGAACCTGTTGCCGGCGGGTCAGGAGCCGCTCGCCGAGGCGTTCGCCCGGACCATGCCGGCACCGGGCGGGCCGTTCCGAATGGGGGAGTGGCGGGACACCGAGTGGGGGCCGCGGCTCGCGGGGGTGCCGTGGCTCGGTGCCCGGGTGATCGGCGAGCCGACGTACGCCGGCTGGGCGCTGCTCGTGCGCGCGGCGATCGAGCAGCTCGACGTGGCCGGTGCGGAGCCGGCGATCCATCTGCGCGGGCAGTACCTCGACCCGTCGGTATTGTCGAAACCATGACCACGCTCTTCCTGGTCCGCCACGGCCGCTCGACCGCGAACACCGCCGGTGTGCTCGCCGGCCGTGCCGAGGGGGTCGAACTCGACGACACCGGACGCGAGCAGGCCCGCGCGACCGCCGCCCGGCTCGCCGGCGTACCGCTGGCCGCCGCCGTCAGCTCGCCGATCACCCGCTGCGTGCAGACCGCCGAGCTGCTGCTCGCCGGCCGCGAACCGGCCCCGGAGCTGATCCCGCAGCTCGAACCGGGGCTGACCGAGTGCGACTACGGCGAGTGGACCGGGCACAAGCTCTCCGAGCTCGCCGGCAACGAGCTGTGGACGACCGTGCAGCGGCACCCGTCGGCGGCCGTCTTCCCCGGCGGGGAGGCACTCACCCAGATGTACGCCCGGGCGGTCGAATCGGTGCGCAGCTGGGACCGCCGGATCGCCGCCGAGCACGGCGAGAAGGCCGCCTGGCTGGCGGTCTCGCACGGGGATGTGATCAAGTCGATCCTCGCCGATGCGCTCGGGCTGCACCTGGATTCCTTCCAGCGGATCATGGTCGACCCCGCCTCGGTGTCGGTGATCCGCTACACCGCCAGCCGGCCCTATGTGGTGACGATGAACTCGACCGCCGGCGAGCTGGCACCCCTGGTGCCCGCCGAGGACGACGACAACAACGCCGATGCCGCCGTCGGGGGTGGTCTCGGCGCTCGGGCGAGCACCCCCGAGACCGGTGAGTAGGCTTGTCGCATGGCCATCGTCGAGCATCGCTACGAGTCCCCCGACCGGTTCGTCGCCGGCACCGTGGGCGAACCGGGTGACCGCGCATTCTTCCTGCAGGCCCGCGAGGGGAACCGGCTGACCAGCGTCTCCTGCGAGAAGCAGCAGGTGTCGGTGCTGGCCGAGCATCTGGACCGGGTGCTCGGTGAGATCGGCCGGCTCTCCGGTGGCATGGTGCCGGTCCCGCCGCAGCGCGAGGTCGCCCACGACAACGAGCCGCTGGACGCGCCGATCACCGAGGAGTTCCGGGTCGGCACCATGACCATCGCCTGGGACCCCTCCGACCAGCGGATCGTCATCGAGATGTTCTCGGTCACCGACGGTGAGGAGGAGATCGAGCTCGACGACGAGACCTCCGCCGAACAGGCCGCGCAGGCCGAGGCCGAGCGCGCCGGTGAGGTGCTGGTGGTGCGGATCCGCCCGACCGTCGCCCGCGACTTCGTCGCCCGCAGCCAGGCACTGGTGGCCGCCGGCCGGCCCGCCTGCCCGTTCTGCCTGCAGCCGATCGATCCCGAGGGACACATCTGCCCGCGTGCCAATGGCTACCGTCGACCGCTCTTCTGAGGCCGGGTTCGCCGACCGGCTCGCCGGCGCCGAGCTGACCGTCACCGGCCGGCTGGTGCAGGCCTCCAACGCGACCTTCCTCTGCGAGCTGACCCCGGCCGGCGGCGAGGCCGAACTGTGCGTCTACAAGCCGGTACGCGGGGAGCGGCCGTTGTGGGACTTCCCCGACGGCACCCTGGCCCAACGTGAGCTGGCGGCGTACAAGATCTCGGCCGCGGCCGGATTCGACCTGGTCCCCGAGACCGTGGTGATCGAGGGACCGCTCGGTGCGGGCTCCCTGCAGTGCTGGATCGAACAACCCGACCAGCTCGCTGATCTGGTCGACCTGGTGCCCGAGGACGAGGTGCCCGAGGGCTGGTTCGAGGTGGTCGAGGGCGTCGACCCGCACGACCGGCCGGTGGTCGTGGTGCACGCCGATGACCCGGCGCTGCGGCGGATGGCGCTGTTCGACGCGATCATCAACAACGCCGACCGCAAGGGCGCGCACATCCTGCGTACCCCCGGTGAGGTCTGGGGCGTGGATCACGGCGTCAGCTTCAACACCGAACCCAAGCTGCGGACCGTGCTCTGGGGCTGGGCGGGGGAGGAGCTGACCGCTGCCGAACGGGAGCTGGTGACCGCCGCGCTGGACGCCTCCGGGGAACTGGAGGGACTGCTCACCGACGACGAGGTCGCCGCCTTCGAACTGCGCTGCGAGGAACTACTGTCCGAGGGCCACTTCCCGCTGCCGCACGGCGGCTGGCCGTCGATCCCGTGGCCGCCGGTCTGACGGGAGCCCGGACTCTGAGCGAATAGGTGACAGTCGCCACCCCTCGCTAGGCTCGTGCCCATGCGTGCGTGGACCGTCCCGGAGCTCCCCACCCTGCCCCCGGCGGCGGATGGACTCCCACCGATCAGCCTTCATGACACCGCCTCCGGTGAGGTACGCCCGGTCGGGCCGGAGACCGGCACCGCCCGGCTCTACGTCTGCGGGATCACCCCCTACGACGCGACGCACATGGGTCATGCCAACACCTACGTCGCCTTCGACCTGCTGAACCGCGCCTGGCGGGACCGCGGGCTCGCGGTGCGCTACGTGCAGAACGTCACCGATGTCGACGACCCGCTGCTGGAACGCGCCCGCGCCACCGGCGTCGACTGGCGCGACCTGGCCGAGCAGCAGACCGAACTGTTCCGCACCGACATGACCGCCCTCAACGTGCTCCCGCCGGCCGACTACATCGGTGCGGTCGAGTCGATCGACCTGGTCACCGAACTGCTGCAGCGATTCACCGACGAGCAGGTCTACCAGGCCAGCGAGGGGCCCGCCGACTGGTATTTCGCGGTGCACTCCGACCCGGAGTTCGGGCAGATCTCCCACCTCGACGAACGCCAGGCGCTGGCCACCTTCGCCGAACGCGGTGGCGACCCGGAGCGGGCGGGCAAACGGCACCCGCTGGACTGTCTGGTCTGGCAGCAGGCCCGTCCCGAGGAGCCGAGCTGGCCCAGCCCCTTCGGCGAGGGCCGGCCGGGCTGGCACATCGAGTGCGCCGCGATCGCCGAACGCTACCTGGGCACCGAATTCGACGTCCAGGGCGGCGGTTCCGATCTGGCCTTCCCGCACCACGAGATGAGCGCCGCCGAGGCCTTCGTCGCCACCGGCAAACGATTCGCCCGGGCCTACGTCCATGCCGGTATGGTCGGCCTGGACGGGGAGAAGATGTCGAAGTCGAAGGGCAACCTGGTGCTGGTCTCGCGGCTGCGGGCCGCCGGTGTCGACCCGATGGCGATCCGGCTGGTGCTGCTCGGCAACCACTACCGCAGCGACTGGTCCTGGACCGACGGCCAGCTGGCCGAGGCGACCGCGCGGCTGGCGACCTGGCGGCAGGCGGTCGCGCTGGAGGTGGCCCTGCCGGCCACCGAGGTGCTCGCCGAGGTGCGCCGGGCGCTCGCCGACGATCTGGACGCCCCCGCCGCCCTGCGCGCCATCGACGACTGGGCGGCCGCGTCGATCGACGCCGACGGCGACGACACCGAGGCGCCCGGTCAGGTCGCCGAGCTCGCGGATGCCCTGCTCGGCGTACGCCTGCGCCGCGAACCGGTCGCCCAGCCGGAGTCCCGATGAGCGCCACCACCGCCGGGCGGCGTACCGGCCTGCCGCGGATCCTGATCATCCTGCTCGGCCTGGCCGCCGCGCTGGTGCTGCTGAACCAGCTCGAGGGATTCCGCTCCTTCGCCGCCCCGGTCTTCCTGGCGCTGAACCTGGTGCTCGCGGTCTCCCCGCTGCAGCAGCTGCTGGTCCGGGTGCACGTGCCGCGCTGGCTGGCCGCCGTGATCGCCGGGATCGTGGTGCTGGTGATCCTGTGCGCGTTCTTCTACGCCATCGGCTGGTCGCTGACGCTGCTGGTCACCGAGCTGCCGAACTACCGCGACCAGTTCCTCGATCTCTACCAGGAGATCATCTCGCTGCTGGCGCAGTTCGGGGTCTCGGAACAACAGCTCGCCGAGCAGGCCAAGGCGATCGACCCGCAGCAGGCCGTCGGCGTGCTCACCGGGTTGCTGAGCAATCTGCAGGGTGCCTTCTCGCTGCTGCTGATCGCGGTCACCTCGGTGTTCTTCCTGATGATGGATTCGGTCGGCTTCGGCGACCGGCTCAAGCGCGCCGGGGCCTACCACCCGCAGCTGACCGACGCCCTGGTCTCCTTCGGCAACGGCGTTCGGCAGTACTGGATCGTCACCACCATCTTCGGCCTGATCGTCGCGGTCATCGACTGGTTCGCGCTGGTCGTGCTCGGGGTGCCGCTGGCGCTGGTCTGGGCGGTGCTGTCCTTCCTGACCAACTACATCCCCAACATCGGCTTCGTGATCGGCCTGGTCCCGCCGGCGCTGATCGCGCTGCTGGCCAAGGGGCCGACCACCGCGCTGATCGTGGTCGCGATCTACTGCGTCGCCAACTTCGTGGTGCAGTCGATCATCCAGCCCAAGTTCACCGGTGACGCGGTGGGACTGACCCCGAGCGTGGTCTTCATCTCGCTGCTCGTCTGGGCGGCGGTGCTCGGCCCGATGGGTGCGCTGCTGGCGCTGCCGGCGACCCTGCTGGTCAAGGCGATCCTGGTGGACGCCGATCCGGGCGCCCGTTGGGTGAACGCGCTGATCGCGGCCAACCCGGCCACCGCCGACGCCGACACCGCCGAGGATTCCCACCGCGGTGAGGACGCCGACCCCGAGGCGGCCGAGGAGCAGACCACCGCCGACCCGCGCCCGCCGGTTGAGCGAGACGAAGCCACCGAGGAGCGATCATGACCGAGCCCGCGAAGACCTTCGAGGGACTGTTCGCCGAACTGACCCGGATCGCCAGGGAGCGCCCCGAGGGGTCCTCCACGGTGCGCCGGTTGGACGGCGGGGTGCACGAGATCGGCAAGAAGGTCGTCGAGGAGGCGGCCGAGGTCTGGATGGCCGCCGAGTACCAGTCGCGGACCGAGGCGGCCGAGGAGATCAGCCAGCTGCTCTACCACCTGCAGGTGATGATGATCGCACTCGACCTCGACCTCGAGGATGTGTACGCCCACCTGTGAGCACTCCGACTACGCTGGCCGCCGTGAGTTCTGAGAACGGCGCCGACCGTCCGACCCTGAAGATCGCCGTCCCCAACAAGGGTGCGCTGTCCGAGGCGGCCACCCAGATGCTGCGCGAGGCCGGTTACCGGCAGCGTTCGGACAGCAAGGAGCTGGTGCTCACCGACGCCGCCAACCACGTCGAGTTCTACTATCTGCGTCCCCGCGACATCGCGGTCTACGTGGGGGAGGGCACCCTCGATGTCGGTATCACCGGCCGCGACATGCTGCTCGATTCCGGTGCCCGGGCCGATGAGGTGCTGTCACTGAACTTCGGCGGCACCCGATTCCGGTTCGCCGGCCCGGTCGGTCAGGGCCTCACCGTCCCCGGGCTGGCCGGTCGCCGCGTCGCCACCTCCTATCCGGGTCTGGTGGGGGCGTACCTCACCCAGCAGGGGATCGAGGCCCGGTTGATCAAGCTCGACGGGGCGGTGGAGAGTGCCATCCGGCTCGGTGTGGCCGACGCGATCGCCGATGTGGTGGAGACCGGGCGGACCCTGCGGCAGGCCGGGATGGAGGTGTTCGGCGAGCCGATCATGGTCAGCGAGGCGATCCTGATCAAGCGCGCCGAGCTGCCCGAGCCGGCCGGCCTGGACCTGCTGGTACGCCGCCTCAGCGGCGTACTGGTGGCGCGCAACTACGTGATGATGGACTACGACTGCCCCTCCGCGCTGGTCGAGCAGGCGAGCGCGGTGACCCCCGGGCTCGAGGCCCCGACGGTGTCGCCGCTGGCCAAGGACGGTTGGATGGCGGTCCGTGCGATGGTGCCGCGGGGGCAGGCCCAGCAAGTGATGGACGATCTGTGGGAGCTCGGCGCCCGCGCGATCCTGGTCACCGACATCGCCGCCTGCCGACTGTGAGCGCGCGCGACATGACCGGGAAGCAGCAGACCACCGGGCCGCGGGAGGTGTTCCGACCGCAGGCCCTGATGTATTGGGCGGTCAGCCTGTCGGCGCTGATCGTGATCGGCCTGGTCGCCGCCGGATTCGGGCTGTCGCCGACGATGCGGGTGCGGTTCACCCTGTTCCAGCTGTCGACGCTGTTCGTGATCGCCGGCGGCGGAATCTTCATCATGATGTCGCTGGCGTTGAGCCGGGTGGTGGCCGATGCGGACGGGCTGACCATCCGCAACTCGGTGCACACCCGCAGGCTGCGCTGGGACGAGATCCGCGACGTGCGCTGGGGCCCGGGTGCCTCCTGGGCGCAGCTGATCCTCGACGACGACCCGACCCATCCCAGCCGGTGGCCGATGCTCGCCCTGCAGACCGTCGATCGGCGGCGTACCGACCGGGCCGTGCGGCGGCTGCGCGAGATGCTGCGCGAGCACCGGGGAGATCAACCGAACGGTTGATGGATCGCGCCGTGGCGCGGCGTTGACTGGTCGGCATGAAGAAGTTGTACGCCTCAGCCGCCCTCTACACCGTGCTCGGCCTCGCCGCCGGCCTCTACTACCGCGAACTCACCCGCAGCCACGCCTTCACCGGTGACTCCCAGCTCGGCCTGGCGCACACCCACTTCCTCACCCTGGGCACGCTGGTGCTGCTGCTGGTCCTGGTGCTGGAGCAGGTCTTCCGACTCTCGGGCAGCCGCGCCTTCGGCTGGTTCCTCGGGTTGTGGAACGCCGGGGTGCTGATCACCGGCGGGATGATGTTGGTCCGCGGCACCTTCACCGTGCTCGGCGAACCGCTGACCAGCAAGGCCTTCGCGGGCATCGCCGGACTGGGCCACATGCTGCTCACCGCCGGTTTCGTGCTGCTGTTCGTCGCGCTCTGGCGTCGGCTGCCCGACCGGTCCCTCCAACCGGCCGATCGCGGTGCGGCGATGGCCGCGAGCGTCACCGGTCGGCGCTGATCGCGGTTCTCGCATCGGAGTTCGGTTCTCGCATCGCATACCGTGCGAGAACCGAAGTGCCGTGCGAGAACCGAAATCATTCATCGAACCCTGTGGATAACCCAGGGATCTCGGCGGCACGGGTCACCGGATTTCGCTTGGCTGGCAGCATGATCGAAACCACCGAGCAGCTCCTCGCCCGCGGATGGTCGTACGCCGAGATCCGGCAGCGGGTCCGCGACGGTGCACTGCATCGGTTGGCGCGCGGTAGCTACTCCGATCAGAACCCGGCCCGATTGAACGCCGATGAACGGCATCTGCAGCTGGTGACCGGTCTGTACGCCGGGCTGACCGAGGGCTCGGTGCTCAGTCATGCCAGTGCGGGTGTCCTGCACGGTCTCTGGCTCCCGGCCGAGCAACTCACCCGCGTACATGTCGCTCGGCCCGGCGCCCGGGACTCGCAGGGGCGACGGGTCCACATCCATCCGCTGCCCGAATGCGCGGTGGTGGACCCGGTGCAGCGACTCGGGAGTGAACCCGCCCGGATGACCGACCTGTGCACCACCACCCTGGCACTGGTGTCGACCCTGGAACTGCCGGCCGCGGTGGCGGTCGCCGACTCGGCGCTTCGGCAGGGCCTCGATCCGCAGGCCGCGCTGGACGTTGTCAGCGGATGGAAACCGCGACCGGGTCGCCGCCGAGCCCGCCTCGCCCTGGAGTTCGCAGACAAGCTGAGTGAGAGTGCGGGGGAGTCCCGGTCCCGATGGTTGATGCATGAGCTCGGCCTGCCCGCCCCGGTGCTGCAGCAGGAGTTCGCCAACGACGACGGGGAGTGGATCGCGCGGGCCGACTTCTGGTGGCCGGAGCAGGGCGTGATCGGGGAGTTCGACGGCAAGGTCAAATACGGGCGGCTGCTGAAACCGGGCCAGCGGATCGAAGACATCATCGAGGCCGAGCGAGAACGGGAGCGCGCACTGCAGAACCTCGGCCACTGGGTGACCCGCTGGACGTGGCGGACCCTCGATGCCCCGAGCGAGTTCGCCAAGCAGCTCCGGCGGGCGCTCGCGCGAGGTCGACGCTGACCTGGTTCTCGCATCGGACTTCGGTTCTCGCATCGCATACCGTGCGAGAACCGAAGTGCCATGCGAGAACCGCGGGGATCGTGCCCTACTCGATCCCGCGGTTCTTCAGGATGGCCTCGATCTCGTCCATCTCCGGGTCGGACTCGGCGGCCTGCTTCTTGCCACCTCGGGCGGGTGTGCCGGACTGCTTGCCCGCCACCGTGCTGCCGGTCGCACCAGCGGCACCGGTCGCACCGGCCGCACCGCTCGCACCACCGGCCGCCGCACCCCGCGTACCCCGCCCGACCGCCGGCCGGCCGCCCGGCTGCTCAGCACCGCGGGCCTTCTCCACCGCACGCCGGGTGCGGTTGCGGGAGGCGATCATGCCACCGACGATCCAGAGCACCACGGCCAGCGCGATCAGCCCGAAACCGGTCCAGATGGTGGTGTTGAACACCACCGACCCGGCCCAGCGGATCACCGCGACGACCGCATCCCAGATCATCCGCAGCAAGCCGGTGAGATAGAGCCCGACCGGGAGCGCGGCGAAACCGAGGGCCTGCACCGCGCGACCGCGCCGATCGCGGACCCAGAGCAGGACCGCCAGGATCAGACCGAGGACGCCGATCGCGATGCAGAGCGGGAGCAGTGCGGTGTCGGGATTCATGTCGCCATTCTCCCACGCGACCCCGCATCCGGGCCGATGCCGCGGCCCGGGTCGACCCCGGAGAAGAACCCGAGACGAATTTTCCCGGCGATCGGGGAATAGCCCCACCCGGGTGCTGGTTGCAGCAGTCGTCCCGGCTGGCGAGGAAGGCAGTCCTGCCCGCACGCTCCCCGAAGGACCCCTTCATGACCACACCCACCATCAACCGCGCCGCCCTGCGCCGCCGGCTCACCCCGCCGGCGCCCGGCACCGACCCGACGACCCTGTCCCGGCGCCGGGTGCGGGCCGCCGAGCTGGCGCTGATCATCGGCGGCGTCGCCATCGGCACCGCCGAGTTCGTCAGCATGGGCCTGCTGCCGCAGATCGCCGCCGGTGTCGGGGTCGACATCCCGACCGCCGGACACGTGATCTCGGCGTACGCGATCGGCGTGGTCGTCGGCGCCCCGCTGTTCGCGATCTTCGGCGCACGCCACCCCCGGCACCGGATGCTCCAGCTGCTGATGGGCATCTTCATCGTCGGCAATCTCGCCGCGGCGATCGCCTCCGGCTACGGGCTGCTGGTCGGCTCCCGGCTGCTGGCCGGCCTGCCGCACGGCGCCTTCTTCGGCCTGGCCGCGCTGGTCGCGGTCGACCTGGCCCCACCGGGCCGCGCCGGCCGCGCCGTCGGTCGGGTGATGCTCGGCATCCCGCTCGCCAACATCGTCGGCGTCCCGGTCGCCACCTGGCTCGGCCAGGCGCTGGGCTGGCGCAGCGCCTATCTGCTGGTCGCGCTGGTCGGGCTGATCTCGCTGGCGATGGTCGCCTGCTTCGTCCCGCGCAGCCACTCCGATCGCAGCCGCACGGTCCGCCGCGAGCTCGGCGACTTCGCCAACTGGCAGGTCGCGCTGACCCTGCTCACCGGCGCCGCCGGCTTCGGCGGCATGTTCGCGATGTACTCCTACATCGCACCGACCGTCACCGAGCTGACCCGGCTGCCCGAATCCCTGGTACCGGTCTTCCTGCTCGTCTTCGGCGTCGGCATGTTCGTCGGCACCAGCCTCGGCGGCCGGCTCACCGACTGGTCGATCGGCCGGACCATCGTGATCGGCCTGGCCGCGGCCGGGGTGCTGCTGGTCGCGTTCACCCAGCTCGCTGCATATCCGATCCCGGCCCTGCTGACCGTCTTCGGGATCAGTGTCTCCACCTCGCTGTTCGTGGTCGGGCTGCAGCTGCGGTTGATGAACGCCGCCGGCGACGCCCGCACCCTCGGCGCGGCCAGCAACCACGCCGCCCTCAACCTGGCCAACGCGCTCGGCGCCTGGCTCGGTGGTGTGGTGATCAGCGCCGGTTGGGGGTGGACCGGTCCGAGCTGGGTCGGCGCCGGGCTGTCGGTGCTCGGCCTGGCCGTCTTCCTGGTCGCGCTGCTGGTGCAGCGCCGCGGGCTGCGTACCGGCCATTCCGCTCGCTAGGCTGAACCGCGATGACTGCCGACGACCAGACCAGCGGAACCGGGCGCGACCTGGGCGGCTACTCCGAGCGCTACGCCAGCGACGACGGCGCCGCCGACCAGGGCGTACGCCATGCCATGGGGGTCGCCGAGGAGACCGGGGACGGCACCGACTACCTGACCGCCGTCGTCGCGCTCTGCGGCGCCCGGCTGCTGGTGCCGCTGCTGGCCACCGGTGACGAGACGATGAGCCCGGACCCCGGCCGACAGGCGGAGATGGCGGCGGTGCTGCTGCGCCACCCCGAGCGCGGGACCGCGATGCTCGCCTTCAGCGGCATCGACGCGCTGCAGCGCTGGAACGCGAAGGCCCGGCCGGTGCCGGCCACCCTCGACGTGGTCGCCCAGACCGCCCAGCAGTCCGGGGCGGGCACCCTGCTGATCGACTTCGCGGGGCCGCATCCGCTGGTCATCGACGGGGAGGTGCTGGCCAATCTGGCCCAGAGCCGGCGATTGGTACGCCTGCCCGACGGCTTCGGTTGGATCGCCACCGGCTCCTGAGGCGGGATTTCGCCTCCGGGGCGGTGTCGACTATCATGGATCGCGATTGATCCGCCCTCGGGTGGATCCGCTTCAAGTGGGGACCTGGTCTCCCACCCGCACGACTTCCGGTCGTCGGGTCCGAACGCACCGCCTACGCCTCCCGGCGTACGCCTCCGACGTTCCTTCCAGGCCTCCGCTGCGCGGGGGCCTTTCTGTGTTCCGGTGCACGATGCGGATCGGTCACCGAGAGCGGCAGGACAACCCAGGAGGACACATCAGCACCGAACCGCGCATCAATGAGCGTATCCGCGTTCCCGAGGTCCGCCTCGTCGGCCCCGCCGGCGAGCAGGTGGGCATCGTCAGGATCGAGGACGCCATGCGGCTGGCCCGGGAGGCTGACCTCGACCTGGTCGAGGTGGCCCCGATGGCCCGCCCGCCCGTGGCCAAGCTCATGGACTACGGCAAGTTCAAGTACGAGGCCGCGCAGAAGGACCGCAGCAGCCGTCGTAACCAGACCAATGCCGTGATCAAGGAGATGAAGCTCCGACCCAAGATCGACGGGCACGACTACGAGACCAAGAAGGGTCACGTCGTGCGCTTCCTGAAGGCCGGGGACAAGGTGAAGATCACCATCATGTTCCGTGGCCGCGAGCAGTCGCGCCCCGAGCTCGGCTTCAACCTGCTCAAGCGGCTGGCCGACGACGTCGAGGAGTTCGGCTTCATCGAGTCCGCGCCCAAGCAGGACGGCCGCAACATGCTGATGGTGCTCGGCCCGACGAAGAAGAAGACCGAGGCCCGCGCCGACGTGCAGGCCGAGAAGGACGCCCGCGCCGCCGCTCGCACCGACGAGCAGGAGGCCGAGGACGCGTACCTGGCCGAGCGCCGCCGGCAGGCGGAGCAGCAGGAGAAGAAAAAGAAGAAGAAGGGTCCGGCCGACAACATGGACCCCGACGTCGACCTCTGATCCACTCGCGATCGGAGTTCACCCGACGGCCAGGCAGCCGACCGGGACATCACGACCGCACGGTGGGATCGCCGTGCGCAGAAGGAGCGGCACAATGCCGAAGATGAAGACGCACTCCGGTGCCAAGAAGCGCTTCAAGATCACCGGATCGGGCAAGGTCATGCACCGCAAGGCCGGCAAGATGCACCTGAACGAGCACAAGCCCAGCACCCGCACCCGCCGCCTCGACGGCGATGCCGTGCTCGTCAAGGGCGACGCCAAGAAGGCCAAGAAGCTGCTCGGCAAGTGAGCATCACCGCTGGCTGAGCGAGCGCAGCGAGTCGAAGCCAGACCTACCCACCGAACCACCCGGCCGAGAGATCCCCGGCCGCAGAACAAGGAGTTATACCCATGGCACGCGTCAAGCGTTCTGTGAATGCGCAGAAGAAGCGCCGCGAAGTTCTCGAGCAGGCCTCGGGCTACCGCGGTCAGCGCTCCCGCCTCTACCGCAAGGCGAAGGAGCAGATCCTCCACTCGAACGTGTACGCCTACCGCGACCGCCGTCAGCGCAAGGGCGACTTCCGCAAGTTGTGGATCCAGCGCATCAACGCCGCCGCCCGCGCCGAGGGCATGACCTACAACCGCTTCATCAACGGCCTGAAGAACGCCGGCGTCGAGGTGGACCGCAAGATCCTGGCCGAGCTGGCCGTCTCGGATTCGACCGCGTTCGCCGCACTGGTCGCCGTCGCCAAGGCCAACCAGGGCGAGTCGACCGCCGCCTGATCTCCGCGTGAGCACAGGAGAATCATCGACCGAGCCGATCGGTGACCGACCCGGATCATCACGATCCGTTGGTCGGCTCCGGTCGGCTCGACGGTTGTTGCAGCGCAAGCAACGCCTGGCCACCGGGCTGTTCCTGGCCGAGGGGCCGCAGGCGGTCCGGGAGGCGCTGAGCGAACCCGGCCGGGTCCGCGAACTCTTCCACGTCGCCGACAACGACCGGATCGAACCGCTGCTCGCCACCGCCCGCAGCGCCGGCGTCCGGGCGTACCAGGTCACCGCCGCCGAACTGGCTCGGATCACCGAAACCCAGCACCCACAGGGAATCGTCGCGGTCTGCGAGGCCCGCGAGGGCTCCCTGGACGAGCTGTCCGCGGACGCGAAGCTGGTCGTGGTCTGCGCCCAGGTTCGCGACCCCGGCAACGCCGGTACCGTGATCCGCTGCGCCGACGCCTTCGGTGCCGATGCGGTGGTGCTCACCGCCGACTCGGTCGAGGTGACCAATCCCAAGGTGGTCCGGGCCTCGGTCGGCTCGGTCTTCCACCTGCCGGTGATCACCGGTGCGCACCTGGCCAACACCCTGGATTTCTTCCGGGACAAGGGATTCCAGGTGCTCGCCGCCGATGGCGGCGGTGCCGACAGCCTGGACGAGCTGGCCGCCCGCGGCGAGCTGGATCGGCCGACGGTGTGGCTGATGGGCAATGAGGCCTGGGGTCTGCCGCCCGAGCACGCCGTCCTCGCCGACCGGCAGGTGTCCGTCCCGATCTTCGGCCGCGCCGAGAGTCTCAATCTCGCCACCGCTGCCGCCGTCTGCCTCTACGCCACCGCGACCGCCCAGCGTTCCTGACGCTCGTCGACCAGCTCGCGCAGAACCTCAGGGCAGGTTGGGTTTCTCGTCGGGCTGGGTACGTTCGTCGTCCGAGGACGGCTCGGCACCGGCCGGCGTACCCGCCGGTGCCGTCTCGGGCTCCTGCCGGCGCCGCCGCCGGCGCAGCAACGAGTCCTGTTTGGTGGCGCGGGTGAGGGAGTGCTCCTCCACGTTCACCACGTCGTAGGGGCGGGTCTCCACCAGCAGTCCGGGGGAGCGGATCCCGGCCTCGCGCAGCACCGTCATCGCCCGTGCCCGGATCTCCCGCTCGACGCTCCACTGCTCGTTGCCCGGTGACTTCGCCATCACGGTGAAGTTCATCACCCGGTCGTTGAAGTTGCTCAACCCCAGCACGGTCGGTGTCTCCAGCAGCTGCTCGCGCCACTCGGGTTCCGCGTCCAGGCTGGCCACCACCTCCTCCAGGATCCGGACCACCTTGAACGGATCCTCGGTGATCCCGACCGGGATCTGCACATAGCTGCTCGACCAGCCCTGGGTCTGGTTGCCGACCTTGGTCACCTCGCCGTTGCGGATGTACCAGATCTCACCGCTGGCATCCTGCAACTGGGTGACCCGGAAACCGACCTTCAGCACCGTGCCCTGGACACCGTTGATCGTGACGTAGTCACCGACACCGAACTGGTCCTCGAAGATCAGGAAGACACCCGAGATCAGGTCCTTCACCAGGCTCTGGGCGCCGAAACCCAGTGCCAGGCCACCGATACCCGCCGAGGCGATCGCCGGGCCGACCGACAGGCCCAGGGTGCTCAGCACCATCAGCGCCACCACGATCACCAGCACCAGATCGAAGACCGAGGCCAGCACCGACCCGAGGGTCTCGGTACGCTGCCGGGCCCGGTCCTGGTTGCCCTGCTGGGCCTTGGCCAGCACGGCGACGGCCCGATCGGCCAGCCCGGCCCCGGCCAGCTTCCGACGGCTCGCGGCCGCGGTCTGGATCGCCTTGTTGATCGCCTTGTGCACGACCCAGCGCAGGATCAGTGCACAGACGATCGTGACCAGGATGTAGAGCGTCTTCTCGGTCAGGATGGCCTGCCAGTTCTCAGGGATCACGGCGGGAGTCACCTCTCGGTCTCGGCTTCGGCCGCCATGATGTCAGGCCCGGGCAACCCGGCCGCGACCGTGACCTGCGCACCGCGACGGTGGCACCTGTCAGTGGCGGGGGTCACACTGGAGGTATGACAGCGAATCGAGTGCACACCCTCCTGCCGCCCTATCTGCTCGAGAATCTCGCCCAGCGGGCCGACGGGCCCACCGCCGAGCGGGCCCGCGCCACCCTGGCCATCGACGCCGGATTCCGCGGTGCCCGGGCCCGGGCCGGCGCCCGGCCGACGGCCACCACCCGCCGCTCCGCGACCACCCCCAAGGGGCCCAGGCGCACCATCTCCGACGCCCAGAACACCGAGACCCTGCCGGGGGAGACCGTGCGCACCGAGGGGGCGCCCGCCACCGGCGACGCCGCCGTCGACGAGGCCTACGACGGGTTCGGCGTCACCTGGCGGTTGTACGCCGAGGCGTACGCCCGGGACTCGCTGGACGGCAACGGGCTGCCCCTGCTCGGCACCGTGCACTACGGCCAGGACTACGACAACGCCTTCTGGGACGGCACCCAGATGGTGTTCGGCGACGGCGACGGGGAGCTGTTCAACCGGTTCACCGTGAGCCTCGATGTGATCGGCCACGAGCTCACCCACGGCGTCATCGAGCACACCGCCAACCTGACCTACCAGGGCCAGTCCGGTGCGCTGAACGAGTCGATCGCCGATGTCTTCGGCATCCAGGTCAAGCAGTTCCTGGCCGGGCAGACCGCCGAACAGTCGGACTGGTTGATCGGCGCCGGGTTGTTCACCGCCAAGGTGAAGGGCCGGGCGCTGCGCTCGATGCGCGAACCGGGCACCGCCTACGACGACCCGACGCTGGGCAAGGACCCGCAGGTGGGCGACTTCGCCGACTATGTCGAGACCACCGAGGACAACGGCGGGGTGCACATCAACTCCGGTATCCCGAACCGGGCCTTCTGCCTCACCGCGTTGGCGCTCGGCGGCCGCTCCTGGGAGGCCGCCGGTCAGGTCTGGTACGCGGTGCTCACCGGCGGGAAGGTTCCCACGGACTGCGATTTCGCGACCTTCGCCGCCCTCACCATCGCCGAGGCCGAGGCCCGCGACGTGCGCACCGCGGCCGCGGTCACCGACGCCTGGCAGCAGGTCGGCGTCACCCCGGCGACCACCCCGGCACCGGCCCCCGGCACCCCCGAGCGGCCGGCCCCCAGCCCGACGGTCGACCCGCGGACCCGGATCGAGGTCAGCCGCAGCGGCGGCATCACCGGCCGGCAGCAGCGCCGCGAGGTGCGCCTGGACGACCTGCCGGGCTCCGACGGCGAACGCTGGCAGCAGCTGCTCGCCGGTGACCAGCTGCGGCAGCTGGCCGACCGGCCGGCCACCGGTGCCGACCGCTACGTCTACGGGTTGCGCTGCCCGGATGCCGATGTGGATCTGAGCATCCCCGAGCCCGACCTGCCCGATCAGGTGCAGCAGTTGTTCCGGCGCACCCTGGAGGGCTGAGGGCTCGCGGTCCGAACGCGTTCGCGCGGGCGGTGCGGACTTCCTAGACTGACCCCCGGCAGGGAGAAGGACTGCCGCACCGCCGAGCCGAGGGGAGCCCATGTCCGGGCCGAACACCAACTTCGATCCAGTCCAGGTGACACCGCTGAACGCCGACCAGGTCGACGGCTTCGTCACCGAGGCCCTCGCCGCCTTCGCTGCCGCGACCAGCAGCGCGGAGTTGAAGCAGGCCCGGATCGAACACACCGGCGAGCGGTCCCCACTGGCCCTGGCCAACCGCGAGATCGGTGCGCTGCCGCCGCAGGCCCGCAAGGATGCCGGCAAGCGCGTCGGCCAGGCCCGCGGCCGGGTCAACCAGGCGCTCAAGGCCCGTGAGCAGGAGGTGAGCGCCGCCGAACTCGAGCAGCGGCTGGCCGCCGAGACCGTCGACGTCAGCCTGCCGGTCGAGCTCACCCCGCGCGGCGCGATCCACCCGATCACCGGGATGATGGACATCGTCTCCGACGTCTTCCTCGACATGGGCTGGGAGATCGCCGAGGGCCCGGAGGCCGAGTCTGAGTGGCTCAACTTCGACGCGCTGAACTTCCCGCCCGACCATCCCGCGCGCTACCTCCAGGACACGCTGTTCCTCGACCCGCCGCAGAACCACCTGGTGATGCGCACCCACACCTCACCGGTGCAGATCCGCGCCCTGCTGGAGCGGGAGCTGCCGGTCTACATCGCCTGCCCGGGCAAGGTCTACCGGGCCGACGAGTTCGACGCCACCCATCTGCCGGTCTTCCATCAGGTGGAGGGTCTGGTGGTGGACAAGGGCATCTCGATGGCCGATCTGAAGGGGACCCTGGACCACCTCGCGAAGGCGCTCTTCGGACCGGAGGTGGAGACCCGGTTCCGGCCGCACTTTTTCCCGTTCACCGAACCGAGCGCCGAGGTCGACATCAAGTTCAACCTGGCCGGTGCCGGGGACGCCGACGGCTGGATCGAGTGGGGTGGCTGCGGCGTGGTGAACCCGCGGGTGCTGATCGCCTGCGGCATCGACCCCGAGGTCTATTCCGGTTTCGCGTTCGGCATGGGCATCGATCGGGCGGTGATGTTCCGCAATGGCGCCACCGACCTGCGCGACATGGTCGAGGGCGACGTGCGGTTCTCCCGGTCCCTGATCGGCGAGGCCCGATGACGCCCCGTCGCCACCACCCGCTCCACCAGATCAAAGGAATCGTTCGATGAAGGCCCCGCTGTCCTGGCTGCGTGAGTACGCCGAAATCCCTGCCGACATTGACATCGCGACCATCTCCGAGGCGTTCGTGCGCGCCGGCATCGAGGTCGAGGATGTCGAGGCCGGCACCGAGGTGACCGGCCCGGTCGTGGTCGGTGAGGTGTTGGAGCGCACCCCCGAACCGCAGAAGAACGGCAAGACCATCAACTGGTGCCTGGTCGACGTCGGCGAACTCAATCCCAGCGACGAATCCGGTGCGCCGCTGCGCGGCCGCGGCATCGTCTGCGGTGCGCACAACTTCGAGGTCGGCGACAAGGTCGTGGTGGCGCTGCCCGGTTCGGTGCTCGCCGGCGGCTTCGAGATCTCGGCGCGCAAGACCTACGGCCATCTCTCCGACGGGATGATCTGCTCGGCCACCGAGCTCGGCCTGCCCGAGGACGGCACCGACGGAATCATCGTGCTGGAAGGGGATCCGGCGATCGGTGAGCCGGCGATGCCGCTGCTCGGTGCCGACGAGGTGATCTTCACCCTCGAGGTGACCCCGGACATGCCGCACTGCCTGTCGATCCGCGGGCTGGCCCGCGAACTCGCCCAGGGGCTCGGCGTCGACTTCTCCGATCCGGTGACCGAGGACCACGATCCGGTCGACGGGACGGTCGGGGTCGTTCTCGACGACCCGCGCAGCAGCCGGTTCGTCGCGGTCAAGGTGACCGGTTTCGACCCCACCCGGCCCAGCCCGGCCTGGCTGCGCCGCCGCGTCGCCGCCGGTGGCATGCGCTCCATCTCGCTGGCGGTGGACATCACCAACCTGGTGATGCTGGAGATCGGCCAGCCGTTGCACGGCTACGACGGCGACAAGCTGTCGGGGCCGATCACGGTCCGCGCGGCCCGGCCGGGGGAGCGCCTGACCACCCTCGACGACCAGCAGCGGACGCTGGCCGAGACCGATCTGGTGATCGCCGACGACTCCGGTGCCATCGGCCTGGCCGGGGTGATGGGTGGTGCGGCCACCGAGCTGTCCGACAGCACCAGCACCGTGGTCATCGAATCGGCGCACTTCGACCCGGCCTCGATCTCGCGGACCGCGCGCAGCCACCGGTTGCCGTCGGAGGCGTCCCGCCGCTACGAACGCGGTGTCGACCCGGGGGCGGCGTACGCGGCCGCGATGCGCGCCGCCCGGCTGCTCGAGGGCCTCGGCGGCGGCACCATCGACGAGGCGGTGACCGTCGTCGGTGAGGTGCCGCAGCTGCCGTCGACCACGCTGCCCGTCGGCCTGCCGGACGCGATCCTCGGCATGCCGGTCGGCGCGGATCGGGTGGTCGAGTCACTCAGCGGCGCCGGCATCGAGGTGCAGCAGAACGGTGACACGCTGACCGTCACCCCGCCCAGCTGGCGGCCCGACCTGCGCGACCCCTACGACTACGTCGAGGAGGTCGGCCAGAAGGTCGGCCTGGACAAGATCGTCGGGACGCTGCCGCCGGCCCCCGGTGGCCGGGGCGCCACCGCGAGCCAGCGCGGCCGCCGCGCCGTGGCCCGGGAGCTCGCCGCGCTCGGCCTGGTGGAACTGCTGACCTTCCCGTTCGCCGCCGAGGCCGAGCTGGACCGGCTCGGCATCCCGGCCGACGACCAGCGTCGCCGGCTGGTCCGACTGGCCAACCCGCTCGCCGAGACCTCGCCGTATCTGCGCAGCACCATGCTGCCGGGTCTGCTGGCCGCGGCCGCCCGCAACGCCAGCCGCGGGCAGGACGACCTGGCCCTGTTCGAGGTGGGCGCGGTCTTCCGGCAGCGTCCGGATGCCGGCCCGGCCCCGATGCCGCCGGTGGACCGGCGACCCAGCGACGCCGAGCTGGCCGCGATCGAGGCCGCCCTGCCCGAGCAGCCCCGCCACCTCGGGGTGCTGTTGACCGGGAACTGGCTGCCGCAGGCCTGGGACCATCCGGCGCAACCGGCCGGCTGGCAGCAGGCGATGGGCATCGTCGACGCGGCCGGCCGCACCCTGGGCGTACGCCTGGAGCGCCGGCAGGCGCAGCTGCCGCCGTTCCATCCCGGCCGCTGCGCCGAGGTGCTGCTCGACGGAGCCGTGATCGGCCACGCCGGCGAGCTGCATCCGAGCGTGGTCGCCGAGTTCGCACTGCCGCACGGCGCCGCCGCGGTCGAACTGGACCTGGACGCCGTGCTGGCCGCGCAGCCCGGACCGGGGCGGATCGCACCGCTGTCGGGTTATCCGGTGGCCAAGGAGGATGTCGCGGTCGTCGTCGACGACCAGGTGCCGGCCGCGGAGGTGCAGCGGGCATTGACCGCCGGCGCGGGGAATCTGCTCGAGTCGATCCGGCTGTTCGACATCTACACCGGTGACCAGGTCCCGGCCGGCAAGAAGTCGCTCGCCTACGCGCTGCGGTTCCGGGCCCCGGGCCGCACCCTCACCGATGCCGAGGCCGCGACCGCCCGGGATGCCGCGGTCGCCGCGGCCGCCCAGGCCTGCGGGGCCGTGCTGCGCTCCTGAGCGGGCCCTCGGTCGATGCTCACCCGTCGGCCGGCCGGCTCCGTCGACCGCGGATCGCCAACCCGATCCGTTCGGCGGAGCCGACCAGCACGAACACCAGCAGGGTGAGCACCGCCGTGGCGATCGTAGAGGCGATGCTGGAGCGCTCCGGGTTGAGGAATGCGTAGGGGATCGGCGTACCCCACAGGGCACGGGCGATCAGCAGGAAGGCACCGTAACCGAGCGGGAACACCAGGGTGAGCGCGGTCTGCCGCCAGCTCAGCGGGGTCATCGGGGTACGCCGGTACCAGATCGCCAGCAGGGTGACGACCGGTGCGACCAGATGCATCGACACGTTCGCCCAGACCTGTGACTCGTCGTGGCCGAACCCGTTGTCGGGGAACACCAGCAGCCAGAATCCCAGCGAGGACACGATGATCCCGGCCACACCGGCCCGCGCCAGCACCGTACCGCCCCGCCAGCGGAACGGCCGGGTGAGCGCGGTGAGCGTGATCAGCGCCGCGCTGTAGACGCTGAAGTAGAGCCAGGCCGGGGTCGGATCGGTGGGCTGGTTGGCCTGCAGCCAGATCCCGGCCAGACCCGCCATCGGCACCCAGATGTTGATCTTGTAGCGCGGGGTGAAATAGCTCATCGCGCTGTCGGCGAAGATCGACCAGAGCACCAGGCTGAGCAGGATCGGCAGCACCACCGTCCAGGTCCGGTTCGGATAGTCCGGGTTCAACCGGGCCGCCTCCGAGCCGAGGAACCAGGTGTAGGCGACACCGATCGCGTACAGCCCGAAGAACGGCAGCCCGGCGGCGACGTAGCGGGAGATCCAGCGATCGCCGCGCTGGGTGATGATCGCGTAGGGGTTGACGATGGGGCTGCGCGCCGGGGTGCCGAGCAGGCCCCGGGCGTACGGTGCCGCCAGTCCGGCGATCTCGACGAGTTCGGCCTCCACGATGGCCGCGGACCGCGCCCGGCGCGCCATCGCCGCCATCTGCACCATCTGGAAGAACATCAGCAGCACCACCGGCAGCGGCAGGTAGGCGAGCACCTCGCGGCCATAGCCCTGGTAGACCGCGAACAGCGACACCGGCAGATAGGCGGCGATGATCCCGATCAGCGCCATCGAGGTCTGCCCGGCGTTCTGGATGCCGGTGTCCTCGGCCGACAGCAGCGCGGCGAGCGCCTCGGTCCGTTCGCGCTCGGGTTCGGCCTCCGCCGCCGGCTGCTCGGTCATGACGGCAGCCTAGGGGTGCGTGGGACGGCGCGCGGTGAAATAGATGGCGTAGGTATTCCGAGTGTGGCATAGTTATGCGCATGGTTGTGAGAGTTGCGGTGGCCGGATGCACCGGGTACGCGGGCGGCGAGGTGCTGCGCCTGCTGCTGGAGCACCCGGGTGTGGAGATCGGCGCGTTGACGGCGGGGTCCAGCGCGGGTGGCCGACTGGGTGAGCACCAGCCGCACCTGTGGCCGCTCGCCGACCGCGAGATCCAGCCCACCGACGCCGGCACGCTGGCCGGCCACGACGTCGTCTTCCTGGCGCTGCCGCACGGCACCTCCGGCCCGATCGCCGAGCAGCTCGGCGACGACACCCTGGTGATCGACTGCGGTGCGGACTTCCGGCTCACCGATCCGGCGGCCTGGCAGCAGTTCTACGGCAGCGAGTACGCCGGCAGCTGGCCCTACGGTCTGCCGGAGTTGCCCGGCCAGCGGCAGACCCTGGCGCGGACCACCCGGGTCGCGGTCCCTGGCTGCTACCCGACCTCGGTCACCCTGGCCCTGATGCCTGCGGTGACCACCGGGCTCATCGACGGCCACGATGTCGTGGTGGTCGCCGCCTCCGGGCCCTCGGGTGCCGGCAAGTCGCTGAAACCCCATCTGCTCGGTGCCGAGCTGATGGGCTCGGCCAGCGCCTACGGCGTCGGCGGGGTGCACCGGCACACCCCCGAGATCCTGCAGAACCTCGCGCTGCTCGGTGCCAGCGAACCGACGCTGTCCTTCACCCCGGTGCTGGTGCCGATGAGCCGGGGCATCCTGGCCACCTGCACCGCGCCGTTGGTGAACCCGGGGATCGGCATCGAACAGGTCCGCGCGGCGTACGCCGAGGCGTACGCGGGCGAGGAGTTCGTGCACCTGCTGCCCGAGGGGCAGTGGCCGCAGACCCAGGCGGTGCTCGGCAGCAACGGCGTCCAGGTGCAGGTCGCCGTGGACGCCGCCGCCGGCCGCCTGGTCGCGGTCGCCGCGATCGACAACCTCACCAAGGGCACCGCCGGTGGCGCCGTGCAGTGCATGAACCTGGCCCTCGGTCTCGACGAGACCACCGGCCTGCCCCGGATCGGAGTCGCCCCATGAGCAGCGGAATCACCACCCCGCAAGGATTTGCCGCCGCCGGCGTGACCGCCGGGCTGAAGCCCTCGGGCAAGTCCGATCTGGCCCTGGTGCAGAACCTCGGGCCCACCTATGCCGCCGCCGCGGTCTTCACCAGCAACCGGGTCCAGGCCGCCCCGGTGCGCTGGTCCCGGCAGGTCGCCGACGGCACCCTGCGCGCGGTGGTGCTCAACTCCGGCGGGGCGAACGCCTGCACCGGGGAACCAGGCATGGCCGACGCCGCCCGGATGGCCGAACTGACCGCCGCCGCCCTCGACTGCCCGGTCGAGGGGGTCGCGGTCTGCTCCACCGGCCTGATCGGGGAACGGTTGCCGATGCCGCTGCTCGAGGTCGGCATTCCGGCGGCCGCCGCGGCGCTCTCCACCGACGGCGGGGCCGCCGCCGCGACCGCCATCATGACCACCGACACCGTCGCCAAGCAGGCCACCCACACCGGATCCGGCTGGCGCATCGGTGGCATGGCCAAGGGTGCCGGCATGCTCGCTCCCGGACTGGCGACCATGCTGGTGGTGCTCACCACCGATGCGGTGATCGACGCCGATGCCTTGCAGGGCAGTCTGTCCGCGGCCTGTCGGCGCACCTTCGACCGGATCGACTCCGATGGGTGCATGTCCACCAACGACAGCGTGCTGCTGCTCTCCTCCGGTGCCTCCGGGATCGCCGTCGGCGCTGAGGAGTTCACCGAGGCGCTGACCGCCGTCTGCCACGATCTCGGTCAGCAGCTGCTCACCGATGCCGAGGGTGCCGCCCACGACATCGCCGTCGAGGTGGTCGGCGCGGAGTCCGAGACCGATGCGCTGGAGGTGGCCCGCTCGATCACCGCCAGCAACCTGTTCAAGTGCGCGATCTTCGGCCGCGATCCCAACTGGGGCAGGGCATTGGCCGCCCTGGGCACCACCGATGCGGCCTTCGATCCCGACCGGGTCGATGTCAGCTTCAACGGGGTGATGGTCTGCCGCGCCGGGGGGATCGGTGAGGACCGCGGGCTGGTCGATCTGGCACCCCGCGCGGTGCATGTGCTGGTGGACCTGCACGCCGGCAGCGAAGCCGCCACCGTCTGGACCAACGACCTCACCTATGACTACGTCAAGGAGAACGCGGAGTACTCCACATGAGCGAACCCGGCAGCGAACCCACCACACGGGGCGATCTGGGCCCCAGCGAGAAGGCCGCCGTCCTCACCGAGGCCCTGCCCTGGCTGGACTCCTACGCCGGCACCACGATCGTCATCAAATACGGCGGCAACGCGATGATCGATGAGGACCTCAAGCGGGCCTTCGCCGAGGACATCGTCTATCTGCGCCGCAGCGGGGTGCAACCGGTCGTCGTGCACGGTGGCGGCCCGCAGATCTCGGCGATGCTGAAACGCCTGGACATCAGCTCCGAGTTCCGAGGCGGCCTGCGGGTGACCACCCCGGAGGCGATGGATGTCGTCCGGATGGTGCTGATGGGGCAGGTCAACCGGGAGCTCGTCGGGTTGATCAACACCCATGGGCCGCTCGCGGTCGGATTGTCCGGTGAGGACGCCGGCCTGTTCACCGCCGCCCGCAAGGGATTGCTGCTCGACGGGGAGGACGTCGACCTCGGTCTGGTCGGCGAGGTCGCCCACGTCCGGCCCGAGGCGGTGCACGACCTGATGGAGGCCGGCCGGATCCCGGTGGTGGCCACCGTCGCACCCGATGAGGACGGCACCGTGCACAACGTCAACGCCGATACCGCGGCGGCCGCGCTGGCCGTCGCGCTCGGTGCCGAGAAGCTCGTCGTGCTCACCGACGTCGCGGGGCTCTACCGCAACTGGCCCGAGGATCCCGAGGTGATCACCGGGATCACCGCCTCCGAACTGCGGGCCATGCTGCCCAGCCTGGAATCGGGGATGGTGCCCAAGATGGAGGCCTGCCTGGCCGCCGTGGACGGGGGACTGAGCCGGGCCACCGTGCTGGACGGCCGCGTACCGCACGCCCTGCTGCTGGAGATCTTCACCAACGCCGGTGTCGGCACCCAGGTGGTCGCCGACCCGATCGGTGACATCCCCGCCACGCCCCAATTCGTACCGCAGAAAGGAAACCGGCCATGAGCGAGCTCGCCGAACAGCTGCCGGAGGGCTCAGGCAGCGAGCTGGTCGAGCGCTACCAGCACGCGGTGATGAACACCTTCGGGCCACCCAAGCGGGTCTTCGTCCGTGGTGAGGGTGCCCACGTCTGGGACAGCGAGGGCAACCGCTACCTCGACCTGCTGGCCGGCATCGCGGTCAACGGTCTGGGCCACGCCCACCCGGCGGTGCTGGCGGCGATCACCTCCCAGCTCGCCACCCTCGGCCACGTCTCGAACTTCTTCGCCACCCCGGCGCAGATCGCGCTTGCCGAACGGCTGGTCGCGATGGTCGGCGGCACCGGGGGCGATGCGAAGGTGTTCTTCGCCAACTCCGGTACCGAGGCCAACGAGGCCGCGTTCAAGCTCACCCGGCGTACCGGCCGGACGAAGCTGATCGCGATGGAGGGTGCCTTCCACGGCCGCTCGATGGGCGCCCTGGCGCTCACCCACAACGCGAAGTATCGCGAGCCGTTCGCACCGCTGCCCGGTGAGGTCACGTGGGTGCCCTACGGTGACACCGACGCGCTCGCCGAGGCGGTCGACGACACCGTCGCGGCGGTGGTGATCGAACCGATCCAGGGCGAGAACGGCATCATCGTGCCCCCGGACGGCTATCTGACCGCGGCCCGCGAGATCACCCGCAAGCACGGCACGCTGCTCTGGTTCGACGAGGTGCAGACCGGGGTCGGACGCACCGGGCGCTGGCTGGCCAGCCAGCACGAGGGGGTGGTCGCCGATGTCGTCACCCTGGCCAAGGGGCTCGGCAACGGCTTCCCGATCGGCGCCTGCGTCGCGACCGGCACGGCGGCCGACCTGCTGCAACCCGGCATGCACGGCACCACCTTCGGCGGCAACCCGGTCGCCGCGATCGCCGGATTGGCCGTGCTGCAGGTGATCGAGCGCGACGGCCTGCTCGAGCACGCCACCGCACTCGGCGAGCGACTCGAACAGCGGGTGGCTGCGCTCGAGCATCCGCTGATCGACCACGTCCGCGGCCGTGGCCTGCTGCGCGGCATCGTGCTCACCGAGGACATCGCGCCGGCCGCCTACGATGCGGCGCTGCAGGCCGGGTTCGTGATCAACGCGCCGCGGCCGAACGTGATCCGTCTGGTCCCGCCGCTCAACCTCAGCACCGAACAGCTCGACTCATTCATCGACGCCCTGCCCGCCATCCTCGAGCAGGCCCGCGGAACCAGCAAGGAGAACGCATGACCCCCCGGCATTTCCTGGCCGACGACGACCTCACCCCCGACGAGCAGGCGCAGGTGCTGTCACTGGCCGCCGAGTTGAAGGCCGCACCGTTCGACCACCGGCCGCTGGCGGGCCCGCGGTCGGTCGCGGTGCTCACCGACAAACCGACCCTGCGCACCCAGGTGTCCTTCAACGCCGGGATCGCCGAACTCGGCGGCAACCCGATGTTCGTCGACGGCCGGCTGGCCGGGGTCGGGGTCCGCGAGACCATCCCCGATGTGACCCGGGTGCTGTCCCGCCAGGTGGCGGCGATCGTCTGGCGCACCGGCGCCCAGCAGCGGATCGTCGAGATGGCCGAATACGCCTCGGTGCCGGTGATCAACGCACTCACCGATGACTACCACCCCTGCCAGATCCTCGCCGATCTGCAGACGCTCACCGAGCGGAAGGCCGCCCAGAACGGCGGATCCCTTGCCGGGTTGCGATTCGCCTACGTCGGCGATGGGGCCAACAACATGGCCCAGTCCTATCTGCTCGGCGGTGCGGTGGCCGGCCTGCGGGTCCGCATCGGCGCGCCCGCGGCGTACCACCCGAGCCCGGAGGTGGTGGCCCGCGCCGAGGCGATCGCCGCCCGGACCGGTGGGGAGATCCTGATCACCGACCAGGTCAGCGAAGCGGTCGCCGACGCCGACGCGGTCGCCACCGACACCTGGGTGTCGATGGGTCAGGAGGGCGAGGATTCCGAACGCCTGCAGGCTTTCGGGCCGTACGCCGTCACCGACGAACTGCTCCGCCACGCAGATGCGGAGGCGATCGTGCTGCACTGCCTGCCCGCCTACCGCGGCAAGGAGATCACCGCCGAGGTGCTCGAGGGTCCGCGATCGGTGGTCTGGGACGAGGCCGAGAACCGCCGGCACGCCCAGAAGGCGATCCTCAGCTTCCTGCTCGAGCAGTCCGGCGATCCGCAGCGATGAACGCCGTGGTCAGCAAGGCTGCTCGGCAGGGCGCGATCGTCGATCTGATCAGCGCCGGGCTGGTCCGCTCGCAGACCGAGCTGGGTGACCTGCTCACCGAGCGCGGCATCACCGTCAGCCAGGGCACGCTGTCGAAGGACCTGCTGGAGCTGGGCGCGACCCGGATCCGCACCGGGGAGGGACAGTTGGTCTATGCGGTGCCGGGGGAGGGCGGTGACCGCAGCGCGGTCGCCGGTGAGTCCCGTTCCGCGGACCAGAAGCTTGCCCGGCTGGCCAACGAGCTGCTGGTCTCCGCCGACGCCTCGGCCAACCTGGCCGTGCTGCGCACCCCGCCGGGTGCCGCGCAGTATTTCGCCTCCGCCATCGACAAGGCTGCCTGGGACACGATCCTCGGCACCATAGCCGGTGACGACACCGTCCTGGTGATCACCCGCGACCCCACCGGTGGACCCACCGTCGCCGAGCGGATGCTCCAGCTCGGCACCCACACCCGCACCGACCGATAGATTGGCCCGCATGCCTGAGCAGACCAGCAACCGCCACAACAGCAGCGATTCCAAACAGAACAGGGATTCAGGCCAGACAAGCGATTCAGGACGCAACGGCGATTCAGGCGAGGGCCGGCTCTGGGGCGGCCGGTTCACCGGCGGACCGAGCGAGGCGATGTTCGCGCTCAGCAAGTCGACCCAGTTCGACTGGCGACTGGCCCGCCACGACCTCCTGGGCTCGCTCGCCCATGCCAAGGCGCTGCATGCCGCGGGCCTGCTCACCGACGACGAGTACGCCGGCCTGCGCGACGGGCTGTCGGGGATGCTCCGCGATGTGACCGAACCGGGCCGCGCCGATGCCAGCCCGATCGGTCCCGCACCGAGCGATGAGGACGTGCACGGGGCGCTGGAGCGGATCCTGATCGAGCGGATCGGCCCGGAGCTGGGTGGCCGGTTGCGCGCCGGCCGGTCCCGCAACGACCAGATCGCCACCCTGGTGCGGCTCTATCTGCGCGAGGAACTGCGCCAGCTCGCCGGGGCGGTGGCCCAGGTGGTGCAGGCCCTGCTGCAGCAGGCCGCCCGGCACCTGGCCCTGCCGGTGGCCGGGGAGCAACCGCTGGACCGGCCCACGGTGATGCCGGGGCGCACCCACCTGCAGTCCGCGCAGCCGGTGCTGCTCTCCCACGCCCTGCTCGCCCACGCCTGGCCGCTGCTGCGCGATGTCGACCGGATGCGGGATCTGGACGCTCGGCTCGCGGTCAGCCCCTACGGTTCGGCCGCACTGGCCGGCACCTCGCTCGGCCTCGACCCGGAACTGGTCGCCACCGAGCTCGGCTTCGACACCAGCGTGGCGAATTCCATCGACGGCACCGCGGCCCGCGACCTGGTCGCCGAGGCGGCCTATGCGCTCGCCCAGGTGGGGGTCGACCTGTCCCGGATCGCCGAGGAGGTGATCCTCTGGTCCACCGTCGAGTTCGGCTTCGCCACCCTCAGCGACCAGTGGTCCACCGGCTCCAGCATCATGCCGCAGAAGAAGAATCCCGATGTGGCCGAGCTGGCCCGCGGCAAGTCCGGGCGCTTCATCGGCAACCTGACCGGGCTGATGACCACGCTGAAGGGTCTGCCGCTGGCCTACAACCGGGACCTGCAGGAGGACAAGGAACCGGTCTTCGACACCATCGATCAGCTGCAGGTGCTGCTGCCGGCGATGGCCGGGATGCTCGCCACCCTGGAGTTCCATCCCGAGCGGATGGAGTCCCTCGCCCCCCGCGGGTTCTCGCTGGCCACCGATGTCGCCGACTGGCTGGTACGCCAACGCGTCCCGTTCGCCAGTGCGCACGAGATCGCCGGCGCCACCGTGCGCTACTGCGAGCAGCAGGGCACCGAACTGTCGGAGCTCACCACCGAGGACCTGCCGCGGATCGCGCCGGAGCTCGGCCCCGGGGTGCTCGAGGTGCTCACCGTCCGCGGATCGGTGGACAGCCGCGCCGGGAAGGGCGGCACCGCGGTGGCCCGGGTCACCGAACAGCTCGAGCAGGCCGAGGCGGCGCTGCGGCGGGCAGGGGAGTGGAGCGACTCCCCGCTGCGGAATCCGCAGCCCTGAGGCGTACCGGATCGCTAAGGTTGTCGCCGTGAACGCTGTCCTTGATGAACTGCTCTGGCGTGGCCTGGTGGCCGACTCGACCGATCGGGAGGCGCTCTCGGCGCACCTGGATGCGGGGCCGGTCACCAGCTATGTGGGCTTCGATCCCACCGCGCCGAGCCTGCACATCGGGCACCTGGTCCAGCTGATGGTGGTTCGTCACCTCTACGCCGGTGGACACCGTCCCCTGCTGCTGGTCGGTGGTTCCACCGGGCTGATCGGTGATCCGAAGCAGACCGGGGAACGGGTGATGAACGGTCGCGAGGTGGTGGCCGGCTGGGTGGAACGGCTGCGCGAGCAGATGAGCCGCTTCGTCGAGCTCAGCGGCCCGAACCCGGTGCGGTTCGTGAACAACTACGACTGGACCGCCGAGCTGTCCACCCTCGACTTCCTGCGGGAGGTGGGCAAGCACTTCTCGATCAACCGGATGCTGGACCGCGACGTGGTCGCCCGGCGGTTGGATTCGGGGATCTCCTACACCGAGTTCAGCTACGTGCTGCTCCAGTCGTTGGACTACCACGAGCTCTTCAAGCGTTACGGCTGCACCCTGCAGAGCGGTGCCCAGGACCAGTGGGGGAACATCACCGCCGGGATCGACTACATCCGGCGCACCGAACGCGCCACCGTGCACGGGCTGGTCACCCCGCTGCTCACCAAGGCCGACGGCTCCAAATATGGGAAGACCGAGAGCGGCACGGTCTGGTTGGACCCGCAGCTGACCAGCCCGTACGCCTTCCACCAGTTCTTCCTGAATGCCGAGGACGCCAAGGTGGCGGAATACCTGAAGGTGTTCAGCCCGCGCAGTCGGGAGGAGATCGACGATCTCGCCCGGCAGGTGAGCGAGGCACCGCAGCTGCGGGCCGCCCAGCGGGCGCTGGCCGACGACATCACCGACCTGGTGCACGGGGAGAGCGAGCGCCGGGCCGCGGTGGCGGCGGCGGCCGCGCTCTTCGGACGCAGCGAGTTGAGCGAGTTGCCGGTGTCCACGCTGTCCCAGGTGGCCGGTGAGGTCGGTGGCGGCAAGGTCGAGGCCGGTGCGGAGCTGCCGCTGGTGGTGGATGCCCTGGTGACGGGTTCGGTGACCGACTCCAAGGGAGCCGCCCGGCGCGCGATCACCGAGGGCGGGGCTTACCTGAACAACCAGAAGGTGACCGATGTGGAGCAGCGGGTGACCGACGCCGATCTGTTGCACGGTCGCTACCTGGTGGTACGCCGGGGGAAGAAGACCGTCGGCATGGTCGAAGTGGTCCGTTGACGCTCGTGTGGGGCCCCGGGAACGGGGTCCGACCGGGTGTGACCGAGGCCACGCCGTCTCGATTTGACCCACGGCCCGCACATCCGTAATGTTCTCTGAGCCCCGAGGGTGCAAGGGACGCAGGAGAGCGGCGAAAGCCAGCCTCACGGCCCGGCCCAGGTGGGCACTCCACTGGTGCACAGGACGACCGGACGGATGTGTGTTCAAGAAGAACCCATCCACCCGGCGGCTGAGTGCTGGCTGGATCCGGAACTGACCGGTCGGTTTGACGCCGACCAGCCGGCCCGGTACGGTTGATCGAGTTGCTCCGAGCTCCGGTTCAGAGCGGCAAGTCACCCCGAATCCCCGGTTTGACAAGGGGAAACGCGGTAACTAAGATTGATCGAGTCGCTCGGGAAGCCGAGGCGGAACAGCGACTCAGGTGTGGCCAAGGTCACACCGATCGCCCCGGAAGCGGAGTTGACACCGCGGAAGGAAGCGAGTAAAGTAAGACAGGTTGCCCCAAACGAGGCCGAGAGGCTCCGGGCGGTGTGCGAACGAAACTTGAGAACTCAACAGCGTGCTTAAAAGTCAATGCCAAAGATGCACAGAAACCCCGTGCTCTGGCGACTGATCGGATCACCGATCCGTCAACGGAGGATGGATTTCTTTGAGTTGATTATTGATAGATCCAGCAATGGATCCTGTCAGGAATCAGACTCGTTGATTTTGAGGCGGACTTCGGTCTGCCGAATTTTTTCAACGGAGAGTTTGATCCTGGCTCAGGACGAACGCTGGCGGCGTGCTTAACACATGCAAGTCGAACGGTAAGGCTCTTCGGAGTACACGAGTGGCGAACGGGTGAGTAACACGTGAGCAACCTACCCTTGACACTGGAATAAGCGCTCGAAAGGGCGTCTAATACCGGATATTACTTCTTCAGACATCTGATGAAGTGGAAAGCTCCGGCGGTCAAGGATGGGCTCGCGGCCTATCAGCTAGTTGGTGAGGTAACGGCTCACCAAGGCTTCGACGGGTAGCCGGCCTGAGAGGGCGACCGGCCACACTGGGACTGAGATACGGCCCAGACTCCTACGGGAGGCAGCAGTGGGGAATATTGCACAATGGGCGCAAGCCTGATGCAGCAACGCCGCGTGCGGGATGACGGCCTTCGGGTTGTAAACCGCTTTCAGCACCGACGAAGCGAAAGTGACGGTAGGTGCAGAAGAAGGACCGGCCAACTACGTGCCAGCAGCCGCGGTGATACGTAGGGTCCGAGCGTTGTCCGGAATTATTGGGCGTAAAGAGCTCGTAGGCGGTTTGTCGCGTCGGAAGTGAAAACTCAGGGCTTAACTCTGAGCCTGCTTCCGATACGGGCAGACTAGAGGAAGTTAGGGGAGAACGGAATTCCTGGTGGAGCGGTGGAATGCGCAGATATCAGGAGGAACACCGGTGGCGAAGGCGGTTCTCTGGGACTTTCCTGACGCTGAGGAGCGAAAGCGTGGGGAGCAAACAGGCTTAGATACCCTGGTAGTCCACGCCGTAAACGGTGGGCACTAGGTGTGGGTCACATTCCACGTGATCCGTGCCGTAGCTAACGCATTAAGTGCCCCGCCTGGGGAGTACGGCCGCAAGGCTAAAACTCAAAGGAATTGACGGGGGCCCGCACAAGCGGCGGAGCATGCGGATTAATTCGATGCAACGCGAAGAACCTTACCTGGGTTTGACATATACCGGAAACATCTGGAGACAGGTGCCCCGCAAGGTCGGTATACAGGTGGTGCATGGCTGTCGTCAGCTCGTGTCGTGAGATGTTGGGTTAAGTCCCGCAACGAGCGCAACCCTCGTCCTATGTTGCCAGCGGATAATGCCGGGGACTCATAGGAGACTGCCGGGGTCAACTCGGAGGAAGGTGGGGATGAGGTCAAGTCATCATGCCCCTTATGTCCAGGGCTTCACGCATGCTACAATGGCTGGTACAAAGGGCTGCGAAACCGCAAGGTTTAGCGAATCCCAAAAAGCCAGTCTCAGTTCGGATTGGGGTCTGCAACTCGACCCCATGAAGTCGGAGTCGCTAGTAATCGCAGATCAGCAACGCTGCGGTGAATACGTTCCCGGGCCTTGTACACACCGCCCGTCAAGTCATGAAAGTCGGCAACACCCGAAGCCGGTGGCCCAACCTTTTGGAGGGAGCCGTCGAAGGTGGGGCTGGTAATTAGGACTAAGTCGTAACAAGGTAGCCGTACCGGAAGGTGCGGCTGGATCACCTCCTTTCTAAGGAGCCCATGGCACTCACTCATAGCAGTGAGTGTCCAGCGTCCGGTTCCGAGACAAACGTTCTCGGTCGGACAGGCTACGGAATGTGGAACATTGACCATTAAGCCGACCGGCGAAGCCGGCTCAAGTACAACCAGCGATCACATCAACGGAGTGGAACCAGCCAGGTGGAGCGGCCGGCCCGAGCACGCTGTTGGGTCCTGAAGGGTCGTTCGCGAAAGCGACAACTCTTCTGCGGACCACCGATCAACACCCAAGGGTGTTGGTCCTGGTACCGCCCGTATCTTGAGAACTTCACAGTGGACGCGAGCATCTTTGTAGTAACAACAAGCTACTAAGGGCAATCGGTGGATGCCTAGGCACCAAGAGCCGATGAAGGACGTTGTAACCTGCGATAAGCCCCGGGGAGCTGGTAAACGAGCTTCGATCCGGGGATCTCCGAATAGGGAAACCTCGAAAGAAACCGGAGTAATGTCCGGCGACCCCTGCCTGAACACATAGGGCAGTGGTAGGGAACGTGGGGAAGTGAAACATCTCAGTACCCACAGGAACAGAAAACAACCGTGATTCCGTAAGTAGTGGCGAGCGAACGCGGAAGAGGCCAAACCGCATCTGTGTGATAGCTGACAGGCGTTGCAGTTGCGGTGTAGTGGGGCCGCTCCGACCAGGCTGTTGACTGGTCAAAGAGTCAAAAATGATCACCGAAGACGAAGCACTTTGGGATAGTGCGGCACAGAAGGTAACACCCCTGTAGTCGTAACGTGATCACTCTTGAGCGTCACCCCAAGTAACACGGAACCCCTGAAATTCCGTGTGAATCCAGCGGGACCACCCGCTAAGCCTAAATACTCCTTGGTGACCGATAGCGGACAAGTACCGTGAGGGAAAGGTGAAAAGTACCCCGGGAGGGGAGTGAAATAGTACCTGAAACCGATTGCCTACAATCCGTCGGAGCCCGTAAGGGTGACGGCGTGCCTTTTGAAGAATGAGCCTGCGAGTTAGTGGTACGTCGCGAGGTTAACCCGTGTGGGGAAGCCGTAGCGAAAGCGAGTCCGAACAGGGCGAGTGAGTGGCGTGCTCTAGACCCGAAGCGGAGTGATCTATCCATGGCCAGGTTGAAGCGACGGTAAGACGTCGTGGAGGACCGAACCCACCTAGGTTGAAAACTGGGGGGATGAGCTGTGGATAGGGGTGAAAGGCCAATCAAACTCCGTAATAGCTGGTTCTCCCCGAAATGCATATAGGTGCAGCGTCGCATGTTTCTTGCCGGAGGTAGAGCACTGGATAGTCTAGGGGGCCCACAAGCTTACCGAAATTAACCAAACTCCGAATGCCGGCAAGTGAGAGTGCGGCAGTGAGACAGTGGGGGATAAGCTTCATTGTCGAGAGGGAAACAGCCCAGATCACCAACTAAGGCCCCTAAGCGATAGCTAAGTGGAAAAGGATGTGGAGTTGCGCAGACAACCAGGAGGTTGGCTTGGAAGCAGCCACCCTTGAAAGAGTGCGTAATAGCTCACTGGTCAAGTGATTCCGCGCCGACAATTTAGCGGGGCTCAAGCTATCCGCCGAAGTTGTGGCATTCACACAATAACCTGATTTCGATCCAGGTGTGTGGATGGGTAGGGGAGCGTCGTGTGCGCGACGAAGCGGCGGGGTGACCCAGCCGTGGAGAGCACACGAGTGAGAATGCAGGCATGAGTAGCGAATGACGGGTGAGAAACCCGTCCGCCGAATAACCAAGGGTTCCAGGGTCAAGCTAATCTGCCCTGGGTAAGTCGGGACCTAAGGCGAGGCCGACAGGCGTAGTCGATGGACAACGGGTTGATATTCCCGTACCGGCGTACAAACGCCCCTGCCGAATCAGGTAATGCTAAGCATGGAAGGTCGTGGACGTCTTCGGACTGAAGCGACTGACTCTGTGACCCAAACTTGTACTAGGCAAGCTGCGGAGGGACGCAGGAAGGTAGCTCATCCCGGGCGATGGTAGTCCCGGGCTAAGTGTGTAGGGCGAGACGTAGGCAAATCCGCGTCTCATGTGCCTGAGACATGACGGCTGGGTGGGATACGTCCCATCGAGTGAGTGATCCTATGCTGCCTAGAAAATCTTCGTGAGCGAGTTTGTAAGCCGCCCGTACCCCAAACCGACTCAGGTGGTTAGGTAGAGAATACCAAGGCGATCGAGATAATCGTGGTGAAGGAACTCGGCAAAATACCCCCGTAACTTCGGAATAAGGGGGGCCTGACACGTGACGAGACTTGCTCTTCGAGCGTTGAGGGCCGCAGAGACCAGGGGAAAGCGACTGTTTACTAAAAACACAGGTCCGTGCCAAGTCGCAAGACGATGTATACGGACTGACTCCTGCCCGGTGCTGGAAGGTTAAGGGGAAGTGTTAGCTTCGGCGAAGCACTGAACTTAAGCCCCAGTAAACGGCGGTGGTAACTATAACCATCCTAAGGTAGCGAAATTCCTTGTCGGGTAAGTTCCGACCTGCACGAATGGAGTAACGACTTTCCTACTGTCTCCACCACGAACTCGGCGAAATTGCACTACGAGTAAAGATGCTCGTTACGCGCAGCAGGACGGAAAGACCCCGGGACCTTTACTATAGTTTGGTATTGGTGATTGGTGCAGCTTGTGTAGGATAGGTGGGAGACTTTGAAGCATTCACGCCAGTGAGTGTGGAGTCAACGTTGAAATACCACTCTGGTTGCTCTGGTTATCTAACCTCGATCCGTTATCCGGATCAGGGACAGTGCCTGATGGGTAGTTTGACTGGGGCGGTCGCCTCCCAAAAGGTAACGGAGGCGCCCAAAGGTTCCCTCAGCCTGGTTGGCAATCAGGTTTTGAGTGTAAGTGCACAAGGGAGCTTGACTGTGAGAGAGACATCTCAAGCAGGGACGAAAGTCGGGACTAGTGATCTGACGGTGGCATGTGGAAGCGCCGTCACTCAACGGATAAAAGGTACCCCGGGGATAACAGGCTGATCTTGCCCGAGCGTCCATAGCGACGGCATGGTTTGGCACCTCGATGTCGGCTCGTCGCATCCTGGGGCTGGAGTCGGTCCCAAGGGTTGGGCTGTTCGCCCATTAAAGCGGCACGCGAGCTGGGTTTAGAACGTCGTGAGACAGTTCGGTCCCTATCCGCTGCGCGCGTAGGAGTCTTGAGAAGAGCTGTCCTTAGTACGAGAGGACCGGGACGGACTAACCTCTGGTGTGCCAGTTGTTCTGCCAAGAGCACGGCTGGTTGGCTACGTTGGGAAGTGATAACCGCTGAAAGCATCTAAGCGGGAAGCACGCTTCAAGATGAGGGCTCCCACTCTTTGTGAGTTAAGGACCCCGGAAGACCACCGGGTGATAGGTCGGATGTGGAAGTGCAGCAATGCACGGAGCTGACCGATACTAATAGTCCGAGGGCTTGTTCCTACAAAGGTGCTACGCGTCCACTGTGAGGTTCCCGAGATACGGTCGGGAAACCGCCGCCACAACTAGTTTGTGGCCTGGTCGGTCCGACACATCTCAATAGAGTTTCGGTGGCCATGGCGAGGGGGAAACACCCGGTCCCATTCCGAACCCGGAAGTTAAGCCCCTCAGCGCCGAAGGTACTGCACACGGGAGTGTGTGGGAGACTAGGACGTCGCCGGACAACACAACACCTCTGGGTGGCTCATTCGTGAGCCACCCAGAGGTGTTTTTGCGTCTCCGGACGCTTTGCACACAGCCGGGCGCTCCGGCAGGATTGGCAGGTGGCAGAAAATGAACGCCGTGGATCCGGCGGCAGCAGCGACCGGCCCCGAGGCCGCGGAGGGCGGCCCGGTGGGCCGCAGGATCGGCGGTCCGGTGGTGGTCGACCTGGCCGCGACGGTGATCGCCGGCCCGCCGGCCGCGGTCGCATAGACCGCCGGGAGGACGGCTCGGACGGACGCCGGGGTTCTGGTCGCCCGAGCGGGGAGCGTCGCCAGGACGATCGCCGTCGTGATGACCGCGGGCGGGACGATCGCCGTCGAGATGATCGTGGCCGGGACGATCGCCGTCGTGATGATCGTGGCCGGGACGATCGCCGTCGAGACGACCGCGGGCGGGACGATCGCCGTCGAGATGACCGCGGGCGGGACGATCGGCGTCAAGACGACCGGCGTCGGGATGACCGGGGTGACCGACGGCAGGGTGGCCGGCCGCAGGGCGACCGGGACTACCGACGCGGTGCTGATCGCCCGGACCGATTCCGCGAGGGCTCGCGCCCCGAAGCTGCCGAGAACGATCGGATCACCCGCGGTCTCGTCCGTACCCCGGAGAACGAACCCGACCTCCCCGAGGATCTCGATCTGCGTCAGCTCCCGCGCGGGGTGAAGGCCGAGCTGCGGGGTCTGCCGGCCGATCTCGCCGACAGGGTCGGTCCGCGACTGCTCGCCGCCGGGCTGCTGGTCGATGAGGACCCGGAACTGGCGTACGCCCATGCGAAGGTCGCTCGCCGGCTGGCCTCCAGGTTGCCGGTGGTACGCGCCGCGGTCGCCGAGACCGCCTACGCCGCCGAGGATTACGCCGCGGCCCTCAGCGAATATCGGGCGCTGCGCCGGATGAGCGGGGACGATGAATACCTCGCGGTGCTGGCCGACTGCGAACGTGCCCTCGGCCGCCCCGAGGAGGCGCTGAAGCTCGCCCGCCAGGGCGCGGAGGCCGACCTGGATCCCGGGACCCGGATCGAGTTGCGGATCGTCGAAGCCGGGGCCCGCGCCGATCTCGGTCAGGACGCCGAGGCGCGGCGGCTGCTGCAGAGTGAGATCGCCGCCTCCCGGGGACGGCGGGTTCCCGCCGACAGTGCGGCGCGGTTGCGCTACGCCTATGCCGACCGGTTGCTCGAAGCCGGGGACCGGGAGGCCGCGCACACCTGGTTCGCCGCCGCGGCGAAGCTCGACACCGACGGGGTCACCGACGCCGACGAGCGCGTCGCCCGGCTCGAGGGCCTGGTCATCGACTTCGACGACGCCGAGGAGGCTGACCCCGAGCCCGGGACCGGCGAAACCGGGACCGGTGATGCGGAGGATCGGCCCACGGAGACCGAGGAGTGAGCGCACTCGTCGACGGCCACGATGCGGCGCTGTTCGACCTCGACGGAGTCGTCTATCTGGGCCCGCAGCCGATCCCCGGTGCGGCGGAGGGGATCGCCGCGCTGCGCGAGCGAGGGGTGCAGATCGGCTACGTCACCAACAACGCCGCCCGCACCCCGGCCGCGGTGGCGGCCCACCTGCGCGAACTCGGCGTACCGGCCGAGACCGGTGACGTGGTCACCTCCTCCCAGGCGGGTGCCCGGATGCTCGCCGATCGCCTTCCCGCCGGTTCCCCGGTGCTGGTGGTCGGCACCGACGCGCTGCGCGATGAGGTGCTGGCGGTCGGCATGACACCGGTCACCAGCACCGCCGACCGGCCCGCCGCGGTGATCCAGGGTTATCACCCCGAGTTGCCCTGGCAGCTCATCGACGAGGCCGGCTTCGCCATCCAGGCGGGTGCGCTGTGGGTGGCCACCAATACCGACAGCAATCGGCCCACCGACCGTGGTCTGGTCGCCGGAGCGGGCGCCCAGATCGGTGCGCTCCGGCAGGCCGTCGCCGTCGACCCGGAGGTCGCCGGCAAACCGCACCCGCCGCTGCTCACCGAGACGGTACGCCGACTGGGCGCCACCGACCCGATCTTCGTCGGGGACCGGCTGGACACCGACATCGACGGCGCGGCCGCGGTCGGCATGACCAGCCTGCTGGTGTTCACCGGCGCCCACGGCAAGACCGATGTGGTCGCCGCGACCACCCGCCCCGATCACCTCGGCCTCGGCGTCGGTGCCCTGCTCGAACCGGCCGCCCGGCTCGAGACCGGCGAGGGATACGCCCGCTGCGGCGCGCACACCGCCCGGCGCACCGGTGACACGCTGGAACTGGAGGGGCCGCTGCAGAGCCCGCAGCAGCAGCTGGACGCACTGCGCGCGCTGCTGGGCGTACTGCCGCCGGGCAGCGATCCCACCGAACCCGCGGTGGCCCGGGCCCTGGCACGACTGGACCGGCTGCCATGACCGGAGGAGACGGAGGCGAGATGTCCGACGACGAAACGACGCGGCCCGACCCCACGGTGCCGCCCGCGCCGCGGACCGGGCACGACCAGGTGGACGGGGTGCTGGCCGAGCTGGACGGCCTCGCCGACCAGCCGGTCGCCGAACACCACGACCGGCTGGCCCGCGCCCACGAGGCCCTGCACGGCGTACTCTCCGACGAATCCAGCGATTCCGGGGCGCAGGGAAGCGCCTGAGGCGTGCGCCTGGATGCCGAACTCGTCCGCCGCGGGCTGGCCCGCTCCCGCGGCCACGCCGCCGAACTGATCCGCGACGGCCGGGTCAGTCTGGCCGGTGAGGTGGTACGCCGCCCCGCGGCGATCGTGCCCCACGGCATCGACCCCGTCATCGAGCACGGGGCCGGCGACCATTACGTCTCCCGGGCCGCCGAGAAACTGCTCGGCGCCCTGAACGACACCGGTGCCCGGGTCCCGCCGCGGGTGCTGGACGCCGGATCCTCCACCGGCGGGTTCAGCCAGGTGCTGCTCGAGCGCGGCGCGGAACGGGTCTATGCGATCGACGTCGGCACCGATCAGCTGCATCCGATGCTGCGCGCCGACCCACGGATCAGCGTCCACGAACAGACCAACCTGCGCGACCTCACCCTCGACCACGTCGACGGCGAACCGGTCGACCTGGTGGTCGCCGATGTCTCCTTCATCTCGCTGAAACTGCTGCTCGCCCCGCTGTTCTCGGTGCTCGCACCGGCCGGGGAGGCGCTGCTGATGGTGAAACCCCAGTTCGAGGTCGGTCGGGAACGGCTCGGCAAGGGCGGGGTGGTCCGCGACGAGGCGTTGCGCGAGCAGACCGTCGCCGCGGTGGAGTCCGAACTGGCGGCGTACCGGCGGCGCAGCCGGGGCCGGTTCCGCAGCCGGCTGCCCGGACCCTCGGGCAATGTGGAGTACTTCGTATGGGTGTCCGGAACCGTCGGGGCCACGCCCTATGCTGAGGGCCGTGACTGAGCCCGCAGCCGACCAGCCGACCCGCAGCGTCGCCGTGCTCACCCACATCCACCGCCGGGAGGCGATCGAGGCCGCGGCACGCTGCATCGCCGGGCTGACCGCCCGCGGCATCGTCAGCCGGGTGCCGGCCGAGGACCTGGCCCAGCTCGGTGAACTGCTCGCCGGTTGTGCGGTGCAGGAACTCGACCAGTCCGCCTTCGAGACCGACTGCGAACTGGCCGTCGTCTTCGGCGGCGACGGCACCATCCTGCGCGCGGCCGAATGGGCCGTGCCCCGCGATGTGCCGCTGCTCGGGGTCAACCTCGGCCACGTCGGCTTCCTCGCCGAGGCCGAATCGCACGAGCTCGACCAGGTCGTCACCGCGGTGGTGACGCGCTCCTATTCGGTCGAGGAGCGGATGACCGTGCAGGTCACCGTCCGTGACCGGCCACGCAGCGAGAACGGGCAGACCGTGTGGAGCTCGTTCGCGGTCAACGAGGTGTCGTTGGAGAAGGGCTCGCGGGAGCGGATGCTCGAGGTGCTGGTCGCGGTCGACGACCGGCCGCTGCACCGCTGGGGCTGCGACGGGGTGCTGGTCGCGACCCCGACCGGCTCCACGGCGTACGCCTTCTCCGCCGGCGGCCCGGTCATCTGGCCCGGCGTGGAGGCCCTGTTGGTGGTGCCGCTGCAGGCACACGCCCTGTTCGCCCGCCCGATGGTCCTCGGCCCGACCTCCGACATCACCATCCAGCCGCTGGTCAGCTACGACAACCGCGGGGTGGTCTGGTGCGACGGCCGCCGCTCGGTCGACATCGTCGGCGGGATGGAGGTCGAGGTGCTGCGCAGCGAACACCGGCTGCGGCTCGCCCGGCTCTCGATGGCACCGTTCACCGATCGACTGGTGCGCAAGTTCGACCTGCGCGTCGAGGGCTGGCGCGGTGCCGCGGAAGCCCGGACGCCGTGATCGGCGAGCTGCGGATCGCCGACCTGGGCGTGATCGACGACGCCGTCATCGAACTGGCCCCCGGGCTCAGCGTGGTGACCGGCGAGACCGGTGCCGGCAAGACGATGGTGGTCACCGGGCTCGGGCTGCTGCTCGGCCAGCGCGCCGACTCCGGTGCGATCCGCCGCGGCGCCCGCAGCGCCCGCGTCGAGGGCGTCTTCTCCCGGCTGCCCCAGGGCCTGGCCGACCAGGTCAGCGAGGCCGGCGGGGAGCTCGACGACGGCGAACTGCTGCTGGCCCGCCAGCTCGGCGGCAGTCGCTCCCGCGGATTCGTCGGCGGTGCGGGCGTACCGGTGGCGCAGCAGCAGGAGATCGCCGAACAACTCGTCACCATCCACGGCCAGTCCGAACAGGTACGCCTGGCGGCGCCGGCGCGGCAGCGGGAGATCCTGGATCGGGCGGCCGGGCCGAAGCTGGCGAAGGCGCTGGCCTCGTACCGGGCCGACCACGCCGCCCGCGAAGCGGCCGCCGCCGAACTGGCCGATCTGCGCGACCACGCCCGCGAACGCGCCCGTGAGGCCGACCTGCTGCAGTTCGGCCTGGACGAGATCGAGAAGGTCGATCCGCAACCGGGGGAGGACACCGCGCTGGCCGCCGAGGCGGAGCGACTGCAGGCGGTCGACGATCTGCGGCTGGCCGCGCACACCGCCGTGGTGGCGCTGGCCGGCGATGAGGACTCCATCGACCAGGGGTCCGCGCTGACCGCGGCCGCGACCGCCCGCAAGGCGCTCGAGGGGGCCGCCGCCCAGGACCCCGAACTCGCCGGCCTCGCCGACCGGTCCGGGGAGGTGATGGTGCTCGCCGCCGAGCTCGCCCAGGATCTCTCCGGCTATCTCGCCGGGTTGGAGGCCGACCCGAACCGGCTGGAATGGATCGCCGAACGGCGGGCCGCGCTGCAGGGGCTGACCCGCAAATACGGCGAGACCGTCGATGAGGTGCTCGCCTGGTCCGCCGACGCCGCCGGCCGGCTCGGCGGACTCGCCGCCAGCGACGACCGGATCGAGGCGCTCGCCGCCGAGGTGGCCGCCCTCGACGAGCGGCTCGCGACCCGGGCCGCGGAGTTGACCGCGCTCCGCACGAAGGCGGCCGAACGGCTCTCCGCGGCGGTGTTGACCGAGCTGGCCGCGCTGGCGATGCCGCACGCCCGGTTGGAGTTCGCGATCACCCCGTTGGACCGGCTCGGTCCGCACGGCGCGGACCAGGTGGTGCTGCAGTTCACCGCGAACCCCGGTTCGGATCCCCGGCCGCTGGCCCGGGTCGCCTCCGGTGGTGAGCTGTCCCGGGTCCGGCTGGCCCTGGAGGTGGTGCTGGCCGATGCGGCCGAGCGCACCACGCTGGTCTTCGACGAGGTGGACGCCGGCGTCGGCGGCCGGGTCGCTGTGGAGATCGGCCGCCGGCTGGCCCGGCTGGCCGAGCACCATCAGGTGCTGGTGGTCACCCACCTGGCCCAGGTCGCCGCCTTCGCCGACCGGCATCTGGTGGTGCAGAAATCCTCCGACGGCCAGGTCACCACCTCCGGCGTACGCCAGCTCGACGGCGCCGAACGGGAGGCCGAACTGGCCCGGATGATGGCCGGCATCGACACCAGCGACAGCTCGCTCGCGCACGCCCGCGAACTGCTCACCGAGGCCGGTCAGGCCCGGCCGGTGAAGAAGAAGCGGAGCCGGAGCGCGCGCGATGCGGACGAAATCGGCGATCCGAGATAGGCTGGAACCCCGTGGGAGCCGCCAAGAAAACCAAGCACGTATTCGTCACCGGAGGCGTCGCCTCCTCGCTCGGCAAGGGCCTCACGGCCTCCAGTCTGGGCAGCCTGCTGATCGCCCGCGGGCTGCGGGTGACCATGCAGAAGCTGGATCCCTATCTGAACGTCGATCCGGGCACGATGAACCCCTTCCAGCACGGCGAGGTGTTCGTCACCGAGGACGGCGCGGAGACCGATCTTGACATCGGCCACTACGAGCGCTTCCTGGACGTCAACCTCACCGGCGGCGCCAACGTCACCACCGGCAAGGTCTACTCCCAGGTGATCGCCAAGGAGCGGCGCGGTGACTATCTCGGTGACACCGTGCAGGTGATCCCGCACATCACCGGTGAGATCAAGGACGAGATGCTCGCCATGGAGGGTCCCGACATCGACGTGGTGATCCACGAGATCGGTGGCACCGTCGGCGACATCGAATCGCTGCCGTTCCTGGAGGCCGCCCGGCAGGCGCGCCGCGAGGTCGGCCGGGAGAACGCGTTCTTCCTGCACGTCTCCCTGGTGCCCTACATCGGCCCCTCCAAGGAGCTGAAGACCAAGCCCACCCAGCACTCGGTGGCCCAGCTGCGCCAGGTCGGCCTGCAGCCCGATGCGATCGTCTGCCGCGCCGACCGGGATCTGCCCGAATCGGTGAAGCGCAAGATCGCGCTGATGTGCGATGTCGAGGAGGAGGCCGTCGTCACCGCCTTCGACGCCCCCTCCATCTACGACATCCCCAAGGTGATCCACGCCGAGGGCCTGGACGCCTACGTGGTCCGCAAGCTCGATCTGCCCTTCCGCGATGTCGACTGGACCCGTTGGAACGACCTGCTGGACCGGGTGCACAACCCCACCGACGAGGTCACCATCGCGCTGGTCGGCAAATACATCGACCTGCCCGACGCCTACCTCTCGGTGGTCGAGGCGCTGCGCGCCGGCGGTTTCCACCACAAGGCCAAGGTCAACGTCCGCTGGGTCGCCTCCGACGAGTGCGCCACCCCCGAGGGCGCTCGTGCCAACCTCAGCGACGTGGACGGTGTGCTGATCCCCGGCGGCTTCGGAATCCGTGGCGTGGAAGGAAAACTCGGCGCCCTCCGGTACGCCCGGGAGAACCGGACCCCCACCCTGGGACTGTGCCTCGGCCTGCAGTGCATGGTGATCGAGTACGCCCAGAACGTCGCCGGGATGCCGGACGCCGCCTCCACCGAGTTCGACCCGCAGACCGAGCACCCGGTGATCGCCACGATGGCCGAACAGATCGACATCGTCTCCGGCGAGGGCGACCTGGGCGGCACCATGCGGCTCGGCTCCTACCCGGCCGACCTGGCCCGCGGCTCGATCACCGCCGGCCTCTACGGGGTGCACCGGGTGGAGGAACGGCACCGGCACCGTTACGAGGTCAACAACGCCTACCGCGAGCAGCTGGAACAGGCCGGGTTGCGGATCAGCGGCACCTCTCCCGATTCCACCCTGGTGGAGTTCGTCGAACTGCCCGCCGAGACGCATCCCTTCTACGTCGCCACCCAGGCGCACCCCGAGCTGAAGTCGCGGCCCACCAAGGCCCACCCGCTGTTCGCCGGCCTGGTCCGGGCCGCGATCCGCAACCAGCGCAGCACCCGGTTGTGGGACGAGCCGGAGCACCCGGCCACCGAGCCCGGGACCGAGGAGAGCGACGGCGCGGAGCAGACCGCCGACCAGCAGCAGACCGAGCAGGTGGGAGCCGGCAGCGGTGAGTGAGGACTGGATCCAGCGGTTCCCGCTGCGGCGCGGCGCCGAGGTCGCCGATGTCGGTGAGCACTGGCCGGTCCGCGAGCGCCGGCTGCTCGGCAAGGGGCGCCTGTTCGACTACGTCGGCGATGTCGTGGAGACCCCGTCGGGGGAGACGATGACCCGCGACTGGCTCGACCATGTCGGTGCGGTCGGTGTGATCGCGGTCGACGACGAGTTCAACGTGATCGTGATCGGGCAGTACCGCCACCCCCTCGGTCAGCGGCTCGTCGAGCCGCCCGCCGGACTGCTGGACGTGCACGCCGAGGCGTACCAGCTGGCGGCGGCCCGCGAGCTCGCCGAGGAGGCCGGTCTGGCCGCCAGCGACTGGCGGGTCCTGGTCGACATCACCACCACCCCCGGCGGGGTGAGCGAGACCCTGCGGATGTATCTGGCCACCGGGCTGAGCGCCGCGCCGGCACCGGAGGGGTTCACCCTGCAGGGCGAGGAGGCCCACCTCGACCACTACCGGGTGCCGCTGGCCGACCTCGTCGACGGCATCCTCGCCGGCCGGCTGCAGAGCCCGTCGCTGGTCTCGGGGTGCCTGGCGCTGTGGGCCGCCCGCGACCGCCTCGACGCCCTGCGGCCCGCCGACGCGCCCTGGCCGGCCCGTGACCAGGTCGCCGAACTCCGCGCGGCCGCACCGATCGAGCGCGCCCCCGATGGCGAACACCGCGGTTGAGCGGCTGATCCACGGCTACCTGGACCATCTGGTCGTGGAACGCGGCATGTCCACCCACACGGTGGCCAGCTATCGCCGCGACCTGTTCCGGTACGCCGATTTTCTCACCGAGCGGGGGATCGGTGACCCCGGCCAGGTCACCGCGGCCGACATCACCGCCCATGCCGCCGAGCTGAGCACCGGTGCCCCGGATCGGGCCGCGCTGGCCCCGGCGAGTGTGGCCCGCGCGGTGGTCGCGATCCGCAGCCTGCACCGGTTCGCCGCCGAGGAGGGGATCACCGCCGACAACCCCGCCGCCCAGGTGCAGCCACCGCGCGCCGGCGCCCGGTTACCGAAAGCGCTCAGCCTCAGCCAGGTCGAGGCGCTGCTGGCCGCCCCGGACACCGAGACCCCGACCGGGTTGCGGGATCGGGCGCTGCTGGAACTGCTCTACGGCACCGGTGCCCGGATCTCCGAGGTCGTCGGACTCGACGTCGACGATGTTTCCCGGCTCCTCGGCCCCGACGCCGACGAGGATCTGGGGCTGCGGCTGATCGGCAAGGGCAACAAGGAACGGATCGTCCCGCTCGGCGGGTACGCCCGGCAGGCACTGGACGCCTGGCTGGTCCGCGGCCGCCCCGAGTTCGCGCGCCGCGGCAAGGGGAGCGGGCCCGCGCTGCTGCTGAACGCCCGTGGCAACCGGTTGTCCCGGCAGAGTGCCTGGGCGGTGCTGCAGGCGGCCGCGGCGGCGGCGAAGCTCGAGGTCGAGGTGTCCCCGCACACCCTGCGGCACTCCTATGCCACCCACCTGCTCGACGGCGGCGCCGATGTCCGGGTGGTGCAGGAGCTGCTCGGCCACGCCTCGGTGACCACCACCCAGATCTACACCCTGGTCACCGTCGACCATCTCCGGGAGACGTACCTGACGGCGCACCCACGCGCGTACTAGGCTCGATCAGAACAGCAGTCGCACCACAGTCACGACCAGCAGGAGGAAACCGGGTGTCTTCGCTCGACCAGGATCGGCACGACCCACGGCGGGACGAGCCCGGCTTCGGCGTACGCCCGCAGCCCGTCGACGAACCGGAGACCCTCTTCGACGGAGGCGAGTCGCCCAGCGCGCCGGCCGTCGTCGCCGCCGAGGCCGCCGAGTTCGAACCGGCCGAGACCACCACCGAGATGGCCGAGGAGCAGCGGGAACGCAGCTGGCCCGAGCGGGCGGCGGACGAGCCGACCCCGCCGCGCGTCGAGGACGAGGACTCCGCGGACGAGCAGTCCGAGGACCGCGACACCGGCGCCGAGGAACCACTCGGCCCGACCGGTCGGCCGTTCCCGCAGCTGCCCGAACCCGCCCCGCCGGCCGCCGGGCCGAAGCACGCGCAGATCATCGCCATGTGCAACCAGAAGGGTGGCGTCGGCAAGACCACCACCACGATCAACCTCGGTGCCGCGCTCGCCGAGACCGGCCGCCGGGTGCTGCTGGTCGACTTCGACCCGCAGGGCTCGCTGTCGGTGGGGCTGGGGGTCAACCCGCACACCCTGGAGACCAGCGTCTACAACCTGCTGATGGACCGCGGCACCGACATCGACGAGGTGATCGACGAGACCGTCGTGGAGGGCATGGACATCCTGCCCTCCAACATCGACCTGTCCGCCGCCGAGCTGCAACTGGTCAGCGAGGTCGCCCGGGAACAGATCCTGGCGCGGGTGCTGGACCGGGTCCGGGACCGCTACGACGTGATCCTGATCGACTGCGCGCCGAGCCTCGGGCTGCTCACGATCAACGCGCTCACCGCCAGCGATGGGGTTATCATGCCGCTTGAGTGCGAGTTCTTCGCATTGCGGGGGATCGCGCTGCTCACCGATACTATTTCCAAGGTTCAGGAACGCCTGAATCCCCGACTCCAGGTCACCGGAATCCTCGGGACCATGTACGACGCCCGGACCCTGCACAGCCGCGAGGTGCTGGAACGGGTCGTACAGGCCTTCGGTGACACCGTCTTCCACACGGTGATCCGCAGGACCGTGAAGTTCCCCGAGACCACCGTGGCGGGAGAACCGATCACCACCTACGCATCCTCCTCACCGGGGGCGGAAGCGTACCGAACACTCGCGCGTGAGGTGCTGACGCGATGCCACGCAAAGTAGCAATGCCCGGATCTGCCGAGATCCTCAAGGGGAACGAGCCGGCCGACGGTGAGATGTCGGGCGACTCGCCCGACACGACCCCCCGGCGTACGCCGAAGTCCCGCACCCCGGCCCAACGGGGGAGCGGCCGGGTCCGCCATGAGGACAAGATCACCGTCTATGTGAGCCGCGAGGAACTCGTCCGGCTGGAGCAGGCCCGATTGACGCTGCGGGCCGAGCACGGTCTGGCGGTGGATCGTGGGCGGCTCGTCCGGGAGGCGGTGGCGGCCGCACTGGACGACCTGGCCGAGAGCGGGCCGGATTCGGAGCTGTTGAGCCGGCTCACCGAATCGTGACCGGACCCGCCCCGGGATCGGTCGACGAGAGCACGCCCCCCGCGCCCGAGCGGCCGCAGGACGGATTCACCCTGCGCCTGGACAACTTCGAGGGCCCCTTCGATCTGCTGCTGCAGCTGATCGCCAAGCACAAGCTGGACATCACCGAGGTCGCATTGTCCCGGGTGACCGATGAGTTCATCGCGCACATCAAGGCCGGCGGCGAGGTCTGGGATCTGGAACAGACCAGCCAGTTCGTGCTGGTCGCGGCGACCCTGCTGGACCTGAAGGCGGCCCGGCTGATCCCCAGCGGCGAGGTCGACGACCCCGAGGACCTGGCGCTGCTGGAGGCGCGGGACCTGCTGTTCGCACGCCTGCTGCAGTACCGGGCGTTCAAGGAGGTCTCCGGCTGGCTGGCCGAGGTGCTGGCCGGCGAATCGCTGCGGCATCCGCGTCCCGGCGGGTTGGAGGACCGGTACGCCGGCCTGCTGCCCGAGGTGCAGCTGACCATCACCCCCGAACAGCTGGCCGCGCTGGCCGGGCGGGCGATGGCACCCAAGCAGGCCGTCGAGGTCTCGCTGACCCACCTGCACGCGCCGACGGTCAGCGTCGTCGAGCAGGCCCAGGTGGTCGTCGACCGGCTGCGCCGCTCGCGTACCCTCACCTTCCGCGCGCTCACCGGGGATTCACCCGACCGCGTCACCACCGTGTGCCGGTTCCTGGCGCTGCTGGAGCTGTTCCGCGAACGCGCGGTCTCCTTCGAGCAGCTCACCCCGCTCGGCGAGCTGACGATCCGCTGGACCGGTAGCGATTCCGGCGATCTGGACATCTCCGCCGAGTTCGACGAACCGCCGGGGGAGCAGACCGATCAGCCGGCAGATTCCGAAGCACAGAAGGAGAACGATGACTGACGCCCCCGAGACCGTCACCGAGCAGGACGCGGCGGCCACGGAGACGGACCCCGCAGAGACCGCGCCGGAGGAGACCGCACCGGAGAACCTGAGCGGGGCGATCGAGGCGCTGCTGTTGATGGCCGAGGAGCCGATGGCGGCCGCCACCCTGGCCGAGGCGACCCGCGCGCCGGTGGACCGGGTGATCGAGGTGCTGTCCGAACTGGCCGCGTTCTACGACAGCAGCGGACGCGGGTTCGAGCTGCGGCACGTCGGCGGTGGCTGGCGCTACTACACCCGGGCCGAGCATGCCGAGCTGATCAACCGCTGGGTGCTGGACGGCCAGCAGGCCAAGCTCTCCCAGGCCGCCCTGGAGACCCTGGCGGTGGTGGCCTACCTGCAGCCGATCTCGCGGACCCGCGTCGCCGCGGTACGCGGGGTGAGCGTGGACGGGGTGATGCGTACCCTCACCGCCCGCGGCCTGATCGAGGAGGCCGGCCACGATGAGGAGACCGGTGCGCTGCTGTTCCGCACCAGCGACCTGTTCACCGAGAAACTCGGCCTCACCTCGCTCAACGAGCTGCCCGCGCTCGCGCCCTACCTGCCGGAGGCCGCCGAGCTGGAGGCCGAGCTGAGCACCCTGGTCGAACAGCCCACCGTGCCCGCCGCCAGCACCGAAACCGCGCCGGATACCGAAACCGACCCGGATACCGAAACCACCCCAGATACCGAAACCACCCCCGAGACCGAGGAGACGCCGTGAGCGAGAAGGACGAGGACGGCGTACGCCTGCAGAAGGTGCTCGCCCAGGCCGGGGTCGCCTCCCGACGGGCCGCCGAACAGCTGATCGCCGACGGCCGGGTCGAGGTGAACGGCAAGCTGGTGATCGAACAGGGCGTCCGCGTCGATCCGGAACGCGACACCATCCGCGTCGACGGGTCCCGCATCCCCTCGGCGCGCCGGCAGGTCTATCTGGCGCTGAACAAGCCGCGCGGGGTGATCTCCACCATGGAAGACCCCGAGGGCCGGCCCGATCTCACCGAGTACCTGCCCCGCGGGGTTCCGCGACTGTTCCACGTCGGGCGACTGGACGGTGAGACCACCGGGTTGCTGCTGATGACCAACGACGGGGAACTGGCCCAGCGGCTGTCCCACCCCTCCTACGAGATCGCCAAGACCTACCTGGCCGAGGTCGAAGGTGTGATGGACAACCACGCCCTGAAGCGCCTCGAGAAGGGCGTCACCCTCGAGGACGGCAAGGTCAGAGCCGACAAGATCAAGCTGGTCTCCCGCAGCCCGCACACCGAACGCACCCTGCTCGAGGTCACCCTGCACTCGGGTGCGAATCGGGTGGTACGCCGGATGCTGGACTCGGTCGGGCATCCGGTGCGCAAGCTGTCCCGGATCGCCTTCGGCCCGGTACGCCTGGGGCGGCTCCCGCTGGGGGAGACCCGCGAGCTCACCCGCGAGGAACTCGGCAAACTCCTCGACGCCGCGCAGATGTAACACCCCTTCCGCGATCCAGCGAACCTTGAGTGCATCCCGCGGGCCCTGCAGGGAGAGGGAAATGTACGCGGGATTCGATGGATCGCGGACGGGCCGCGGGGCACCTCCTGCGTAGACTCGCGGGATGGAGCAACCCTTCCTCACCCGGCGGATCTACGGTCTGGAGACCGAATACGGCGTGTCCTGTTCCACGCCGGGGCAGCGCCGGCCCAGTCCCGAGGAAGTCGCGCGTACCCTGTTCCGCTCGGTCGTCGCCTGGGGCCGCTCCAGCAATGTCTTCCTGCGCAACGGGGCTCGGCTCTACCTCGATGTCGGCTCGCATCCGGAGTACGCCACCGCCGAGTGCGATGCGCTGGCGGATCTGATCGCCCAGGACCGGGCGGGGGAGACCCTGGTCGACGACCTCGGCGTACAGGCCACCGAACGGATGCGGGCCGAGGACGCGCCCGAGGCGCAGGTCTATCTGTTCAAGAACAACACCGACTCGCACGGCAACTCCTACGGCTGCCACGAGAACTACCTGATCGCCCGGAACCGCGACTTCGCCCCGCTGGCCCGGGTGCTGATCCCGTTCCTGGTGTCGCGGCAGCTGATCTGCGGGGCCGGGAAACTGCTGCCCGGCGGCAGCTATGTGCTCTCCCAGCGGGCCGCGCACATGTGGGACGAGGTGTCCTCGGCCACCACCCGGATGCGGCCGATGATCAACACCCGCGACGAGCCGCACGCCGACCCCTCCAGGTTTCGCCGGCTGCACGTCATCGTCGGCGACTCCAATCCGTCGGAGACCACCACGCTGCTCAAGGTCGGCGCCACCGAACTGGTGCTGCGGCTGGTCGAATCCGGCGCCGCACTGCGCGACTTCAGCGTGGAGAACCCGACCCGGGCGGTCCGCGAGCTGTCCCGCGACCTCTACGGGCGGACCCCGGTGCCGCTGGCGAACGGTCGCACCATCACCGGACTCGAGTTGCAGCGGGCCTACCTCGACGCGGTCACCGACCAGGTCGAACGCACCGGTGACCCGGGCCCGGCGTTGACCCGCGTCCTGGAGCTGTGGCGCCGGGTGCTGACCGCGCTGGAGGCCCGCGACACCGACGACCTGGCTCGCGATGTGGATTGGGTGATCAAGCAACGACTGTTGCAGCGGTATGCCGACCGGCACGGACTGTCCTGGGACGACCCGCGGATCGCCCAGCTCGACCTGGCGTACCACGATCTGCGGCCGGGCCGCGGCCTGCACCAGATCCTGCGGGAACGCGGCCAGGTGAGCACCGTCGTCGACCCGGACACCGTCCGCCGCGCCCGGAGCGTCGCCCCGCAGACCACCCGGGCCCGGTTGCGCGGCGAGTTCGTCACCGCCGCCCAGGAGGCCGGCGCCGACTACACCGTCGACTGGACCACCTTCAAGGTCAACGAGCCGCCGGCCCGGAGCTGGCAGACACCCAGCCCGGTCACCGGGGCGCCGCTCTATTCACCGGTGCTGTGCACCGACCCGTTCGCGGCCGCCGACGACCGGGTGGAGTCGCTGCTCAGCGCGCTCCGCCCGCCCGCCGAATCGCCGGCGAGCTGATCGGCGCCGCGTCGGACTTCGGTCCGGGCCGGATTCTGGCTCCGATCGGGTACCGTTGGCCGCCGGGTGCCGCCGTGCGCCCAGCCGTTGCAGAGAACGACCGAAAGCCCGAGGAACTGTGATCCGTCGTCCGCGTGGACTCACCCCCGCCAAGCTGTTCGCCGCCCCCGCGCTCGCCGCGCTGCTGGTGCTGTCGGCCTGCTCCGGAAACCAGCCCGCCGATCCGGCCAGCGCGAGCCCGTCCGCGGCACCGAGCGCAGAGGCCACGCCGACCCCGGCGACCGAGCCGACGCCGACCCCGAGCGCCAGCCCGACCCCGGATCCGGTGAAGACCACCCCGGCCACGAACCTGGACGCGATCAAGGTCGAGGGTGAGCCGAACAAGGAACCGAAGGTCACCTTCCCGGCGCCGTGGGGCATCGCGGAGACGACGACCAAGGTGCTCACCCCGGGCAACGGGCCGAAGCTCAACGACAACAGCACCGTCGAGGTCAACTACTACGGCGTGAACGGCCGGACCGGGCAGAAGTTCGACGACTCGTTCTCCCGCGGCCAGACCGCCACCTTCCCGCTCGGCCAGGTGGTGCCAGGCTTCAAGAAGGGCCTCAGCGGCCAGCAGGTCGGCAGCCGCGTCCTGATCGCGATGCCCGGCAAGGACGGTTACGACCAGGCCGGCGGCAGCCAGCAGGCCGGGATCGAGGTCGGTGACACGCTGATCTTCGTCGTCGACATCGTCGCCACCCCGCTGGAGGCCGCCCAGGGTGAGCCGGTGCCGCCGAAGGAGGGCCTGCCGACCGTCGAGATGGTCGACAACAAGCCGAAGGTGACCATCCCCGCCGGCGCCCAGCCGCCCGCGCAACTGGTCACCCAGCCGCTGATCAAGGGCACCGGCAAGCCGGTCCAGCCCAGTGACACCATCACCGCTCGCTACCAGGCCGTCACCTGGGACGACGGGAAGGTCGTCGAGGACACCTACGGCAAGGACCCCGAGCAGGGGCCGCTGACCAGCCTGGTACCAGCCTGGCAGGAGGGTCTGGCCGGGCAGCCCGTCGGCAGCCGGGTGCTGATCGTCTCCCCGCCGGACAAGGCGTACCCGGCCGATCCCTCGGCCGCCACCCCGAACCCGTCCGCCGGCAAGACCGTCGTCTACGTCGTCGACATCCTCTTCGCCACCGCCGGTCAGTAGGGGGCGCGCACCCCTCGTCGACACGCTCGCTGCGCGAGCTACTCGGGGAACGTGGGGTTCAACCCGGTGAAGACCACCGGATCCAGTGGCGTGCTGGCCGGGTCGAAGCGGTCCCGCAGCAGGGCCAGGTCGACTCGGTCACCCGGTGCGGCCAACCCCAGCGAACGACCGATCCAGGCGAGCACCTCGGCGGTGTCATGGCCCTCGGCCGCCAGCTCGGCGAGCCCGACCGCGCCATCGCGCTTGGCCAGGCGTACGCCGCGGGCATTGACCACCAGCGGGACGTGCGCATAGTCCGGCACCGCACCGCCGAGGCGTTCGGCCAGCCAGGCCTGCCGGGGCGCGGAGGAGAGCAGGTCGTCGGCGCGCACCACCTGGTCCACGCCCATCGCCAGATCATCGACCACGACCGCGAGGTTGTAGGCCCATACGCCGTCGGCCCGGCGCAGCACGAAGTCGTCGACGACCCCGGAAACCTCACCGTGCAAGAGATCGCGGACGCTCATCCGCACCCCGTCGGCGCGTACCCGCAGCGCCGCCGGGCGCTCTCGGCGTCGCGCGGCGCGTTCGGGTTCGGTCAGCTCCCGGCAGGTGCCCGGATAGGGCCGGTACCCGTCCGCGTGCGGGGCGCTGGCCGCCTCGGCGATCTCCCGGCGGGTGCAGAAGCACTCGTAGACGGCCCCGCCGAGCCGGTCGGCCGCGTTGGCGTACGCGGTCAGCCGCTCGCTCTGCCGCACCACCGGGCCGTCGAACCGCAGCCCGAGCGCGGCCAGATCGGCCAGTTGCTGTTCGGTCACCCCGCCGGCGGCGCGGACCCGATCGGTGTCCAGATCCTCGACCCGCAACCGCAACGCGCGCCCGGAGGCGTGCGCGAACAGATCGGCCAGCACCGCGGTCCGCAGATTGCCGACGTGCAGCTGGGAGGTCGGACTGGGTGCATAGCGGCCCGCCCCGGACGCTGCCTCAGGCACCGCGCTCACCTCCCGGATTCGTCGCTCCACCGCTGGTAATCTCCACGATGGCGCAGGCCGGCAGTGGAGAGGGGGAACGGTCCAGCATGGCACCTCGCAAGACCGAACGCATCCTCAACCTGACCATCTGCCTGCTCGCCGCGCCCCGATTTCTCAGCAGGGAACGGATCCGCCGCACCGTCGAGGGTTACAGCGGGCTCACCGACGGCGCCTTCGAGCGTACCTTCGAACGCGACAAGGACGAGCTGCGCCGACTCGGGGTACCGGTCGAGGTGGGCAGCAACTCCGCCTTCGAGGACGAGGTCGGCTACCGCATCTCGCGCACCGACTTCGAGCTGCCGCCGGTCGAGTTCACCGCCGAGGAGGCCGCCGTGGTCTCGGTCGCCGGGCAGGTCTGGCAGCAGGCCAACCTGGCCGAGTCGACCCAACTGGCGCTGGCCAAGCTGCGCGCCGCCGGGCTCGCCACCGATACCGGCCGGCTGGCCGCGCTGGCGCCCACGGTGACCGCGCGGGAGGCCGCCTTCGAACCGCTCTACCAGGCCGTCGTGGACACCACCCGGGTCAGTTTCGGCTATCGCCGCGGCGGCGCCGGTGAGGTCGTCGAGCGGACCGTCGAACCCTGGGGAATCGTTTCCCACAAGGGAAACTGGTATCTGATCGGGCACGATCTGGATCGGGACGCGACCCGGATGTTCAAGTTGGCCCGGATCACCGACACCCCGCGCCTGGTCTCGGCCGCCGGGGCGTACACCGTGCCCGAGGTGGACCTGCGCGAGCTGGCCGGCACCCTGGAGCCGGCGCCGGCGACCCACCGGGCGGTGCTCGCGATCCGCGCCGAGCAGGCCCCCGGGCTGCGTCGCGGCGCCGAGCCGGCCGAGGTGGACGCCGCCCTGGCCGGCCGGCTGCCGACCGGTTTCGACGTGCTGGCGGTCGGGTACGCCGCTGCGGACGATTTCGCGGCCCAGCTTGCCGGGTACGGTGCCGATGTGCTGGTCCTCGAACCGGCCGAGCTGCGGGACCGGGTCCGCGGGCTGCTGGCCGCGGTCGCCGACGGGGGAGCGTCATGAGCAGCGGCACCGCGCTGGAACAGCTGACCCGCCTGCTGTCGCTGGTGCCCTATCTGCAGCGGCACCAGGGGGCCAGGCTCGACGATGTGGCGGCGGCGTACCGGGTCACGCCCGAACAGCTGCGCGCCGACCTGGGCGTGCTCTACATGTGCGGACTGCCGGGATTGCTGCCCGGGGACCTGATCGAGATCGACATGGAGGCCGTCGACGGGCGCGGTGTGATCTATCTGAGCAACGCCGACTACCTGTCGCAGCCGCTGCGGCTGGCCGCCGATGAGGTGCTGCCGCTGCTGCTCGGGCTGCAGACGCTGCGCGAGGTGGCGACCACCGAGGTGGCCGGCACCATCGATGCAGCGCTGGGCAAACTGCAGGGCCTGGCGGGGGAGTCGGCCGCGGCCGCCGACCGGGTCAGCGTCCGGGTGCAGACCGCGGCCGAGGAGATCCGGCAGGCGATCAGCGACGCGCTCGCCGAGGGCCGCCGGCTGCGGCTCGGGCACGATTCGACCAGCCGCGGTCGCAACCTGAGCCGGGTGGTCGACCCGGCCCGGCTCCGGGTGGACAACGGCTACGCCTATCTGGACGCCTGGAGCGAGGCGCCCGCGGGGGAGCCGGGGGCCGAGCCCGGGTGGCGCAGTTTCCGGCTCGACCGGGTGACCTCGGCCGAACTGCTCGACGACCCGGTGCGTGAGCATCCCGGGGAGCCGGACGGCAACGACTGGCTCGCCCGCCTCGGCGCGGCGCCCGAGGTCACGCTCGCGCTGAGCCCGGCCGCCGCCTGGGTCGCGGAGTACCACCCGGTGGAATCGGCGACCCAGACCGACGACGGGGGTGTCGAGGTACGCCTGAAGGTCGCCGACCCGACTTGGTTGCGTGGGCTGCTGCTGCGCCTCGGCCCGGACGCCCGGGTGCTCGCCCCCGCCGAGGCCGCCGACGGCGCCCGCGCCGCCGCCCGCGAGGCCCTGGACCGGTACGCCGACCTCTTCGACTGACGTCCACGCTCCTCGATTAACCCGGCATGCGCAGCGAAGCGGAGCAATGCCGGGTGTGCCGAGAGGTGTGGGGATTCCCGGTTCTCGCATCAAACTTCGGTTCTCGCACGGCACACCATGCGAGAACCGAAGTCCGGTGCGAGAACCGGCGGGCAGTGGAGTGTGGCGCTCATCTCGACACGCTGGCCCGGCTCCGCTTCGCTCCGCCGGGCCAGCTACTCGATGAGCGTCAGTTCAGCGCGAGCCAGACGGCGAGGCCGAGGCCGCAGAGGGCGACGCCGACCCGCAGCACCCGCTCCGGGAAGAGCTGCTGCACCAGCGGCCCGAGGTTCCCACCGAGCAGGCAGCCCAGCCCGAGGGCCAGCGCGGCCAGCCAGTTCACCGGGGCGACCAGGGCGAAGGTGATCGCCGCGACCAGGTTCGAGACGCCGAGCAGCAGCGACTTCCACACCATCGCCCGATGGAAGGGCATCGTGGTCAGGATCGCGGTCACGGCGAGATAGATCGTGCCCGCCCCGGCGCCGAAATAGCCGCCGTAGACCGAGATCGCCAGCATCGTGACCAGGTACACCACCGGGCGCGGCCGGTCGCCGCTGAGCCGGCGCAGCCACGGCTGGGCCAGCAGGGCCAGCGAGGCCGCCACGATCAGCAACGGCACCACCCGCTCGAAGGTGCCCTCCCCGGCGTACAACAACAGCAGTGCACCGCCCAGCCCGCCGATCGCCACCACGACCACCTGCGCAACCAATTGGCGCCACTGACCGGAGACCTGCCGTCCCGCCCGGGCGGTGGAACCGATCCCGACGCCGACCAGGCCCAGGGTGTTGCTGACATTCGCGGTCAGCGGCGACAGCCCGGCCGCCAGCAGGGCGGGGTAGCTGACCAGCGACGCCAGGCCGGTGAGATAGCCGACCAGGCCCGCACCGACCCCCGCCAGCAGCAGCCAGCAGAAGGTGGCGATCGTCATCACCCGCCGACCCTAGGCCGCCGCGCATCCGGCGGCTCGCGGTGGTCGTGGGTTGGGACGCCACACCGGCGTGTCTAGGATTGGCGTGTGGTCCCCAGGCGGGGCACGATGGGGATGCCCCGCAACGGGGCATCCGACGATGCGGGGTCGCAAAGGATCCCGCCGAACGCAAGGATGTGCGATGACTCCCATGGCCCTGTTCGGGCTCGGCGTTCCCGAGCTGCTGATCATCCTCGCGGTGGTGCTGCTGCTCTTCGGCGGCACCCGGCTGGCCGGTATCGGGCGCAGCAGCGGCCGTGCGATCCGCGAGTTCAAGGAAGAGACCAAGGGTCTCAGCGAGGACGAGAAGGCCGGCAAGGGCGGTGCGACCGCCGCGGGCGCCAGCACGCCGAAGGCGGGCCCGACCGAGCCCCGCGGGCTCGACAAGCCGGCCACCGGCCAGCGGGACGAGGTGGTCGACGCCGAGGTCGTGGACCGCAACCCGGATGACCTGCGCTGATCGGTGGCGATCAACGTGGCCGGCCGGCGGCTGAGTCTGGCCTGGCTGAAACCACCTCCCGTCCCGCCGGACGGGAACATGACGCTGTTCGAGCACCTGCGCGAGTTGCGCTACCGGTTCGTGGTGGCCGCGGTCTGGATCGTGCTCGGGATCGCGATCTGCGCGTTCTTCTACCAGACGCTCTATGAGTTCCTGCTGCAGCCGTACAACCTGGCAGCCATCGATCTGAAGGCGACCCGCCCGGACGCCAACACCGAGGTGGTGAACATCGGCGTCGCTGCTCCGATGACGCTGGCGATGAAGATCGTCGGGATCGCGGGCCTGGTGCTCACCGCGCCGTTCTGGCTCTATCAGCTCTGGGCGTTCATCGCCCCGGGTCTGCTGGCCAAGGAGAAGAAGTGGGCGGTCATCTTCGTCGGCGCCGCCACCCCGCTCTTCCTGTCCGGGGTCGCCATCGGCTACTGGGTGATGCCGAAGGGCATCTCGGTGATGCTCAGCTTCACCCCGCAGAGCGTGCCGGTCACCAACATGCTCGACATCCAGTATTTCCTCACCTTCCTGATCCGGCTGATGCTCGTCTTCGGCATCGCGTTCCTGCTGCCGGTGGTGCTGGTGGTGCTCAACCTGGCCGGCATCCTCAGCGGTGCACAGCTCGGCAAGGCGCGGCAGTACGCCATCTTCGGCTGCTTCGTCTTCGGTGCGGTCGCCACCCCCTCCACCGACCCGTTCTCGATGCTGGCCCTGGCGCTACCGATGGCCGTGCTCTACCTCATCGCCGAACTCATCTGTCGGGCCAACGACCGGGCGCGACGCCGGCGCGGTGATGTGGCCCCCAGCGACGCGGCTCCGCGCGACGCGGCCTGACAGCGGTTCCCACCCACCGACACCGACCAATAGGCTCACCGACATGCCCGCTCTGACGCGCTACGACGGCTCCACGCTGACCCTGGTGGTCAACCCGACCGCCGGCCGGGGGCGGGCCGCCAAACTGTTGCCCGCGGTCTGCCGTGAACTGCTCCAGGGTCTGCCCGGGGCCACCCTCCGCGTACACCAGACCGCCGACTTCGCCGAGGCCCGGCAGCGCACCATCGCCGCCGCCGAGCAGGCGCGGCCGGCGCACGACGGCGTACCCGCGGATGCGCTGCTGGTGATGGGTGGCGACGGCATGATGACCCTGGGGGTGAACGCCTGCGCCGGGACCGAGGTGCCGCTCGGGCTGATCCCGGCCGGCACCGGCAACGACATGTGCCGCGGCCTCGGCATCCGGGTGTTCAACCCGATCCAGGCGGCGCACTGGGTGATCGGCGGCCAGACCCGGCGCGTGGACACCCTCCGGGTGGAGGGGGATCTCGTCGGTGGCGCCGAGGTGCGCCACGTCGGCACGGTCGTCGCCACCGGTTACGACTCCCGGGTCAACCGGCGCGCCAACGGGATGCGACTGCCGATCGGCAATCTCCGTTACGCCGCCTCCGCCCTGGCCGAGCTGGCCACCTTCGAACCACTCACCTACCGGTTGCGGATCGACGGCCGGGAACGCACCCAGCCGGCGATGCTGATCGCGGTCGGCAACGGCGCCTACTTCGGTGGCGGGATGAAGATCTGCCCGTCCGCCGATGTCACCGACGGCCTGCTCGATGTCACCGTGATCCACCCGGTCAGCCGGGCCACCCTGCTGCGGTTGCTGCCGGCGATGTTCTCCGGCAGCTTCGTCCGCGATCCCGCGGTGGAACGCTTCACCGCCCGCGAGGTCACCGTCGACGGCGACGGGCTGTTCGGGATGGGTGACGGCGAGGAGCTCGGTCCCACCCCGCTGCGGATCAGCGTCGAACCCAGCTCGCTGACCGTGTTCGGAACACCGCCCGCGAAGTGAGCCGGCGTGAAACACTGCCCGGGTGAGCGAACCGACCAACCTGCCTGATCGCAACGATCGGCCCGGGGCGGCCTGGGACCGGTTCCGGCAGGACCCGCGCCGGGACGCCGCGCTGCGCGCCTCGGACAGCGACCGGGACGTGGCGCGGGAGGTGCTCGCCGAGGCGTACGCCGACGGGCAGCTGGACCACGACGAATACCTGCAGCGGCTGGAGGTGGCCGGTGCCGCCACCCGGCACGGTGAGCTGGTGCCGCTGGTCGGCGATCTGACCGTGTCGCCCACCGGATCCGAGACCACCCCGCGCCCCGCGGCGAGCGCACCGGCACCGGGCACCGAGCGCCGGCGGCGCCGCGGTCTGGACCATGCCGTCACCGCCACCATGGCGAGCTGGTTGTTCGTCGCGATCGTCACCAACCTGGTCTGGTTCCTCACCTCGGTCGGCGACGGCGAGGCCGACTACTACTGGCCGATGTGGCCGATGCTCGGTGTCGGCATCGGTGTGATCGGCACGATCATCTCCCGCGGCGCGATCCGGAACAGTCAGGACCCCGACGATCCCCGCGAGCTGGATCGGTGAGCAGACGTGACCCGCTGATCCGCAGCCGCACCGCCGGGTGGGTGCTGTTCGGCCTGCTGGCGGTGGCGCTGCTGCTGCGGGCCCCGATCACCGGGGTGCCGCCGGTGCTGCGCCAACTCAGCGAGACCCTGCAGCTCAGCCCCGCACAGGCCGGGCTGGTGTCCACCCTGCCGCTGCTCTGCTTCGGCGTCTTCGCCTTCCTCACCCCGCTGCTGGCGGCCCGCTTCGGCCTGGAATCGACGCTCTGGGCAGCCGGGGCCCTGATCGTGATCGGCATCGTGGTGCGCTGGTGGATCACCGTGCCGACCTTCTTCGGCGGCACCCTGATCATCGGGCTCGGGATCGCCATCGGCAATGTCGTCGTACCGGCCCTGGCACGGCCCTGGTTCGCCCACCGGTTGCCGCTGGTGATGGGGCTCTACTCGGTGATGCTGCAACTGGGCGGCGCCGCCGGGCCGTTCACCACCTCGACCCTGGTCGGCGCGGGCGTGGACTGGTCGGTGGCGATCGGGGTGTGGTTGTGGCCCGGGCTGATCGCGCTGCTGCTGTGGACCTTCGTCAGCCTGCGGGTCCGCCGCGACCCGGCGGCCGGTGAGCACCGCGCGGCGGTCCCGACCGGTCTGCTGCCGCTGCTGCGCCGACCGCTGGTCTGGCTGATCACTTTCGTGATGGGCACCCAGTCCCTGGTCTTCTACACCATGCTCACCTGGCTGCCGAGCATCTTCCAACGAGCCGGGCTGAGCGAGCACGCCGCCGGACTGCTGCTCTCGGCGTACTCCCTGCTCGGCCTGCCCGGAGCGCTGCTGGCCGGCTGGTTCGTCGGCCACCGGCACGCGGTCCGCAATCTGATCGCGATCTGCACCGTCTATCTGTGCGCCCTGCTCCTGCTCGCCGCCGGAACCCTGCCGACGGTGCTGCTCGGCGCCGTCGTCGGCGGGATCAGCCAGGGCGTCCTGCTGCCGATCGCGCTCACCTTCATCGCCCACCAACCGCGCCCGGCGGACGTGCCCGGGGCGTCGGCGATCGCCCAGGGCGGTGGCTATCTGTACGCCGCAGCGGGCCCGGTGCTGCTCGGCTGGCTCTATTCGGCGACCGGCGGATTCACCGCTGGACTGTTCGTGCTGGTGGGGTTGATGGTGCTGTTCGCGGTGGCCGGTGTGTTCGTGTCGCGGGCCCAGCAACCGGGCACGCCGATCACCCGCCGGTAGCGTGGGAGGCACCATGACTGAACCCCTGAACCCCGCCGACCGGTCGGACCCCGCAGCCAGCCTGCATCCGAGCGACCCCGACGCCGAGCTCTCCCCGAGCCAGCGGATGGCCCGTTTCCGTGAACAGCAGCGCAATCCGCAGCTGACCGAGTTCGCCGCCGTCTACGGTTTCGAGTTCGACGACTTCCAGCGGGCGGCCTGCCGGGCCATCGAGGGCGGCTCCGGTGTGCTGGTCGCCGCGCCGACCGGTGCCGGCAAGACGATCGCCGGCGAATTCGCGGTGTTCATGGCCGTGCAGACCGGTCGCAAGGCCTTCTACACCACGCCGATCAAGGCGTTGTCGAACCAGAAATATGCCGATCTGGTTCGCCGCTATGGAGCGGACCAGGTCGGGCTGCTCACCGGTGACTCCTCGATCAACTCCGAGGCACCGATCGTGGTGATGACCACCGAGGTGCTGCGCAACATGATCTACGCGCAGTCCTCGACGCTGGACAACCTCGGTTACGTGGTGATGGACGAGGTGCACTACCTGGCCGACCGGTTCCGCGGCGCGGTCTGGGAGGAGGTGATCATCGGGCTGGCCGAATCGGTGCTGCTGGTCGCGCTGTCGGCGACGGTGTCGAATGCCGAGGAGTTCGGCGACTGGCTGCGCGAGGTCCGGGGCGCGATCGAGGTCGTCGTCTCCGAACGCCGCCCGGTGCCGCTCTACCAGCAGGTGCTGGTCGGCCGCCGGCTCTACGACCTGTTCGAGGACGAGGCACCGACCGCGATCGTCGGCGAGGCCAGCGCCGCCGGGGGCCGGCACGAGGTCAATCCGGCACTGGTCCGGATCGCCAAGGACGAATCCCGCACGGTGCGCGACGACTCCCGCCGTCCGCGTGGCCGGTCCGGGCGTGGCAAGCGCGGTCACGGGCACGGCTCCGGCGGTTACGGCGGGGCCGCGCATCGCGATCACCGGGAGCGTTCCCGCTACCGCCCGCCGAGCCGGGCGCAGATGGTGGAGACCCTGGAGCGGGCGCGGCTGCTGCCGGCGATCGTGTTCATCTTCTCCCGGGCCGGCTGCGATGCGGCGGTGGGTCAGGTCGTCGGGGCGGGGGTACGCCTGACCAGCGCCGAGGAGCGCGAGGAGATCCTGGCGATCGCCGGCCGGCACACCGCCGGGTTGAGCAGCAGCGACCTGAACGCGTTGGGGTACGCCGATTTCCTCGACGCCCTGCTCGCCGGGGTGGCGGCGCACCACGCGGGCATGCTGCCGGCGTTCAAGGAATGTGTGGAGGAGTGCTTCGTCCGCAACCTGATCAAGGTCGTCTTCGCCACCGAGACGCTGGCGCTGGGCATCAACATGCCGGCGCGGTCGGTGGTGCTGGAGAAGCTGGTCAAGTTCAACGGCGAGGCGCACGTCGACATCACCCCGGGTGAGTACACCCAGTTGACCGGCCGGGCGGGTCGGCGGGGGATCGACGTCGAGGGGCATGCGGTGGTGCTGTGGCAGGCCGGCATGGAACCGCGGCAGGTCGCCGGACTGGCGTCGAAACGCACCTATCCGTTGCGCTCGTCGTTCGCCCCGACCTACAACATGGCGGTCAATCTGGTCGGGGCGGTCGGTCAGGATCGCGCCAGAACCCTGCTGGAGCAGAGTTTCGCGCAGTACCAGTCAGACCGTTCGGTGGTCGGGCTGGCCCGGCAGCAGCAGCGCAACAATGATGCGATCGCCGGTTTCCTGGCGCACGCCGAGTGCGACCGCGGCGACTTCACCGAGTACGCCCGGATCCGTGAAGAGATCTCCCAGCTGGAGGCCGACGCGGCCCGCGACCGCAAGGCCGACAAGCGCGCCGAGGCCTTCGAATCCCTGCTGCAGTTGAAAGCCGGCGACATCGTGCACGTGCCCAGCGGCCGGTTGCAGGGCTGGGCGGTGATCATCGACCCGGGTGTCCGCTCGCACCGTGAGGAACCGCATCCGCTGGTGATGGGGGAGGACCGGCAGACCAAACGCCTCACCCTGAACGATTTCCCGACCCCGGTGCAGGCCGTCGGGCGGATGCGGATCCCGAAGAAGTTCCACGTCAAGGAGCCGCACTCCAGGCGCTCGCTGCACGCCGCGTTCATGTCCCGGCTGAACGAGATCGACCGGTCCCCGAGCCGCTGGCGGCCCGGTGCGGTGGACGCCGAGGTGGCCGCCCGGATCACCGAACTGCGCAACGAGTTGCGCCACCATCCCTGCCACGACTGCCCGGAACGCGAGCAGCATGCCCGCTGGGCGGAGAAGGCGATGCGGTTGGAGCGCGAGAACGCGCAGATCGAATCCCGGATGCAGCGCCGGACCAACACCATCGCCACCGAGTTCGACCGGATCTGCCAGGTGCTGCAATCGCTGCACTATCTGGAGGGGGAGCCGCTGCGGGTGAGCGCCGACGGCCGGATGCTGGCCCGGATCTACAACGAGCTGGACCTGGTCGCGGCCGAGGCGTTGCGGCGCGGGGTCTTCGACGGCCTGTCCGCACCCCAGTTGGCGGCGGTGCTGTCCACGCTGGTGTTCGAGGCCCGGCGCACCGATCACCGGGCCCGCCCACCGCGGATGCCCGATGCCGAGACCGACGCGCGGATGACCACGCTGCGCCAGGTGCATCGCGAGATCTCCTTGCTGGAGCGGGATTTCCGGGTGGAGCGCGGTCCGGATCTGGAGATCGGTTTCGCGCAACCGGTGTTCGCCTGGGCGGCCGGCCGACCGCTGGCGACCGTGCTGGCCGAGTCCGGGATGACCGCCGGCGACTTCGTCCGCTGGGTACGCCAGGTCATCGACTTCACCGATCAGATCGGCGATGCGGCGAACCGGGAGGCGGCCGAGGACGAGAGCCGGGCGGCGCTGCGGCGTACCTGCCGGGAGGCGACCCGAGCGATGCGGCGCGGTGTCGTCGCCTTCGTCGCCGACGACACCGAACCCTGATCAGCGGGTGGGTCAGGGCCGCGCACCGACCGTCGGGTGGGGCGTCTCGCACTGTGACATGGCGGCCGGATGACCCCATCCCCGGCGGGGTGTTTCGTGCTTGACTGAGGCGAATCTGTCCAGCGACGGAAGGTTCTTGCCATGGCGGACGTGCGGAACACCGGCGGCAGGCTGGAGGCCGGGGCCACCCGGCAGCTCGACGAATCCGAGGCCCGGAAGGTCACCTGGGGTGCGCTGGTCGGCACCGCGATGGAGTGGTACGACTTCTTCCTGTTCAACACCGCCGCGGCGCTGGTGTTCAACAAGCAGTACTTCACCGGTGGCCCGGCGGCGGCGACCATGGCTTCCTTCGCCACCCTCGGGGTCGGCTTCGCGGCCCGGCCGATCGGTGGGCTGATCTTCGGCTGGCTGGGGGATCGGATCGGCCGGCGTTCGGTGCTGCTGACCACGATCGTCGGGATCGGCATCTTCACCGGTGTGATCGGCCTGCTGCCGAACTTCGCCAGCATCGGCGTCTGGGCCCCGATCGCGCTGGTCATCCTGCGGGTGCTGCAGGGGCTGTTCGTCGGCGGCGAGTGGTCCGGGGCGATGACGATCGCGGTGGAGAACGCGCCGCTGGCCAAACGGGCCAGGTATGCGGCGATGCCGCAGATCGGATCACCGATCGGCACCATCCTGTCCTCGGGTGGCTTCTTCCTGGTGTCCTATCTGCTCGGCCCGCAGACCTTCGACGCCTGGGGTTGGCGGATTCCCTTCCTGGCGGCGATTCCGCTGCTGCTGGTCGCCCTGTGGATCCGGGCCAAGCTGGAGGAGTCGCCGGTCTTCCGGGAACTCGAGGAGACCGGTGGGTTGGAGAAGTCGCCCCTGCTCGCGGTGCTGCGGCAGTCCTGGCTGCAGATCCTGATCGGCTCCGCGGTCGCCTTCCTCGGGGTCGGTGGCTTCTATCTGGTGACCACCTTCGTCGTCTCCTACGGCACCAACACCCTCGGCATGTCGAAGAACCTGCTGCTGCTCGGCACGATCATCGCCGCGGCGGTGGAGATCGGTGTGCTGGTCTCCGGTGGCCGACTGGGGGAGCGCTTCGGGGCCAGCAAGGTGGTGATCTGGGGTGCGGTCGCCTCGATCGTGCTGGCCGTGCCGTCCTTCCTCATGGTGGTGTCGAAACAGCCGGTCCTGGTGGTGCTCGGGATGACCATCGCGGTCGCCGCACTGTCCTATCCGTACGCCGCCAGCGGGACGGTGATGACGGGTCTGTTCCCGGCCGCCACCCGCTACTCCGGTGCGGCCATGTCGCAGAATCTGGCCGGTGTGGTCTCCGGCTTCGTCCCCTTCATGGCCACCGCCTGGGTCGCCGCCGCCGACCGGCACTGGTGGCCGGCCGCGGTGCTGCTCGCGGCGATCTCGCTGATCACCCTGATCGGCGGTGTGGTCGCCCCGCGCAACAGCGTCGACCTCCCCGGCTTCAAGCACTGACCTCGACCCACGGTCCGCATGCAGCTCGGCAGGCGCAGCGAAGCGAAGCCGCGCCGCGCCACGTGGCTGAGCGAGCGAGGTACGAGCGAGACGAAGCCATGCCCCGGCCGTGAAACCCCTCTACGGTGTGCGAAACCCCCACTGCAGTGGGGGTTTCACGGCGCCCAGGGGGGTTTCACCGACGAGCTCATCTCGACACGGTCGTTTCGCGACCTACTCGATGAGCATGGGTCGGGGGTCGTACTCGGTCAGCGCCCCGGCGGCATCGAGCCCGATGAAGCGGTCGATTCCCAGCCGGGACAGGAAATGGTGGTCGTGGCTGACCACCAGCAACCCACCGCGATAGGACTCCAGCGCAGCCACCAGTTGGTCGACGGTGTCCAGATCGAGGTTGTTCGTCGGCTCGTCGAGGATCAGCAGCTGCGCGGGTGGCTCGGCGAGCAGCAACGCCGCCAACGCCACCCGGAACCGTTCCCCACCGGACAGTGAGCCCACCGGTCGTTCCACCACCGCACCGCGCAAAAGAAACCGCGCGAGCCTGCCACGGACGTCCTGCACGCTCACCCCGGGGAGCCGATCGCGCAGATTCTGCACCGCACTGGAGTCGTCGTCGAGTCCGTCCAGTCGCTGCGGCAGATAGCCGATCCGGGCCAGGGGAGTGCCGTGGGCCGGCAGCCGGTGCGGTCGGTCGGGGTGGACCAGGGTCTCCACCAGGCAGGTCGTGCCGACACCGTTCGGGCCGGTCAATGCGATCCGTTCCGGTCCCTGGATGACGATCCGCGAGTCCGTGCCGGTGAGCTCGGCGAGCCGACGGCTCTGCGGCACGCCGGGATCGGGCAGGTCGACCGCCACCCGCTCGTCGGTGCGGACCCGTGCCTCGCTGTCGCTGAGCGCCTCGGTGGCGGAGGCGACCCGGTCGTCGAGCTGACCGCGCAGCTTGCCGGCGGAGACCTGCGCCTGGAACTTCCGGGTGTTCATCACGATCTTCGGCATCCGCTTGTTGGCATGGTCCTTGTCCGCGGCACGGCTGCGCCGAGCCAGCTTCGTCTCCGCCTCGACCCGTTCCCGCTTCTCCTTGCGCAGTTGCTGTTCGGCGTCGCGGACCGCACGCTTCGCCGCCTGCTGCTGCCCCGCCAGCTGGCGCTGCCAGTCGCCGAATCCGCCACCGGTGAGGGTGAGCCGGCCGGCGTACACCTCGGCGATGCAGTCCATCTCCTCCAGCAGCAGCGGGTCGTGGCTGGCGACCACCAGGGTGCCGCGCCAACCGCGGATCAAGGCGTACAGGTGTTCCCGGGCGGTGCCGTCGAGGTTGTTCGTCGGTTCGTCGAGCAGCGCGATCGGCACCCCCCGAAGCTGCACGCCGGCGATCGCGGCGAGCATCGTCTCACCACCGGAGAGGGTGCCGATCCGCCGGTCGAGCCCGACCGCGCCGAGCCCGATCGTGCCCAGCGTCTGCGCGCAGCGCGCCTCGAGATCCCAGTCGTCACCCAGGATCTCGTAATCGGCGATCTCGGTGCTGCCGTCACTGATCCGTCGCCAGGCCCGCAGTTTCTCCGCGACCCCGAGCAGGTCCGCCAGGCTGCGGTCGGTGTCCAGGGTCAATCGCTGCGGCAGGTACGCCACCTCGCCACCGACCTGGCAGCTGCCGCTGCTCGGGGCGAGTTCACCCGCGATCACGCGCAACAGGGTGGACTTGCCGGATCCATTGCGGCCGACCAGGCCGGTACGCCCGGCGCCGAAGGTGGCGTCCAGGTGGGAGAGTGCGGTGCTGCCGTCCGGCCAGTCGAAGCCGAGATCGGCGAGGGTGATGGGTGCGTGGGATGACATGGTGGCTCCTCGGAATCGGTGTGGGTACGCCGATCCGGAGCCGGGCTCATCGGGGAGCCGTTCGCTCGACGGGTCAGCGCGTGGGCGACACCGGGAGGTACACCAGTCGATCCTCTCGCAGGGAATGCAACGTCATCCATGATGCATCCACACCGTCACCGCGGCAAACGGGTTCTGCACCGCTCATCGAGCAGGTCGCGCAGCGACCGTGTCGAGATGGGCACAACCCGGGCGGCTCATCTCGACACGCACGCCATTGCTCCGCTTCGTTGCGCATGGCGTGCTGCTCGATGAGCGTGGGGGATCAGTGCGCCTGGGAGACGGTGGACATGTTGAAGTCCGGGACGCGGACCGGTGGCATCACGGTGAGGGTCAGCCAGTCGTTCCACTCGCGCGGGAGCGTCTGCTCGCTGCGGCCGGCCTCGGAAATCCTGCCCAGCAAGGAGATCGGGGATTCGTTGAAGCGGAAGTTGTTCACCGCACCGACCACCTCGCCGTCCTCGATCAGATAGACCCCGTCGCGGGTCAGCCCGGTGAGCAGGAGGGTCTCGGGGTCGACCTCGCGGATGTACCACAGGCAGGTGAGCAGCAGCCCGCGGCGGGTGTCGGCGATCATCTCGTCCAGTCCCTGGTCACCGCCGCCGGTGAGCAACAGGTTCCAGGTGGCCGGCCGCGCCGACAGTCCCTGGTCGGCGGCGACCCGACGATCCCGGACCAGATCGGTGAGCACGCCGTCGGCGACCCATTCGGCGCGTTCGACCGGCGCACCGTTGTCGAAGACCGACTGCTCACCGCCGGCGGAGGCGTGCGCGATCACGAACGGTGCCCGTTCCAACCCGGGCGCGGCCGGATCGCTGGCCAGGGTCAGCGGCAGCTCGCTGAGCCGCTGACCGATCCGGGTCCGGCCCACCGCGGCCGGGTCGGCGAAGGCATTGCGCCCCTCGGCGGCATCGCGCGCCGACATCGACCAGTAGGCATAGATCAGCAGATCGGCGATCGCCGAGGGTGGCAGCAAGGTCTCGTACCGGCCCGCGGGCAGATCGATCCGGCGCGCGGACCAACCCAGGCGACGCCTGGCCTCGGCGTACAACCCCGGCACCGAGACGTCGGTGAAGTCGAGGGTCGCCACCCCGACCCAGGCCGATCCGATCAGGTCCGGCAGTTTGGCGTTCAGCTCGACCCGGCCCATCGGCTGCACGTGCCGGCGCCGGGTGCCGGTGCTGGCGGCCAACCAGGTCGTCGTCAGCCGGTGCTCGGCGAACCCGAACAGCAGCTGCCCCTCGGCCACGGCCAGTTGGAACGCATCCCCCAGTTCGGCCGCGAATCCTGCCAGCACGGAGAAATCAGCCGCATCGGCAGGTTCGGCGAAGTCGGTGTCCCGGCCGCCGTCCAGCAACGGCATCGCATCAGGGGCCGCCACGGCGTCCACCAGCGCGGCCTCCGCCCGCCCGACCAGGGCGATCAGCTCCGCGGCATCGGCCAACGGGCCCGAGACCGCGGCCGTCCGCGGACCGTCGAAGGCGATCACGGTCGCGGATCGATCGTGGGTGTCCCCGTTGCTGGTGACGGCGTTGTTCGCCCAGCGCAGGTTGGCCTCCCGGGATTCGTCGACGATGATCGTGCAGTCCGGGCTCCGTGCAGCCCCCAGCGCCGCCTCGATCCAGTCGGCCACCCGCTCGCTCACAGCGCACCTCCCTCGGCATTGGTGTTGAGCACATTCACCTCGCGGAACAGGCACGCCGGCGCACCGTGCGACACCGAGGCGATCTGACCCGGTTGTCCCTTGCCGCAGTTCATCGCCCCGGCCAGCAGATAGGTCTGCGGCCCACCCACCGCCGCCAGCGAACCCCAGAAATCGGTCGTGGTCGCCTGGTAGGCCACATCGCGCAGCTGCCCGACGAGTCGGCCGTTCTCGATCGCGAAGAAGCGCTGTCCGGTGAACTGGAAGTTGTAGCGCTGCATGTCGATCGACCAGGAATTGTCTCCCTGGACAAGGATTCCGCGCTCCACCCGGGAGATCAGCCCGGCCACGTCCGGGCCCTGCGGGTCGGGCCGGATCGAGACGTTCGGCATCCGCTGCAGGGGGATGTGGGATGGCGCATCGGCGAACGCGCAGCCGTTCGAGCGGCCGAGTCCCCGTTCGGCGGCCATCTGCCGGTTCAGCTGGTAACCGACCAGCACCCCGTCGCGGATGATCTCGAACTCCTGCGCGCCCACCCCCTCGTCATCCCAGCCGACGCTGGCGAGCCCGTGCTCGGTGACCCGGTCCCCGGTGACCTGCAGCAGCGGCGAACCGTACTGCAGCGACCCCAGCCCGTCGACGGTCGCGAACGAGGTGCCGGCGTACGCCGCCTCATAACCGAGTGCCCGGTCCAGTTCGGTGCCGTGCGCGATCGACTCGTGCACGGTCAGCCAGAGATTGGTCGGCTCGATCACCAGGTCGTAGCGGCCCGGTTCGACACTCGGTGCCGCCGCGTGCTCGGCGAGCAGTCCTGGGAGTTCGGCCACCTCGGCATCGAAATCCCAACCCTCCCCGGTCAGGTACTCCCAGCCACGACCCACCGGGGGCGCCAGCGTCCGCATGGTGGCGAAGCCGTGCTCACCGACCGTCACCGCCGTCAGTGCCGGCGCGATCCGGACCCGCTGCTGGGTGGTCTCGGTGCCGGCGGAATCGGCATAGAACTTGTTCTCCCGCACCGCGTCGACGGCGGCCTGCACATGGTCGACCCCGGACCCGGCGAGCAATGCGGCGGACAGCTCGATCAACCGGGCGTCGCGTTCGGGGGCCGGCACGCTCAGCGGATCGATCCGGTACGCCGACACCCAGCTGCCGCGGTGCACCGGTTCGGGCGCGAGCTCCACCGGCCGGGAACCGGCGGCCGCCGAGATGCGGGCCACCTCGACCGCCTGTTCGGCGATCCGCGCCGCGGCCTGCGGGGTCAGCGTGATCCCGGCGGCGAATCCCCACACGCCCTGCCAGAGCAGGCGTACCCCCAGACCCAGCACCTCGCTGTCGCTGGCCGATTCCAGGGCCGCATCCCGGTAGGTGCGGTGGTCGCTGCGGGTCCGTTCGATGCGCACCTCGACGTGCCCGGCACCGAGCGCCGCGGCGCGGTCCAGGGCGGCATCGGCGAGAGCCCGCAGCGGCAGGGCGGTGAAGGTGGGGTCCAGCTCCGGCATGTGCCCACCCTAGGCCGGTAGGGTCGGTGCCCATGAGCCTGGCTGTCCGCATCATCGCCTGCCTCGACGTCCACGACGGGCGGGTCGTCAAGGGCGTCAACTTCACCAACCTCCGCGACGCCGGCGATCCGGTGGAGCTCGGACTGGCCTATGACGCCGCCGGTGTGGACGAGCTGACCTTCCTCGACATCTCCGCCTCCCACGAGGGCCGGGCCACCACCCGGGAGGTGGTCTCGCAGACCGCCGAGACCGTGTTCATCCCGCTCACCGTCGGCGGTGGGGTGGGGTCGGTCGCCGACGTGGACGACCTGCTGCGGCACGGTGCCGACAAGGTCGGGGTGAACACCGCCGCGATCCGCCGCCCCGAACTGATCCGCGAGATCACCACCCGGTTCGGCAACCAGGTGCTGGTGCTCTCCCTGGACGCCCGGCGCGAGGCCGGCCAGCCCTCCGGATTCGGTGTCACCACCCACGGTGGTCGCACCTCCGCGGGTCTGGACGCGCTGGAATGGGCACGCCAGGCGGTCGATCTGGGGGCGGGGGAGATCCTGCTCAACTCGATGGACGCCGACGGCACCAATGCCGGCTTCGACCTGGAACTGATCGAGGCGGTCCGCCGGGTGGTCGAGGTGCCGGTGATCGCCTCCGGTGGTGCCGGCACCGCGGAGCACTTCGTCGACGCCGCCCGGGCGGGGGCCGATGCGGTGCTCGCCGCCAGCGTCTTCCACTTCGGTACCGTCTCGGTGGCCGAGGTGAAACAGAAGATGGCGGCCGCGGGCTTCGAGGTCCGCGCCGAGACCGACGCCTGAGGACCACCCGACCCACACACCGGAGGTGACGATGACCGGCAAGCTCGCCTGGCTCCCGTTCCGCAGCCGCGCGGAGGCCGAGGAGAAGCTCGGTGGTCTCCCCGAGGGCGTCGAGATGGCGCCGTTCGTCGACCCCGGTGAGCCCTGGCCCGACTCGATCGCCGAGGTCGGGTTCCTGGTCGTGCCCTACCTGAGCGGGAACGCGGCGCTGCAGCGTACCGAGGAGATGACCGGCCTGGAGGTCGTCCAGCTGAACATGGCCGGGTTCGACGGGGTGCCCGAGCTGATCCCCGACGGCGTCGCGCTCTGCAATGCCGCCGGGGTGCACGACACCGCGACCGCCGAGCTGGCCATCGGGCTCGCGCTGGCCCAGGGCCGGCGGCTCGACCAGTACGCCCGGAACATGCCGTCGGGCAGCTGGGATCGCGGGCCGATGGGGCAGTCGCTGGCCGATCAGCGGGCCCTGATCCTGGGATACGGGGGAATCGGCAAGGCGATCGAGCGGCGGCTGGAACCGATGGAACCGGCCGCCATCACCCGCGTCGCCTCCCGGGCCCGCGATGGGGTGCACGGCATCGACGAGCTCGACGAGCTGCTGCCGCAGGCCGATGTGGTCTTCGTGATCGTGCCGCTCAATGACTCCACCCGTGGGCTGCTGGACGCCCGCCGGTTGGCGCTGCTGCCCGACAATGCGCTGGTGGTCAACGTCGCCCGGGGCCCGATCGTCGACACCGACGCGCTGCTCGCCGAGACCTCGGCCGGCCGGTTGCGCGCGGCGCTGGATGTCACCGACCCCGAACCGCTGCCCGCCGAGCATCCGCTGTGGCGCAGTCCCGGTGTGCTCATCTCCCCGCACACCGGTGGTCCCGCGACCGCGTTCTGGCCGCGGGCCAATGCGCTGATCGCGCGGCAGCTGCGGCACTGGGCGGCCGACGAACCCCTGGAGAACCGAGTCCGTTGAGCCCGCCGACTCGCCTCACCGACGCCGAGCGGGCCGAGGCCGCGCTGGACCGGCCCCACCGGGCGGTCCGCTGGCTGATCGAATTCCTGCCGGCGTTCGTGGTCGCGCTGATCCTGCTGCCGTGGATCATCGCGACCGGCACGGCGAGCCCGTGGCGCCCCGCCACCATCGACCTCGACGTCTATGTGGCCGCGGTCCGCGATCTGCTGGCCGGCAAGGACATCTACGCCACCCGCACCCCCGGTTGGGACCTGCCCTACATCTATCCGCCGATCGCCGCGATCCTGCTGGTGCCGTTCGCGCTGCTGCCGATGCTGGCGCTGCAGCTGGTCTGGACCGCGCTCACCGTGCTCGCCCAGCGGCTGATCCTGGCCCGGGCGCGGGTGCCGCGCGGGCTGACCCTCGGTCTGGTCAACGTGGTGCTGGTGGTGGCGTTCGAACCGTTCCGGACCACCATCGGCTACGGCCAGGTGAACACGCTGCTGATGGCGCTGGTCGTCGGCGACCTGCTGCCGCGCGCGGTCGGCGAGCGCCGTTGGCTGCCGCGCGGTGTGGCGACCGGGCTGGCCGCGGCGATCAAACTCACCCCGCTGCTCTTCCTGGTCTTCGCCTTCCTCACCGGGCGGCGCAGGGTCGCCATCATCGGGCTGCTCGCCACGGCCTTCTTCACCGGCATCGGTTATCTGCTGCAACCCGCCGCCACGGTCCGGTTCGCCGAGAAGGTGCTGCGCGGTGACACCTACGGAAACCCTGTCTATGTGGGAAACCAGTCGCTGAACGCCGTCTTCGCGCGCACCCTGGGAACCGACCCGTCCACCGTCCGGCTGGGCCTGGTGGTGAGCATGCTGGCCGCTCTGATCGGGTTGCTGGCGGCCGTCGGACTGTGGCGGATCGAGGAACGGGTGCTGGCGGTCGGGGTGGTCGGCCTCGCCACCTGTCTCGCCTCGCCGCTGTCGTGGACCCATCACCACGTCTGGGCGCTGCTGGTCGGCCTCGGGGCGCTGCAGGCCGCCCGGCAGTACCGGGATCGGGTGGCGGGCACCCGCGGGCGGGGGCGCCGCCCGGGACTGCCGAGCTGGTTGACGATCCCGTGCCTGGTGTACGCCGGCTGGGTGGCGCTCTGCCCGGTGCTGGCCTTCCTGCCCTACGGCTACGACGTCGAGCGCCGCTACACCCCGCTGCAGGCATTGGCCGGCAATTTCCTGCCGCTGTGGGGGACCGCGCTGTCGATGGCGCTGCTGGCGTACGTGATCCGGGTGCGGCCGCGGGCGGGCAGCGCTGGACGCTGACGGCTCGGATGCTGGGCGCTCATTGGGTACGCCGACCGGTGCGGGTTACGCTCGGGAGAGTCGTCCGTCCGCGAAGGAGCCGTCATGCCCGCACTGCGTTCCCGCACCACCACCCATGGCCGCAACATGGCCGGGGCGCGCTCGCTCTGGCGGGCCACCGGCATGGTGGATGAGGACTTCGGCAAACCGATCGTGGCGATCGCCAACTCCTTCACCCAGTTCGTACCCGGCCACGTGCACCTGAAGGACATGGGCCAGCTGGTCGCCGGCGCGGTCGCCGAGGCCGGCGGGGTCGCCAAGGAGTTCAACACCATCGCGGTCGACGACGGCATCGCGATGGGCCACGGCGGCATGCTCTATTCGCTGCCCAGCCGTGAACTGATCGCCGACGCGGTCGAATACATGGTGAACGCGCACTGCGCCGACGCCCTGGTCTGCATCTCCAACTGCGACAAGATCACCCCCGGGATGCTGATGGCCGCACTCCGGCTGAACATCCCGGTGGTCTTCGTCTCCGGCGGTCCGATGGAGGCCGGCAAGGCGGTCATCGCCGATGGGGTGGCGTTCCCCAGCACCGATCTGATCTCGGCGATGTCGGCCTCGGCCGACGACTCGATCGGCGAGGCGGGGATGAGCGAGATCGAGCGGTCCGCCTGCCCGACCTGCGGTTCCTGTTCGGGCATGTTCACCGCCAACTCGATGAACTGCCTGACCGAGGCGCTCGGTCTCTCGCTGCCCGGCAACGGCACCACTCTGGCCACCCACGCCGATCGCCGGGAGCTGTTCCTGGAGGCCGGTCGCCGGGTCGTCGATCTGGCCCGCCGCTGGTACGAGAAGGACGACGAGGGCGCGCTGCCGCGCAACATCGCGAACAAGGCGGCCTTCCGCAACGCGATGTGCCTGGACATCGCCATGGGTGGTTCCACCAACACCGTCCTGCACACCCTGGCCGCGGCGATCGAGGGGGAGATCGACTTCACCCTGGCCGACATCGAGGACCTGTCCCGGCAGGTCCCGTGCCTCAGCAAGGTGGCTCCGAACTCGCCGAAGTACCACATCGAGGACGTCCACCGCGCCGGCGGAATCCCTGCCATCCTTGGCGAACTGCGACGCGCCGGGGTGCTGGACGAATCGGTGCACACCATCCACTCCGACGACCTGGGTTCCTGGCTGGACGCCTGGGACGTGCGCGGCGGCAAGGCGACCCCCGAGGCCGTCGACCTGTTCCATGCCGCGCCCGGTGGGGTCCGCACCACCGAGGCGTTCTCGACCCAGAACCGTTGGGACTCCCTCGACCTCGATCAGGCCGAGGGCTGCATCCGGGACTTCGAGCACGCCTACACCGCCGACGGCGGATTGGCCATCCTGTATGGAAATCTCGCCACCGAGGGCGCGGTGATCAAGTCGGCCGGCATCGATGAGGAGCTGTTCAACTTCGTCGGCCCCGCGGTGGTGATGGAATCCCAGGAGGAGGCCGTCGAGAAGATCCTGAACAAGACCGTCAAGGCGGGCGATGTGGTGGTGATCCGCTACGAGGGCCCCAAGGGTGGACCGGGGATGCAGGAGATGCTCTATCCGACCTCCTTCCTCAAGGGGCGCGGCCTGGGCAAGAAGTGCGCGCTGATCACCGACGGCCGTTTCTCCGGCGGCACCTCGGGCCTGTCGATCGGACACATCTCGCCCGAAGCCGCCGGCGGTGGGGTGATCGGGCTCGTCCGCGACGGGGACGAGATCGAGATCGACGTGCACAACCGCAAGCTGCACCTCAACGTCGACGACGCCGAGCTGGAGCGGCGCCGGCTGGCTCAGGGCGATCTGCCCTGGCGGCCGGCGAACCGGCAGCGCGAGGTCTCCAAGGCGCTGCGCGCGTACGCCTCGATGGTGCGGCCGGCCTCCTACGGGGCCGTGCGGCACGTGGACTGAGCCGAACGAGGAGGCAACGACCTAGTCGGAGCCACCCGCGAGGCGCGGGTGGCTCCGACTCGCTGCGCTCGCTCAGCCGACGTCCGGATTTCCTAGGACGCCAAAGAATCTCACCGCCTGAGAAGATGCGTCCATTCGTTGACACAACTGGAACGATGCGACATTGTGAAGACGTGCAGCAGTACCGGATTCTCGTAATCACCTAGCGTGTCGGCCGGGGAAGACCCCCCACCACCGACACGCTCCCTCGTGCGCCTCCCGGCGGCGGGGGTTTTTTGTTGCCGGAGATCCCGGCGGCAGGAAGCGACGAGAAGCCACCAACTGTTGACCTCGATACCGCGCGGTGCGGATCGAACGTCACGATGTGTGGAGGAGACAGATGAGGGTCACTGACGAGGCGGCACCCAAGCCGCCCCGGCCGGAAGCTCAACCGCGGCCGGCTGCCCCCAGCCAGCGCGAGAACGGGGCGGAGCCGAATGCGCCGCTCCGGATGACCGGATCGCAGGCGCTGGTCCGTTCGCTCGAGTTGATGGGGGTGGAGGTCGTCTTCGGTATCCCCGGCGGCGCGATCCTGCCGGCCTACGACCCGCTCTTCGATTCTTCGGTACGCCACATCCTCGTCCGGCACGAACAGGGCGCGGGCCATGCGGCCGAGGGGTACGCCGTGGCCACCGGCAAGGTCGGTGTGTGCATGGCGACCTCCGGCCCGGGCGCGACCAACCTGGTCACGCCGATCGCCGATGCGCACATGGACTCGGTGCCCATCGTCGCGATCACCGGTCAGGTCGGCAGCCGGTCGATCGGCACCGATGCCTTCCAGGAGGCCGACATCCGCGGCATCACGATGCCGATCACCAAGCACAACTTCCTGATCACCCGGCCCGAGGACATCGCCGAGGCGATCGCCTCCGCATTCCACATCGCCGGCACCGGCCGCCCGGGCCCGGTGCTGGTCGACATCACCAAGGATGCGCTGCAGGCCGAGTTCGACTTCGTCTGGCCGCGGACCGTTGAGCTGCCCGGTTACCGGCCCACCACCAAACCGCACAACAAGCAGGTCAAGGAGGCGGCCCGGCTGCTCGCCGAGGCGCAGCGCCCGGTGCTCTACGTCGGTGGCGGTGTGGTGAAGGCCCAGGCGGCCGAGGAACTGCGTGCCCTGGCCGAGGCCGCCGGGATCCCGGTGGTCACCACCTTGATGGCGCGCGGTGTCTTCCCCGACAGCCACGAACTGCACATGGGGATGCCCGGCATGCACGGCTCGGTGTCGGCGGTCGGCGCCCTGCAGCGGGCCGACCTGCTGCTGGCGATCGGCACCCGCTTCGACGACCGGGTGACCGGTGACCTGGATTCCTTTGCTCCGTTGGCAAAGGTCGTGCACGCCGACATCGATCCGGCCGAGATCTCCAAGAACCGGGTCGCCGATGTGCCGATCGTCGGTGACTGCAAGGAGGTGCTGCGGCTGCTCGGCGATCTGGTCGGGGACGGCACCCAGTTCGACTTCAGCGCCTGGCGGGCGTACCTGGACGGGGTCAAGGCGAAGTACCCGACCGGATACGACGAGCCGGTCGACGGCAGCCTCTCGCCGCAGTACGTGATCCAGCGCATCGGTCAACTGACCGGCCCGGACGCCTACTGGGCGGCCGGCGTCGGACAGCACCAAATGTGGTCGGCGCACTTCCTGCCCTTCGAGAAGCCCGGTCGCTGGCTGAACTCCGGTGGCCTGGGCACGATGGGCTACTGCGTCCCGGCGGCGATGGGCGCCAAGGTCGGCCAGCCCGACTCGGTGGTCTGGGGGATCGACGGCGACGGCTGCTTCCAGATGACCAACCAGGAGCTGGTGACCTGTGCCCTGGAAGGGATTCCGGTCAAGATCGCGGTGATCAACAACGAGTCGCTGGGCATGGTGCGACAGTGGCAGACGCTGTTCTATGAGGGCCGCTATTCCAACACCGACCTGAAATCCTGGCGGGTGCCGGACTTCCGCAAGCTGGCGGAGGCGATGGGCTGTGTCGGGCTGCGCGCCGAATCGAAGGACCAGGTCGACGAGGTGATCAACCAGGCGCTGGCCATCAACGACCGCCCGGTGGTCGTCGAGTTCGTCGTGCACAAGGACGCCATGGTGTGGCCGATGGTCGCCGCCGGCACCAGCAACGACGCCATCAAGATCGCGCGCGACATGGCGCCGGAGTGGGACGAGGAGGTCCTGTGAGCACCGCACCCCGAACCCTGTCGGTGCTGGTGCTCAACCAGCCCGGTGTGCTGACCCGGATCGCCGCCCTGTTCTCCCGCCGCGGCTACAACATCGAGTCGCTCGCGGTGGGCCCGACCGAGCATGCCGACCTCTCCCGGATCACCTTGGTGGCCAATGTCGACGACACCTCCCTGGAGCAGCTCACCAAGCAGCTGAACAAACTCGTCGAGGTGCTCAAGATCGTCGAGCTGGAGGACAAGTCGGTGCGCCGGGAGCTGCTGCTGGTGAAGGTCCGGGCGACGCCCGAGACCCGCAGCCAGGTGCTGGAGATCGTCCAGCTCTTCCGCTGCAAGACCGTCGACGTGGCGAACGACTCGATCACCATCGAGGCGACCGGCGGTTCGGACAAGGTGGACGCCCTGCTGCGGATGCTGGAGTCCTATGGCATCAAGGAATTGGTGCAGTCCGGTGTCGTCGCGCTGAGCCGCGGCAGCCGCTCGCTCAGCGACCGCACCAGCCGGGGCGAGCGGTCCCGGCCGATCCGCATCGTCTGATGCGCTGAGACCGGGCACCCGGTGTCGACCGACCTACTACTGTCAGACCTGAATACGAAATCCAGCAAGGAGAACCAACGATCGTGGCCACCGAACTTTTCTACGACGACGCCGCCGACCTGTCGCTGCTCCAGGACCGCCACGTGGCGATCCTCGGCTTCGGCTCCCAGGGACACGCGCACGCGCTGTCCCTGCGGGACTCCGGAGTCGATGTCCGGGTCGGACTGAACGAGGGCTCGAAGAGCCGGGAGAAGGCCGAGGCCCAGGGCCTGCGCGTGGTCACCCCGGCCGAGGCCGTCGAGGAGGCCGACCTGATCATGATGCTGGTCCCCGACCAGCACGCGGCCAAGCTCTACAAGGAAGCGGTCGAGCCCAATCTGGTCGACGGTGACGCGCTGTTCTTCGCCCACGGCTTCAACATCCGCTACGGCTTCATCAAGCCCCCGGCCGGTGTCGATGTGGCCATGGTCGCGCCGAAGGGCCCGGGCCACCTGGTGCGCCGCGAATACAGCGAGGGCCGGGGCGTACCGGTGCTCGTCGCGGTGGAGCAGGACGCCACCGGCAAGGCCTGGGATCTGGCCCTGGCGTACGCCAAGGCGATCGGCGGGCTCCGCGCCGGCGGCATCAAGACCACCTTCACCGAGGAGACCGAGACCGATCTCTTCGGTGAGCAGGCGGTGCTCTGTGGCGGCGCGTCGGCGCTCATCCAGGCCGGTTTCGAGACCCTGACCGAGGCCGGCTACAAGCCGGAGGTCGCCTACTTCGAGTGCCTGCACGAGCTCAAGCTGATCGTCGACCTGATGTATGAGGGCGGCATCGCCAAGCAGCGCTGGTCGATCTCCGACACCGCCGAGTTCGGTGACTACGTGTCCGGCCCGCGGATCATCGACGACCACGTCAAGGAGAGCATGAAGGCGGTGCTCGCCGATGTGCAGAACGGGTCCTTCGCGAACCGCTTCATGGCCGACCAGGAGGCCGGCGCGCCGGAGTTCAAGAAGTTCCGGGCCGAGGCCGAGCAGCACCCGATCGAGAAGACCGGCAAGGAGCTGCGCGAGTTGATGGCCTGGGTCAAGTCCCACGACGACGACTACGTCGAGGGCACCGCCGCCCGCTGACCGGGCGGCACCGAGAAGGTCACCAGAACCACGAAACCCCTGCCTCGGCAGGGGTTTCGTGGTTCTGCGCTGTCGGGTCAGCGGCTGCGGATGTCCATGTGCACCAGGGTCGATCCGTCGGCCTGGGTGGCGCTGGAGATCTGCCACAACCGGTCCGGCGGCAGGCCACCCTCCATCCGGGTGAACTCGTTGCTCATCACGCACAGGGCGGTCAGATCGGGCACGGTGGCCAGCGGGCTCGGCTGGTTCTGCCGGCACTCGCCGAACTTCTGCTGCAGGGCCTCGTAACTGGCCTTGGCGCTCTCCTTGGGGAACACCAGCCGCGCGGTCAGTTGGAAGTCATGGGTCTGGCGCCAGGTGCCGAGCAGCACCTTGGTGTCGGCGGCCAGCGGCACGTCCGCCCGATAGGAGATGTCCTCCAGTGTCATCGGGTTGCAGCTGTGGCCGAAGAAGTCGTTGCGGCACTGGGATCCGCGCTCATTGGTGAAGCTGAACATCGGTACGCCCCAGCGGCCCGCATTGGCCGCGATCACCAGCCAGGCGATCAGCAGCACCAGCACCATCACACAGACGCCGATCAGGATCCGCAACCGGCGGCTGCGTCGGGTCCGGACCACCTCATCGAGGTGCGGGTGCGTGGTTGTCATGGCCACATGATGCCGGATGGCTGTGCCAGATCAAGTCGGACCCGGCCGGATCAGCCGACCGGGGAACTCACCGGGGCACTGCGGCGTACCGCCACCAGCACCGCGGTGTCGGGTGCCACCATCGTCTCCACGCTGGCCAGCCGCGGGTCGCTGAGCCAGTCCTGGCGCCGGGTGTTCACCCCGCTGCGATCGCAGGGCGGCCAGCTCGCGCAGGGCACCAGATCGTCGATGACGATGATGCCGCCCTCGGTCACCAGATCGATCAACTGCTCCCGCTCGGCCCGCTTCGCGGCCCCGGCGTCCAGGAACAGCAGCGAGAACGGCGCCAGCGACTCCAGCTTGGTCCAGTCGGCCTCGAAGACCTCGATGTCGTCGGTGGCGAAGACCCGTTGCGCGCACTCGGCGAGCTGCGGATCGGTCTCCGCGGTGACCACCCTCGTACCGGCCGGTGCGCCGCTGCGCAACCAGGCCGCGCCGACACCGCAACCGGTCCCGCACTCGGCGATGGTGCCCTGGCGGGTGGCCGCCAGCGCCGCGAGCAACCGTCCGGTCTCGGTCCGGGTCGACTCGACGAACCCCTGCGACAGCGAGGCGCGCAGCGCGCGGGTGACCAGCTCCGGCACCTCCGGCGGCATGCTCATCGTCGGCTCAGAACCGGGCGGCGATCGCGTCGCCGACCTGGCTGGTCGGGCGGTGGCCGGAGCGCTCGGCGATGTCCTCGGTGACCGCCTTCTCGATCCGGCGGGCATCCTCGGTCCGCCCCAGGTGATCCAGCAGCAGTGCGGTGGACAGGATCGCCGCGGTCGGATCGGCCTTCTGCTGACCGGCGATGTCGGGGGCCGAACCGTGCACCGGTTCGAACATCGACGGGTACGCCCCGGAGGGGTTGATGTTGCCGCTCGCCGCCAGCCCGATGCCACCGGTGACCGCACCGGCCAGGTCGGTGATGATGTCACCGAAGAGGTTGTCGGTGACCAGCACGTCGAAGCGTGCCGGATCGGTGGCCATGAAGATGGTGGCCGCGTCGATGTGCAGATAGTCGGTGGTCACCTGGGGATACTCGGCGGCGACCTCCTCGAACAGCCGGCGCCACAACCCGCCGGCGTTGACCAGCACGTTGTGCTTGTGCACCAGGGTGACCTTGTTGCGGCGCCGGGTGGCCCGCTCGAACGCGTCCCGGATCACCCGCTCCACCCCGTAGGCGGTGTTCACGCTGACCTCGGTGGCGATCTCCTGCGGCGTACCGGCGCGGACCACGCCGCCGTTGCCGGCGTACAGGCCCTCGGTGCCCTCCCGGACCACCACGAAGTCGACCTCCCGGCCGGCGATCACCTCGTCGGCGAGCGGGACCGGGATGCCCGGATAGATCTTCGACGGGCGCAGATTCACGTAATGGTCGAAGAGAAAACGCAGCTTCAGCAGCAGGCCGCGTTCCAGCAGCCCGGACGGGATCCGGGTGTCCCCGGGTGCCGCGCCGACCGCGCCGAGCAGGATCGCGTCCGCGCTCTTCAGCTCCTCGATCACCGAGTCGGGGAGGACCTCACCGGTACGCAACCAGCGATCGGCACCGAGGTCGTAGTCGACGGTGGTGAACGCATCGGGTCCGACCGCGGCACCGAGGACCTTCAGTCCCTCGGTGACCACCTCGGGTCCGATTCCGTCACCGCCGATCACCGCGATGGTTGGCTTGCTGGGGTTCTGATTAGTCGACACGGCCGACACCCTAACCAGCCCCGTGCTGCGGGCGGTGGCGTCTCAGATCCGTGCCGGTGGACCCGATGCTTTGGCCACCTAGCAACTGATAGATTCGCGTCCATGAGCCTGATGTTCGACGTCCGCCCGAACCCCAATCCGCTCCCGGCCGAGAAGCGCGCCGCGATCCTCGAGAACCCCGGTTTCGGCAGCCGCTTCACCGACCACATGGCGGTGGCGACGTGGACCCGCAACGACGGCTGGCACGATTCGGCGATCGTGCCCTACGGCCCGCTCACCCTCGATCCGGCGGCGGCGGTGCTGCACTACGCCCAGGAGATCTTCGAGGGCCTGAAGGCGTACCGGCATGCCGACGGGTCGATCTGGCTCTTCCGGCCGGAGCAGAACGCCGAGCGGATGCAGCGCTCGGCCCGCCGGCTCGGGCTGCCGGAGCTGCCGACCGAGGACTTCATCGGCAGCATCGAGGCGTTGGTCCGCGCGGATCGGGACTGGGTGCCGGATCCCGAGGGTGGTGAGTCCAGCCTCTATCTGCGGCCGTTCATGTTCGCCTCCGAGGCGTTCCTGGGCGTCCGTGCCGCCGAGCATGTGACCTATGCCTGCATCGCCAGCCCGGCGGGGGCATACTTCTCCTCCGGTGTGGCACCGGTGGCGATCTGGATCACCACCAAGTACTCCCGCGCCGGCGCCGGGGGCACCGGTGCGGCCAAGTGCGGCGGCAACTACGCGTCCTCGCTGGTCGCCCAGCAGGAGGCCGCCGAGCACGGCTGTGCGCAGGTGCTCTTCGCCGATGCCGGGGGCCATGAGTTCGTCGAGGAACTCGGCGGGATGAACGTCTATTTCGTCAACGCCCAGGGCGAGCTGGTCACCCCCGAGCTGAGCGGGTCGATCCTCGAGGGTGTCACCCGCGACTCGATCCTGGCACTGGCCAAGGACCAGGGCCTGACTCCGGTGGAACGGCAGGTGAAGCTGAGCGAGCTGCTCGAGGGCATCCGCTCCGGGGACATCCGCGAGGTCTTCGCCTGCGGCACCGCCGCGGTGATCACCCCGATCTCGGAGTTCAAGGACGAGCAGGGTGAGGTCTACCGGGTGCAGAACGACAGCCCCGACGGCGTCGGTGAGCACACCGCCGCGCTGCGCAAGGAGCTGCTCGACATCCAGTACGGCCGCGCCGAGGACCGTTACGGCTGGATGTACAAGGTCGCCTGATCTGCGCTCCTCGCTCAACCAAGGGGGGCGCTGCGCTCCTCGCTCAACCAACGTGGGGGCGATGTGCGTCGGCGTTCTCACCGGCTGAGACCTTTTGGCGTACGCCGATGCGGTTGCCAGACTCGAGGGCGTGACGCACGCCCAGCACACGCCGTTGTCTGCACCCGGTACCGGTTTCGCGATGACCGATCATCCCGGTCCGGAGCACTTCCACGTCTATGACACGACCCTGCGCGACGGCGCGCAGCAGGAGGGCCTGCGGCTCTCGATCGCCGACAAGCTGCGGATCGCGGCCAATCTCGACGAGCTCGGGGTGACCTTCATCGAGGGCGGCTGGCCGGGTGCCAACCCGAAGGACACCAACTTCTTCGAAGCGATGCGGCGCGGTGAGCTGAGGCTCAAGAACTCCACCCTGACCGCATTCGGCTTCACCCGCCGAGTGGGCCGCAGGGCGGCCGATGATCCGATGATCGCGGCGGTCCGCGACAGCGGCGCGAGCGTCGCCTGCCTGGTGGCGAAGAGCCACGACCAGCACGTGGAACGCGCCCTGCGGGCCAGCCTGCAGGAGAATCTGGCGATGGTGGCCGACTCGGTCGAGCACCTGGTCGCCGAGGGCCAGCGGGTGTTCCTGGATGCCGAGCACTTCTTCGACGGCTACCGTGCCAACCGCGAATACGCCCTCGAGGTCGTCCGCACCGCCGCCGAGGCCGGGGCCGAGGTGGTGGTGCTCTGCGACACCAACGGCGGCATGCTGCCGAGCTGGATGCACGACATCGTCGGCGACACCGCCGAGATCGGCGTCGACCTGGGCATCCACTGCCACAACGATTCCGGCTGCGCGGTGGCGAACACCCTGGCCGCGGTCGAGGGTGGCGCGATGCATGTCCAGGGCACCATCAACGGTTACGGCGAACGGACCGGCAACGCCGACCTGCTGCAGGTGGTGGCCAATCTCGAGCTGAAGTTCGGCTGGTCGGTGCTCGCCGACGGTGCGCTCGCCGAGGCCACCCGGATCTCGCACGCGATCGCCGCGATCACGAACGTGCCCGGTTCCCCGCGCCAGCCCTATGTCGGGTCCTCGGCGTTCGCGCACAAGGCCGGGCTGCACGCCTCGGCGATCCGGGTCGACCCGAATCTCTACCAGCACATCGATCCCGCGGTGGTCGGCAACGACATGCGCACCCTGGTCTCGGACATGGCCGGGCGTGCGAACATCCAGCTCAAGGGCGAGGAGCTCGGTTTCGACATCTCCGACCGGGAGCTGGCCGCCAGGATCACCGACACGGTGAAGGAGCGCGAATCCCGGGGTTACTCCTACGAGGCCGCCGATGCCAGTTTCGAACTGCTGCTCCGCAACGAGCTGGGTGAGCTCGCGGAACCGTTCACCGTGCATGCCTGGCAGGTGCACACCGACTACGGTGACGGCCGGACCCGCACCGGGGCGAGCGTGCGGCTGTCGGCCAAGGGTGCGGAGCAGGAATACCGTGGCGAGGGCAACGGTCCGGTGAACGCGCTCGACGAGGCACTGCGGAGGGCCCTGCTGCCGGCGTACCCCCAGGTGGCGGACTACCAGCTCACCGACTACCGGGTGCGGATCCTCGACCAGGGGCACGGCACCGATGCCTCGGTCCGGGTGCTGATCGACACCGACGACGGGGAGCGGTCCTGGACCACCGTCGGGGTGGGGGAGAACGTCGTCGAGGCCTCCTGGGAGGCGCTCAGCGACGCCTATCTCTATGGCCTGATCGCGCGTTGATCAGCGGCTGATCCGCTCCAGCACCACCGGGCCCGGCGCCACCGGTTCGTCCCCGATCGTGTACGCCCCGGTGAGCTGCTCGGTCGCCGAGGCGATCCGTTCCGGGGTGTCGGTGTGCAGGGTGAACAGCGGTTCGCCGCGGCGCACCCGATCACCGGGCCGGGCATGCCACTCCACCCCGGCCGCGGGCTGCACCGCATCCTCCTTGCGTGCCCGGCCGGCGCCGAGCCGCCAGGCCGCCAGGCCGACCGGGAGCGCGTCCAGCGTCTGCAGCACCCCGTCGGCCGGCGCGGTCAGCTGCTCGGTGTGCCGCGCGGTCGGCAGCGGGGCGTCCGGATCGCCACCCTGGGCGGCGATCATGGCCCGCCAGCTGTCCATCGCCCGCCCGGAACGCAGCACCTCCGCCGGGTCGATGTCACCCTTCCCGGCCGCAGCGAGCATCTCGGTGGCCAGTGCCAGCGTCAGCTCGACCACATCGGCCGATCCGCCACCGGCCAGCACCTCGACCGCCTCGGCGACCTCCACCGCGTTCCCCGCGGTACGCCCCAGTGGCGTCGTCATGTCGGTGAGCAGGGCGGTCGTCGTCAGCCCCGCCGATTCCCCGAGCCGGACCATGGTGCGGGCCAGCTCACGGGCACTGTCGAGATCCTTCATGAAGGCCCCGGAGCCGACCTTCACATCCAGCACCAGCGATCCGGTGCCCTCGGCGATCTTCTTGCTCATGATCGAGGAGGCGATCAGCGGGATCGAGTCGACGGTCGCGGTGACATCGCGCAACGCATAGAGCTTCTTGTCCGCCGGCGCCAGCCCGGCGGTCGGTGCGCAGATCACCGCACCGACCTCGGCCAGGATCTGCATCAGTTCGGCGTCGGTCAGCTCCGCCCGCCAGCCGGGGATGGCCTCGAGCTTGTCCAGGGTGCCGCCGGTGTGGCCCAGCCCGCGGCCCGACAACTGCGGCACGATCACCCCGCAACTGGCCACCAGGGGCGCCAGCGGCAGGGTGATCTTGTCCCCGACGCCGCCGGTGGAGTGCTTGTCGGCGGTCGGCCGGCCCAGCGAGCCGAAGTCCAGGCGCACCCCACTGTCGATCATCGCCGTCGTCCAGCGATCCAGCTCCCGTTCGGTCAACCCGCGGAAGAAGATCGCCATCGTCAGCGCCGACATCTGCTCCTCGGCGACCCGGCCGTCGGTGTAGGCCGCGATCAGCCAATCGAGCTGGTCATCGGTCAGCTCGCTGCCGTCCCGCTTGCTCCGGATCAGGTCGACGACGGCGAAGGGCTCGGTGCTCATGGGGCTCAGTCTGCCAATCCGGTGGCATCGCCGGTGCACGCTAGGCTGAGGCAATGCGTGTCGCACGGTTTTCAGTCGGGGGAGACCCCCGTTACGGCATCGTCGAGCTGGCCGAGGACAACGGCCCCCACCCGGACACCATCGGTGTCATCAGTGGGGACCCGCTGGCGATGGCGGTGCAGTTCACCGGTGAGCGGGTGCCGCTGGCCGAGGCCCGATTGCTGGCCCCGGTCATCCCGCGGTCCAAGGTGGTCGCGGTGGGCCGCAACTATGCCGCCCATGCCGCCGAGCTCGGCAACGAGGTGCCAGAGACCCCGCTGACCTTCTTCAAGCCGAACACCGCGGTGATCGGGCCGAACGAGCCGATCATCTATCCCTCGTTCTCCGAACAGGTCAGCTTCGAGGGTGAGCTGGCGGTGGTGATCGGGCGGATCTGCAAGGAGGTGCCGGCCAGCCGCGCCCAGGAGGTGATCTTCGGTTACACGATCGCCAACGACGTCACCGCCCGCGACAAGCAGGGCCCGGACAAGCAGTGGGCGCGCGCCAAGGGTTTCGACACCTCCTGCCCGTTGGGGCCGTGGATCACCAGCCACTACACGATCGAGGAGGCCGGTGATCTGATGATCACCACCACCCTGGACGGTGAGCAGAAGCAGCACGGCTCGACCGCGCTGATGATCCGCCCGATCGCGGAGCTGATCGAATACATCACCTCCTACACCACCCTGCTGCCGGGTGATGTGATCCTCACCGGCACTCCGGAGGGTGTCGGCCTGATGACCCCCGGCCAGCAGGTCAGCATCAGCATCACCGGCATGGGAACCCTGACCAACAAGGTGATCGCGGCCGATGCCGGCACCGATGACGAGAACGCCCAGCAGAACCAGGAGCAGCAGTGAGTGTCGACAACCCCGGCGCCGATTTCGACGTCCTCGGCGGGATCGAGCCCAGCCAGGTGCGGGTCCGGTTCCCACCCTCGCCGACCGGCAACCTGCACGTCGGCAATGTGCGCAGTGCCCTGTTCAACTGGGCCTTCGCGCGGCACTACGGCGGCACCTTCGTGCTCCGCATCGAGGACACCGATGCCGCCCGCAGCACCGAGGAGTCGCTGCGTGGGGTGCTGGATTCGCTGCGCTGGTTGGGAATCGACTGGGACGAGGGACCCGAGGTCGGTGGCCCGTACGCCCCCTACCTGCAGTCCGAGCGGCGCGACAAGTACGCCGAGGTGGTGCAGCGGCTGATCGAGGGTGGGTACGCCTACCGCGACCACTACACCCGCGAGGAGATCGAGGCACTGGGGGAGCAGGCGATCCACCGGGATCCGGCCAACCCGTGCCCGACGCTGTCCACCGAGGAGATCGAGATCCGGGACCGGGCGGGGGAATACGTGATCCGGATGCACGTCCCCGATCACGACATCAGCTTCGACGACCTGGTCCGCGGCCGGGTCACCTTCACCGCCGAGAACGTGCCGGACTATGTCATCGTGCGCACCGGTGGCGACCCGCTCTACACCCTGGTCAACCCGGTCGACGACGCGCTGATGGGCATCACCCATGTGCTGCGCGGGGAGGATCTGCTGAGCTCCACCCCGCGCCAGCTGGTGATGTACGCCGCCCTCGCCGAGCTCGGCGTGGGCTCTGGGCGTACCCCCATCTTCGGGCACCTGCCGATCGTGATGGGGGAGGGCAACCGCCGCCTTTCCAAGCGGGACAAGGGATCCGGGCTGGCCGAATACCAGGAGCTCGGTTATCTGCCGGAGGGCCTGCTGAACTATCTGGCGCTGCTCGGCTGGGCGATCGCCGAGGACCGGGACGTGTTCACGAAGGCCGAGATGGCCGAGGCCTTCGACATCCGTCGGGTGTCGGGGAATCCGGCGCGGTTCGATCCGCGGAAGTGTCTGGCGATCAACGCCGCCCACATCCGGATGCTCGACGACGACACGCTGGCCGCCGCGATCGTGCCGTTCCTGGTCCGGGCCGGGTTGGTCACCGACCCGCCGCAGCCGGAGCAGTGGGAGCTGGTGCGCGGGGCGACCCCGCTGATCAAGGAGCGGTTGAACACCCTCTCGGAGGCGGTGGACAAGCTGCGCTTCCTGTTCACCGCCGACGATGCGGTCGAGATCGAGGAGAAGGCCACCCTGAAACCCGAGGAGGCGTCGGTGCTGGATGCCGCGATCACCGCGGTGGAAGGGCTTCCGGAGTTCACCGATGCGCAGGTGGAGCAGGCGCTGCGGGGTTCCCTGGTCGAGGGGCTCGGGCTGAAACCCAAGCTCGCGTTCGGCCCGGTGCGGACCGCGATCACCGGATCCAAGGTCTCGCCGCCGCTGTTCGAGTCGATGGCGCTGCTGGGTCGGGAATCGTCGCTGACCCGGTTGCGGCGGGCCCGGGCGACGGTGGCCTGACCCGGTGTCGAGCACGGTGCGGGCCGACCAGCCGCCGTTCCCGACCCCGCCGCCGGGGGTTGCCTATCCGCAGCTGCTGCGGACCCCGGCCGCGACCTGGTGGCGCGCGGTGGCGGGCATCCTGCTGGCCCTGTGGGCCTGGCTGCTGCTGGGTGCGCTGGTCAGTCAGGTGGTGCTCGCCGCGGCCTGGCGACTCGGGCACAGCCAGTTGCCCCGGGAGGAGTTCTTCGCCGCCGCGCGGCGCTACGAATACTGGGAGGGGATGCTCGCCTCCCACCTGTCGATCATCACGATGATCCCGATCGTGTTCACCGTGCTGCGATTCGTGCACGGGGTCCCGGCCCGCCGGATCTGGTCGGTGGCCGATCGGATCCGCTGGCGCTATCTGGCCGCCTGTTTCGGGATCGCGGTGGTCGTCTTCGCGGGTTACGTCGCGACCATGCCGCTGCAGGGGATGCCGCTGCGGTGGCAGCCGCAGCCGGGTCTGCTGCCGTTCGTGCTGCTGATCTTCCTGCTGACACCGTTCCAGTCGATGTCGGAGGAGATGATGTTCCGCGGTTATCTCAGCCAGGCCGTCGGCAGCATGTTCCGCAATCCCTGGCCCGGGGTGATCGGCTCCTCGTTGCTGTTCGCCTTCTTCCACGGCTCGCAGAACCCGCAGCTGTTCATCAGCCGGTTCGCCTTCGGGATGGTCGTCGGCTGGCTGGTGGTCCGCACCGGCGGGCTGGAGGCCGCGATCGGGGCCCACGTCACCAACAACGTCTTCTCGTTCCTGCTGGCCGGTCTCACCGGCAGCATCGCCGGGGTGCGCCAGGTCACCGAGGTGGGCTGGCTGAAGTCCTTCTCCGATGTGATCACCTTCGCCGTCATCGCGGTGCTGGCGGCGCTGCTGGCGAAGTGGATGAAGGTGCCGGATCGCACACCGGGCGATGCGGAGGAGACCCGCGTCACCACGGCGTAACCGGTTTGGTGCGGGGGCCGCCGATACGGTAAAGTCTCTCGTCGTTGCCGGAGCGCGAGCCGAGGCGGCACCAGCACTGATCAGGTCACCGACCAGATGGTCAGTATTGGGGTATGGTGTAATTGGCAGCACGACTGATTCTGGTTCAGTTAGTCTAGGTTCGAGTCCTGGTACCCCAGCGCAGGAGCGATTCGCCCCGGCCCTCCGGTCGTGGTAATCTCATCCGGCCGCGGCCCCGTTGTGTAGCGGCCTAGCACGCCGCCCTCTCAAGGCGGTAGCGCGGGTTCGAATCCCGTCGGGGCTACAACTGCCCGGATTCCTTTCACGCAGAGGAATCCGGGCTTTTTCATCTCCGGTGCCACCCAACTTTTCGGTCGGCTCGCCACTCTCCACCGGTGTCAGCGAAGAACACTCGATGAGGAGAGAAGATCATGGTGCGACCCATTGCGCTGCTGTCCGCAGCCGCTGCCGGGCTGGCCCTGGCCGGTTCGATCGTCACCGCCGCACCGGCCGGCGCCACCGAGCCCTACGTCCCGCCCTGCACCTCGGACACGGTCAACGTCCAGGCGGTCTACAACGACGGCGGGATGAACAAGGCGAACTACCGGATCCAGGTGGGCAACCCCGAGAACGCACCGCGGTCCTGCTCGATGGTCGGCTTCCCCGGGGTCGACCATGCCGGGCCGGGTGCGGAGACCATCGGGGCGCCGGCCGGGCGGAAGACCTGGCAGCCCGTGCAGCGGCTCATCCTGGCACCCGGGGAGACCGCGTACGCCGAGTTGACGATCACCAACACCGGCCCGTTCGATCCGGAATCCTGCCAGGCCGTCGAGAGCCGCGGGTTGCAGGTCTGGCTGCCGAACACCTACGACTACACCCTCGTCGACCTGCCGCACCGCGCCTGCGCCAACCCGGAGCTCACCCTGATGAGCGTGGGACCGATGCAGCACGCCTGATCCGCCGCGCGCCCGGCTGGATGGGGGCAGACTGACACCATGCGCCAGCTCGCCCTGCAGGACCCCGGACAGCTCAACCCGCCCGCCACCGACGCGGCCGCGTTCCACCGCAGCATCCCCGGTCATGCGGCCACGCCGCTGGTCGAGCTGCCCGGGCTGGCGGCGCAGCTGGGCATCGGCCGGTTGCTGGTCAAGGACGAATCGGACCGGCTCGGGCTGCCGTCGTTCAAGATCCTCGGGGCATCCTGGGCCGCCGCGCGGGCGGTCGGGGAGCACCGGGGCCGGGCGATCGGCAGCTGGCCCGAGCTGCTCGCGGCGTCCGCCGGCCAGCGGCTCACCCTGGTCACCACCAGCGACGGCAACCACGGTTGGGCACTGGCCAAGGTGGCGCACGATCTCGGTGTACGGTGCCGGGTGCACCTGCCCGACGGGGTCGGATCGCTGGCCAGGCAGGGAATCCGGGCCCTCGGTGCCGAGCTGGTCGAGGCCGGCGGTGACTATGACGAGGTGGTCGCACGCACTGCGGCCGGCCTGGATCCGGCTGCCGGGGAGCTGCTCGTCCAGGACACCAGCTGGGCCGGTTACGCCACCATCCCGCGGGCGATCGTCGACGGCTATCGCACCCTGGCGGCGGAGGCCGACGAGCAGGCCGCCGCTCTCGGCACCCGGCCGGAGCTGGTGCTGGTGCCGATGGGGGTCGGTTGTCTGGGCCAGGCGATGGTCGAGCACTTCCGGGCACCGGGCAGTGATGCGCAGGTCGTCGCGGTCGAACCCGCGGTGGCCGCCTGCGTCACCGCCTCGCTCGCCGCCGGTGCGCGGGTCACCGTCGACACCGGGCGGGCCACCACGATGGCCGGGCTGCGCTGCGGTACGCCGAGTGCGGACGCCTGGCCGGTGCTGGCGGCCGGGTTGTCGGCCGGGGTCGCGATCACCGATGCCGAGTCCGCCGCCGCGGCCGCCGAACTCGCCGTTGCCGGCATCGCACTCGGCCCCTGCGGGGCCGCACCGCTGGCCGGATTGCGTGCCCTGCTGGCGGATCCGGGCGCCCGGGACCGGCTCGGCCTCGGCCCGGAGTCGGTGGTGCTGCTGATCGGCACCGAGGGCGCCGCCGCGAACGCCGGTCAGTGACCCGGCCGCAGCACCTCGGCCAGCTGTCCGAAGGTGGCCGGCGTGCCGAGGTCGGCCGGCGACAGCTCGGCGACCGACCCGTCGACGGCGGCCAGGTCCAGCCCGTGCGGGTGGCGATCCGGGTACGCCGCCAGCGCGGCCAGGCTGCGCTGCCGCAGCCGATCGGCGCCGGTGGCGTTGCCGCGGGCGGCATGGGTGAGCGCCACCATCAACTGGGCCAGCGGTTTCCAGAGCTCGCGTTCGCTGTCCGGGCCGGACTTCCAGGCATCCTCGAACACCTCGTGGGCGTGGAAGGGCCGACCCGCGAGGAGCTGCTCGGAGGCCTCGGACAGGCTTTCCCGCGGGCTCCGGATCACCCCTTCGCCGAGCCGCGGAACGCCCTCGGCGCCATGCGGCAGCGGCCGGCCCAGCCCGTCGCGCGGGCGGGCGTTGCGGGCGCGGCCCTGCTCGTCGCGGTCCCGAGCTCCCGACGCCCCGCTGATGATCCGATCCCTACTTGCCGGCGCGCTTCTGGATGTTGGCCCATTCATCACGCAACCCGACCGTGCGATGGAACAGCATCGGCTCCCGCGGATCGTGGGCGAAGTAACCGAGTCGCTCGAACTGCACCACCGCACCGGGCTCGGTGTCGGCGAGCGCCGGCTCGACCTGGGCATCGCGCAGCAGTTCGACCGAATCCGGATTCAGGTCGTCCATCGGGTCACCGGTCTCCTCGCCCGGTGCCTCGGCGGTGAACAACCGGTCATAGAGCGCGACCGTCGCCGGCACCGCATGCGCGGCGGAGACCCAGTGCATCGTCGACTTCACCTTGCGCCCGTCGGGAGCGTTCCCGCCGCGGGACTCGGGATCGTGGGTGGCGTGCACCGCGACCACCGCACCGTCGGCGTCCTTCTCCACCGAGGTGGCGGTGACCAGGAAGGCGCCGCGGAGGCGTACCTCCCGGCCGGGGGAGAGTCGGAAGAACTTCGGCGGCGGCACCTCGGCGAAGTCGTCGCGCTCGATCCACAGCTCGCCGGTGAACGGGACCTGGCGGGTGCCGTCGGCGGGGTTCTCCGGATTGTTGGTGAGCTCGAACCATTCCACGACAGGGTTTCCGGCCTCATCGACCGGCCAGTCGTCGAGGATCAGCTTGATCGGCCGGGTCACCGCCATCCGGCGCTGCGCGGTGGCGTTCAGCTGGCGGCGGACGAAGGACTCCAACAGTTCGATGCTCTGCCGGGCATTGGTCTTGGTGACCCCGATGTAGTTGCAGAACTCGACGATCGCCGAGGCGGGATAGCCGCGCCGGCGCAGCCCGCGCAGGGTCGGCATCCGCGGATCGTCCCAGCCGTCGACCACACCGTCTTCGATGAGTTGGCGCAGCCGGCGCTTGGAGGTGATGGTGTGGGTGAGCTCCAGGCGGGCGAACTCGATCTGCCGGGGCTGGTCACCGGGCAGCGGGAGCTGATCGAGGTACCAGTCATAGAGCGGCCGATTGTCCTGGAACTCCAAGGTGCACACCGAATGCGTCACCCCCTCCAGCGCATCGCTCTGGCCGTGTGCCCAGTCGTAGGTCGGGTAGATGCACCAGTCGTCACCGGTGCGGTGATGGTGCCGGCGCCGGATCCGATACATCACCGGATCGCGGAGCTGCATGTTCTCCGCGTCCATGTCGATCTTCGCGCGCAGCACCCGGGAGCCGTCGTCGAACTCGCCGGCGCGCATCCGGCGCAGCAGGTCGAGGTTCTCCTCGACCGGGCGATCCCGATACGGGCTGGCGATGCCCGGTTTCCCGTAGCCGCCGCGCTGCTCGGAGATGGTGTCGGTGTCCTGGTCGTCGACGTACGCCTTGCCCTGGCGTACCAGTTCCTCCGCCCACTGGTAGATCTGCTCGAAGTAGTCCGAGGCATGCCGGACCGAGGCCGGGGTGAAACCGAGCCAGGCGAGGTCTTCCAGGATCGCCTCGCCGTATGCCGCTTCCTCGGTGTCGGGGTTGGTGTCGTCGAGGCGGAGGTTGCAGATCCCGCCGAAGTCCTGGGCGACACCGAAGTCCACCGAGATCGCCTTGGCGTGGCCGATGTGCAGGAACCCGTTCGGCTCGGGCGGGAACCGGGTCTGCACGCGCCCGGAATAGGTGCCCTGCTCGTTGTCGGAGCGAACGAGTCCGTGGATGAAGTCGTCGGTCGGCCCGGGCTGCGTCATGGGCGTCAACGTAGCACGCAATCCATGGTGCCGAGCCCCGCCGGACGGCCGTCAGCGGGCGGCGGGGTCAGTCCTTGTGGGCGACGATGTTGAGCACGTTGCCGTCGGGGTCGCGGACGAAGAATCGGCGGACGCCCCACTCCTCCTCGGTGAGCGGATGCACGATCTCGAAACCCCGGCGGCGGGCCTCGGCGTAGGCCTCGTCGACGTCGTCGACCTTGACCGAGATCACCGCGTCCTCGGTGGCCGTCGCATCACGGGTCACCACCTGCAGATGGGCGCCGGTCTCGGGGGAGGTCAACCGGGTGACCCAGCCGAGATTGAATTCCTCGACGGTCAGGCCGAGGTAGTCGGCATAGAAACGTCGGGCTGCTGCCAGGTCGGCCACGGGCAGATCGGCGATGATCGAGTGCACGCGCATGGCATCAAGCCTGCTGCGGTTGTTCGACCCTGTCCAGACCTGCCGTGCGGGTCCTGCGGTCCCAGTACGCCCAGGCGAGGGCCGGGATCGCGGCCAGCGGGACCGAGATCGGCGGCGACAGATACTCCTGCAGGATGCCGGACAGCAGGAGCAGCAGCACCACGGCCAGACAGACCCGGACCACCCGTGCCGAGGGTCGGGCGAAGGGGATCACCGGTCCGCCCCACAGCACGTACCAGGGTTGCACCGCCGGCCCCAGCAATCCGAACACCAGCAGGGATCCGGCAGTGAAGGCGATCGGGCGGTGGGGGCCGAAACGGCGCAGCACCCAGATGAACGCGGCGAGCATCAGCAGCGCGCTGACCACGGTCAGGGTGCGGTCGACGATCCCGAAGCGGACCCCCCAGCGCAGCGCCAGCTGGGCGAACCAGCTCAACGGCGAGTGGTTGATCACCAGGCTGGGCGAACCCGCGTACCGACCCAGCCAGCCGAACATCAACCGGTCGGGCAGGGAGAGCAGGACCAGCACCGCACCGCCGACGGCGCCGCCGACCAGCAACCCCCCGATGGCCCGTCCCCAACGCACCGGCAGGGCGGGGGTGCGGGCGGAATGGTCGCCGAACAGGGCGAACCAGACCACCCCGGGGCCGGCCAGGATCGCGGGTTGCTTCACCGCGGCGGCGACCCCGATCATCGCGGCCCCCCAGAACAGGCCGCCGCGCAGCCGGGCCACCCATAGCGCGATCAGGATGAACCCAAGCATCAGCGCATCGTTGTGCATGCCGCCGATCAGTTGCACCTGCAGCAAGGGATTCAGCCCGATCGCCCAGAGGGCGCCGGTGCCGCTGACCCCGACCAACCGGGCCAGCGGGACGGCGGCGATCAGCATCAGCGCGACCCCGGCCAGCGCGATCAGCCGCATCGCGACGACCGACCAGTAGGGGTCGTCACCGGTGATCCAGACCAGGAAACCCTGCAGCTGCAGCGACAGCGGGGGATAGACCGCAGTGGTCTCCAGCCAGGCGGGGTAGACCCCTTCGGTGAACGGGCTCGGGAAGCCCATCGCCACCTGGTAGGGATTTCTTCCCTGGTTGAGCAACCAGCCCTGAGCGGCGTACGCGTAGGGGTCCGCGGTCATCACCGGCGGTACCGGCCAGAACGGCAGGCTCCAGAGCAGGGCGATCAACCGCCAGGGCCGCCGATGGCTGGCCTCCTCGCCGTGCCTCGGGCGCAGCGCCAGCCAGGAAGCGAAGAGCAGTACCGATCCGAGCACCGCCAGCACCCGGCTGAGGTAGCGCCCGAAGGCGTGCCGCAGCCAGGGCAGGTTCCGCTCGACGAGCCCCTCGGCGCCCTCGGGCAGATAACCGACCGCGAAGGGGAGGACGGCCACCAGGGCCGACCCGAGCATCCCCACCGCCACCCAGACAGGGGTGGGCAGGCGGCGGCTCGGCATGCCGCAATCCTAGGGGGATCGGCGCGTTCGGCGCGTACGCCGAAGCCGGCCGGGTCGGGTCAACCTTCCTGGCCGGAGTCGCGCAGCACCTCGGTCAGCCGATCGGCCGCCGCGATCACGGCCCGGGCGTGCAACCGGCCGGGCTGGCGCGAGAGTCGCTCGATCGGCCCGGAGACGCTGAGCGCGGCGATCACCTTGCCGGAGGGGGAACGCACCGGCGCCGACACCGAGGCCACCCCGGCCTCCCGCTCGCCGACCGACTGGGCCCAGCCGCGGCGGCGTACCGCTGCCAGGGCGACCGCCGAATAGCGCGAACCGCGCAGGCCGCGCTGCATCCGTTCCGGTTCCTCCCAGGCGAGCAGCACCTGGGCGGCCGAACCGGCCGACATCGTCAGCTGCGACCCGACCGGCACGGTGTCGCGCAGACCCGACATCCGTTCGGCGGCGGCGACGCAGATCCGGACATCACCCTGGCGGCGGAACAGCTGCGCGGATTCCCCGGTGATGTCGCGCAGCCGGGCCAGCACCGGTCCGGCGGTCGCCAACAGGCGGTCCTCACCGGCGGCCATCGCCAGCTCCGCGAGCCGCGGGCCGAGGACGAAGCGGCCCTGCAGGTCACGACCGACCAGGCGGTGGTGTTCCAGCGCCAACGCGAGTCGGTGTGCGGTCGGGCGGGCCAGCCCGGTGGCGCTCACCAGACCGGCCAGGGTGGTCGGTCCGGTTTCCAGGGCGCTGAGCACCAGGGCTGCCTTGTCAAGAACGCCGACTCCGCTAGAGTTGTCCATAACTTGATATTGCCGTCTCGAATCCTGGAACGCAAGTCTGTGGCCGGGGCTGCTGGCAACGATGGCGGAGACGCACCGAGGTGCGGCGATATCGACTCGGACCTGGATGGAGTCATGGCTGATAACGAAGAGATCCCCTCGACCACGAACGAGCGTGCCGACGGGCCGCTGACACTCAGCGAGAAGCTGTGGCGCGACCATCTCGTGCACAGCGCACCGGGTGAACCGGACCTGCTCTACATCGATCTGCATCTGGTGCACGAGGTGACCAGTGCGCAGGCCTTCGACGGGCTCCGGTTGGCGGGGCGGTCGGTGCGCCGCCCCGATCTCACCATCGCCACCGAGGATCACAACACCCCGACCCTGGACATCGACAAGCCGATCGCCGACCCGGTCTCCCGGCTGCAGGTCGACACGCTGCGCAAGAACGCCGAGGAGTTCGGCCTGCTGCTGCACAGCCTCGGCGATCCCGATCAGGGCATCGTGCACATCATCGGCCCGCAGCTCGGTCTCACCCAGCCCGGGATGACGGTGGTCTGCGGGGACTCGCACACCGCCACCCACGGCGCGTTCGGTTCGATCGCCTTCGGCATCGGCACCTCCGAGGTCGAGCACGTGCTGGCCACCCAGACGCTCCCGCAGGCACGGCCGCGGACGATGGCGGTCAATGTGGACGGCGACCTGCCCGAGGGGGTCACCCCCAAGGATCTGGTCCTGGCGCTGATCGCCCAGGTCGGTACCGGTGGTGGTCAGGGCCACATCGTCGAATACCGCGGCAAGGCCATCGAGGACATGTCGATGGAGGGCCGGATGACGCTGTGCAACATGAGCATCGAGTGGGGAGCGAAGGCCGGCATGGTCGCCCCCGACGAGAAGACCTTCGAATACCTGAAGGGGCGTCCGTACGCCCCCGAGGGTGCCGACTGGGATGCCGCGGTCGAATATTGGAAGACATTGCGGACCGATGAGGGGGCCACCTTCGACGAGCAGGTGGACATCGACGCCAGCGCGCTGACCCCCTTCGTCACCTGGGGGACCAACCCGGGGCAGGGCATCGAGCTGGGCGGTTCGGTGCCCTCACCGGAGGACTACGACGACCCGGCGGACCAGCAGGCCGTCGGTCGGGCGCTGGAATACATGGGTCTGGTCGGCGGTACGCCGATGCGCGAGATCGCCGTGGACACGGTGTTCCTGGGTTCCTGCACCAACGGCCGGATCGAGGATCTGCGGCTCGCCGCCCAGGTGATCAAGGACCATCAGGTGGCCGACGGGGTGCGGATGCTGGTGGTGCCCGGCTCGGCCCGGGTCCGCCTGCAGGCCGAGCAGGAGGGGCTGGACCAGGTCTTCCTGGCCGCCGGTGCGGAGTGGCGGGCGGCCGGGTGCTCGATGTGCCTGGGCATGAACCCGGACCAGCTCAGCCCGGGGGAGCGCAGCGCCTCCACCTCGAACCGCAATTTCGAAGGACGGCAGGGGAAGGGCGGACGGACCCACCTGGTCTCACCGGCCGTCGCCGCCGCCACCGCGGTCCGCGGCACCCTCTCCGCCCCCAGCGATCTCGAAGGAGCCAAGTGATGGAGAAGTTCACCACCCACACCGGGACCGCGCTGCCGCTGCGGCGCAGCAACGTGGACACCGACCAGATCATCCCGGCGGTCTATCTGAAGCGGGTGACCAAGTCCGGCTTCGAGGACGGGCTGTTCGCCGCCTGGCGCACCGATCCGGAGTTCGTCCTGAACAGGCCCGAGCATGCCGAGGTGAGCATCCTGGTGGCCGGCCCCGATTTCGGCACCGGCTCGTCGCGGGAGCATGCCGTCTGGGCCTTGCAGGACTACGGATTCCGGGTGGTCATCGGTTCCCGCTTCGGTGACATCTTCCGGAACAACGCCGGGAAGGCCGGGTTGCTGATCGCGCTGGTCAAACAGTCCACCGTCGAGGAGCTCTGGGAGGCGATCGAGCTCGATCCCAGCCTGGCCGTCACCGTCGACCTCGAGGCCCGCAGCATCACCGCGGGACAGAAAGTCTGGGAATTCGAGATCGATGACTACACCCGGTGGCGACTGATGGAGGGTCTCGACGACATCGGCCTCACCCTGCGGCAGGCCGACGCCATCGACGACTACGAGTCCCGGCGGCTCCCGTTCAAGCCGAAAACCATCCCTGCAAGGGTTTCCAGCTGATTCCACCTGTCGCCCCGGATGCTCCTCGCCGAGCATCCGGGGCGCTTTTTCATGGGGTGGCCCGGACCCCGGGGCACCGGGTCACGGGCCGTCGGCGTACCCGGAAATCGTTGCGACACGGCAGATCCGAGTACTTGACATGTTTGTGATTGCTCTCATCTTTCCCTAGCGTGGTGCCTGCAGCCACCGGTTGGCTGCGGCCAAGACCTCGACAGGGCTTGGGCACACAGGCGTCCCGAACGATCGGGACAGTTCGGAGAGAGTGACTGTGAACAAGGCTGAGTTGATCGAAGCGCTGTCGGTGAATTTCGATGGCAACAAGGCAGAGGCAGGCCGAGTCCTGAACCTGGTCGTCGACACGATCATGGTCGAGACCGCCCGCAACGGGAAGGTGTCGATCACCGGATTCGGCGTCTTCGAGAAGCGGCACAAGGCTGCCCGGATGGTTCGCAACCCCCGCACCGGTGAGCGCAAGCGGGCCAAGGCGACCAACGTCCCGGCGTTCCGCGCCGGCACCAAGCTCAAGGACTACATGTCCGGCAAGGAGAAGCTGCCGCGGGCCACCAAGGCGACCGCCGCCAAGAAGTCCGCGGCCGCCGCCACCAGCACCGCGACCAAGAGCGCTGCGAAGAAGGCGACCGCGACCAAGTCCGCCGCCAAGAGCACCGCCAAGAAGGCCAGCACCACCAAGGCCGCACCGGCCGCCAAGAAGAGCACCGCCAAGAAGTCCACCACCAAGGCGACTCCGGCGAAGAAGGCGACCACCCGCGCGACCCCGGCGGCCAAGAAGAGCACCGCCAAGAAGACGGCCACCAAGGCCGCCACCACCAGGGCCACTCCCGCGAAGAAGAGCACCGCGAAGAAGTCGACCGCGCGTCCGGCGGCCAAGAGCACCGCCAAGAAGTCGACCACCCGCGCGACCCCGGCGGCCAAGAAGAGCACCGCCAAGAAGGCGCCGGCCAGCAAGGCGACCGCGAAGAAGAGCACCGCCAAGAAGGCCACCCCGGCAAAGAAGGCGCCCGCGAAGAAGAGCACCGCCAAGAAGGCCAGCACCCGGCGTACCGCCAAGAAGGCCTGACCGCAGCACCTCACTCGATGGGGCCCGGAGCACTCGCTCCGGGCCCCATCGGTGTCTCGGGGAAAGCCGGAAGAGGCCGTGCTCAGGGCCAGAGCTGGCGGATCGTGCCGTCGCCGGCACGGGCCAGCTGGACCCGCTGCCCGGGATGCGGCCGGGGGAAATCGGGGGGCACCGCGGCGGCGCCGGCGGTGACCGCGGTGCCGTCGTCGAGCAGCAACCGCACCCCGTCACCGGTCACCTGGGCGACCACACCGGTCTGCTGCCGCACCGGGCGACCATCCTCGAGCAGGGCCGCCAGTTCCGGCGCCAGGCCCACCCCGGCGGCGGCCTCCGCCAGCTCCCCGACGGTGTCCACGTCGCGGCGCAGACCGGCCGGCGCGGCCAGCTCGGTTGCACCGGACTCCCGGTGGCGGGCCGCCGAATCCTTGCCGAACAACGGATCCAGGGCCATCCCGCGGGCGGCCAACAGGGTCGTCCCGGTGCCCTCGGCATCGGGGACGAACCAGCGTCCCACCGGTGCGGCGCATTCCGCCAGGACGGTCCGCAGCTCGGTGTCGGTGATCGCCGGCAGGTCGGCCATCGACGCCACCACCAACTGCCCGGTCGGCGCATTCACCGCGCCCGCTCGGAAAGCCGCGTTCAACCCCTCACCGGGGTCGGGGAGCACCAGCGGATGCAATCCGTTGCTGGCCAGAAAACGCGCCGACCCGGGGGATGCGGAGACCACCACGACCTCCGCGCCGGTCGCCGACCAGGTGCGGACGGTGTGCAGCAGCATCTGCTGGGCGATCCGCGCGCGCAGCGCCGGCGGCACCTCGACCAGCCGTGACTTGGCGGACGCCAGATCCTTGAACGGCAGCACCACCCGCGGGGCAGCGGTCGAATCACCAGCCATGGGGGCGATGCTGCCATACCGCGAGGAATCCCTGCCGCGGGTGTGGTCACCTCGCTACAGTGGCTGCGTCGGTCCGGTGGCCGGCACCCCCGACCAGCGGAGGATCCATCCATGGCCGACGTCAGCCCGTCCCGCGGCATCGCCGCTCGCCCGCTGCGTGCAGTGATCGACGAACCCGCCGAGCCCGTGCTGCGGCGTACCGTCTGGGCGGTCGCCGGGATCCTGCGCCGGATCACCCATCAGGACTGGCGGAACATGGAGAAGGTCCCGCGGACCGGTGGGTTGGTGATCGTGATCAACCACATCTCCAACTTCGACCCGGTGGCCTACGGCCACTACCTGACCTGGGCCGGGCGTTGGCCCCGGTTCCTCGCCAAGGATGCGATCTTCCGCGTTCCGTTGCTCGGTTGGGTCGCCTCGCATGCCGACCAGATCCGGGTACGCCGGCACGGGCCGCGGGCCAACGAGGCCGTCGCCGCCGCGGTGCAGGCCATCAACGACGGCAAGGCCGTCAGCGTCTATCCCGAGGGCACCATCACCGCCGACCCCGACACCTGGCCGATGACCGGGCGTACCGGGGCCGCACGGATCGCCCTCGCCACCGGCTGCCCGGTCATCCCGATCGCCCAGTGGGGGGCCCAGGAGGTGCTGCCGGGCAAGAAGCTGACCTGGCCGAGAATCCTGCCGCGCAAGACGATGCGGGTGATCGCCGGTGATCCGGTCCCGCTGGATGACCTGCGTGGCCTGCCATTGCGGGCACCGGTGCTCGAGGAGGCCACCGACCGGATCCTCGATGCGCTCACCGCACTGCTCGCCGAGCTGCGCGAGGAGACGCCACCGCCGGGCCGGTGGGATCTGAAACTGGGTCGCCGGGTGCCGATCAAGGAGTGGAACCGATGAGCCGGGTCGCGGTGATGGGAGCCGGTGCCTGGGGGACCGCCTTCGCCATGATCATGGCCGATGCCGGCAATCCGGTCACGCTCTGGGCGCGCCGGGCGGCGGTCGCCGAGGGGATCAACAGCGTGCGGCGCAATCCCGACTATCTCAGCGATGTGCCGCTGCCGGCCGGGCTGACCGCGGTCACCGACCCGCAGCAGGCACTCACCGATGCCGAGCTGGTGGTCCTGGCGATCCCGGCCCAGCAGCTGCGTGCCAACCTGCTGGATTGGCGACTGCCGAACGACTCGTTGCTGATCAGCCTGGCCAAGGGAGTGGAGAACGAGACCCTGCTGACGATGAGCCAGGTGGTCACCGACATCGGTGTCGACGCCGAACGGGTGCTGGCGGTCAGCGGTCCCAACCTGGCCGGGGAGATCGGGCAGCGACAGCCCGCGGCCGCCGTCGTCGCGGCACGCAGCACCGGGACCGCGGACCGCGTCGCCGCCGCCTGCCGGACCGGCTACTTCCGGCCCTACACCAGCGTCGACGTGGTCGGGTGTGAGATCGGCGGAGCGACCAAGAACGCGATCGCGCTCGCCGTCGGCATGGGGCAGGGGCTCGGCATGGGGGCGAATTCGCTGGCCTCGTTGATCACCCGCGGGCTCGCCGAGACCAGCCGCCTCGGCGAGGCACTCGGTGCCGACCCGCACACCTTCGCCGGCCTGGCCGGGATGGGCGACCTGGTCGCCACCTGCATGTCCCCCCTGTCGCGGAACCGCACCTTCGGTGAACTGCTGGGCCGCGGCCATGACGTGGCGCAGGCCAGGGCACTGTCCCGAGGGGTCACCGAGGGCGTCCGTTCGGCCGCCTCGATCCAGGCGCTGGCCGAACGGCACGACGTCGACATGCCCATCGTCGGCCACGTCGTCGACGTGCTGGCGGGCCGGCAGACGCCACGCGACGCGATCGGCACCATGATGGCGCGACAGACCCGACCCGAACGGTAGGGTCGCCCACGTGAGTGAGCCGATCCAGAGCACCGAGCCCGACCAGCGGCCCACCGTCGCCCTCGTCTTCGGCGGTGATTCCAGTGAGCATCAGGTTTCCTGTCTCACCGCGGGCAGCGTTGCGCGCGCCATCGACCCCCAGCGGTACCGGGTCGTCGGCATCGGCATCACCCGGTCCGGTCGCTGGGTCCGGGTGCCGCTGGAGCAGATCCAGCAGTTGCAGATCGTCGACCGCCAGATGCCCAGCCTGACCGAGGATCACCCGGACGCCGAACTGGTACGCACCCCCGAGGGCGTCCAGCTGCTGACCCGCGACGGGGGAACGCTGACCGACCCCGAACGGGTCGATGTCGCCTTCGCCCTGCTGCACGGACCCCACGGTGAGGACGGCACGATCCAGGGATTGTTCGAGCTGCTGGGGTTGCGGTATGTCGGCTCCGGGGTCGCCGCGTCGGCGATCGGCATGGACAAGCATCTGATGAAGCTGGCGTTCGCGGCCAGCGGCATCCCGATCGGGCCGTTCGTGGTGATCCAGCCGCACGAGTGGGAGAAGGACCCGGCCGCCAGCCTGGATGCCGTGGCAGCGTTGGATTTCCCGGTCTTCGTCAAACCCGCCCGCGGTGGCTCCTCGGTCGGGATCACCAAGGTGGACGACAAGGAGGCGGTCGCCGCGGCGATCGAGGAGGCCCGGCGCTGGGACCCGAAGGTCCTGGTGGAGCAGGGATTCGTGGACTGCCGCGAGGTCGAGTGCGGGGTGCTCGGCGGGCGCACGGGTGATCCCGGGCGGGCCAGCTCGGTGGCCGAGATCCGGATGCACAACGAGAGCGGCTTCTACGACTTCGAGGCGAAGTATCTGCCCGAGGACCAGGTCAGTCTCGATGTGCCGGCGAGGATCGATCCGGAGACCACCGAGGCGCTCCGCGCGCTCGCCGTGCGGACCTTCGACACCCTCGGCTGCGAGGGACTGGCGCGGGTCGACTTCTTCGTCGCCCGGATGGGCCGGATCTATGTCAACGAGATCAACACGATGCCCGGATTCACCGCCACCTCGATGTTTCCGCTGGTCTGGCAGCACGCCGGTCTGGAGTACCCGCAGCTGATCGATGAGCTGCTGCAGCTCGCGCTGAACCGCCCGCTCGGGCTGCGCTGAGCCCCCCGTTCATCGAAAAGGTCGCGCAGCGACCGTGTCGAGATGAACCCCCGGTGCAGCTCAGCTCATCTCGACACGCGATCCATTGCTCCGCTTCGCTGCGCATGCTCGCTACTCGATGAGCGTGGGCAGGGGCCGGCTCATCTCGCTACTCGATGAGCGTACGAAGGCTAGAGACAGGGTTTCTGGGAGGGGTTGCCGGTGGCGACGGCGGCGGCCAGGTCGACCAGGGCGTCGGCCTCGGGGGCGTACTTGTTCGGGACGCCGACCTGGATGGTCGCGGTCCGGCCGATGGTGGTGAACAGCCAACCGCCCTGGCCCTGTTCGGCGTACCAGCCGACGCCGTTCACCTCGAAGCAGCGGGTGTCGCGCTGCATCGCCTCGGGCTCGGCGATCCCGCAGACCACGGTGATCGGCGGTTCACCCCAGGCACCGCTCAACGAACCGCTGGTACCCCGCCGCTGTTTGCCGAGCACCTTGTCCGGGAGCGCGGTGATGACCTGGTCGCAGGCGGTCCGCACGTCGGCCGCGACGGGTGGATCGGTGACCTGGACGGTGCTGCCGCAGCCGGCGAGTGCGCCGACCGCGACCAGTGTGGTGAGCGCGAGCGGGAGTGGGGGAGTGCGGCGGGGGCGCACCTCAGATGTTGACGACCGGGCAGGTCACGGTGCGGGTGATCCCGGCGACGACCTGGACCTTGGCGACCACCAGGTTCCCGAGCTCGTCGACATTCGGCGCCTCGGCGCGCACGATCACGTCGTAGGGGCCGGTGACATCCTCGGCGAGCGTGACCCCGGGAATGGTCCGGATCTCCGCGGCCACTTCCGCGGCCTTGCCGACATTGGTCTGCACCAGGATGTACGCCTGGACTGTCATCTCCTGCTCCTAGCCGTCCTCGGGGACCCGGTCCGGGTGGTGCCGGGTACGCCGCTGCTCACGGTACCGTGTCGCGCAAGGTCCGCACCACTGCCGTCGGCGGCGGACCCATCGCCCACCCGACCGCCGCTGGAGGCCCGATGACCGCACCCGAGCAGCCCGCCGGAACCCTTTCCGAGGTTGGAGAATTCGCGCTGATCGACCAGCTCACCGCCGACCTGGAGACCTCCGACGCGGTCCGCCTCGGACCCGGTGACGATGCCGCGGTGATCACCCCCGACGGTGATCTGGCCGTCTCCACCGACACCATGGTCGCCGGGGTGCACTTCAAGACCGACTGGTCCCTGCCGCACGAGGTCGGCCAGCGTGCGGTGGCCGGCGCCCTCGCCGACCTGGAGGCGATGGGTGCCCGCCCGGTCGCGCTGGTGGTCGCCTTCACCGCTCCCGGGGACCTGGCCGCCAACTGGGCCAAACAGTGCGTCCAGGGGATGCGGCTGGAGGCGGCCCGCGGCCGGTGCGTGCTGGTCGGCGGCGATGTCACCTCCGGGCGCGACGTCACCATCACCGTCACCGTGCTCGGCGACCTGCAGGGCCGCCCGCCGGTGACCCGCGCCGGCGCCCGGCCCGGGCAGCTGCTGGCGCTGCGGGGCCGGGTCGGCTGGTCCGCCGCCGGGCTGGCGGTGCTGCGCCGCGGATTCCGCTCACCCCGGGCGGTGGTGGATGCCTACAAGGTGCCCGAGGTGCCCTACGGCCAGGGCGTCGTCGCCGCCGACGCGGGTGCCAGCGCGATGATCGACGTCTCCGACGGGCTGCTGGCCGACCTGGGGCACATCGCCCGCGCCTCCGGCGTACGGCTGACCGTGGACCGTGCCGATCTCGAGGTGCCCGAGGCCATCCAGGCCGTCGCGGCCGCCACCGGCGCCGATCCGTGGACCTTCCTGCTCACCGGGGGAGAGGACCATGCACTGGCCGCCGCCTTCGACGAGGGCGCCGTCCCCGAGGGCTGGCGGGTGATCGGCCGGGTCGAGGCGGTTGCCGACGGCGACGAGCCCGGCGTGCTCGTCGACGGTACGCCGTGGGACGGCGAGGCCGGCTGGGATCACTACCGGCGCTGAGCGCCGCGGGGCGCATCTCGGCTTGGTAACGGGCCCGGTGGCGGCGTGTGGGGGAGGCCCATCGGGAGCCGATTCGCTAACCTGTGGGACATGGCGAGCCGCGCGTCTTCCCCGGCGCGGACCCGAAGCTCGACTGCGAACTCGCAGTCGGGCTCCCGTCCGCGTTCGTCCGGAACGAAGAAGAATCAGACCACCCGCCCCCAGACCCGGGGCGGCAGTTCCGCTACCCGTAAGAAGGCGCCCGCGAAGCGCCCCACCGGCAAGCGTCCCCCGCAGCGGCGCGGTCCCGCGCCGCGGCCGTCGCTGCTGGAGCTGATCGGCCGCGGCCTGGCCGCCGCCTGGAACGGCCTCGCGCACGGCACCGGCAGTGCCGCCCGCTCGATCGGCAACGGTGCCCGCGACGTCGACCCGGCACTGCGCCGCGACGGGGCCGGGCTGTTCCTGCTCGGTGTCGCGATCGTGCTGGCCGCCGCGTTCTGGTGGTCCATCCCGGCGCCGGTCGGCCCGGCCATCGTCACCGGGGTGTCCACCCTGGTCGGCACCCTCGGCTTCGCCGCGCCGCTGCTCGTCGGCTGGATGGCCTGGCGCACCCTGCGGCACCCGGATCGCAACGGCCCGGCCGGCCGCCAGGTGGTGGGCTGGCTCGCCCTCGCCCTCGGCCTGCTCGGGTTGATCAACATCGCCAACGGCCTGCCGCGGCCCGAGAGCCCCGAACGGCTGCGCGCCGCCGGCGGCATGCTCGGCTTCATCTCCTCCAGCATGCTGGCCGACCTGCTCACCGTCTATGTGGCCGTCCCGCTGCTGGTGCTGCTGATGCTGTTCGGTGCCCTGGTGGTGATCGGCATCCCGCTGCACGAACTCGGCGAGCGGGCCTCCGCGCTCATCCCGCAGCGCCGCGAACGCTATGAGGACGAGGACCTCGAATACGGCGTCGATGAGGCCTACGACACCCCGCTGGTGAAGGACAAGCCACGCAAGGGTGCCGCCGTCGACCCGGTCGACGAGGATGCGGACGCCGCGCCGCCGGCAAAGCCGGCCGCGAAGCAGAGCGCGAAGAAGCGGCGCAGCTTCGTCGACGAGCAGCCGCTCGCCGGTGACGACGAGGTGTTCGATGTGGACGCCCTCGACCCCGCCGACGACGCGACCGCTGGCGACGTACCGGACAAGAAATCGAAGGGTACGCCGAACCCGTCGGCCGAGGCGGCCGAGCAGGGTGGCGACAAGAAGGTCACCGCCGGGCTGCCGCCCGAGACGGCCGGTGCGGTCGAGGCGCCTTCGGTGGAGGCCCCGAACCACTCGCCGATCCCGCAGCGGGTCGAGCAGCTGCAGCTCTCCGGCGATGTGCAGTATGTGCTGCCGGACGCCGAGTCGCTGAAGCCCGGTTCGGTGCCGAAGTCGCGGACCCAGGCATCCGACAACGTGGTCCGCGCGCTGTCGGAGGTGCTGGAGCAGTTCAACGTGGACGCCCAGGTCACCGGTTACACCCGCGGGCCGACCGTGACCCGTTACGAGGTCGAGCTCGGCCCGGCGGTGAAGGTCGAACGGGTCACCGCGCTGAGCAAGAACATCTCCTATGCGGTCGCCTCCCAGGACGTCCGGATCCTCTCGCCGATCCCCGGCAAGTCCGCGATCGGCATCGAGATCCCGAACACCGACAAGGAGGTCGTCTCCCTCGGCGACGTGCTGCGCTCCAACCGCGCCCGCAACGACCACCACCCGATGACCGTCGGGCTGGGCAAGGACGTCGAGGGCGGTTACGTGATCGCCAACATGGCGAAGATGCCGCACCTGCTGGTCGCCGGCGCCACCGGCTCGGGCAAGTCGTCGTTCATCAACTCGCTGATCACCTCGGTGATGATGCGCGCCACGCCCGATGAGGTGCGGATGCTGCTGGTCGACCCGAAGCGGGTGGAGCTGAACGCCTACGAGGGCATCCCGCACCTGGTCACCCCGATCATCACCAACCCGAAGAAGGCGGCCGAGGCGCTGCAGTGGGTGGTGAAGGAGATGGACCTGCGCTACGACGACCTGGCGGCCTTCGGTTTCCGGCACGTCGATGACTTCAACAAGGCGGTACGCGCGGGTCAGGTGCAACCACCGGAGGGGTCGGAGCGGGTGCTCTCGCCCTACCCGTACCTGCTGGTCGTGGTGGACGAGCTCGCCGACCTGATGATGGTCGCCCCGCGCGACGTCGAGGACTCGATCGTGCGGATCACCCAGCTCGCCCGCGCCGCCGGCATCCACCTGGTGCTCGCCACCCAGCGGCCCTCCACCGATGTGGTCACCGGCCTGATCAAGGCCAATGTGCCGTCCCGGCTGGCGTTCGCGACCTCCTCGATGACCGACTCCCGGGTGATCCTCGATCAGCCGGGTGCGGAGAAGCTGGTCGGCCAGGGTGACGGGCTGTTCCTGCCGATGGGTGCCGGCAAGCCCATCCGCGTGCAGGGCTCCTGGGTCACCGAGGCCGAGATCCGGCAGGTCGTCAAGCACGTCACCGAGCAGCTGCAGCCGACCTACCGCGAGGACGTCACCGCCCCGGCCGCCTCCACCAAGGTGGCCGAGGACATCGGCGACGACATGGACCTGGTGCTCGAGGCGGTGCAGCTGGTGGTGAACCTGCAGCTCGGCTCGACCTCGATGCTGCAGCGCAAGCTGCGGGTCGGTTTCGCCAAGGCCGGCCGGTTGATGGACATCCTGGAGACTCGCGGGATCGTCGGTCCCTCCGAGGGCTCCAAGCCGCGCGAGGTGCTGGTCAAGCCCGACGATCTCGATGAGGTGCTGACCAACCTGCAGGCCTCGGGCTGAGTCTGCCCGCGCCTCTCGGCACGGCCGCGGGCGGCCTACTCGAGGTGCGGTGGGTCGGTGTGGATGGTGCGGGCCTGGTCGGCGATCTCGACCATCAGGGCGCGCAGTTCGGGTGGGTCGAGGACTTCGAGCCAGTCGCCGAAGCCGAGCAGGACGCCGACCGCGCCGCGCAGCGAGGTGACCTCGGCGCTGACCCGCTCGTGTTCGGGGCCGTCCGGGCGGCGGGTAGGTTCGCCGGCCAGGGCCAGGCCGAGCTGGCGGATGACCAGGTCCGCCTGACCGCGCAGCACCCGCAGTTCGATCGGGTACGCCTCCCGCTCCCGCCAGGCGGCGCGGAGCTGCTGCCAGACCGCTGCCAGATCGAGCCCCGGTGGGCGGTGCGCGCGGGCCGAGAGCACCTCGAGTCGCTGGATCCGATCCAGCCGATAGGTGCGTGGCGAGCCGCGATGGGCGGCGATCAGATACCAGGTGCCGGCGGCCTGGACGAGGCCCCAGGGGTCGATGGTCCGGGTCCGGACCTGCTGGGCACCCCGGGAGCGGTAGCCGATCCGCAGTCGGCGGTCCTGCTCCACCGCGGCCAGGGTGACCGGCAGGTGTACCGGGCCGCCGGGGCGTACCCGGCCCCAGCCCTCGGGGTCGAACAGCACCCGGTCGAGGGTGTGGCCGACCGAGCGGACGTGCTCCTCCGGCAACCCGCTGGACAGCTTTCGTAACGCCCGTTGGAAATCCCGGTCCACCCCGAGGCTGGTGCTGAGCTGCCCGCCGACCGCCAGGAACAGGGCCCGGGACTCCTCGGCGGTGAGCGTCTCGGCCGCCGGTCGATAGCCGGGCAGCAGCGCATAGCCACCGCGCCGGCCGCGCTCGGCATAGACCGGTACGCCGGCGGTGGACAATGCGTCGATGTCGCGGACCACGGTCCGCGGGGTCACCTCCAGCCGGCGGGCGAGCTCGCTGGCACTCAGTCGCTGGTGCTGGCGCAGCAGCGCCACCAGCTGCAGCAGACGATCGGCGCGCATGAGGACGGCACCTGGCTCACGGTGCGGAGATCATCAGGGTGAGCTGGCGCAGCCGGTCGCTGCCATCGAACTCCAGATGCAGATACCGACCCTCGACCAGATAGCGCAGGAAGGTCGGCCCACTGCGTTCGGGTCGCCCACCCAGCAGGGTCTGCACCGTCGACCGGTCGGCGGCGGTGCGCAGGCCGTGGATCAACGCATCCGGGCGGGGATGGTCCTCCAGCCGGATGAAGACCGTCTGCAGCACTCCCGCACCGAATCGCAGTTCCAGCCCGGAGCGCCGCAATCGCGCCGCGCTGCGATGGGCACCCCGGGGTCCCCAGTCCGCACCCGGATCGGCCACCAGCGCGACCAGCCGCCGCAGCCGTTCGTCGCCATCGGGTGCGCCGAGCGCCGCCAGCAACGTGGTGATCTCACCCTCGACGGAGACCGGACCGGCCGCCGCAGCTGCCGTGGCCGGGGGCCCGATCGGCTCCGGCACACCCGGCGCACCGGTGGCCTCCGCGGTGCGCGCCTCGACCCAGGCGGTGAACGCATCGGATTCGTCGACGTCGTTCCACTCGTCGGGGACGGTCACCTCGAAGGTTTCCTCCACCCAGGCACGGAAATCACTCACCGCCGCGATGGACTCCTCGTCCTCGGGAGGCCCGGCGAGCTCGTAGGAGACCAGCTCCAGGTAGCCGATGGCGATCAGCCGCAGGAAGTCGATCGCGGACTCGGCCAGGATCAGCGCCTCCCCGTCGGAGCCGAGTTCCACCACCCGCAACCCGTCGGACTCATCGAGCCAGAGCGCCGCCATCGACCCGTCGCCGGCGGCCTGCGCGATCGGCAGCAGCCGGTCCTGGCCCGGCGTACCGGGCTCGAACCAACCCTCCAGGGTCTCGGTGTCGCTGAACACGATGCCCAGCTGCCGGTCACCCGGATAGGGGGTGAGGAAGTAGCCGTGTTCGGTGCGCTCGCCGAAGCCCTGGCCCTCCATCCACTGCCAGGCCCGTTCGAGCTCGTCGGGGATCCTCATCCCGACGGGGAGCCGGGGCTGCAGCAACTGGGAGAACGTCGACATGGGCCGAAATCTAGCCGTCGGATGGCCGGAAAACCATGACATCGGGTGTCTGATATCGGCCCCCAGGATGGGGGACAACCGCACCGACGAAGGGAAACCCGATGAACCTCCCCGATCTCCGACCGCAGCTCACCACCGCCCAGACCCGGATCTGCGAGCTGGTCGCGGCGACCGATCCGGAGCAGCTCGACCTGCCCACCCCGTGCAGCGAGTTCACCGTCACCGGGCTGGTCGAGCACCTGTTCGGCGTCCAGCTGCGGATCATCTCCTACGCCACCACTCGCCGGGTGGGCGACAGCCCGGCCGGCGTGCCGCTGACCAGCACCGACCCGGCCGCGATCGCCGACCAGCTCCGCGACCTCGCCGCACAGGGGCAGCGGGCCTGGGCCGACTGGTCCGCCGCGGACCTGCAGACCCAGACCGTCACCGGCCCGTTCGGCACCGTACCGGGCGGGGTGGCGCTGGCGATCATGACCAGTGAGAACGTCGTGCACGGCTGGGACCTGGCCGTCGCCACCGACCAACCCAGCGAGGGCGACCCGCAGACCGCCACCCTGCTGCTGGTGATGATGCAGCGGGCGCTGCCCGCCGAACCGCGCGGCGGGGCGGAGATCCCGTTCGCCGCCCCGGTCACCCCGGCCGCCGATGCCGGCCCGACCGAACGGCTGGCGGCCTGGACCGGGCGTGTCCGGCCGATGCCGCTGACCGGTTGAGGCCGGATCGAGACCTGCGCAGGGTTCGGCGCGGCGGCGCTGGCCGGATACGCTGGTGGGGACATGACTGAGACCACTCCCGTTCATCTGGTCAGCCTCGGCTGCGCCCGCAACGACGTCGACTCCGAGGAGCTCGCGGCACGTCTGGAGGCCGGCGGTTTCCGGCTCGTCGACGAGGCCGAGAACGCCGAGGCGGTGCTGGTGAACACCTGTGGCTTCATCGAGGCCGCCAAGCTCGACTCGATCAACACGCTGATGGCGGCCGCCGATCTCAAGGAGCAGGGCTCCGCGCGGGCGGTGGTCGCCGTCGGCTGCATGGCCGAGCGCTACGGCACCGAGCTCGCCGAGGAACTGCCCGAGGCGGACGCGGTGCTCGGCTTCGACTCCTATGCCGACATCGACGAGCGGCTGCGCGCCATCCTCGACGGGGCCCGTCCCGCCGCGCACGTGCCGCGCGATCGGCGTACGCTGCTGCCGCTCAGCCCGGTGGACCGGCAGGCCGCCGCCCAGCAGCAGGCCGCCCCACCGAAGGAATCGCCGGAGGTCACCGGCTCGATCGCCAACACCGGTGCCCGGGTGCTGCGCCGCCGGCTCGGTTCCGGTCCGATGGCGCCGCTCAAGCTCGCCTCCGGCTGCGACCGACGCTGCGCCTTCTGCGCCATCCCCGCCTTCCGCGGGGCCTACCTCTCCCGCCGGCCCGAGGAGATCGTCGCCGAGGCCCGCTGGCTGGTCGACCACGGGGTCCGCGAGGTGTTCCTGGTCAGCGAGAACTCCTCCTCCTACGGCAAGGATCTCGGCGATCTGCGCAGCCTGGAGAAACTGCTCGGCGAGCTGTCCGCGGTCGAGGGGTTGGACTGGATCCGGGTCTCCTATCTGCAACCGGCCGAGACCCGACCCGACCTGGTCAAGGCGATCTGCAGCACCGACAAGGTGGTGCCCTATTTCGACCTCTCCTTCCAGCACGCCAGCAATCCGGTGCTGCGCCGGATGCGGCGCTTCGGCGACCCGGACTCCTTCCTCGGGCTGATCGACCAGGTCCGCGGCCTCGCCCCGACCGCCGGGATCCGCTCCAACGTGATCCTCGGTTTCCCGGGTGAGACCGAGCAGGATGTGCAGGTGCTCAGCGACTTCCTCAGCGCCGCCCGACTCGATGCGATCGGTGTCTTCGGCTATTCCGATGAGGAGGGCACCGAGGCCGCCGGGATGGGCGACAAGGTCGACCCCGACGAGGTCGAGGCCCGTCGCGCGGCCGTCGCCGACCTGGCCGCCGAGCTGGTCGACCAGCGGGCCGAGGAGCGGATCGGCGAATCGGTCCGGGTGCTGGTCGAGGAGATCGACGAGGAAGGCCGGTTGCTCGGCCGGGCCGCGCACCAGGGGCCCGAGGTGGACGGTTGCAGCGAACTGGTCGGCTCCAGCGCGGCGGTCGGAACCTTCGTCTCCGGTACCGTCGTGGCCAGCGAGGGAGTCGACCTGATCGTGGAGGTGACCCGATGAACGCCCAGCCGACCCCGGCCGATGCGACCAGGTCCCAGATCAACGGCCCCAACGTGCTGACCGCGATCCGGTTGCTGGCCGTCCCGGTCTTCGCGGTGCTGCTGCTCAGCTATCCGCACGACCCGACCTGGCGGCAGATCACCACCGCCGTCTTCGTGGTCGCCATCCTGACCGACTTCGTGGACGGCTGGTGGGCCCGCCGCTACAACCTGGTCACCGACTTCGGCAAGATCGCCGACCCGATCGCCGACAAGGCGCTCACCGGGATGGCCTTCATCGGGCTGAGCATCCTCGGGGAACTGCCCTGGTGGGTGACGATCCTGGTGCTGGTCCGCGAGTGGGGCATCACCGTGATGCGCTTCGTGCTGCTGCGCCGCGGAGTGGTGCTGGCGGCCAACAAGGGCGGCAAGTTCAAGACCACCGTGCAGGCGATCGCGCTGGTTCTCTATCTGCTGCCCCTGCCCGGGTACCAGTGGGGCCAGCCGATCTCGACCGAGGTGATCCCCGAGATCGTCTCCTGGATCCTGATGGCGGTCGCGGTGATCGTCACCGTGTTCACCGGGATCGACTACGTGCGCGAGCAGCTCACCGGTCCGCGACGCGATGACGAATGAGCCCGCTCCCGGTCCGGTGGGCCTGCCCGAGTTGGTACGCCTGGCCGAGCCGGTGATCGCGGCCGCGGTGCGCTCCGGGCGTAGCGTCGCCACCGCCGAATCGCTGACCGGTGGGCTGCTCGGGGCTGCGTTGACCGGGGTCTCCGGGGCGTCGGCGGTCTATCGCGGCGGACTGATCCCCTATGCCACCGACCTGAAGGCCAGCCTGGGCGGGGTGGATGCGGAGGAGCTGGCGCGTCACGGCGCCGTCTCCGCGCAGACCGCCCGGGGGATGGCCGCCGGGGCCGCGGCACGCTGCGGCGCCGACATCGGGATCGCGCTGACCGGGGTCGCCGGCCCGGACCCGCAGGAGGGGCATCCGGCCGGCACCGTGTTCTGCGGCTGGTACGCCGCAGCGGGCGCCGAGCACCGGGAGCTGCGGTTGGCCGGGGATCGGGCCGAGATCAGGTACGCCGCAGCGGCCGCCGCCCTCGGCGTACTCACCGAGCTGCTCGATTCGGAATAATCCTGCGCACACAACGGTTCTGCTGAGGGCGGACCAGCGTGCCGGGTCTGTGCACCGCTACCCCCATTGGGTAGAGTCGGATCCATGGCCGAGGAGGAAGGCAAGCCGATGCTCTTGCGTGAGTTGCTCGGTGAGACCCTGCGCGAGGAGCGGGTCCATCAGGGACGCACGCTGCGTGAGGTCTCCGGCATGGCCCGGGTCAGCCTCGGTTATCTCTCCGAGGTCGAGCGCGGCCAGAAGGAGGCCTCCAGCGAGCTGCTGGCAGCCATCTGCACCTCGCTCGATCTGCCGCTGTCGTCGCTGTTGTCCACGGTGAGCGACAAGCTGGTCATCTCGGAGCGGCCGATTCGCCCGGTGGCCGAGGTGCGCGCCGCGGCCTGAGGCCGCTCACCCACGCAGCCGCAGCCCCTGCGGTGTCATCGTGAAGCCCGCCTGTTCCAACGCGGCGCGCAGCGGATGATCGAAGATGTGGCCGCCGTCGGCCTTCTCGATGGTGAGCCCCGGCATCCGGCGCGCCCGGATCACCTCCGCCAACGCCGTCGCGGCGGCGCCCAGGTCCGCGGCCGGATCATCGCCGGGAAAGGTGAGCACCGTGCGTACCCCGCGTTCCAGATGCAGCACCAGCCGCCCCTCCACCAGCACCACCACCGCACCGGCCTTCCGGCTGGGCCGATGCCCGTCGCGTTCGGGCCAGGGCAGCGCCGCACCGTAAGGATTGGCGGGGTCGCTGGCGGCCAACACCACCGCACCGACCGGACCCTGACCGCGGAGTCGGTCGACGGTCGCCGAGGTGGCGAACTGGGCCGCGCCCAACCCATCGATGAAATAGCCGCGCAGGCACTGGCCGGTCTCCTCCAGCCGGGACAGCGCGCGATAGCTCGGCCCGAAGGAGGCTCCGGGCTGCTCGGCGAGGACACTGCCGCGGGTCAGCACGCCGTAGCGGTCCAACTGCAGCACCAGCCGCTCGGTCGCCGCCCGCTCGGCCGCCTCGGGTGAGAGCGGGGGCGCCGCCCAGCGGCCCACCGTGGTCGGCGCGGTCGGCGGGCGCAGCTGCCGGCGGGCGGCGCGCAACGTCCCCGAGCGGGACCGGACCCGCGGCGTACGCTTCGATTTCAGCGCCCCGCCGGTGGCCAGTGCCCGCACCGGGGCAAAGGTGTCCGCACGGGCCCGGCCGGCCCAGACCAGCTCCCACAGCGCCCGCTCCTGGTCACCGCGGGACAGCTCCGGGTCGAGCAGATCGTCGAAGAACCAGCCGCCGCCGCGCTCCAGCCGGGTCAGCATCCCGGCCGCGGCGGGGGTGAGGTCATCGCCCGGTGCGATGGGCGGTGCGATCGCCAGGTCGGCCGGCCAGAACCGCACCCAGCCGTCGTTGCCACCGATCGCACCGTCCCCGGTCCAGCTGAACTCCCCGGCAGCCAGCAACTCATCGAGCATCGCCGGCTGGTAGTCCCGGACTCTGGCCGGCAGCACCATCGTCTCCAGCATCGACGCCGGGATCACCGCACCCGCGAGCTGGTCGAGGGTCTGGGCGACCGCATCGATGCCGTGGGCGTCCCCGCCGACCCCCTGCCAGGCCGGCAGGAAACGGCCGTAGCTGGCCTGGTCGACCGGTTCCACCGCGGCCCGCAGCGCCGCCAGGGTGCGCCGCCGGATCAACCCGAGCACCCGGTGATGGCACCACTGCCGCAGGTGTTCGGCACCCGGGCTCGGGTCGAAGCTGCCCTGCACCAGGGTGCCGCGGCTGGTCAGCTCGCGCAGTTCGGCGGCGACCACCGACACCCCCAGGCCGAGCCGGTCGGCGACCTCGCGTTCGGTGAACGGACCGTGGCTGCGGGCGAAGCGCAGCACCAGATCCCGCAGCGGGTCCCCCTCGGCGACGGTGACGCCGAATCCGGGCGGGGCTGGTACGCCGAGGGCGTCGGCGAGGCGGGGGAGATCCTCGACCACCGCCAACCGCTCGGCGCCGGCGACCCGCACCGGCACCACCCGCCGCTGGTCGATGAGCGCGGTGATCGCCGGTTCGGCGACGCCCTCGGCGCTGCGCTGGGCGACCTCGGCGGCCGACAGTGGGCCGATGGTGCGGATCAGGTCGAAGACCGACTCGGTGCCGGTGGCCTGCCGGCCGGCTGCCAGCCACTGCAGCTCGGCGGCGACCTCGGCGATCACCTCCGGGTCGAGCACTTGGCGCAGCGCATCGTTGCCCAACAACTCGGCCAACAGCCCGCTGTCCAGCGACAGCGCTGCCGCGCGTCGCTCGGCCAGCGGGCTGTCGCCCTCGTAGACGAACTGGCCCACATAGCCGAACAGCAACGACCGCGCCATCGGCGAGGCACGCGGGGTCTCCACCTCCACCACCCGCAGCTGCCGGGCGGCGATCTGGCGTTGCAGGGTGAGCAGCCCGGGCAGGTCGAAGACGTCGTGCAGGCATTCGCGCACCGTCTCCAGCACGATCGGGAAATCGGGATGCCCGGCCGCCACCTCGAGCAGCTGTGCTGCCCGCATTCGCTGCTGCCACAGGGGAGTGCGGGCCCTGGGGTCGCGGCGCGGCAGCAGCAGCGCCCGCGCGGCGCACTCCCGGAAGCGGGCGGCGAACAGCGCCGACCCGGTGACCTCGGCGGTGACGATCTGCTCCAGGTCCTCGGGGTCGACCACGACCAGATCGGCACCCGGCGGGGCGCCGTCGGAGTCGGGTACCCGGATCACGATGCCGTCGTTGGTGGCGGTGGCGTGCACCTCGACACCGAGCCGCTCCCGGGCCTGCCGGCCGATCGCCAGCGCCCAGGGCGCGAGCACGGGTGTACCGAGGCCGGCGTGAAGGCAGAGCTGCCAGTCCCCGAGCTCGTCGCGGAATCGTTCCAGCACCACGGTGCTGTCGGTCGGCAGGACCCCGGTGGCCTGTCGCTGCTCGTCGAGATAGGCCATCAGGTTGTCGCGGGCGCGGCGATCCAGGCCGATGCCGTTGAGCCGCTCGGTGGCCGGTTCGTCCGCACCGCCGAGGGCGCGGACCAGCTCGCCCTGGGCCAGCCCCAGCTCCAACGGCCGGCCGGGGGAATCGCCCTTCCAGAAGGGCAATCGGCCGGGTTGGCCGCCGGCGGGGGAGACCTGCACCTGGTCGTGGGTGATCGCCTCGATCCGCCAGGCCGTGGTGCCGAGGGTGAACACGTCACCGACCCGGGACTCGTAGACCATCTCCTCATCGAGCTCGCCGACCCGCCGGCCGGCGCCGCCGCGCTCGTCGCCGCCGACCAGGAAGACGCCGAACATGCCGCGGTCGGGGATGGTGCCCCCGGAGGTCACCGCGAGCCGTTGCGCACCGGGGCGGCCGGTGAGCAGATCCCGCTCCCGGTCCCAGGTCAACCGGGGCCGCAGCTCGGCGAACTCCTCGCTCGGATAGCGGCCGGCGAGCATGTCCAGCACCCCGGTGAAGGCGCTGCGCGGCAACCGGGTGAAGCCGGCGCTGCGGCGTACCAGATCGAACAGCTCATCGACCGCGATCTCTTCCCCGGCACAGATCGCGACGATCTGCTGGGCCAGCACGTCGAGCGGATTGTGCAGCTCGGCGACCTCCTCGATCAGCCCGGCGCGCATCCGTTCCACCACCGAGGCGGTCTCGATCAGATCGCCGCGATGGGCGGGCAGGAAGAGCCCGCGGGAGATCGCGTCGACCTGGTGGCCGGCGCGGCCGACGCGCTGCAGGCCGCTCGCCACCGAGGGCGGGGATTCGACCTGGACGACCGCGTCGACCGCGCCCATGTCGATGCCCAGTTCGAGCGAGGAGGTCGCCACCACACAACGCAACCGCCCTGACTTCAGCTCGTCCTCGACGATGGCCCGCTGGTCCTTCGACACCGAGCCGTGGTGGGCACGGGCGATCACCGGGGCGTCTTCGTCGGAGCCGTCGATTCCCTTGCTGACACCGGATTGCGCGAGCACGGCGGCCGGTGATTCGACATCACGGGGCACGTCGGCGCCGAGGCGTTCGGCGTACGCCTCGTTGAGCTGGGCGGTGAGCCGCTCCGCGATCCGGCGGGAGTTGGTGAACACGATCGTGGAGCGGTGGGCCAGCACCTCATCGAGGATCTGGTCGGTCAGGTGCGGCCACATCGAGCGGCGCTCGGCGGTCTCGCTGCCGGCCCCGGGATCGGCCATGTCCTCGACCGGCACGACGACCTGCAGATCCCAGCGCTTCTCGTTGGCTGGCAGCACCAACCGGACCGGGGCGCTGGCGGTCAGGAACTCCGCGACCCGCTCCGGCGGACGCACCGTCGCCGACAACCCGATCCGCTGGAAGGGGTGGTCGGTGAGCCGGGCCAGTCGCTCCAGCGACAGGGCCAGATGGGCACCGCGTTTGCTGCCGGCGAGCACGTGCACCTCGTCGAGGATGACCGTGCGGACCCCGCGCAGCGTCTCCCGGGCCGCGGAGGTGAGCATCAGGAACAGCGATTCGGGGGTGGTGATCAAGATGTCCGGCGGTGTCGCCTGCAGCCGGCGCCGGTCGGTGGCCGAGGTGTCGCCGGAGCGTACGCCGACCCGCACCTCGGGAACGTCGAGGCCGAGCCGCTCACCGGCGCGGGTGATGCCGCGCAGCGGGGCACGGAGGTTGCGCTCCACATCGACCGCGAGCGCCTTCAGCGGGGAGACGTAGAGCACCCGCGGGCCGTCGCCCGGCTCGGGGGGATCGGTGACCAGGTCGTCGAGCGCGGCCAGGAAGGCGGCCAGGGTCTTGCCGGAGCCGGTGGGCGCGACGACCAGCGCGTGCTCACCGCCGGTGATCGCCTGCCACGCCTCGGCCTGGGCCGGGGTCGGAGCGGCGAACGAATCGGTGAACCACGCCCGGGTCGCCGGCCCGAAGCCGGCCAGCGGATCGTCGGCCATGCGGGCATTCTGCCAAGGGGGACCGACAGTCACGCCAATCGTGGGATGCCACCTACACTTGCCGGGTGCGGGAGACCGAGTTGTGGGCGCGAATGGGGCAGCATCTGGGCCCGGCGTACGCCCAGGTGTGGGCCGACCAGACGACCCTGGCCGAGCTCGGGGGGCGGACCGTGCGGGAGGCGCTGGCCGCCGGGGTGCCCTGCAAGACGATCTGGCGGGCGGTCTGGTCCGCCCTGGAACTGCCGCCCGTCGACCGCTGAACCGGGTGATCCGGTGATTCCCGAGGTAATTGGCGTGTCGGCTTCGTTCGAACAGATGTTCGGGTAAGTTATCCACCGAGCTGAACGACCCGAAGCACTGTCCACAGGTCCGGGGTCACGGCCGACCGATTGTCGGTGGTGGTCCCTAACGTGTGGATGACGACTCACCCGATCCGGACCTGGTCCGGCCCAGAAAGGAAACACCATGGCTGTGGCAGATCGCGAGAAGGCGCTTCAGGCGGCACTGGCCCAGATCGACAAGCAGCACGGCAAGGGCTCGGTGATGCGACTGGGCGAGCAGACCGCCGCGCCCATCGACGCCATCCCGACCGGCTCGATCGCCCTGGACATCGCGCTCGGCATCGGCGGGATCCCGCGGGGCCGAGTGGTCGAGATCTATGGCCCGGAGTCCAGCGGTAAGACCACGGTGGCGCTGCACGCCATCGCCAACGCCCAGACCGCCGGTGGCATCTGCGCGTTCATCGACGCCGAGCACGCCCTCGACCCGGAATACGCGAAGAAGCTCGGTGTCGACACCGACTCGCTGCTGGTCTCCCAGCCCGACAACGGTGAGCAGGCGCTGGAGATCGCCGACATGCTGGTCCGCTCCGGTGCGCTCGATCTGATCGTCATCGACTCGGTGGCCGCGCTGACCCCGCGCGCCGAGATCGAGGGCGAGATGGGTGACTCGCACGTCGGCCTGCAGGCCCGGCTGATGAGCCAGGCGCTGCGGAAGATGACCGGTGCGCTGAGCGGCGCCGGCACCACCGCGATCTTCATCAACCAGCTGCGCGAGAAGATCGGCGTGATGTTCGGCTCGCCCGAGACCACCACCGGCGGTCGGGCGCTGAAGTTCTACTCCTCGGTGCGCCTGGACGTGCGCCGGATCGAGACCCTCAAGGACGGCCAGGACATGGTCGGCAACCGCACCCGGGTCAAGGTCGTGAAGAACAAGGTCGCCCCGCCGTTCAAGCAGGCCGAGTTCGACATTCTCTACGGTCAGGGCATTTCCCGCGAGGGCAGCCTGATCGACATGGGTGTCGACCAGGGCATCATCCGCAAGGCGGGTGCCTGGTTCACCTATGACTCCGACCAGCTCGGTCAGGGCAAGGAGAACGCCCGCAACTACCTGAAGAACAACCCCGAGGTCGCGCGCGACATCGAGCAGAAGATCAAGGACAAGATGGGTCTGGGCGCCAAGGACGAGGTGCCGGACGGTGTCGATCCGGTCACCGGTGAGGTGGCCTTCTGAGCCGCCGACGCGGGCGGGGGGAGGCCCCGCCCGATGACGGGCCGGACGCCGACCCGGAGGAGGTGGCCCGCCAGATCGTGCTGCGGCAGCTGACCATGCAGGCCCGCAGCCGGCACGAATTGGCGGAGATCCTGCGCAAGAAGGGGATTCCGGGCGAGGCGGCGACGGCCGTGCTCGACCGGATGACCGAGGTCGGACTGGTCGACGATGCCCGGTTCGCCGAGGCCTGGGTGGATTCCCGGCAACAGCGCCGGCATCTGTCCCGGGCCGGGGTACGCCAGGAGCTGCAGCGCAAGGGCCTGGACCGCGACCTGGTCAACGAGACCGTCGCCGAGATCAGCAGCGATGACGAGTACGCCGCAGCGCACGCGCTGGCGGAGAAGAAGCTGCGCTCGGTGCGGAACCTCGAGCCGGTGGTCCAACGCCGCCGGATCGCCGGCGCCCTGGCCCGCCGCGGCTTCGGCCCCGGCATCGCCAACCAGGTGCTCACCGACGTGTTGGACACCGATCCCGCCGAGTTCGACTGATCGCTGGCCGTGGCGCGAGCTCGCGATCGGCTTGCGATCCATCGAACCCTGGGTGCATCCGTCGCGTGCTGGAGCACTCCACGGATGAATCCACGGTTCGATGGATCGCGACGTGGGCGCGATGAACCCTGAGCATGGGTCAGTCTGGCCATCTGTTGCACCCTGAGGCGGGCCAGTCGGCCATCAGTGAACCGTGAGTTTGGGCCAGCGTGGCCATTCATGAACCTTGAGACGGGCCAGTAGGCCATTCATGAACCTTGAGACGGGCCAGTCGGCCATTCATGAACCTTGAGACGGGCCAGTAGGCCAAGCAGCGAGCCACATCTCGGGCTCCTCGTGCGATCCATCGAATCCTGGGCCCATCCGTCGCGTGCTGGAGCACTCCACCGATGAACCGACGGTTCGATGGATCGCGCGGTGGGCGCCATCACCTGCGAATGGAGCTGGATCCATGGAACTACCACGCATATTCGCCACCGCGGAGTTGGCCGCGCTCGGGGTCGGCGCCAACACGATCCGCACCCTGGTCCGCGGCGGCCGCCTGATCCGGTTGCGGCGGGGAGGGTACGCCTGGCCTGCGGACTGCGGGCCGGACGACGTCCTCCGATCGGCGGACCCGATTCCGGAGCCGGCCTGCCGGGCGAGTGATGACCCGGCGAGCGATCCTGGGTGGGCACGGCAGCCCGAGCCGCTACCGGAGGAGGGGACGCGTGCCGCCCCCTCCCTCGATATGGATGCACCCCTGCCGGTCGACCCGGAGGCCATGGTCGCGTTGCCAGGTGAAGCGCTCGGGCCAGGCTGTTACGCACCGGGGGAAGCGGAACTGCAGCACCTGAAGGAGATCGTGGCCACGGCCCGTGAGATTGACGAGGGCACCCTGTTCTGCCAGGTCAGCGCCGGTGTTCTGCACGGATTGCCGCTGCCACCCGGTTCGCTCGGCCTGGTACACCTGCTGCGCCCCGGCAGCGGTTCCGGGCATCGGACCCGGAGGGCGTTCCATCATCGTGCCCGTATCACTGCGCGGGACCGCACCACGATCGCGGGCCTGCCGTCCACCGGACTGGCGCGTACCGCGGTCGATCTTGCCCGGACCCTGTCGTTCCGCGACGGTCTGGCGGTCGTCGACGCGGTGCTCGCCCGGGGCGTACCCAAAGAAGAATTGTTCAGTCGACTCACCCGGCACCCGGGCAACCTGCGAGCGCGGGCACTGATCGAACTCGGCAATCGCCGTTCCGAGTCACCGGGTGAGTCCCGGTGCCGGGCCACGATGGCGCTGGCCGGCATCCCGGAACCCGTGTGCCAGTTCAAGATCGTGCTGCGGAGTGGGCGTGTCGTATGGGCCGACTATGGCTGGCCGGACCTCGGGCTGGTCGGCGAGTTCGACGGGCTCACGAAGTACGGCCGGCTGCTGAAGCCGGGGGAGACGGCGACCGGTGCGATCGGCAGGGAGCGGCGTCGGGAGACCGAGATCCGCGATACCGGGGTGTGGGTCACGCGTTGGATCACCAGCGACTATTATGACCTCGATCAGTTCCGGCGTGGCTTCAACGACGCGGCGCGCGCCGCAACGTCGTTCCGCGCGGCCTGACCGCTACCTACTGCGATCCATCGAGTCTTCGGTGCATTCCGCGAGCCCTGGAGGGGTAGGGGAGTGCACGCAGGATTCGATGGATCGCGAGCTGGGTTGCGATCGCGAGACTGCGGTCAGACGGCGGTGGGCAGGCCCGCCTGCTCGGTGATCTGCTGCACCGACCGGCCACCGCGCTTGGCCATCCGGCGCTGCACGAACGAGGCCAGGGTGGTCAGTGCGAGGTTGATGAGGATGAACAGGATCGCCGCGACGGTCAGGGAGGCGATCGTGTTGCCGTAGTTGGAGGCCAGCGTGTTCAGCGAGCGCAGCAGCTCCGGGTACAGCACGATCGAACCGAGCGCCGAGTCCTTGAGCACCACGACGAGCTGGCTGACCAGCGAGGGCAGCATCGCCGTGATGGCCTGCGGCAGCAGGATCGAGGTTCGGGTCTGGCTGGGTGTGAGGCCGACAGCGAGACCGGCCTCGCGCTGTCCGCTGGGCAGGGAGTGCATGCCGGAGCGGATCAACTCGGCGATCACCGAGGCGTTGTAGAGGGTCAGGCCGGTGACCACGGCGACCAGCGAGACCAGCGGGCCCTGCAGCGGTACGCCGGCGGGGATCAGCACATAGATCACCAGGCTGTAGGTGAAGAACATCATCACCAGCACCGGCACGGCCCGGAAGAACTCGACGATCACCGTGCACAGTCCGCGCAGCGGGGCGAACTCCGACAGCCGACCGAGACCCAGCAGCGTGCCGAGCAGGGCTGCCAGCACGATCGAGATCACCGCCGCCTGCAAGGTGTTCACGATGCCGGGCAGGATGGCCGAGGTCCAGGTCGTCGGATCGGCGAAGATCGCGAGCTTCTCCGGGGTGTACTGATCCCGCAACCCCCACAGGATGCCCAGGGCGATCAACACGAGCACCGCGGTGGCGATCACGCCGACGATCAGATTGCGGCGCCGGGTCTTGGGCCCGGGCGCGTCGAAGAGGACGTTCGCGGTCTGGCTCATCGCTGCACCGTCAGCTTTCGGGAGAGATTGGTGAACATCACGCCGACCGGCAGGGTCAGGATCACGAAGCCGAGCGCGACGATGCCGAAGATGGCGAACATGTAATCGGGGTTGAACTCGATCATGTTCTTCATCATCAGCGCGGCCTCGGCGACCCCGACGGCGGCGACCACGGTGGTGTTCTTGGTCAGCGCGATCAGCGTGTTGCCCAGCGGGGCGATGGCGCCTCGGAAGGCCTGCGGCAGTACCACCTGGCCGAGCGTCTGGCCGAAGTTGAGCCCGATCGCGCGGGCGGCCTCGGCCTGCCCGACCGGCACGGTGTTGATGCCAGAGCGGATCGCTTCGGCGACGAAGCTGGCGTGATAGATCGACAGGGCCACCACACACCAGGCGGCGTTCTGCGCCATCAGGCTGGAGGATTCGGGCAACAGGCGGACACCCATGAAGTTGAGGAAGCCGAAGGCGCAGAAGACGACGATCAGCGTCAGTGGGGTGTTGCGGACCAGGGTGACATACGCCGTCCCGAAGAACCGCAGCGCGGCCACCGGGCTGACGCGCAGGATCGCGACGATCGTGCCGATCAGCAGCGCACCGATGGCCGAGAAGACGGTCAGAATCAGCGTCATCCCGAAGGCTGCCAGGACGTTGTACTCGGAGAACAACTCGGCGAAACCGGACATGGACTTCCTTCCTCAGGCTTCCTCAGGCACAGCAGAACCAGCGAGACCCGGTGATCGACCACCGGGCCGTCGATGGCCCCGACCCAATCAGGATCGGGGCCATCCACGTGCGGGCTCAGGCGCCGCAGTTACCGGCCGGGGTCGGCGGGTTCAGCTTCGCGTTCGGCTTGAAACCGGCCGGGCCCAGGTTGTCGTCCAGGGCCTTCTGCCAGGAGCCGTCATCGATCATCTTCTTGATCGCGGCGTTGATCTTGGTGCACATCTCGGTGTCGCCCTTCTTGATACCGACGCCGTACTTCTCTTCGGTGAAGGGATTCCCGACGACCTTGAACTTGCCCTTGTACTGGTCCTGGGCGGCGTAGCCGGCGAGGATCGTGTCGTCGGTGGTCAGCACGTCGACGGTGCCCGAGGCCAGCGCCTCGGCGCACTTGGAGTAGGTGTCGTAGTCCTGGAGCTGGGCGCCCTGGGCGTACTGGTCCTTGATCTTCTTCGCCGAGGTGGAGCCGGCCACCGAACAGACCTTCTTGCCGTTCAGCGACTGCGGGCCGGTGATGTCGGTGTTGTCGGCACGGACCAGCAGGTCCTGGCCGGCGATGTAGTAGGGACCGGCGAAGTCGACCTTCTTCTTCCGCTCGTCGGTGATCGAGTAGGTCGCCAGGATCATGTCCACCTGACCGCCCTGGATGGCGGTCTCGCGGGTGGCCGAGGGGGTCTCCACCCACTGGATCTTCGCCGGGTCGTAGCCCAGTTCCTTGGCGACGTACTTGGCCACGTCGACATCGAAGCCCTTGTAGGTGTCGCCGACCTTCTGGCCGAGACCCGGCTGGTCGAACTTGATGCCGACCTTGACCGAGCCGCCCTCTCCACCCTGGGCGCCCGGCTGGGCGCTGGTGCCGGACTCGCCGGCGACACAGCCGGTGAGCGCCAGGGCGAGCACGGAGCCCGCTACCGCGAGAGTCGTGATTTTCATGGGAATGCCTTTCTGGATGCGGATCCTGGTGTTCAGGCGTCAGTGGCTGAGGATCTTGCCGAGGAAGTCCTTGGCGCGATCGCTCTGCGGATTGGTGAAGAACTGGTCGGGGGTGTTCTGCTCGACGATCTGACCGTCGGCCATGAACACCACGCGGTTGGCGGCCTTGCGTGCGAAGCCCATCTCGTGGGTGACCACCACCATGGTCATGCCCTGGCGTGCCAGGTCGACCATCACGTCGAGCACCTCGTTGACCATCTCCGGGTCGAGCGCGGAGGTCGGTTCGTCGAAGAGGATCATCTTCGGCTTCATCGCCAGCGCGCGGGCGATGGCCACCCGCTGCTGCTGGCCGCCGGAGAGCTGGGCCGGGTATTTGTCGGCCTGGTTGGCGACACCGACCCGCTCCAGCAGGGACATCGCCTCCTCCTTGGCCTTGCCGGCCGACAGCTTGCGGACCTTGGTCGGGCCGAGGGTGACGTTCTGCAGGATCGTCTTGTGGGCGAAGAGGTTGAACGACTGGAACACCATCCCGACCTCGGCGCGCAGTTTCGCCAACCCCGGCCCCTCGGTCGGCAGCGTCTGACCGTCGATGATGATCGTGCCGTCGTCGATCGTCTCCAGCCGGTTGATGGTGCGGCACAGCGTCGACTTGCCCGAACCGGACGGGCCGATCACCACCACGACCTCACCGCGGCCGATGTCCAGGTTGATATCGCGCAACACGTGCAGCGGACCGAAATGCTTGTTCACCGCCTGCATCTGCACCAGCGCATCGCCCGTCGGAGCGAGCTGGGACTGGGCGAGCTGCTGGTCGGTCGGTTGAACCGGGGTCTCCGCCTGTTCGGAACGCTCGACCTCACCGGGCTCGACGTTGCTCAAAGGTCCTCCTCCTTGCGGACGGGCGCGATCACGTGCTGACGCACCTTGGCAGGAACAGTAGACGACCGGCAAGCGGGCCGTGTGGGGCGAGGACGCCGACTGTCCGAATTGGTACATGTCCGTAATCGAATCGCGATCTGGCCATCCCGGTGGCCCGTCGCCGATGGCCCGCGGAGGTAGAGTTGGTCCGCCCTGTCACCGAGTGGATCGAAGGACATGTCGAGCACCGCAGAAGCCACGCGCACCTATCAGGTGCGGACCTACGGCTGCCAGATGAACGTGCACGATTCCGAGCGGATCTCGGGATTGCTGGAGCAGGCCGGGTACGCCCGGGCGGCCGAGGGTGGCGATGCGGATGTGGTCGTCTTCAACACCTGCGCGGTCCGCGAGAACGCCGACAACCGGCTCTACGGCAACCTCGGGCATCTGGCCGAGGTGAAGCGGCACAAGCCCGACCTGCAGATCGCGGTCGGTGGCTGCATGGCCCAGAAGGACCGGGACACGGTCGTCGAACGGGCGCCATGGGTGGACGTGGTCTTCGGCACCCACAACGTCGGCGCCCTGCCGGTGCTGCTGGAGCGGGCCCGGATCGAGCAGGCCGCCCAGGTCGAGATCAAGGAATCCCTGGAGACCTTCCCCTCCAACCTGCCGACCCGCCGCGATCAGGCGTACGCCGCCTGGGTGTCGATCTCGGTCGGTTGCAACAACACCTGCACCTTCTGCATCGTGCCCTCGCTGCGCGGCAAGGAGACCGACCGCCGCCCCGGTGACATCCTGCGCGAGATCGAGACCCTGGTCGCCGACGGGGTGCAGGAGATCACCCTGCTCGGCCAGAATGTGAACTCCTACGGCGTCGAGTTCGGCGACCGGCAGGCGTTCGGCAAGCTGCTCCGCGCCTGCGGCGAGATCGACGGCCTCGAGCGGGTCCGGTTCACCTCACCGCATCCGGCCGCGTTCACCGACGACGTGATCGCCGCGATGGCCGAGACGCCGAACGTGATGCCGCAGCTGCACATGCCGCTGCAGTCCGGGTCGGACCGGGTGCTGCGCGCGATGCGCCGCTCCTACCGTTCCGAGCGGTTCCTCGGGATCCTCGACCGGGTCCGCGAGGCGATGCCGGAGGCGGCGATCACCACCGACATCATCGTCGGCTTCCCCGGGGAGACCGAGGAGGATTTCGAGCAGACGCTGGAGGTGGTACGCCGGGCGCGGTTCTCGGCGGCGTTCACCTTCCAGTATTCGATCCGCCCCGGTACGCCGGCCGCGACGATGCCCGACCAGATCGACAAGGCCGTCGTCACCGAGCGCTACCAGCGGCTGGTGCCGCTGGTCGATGAGATCGCCTGGGCGGAGAACAAGAAGCTCGTCGGACAGCCGGTCGAGGTGATGTTCGCCGACCACGAGGGCCGCAAGGACGACCGGACCCGGCGGATGTCGGGCCGCGCCCGGGACAACCGGCTGGTGCACGTCGCGGTCCCGGAGGATCCGGCGCTGCGGCCGCGGCCGGGCGATGTCGCCACCGCGGTGATCGACCACGCCGCACCGCACCACCTGACCAGCGATTCCGGGATCACCGGGCTGCGCCGAACCCGTGGGGGAGACGCCTGGCAGGCGCGCACCGCACAGCCCACCGCCGCCGGGGTGTCCCTCGGGATGCCCGGGATCGGTGTGCCGACGGTGCGGCCCGCGCCGCAGACCGGCTGCCGCTGAGGCGCACCGGGGTCAGTCGCGGGGAGCCTCGCGGCGCGGGGCCGGCGGCTCATCCATGCCGGGCGTCCCGCTCGTGCCGCCGGGGGCCTGGCGGCCCGGGGTGCCGTTGGTGCCGGGGAACTGACCGCCCGCCGTGCCGTTGGTCCCGGGGAACTGACCGCCAGGGGTGCCGTTGGTGCCGGGGGCCTGACGGCCCCGGTCGCCATAGGTCTTGCGGGCCATGTCACGGCCCCGGTTGATCTGGTTGCGGTACTTGCCGCCGGTCCGGCGATCGACGGCGTCACCGACCTTGTTGACGACCCGGTCGACCTTGTCGGGGTTGCGTCGGATGAACTGCATGATCTTGTCGAGGATGCGCATTCGAACCTCCTGCTGGGACCGCGGGTCCGCGTCGTCGTGGATATCCATGTCTACCAAGTCGGGCAAACATATCCCTCGGCACCCCCTGTTCCGGACACGGCAACGCCGCCACCGGTGACCGGTGGCGGCGCATGCCTGCGGGGTGGGTGTCAGAACCCCCTGGCGCCGGTATTGGCCAGACCGCCGACGCGCTCCTTCCCGTTGTCACTCGGGGTGGGCGTCGTCGGTGCCGTGGTGACCGGTCCCGGTGTGGGCATCGGGCTCACGGTGGGGCTCGGGCTCACCGTCGGGGTCGGGCACACGGTCGGGCCCGGCGTCGGGGGCCCGGTCGGCGTCGGCGTACCTGTCGGTGTCGGCGTACCTGTCGGGGTCGGAGTGCCCGTCGGGGTCGGAGTGCCGGTCGGCGTGGGGGTACCGCTCGGCGTCGGCGTAGCCGTGGGGGTCGGCTTCGGCGTACACGTCGGGGTCGGGGTCACGGTGGGCGTCGGCGACGGGGTGGGCGTCGGGGTCGGGCTCACGGTCGGGGACGCGGTCGGGGTCGGCGTCGGCTTCGGGGTGTCCCCATCACCGTCACCGCCGGCCCTGGCGATTTTCACCGTCTGCTTGGACTCCTTGCCGGCGATCACCGCGGAGTTGTCGAAGGTGTCGCCGACCTTGGTGTCCTCGGGGGTCAGCATCTTGTACTGCATCACGAAGGTCGAGTTCGGCTCGGGATCCTTCAAGAAGGTCAGGGTGAACGCCTTGCCGGTGTCGGTGAAGGTGTAGTCGACTCCCTCGACCAGCGGCTTCGCCTGCGACAGATCCGGATTGCCACCGCGCACCGGCCATGCCGAATCCGGGACCCACCCGATCCAGAACGGGCGCTCCAGGGTGAGCCGGTCGTCGTAGTCGTCGACGATCGTCGAGCCCTTCTTCAGGGTGTCGGAGGGGGCGACGATCCGGTAGGTCAGCTTGCCGCCCTCGAGATCCTCCCAACCCGATTTCGCGGATTCGGTGGGCCGCGGAAGGTCACTGCCGATCACACCGCCGCCACCGGGCAGCGTGATTTCGATCTCATTTCCGTCGGAAATCCAGGTGACCTTGTCACCGTCATAGGCCTGGTTCGCCTGCCCCTCGAAAAACAGGGTGCCCTGCACGTTGTCATGCGTGGCGACGTAATCACCGAGCGTGCAATCGATCTGGTTCGTGGTCGCGGTGCAGGTGCCGACGACGTTCCCGTCGGGATCGCGCATGTCGAAGGTGCTGGTGTACGCCTTGATGTCGGGTCCACCCTCGGGGATGGTCAGGCTGAACGTGTCACCCGGTTGCGCGGTGTCCGGGACCGCCCAGGTGGCATCCACGCGGAGCCGGTTGTACTGCCGCAGCGGGCCGTCGGCGCCATCGGAGCGGGTGATGGTGACACCGGTGATCGCATTCGGGATGACTGCCGCATTGGCGGTGGGTGGAGCCATCAGCAAGACGCCGGCGAGCACACCGAGTGCCGCCAGCAGAGAAAGGATGCCGCGCAATGGAGTGCGCGCAGAGATCGACATTGTTGCTGTTCCCCCGGGGGTAGACGGTCGGACTGCCGTGTCGAAACTACGGCATTCCGTCGATCCAAGCAAATCTGCCCACCATTATGCAAATGCAGACATAGATTCCGTGCAAACCCATTTTCTGCACCTGCAGAATCTCTTTGCAGAAGTAATTTCACTGTCAGAAGAAGAATGCGGATCGACCCTGGTGGATTGTGCACTGCGCACAAAAAGACCGGGCCACGGCTGGTGCCGTGGCCCGGTCGGTGGATCCGGGTGGATCAGAACTGGCGCTGCTCGCCCTCACCCTGCGGGGCGTCGGGGCCCTGGTCCTGCTGCGGGGCGTCGAAGCCCGGCTGCTGATCCTGCTGCTGCGGGGCATCGAAGCCGCCCTGCTGCTCGGGCTGACCGGGAGCGTCGAAGCCACCCTGCTGCTGTTCGGGCTGACCGGGCTGACCGGGCTGGCCGGGCTGACCGGGCGCACCGGCCTGGTCCTCGGGGGCGGCGCCCGGAGCGGCCTCACCCTGCTGGCCGCCGCCGTACTGGCCGCGGGCGAAATCCTGGCCCTTGTCGACCTGCGAGGAGTACTTCCCGCCGGTCTTCTGATCGAGCATGTCGCCGGCCTTGTCGACCGCCGAATCAGCCTTGTCGGGGTTGTTGGAAGCGAAGTCCTTGGCCTTGTCGAAGATTCCCATGGATCCTCCTTGGGTTTGGGATCGGGGTGTCAACCCCCTTGGTGGGCGCCGCCGCAACGGCGCCGAGACCTTTCTACCAATGCTCAGCCGCCGCACGAAAGGGGGAGGCCGCCCCCAGTTCTGTGGGTTTGCGCGCCGACGCCGGTTCAACCCTCGAGCAGGGTCGCCACCGCCACGGTGCCGGGATCCAGACGCAACTCCACCTGGCCATCGAGCCAGGTCGTCCGGGCATCTCGCAGTGGGTCGGCGCCCGGCATCGACACCTCGCCCCGGATCGCCGTCAGCACCGTGTGTCCCGGCACTCGTACCCGGCCCGGAGAGTCGAACCGATAGGTCACCGAGCGCTCGGACGCGCACTCCAGGCGTACCCCGCGCTGGTCCCGGAGCCGGGGGGCCGGCCCGGTACCGCGCAGTTCGACCCCCAGCATCCGGATCGGCTCCCGGTTCGCCGCCGAGACCCGCACCCGATGGATCACCGGATGTTCGCGGTGGGGTTGCCACAGCACCGTCCCCGCGGGCATCCGGAGCCACCCGTTCAGCAACCGGCCCGCCAACCAGCCGGCGGTCCGCAGCGCACCGGTCGAGGCGCCGGGCCGGGTGGGGGAGGAGGTGGCGTACAGGTTGTCGCTGCGGAACCGCCCACCGCGCACGATCAGATAGACCGTGTCCTGGTGGTGCAGGTGATCCAGGGTCACCTGGCCGGGTGTCAGATCCACCTGATAGACCCGGCACCACCGGTTGGCGAAGAGCTCACCGTGGGCCGGTTCCGCCGCGACCGGCACCCAGGCCGTCCCGGTCATCGGGCCGCCGTCGGCGCCGGCAGCAGGTCGATCTCGCGCAGCCAGTCGATCGTCTGGGCGAGCATCTCCTCGATCGAGGTACGCCCCAGCCCGAGCGTGCGCCGCGCGAGCGCGTCGTCGACGACCAGATTGCCGGTCGCCCGGCGGTACTTGGCCAGGCTCAGCTCCGGCTCGGTGCGGGTCAGTGCGGCCTTCGCCGCCGATGCCGCGAACAGTGCCGCGAGCCGCGGGCGCGGGGTGGCCGCGGCGGGGACGGGCTCGCCGAGCAGGGTGGCGATCGTCTGCACGACCTCCAGGAAGGACGCCTCGGGGCCACCCAGAATGACATTCGTCCCGGTCAGCGGCGCATCGACGGCGGCCAGGTGGGCACTGACCACGTCCTGCACCGCGATCCAGGTGGCGTGCCCGGGCGGGACCACCCGCAGCGAGTCGGTGGCGATCGGCCGGAGCAGTTGGCGGGCCCAGTTCGACGCGTCCCCCGGGCCGAGGATGTTGACCGGGTTCAGGGTGATCGTCGACAGTGCCCCCGTCCGGGACGCGCGATGCACCAGGTGTTCGGCGGCGCGTTTGGAGCGGCCGTAATTGTCACCCTTCGACTGCACGTTCGAGGCGCTGTCCTCCCGGAGCCGGACGCCCGGCTGCCAGCCGTAGCTGCTGATCGAGGAGGTGTAGACCAACCGCCGCGCGCCGGCCCGGGTGGCGGATTCCAGCAGCGTCGCGGTGCCACCGACATTGTCGCGCCACTGGGCCGCCCGCTGTCTGGCCCAGGTGGTGGTGTTCCCGGCCAGGTGGAAGATCACCGGCCGGTCGAGTCCGGTGAGGGCGGTGTCGATGGAGGCCTGATCGAGCAGGTCGCCCATCGTGACGCGTACGCCGGCGGGCAGCAGGTCCACCCGATCGCTGGCCCGGCAGAAGGCGGTCACCGACCAGTCCTCGTCGCGCAGACGGGTGACCAGGTGCCGGCCCAGGAAGCCGGCGGCCCCGGTGACGAAGGCGGTGCGTGGTCCAGTCATCAACATCGTTCCTCTCGATACCGACGGTATTCAATACTTCCGGTATCGTACGCGGGTGACCGCTCGACGCAAACCAGCAGCCAGCAGACCGACCAGGGAGCAGACCCGCGAGCAGGTGCTCACCGCCGCCGCCGAGGTCTTCTCCACCAGCGGCTTCACCGGCGCCACCCTGGACCAGATCGCCGCGGCCGGTGGCCTCACGAAGGGGGCGATCTATTCCAGCTTCGGCGGCAAGGAGGACCTGTTCTTCGAGGTCCTCCGGGCCCGGACCCGGGAACGGCTGCTGGCCGCCCGGGAGATCCGCGACACCTCGGCACCCTTCTCCGGCACCGAGGTGGGCCGGTTGCTGGAGCGCTTCACCGTCGACGATCCGACCTGGCACCTGGCACTGATCCAGTTCTGGGCCACGGTGACCAACGCCCCGGACCCCGCGCGCCATGCCGAACTGCGGCGGATGCGGGGCGAACTGCGGGGCGACATCGAAGCCCTGTTGGTCGAGGGGGGAGTCCCCGCCGAGCGGGCGCGATGGCTGGCGGTCGCCATCCTCGCGCTCTCCAACGGGTTGGCCATCGAGCGCGCGATCGACCCGGAGGCGACCGAAGGGGTGTTCGGCACCGCGCTCGATGCCTGGACCAGCGACCCGACCCCGCCGGGTCCACCCGAGTGACCACGAAGGTCTGCGGCAGACTGGAGGGCGTGTCCACTCCCGCACCGCGCACCCTGGTCCTGGTCGGCGCGACCGCCAGCGGCAAGTCGGCGCTCGCGGTGGCGTACGCCCTGTCCAGCGCCGCGCAGGGCCGGCCGGCCGAGGTCGTCAACGCCGACTCGATGCTGGTCTATCGGGGGATGGACATCGGCACCGCCAAACCCACGATGGCCGAGCGCGGCGGCGTACCCCACCATCTGATCGACATCGCCGAGATCACCGAGACCGCCTCGGTCGCGGATTTCCAGACCCTCGCCCGGGCCGCGATCGCGGACTGCCACGCCCGCGGCGTGCTGCCCATCGTCACCGGCGGCTCGGCCCTCTACACCCGGGCGATCACCGACGAGTTCAGCTTCCCCGGCACCGATCCGCAGCGCCGGGCGTACTGGGAAGCCGAACTCGACCGGCTCGGCGCCCCCGCCCTGCACGCCCTGCTCGCCGAGCGCGCGCCGCAGGCCGCCGCGGACATCCTGCCCGGCAACGGGCGCCGGATCGTGCGCGCGTTGGAGGTGATCGACCTGACCGGCGAGTTCACCAGCCAGCTGCCGAGCTGGCGCTACGCCCTGCCCGGGACCGTGCTGCAGGTCGGGCTCGAACTGGATCGGGCCACCATGGACGAGCGGATCGCGCAACGGGTCGAGCGGATGTGGGCCGACGGCTTCGTCGAGGAGGTACGCCGCCTCGAGGCCCGCGGCCTGCGGCAGGGCCGGACCGCCTCCCGCGCGCTCGGCTACCGGCAGGTGCTGGCGTACCTGGCGGGGGAGAGCAGCGAGGACGAGGCCCGGCGGGCGACCATCACCGGTACCCGTCGCTTCGCCCGCAAACAGCTCTCCTGGTACCGCCGCGACGAGCGGATCCGCTGGCTGCCCGCCGGCGCCCCGGACCTGGTCGAACGACTGGCCGGAATGCTCGCCGAGCCACCGGTGTTGCCTGTCCCGGAACGGGATTGGACACCGTCTGGAGGGGGTGAAAGCCTGTGAGCATGCGGAGCTGGAGCATCGCCAAGGGCCACGGGACGGAGAACGATTTCGTCATCATGGTGGACCGGCACGGCATGCTCGATCCCAGCGATGACGACATCCGCTTCCTCTGCGACCGGCGCAGCGGCATCGGCGGCGACGGCCTGCTGCGGGCGATCAAGGCCCAGCACATCCCCGAATGGGACGGCGACCCGGACATCTGGTTCATGGACTACCGCAACGCCGACGGTTCGATCGCCGAGATGTGCGGCAACGGGGTGCGGGTGTTCGCCCGCTACCTGAACGAGGAGGGCCTGGCCAACGAGCCGGTGATCCCGATCGGGACCCGCGCCGGCCTGCGCACCGCCTATCTGGACCGCGAACTGGTGCGGGTCGACATGGGCGCCGTCGCGGTCGACCAGACGCCGACCACGATCCGGCTCGGGGAGCGCGAGTTCACCGCGATGCCGGCCGATGTGGGCAACCCGCATGCTGTGGTCGAGGTCGAGGACGTACGCTCCCTCGACCTGTCCCGCGCCCCGCAGTTCGATCCGGAGCGTTTCCCCGACGGGGTGAACGTCGAGTTCGTGCAGCGCGTCGGTGACCGCGAGGTGGCGATGCGGGTCCACGAGCGCGGGGTCGGTGAGACCCGCTCCTGCGGCACCGGAACGGTGGCCACGGCGGCGGCCGCCAGCCAGTGGTACGGCGGCGACGAATGGCAGGTCGACGTGCTCGGCGGCCAGGTGCAGGTGGAGCTCGGTGAGGTGGCCTGGCTGAGCGGTCCGGCGGTCATCGTGTTCCGCGGTGAGGTGCTGCTGCCCGACCGCGAGACCGTCGACGCCTGAATCCGGGCGAGGCCGGAGGCGTACCCGGAACAAACCACTCGCCCCGGTTGGCCGGCCGTGGGAAACTGGTGGGACGATGACAGTACGCCGCCAGGAATACTTCGACGACTCCGAGGATCCGATCGCCGTCGACGACCAGACCGTCGACCCGATCGAGGAGGAGCTCGACTTCGACGGGGACCAGCTGGAGCTGGCCGAACGCAACTCGTTGCGCCGCGTGGTCGGGATGTCCACCGAGCTGTCCGACATCACCGAGGTCGAGTACCGCAAACTGCTGCTCGAGCGGGTGGTGCTGGTCAGCGTCTGGACCACCGGCTCCCAGGTCGACGCCGACAACTCGCTCGCCGAGCTGAAACAGCTCGCCGAGACCGCCGGCTCCCAGGTCCTCGAAGGCCTGGTGCAGCGGCGCCGCAAGCCCGACCCGGCGACCTACATCGGCTCCGGCAAGGTCGACGAGCTGCGGGAGGTCGTCGTCGCCACCGGTGCCGACACCGTGATCTGCGACGGCGAACTCGCCCCCGCCCAGCTGCGCAACCTGGAGGACCGGGTCAAGGTCAAGGTCGTCGACCGGACCGCGCTGATCCTCGACATCTTCGCCCAGCACGCGAAATCGGTGGAGGGCAAGGCGCAGGTCGAACTGGCCCAGCTCAACTATCTGAAGCAGCGGCTCCGCGGCTGGGGCGGCAACCTGTCCCGGCAGGCCGGTGGCCGCGCCGCGGCCGGTGCCGGTATCGGTGGCCGTGGCCCCGGTGAGACCAAGCTCGAGACCGACCGGCGCCGGATCCATCACCGGATCTCGCAACTGCGCACCAAACTCCGCGAGATGGACTCCACCCGTGAGGCCAAGCGCGCCGAACGGCAGCGGCACCGGGTCCCGTCGATCGCGATCGTCGGCTACACCAACGCCGGCAAATCCTCCCTGTTGAACCGGCTCACCGGCGCCGGGGTGCTGGTCGAGAACGCGCTCTTCGCGACCCTGGACCCGACCACCCGACGCTCCCAGACCCCCGACGGCCGCGTCTACACGCTCACCGACACCGTCGGCTTCGTCCGCCACCTGCCGCACGACCTGGTCGAAGCATTCGCTTCCACGCTGGAGGAATCGGTCGCCGCGGACCTGCTGGTCCATGTGGTCGACGGCTCCGATCCGGACCCGCTCGGCCAGATCGCCGCGGTCCGGACGGTGCTCAACGACATCGGTGCCGGGGACCGGGCCGAGCAGCTGGTCATCAACAAGGCCGATCTGGCCTCACCGGAGAATCTGCAGCTGCTGCGTACCCATGCCCCCGACGCGATCGTGGTGTCCGCGCGGACCGGTGCCGGCATCGACCGGCTCAAGGAGGTCATCGACTCCCGGTTGCCGCGGCCCGAGGTCGAGGTCCGCGCGCTGGTTCCCTACGAGCGTGGGGATCTGCTGGATCAGGTGCACCGCAGCGGTGAGTTCCTGACCACCGAGCACACCGCCACCGGCACCCGGATCGTGGCCCGGGTGCATCCCGAACTGGCCGCGGAGTTCGAGCCGTACGCCGACGTGGAGAACGACGCGACCCGCTGAGCGGACCACCTGCCGCGGCTGCGGTGGCAGGGCTTAGATTGGCCCGGTGCAGAGCACCCTGTTGGTCCAGGCCGCCCGGCTGACGATCTTCCCGGTCCTGGTGACCATCGTCGGCACCCTCGTCGCTGTCTGGCGCCCACCCGGCACCCGGACCGTGGCCGCCATCCAGCATTTCGCGGCCGGGGTGGTGATCGCCGCACTGGCCGGTGAGGTGCTCCCGGACCTGAAGGAGCGGGAGGACCACAAACTGGTCTGGACCGCGGTCGGGTTCGCGCTCGGTGTCGCGGTGATGCTCGTCCTGGGCGCCTGGGAACGACGCCGCTCGGCCGCCGAGAAGGCGCGGGCGGCCAGTGCGACCGGCGGAGCCGGCACGGCCGAGGGGCCACGGAGCCTGCCGATGGGCATGCTCATCGCGATCGGCATCGACCTGGTCATCGACGGCATGCTGGTCGGGCTGGGCGTCACGCTGGGCTCGGCGACCGGCCTGATCATCACGATCGCGCTGACCATCGAGGTGCTCTTCCTCGGGGTGTCGGCCGCGCTCGAGCTGCTCGGCGAGGGCTTCGGGCGCCGCACCGTGATCTGGGTGGGCGTGGTGCTGGCCCTGCTGGTCGGCGTCGGTGCCCTCGGCGGCGTACTGCTGCTGGGTGGCGCATCGGCCACCGTGCAGGTCGCCTTCCTCGCCTTCGGCGCCGCGGCGTTGCTCTTCCTGGCCATCGAGGAGCTGATCGTCGAGGCCCACGAGGTCGAGGAGAAGGCCTGGATGTCGGCGATGCTGTTCGCCGGATTCTTCATCATCTGGCTGCTCGAGGCGCTCGTCGACTGATCACAGACCGTGGTCGTACGCCGCAGCGCGGCCAGTGGCCCGCCGGCGGGTGATCCTTGTCCGGTGAAGCGACGACTGCCCTGGTGGGGCTGGACGCTGGCCGGCTGCGGTGGCCTGGCGCTGGTGCTGGTGCTCGGCGTGGCCGCGGTGATCGGCTGGCAGTTCATCCCGCACCGCACCGACTACGGCGAGCGGTGCACCACCACGCTCGGGATGAAGTGCGAGCGCGTCCACCCGGAGGTGATCGCACGGCTGACGCAGATGCGGCTGCCCGCCGGCACGACGGTGCACGAGTCGCAGTACGAATCCTTCCAGGACTGGCGCGTGCGGGCACGGTTCAGTGTTCCGGCGGATCGGGTCGCCGAATGGGAGCAGTCGCTGGCGGCGTACCCACCGGCCGGTACCACCGACTGCACCGAGCTGACCGGCGAGGGCACCGACCGCCGCTGTGCCAGCGCGAACGACCCGCAGCAGCCACCGATCCGCACCTACACCCGGGTCACCCGCCCCGACAGTTCGGTGCTCATCGAGGTCGAGGCCTTCACCACCTGATCGCGGCCGAGCTCCGGCGCTGATCAGGTCAACGCTTCATGGTGCGTTCGTTCCGGGCCAGAGCGGATACCGCTTCGGCGTCGAGCAGGATCGAGTGTGGCCGCGCGATCACGATGACAAGCGGGTCATCAGTGCCGCGACCTCGTCCTCATCAACGGGACCGTCTGGAATCGCCTGTGCACAACCCCGCCCGGCGCCTCGAATCGGTGGCCTCCGGCGACTAGATTGCTTCGGTGACCTCGCACGCCGCTCGCCCCGCAGCAACCTCCCGGCCGGACCCGCAGCAGGTGCTGGATGCCGCCGTCGAGGCGCTCGGCGGGAGCCCGCGGGAGGGTCAGCAGCAGATGGCCGAGGCGGTCGCCGAGGCCTTCGAGACCGGGCAGCACCTGCTCGTCCAGGCTGGTACCGGCACCGGCAAATCCCTCGGTTATCTCGCCCCGGCGCTGACCCGACTGGCCCGCGGCCGGGAGCGGATCGTGATCGCGACCGCGACCCTGGCGCTGCAGGCCCAGCTCGCCAACAGCGACATCCCCCGCGCCCTGGACGCCTGCGAGCAGGCGATCGGCAAGCGGCCCCGCGCCGCGATCCTCAAGGGACGCAGCAATTACGCCTGCCTGCTGCGGATCCGCGACCAGGCCGTCGAGGACCAGGACACCCTGCTCGGCTCCAGCGAGGTCGTCGAGGCGTTGCGGGCCAGCGCGCCGAGCACCGACTCGGTGGTCGGCGCCGAGGTGGTCGCACTGCGCGAGTGGGCCGAGCAGCAGGCCAGCGACGGTGGCCTGGCCGACCGCGACGACGCACCGACCCACACGACCAGGGCCTGGGCGCAGGTGTCGGTACCGGTCCGTGAATGCGTCGGCGCGCAGCGCTGCCCCTACGGCACCGAATGTTTCGTGGAGAAGTCCCGGGAGCAGGCGCGCTCGGCCGATCTGGTGGTGACCAACCATGCGTTGCTGGCGATCGACGCGATGCATGGCGGCACGGCGCTGCCCGAGCACGACCACGTGATCATCGACGAGGCCCACGAGCTGGTCTCCCGGGTCACCGGTGCCGCCTCCGCCGAGCTCAGCCCGCAGCAGATCGAACGCGTCGGCCGCCGCGCCCTCGGTTGGCTGGATGACGAACTGGGACTGGAATTCCTGGAATCGGCCGATGTGCTCCGCGAGGGGCTGGAGGCGGCGCCGCTGGAGCAGGTGCCGGGCACCGACGCCCCGGTGGTGCGCGCCTTCGAAGCGGTCCGCGACGTCACCCGCCGGGTGGTCAGCGCGTTGACCGGCAAGGACGCCGACAACGAGCAGCGGCAGGCCGCCGCGGCGGTCAAGGAGGTCTTCGACGTCGCCGAGCGGATGGCCGCGCTGGCCGACCACGACGTCGTCTATGTGGCCGACCGGGAACGCTTCGGCCGCGAGGCCCGGGTCTCCCCGCTGAGCGTGGCCGCGCTGATGCGTGAGCGGGTGCTCGGCCAGGTGACCACGGTGCTCACCTCGGCGACCCTCAAGCTCGGTGGCGAGTTCGAACAGGTCGCCGGCAGCGTCGGCCTGCGGCGCGACGAGCGCCGGGACCGCCCGGAGGCCGCGCCGAAACTCACCGGGCCGGACGAGGTGGACGCGGTCGAGCAGGCCGACGACCCCGAGGAGCTGGAGAGCGACACCGTCGCCGATTTCGGTGACGGATCGGAGACCGGCGGCGGGCGGCGCAAGGCCGGTCCGATGACCTGGCGCGGTATCGACGTCGGCTCCCCGTTCTCCTATGCCAAGCAGGGGATTCTCCATGTGGGCAAGGATCTGCCGAAACCCGGTCGGGACGGGATCGCACCCCAGGTGCTGACCGAGGTCGCCGAACTGGTCTGGGCCGCGGGTGGGCGTACGCTCGGTCTGTTCGCCTCCCAACGCGCCGCCGAGGCCGCTGCGGCGTACGTCCGCAAACAGCTGCCCAAGCACACGATCCTGTGCCAGGGGGATGCGCAGCTCTCCGAGCTGACCCGCCGTTTCGCCGACGAACCGGAGACCAGCCTGTTCGGCACCGTCTCGCTGTGGCAGGGGATCGACGTGCCCGGTGACACCTGCCGGTTGGTGATCATCGACAAGATCCCGTTCCCGCGGCCCGACGACCCGCTGATGCAGGCCCGGCAGCGGGCGGTCGCCGAGGCCGGGGGCAATGGGTTCATGACGGTGGCGGCGGGGCATGCGGCGCTGCTGCTCGCCCAGGGCGCCGGCCGGTTGATCCGCCGGCAGAGCGATCGGGGGGTGGTCGCGGTGCTCGATCCGCGCCTGGTCACCGCGCGGTACGGGTCGTATCTGCGCGCCGGGATGCCGCCGATGTGGATGACCACCGACCGTGAGGTGGCCGTGCAGGCGCTGCGCCGGTTGGCCGAGGACGACTGAGCGGGCGCCGGGGAACGCAGCGCGGCCGGCCCGGGAGGCTGACATCCCGGACCGGCCGCTGCGGCGTATCTGCGTGGTTCAGACGCGGCGCAGCACCGCCACCACCTTGCCGAGGATGGTCGCGTCGCTGCCGTCGATCGGGTCGTACGCCTCGTTGTGCGGCAGCAGCCACACCTTGCCCCTGGTCTTGGAGAACGTCTTCACGGTGGCCTCGTTGTCCAGCATGGCGGCCACGATGTCCCCGTTGACCGCGGTCGGCTGCTGACGCACCACGACCCAGTCGCCGTTGCAGATCGCGGCGTCGATCATCGAGTCACCGCTCACCTCGAGCAGGAACAGGGTGCCTTCACCGACGAGCTGTTTGGGCAGCGGGAAGACGTCCTCGACGCGTTCCTCGGCGAGAATCGGGCCGCCGGCGGCGATCCGGCCGACCACCGGCACCCGGACGGCGTCGGGGTAGCTGTCCCGGATCCCGGTCTCGTCGTAACCCGGGTCCATCGGCTGCATGTCGGCGGGCAGCAGCACCTCCAGGGCACGCGGCCGGTTCGGATCCCGGCGCAGGAAGCCCTTGGCCTCCAGGGTGCGCATCTGATGGGCCACCGAGGACGGGCTCGCCAGCCCGACCGCCTCACCGACCTCGCGGATGCTGGGCGGGTAGCCTCGGTGGTCGACCGCGTGCTTGATCACCTCGAGCACCCGGCGCTGCCGCGGGGTCAGCCCGTGCGCATCGGCCGGGCCGTCCGGCAGCGGGGTCACGGTGCCGCTGGTGCGATCCATCTCGGCGGCGACGTCCTCATTGCGCGGCCGGCCGCGGCGGCGCGGAGCGGATGCGGCGCTGGGGGAGTCGGTGGTGGACTTGGTGGTCTTCGGGTCTTTGCTGTCAGCCATGGCATCAGGGTAGGACGAATCGAACATCGAATCAAACAACTGTTCGAGCGTGTCGCGTCGGCCTGGAAGCGGACCGGACGGACTGTCAGTGGCCTCTGTTTGAGTGATCTCTGCAAGATCACGATTCGAACACGAGTCCACGATTCGGGTTTGTGTGCGAATCGGTTCCGAGGTAACAATGGTCCGTGTCGAACACCTGTTCGACCACTTCCCGAGGAGGCAACCATGGCCCAGCAGGTCAGCAGCACGATCGCCCGCCCGGCCCCGCGCCACTCCGTCACCCCCGGCGGCCGGCGGCCGAGCACCCGGCGCCCCGAGGGGCAGCGCCCCGCGCGCGGTCCGCGGGTGCAGCGTGCCGATCGCGATCGCGGTTTCGAGACCCGCGGCGTGTCCGCCGGATGCCGGGTGCAGCGCCCGGTCGTCCAGCCCGCCGCCCGGCGCAGTCCCGTGCGCCCCGCCGGTGTTGAGATCCGGCTGACCGACCGGGGGATCGCCGTGGTGCTCGCCCTCGGCGCCCTGCTCGGGCTGGCCGCGATGCTGTGCATCGGGGTGACCGCCGCCCGCGTCACCGCCGAGCCGCCGGCCCCGCAGGCCGCTGTCGCACTGACCCAGGCCCCGCCCGCGGCCGCCACCGGTGGCGCCCCGCTCCGCTGAGGTCGGCATGGACCGCGACCGGCGACAATGGGGGCATGCATCCCGTCGCACCGACCGCAGGGCACGCCCGCGGCACCGCGGTGCGGCGCTTCGGCTGGCTCACCCTGCTCGGGGCCAGCTGCGCACTCGCCGGCGGGGTCTACGCGCTGACCGGCCGGGGGATACCGTGTCCGGTGCTGCTCGCCACCGGGTGGCAGTGCCCGCTCTGCGGTGCCTCCCGGATGGGCGCGGCCCTGCTCCGGGGCGATCCCGCCGCGGCCTGGGTGGCCAATCCCTTCGTCCTGGTGCTGGGTGGGCTGTTGCTGGCTGTCTGGGCCTGGTCCGGTGTCCGCCTGCTGACCCGTCGGTCGGCCGGTTTGCCGACCTCGCTGGGTCGTTGGCTGGAGCGCGGGGCGCCGCTGCGGGCGCTGCTGCTGATCCTGCTGCCGGCGCTGGTCTGGATGCTGGCCCGCAACCTGATCTGAGGGCCGCGAAACGCCGGTTCGCGACGTCTTGCTCCGCTGCCGGATGCGACGTAGGATTCCCATATCTAGTAGTTACAGGCTTGTGGTTCATCCACAGGTTGTGGTTCTTTTCCACAGGATGTCCACACCGGCACCCACAGGGTCATCCCCAGCAGGGGCCGGTCGGCGAGCGAGCGGAGGTGGGTCGGGTGCACTGCCCCTACTGCAAGCACACCGACTCCCGGGTGCTCGATTCGCGGGCCGCCGATGACGGTGCGAGCATTCGCCGCCGGCGGCAGTGCCCGGCCTGTGAGCGCCGGTTCACCACCATCGAGCAGATGCAGATCGTGGTGGTCAAGCGCTCGGGGGTGATCGAGCCGTTCAGCCGCGACAAGGTGATCAAGGGGGTCCGGAAGGCCTGCAAGGGCCGGCCGGTGACCGACGAGCAGCTGGCCCGGCTCGGCCAGGCGGTCGAGGAGGCGCTGCGCGCCTCCGGGCAGCCGGAGGTGCCGGCCGATGAGGTCGGCGTGGCGATCCTCGGCCCGCTCCGCGCGCTGGACCAGGTGGCGTACCTGCGCTTCGCCTCGGTCTACAACCAGTACGCCTCGGTGGACGACTTCGAGGCCGAGATCGCGCGGTTGCGTACCGAACGCGCGCTCACCGATCAGACCCAGTGAGGTCTGCCGGCCCGGGCCCGGGCCACCACACCATTCAGCATCCTCAGCAGTGACCATGCCGATCCCGAGAGGTTCACGATGACCGAGACCACCCGATCCTCATCCCGGAGCAGCGAGTCCGCACCCCGTGGGCTGACCATCGAGCGGGTGCACACCACCGAGGGCGTGCACCCCTACGACCAGGTGACCTGGGAGCGTCGTGACATCGTCCAGACCAACTGGAAGACCGGGGAGAGCGTCTTCGAGCAGCGCGGGGTCGAGTTCCCCGACTTCTGGTCGATGAATGCCTCGACGATCGTCACCACCAAGTACTTCCGCGGCGCGCTCGGCACCGAGGCCCGCGAGCAGGGGCTCAGGCAGCTCATCGACCGGGTCGTGCGGACCTACCGCGCCGCGGGTGAGGAACACGGATACTTCGCCACCGAGCAGGACGCGGAGATCTTCGAACACGAGCTGATCTGGATGCTGCTGCACCAGGTGTTCAGCTTCAACTCCCCGGTCTGGTTCAACGTCGGCACGAAGTCGCCGCAGCAGGTCTCGGCGTGCTTCATCCTCTCGGTCGACGACTCGATGGACTCGATCCTGAACTGGTACAAGGAGGAGGGGTTCATCTTCAAGGGCGGTTCGGGCGCCGGGCTGAACCTCTCCCGGATCCGGTCGTCGAAGGAGCTGCTGTCCTCCGGGGGCACCGCCTCGGGGCCGGTCTCGTTCATGCGCGGCGCGGACGCCTCGGCCGGCACCATCAAATCCGGCGGTGCCACCCGCCGCGCGGCGAAGATGGTGGTGCTCGACGTCGACCACCCCGACATCGAGGAGTTCGTCGAGACCAAGGCGCGCGAGGAGGACAAGATCCGCGCGCTGCGCGATGCCGGCTTCGACATGGACCTGGGCGGCAAGGACATCACCTCCGTGCAGTACCAGAACGCCAACAACTCGGTGCGGGTCTCCGATGAGTTCATGACCGCCGTCGAGGACGGGGCCGAGTTCGCGCTGCGTTCGCGGACCGACGGCTCGGTCGTCGAGACCGTCGATGCCCGCGAGCTGTTCGACAAGATGGCCAAGGCCGCCTGGGAATGCGCCGATCCCGGCATCCAGTACGACGACACCATCAACGACTGGCACACCAACCCCGAGACCGGCCGGATCACCGCGTCCAACCCCTGCTCGGAATACATGTCGCTGGACAACTCCTCCTGCAACCTGGCCAGCCTCAACCTGCTCAAGTTCCTCTCCGCCGACGACACCTTCGACGCGGAGAAGTTCGCCAAGTCGGTCGAGCTGATCATCACCGCGATGGACATCTCGATCTGCTTCGCCGACTTCCCCACCGAATCGATCGGCGAGACCACCCGCAACTACCGTCAGCTCGGCATCGGGTACGCCAACCTGGGTGCGTTGCTGATGGCGACCGGTCACGGTTACGACTCCGAGGGCGGGCGGGCCTTCGCGGCCGCGATCACCTCGCTGATGACCGGCACCTCCTACCGCCGCTCCGCCGAACTGGCCGCGGTCGTCGGCCCCTACCAGGGCTATGCCCGCAACGCCGACGCGCACCAGCGGGTGATGCGCAAGCACCAGGCCGCCAACGATTCGCTGCGCACCCTGTCCGCGATCGACGGTGACGTGCACCGGCTCGCCACCCGCGAATGGGACCAGGTGGTGAAGCTGGGCGCCGACAACGGTTTCCGCAACGCCCAGGCCTCGGTGCTCGCGCCGACCGGCACCATCGGTTTCATGATGGACTGCGACACCACCGGGGTGGAGCCGGACTTCTCGCTGGTCAAGTTCAAGAAGCTGGTCGGCGGCGGGTCGATGCAGATCGTCAACCAGACCATTCCGCGGGCGCTGCGTCGACTCGGGTACGCCGACGAGACCGCCGAGGCGATCGTCGAGTACATCGCCGAGCACGGTCATGTGATCGACGCCCCGGGTCTGAAGACCGAGCACTACGAGGTCTTCGACTGCGCGATGGGGCAGCGGGCGATCCGCCCGATGGGCCACGTGCGGATGATGGCCGCGGTGCAGCCGTTCCTGTCCGGTGCGATCTCCAAGACCGTCAACCTGCCCGAGACCGCCACCGTGGAGGAGATCGGCGAGGTCTACCGGCAGGGCTGGAAGCTCGGCCTCAAGGCACTCGCGGTCTACCGCGACAACTGCAAGGTCGGCCAGCCGCTCTCCGACGGCAAGAAGAAACCCGAGGAGAAGAAGTCCGAGGCACCGGCACCGGTGGTGGAGTACAAGCCGCGCCGCAAGCGGCTGCCGAAGAAGCGCCCGTCCTCGACCACCTCGTTCTCGGTCGGTGGCGCCGAGGGTTACCTGACCTCCGGTTCCTACCCCGACGACGGCCTGGGCGAGGTCTTCCTCAAGCTCGGCAAGCAGGGCTCCACGCTGGCCGGGGTGATGGACGCCTTCTCGATCGCGATCTCCATCGCGCTGCAGTACGGCGTCCCGCTGGAGACCTACGTGCAGAAGTTCACCAACATGAAGTTCGAGCCGGCCGGGATGACCGACGACCCGGACATCCGGATGGCGCAGTCGATCATCGACTACGTCTTCCGCCGGTTGGCGCTGGACTACCTGAGCTTCGACGAGCGCGCCGAGCTGGGCATCTACACCGCCCGGGAGCGGGCCCGCTACGTCGAGACGGGTTTCTACCTGGAGGAGCAGTCCGAGTCCGGTGCGGGTGAGTCGGAGCCGGCCGTCGAGGACGAGGGCACGGTCGAGGCGGCCGCGCCGGTGAAGACCCAGAGCCCGAAGGCGGCGGTCGATCCGACCACCTCGGCCTCGGTCCGCCCGGCCCCGCGGGAGGCGCACACCTCGGCGGAGCTGCTGGAATCGATCACCGGCAACACCGTCGACGCGCCGCTCTGCTTCACCTGCGGCACGAAGATGCGCCCCTCGGGTTCGTGCTACGTGTGCGAGGGCTGCGGTTCCACCAGCGGCTGCAGCTGAGTCGGATCTCCGCACGACGGGAGGCGCCCCGGTCCGCTCGGACCGGGGCGCCTCCCGTCGTGGGGCGGTACCGGTGCATCGGGCTGCCCCCACCGGGCACCCGGAACCGCCACCGGGCACCCAGGAGTGCGTGACCGCATCGGGTGCCCGGTGTCACTCCCGGGTGCCCGGTGCGCAGTCCTGGCCGGTCACCCCGAGGCGGTGAGGAATCGGTGCAGCAGCTCGCGTACCGGGCCCGGCCGTTCGATCCACGGCAGATGCCCGGCCCCCGGCAGCAGCACCCACTCGGCGTCCTGGACGTGACTGGCCAGTGCGTGGGCGCATGACCAGGGCCGCGGATCGGCCGCGCCGTGGAGGAACAGGGCGGGGCAGGTGACCTGGCGCGCGGCCCCGATCATGCCCGTGTCACCGAGCGCATCGAGCTCGGACATCAGCGCGCGGTAGGCCCCGAAGTTGATCGGGCCATCATGATCCGCCATCCTCGCGGCCTCGCGTGCCCCGACGTCCGGATCCGCGTAGTCGGTGAACCAGCTCAGGATCCGGAATTCCCTTTCCTGATGCGGATCCCGGCGGGGGAGTGCGTCCAGCTCGCGAAGCCTCGCCGTCTGTGCGGCCGATCGGAGACGCGCCAGTTCGGTGCGCAACGGTGTACGCCAATCACCGATACCCACCCCGCTGAGGTGGATCATCCGGGCCGCCCGCTGCGGATACCGCGCCGCGTACAACAGGGCCAGCGCCGCGCCGTAGGAGTGTCCCAGCACGGTCCACCGTTCGATGCCCAGCCCGCCTCGCAACTCGTCGAGGTCGGCCAGTGCCCGATCCAGAGTCTGCTCCTCCGATGGGTCGGAGGCGCCACAGCGAAGGTGGTCGTAGCGGTGCACCGGCCGGCCTTCGATCATCTCGCCGAGCGGTCCCAGGTAGTCCCAGAGCCCCGGTCCGCCGTGGATCAGCACCACCGGCGTTCCGGGCGCCGAGGAATCCGCGCTGCGCACTGCGATCCGGACGCCATCGGACAACCGAAGCAAGACAGTTCCGGGCGAGTGCGGGTCAGCTGAAGACGACGGCCGGTTTGCCGTCGGCGAGCTTGACGGTCACATAGGCGGTCCGGGTGCGGGTCTCGGGGATGATGTTGCCGCGGCGGCCGCTGACGGTCGCCGAGGCCTGCAGCTCGGAGGCGACCGGAACGGAGGTCGTCGCGGTCATCGTCGAGTCACTGAAGCGCCAGTTCACCCCCGCCATCGGGTCGTTCTTCAGATTCCACCGGATCGTGCTGTTGTCCAGCTGCACGTTCGACTCGACCCGGCCACCGATGAACGGGCAGTCCGGCGGGTTCAGCTCCCGCTTGCTCATGCAGGCGTCGATCGCGGCCCGGGTCGCGGCGGAGGCCTGTTTCGTACCCTCCTCGCTCAGCACCGCATCGGCCTCCCAGGAGACCCCCGGGTTGGCGGGGTCGGTGAACGCGAATTCGGTGCTGGTGAAGGAGATCAGCGGGTTGGTCGAGGTGACCGAGTAGCTGCCGGGGAACATCTCATAACTGCCCGGCGGCACCTTCGCCCCGTTGACCAACCGCTCCGGGCCGTCCAGCCCCAGATCGATCTTCGCCGTCGGCTTGTCCAGCTTCCAGTCCGCACCGACCCGGCTGACCGCGAACTCGACGGTCTGCTCCTTGTCGCCGACGGTGACGGTCGCCGGCACCTTGCCGGTGTCCCACTCGCCCTGGGAGTTCTCGGTGACCCGTGCCGGTTCGAGCTTGCCCACCTTCAACGCGGCGCGCTTGTTGGCCTCGATCAGCACATCCCGGGTGAGCAGCTGCGCGTTCTCGGTCGGCTTCTCCTTGGCGTACCCGAGTGCCTTCTCCGCATCCGAGTCAGCGAGCGCCTGCAGGAAGGTCTGCACCGCCCCGGTCGCCGCCTCGGACTGCTTCTTCTCCTCGTTGCGCCGGTTCTCCTCGGCGACCCTGGCCGCCTCGGCGGCGCGCGCCTGCTCCTGCTTGGTCTGGTAGTCGTTCCACAGCACCACACCGCCGATGATCAGGATCAGCGCGAGCACCGCCGCCCCGGCGCCGATCAGGATCTTCTTCCGCTTCGGATCGGCCGGCTGTTTCGGCTGCTTCGGCGGCTGCTGCGGATTCATCTGTTCCGGCGGCTGCTGCGGCCCCCGCCAGCCGCCACCGGCGCCACCGGTGAGGGGCTGGCTGGGCTGCCCGAACGTGCCATCCGGTCGCCACTGCGGGTTCGCGCCCTGCTGCGGACCGGGACCGTACGCCCCGGGCGGGCCCTGCGGTCCGGGTCCCTGGGGGCCGGGTCCCTGCGGCGGGGGTCCCTGCGGTCCGGGTCCCTGAGGACCTCCCCACGGCCCCTGATTCGGCCCATGGGGTCCCTGCGGGCCCTGTGGTCCCGGACCGCCGGCGGGCGGGTTCGGCTGGCTCATGGACTTCCTTTCGCCTGGAACTTCGCTCCAGTGTCCCAAGGAAGCAAGGCCAACGCACGCCGAACCGCGCCGGGATCGCTGCCTATGCTTGGCCCATGCAGCCGTTTCCCGAGGTACGCCGGTCCGCGATCGACCTGCCCGAGCAGGTGACGGTCTTCGAGGTGGGGGCGCGCGACGGGCTCCAGGCCGAGAAGCAGACCGTGCCGACCGAGGTGAAGGTCGAACTGGTCACCCGGTTGATCGAGGCGGGCCTGACCCACGTGGAGGCGACCAGCTTCGTCTCGCCCAAGTGGGTACCGCAGCTGGCCGACGCCGCCGAGGTGATGGCCGCCATTCCGCGTCCCGAAGGCGTCCGCCTGCCCGTGCTGGTACCGAACCAGCGCGGCCTGGAGCGGGCCCTGGCCGCCGGTGCCCGGGACATCGCGGTCTTCGTCTCGGCGACCGAGAGCTTCGCGAAGGCCAACCTGAACAACACCGTCGAGGGCGCCCTGGCGCTGGCCGAGCCGGTGGTCACCGAGGCCCGCGCGGCGGGCGTACGGGTCCGCGGCTATGTCTCGATGTGCTGGGGCGACCCGTGGGAGGGCCCGGTACCGGCCGAGCAGGTGGCCGGGGTGACCGGCCGGCTGCTCGAGTTCGGCTGCGACCGGGTCAGCCTGGGCGACACCATCGGCGTCGCGACCGCTGGCGGCGTACGCGACCTGCTCGCCACCCATGCCGACGCCGGTATCGGGGTGGACCGGCTGGCGCTGCACTTCCACGACACCTACGGGCAGGCGCTGGCCAATGTGTACGCCGGACTGGAGTGCCAGGTCAGCGAGTTCGACTCCTCCGCCGGCGGCCTCGGCGGCTGCCCCTACGCCCGGTCCGCGACCGGCAACCTGGCCACCGAGGATCTGCTCTGGCTGCTGCACGGCCTCGGGATCGAGACCGGCGTCGACCTGCAGTCGCTGGTCGGGACCAGCACCTGGCTGGCCGGCCGGCTGGGGCGGCCCAGCCCCTCCCGGGTGGTCAACGCACTGGCCGGTGCGCAGCAGTGACCGGGGCACCCGTTCCGCCTGCCGGGGCCACCTTGGACACCATCGGGCCCCGGCGCTAGGTTCGTCACAGGCCGCTGCCCGTGGCCGCATCCAGTGCGGAGGAATCTGACGACGTGCCCGACTACGACGACTTCGATCTCGACCGGAGCACGGCCGAGGCGTGGCACAACTTCGGCGAGCGACTCGCCGAGGTGGTGTCGGTGATGGACGACACCTCCGACCTGACGATCGGGTCGGTCGCCAGCGACTCCGAGACGGTGCCGTTCGTGCGTTTCCACTCGCTGACTCGTGACGTGGTCCGCGCCGAGGCGGCCAGCAACAGCGTGCTCGGGGAGCATTACCAGCTGATCCCCGAGCAGCTCGAGCAGATGGAATGCCTCGGCTGGCAGGCGCCGACCAGCGAGGGGGAGCGGCCGACCGGGAACTTCTGGGTCGAGGTACCGCAGGAGGACTCCGACCGGCTCGCCCAGCTCGCCGTCGGCGCGCTGCGCGATGTCTACGGCATCCAGCACCCGGTGTTCCTGGCGCCGGATCAGCTCGCCGAGATCCTGCAGCCCCGGCCCGAACCGCTGGAGGGCTATTCGGAGTTCGACCCCGAGGACGTGGTGGCGACGATCCCGGTCAGCCACGAACACCTCGACGACATGATCGAGGTCGAGCTGGCCGAGATGTTCGGCCACCAGCCGCTGCGCGACGCCGAGGGCGACTTCGCGATCCGGGTCGGCTCGACCATGCTGTTCCTGCGCACCTCCGCCGATCACCGCGAGATCATCGTCTTCGCCGCCGTCGTGCACGATGTCGAGGGACGCTCACGGGCGATGGAGATCCTCAGCGACCTGAACACCGAGGTCCGGCTGGTGAAGTTCCAGTTGATCCGGGATCGGGTGTTCGTGAGCACCTCGGTGTTCGCCCACCCGTTCGTCCCGGCCCACCTGCACCAGGCGGTCCGGATCATGAGCGAGGTCGCCGACGGCATCGACAACGAGCTCGCGGTCCGACTCCGCGGGCGCACCACGTTCGAGGAGGGCGCATGAGCGCGGGCGAAGGACACAGCGAGGGCGGAGCGGGCCGCTTCTCCGCGCTGGCCGAGGACGAGTGCCGCGACCTGCTGCGCACCCACACCATCGGGCGGATCGGTTTCGCCGCCAGTGAGGGGCCGACGATCCTGCCGGTCAGCTACGCGCTGCACGCCAACCGGATCGTCTTCCGCACCGCCGCCGGCGGGATCCTGGCCGAGCTCGAACAGGGCCGACCTGTCGCCTTCGAGGTCGACGACTTCGACACCCAGACCCAGACCGGCTGGAGTGTCCTGGTCCGCGGCACCACCGACGCGCCGGTCGATCTGCGCGAGATCACCGGCCCGCTGCCGATTCCGTGGGCCAACGGCATCCGCGATCAGGTGATCTGCCTCTCGATCGACTCGATGAGCGGCCGGATCGTGGCCCGCGAGGACTAGAATCGCAACCAGCGAATACATTGCCGCCGGTGAGGCGGACCCGGAGGTGCGAGATGACCGATGAACTGGCCAAGGGACGCGTCGTCGTCGGGGTGGACGGCTCCGAGGACGGCAATCGGGCCGTCGAATACGGGGTCCGCGCGGCGCTGAGCAAGGGCGCCGATCTGCTGCTGGCGCACGCGGTCGACGATGCCGTGCTCGCCGGCGCCTGGGGAGTCGTCTACGATCCCGGCCTGCTGCAGGACGCCGGTCATGAAGCGGCCGAGGGTGCCCGCCGACACGCGGTCGAGATGGGCATGCCGGAGGACCGGGTGCAGGCCGACATCTTCATGGGCAATCCGGCCGCGGTGCTGACCCGGCTGTCGGAGGATGCGCCGCTGGTGGTCGTCGGCCGCCGCGCGATGTCGGGCCTGGAGCGGCTCTTCGTCGGCTCCACCTCCGTCGGGGTCGCCGCCTCCGCGAGCTGCCCGGTGATCATGGTCTCCGCGGCCTCCCACAAGCCGAAGACCGGTGACCTGGGTGTGATCGGCGTCGGCCTGGACGGCACCGAGCGCTGCTCCGACGCCCTCCGCTTCGCCTTCGTCGAGGCATCCCACCGCGGGGCGCGGCTGCAGGTGATCCACGCCTTCGAACTGCCCACCGGATTCTTCGCCGACCGGCAGGATGTGGACGCCCGCCGGGAATCCGCGCTGCAGAACGCCCAGCAGGGGATCGGCCAACTGGTCGAACCGCTGCGCGCGGAGTTCCCCGATGTCGTCGCCGAGATCGAGATCGTCAACGCCCACCCGGTCAACGAACTCACCCGCCGCTCGGGCGATCTCGACCTGCTGATCCTCGGCGTGCACGGTTTCGCCTTCCCCGGTCTCTCGCCCGGTGCCACCATCCGCGCGATCATGGCGCACGGCCTCTGCCCGCTGGGCCTGGTCCGCAACAAGAAGAAGCAGTAGCAGCAGCCCGGCCGCCGATCAGCGGTTCAGCACGATTCCCCGCCCACGCAGGGATTCCGGCTGCGCACCCAGTGCCGGCCGACCGGCCAGCCAGACCTGACCGACGCCGTCGGCGAGCTGCCACGGGTCGTCGAAGGTGGAACGGTCGGTGATCCGTGCCGGATCGAGGAGCACCAGATCCGCGACCGCACCCACGGCCACCACACCGCGATCGGTGAGCCCGAGCCGGGACGCCGGCAGGCTGGTCATCCGGCGTACCGCCTCGGTCAGAGGCAGCAATCCCTGCTCCCGCACGAAATGTCCGAGCACCCGGGCGAAGGTGCCGAAGCTGCGCGGGTGCGGCCGCCCGTCACCGGCGGCGGAGAGCACCCAGCCGTCGGAGGCGACCGAGACCCACGGGTGCCGCAGCGCCGACTCGAGATCGGCTGCCGACATCGCGTGGTTCACGATCGCCACCGTGCCCCGGTGCTCGCGCAGCACGTCGAGGGCCACGGCGGCCGGGTCCCGCCCGGTGCGCTCGGCGATCTCGACCAGCGAGCGGCCGAGCTGGTCGCTGTACGCCCCGGCGGGCAGGTTGGCGAGCACGATCCCGCCCGGATCGATCTCGCCGTCGAACCGCTCCGCCAGCGCCTGCTCGATCCGGGCCGACTCGTGCTCGTCGGCGAGCCGCTCCAGCAGTGCCCGTACCCCGCCGGCCAGGGCCCAATCGGGCAGCCGGGAGGTCAGCGTGGTCGAGGAAGCCGTGTAGGGGTAGACATCCGCGGCGACGTCGATGCCCTCGGCGCGCGCGGCGTCGATCCGTTCCAGGATGCCGGCGACCTTGCCGTGGTTGCGCGGCCCCATCGCCTTGATGTGGGAGATCTCCAGGCGTACGCCGCTGCGGCGGGCGGTCTCGATGGCCTCATCGACCGCGTCCAGCACCCGGTCGGTCTCGTTGCGCAGGTGGGTGGAGTACAGCAGCCCGTGCTCGGCGGCGACCGCGGCGAGTGCCTGTACCTCGGCGGCGTCGGCATAGCTGCCCGGTGCATAGATCAACCCTGTCGAGAAACCGACCGCACCCTGGTCCGCGGCCGCAGCCAGCATGTCACCCATCCGTGCCAGCTCGGTGGCCGTGGCCGGCCGGTCGGCGTATCCCAGCACGGCGATCCGCAACGCACCGTGGCCGACCTGCAACCCCAGGTTGACCGCCGGCCGACGGGTGGATATCGCCTCGGCGTACTCGGCCAGATCCCGCCACTGCCAGCTCAACTCCGGCCGCAGGAACGCCGAGGAGTCGCGCAGCGCGGCCAGGTCGGTCACCGGGAACGGTGAGGTGCCGCAGTTGCCGGTGATCAGGGTGGTCACGCCCTGCGCCAGCTGGGTGATCGCCGCAGGTTCTTCCTCGATGGAGAAATCGGCGTGCGAGTGCAGATCGATGAACCCCGGTGCCAGGACCTGGCCGGTGCCGTCGACGCGCTGCCCGCCGCGCAGCGAGCCCGGCTCGCCGATGGTCGCGATCCGCCCGTCACCGATCCCGACGGCCGCGCGCCGCGGCGGTGCACCCGTGCCGTCGAGCAGGTCCACCTCGTCGATCACCAGTTCCAGCATTCCTGTCTCCTAACGGGTCTGGACGAACATGATCACGCCATACATCAGGCAGGCCGGCACCAGCAGCAGCCAGCCGGTGATCAGCATGTTCTTCAGGTTCTCCGAGCGTGCGAGCCCCATCACCCCGACCATGTTGCCGTTCGGGAAGGGGCCGTAGGTGTCGGTCTTGGAGGCGAACAGCAGCACCACGATCCAGGTCGAGACCGGGACCCCGATCGCCTCGGCGAGCGGCCCGAACACCTTGTCCAGCAGGACGACCTGGGCGGCCGTGGCACCCGGTACGCCGACCCAGCCGAGCAGGGCGACGATCACCGCGAACACGAACGCCGAGGAGGCGGCCAGGCTGGTCTGGTAGTGCGCCAGCACCACCTGGAAGGGCGCGAGTCGGTCGATCAGCAGGAACAGTCCCGCCAGCAGCCAGAACAGGATGAAGATCGGCACCAGCTTGGCCGCGCCGCGATAGAGGAGCACGGCGATCTCGGTGACCGGCAGCCGGCCCGCCAGACCGGTGGCGATGCCGATCGCCGGCAGCGCGATCAACGGGAACGAGGTCCCCGCACCCTGCCAGGTCGCATAGACCACGCTGGCCAGCAGCACCACCGCGAAGGCGGCCGTGGCCGCGCGGGCCCGGGGCGGGGTCTCGGCATCGGCACCGGTGAGCTCCGCGGCATCGTAGCGTTCGGCGGGGATCGCTTCGGTGCGGCGCTGGATGAACCGGACCACGAACGGTCCGAGCACCAGCGACAGCAGCGCCAGCGGTCCCGCACCGTGCAGCAGATAGCTCAGATATCCCGCGCCGGCGGCCTGCATGATCGCCACATTCGACCCGGCGAAGGGCGCCAGGGCCAGTCCGGCGCACCCGCCGATGAACATCATCGCGGCGGTCGCGGAGCGGGTGAAGCCGAGCCGGGCGGCGATCGGCAGCAGGATCGGCGCCGAGATCGCCAGCGCCCCGGCCAGGGTGCCCAGGCAGGCGACGAGCACCAGGGAGGCGAGCATGATGCCGAGGATCACCGCCGTCGGGTTGCGTCGGCCGACCAGATGCATCACCCCGTGCACGATGGTGCTGGCGACACCGGTGACCCGCAGCACCTCACCGACACCGGCGCCGAGCATGATGATCAGTCCGATCATCGTGATCGAGTCGGCGACGGCCTTGCCCATAAACTCCCCGAAGGCGAGCGGAGTGGGTTGCAGGACGAGTACGCCGGACAGCACCGCGACCAGCGTGGCGACGTTGATGTCCATGCCCAGCAGGGCCAGCGCCGCGTACAGGACGATCGGCAGCAACCCCCACAGGGTCGGTCCGTCCACGAGGAAGCCGGCCACCAGGCCGGCCAGCAGGCCGAGCAGAGCGAGGATGTTCACCAGCCGTTGCCGCCCGGTGCTCAACCGCACCGCATAGACGTTCTCTTTCGAGGTGGATCCGTCAGACATCGCACTTCCTTGTGGCCGGCAGTCCGGTCGCACCCGGACCGCGGAAGCGCCAGCCTTGCACATCGGCATCCCGACACCCGGGATCTCACCGCGGTCGGGGTTGCCGAGGCTGGCTATCGTGGGCGGGTGCAGATCACCTTCGACGAGGCGCTGCCGATCACTGAGCGGGTCGACGACATCGCCGCCGCCATTCGCGACAACCAGGTCGTCGTGGTCGCGGGTGAGACCGGTTCGGGCAAGACGACCCAGCTGCCGAAGATCGCACTGCAGCAGGGGTTGACGCGGATCGCGCACACCCAGCCGCGGCGGATCGCGGCGCGCTCGGTCGCCGAACGGGTCGCCGAGGAGCTGCACGTCGAGCTCGGTCAGGAGGTCGGCTACCAGGTCCGGTTCACCCGCAGGGCGCGCACGGATTCCCCACTGGTGCTGATGACCGACGGAGTGCTGCTCGCCGAGATCGCCCACGACCGGGACCTGCGCAGCCACGACTGCATCATCATCGACGAGGCCCACGAGCGCAGCCTGAACATCGACTTCCTGCTCGGCTATCTCAAGCAGTTGCTGCCCCGGCGACCGGAGCTGAAGGTGATCATCACCTCGGCGACCATCGACACCGCCCGCTTCGCGGCCCATTTCGACGATGCGCCGATCATCGAGGTGTCCGGTCGCACCTACCCGGTGGAGATCCGGAACCGGCCGCTGCAGCCCGAACCCGAGGACCCCGAGGCGCCGCTGCCGGAACCGCGGGACCAGGTGGATGCGATCTGCGAGGCCGTCACCGAGCTGAGCACCGAGGGGCTGGGGGACATCCTCATCTTCCTCAGCGGTGAACGCGAGATCCGCGACACCGCGGACGCCCTGGCTGCGATGAAGCTGCCGAACACCGAGATCGTGCCGTTGTACGCCCGGTTGTCGGCGGCCGAACAGCACAAGGTGTTCACCCCGCACACCGGACGACGGATCGTGCTGGCCACCAACGTCGCCGAGACCTCGCTCACCGTGCCCGGAATCCGTTACGTGATTGACCCCGGGACTGCCCGCATCTCCCGCTGGTCGGCCCGCACCAAGGTGCAGCGGTTGCCGATCGAACCGATCTCGCAGGCCTCGGCGAATCAGCGGGCCGGTCGGTGCGGCCGCGTCGCACCGGGCATCTGCATCCGGCTCTATTCGTCGGAGGACTATCTGGCCCGCCCCGAGTTCACCGAACCGGAGATCCTGCGTACCAACCTGGCCTCGGTGATCCTGCAGATGGCGCAGGCCGAACTCGGTGACATCGCCGACTTCCCGTTCGTCGAACCCCCCGAGGCCGGTCAGATCACCGACGGGGTACGGCTGCTGGTCGAGCTGGGCGCCCTCACCGACGGGAAGAAATCGCGTCAGCACAAGGAAAACGGGCCTCGGCTGACCCGCATCGGGCACCAGCTCGCCCGCATCCCGGTGGACCCGCGGCTGGCCCGGATGCTGGTGGAGGCCGCCCGCCGCGACTGCCTGTCCGAGGTGCTGGTGATCGTCGCCGGGTTGACCATCAACGACCCGCGGGAACGACCCGCCGAGCACCAGCAGGCCGCCGACGAGCTGCACCGCCGGTTCTGGTCCGCACCTCCGCCGGTTGAGCGAGCGAGGAACGAGCGAGGCGAAGCCAAGGCAGCCGACGGGGAGGAGCGAATCCTCGACGGCTCGGACTTCATCGCCTGGCTGCGATTGTGGGACCACCTCGCCGAACGCCGCGAGGCCCTGTCCGGCAACGCATTCCGGCGGATGTGCCGCGATGAGTTCCTGCACTATCTGCGGATCCGGGAGTGGCAGGATCTGGTCAGCCAGCTCCGGCAGGTGTGCCGGGAGCTCAAACTGGAACGCAATGCCACCCCGGCGAAACCCGATGCGATCCACACCGCAATCCTGAGCGGCCTGCTCTCCCAGATCGGGCTCGCCGACCTGAAGGCGGAGAAGAAGAGCCAACCGCGGCAGGGCAGACGGCGCCGCCCGGGACCGCGCGAATACCTGGGTACCCGGGGTTCGAAGTTCGCGATCAATCCGGGATCCTCGGTGGCCCGCAGCCAACCGGAACTGGTGATGGCCGGTGAGCTGGTCGAGACGACCCGGTTGTGGGCCCGCACGGTCGCCGGGATCGATGCTGCCATGGTGGAACAGGTCGGCACGCATCTGTTGACCAGACAGTATTCCGAGCCGCACTGGTCGGCCCGGCAGGCCCGGGTCGTGGCCAATGAACGGGTGTCCCTGCTCGGGGTACCGATCATCGCGAATCGCACCGTCGGCTACGCCCATGTCGACCCCGCCGCCGCCCGGGAGATCTTCATCCGTTCCGCCCTGGTCGAGGGTGACTGGCGGACCAGGCACCACTTCGTGGCCCGCAACGCCCGCACCCGGGCCGAGGCGGAGGAACTGGAGGAGCGCACCCGGCGCCGGGACCTGCTCGTCGATGACCAGGCGATCTTCGACTTCTATGATGCGCGGCTGCCCGCCGACATCGTCTCCGGCGCGCACTTCGACACCTGGTGGCGGAAGAAGCGCCACCAGGACGACGGATTCCTCGACCTCGGTCTCGCCGATCTGGTGGCGGGGGAGCGGCCCGACCTGACCGGCTTCCCCGACCGATGGCCGGTGGCCGGGTTCGAGCTGCCGGTGGACTACGTCTTCTCACCCGGAGCGGCGAACGACGGTGTCCAGGTGAGCATCGACCTGGCCCAGCTCAACCAGGTGCCGGCCGAACCGTTCGGCTGGCAGGTCCCCGGGTTGCGGGCCGAGCTGGCGACGGCCCTGATCCGCGGCCTGCCCAAGCGGCTGCGGACCCGGTTCGTCCCGGCCCCCGACTTCGCCCGGCGGGCACTCGACGAGATCGGGCCCGAGGCCCGGGATGCCGAACCGTTCCCGGTCGCGTTGGGTGCCGCGCTGCGCCGGCTGACCGGTGAGCTCGTGCCCGCCGACGCCTGGGCGCCCGGGACGGTCGATGACCACCTGCGGGTCACCTTCGTGATCCGGGACGGGGATCGGGAGCTGGGCCGCGGCAAGGAGCTGGCCGACCTGCAGCGCCGGTTCGCACCGAGACTGACCGCGACCCTGACCAGGGCGGTGGCCCGACCGGGGATGCGTGGTGCCACCGACTGGAGCTTCGGGGAGCTGACCGATGAGCAGCGCGTCGGCGGCGGGGTCGGTTATCCGGGACTGGTCGACGCCGGCGATGCGGTCGATCTGGTGCTGCACGAGAGCCGGACGGCGCGCGATGCCAGCCATCCCGCCGGGTTACGCCGGCTGGTGCAGTTGAACACCCCGGATCCGACCAAGTGGGTGATCGCGCACCTGTCGAACACCGACAAGCTGGCGCTGGGCAACAGCCCCTATCCGAGCGTGCCCGCGCTGCTGGCCGATGCCCGGCTGGCCGCGGTCGGTCGGTTGATCGAGGCGGCCGGCGGGGTCCGCAGCACCCGCGATGCGGCGGCCTTCACGCGGCTCTGTGACACGGTCCGCGCCGAGCTGGCCGACACCATGCGCACGGTCGTCGGTGAAGCCGCAGAAGTGCTGCGGCGCACCCAGGCGGCGCGACTGGCCATCGCCACCGTCGGCGATGCGGAGGTCGCCGCCGATGCAGGCGAACAGTTGGACGGCCTTGTGCACAAGGGATTTCTCTCCGGTACGCCCCGGCCGTGGGTGGATCGGCTGGGTCGCTACGTTGCCGCGATCGGCGTACGCCTGGCCAACCGGGAACGCAATCCGCGCCGCGACGACGAACTGCTGGGCACGATCTGGCCGCTGGAGGCCGAATACGCCGAACTCCTCGCCGAGCAGCCCGACGGGCCGCTGCCCGCAGCGCTCACCGAGCTGGGCTGGAAGCTCGAAGAGCTGCGCGTCGGGCTCTTCGCCCAGCAGCTCGGCACCGCCGAACCCGTGTCCGTGCAGCGCATCCGCAAGGCACTCGACGCGGCCCGTCGTTAGTCCTGGGTGAGGAAACCGCGCACGATCCGGACGAACTTGTCGGGCCGCTCGACGTTGCTCAGATGCACCACCGGCAGCTCGACGAGGCGGGCGTCCCGGACGGTGGCCGCGATGAGTTCCCCGTGGGCCGGCAGGCAGACCTGGTCGTCGGCCCCGGTCAGCACCAGAGTCGGGCTGGTGATCAGCGCGTCGGTGCGCCGCAGGTCGGCGTCACGGACGGCGGCCAGGCACCCGACCAGGCCACGCCGGTCGAGGCTCATCAGGTCACGGCGGAACGGTGCGACGATCGACTCATCGGTGAGCAGGGAGTCGGGAAACCAGTTGTGCAGAAAGGATTCCGCAATGGCCGAGAGATCGTCGGCCGCCAGCACATCGGCGATCCGGGCGTCCCATCGGGGGGCGGGTCCGAGGTAGGGGGAGGTGTTGGCGAGGATCAACCGATCCACCCGCTCGGGGACATGGATACCCAGCCACTGACCGATGAAGCCACCGAGGGAGAGCCCGCAGAAATGCACCCGGTCGATCCCCAGGGCGTCCAGCAGTTCGACCACATCGGCACCGAGACGGTCCAGTGAGTAGGCACCGGCAGGGGCCGACGAGCCCCCGTGCCCGCGGGTGTCATGGCGCAGTACCCGGAAGTCCTTGGCCAGCTGGGGGATGACGCCGTCCCACATGGCCAGGCTGGTGCCGATCGAGTTCGACAGCACCAGGGTGGGTGCCCCGGCCGGCCCGTCGAGGCGGTAGCTGATCCGGGTGCCGTCACCGGTGGTGAAACTGGAGTGGTCGTCCATGAGGTGTTCCTCTCGTCGTGTGCGGACGAGCCACCGTAGAATGTGACATCAATGTCAGAATCAAGGGGCGGATGCGGATGCGGATCGGGGAGTTGGCCCGGCGGACCGGGGTGAGCGTGCGCTCGCTGCGCTACTACGAGCAGCAGGGACTGCTGGTCTCCGAGCGGACCGCGGGTGGGCATCGGGAATACGCGGAGGCCGCGATCGATCGGGTGGTGCTGATCCAGCAGCTCTTCGCGGCCGGCCTGCACAGCCGCAAGATCGCGGAGATCCTGCCCTGCATGCGCGCACCGGAGGGGGACGCCAATGAGCGCGCGACCCGCAGGCTGGCCCAGGAGTTGATCGCCGAACGGGATCGCATCGACGAGACGATCGGCGACCTGGCCCGTTCCCGGGCACTGCTCGACGACATCATCCGGATGGCGTCGACCGCCGGTGATCGGTGACCGACCTGACCGAACAGTGAGCCCCTCTTGCAGGACCGCGAACCTTCGGCTACTTTCTTTCTGCCGGAAAGTAAACCATGGAGGTTTTGATGAGGCGTCAACGACGACTGATGTTCGGGGTGGCTGCGGCGGTTGCGATGGGACTCGCGGTCTCCGGTTGTGGCACCAAGCTGCGCGGGGACAGTGGCGGGGCCGATCAGACGCTGACCGTCTGGTCCTCCTGGGCGGAGGGGACCTCGCAGCAGAAGGTCTATGCCCAGGCGTTCACCGACTTCACCGCCCGGACCGGGATCAAGGTCGATGTCCGCTTCCTCGGCAGCGACGTCTGGTCAACCCTCAAGACCGCGGTCCCCGCCGGTCAGGGGCCCGACGTGCTGCCCGCCGACGCCTCCCGGATCGGCGACTACGACTTCCTCGAGGACGTCACCCCGGTGCTGGACGCCAAGACCCCCGAGGGCGCGACGGTCCGTGAGGGCCTGAACGCCAACCTGCTCACGATCTCCTCCGGCGCCGACGGCGTACCCCGCATGGTTCCCGACAGCATGCTGTCCTACGGGATCTGGTACAACCGGGCGACCAACCCCGATCTGGCGAGCAATCCGCCGCAGACCTGGCAGAACTTCCTCGACACCGCGCAACGGTCCAAGGCCAGCGGCACTCCCGCGATCTCGCTGGACGGCACCCAGGCCCGGCAGTCCTCGCGCTGGTTCTCCTGGCCGCTGCTGCGGCTGGCCGGCCCCGGCGCCTTCCGCGACCTCGGTGCCGACCGGACCGGTGCCGCCTGGGACCGGCCGGAAACCCTGCAGGCGGCGAAGATGACCCGCCAGCTCGTCGATCAGGGGCTCTTCCAGCCCGGGTTCGAGGGGTCCAAGTCACCGGCCGCGCAGAACGCCTGGGCCGACAACAAGATGACCTTCCTGCTGCAGGGCAGCTGGGTGCCCGATGAGACCGGAACACTCCAGGCGCCCGGCTTCCAGGCCAGCTACTTCCCCTTCCCCGACGTCGAGAACGGCCAGGGCAACTCGATGGTCCAGCTCGGTGCGCTCGGCTGGTCGATCAGCAAGCGGGCCAAGAATCCCGAAGGTGCCCAGCAACTGCTGACCTACCTGCAGGGCGCCGAGACCCAGGGCCGGCTCGCCAGCCAGGCCAACAGCATCCCCGCACAGTCGAAGGTCCCGGCACCCGAGGGGCTGGCCGGGTTCCGCAGCGAGGCCGAACAGGCCCAGCAGGTGACGATCACCGACGACAACGCGCCGGCGGTGGGGCAGTGGTGGGACAAGGTGATGACCCCCTCGATCACCGACCTGCTGAACAAGAAGGTGACCCCCGAGGAGTTCGTCGCCCGCGGCAAGGAACAGACCGTCCAGTACTGGAAGAACCAGTGACCACCACCAGCAACGACACCGTCGCCACCGGCGCCGAGCAGGAGGCCGCACGACTGCTCCGCGGCCCCCGGGCAGGCCGCCGTCGACCGGCCCGCGACGATCACCGGCCCGCGGCCCGGCGGACCACCGCGCCACCGTTCTGGCCCTTCGTCGCACCCGCGCTGGTGGTCTACCTGGTGCTCTACGTCGGCCCCGCGCTGTTCGGCCTCGGCGCCAGCTTCACCCGCTGGCAGGGACTCGGTTCGCCGATGAGCTTCGACGGGCTCGGGAACTACGTGCGGATGCTGCGCGACCCGGGTGTGGGGCGTGCCCTGCTGAACACCGGGGTGCTGATGGTGGTCGGGTTGCTCGGCGTGCTGGCGGTCAGCATGGTCGCCCTGCTGGTGCTGCAGCGGATGCGCGGCCGCCGCTTCGTCCGGGTGGTGATCTTCATTCCCTACCTGATCTCACCGATCGCGATCGGGGTGGCCTTCGGCTTCCTGCTGGACCCGGAGGGGCTGCTCAACTCGCTGCTCAGCCTGGTCCGACTGGACGGGCTGCGACAGTCCTGGCTGGGCCCGGATCTGGTCTTCCAGTGCGTGATCCTGGCCGTCATCTGGTCGCTGTCGGGGCTGGCCATCGTGCTGCTGATGGCAGCGGTCGACAACATCCCGCATTCCCTCTACGAGAACGCAGATCTGGCCGGCGCGACCGCCCTGCAGCGGCTGACCCACATCACCGTCCCGCTGTCCCGGGGCATCCTCGGCGTGGTGGTCACCCTCTGCATGATCCAGCTGATGAAGGTGTTCGACCTCGTCTACACCCTCACCGGCGCGACCGGCGTACCGCCCTATGCCGCCCGCACCTTCGCGGTCGAGCAGTACGTCACCCTGGCACCGGTCGAGGGCCGCCCCGACTTCGGCTACGGCGCCGCGATGGGTGTCGCCTTCGTGATCCTGGTGACCGTGCTGGTGGTGGCGATGCGCCGGATCATGCGCTCCGAGACGATCGAGTACTGAGATGGCCGAGATGACGATGACACGACAGGCCCCCCAGCAGCGGCAACGGAACCGCTGGACCCCGGGCCGGATCTTCGGTGACGTGGCGCTGCCGACCGCCGCCCGGATCGTGCTGTGGGTGTGGGCCGCCTTCAACGTGGCCCTGCTGATCTGGGTGATGATCACCGCACTCAAACCCGACCGCGAGGTGTTCGACTTCCTCGCGCTGCCCAGCCGGCTCGCCTGGTCGAACCTGGCCACCGCCTGGACCTCGGCCGGTTTCGGCACCGCCTTCTGGAACACCGTCGTCTACGCGGTGCTCACCGCGGGCCTGTCGGTCGCCCTGGGCGCCCCCGCGGCGTACGCCATCGCCCGCTCCGGCCATCGGTTGAGCGGCTGGATGCTGGTGCTCTTCTCGGCCGGGATGACGATCCCGCACCAGATCGTGCTGGTGCCCTATGTGGTGATGAACGCCTCGGTCGACACGTTGATGGTCGACTGGGTCACCGGCTGGTGGGATCCGCGGATCTTCGTGCTGCTGGTCTCGATCGCCTGGCAGATCCCGTTCAGTGTGCTGGTGCTGGAGGGCTTCTTCCGCACCCTGCCCGGTGAGCTCGAGGAGGCCGCCTCCATCGACGGTGCGGACCGTTGGCAGATCTTCCGCAAGGTGATGCTCCCGCTCGCCTCGCCCGGTCTGCGCAGCGTCTTCGTGCTGAACCTGATCACCGCCTGGAACGAGACCCTGCTGATCCTGGTGCTGATCACCGACCCGGCCAAACGCACCCTCGGGCCGGCCCTGCTGACGACCTTCGGCGCACTGCAGAACCAGAGCAACTGGGGTGTGCTCTTCGCCGGGGTCGCCATCGTCACTTTCCCAATCCTCGTGGTCTTCGCATGGGCCGCGGGCCGAATCCTCGAAGGAGTCACAGCCGGTGTCGACAAGTAACGATCCGCGCGGTCTCGTACCGGTCATCCAGACGCCGTTCCAGGCCGACGGAACGATCGATCTGCCCAGCTTCGACCGCTTGGTCGACCACACCCTGTCCGCGGGCGTCGGGGGGGTGTTCTTCCCCGGCATCGCCTCGGAGTTCTACCAGCTGGACGACGCCGAGCGCGGCGAGCTGACCCGGCGGCTGCTGCGGCGTACCAACGAACTCCCCGAGGTGCCGGCGATCGTCAGCATCACCGACCAGTCGGCGATCGTGGGGGTACGCCGGGCCAGGGAGGCGCTGGAAGCCGGCGCCGACATGATCAACATCATGGCCCCGCGGTTCTGGCGGCTGCCGGCCGAGGCGGTCGATGAGTACTTCCAGACGATGCTGGCCGAACTCGCTCCGGCACCGATGATGATCCAGTACGCCAGCGATGTCAGTTCGGTGGGGCTCACCCCGAACGGGTTGCGCGGCTGGGCCGAGCAGTATCCCAACCTGAGCTGCGTCAAGGTCGAGGTCGACCGGCCCGGGCCGTTCATCGCCGACCTGGTGGAGGGTACGCCGGCGCTCGGCGCCTTCGTCGGCCGTTCGGGTCTGCACCTGATCGACGCGCTCGAGCACGGCACCACCGGGGTGCAGCCGGTGACCGGGTTCATCGAGGTCTTCGGTGACATCCTCACCGCCTGGGATGCGGGCCGCGCCGAGGACGCCCGCCGGATCTTCGAACGGTTGCTGCCCTATCTGGTGATCGGGGAATCCGAACCAGGGTTGATGATCGCGGTGGCCAAGACCATCACCGCACGCCGCGGGATCATCGACACCGACGTCTGCCGCGCCCCGTCGGTCCGGCTCGCACCCGACATGCTGCGCCTGGTCGACTCGTTGCTGGACGCCTTCCCCGCACTGCTCCGGGAGACCGCCGGGGTGAGCGCATGAGTGCCGCGATCGAGACCCTCGACCTGTTCCGGGTCGACGTCAGCTGGCGGACCAGCTGGGCACTGGTGCGGATCCAGCTCGACGACGGCAGGATCGGCTGGGGTGAATCCTCCGATGCCCACATCGCCCGGATCGCGGTCGATCGATTCTCCGAACTCGCCGCGGAGTATCGCGGGCTTCCCTTCGACGAGGCGCATTCCCGCCTGGATGCCGCGATCGCCGAGGCCGCAGCGGCACTCGGGGACTCGGCGGCGTGGCCGGCCGAACCCACCCTGCTCGGCGGGATCGAACAGGCCTGCTGCGACCTCGCCGCCCAACAGGCGGGGCAGAGCCTGGCCAGCTATCTGGGCGGGCCGGACACCTCCTATGCGATCCCGTTGTACGCCAACATCAACCGCGGCCTGCGGGAGCGGACGCCCACCGAGTTCGCCCGGCTGGCGCGGGCGGCGGTGGACAGCGGCTTCACCGCGATCAAGTGCGCACCCTTCGACTTCCTGGTCGGCGATCGCCGGGTGGAGACCGGGCTGCGGCTGATCGAGGCGGTGCGGGCCGAGGTCGGGGAGAAGGTCGATCTGATGATGGACGCCCACCACAACCTCTCCCTGGCCGAGCTGACCGCCTACCGCCAGGGCATCCTGGATCTGAACCTGCGCTGGATCGAGGATGTCGCCCGGGTGGAGAATCCGGTGGAGGTGCAACAGGTCAAGGAGGTGCTGGACGTGCCCCAGGCAGGCGGTGAGGCCGCGACCCGGCCCGATCAGGTGGTGGCCGCGATCGAGTCCGGTGCGCTCGATGTGTTCATGCCCGATGTGAAGCACGCCGGTGGTGACCGGGTCGCGGTGGCGCTCGGCGCGATCGCCGCGGAGGCGGGCCTGGAGGTCTCGATCCACAACCCCACCGGACCGGTCGGTACCGCGCACTCGGCGGCCGCGTCGGCGGCGATGCCCACCGCGCGGATCCTGGAGTTCGCCTTCGGAGAGGTGGACTGGCGGGCCGACCTGCTGACCGATCCGGAGATCGAGTCGGGCGCCTATGCCCGTGCCACCACTCGGCCGGGTCTCGGTGTCGGCGTCTCGATGCCGACCCTCGTCAAGCATCTCGGCGAGCCGGTGCCGGTCGGTTCCGCACATCCGGGGTCGCAGCTGTGGGCGAGCGGGCAGTGACCCGCAGCGTTGTCGTCACCGGAGCCGCGCATGGCATCGGGGCGGCGGTGGCCCGGCGGTTGTCCGGCGCCGGTGCCCGGGTGCACGCGGTCGACGCCGCCGGTGATCCGGAGATCACTGCCGTGGTGGCGGATCCGGCGGCCGGTGGGGTGTCGGTGGTCACCGGGGACGTCACCGATCCGGCCCTCCCGGCTGCCGTGATCGAGCGCGCCGGTGCGGACGGTGACCTGGATGGGTTGGTGATCTCCGCGGCGCTGCAGAGCGGGGACACGCTCACCGATTTCGATCCGCAGCACTGGCAACGGGTGCTCGAGGTGAACGCCGTCGCTGCCGCGGCCTGGGCGGCGGAGTTCGCCCGTTCCTGTACGCGGCCCGCCGCGATCGTGCTGGTCTCCTCGATCCACGCCGGGGTGGCCGGGACCGGGGGAGCGGCGTATGCCGCCTCCAAGGCGGCGCTCACTTCACTGGGCCGCCAGCTGGCCGTCGAGCTCGGCCCGCTCGGCATCCGGGCCAACGTCGTCGAGCCCGGATTCGTCGCCGTGCAACGGAATCGGCACCGCTGGGAGCCCACCGAGGCGTACGCCGAGCGACGCCGCGACAATCCGCTGGGCCGGGTCGCCGAGGCGGACGACGTGGCCGCGGTGGTCGAGTTCCTGCTCTCCGACGGCGCCCGGCATGTCAACGGCGTGGCGCTGCGCGTCGACGGTGGCCAGAGCGCCGGTATCGGCCCCTTCGGTCAGGAGTGAACCCGATGAGTGGAACCGAGGCGGACCCGCTGATGGCCCGCGTCCTCGACCCGGCGCACCGGTTCACCGGTGAGGGTGCCTGTTGGGATCCGATGACCGATTCTCTTGTCTGGGTGGACATCTGGGCGGGTCAGGTGCTGCGGACCGGGCTCGAGGGGGAGACCGAACTGGTCTGGGCGACGATGCCGCCGGTCGGCTTCGCCTGCCCGACAGCGGATGGTCTGCTCGTCGGCGCCGGGCTCGATCTCTGGTTGCTGCCGCCGAGCGGGATCGCCGAGCACGTGTGCCGGGTGGACGGTGTGCCGGCGGGCTCGCGGATCAACGACGGGGCGATCGACGCGCACGGCCGGGTCTGGTTCGGCACCGTCACCCCGCAGGGCATGGATTCGATCCTCTTCCGGTACGCCGACGGCCAGCTCGAACCGGTGCTCCAGGGCCTGTCGGTGGCCAACGGGATCGACTGGTCACCCTCGGGGGATCGGATCTTTCTCGCCGACACCGGAACCGGCATCATCCATGCCGCCGCCTACGACCCGGGCAGCGGGGAAACCGGCCCCTTCGAGACCTGGGCACAGCGCGATCCGGGCGCGCCCGACGGTCTGTGCGTCACCCCGGACGGAGCCGTCTGGGTCGCCGAGATCTTCACCGGGCGGGTCGTCGAACTGGTCGACGGCCGGCCGCGGCGGGAGCTGCTCGTCCCCTGCCCGCGGGTCACCAGCGTGGCCTACGGTGCCGGCCGGCTCTTCGTCACCACCGGCACCAAGGACCTCACCGACGAGCAGTTGCGGCAGTACCCGGACGCCGGATCTCTCTATTTCACGAGGGAGATCTAGAAACCCTCGGCCTCGGCCAGGGTCGGCTCGGCGGCCAGCGGGTCGGCGTAGTAGGACAGCATCACCGGTGCGGCGGCGGCCAGCACCAGTGGATGCTCACCCAGTCGAGAGCCGACGATCCGGCGCTCCCGCTCGGCGACACCGGCCACCGGGCGGGCAGCCTGCTCGCGGACCTCGGGCAGCAACTCATCCCAGGCACCGGTGATCCCACCGGCCAGCACCAACAGCTCGGGATTGAGCACGTCGAGCAGGTAACCGGCCAACCGGCCCACCATCTGCATCCGGTCGCGTACCAGCCGACGAGCGGTCCGGTTCCCCTCGTCGGCCAGCGCGAGCAGCGCGGCCCCGGAGCCGACCTCCAGCCCGGCGGACCGTGCCTCGGTCACCAACCGGGTCTCCGACAGCTCCACCTGGGTGCAACCGCTGCGGCCACAGGAACACGGTGCGGCCCGTGATCCGAAGCGCACCGGCAGATGCGCGACGGTGCCGGCGGCCGAGGACGGGCCGAGCAGCAGCTCGCCGTCGATGACGATCGCGGCATCGGTCACATTGCCGATGTGCAATTCCACCAGGCTGTCCGCCTCCCGCGCCGCGCCGAAGGTGGATTCGGCCAGGGCCAGGCCCCGGACGTGGGAATCCACGAGCAGGCCCTCGGGCGCCGCCGTGCGCAGGGCCTGGGCCAGATCGACCCGCTGCCAGGGCAGGTGCGGATGATCCAGCACCACACCCTGATCGACCGTGCCGCCGATCCCGATCCCGGTGCCGATGATCCGGGTGTCCGGGCTGACGACCGACCGGAGTCGGCGGAGCTGACCGCGGACCTGGCGCAGCACCGCGGCTGCCGTCAGCTCGGCGTACGCGACCTCGCGGACGGCGCTCACCCGACCGGAGAGGTCGACCAACCCGGCCGTGATCCGGTTGGCACCGAGGTGCACACCGAGCGCGGTCCGCTGGTTGCTGCGCAGCGCGAGAGGGGTGAGTGGCCGCCCGCGGCCGGAGGAGGTCGCCTGACCGTCGAGCAGTTCGACCAGGCCGGCACCGATCAACCGACTGCTGAGTCGGGAGACCGCGCCGGCGCTCAGGCCGAGTCGATTGGCGAGCTGGGACCGGGCGGAGGGGCCGGCGCGCAGCGCGATGAGCATGGCCGAGACGTTCTCCCGGCTCAGGTCGGACGCGACCCTCGGGCTCATCGGGACCTCCCTGCAGCGTCGCCGGCACACCTGGGCACCGTGGTCATGATCATCTGTGAACCTATCCCAGAAGGGGTCGGCGGGCCCGGTGGACCCGCCGACCACCGATCACAGTCCGGGACCCTCGTAGGCCCCCAGGTTGGGTGCACCGGTCGCAGCGACCGGATTGCCGAAGTAGTCCCGGCCACCGTTGTTGGTGATCACCTTGCCGGCATCGAGTGCCGGGCTGCCGGTACGCAGCTTGATGCCGGGCGGTGTCGTGGTCGCCGGGTCGACGAAGCGCGGATCGGCGACGATCGAGTTCGTCGAACCGCTGGGCGGCGTCACGTTCTGGAACAGGTTCGTGTCGAAGGTCGCCGCCGGTGCGCCGGAGGCGCGATAGACCGTGTCCACGGTCCCGTTGCGGTTGGTGATCACGTTGTTGCGGAACGCGATCGGGGTGGACGCACCTTCGTCGGTGAGGAAGCGGATGTTCTGGCTGAACGGGCTTCCGGTCCGGTCGATGATCACCGTGTTGTTGTAGACCGCGGAGTCGGTGAACGATCCGGGGCAGAACCGGATGGTCCGGTTGTAGTCCTGGATCGACACGTTGTAACGGAAATTGGCGTTCGATCCACTGCCGCAGTACATCCAGGCGCCACCGTCGTTGCGATAGCTGTAGTTGTACTGCACGGTGACGTTGTGGCTGTCGTTGTCGATGTCGTAGGCATTCGCGTCGTTGGCGTAGTCACCGCCGGCATTGCCGTAGGAGACCGAGTTGCCCTGGATCAGCGCGTTGTCGGCGCTGGTGGTCCAGAAGGCAGCCGAGCCGGTGTAGGGGGAGTTGCCCCAGTCGGTGACGACATTGTTCAGCATCTGTGCGCCGTCGGTGATGAACGGGGTGACCGCACCGGCGCCGAGCCGGGTGAAGGAGTTGTTGGCGACCACCACACCGGTGGACGCGGCGTAGTTGGCCAGGCACTGGGTGGTGGTGTTCCACCACTGTCCGGGGCGGCGACAGTTCGAGTTCCAGGTCTCCACGCCCATCCCGCCGATATCGGTGAAGGTGTTGTTGCGCACCTGCACGTCGGCGAACCGGGTGAGTCCGTCGGCCTTGTTGTTGCGGACGATGATCCCACCGGTGGCGTTCTCCAGCACGTACCGCTTGCCGTTGTAGTTGTTCGCCCAGACGCCGTCGACGTTGCGGATCGTCAGGTTCTCGAAGACGAAGTGGTTGGCGACCGTGCCGCTGAAACCGTTGTCCAGGAAGACGAAGATGCCCTTCTGGCCACCGGGATCCGTTGTGGGGTTGGTGATCGTGAGATCGCGCAGTTCCCAGCCCTGCACGTTCTTGAGCAGCACGGCGCTGTCCAGACCGGATCCGGAGATGACCGGTGCTTCCCCGGTGCCGTAGGCGCCGACCTTGATCGGGGCGGTGGTGGTGCCGGAGCCGCGGGGTGCGAAGGTGGCCGGCTGGCCCGAAGTGCCGTTGCAGGTGCTGCCGCGGGCGAACAGCAGCGTGTCTCCGGCGGCGAAGGTGCGCGCATTGACCTGGCTGATGTTGGTCCAGGGGTTCGTGGCGCTGCCGTTACCGGTGCTGCCGCCGGTGCACTTGACGTAGTAGGTCGTGCCGGCGGCATGGGCCGCCGGGGTCGCGGCGAGGAGCGGGACCGCCCCACCTGCCAGGACCATCGTCACGGCCAGGGCCGTGTTGCGGATTCGAGAACTCTGCATGGGGGATGCCGTCCTTCACCTCGTCGTGATGATTATCTTGCCGGATGCAAGATAATCAGACCAATGTCGGCATGGCAATGGTCGAACCGAAGTTCGGAACGATTTCCGGCCGATCAGCGTGGGGTGAGGACGCAGAACTCGTTGCCATCCGGGTCCACCAGCACCACCCAGGGAACCGCGCCCTGACCGATGTCGACGCGTCGCGCACCGAGGGAGAGCAATCGTTCGACCTCGGTGAGCTGATCGCCGTCGGCCGGGGGAGCGAGATCGAGGTGCAGTCGGTTCTTGCCGAGCTTCTCGGCGACCGGTGGGCCGCCCCAGGTCAGCTTGCTGCCGCCGGCGGGGGACTGGATCGCGGTCTCGGAGTCCTGGTCCCAGACCAGCGGCCAATCGAGCACCGCGCTCCAGAAGTGGCCGACGGACCGGGTGCCGTCACCGGACAGTGCGCCGATCGCATCGGTGTCGGCGAGGAAGTTGTTGCCGGCCTCGATCACGCAGAACTCGTTGCCCTCGGGATCCGCCAGCACCACATGCGTGACCTCCGGCCCCTGACCGATGTCCAGGTGCCGGGCGCCGAGATCGAGTGCGCGTGCCACGGTCTGCTGCTGATCGTCGGGGCTGGCCGAGGTGAGGTCGAGATGCATTCGGTTCGCACCCCGCTTCGGTTCGGCGGTGGGTGCGAACTCGATCCGGAACTGCACCGGGCGTACCGGTGGTAGCACGACGATGCCATCCTCATCGGGCAGCACCCGGCGATCGAGGACACCCGCCCAGAAGCCGGCGAGCGCCTGGGGGTCGTGGGCGTCGATGGTGAGTGCCGTCAGCTCAAGGCTCATGGCTGGACGTTAGGCCGCAGAACTGAACCCGGCAACGGATTTCCGGCCGAGCGGCCCGGTCAGCCAGGAAACCTCGACCGGGCAGGGACGAGCGACTCGACAACCTGCCGATCCGCATCCGGCCACCACGCGTCCTCGGGATCGGGTTCCGCGATCGCCCGCTTGGCACGACCGATCACCGCCTCGGCGAGCCGTCGCGGCACTCGATCGCCGCTGGTCACCGGCCAGCCGGCCAGCCAGCAGAACACCGGGACCGGGCGGCTGATCGCCACCGTGCGCAGGCCCGGTGGCGGTGCTGCCATGCCCGCGCCGTAGAGGCTGATCCGGTCGTCGCTCGCCGCCAATCGGTCGAAGAACCGCGGCAGGCCCATCGTCGACCCGACCGGGTCGAGGAGCAGCCCGCACCGCTCGGCCAGGTCCTCGACCAGGCCCCGCCACTCGCGTGGGGCACCGGTCATCGGGAACCACAACCGAAGACCCCGCAGCGCCTCGAAGTCGACCTCGTCGTCACCGGCGAGCGGATGACCGTCCCCGACCAGCAGCACGATCGGCTCCAGCACCGGACCGGCCAGCGCGATCGGCGCCGGCGCACCCTCGGTGAACGCGGAGGCGCGGCCGAACGCCAGGTCGGCGTACCCGGAGCGGAGCACCTCGCGAGCCGTGCGGGTGTCGCCACGGGTGACCAGCGAGATCGACAACCTGCTGCGCGACGCGTGGTCGGCCGCCGCGCCGGCGATCGACAGTTGCTGATCGAGGACATCGATCCGCAGTTCGCGCTGCTCGGGTCGCGCCCGGGTGACCAACCGGTCCACATCGGCGACCAGTTCGGCCGCCTGCGGCAGCAGTTCGATACCGACCCGGGTCGGGCGGAGCCGGCGCCCGTCCCGCTCGAACAGCACGGTCCCGAGTTGTTGCTCCAGGCGTGCCAGCCGCTTGGAGACCGCCTGCTGGGAGATCTGCAGTCGCTGCGCGGCCCGGCCGGTGTGCTGCTCCTCGGCCAGTACGCACCAGGTGCGCAGCAGCGCGGTGTCCAGGTCCATGCCGACCACCGTCAGCCAACAACCAACGGTTGTCAATCGTTGCCGGATCATTGTTGGACCGGCCCCGGACCGCCGGCCGAGGCTGGGTCACATGGCGACCACAACCACCACCCGCCGCCGTCGGACCATCTATCTGCTCACCGCGATCGCGACCGTCTTCTCCCTCGGTCACCATGTCGATCACGTGATCCGTGGCAACCATGTCGGCTGGCCGATCACCGATCAGGTCACCGTCTTCACCATCAGCCTCGGCATCTACCCGATCCTGCTCGCGGCGGTGCTGCTCTACCGCGCCGGTCGCATCGGCCCCGGCGTGTGGGCCTTGCTGTCCGGCAACGGGGCCCTGTTCGTGGCGGGCGTCCACTTCGGCCCGCTCGCGGTGGAGTCCCCGCGCGACATCCGCGATCCGTACCCCACCCTGCTCGGCTGGTTCTGGTTCGGCTGGCTGATCATCTTCGTCGGGGTGCTGGTGGTGACCTGTGTGGTCGAGACCCGGCTCTGGCTGCGGCAACGCTCGGTCCGGGCCCGCTCGGTGTCGACCGGGTGACCGGTCGGTGCGATGTTCCTCGGGCACTACGCGGTCGCGGTCGCGGCCAAGGCCTACCAGCCGCGTTTGTCACTGGGTGGATTGTTCGTTGCGGCCCAGGTTGCCGATGTCGGCGCGTCGGTGCTGATGCTGTTCGGTGCCGAATCGATGGCCGACCCGCGGATCAGCCACGGGGTGGCCGCGATGCTGGTGACCGCGATCGGCGCCTGGTGGGTGGCCCGGGGCCGGCCGGAGGTGTTCAGCCGGACCGGTGATCGGGCCCCGGTGCTGATCGCGCTGGTGGTGGCCTCCCACTGGTGGCTGGACTGGCTCGGCCGCGCCTTCGACCTGGCCCCGGCCACCCGGTTCGGTGCGGAGGTAGCGCTGTTGCTGGCCGCCACGGGGGCGTACCTGTGGTCGCATCGAGCGATCCGGAACCGCTGGTTGCTCGCGGGCCTGGGAGCTGCGCTGATCGGATTCCAGGCGCTGGTCAGCTTCGGCAGTCCACCCGCAGGGGTCCAGGCGTACGCCGCATCGAGCCTGGCGGTGTACCAGGTCTTCGCCCTGCTCGCCGGGTTCGTCTGCGAAGCTGGATCGCATGGCGAGCCGATGGACGACGATCAAGGTCGAGCTGCTGGGCGGTCGGGGCGAAACCCTCGATCCACCTCCGGGACGGGTGCTGATGCTGCCGCCGCGGTTGACCTTCGACCAGCTCGGCGAGGCCATCGACCTGGCGCTCGGCCGCTGGGACCTGGCCCATCTCCGGCTGTTCCAGCTCGCCGACGGCACGATCGTCACCGATGACGAATCCGCCGCCGAGCTCAAGGCGTCCCCGCGCGGTGCGGGCATCGGCCAGACACTGTCGCTGGAGAGTTCGATCGCGCGCCGGATCCACAAGGGTGAGGAGTTCGGCTACGTCTTCGATCTGGGTGACGACTGGACCCATCGCTGCACCGTCCTCGGCACGCGCGATCCGTTCGACGAGGTCGGTCACCTGCCGACCGAACCGGTGGCGATCTGGGGGTGGGGCAGCCTGCCGGATCAGTACGGCCGGGTGACCAGCGACCTGGACGACGAGCCGGACGCGCCGTCGAGGATCACCGACCCACCTGGCACCCCGCTCGCGGAGCCGACGGAGCCGATCGATCTGCGCGAGGTGCGCCCGGCGATCGCGCAGGCGGATGTGCCGGCGCTGATCGCGGCGACCACCGGCGTACGCCTGGACCATGCCCTTCAGCAGCTCGGCTCGGGGCTGCTCACCATGTGGCCGAAGGTGACCGGGCGGCAGTGCGAACCGTTCGAGGAGCTGGCGTTCGCGATCCACAACCGCCTGCAGAATCGCCAGCAGCTCGGGGATCGGGAGCTCGCCGCCGAACTGCTGGCCGCCCTGCGCGGCGCCGATCCCACCGAGGGGGTGATGGTCTCCCTCGATGAGCTGAACAATGCGCTGTCAGACGACTCACAGTACGAGTCCGCCGCCTTCCTCAACGTGCAGACCGGGGAGGCGGTCCACCCCGCGCTGACCGATCCAGGCATGATCGGTGAGGATGACGCCGTCGATGTCGAGAGCGGGGAGTGGGTGCAGATCGACCTGGAGCGAGCGCAGAGCGACTGGCAGGCGATGGCCGACTTCGTGGGAACCGTCGCCGACGACCCCATCAGGCGCCGACTGCAGGATGCGATCGAGGGCAAGGGGGCCTTCTCGCGATTCCGGAGGAGCCTGCCCGAGGAGCTGTTTCCCGATTGGCAGACCTTCCACACCGATCGACGCTGGGGCCGGTTGCGCGCCGAACTCGCGTACCTCGACAAGAATCTGCACGGACGTTGAGGTCCTCGTCTCGACCGGATTCATCTCGACACGCCCGGCGCTGCCTTGCTTCGCTGCGGCACCGCCGGGCTACTCGATGAGCGGGGTGCGGCACCGCCGGGCGACTCGATGAGCGGGGCTGGGGTGGACCGATAGAGTCGCACCCATGCTCGATCCCCGGCTGCTCTACCAATTCGACCCCGCGCTGTGGGAGAGCATGCGCGGGACCCGGCCGGTGCTGCTGCACCTGCTCGACGGCTACATCGACGCCGGTCAGGTGGGCCGGACCCTGGTCGAGCAACTGATGGCCACCTGCGAGTCCGAGGTGCTGGTCGAGTTCGACGTGGACCAGCTGCACGACTACCGCAGCCGCCGACCGCTGATGGTCTTCGACACCAACCGTTGGACCTCCGCCGAGACCTTCCAACTCGCGCTCTACAAGATGACCGCGCCCAACGGGAAGGTCTTCGTGCTGCTCGCCGGACCCGAACCGGACACCCAGTGGATGCGGGCGCTGGCGGCGGTCACCGGGCTCGCTCAACGCCTGGACGTCCGGCTGGCGGTGACCGCACACGGCATCCCGATGGGCGTCCCGCACACCCGGCCCAGCCTGATCACCGCGTACGCCAGCAGCGAGCGGTTGATCGATGAGGACAACCCGGTCTGGGTCGGCCGGGTGGAACTGCCGGGCAGCTTCGGCGCGATGCTGCAGCTGCGCCTCGGCGAGTTCGGCACCGATGCACTCGGGCTCGCGGTGAATGTGCCGCACTATCTTGCCCAGGCACCGTTCCCGCAGGCCACGATCGCTGCCCTGGAACGGATCAACGCCGCCACCGGGCTCGATCTCCCGCTGGACGGCCTGGCCGAGCGGCGGGCCACCAACCTGGCCGAGATCAACACCGAGATGCAGGCCTCCGACGAGGTGCAGGAGGTCGTCGGCCAGCTCGAGCAGCAGTACGACGAGGCCCGCCAGCGCACCGATCGGCGGGTGCCTTCGGCCGACGAGATCGGTGCCGAACTGGAGCGATTCCTCGCCGAGCGGGACCGCAAGGACAAAGACGATGAGTGACCGGAACGACGAAGGACGCTGATGCCCAGTACCGCACAGGAGTTGTTGGAGCTGCTGGAGTTGGAGGAGATCGAATCCGGTCTCTACCGCGGCCAGAACCCGGTCACCAAGCGGCAGCGGGCATTCGGCGGACAGGTGCTCGCCCAGGCCCTGGTGGCCGCGTACCGGACCGTGCCGGATGAGCTGACCGTGCACTCCCTGCACGCGTACTTCCTCCGCCCCGGACGCACCGACCGGCCGATGATCTATGACGTCGAGGTGATGCGCGACGGGCGCTCGTTCGCCACCCGGCGGGTCGTCGCCCGGCAGGACAACCAGATGATCTTCGCGGTCACCGCCTCCTCCCAGGTCGCCGAGCCCGGGTTGGAGCATCAGGACGCCTTCCCCGATGTGCCGCCGCCGGAGGACTGCCCGCGGATGAGCGAGGTGCTCGCGGCCCAGACCGGGCAGTCGGCGAGCTTCTGGGAGAGCGAGTGGGGCGCGCTGGATTTCCGTTGGATCGGCTCGGCCACCCCCGAGGGCCCGACACCGGGCAGCGTGGTGGCGCTCGACGCGGGTGACCACTCCTCGGTGGCGCGGGCCTGGGTGCGGGTCGAGGACCGGCTGCCCGACGACCCGCGGCTGCACCAGGCCGCGCTGGCGTACGCCTCCGATCTCACCCTGCTGGCGGTCAGCACGGTGCCGCACGGCCGGCCCCTGGACAGCGTGCAGGCCGCCTCGCTCGATCACGCGATGTGGTTCCACCGACCGGTCGCCGCGGACCGCTGGTGGCTCTATGACCAGGCGTCCCCGTCGGCCACCAACGCGCGCGGCTTCGCCACCGGCCGGATCTTCGCCGAGGGCCAGCTGGGCGCCTCGGTCGCCCAGGAGGGCCTGATCCGGGTGATCGACAAGCAATGAGCCAGCCGCCGTTCCCCGAGCCGCGGGGCAACAAGCCGCCGGCCGAGCTGTTCGCCGACTACCTGGACTTCTACCGCGCCACGATCGAGTGGAAGCTGCGCTCGCTCGATGAGGCGGCGCTGCGGACCTCGCGGCTGCCCTCGGGGTGGACGCCGATCGAGCTGCTCGGTCACCTGGTGGCGATGGAGCGGCGCTGGTTCGTCTGGGGATTCGCCGGGGAACCGGTCGCCGAGCCCTGGGGTGACAACCGGGGCGGGGAGAAGCACGCGCCGTGGCAGGTGCCGGAGTCGGTCACGCTGGACGACCTGCTGGGGCCGTTGCATGCCGGCGGTCGGCGTACCCGGGAGATCATCGCCTCCGCCTCGCTGGACGACCTCGCCCCGCCCGGGCTGCGGTTCTCCGGTGAACCGGCCTCGCTGGGCTGGATCTGCTTCCATGTGCTGCAGGAGTACGCCCGGCACGCCGGTCATCTGGACATCGTGGTCGAGCTCGCCGGCGGCCAGCTGGGGGAGTGACCCCACCCCGGCCAGGTGGGCCGGGACCAGGTGTGCGGGCCGTTCACCTGCGGGACACCTTGGTGAAACGCGGCAGCGCTGAACCGGTCGTCGGCGCTGCCTAGGGTCCCGACCGTGATTCGAGCACTACCCTCCACAGCCACCATTGCCCGTCCCCACCGCACCCTCGCGCGCATCCTTGCCGGTGTCGCGGCCCTCGGCCTGCTGACCGTCCTCCTCGGTCTGCAACCGGCCCCGGCCCGCGCCGCCGAACCCGATCCCGATCCCGCTGCGCGGTTCTCGATCGGGCTGCTGCCCGACACCCAGTTCTACTCCCGGTACGCGACCGAGGAGACCGGCAATCCGTTCGCCGCCCGTTACGGCTCCGAACCGTTCGATGTGCAGACCCGCTGGTGGGCCGAGAACGCCGAGCGCCTCGGCACCCAGATCGTCGTCGGCCTCGGCGACATCGTCGACCGCGGCAGCGTACGCGCCGAATGGGAGGTCGCCGACGCCGCGCTGGCCAACCTCGACCGGGCCGGTGTCGCCTACACCGCACCCGCCGGCAACCATGATGTCGGAACGAACTTCGCCGAGTACCGCGAGTTCATTCCCGCCGCCCGGACCGCCGCGAACGCCGACAGCGCGCAGCGCGATCCGTCCGGGTTGCACGAATACCAGCAGTTCGACGTCAACGGCCAGCGGTACGCCGTCCTGGCACTGTCCTGGAATGCCAACGACGCCGCGCTGAGCTGGGCCGATCAGGTGCTGAAGGCGAACCCCGGCGTACCGACGATCGTCACCGCCCACCAGATCCAGAACCTCGACGGGGAGGGCGGGACCGACGGGACCGACTTCGGCGACCGGGTCTGGGACCGGGTGATCAACAACAACGACCAGGTGTTCATGACGCTCAACGGTCACTATCACGGCGTCGGGCGCTCGGTGCGCACCAATGCCCGGGGCAATCCGGTGATGCAGGTCGTGATGGACTACCAGATGGACTACATGGGCGGCAACGGGGAGATGGGTCTGCTCGAGTTCGATCTCGACAACAACACCATCACCCAGACCGCGTTCTCGCCGTGGGTGACGCAGAAGCCGGCCGAGACGCTGACGCCCTACGACCGCGCGCTGCTGGACCGCGACGCCGAGACCTACACCGTGCCGTTCAACTTCGCCGAACGGTTCGCCGGGTTGCAGAAGCCGGAGGCGCGCGCCTCGGCCAGCCTGGCGGTGCGCGCCGAGTTCGCCGACTTCACCCCGCCCGCAGCGGTGACCCCGACCCCGGCACGCAACTCCGAGGACTACCCGAAGGTCGACGGTACGCTCGCGCACTGGCGGGCGCCCGAAGACGCCGAGGGGGTCGTCGAGCCCGGTACGCAGTTGCCGGACCTGACGGGTGCGAACCCGATGCGGCGAGCCCCGCTGAACACCGAGGGGGTCACCGGGGCGAGTGCGGACCAGGTGCGGTTCAGTACGCAGCGTCCACCGGGTTCGGCTGGGGGCAGCATCTGCTTCACCGGGGCCGGTGACGATGCCGCGAACTGGTTCGCGACGGTGGCTGATGCGCCGGTGAACGGTGCGGAGTTCGCCAACGGCTACACCTTCGAGACCTTCGTCAAGATCGATCCGTCGTGGACCGTCGAGGACAACGCCTGGATGGCGTGGCTGTCTCGGGACGGGGTACGCGGGAAGATCGACGGTTATGCCGGTGGCGACGCCGAGGAACCCCCGATGAGCTGGGCGTTCTCGACGCTGCAGGAGACGCAGTTCACCTCGGCCGGTGCGAACGGTGGTGGGGACACCTCGTGGTCCAGCGAGATGCCGCTCGGGCAGTGGATGCATCTGGCCGCCGTCAACGATCCGGCGACCCGGACCACGACGACCTATGTCAACGGGATCCCGATGCTGCGCACCGCGGTCGGTGTCAGCGGCGTCGCGACCGCCGACCTGCCGTGGGTGCTCGGTGCCGGCTCCTGGAACGGTGAGCGCGGGTACGGATTCGTCGGCTGTGTCGGTGAGACCCGACTGGTCGACCGCCCCCTCGGACAGGATCAGTGGTCGACCGCACGCGTCGCCGATCCCGGTCCGGAACCGAGTGTGAGCCCGACGCCGAGTGCGAGCCCGACGCCGACGGTGAATCCGACGCCGACGGGGAATCCGACGCCGACGGGGAGCCCGACGCCGACGGGGAGCCCGACTCCGGGCGTGAGCCCGACCCCGGTGGGTGATCTCACCCCGACTGCAGACCCGGTGCCGTCGGGATCACCCGAACCGAGCCCGTCGGCGACCACCACCCCGACACCGAGCGCCGCCGCAGCGGGCGGGGATGACGGCACCTCGGGTCCGCGTTCACCGCTCGCCGACACCGGTGGCCCGACCCTCGCGCTGCTCATCGGTGCGTTGGCCGCGCTGGCGACAGGCGGGGTGATGCTGCACCGCGGCCTCCGCCGCTGACCCGGGGCCCCGCGCTCGCTCACCCAGCGTGATGGGGCGATCGCGAACCCATTGCATCCACCGCGAACCCACGCCACGCCGGATGCAATGGGTTCGCGGTGGAGCCAATGGGTTCGCGATCGTTCCGTGCGCGGCCCGGTCCACGGTGGCTTCGACTCGCTGGCGCTCGCTCAGCCAGCGTGGGCATAAAAAAGCACCCACCGCGGCTCGGGGATTCCACGGTGGGTGCTGTTCTTGGGAGGGGTGGGTCAGGCAGCCAGCTCCTGGTTGGAGCGCAGCTTGGCCAGGGCGTGCCGCTCGATCTGGCGGACCCGCTCAGCGGTGATGCCCCAGACCCGGCCGATATCGGCCAGCTTGGCCTGGCGGCCGTCGAGCAGGCCGTAGCGGCGGCGTACGACATCGGCGGAACGCTCGTCGAGGTCGGCGAGCATGGCCTCGAGCCGGTCGCGCTCCTGGGCGTCGATCACCATCTCGTCGGGGCCGGGCATCGGCTCGCGGGCGATCAGATCACCCAGCGAGGTGTCACCGTCCTCCTCGACCGGGGCGTCGAGGGAGATGTGGTCGCGGCCGTAGCGCAGCAGGTCGACGACCTTCTCCGGCTCCAGCTCCATCTCGGCGGCGATCTCCTCCAGCTCCGGCTCGCGGCCCAGCCGGCGCTCCAGGGTGCGGCGCACCGCGCCGACCTGGTTGACCTGCTCGGCGACGTGCACCGGCAGCCGGACGATACGGCCCTGCTGGGCGATACCGCGGCTGATCGACTGGCGGACCCACCAGGTGGCGTAGGTGGAGAACTTGAAGCCCTTGGTGTAGTCGAACTTCTCGACCGCGCGGATCAGACCGGTGTTGCCCTCCTGGACCAGATCCAGCAGCGGCATCTGGGCCCGGCCGTACTTGCGCGCGACCGAGACGACAAGCCGCAGGTTGGCCTGGGTGAACCGCTCCTGGGCGGCGTGGCCGAGGGCGGCCAGCTGCTCCAACTCCTCCCGGCTGGCGCGCTTGGCGCTCTTGCCGTTCTGCCGCGCGGCGGCGGTGCGCTCGGTCTGGCTGATCTCGCCGGACAGGATCTGTTCGGCGTACAGCCCGGCCTCGATCGTCCGCGCCAGCTCGACCTCATCCGCCGCGGTCAGCAGCGGCGTCTTGGCGATCCCGTCGAGGTACAGACCGACCGCATCCTTACCCTCGATGCCGTCGTTGGTACGGGCTCGGGGCGTGGTGCTTGTTGCCATGGGCGCTAATCCTTCGCGTCGATTCGGACACTGCAAGCAAGTCATTGCCTTGCGTTCATCAGACACAACGTCCAGATGCCCCAAAAGGATTCCGCCACAACCCTGAACGATCCCTGATCGCGGTCCCTGAAGGACCACGGGGCTAGCTGGAGCCCGCGGCATCAGACCATGGTCGTACGCGTCGGTGGTACGCCGGTGATGGGCTCAGCGGGTCCCTACACGATCGATTATCCACGCGTACTCAAATGCGGCCTCCCGCCAGGCCTTGTAGCGCCCGGTGACACCGCCGTGGCCGGCCACCATCTCGGTCCGCATCAGGATCTCGGCCGGGTCGTTGGTCGCATTCGCCCGCAGCGCCGCGATCCACTTCGCCGGCTCGGTGTAGTAGACGCGGGTGTCGTTGAAACCGGTGGTCGCCAGGATCGCCGGGTACCTGGTGGCGCGCACGTTCTCATAGGGGGAGTAGGTGCGCATGTAGGCGTACACCTCGGGGTCGTGCAGCGGGTCGCCCCACTCCTCCCATTCGGTCACCGTCAGCGGCAGTTCGGGGTCCAGGATGGTGGTCAGGGCGTCGACGAACGGCACCGCGGCGTGCACCGCGGCGAAGTCGGTCGGTGCCAGATTCGCGATCGCGCCGATCAGCAGGCCACCCGCCGAGCCGCCCTGGGCGGCGAGCCGGTCGGCGGAGGTGTAGCCGTCGCTGACCAGTTGTCGGGCGCAGGACACGAAATCGGTGAAGGTGTTCTTCTTGGACAGGGTTTTCCCGTTGTCGTACCAGCTGCGACCGAGCTCTCCGCCACCGCGGACGTGCGCGATGGCGTAGACGAACCCCTTGTCCAGCAGGGAAAGCCGGAACATCGAGAACGACGGATCGATGCAGATCTCGTAGGCCCCATAGCCGTAGAGCAGTGCCGGGGCGGTGCCGTCCACCGGGGTGTCGGCGCGCCGGACCACCGACATCGGCACCTTCGTGCCGTCCTCGGCGGTGGCCCAGATCCGTTCCTGGACGTAGTTCTCGGGCCGATATGGGCCATGGTCCGGGTGATCGAGCACAGGGGTGGTGCGCAGGGTCTGCACCTCACCGGTGTCCATCGCCACCTCGAGCACCGAACGCGGGGTGAGCAACGAGGTGTAGCCGAGCCGCAACCGGTCGGAGTCGTAGTCCTCGGCGCCGGTGGTGCCGACGGTGTAGAGGTTCTCGGCGAACCGGACCGGATAGCTCTGCCCGCCGTCGCGGGGGTGCACCTCGACCCCGGTCAGCCCGTCGCGACGCAGCTCGATCGCCAGGAATCGGGCGTACGCCTCCACATCGGTGTAGCGCACCCCCTCACTCGGCGGCAGGAACTCGCGCCACTCGGCGGGGCTGTCGACACGTGCCCGGGCGACCTCGAAATCGGGGGAGTTCTCGTTGTGCAGCACGAAAAGCTCGTCCCCGGCAACGGTGATGGAGTACTCGACGCCTTCGCGGCGCTCGCGGACCAGCACCGGATCCGCCTCGGGCGCGGCGGCATCCAACAGCCACGCCTCGGTGGTCAGCTTGGAACCCAGCAGCAGGATCACCCGGTCCCGCTCGGCGGACTCGTCGGCACCCAGCCAGAAGCGCTCGTCGGGTTCCTCGAGCACCAGGGTGTCCCCGGTGACCGGAGCGCCGACCCGGTGCCGCCAGACCTGGTGGGGCCGCCAGGACTCGTCGACGCGGGTGTAGACGAGGTGGTCATCGCCGAGCCAGGCGACCCCGCCGCCGACGTCGGGGATCGGTTCGCCGACGGGCTCCCCGGAGCCGAGGTCGCGGACCTGCAGCAGATATCGCTCGTCACCGGCGTTGTCGACCGAGTATGCGAGCCGACGACCGTCGGGGGAGACCGCGAAGGCACCGAGGGAGAAGAACTCCTGCCCCTCGGCCTCGGTGTTGCCGTCCAGCAGCAGCTCCTCACCCGGGATCGGCTGCTCCGGGTCCGGTCGCTCGTCGCGCGAGGTGGCCGGGGCCCGGTGGAAGGCCGGGTAGTCGAGCCCCTCGGTGGTGCGGGTGTAGTACCACCACGTCGAACCGTCGGTGTGGCTGTGGAAGGTGGGCACACTCAGGTCGGTCTCCTGGGTGCGTGCCTTCACATCGGTGAACAGCTCCTCGACCAGCGGTTCCAGATGGGCGGTGGTCTGCTCGGTCCAGGCGTTCTCCGCCTCCAGGTACGCCCGGACCGCGGGATCCTCCTTGTGCCGCAGCCAGGCGTATTCGTCGACGAAGGTGTCGCCGTGGTGGGTCCTGGGTTCTGCTCGCCGGTCCGCGGTGGGTGGGTGTGCCTCTGCCATGCCCGCGAGGCTATCGCCCAACGCTCCGCGAGCAGCAGCCCAGGCGGAACCGGGGTGTCAGGACAACCTCCGCTTCGCGAGCACCGTGGCCACGCCCGCACCGACCAGCAGCAGGGCACCCAGCAGACCGCGGCCCAGGCTGGCCCCGTCGGCACCGTCGGCGCCCCGGATCTCCAGCGAGTAGGCGGTCAGGCCGATCGCTCCCTGGGGGGCACCGACCGGCATCGCCTCGGCATCGGCACGCTGGGCGCCGGCCTGCAGGGCGGCGTACTTGACCCCGTAGTCCACGGCGGTCTTCTTGCCGGCGTCGAGGATCTTGCTGGATCCCTGCTCGTGCAGCTGATTCGCACCGTCGGGGATGGCCGGCGCCTTCTCCGCCGCCTGCTTGGTGCCGTCGGCCACCTTGCCGGCTCCCTCGTCGATCTGGCCCATGCCGCGGTCCAGGTCCCCGCTTCCGGTCACCAACCGGCCGGTGCCGTCGACGAGTCGGCCGGTGCCGTCGGCCAGCTGACCGGTGCCGTCGCTGAGCTGCCCGGTGCCCTCGGTGAGCCGGCCGGTGCCGTCGACCAGCTTGCCGGTGCCGTCGCTCAGCCTGCCGCTGCCGTCGACGAGCTGCCCGGTGCCGTCGCGCAACCGGCCGGTGCCGTCGGCCAACTGACCCGCGCCGTCGTCGAGCTTCCCGGCACCGTCGGCGAGCTGGGCGCCACCGCCCTGCAGCTTGCGCATGCCACCGCGCAGCGTGGCCGGGTTCTCCCGGGCAGCATCCGCGGCGATCTGGTCGGGATGGCCGATGCCCTGCTGGACCTGGCTGACGACACCGTTGACGAGCTGCTGCACGCCGTTGTCGACCAGCCCCAGACCCTGTTGCAGGCCAGGCTTCGCTGCACCGGAGGAGTCGACCTTCGGGCACTCCTTCCCGCTGGAGCGGGTCGCGGTGTTGTCCAGACCACACAGCAGTTCGTCGATCCCCGGCACCGCACGGTTGGTGATCCGGCCGCCGATGTAGCTGAGCGCCTGCTGGAGGGTCGCGGTGTTCGGATCGGGTTTCGGGCCGTCGATGTAGCTCGAATCCCTGGGGTCGCCGAGGTTGTCCGGATCGGCCAGCTGGTCGCGACCCCTGGCCAGTTCGGCGGCCAGATTGGTCATGATCTGCTTCTTCACCGGGTTGGATTCGGGCAGCCCGGAGATCAGACCGGCCGCCTTGAGCTGGGCGGCGTTCTCCTCGCCGTAGCAGTAGTCGTCGAAGTCGGTGCCGCCGTTGTTCAGCTGGTTGATCACCTGCACCGCGCAGTTGATCTTCTGGTACGCCCCGGACTCCTCCTTGGTGGCGCCCTGGCGGTAGATCTTCTTGTCCAGCAGCAACAATCCGTTGCCGCCGTCATTGAGCTGCTTCTGCAGTGCGGTCAGGCCGCCGAGCAACTTCTTCGGGTCGTCCTGGCTGCCGATGCCGTCCTTGAGCTTCTGGATGCCCGCATAGAGCTCCTTCAGCCCGGGGTTGTTCGGCAGCTCGCCGACCTTGCCGTACATCTGGACCAGGCCGGCGTCGATCTTGTCCAGTCCGTCGCGGATCTGGGTCACACCGCCGACGAGCTGACCGGTGCCGTCCTTCAACCGGCTCGCCCCGTCATCGAGCTGGGTCGCACCGTTGTTCAGCGCGCCCGCGCCGGTGTTGAGCTGCTTGGCGCCGGTGTTCAACTGGTTGGCGCCGTTGTCGAGTTCCCTGGCGCCGTTGTCGAGCTGCTTGGCGCCGTTGTCGAGCTTGCCGGCGCCCTGGTCGATCTGGTTGGCGCCGTTGTCCAGTTCGCCCGCACCGTTGGCGAGCTGGCGGGTGCCGTCCTTCGCCTTCGCGGTGCCGTCCTTGAGTTGCTGCGAACCGTCGCGGAGCTGCAGCAGACCGGCGACCAGGGTGTTCGCCCCGTCGCGCAGCTTGATCAGGTTCTCATCGATCTTCGCCGCACCGTTGGCGAGCTCGCGGCCGCTCTCGGCGCCGCCGGCATAACTCGCCGCGCCGCCCTTGAAGGAGGGGCTCTGCAGCGGGTTGACCGGCAGCCCGGACAGGGACGCCGGCGGGATCACACCCTCGGAAATCCTTGCCCGGTAGCCGAATTCGGCGGTGGGGGCGCCGATCGGCCCGAACAGGGTCATGGTGTAGGACAGCTTGGTGCCACCGCGGCCGTCACCGGCCATGTTCGCCTCGCCCGAGCGGACGTCGGTAAAGCCGGGCGGCAGGGTGGTCTGCAGCTGGCCAACGAAGGGGATCACCACGCGTTCGGTGCGGGTCGCCTTCCCGCCGGCGCCGTCGTCGACGGTGAAGGTCTGCTCCCGGCCGGTGATGTTCTCCACCCGGTAGCGGACCTCCAGCTCACCGCTGCGGCCGACGACCTGGTTGGCCGTCACCGGCTTGCCGTCGAGGAAGTAGCTGGCGCGCACGCTCGGCGGCAGCTTTCCCTTGTCCCAGTTGGAAACCGTGCGCAGCCGTTTCTGGCCGTCGACCTGTTCGCTCTCCGCCAGCCGGCCATCGCGGACCGGCAGATCGGTGAAACCGTCCAGGTTGCGCAGGCCCTCGGTGGCGACCGGGTTGGCGAGATCGATGCGGCCGCGGCCCTCCATCGCCACCTGCTCATAGATCCGCGCCTCGGTGACCGTGCCGTCGGGGTTCAGATAGGCCTGCACGGTCTCGGTGTTGGTGACACTGACCGGCCCCTCGGCGAGGGCACTGGTCGCGCCGAACGGGCCACAACCCAGGGCCAGGGCGGTCGCCGCGGCGGCGGTGGCGGCGAACCGCCGACGGATTCGGGTGCGGGGGGTGCGGGGGTTCATGCCTTGTCTCCCAACAGGTCGTCCATGGATTCGGTCGGCTCGGTGTCGCGGCTGCGCAACCGGTCGCGGAGCGCGCGGATCGGCGTACGCCCGGTCTCGGCCTCGCGGGACCGGTCGGGCAGCACGACGTGCGCCAGGCTGGTGAGCAGGACCCCGACCGCGGCGGCCACGCCGATGGTGGTGGCGGCGCGCGGCGACTCGGTCAGGAAGAGGGCCGGGGCATTGCGATAGGTGGCCTCGTAGGCCGCGATCAGCGCCGCGCCGCCGAGCAGCATCGACCAGAGCGGCAACCGGTTGCGGCTGAGACCGGCCACCAGCGCGCAGATCAGCAGCACCGCGGCGGCGGCGACCGCCCGGCCGGCGGTGGTGTCCGGAAGCACGGCCGCGCGGAGCGCGAAACCGGCCCAGGCGACCAGGAAGCCGAGCACGGCGCCGGCCAACCGGCCGACTCCCTGTTCGGGGTGGACCAGGCCGAGTACGCCGCCCAGGGCGGCGCCCAACAGGGCCGCGTGCTCGAGATCGGAACCTTGTCCGAGGGTCAGAACGAGCGCTGCGGCGACCGCCAGCAGCACGCCGGTGACAAGTGGTTTCAGCATCCCTACTCCGTTGTGGGGGTGGTACATGGGGTGGCCCGTCATCGGGGTTACGGCACAGTAACGATACTGGCGAGTAATTTGGTAGGGGTGAGCCCGGATCCGCGTGTCACGGGGTTGGTTCTCCGGTTGCGGAAACCGCCGGACGGGCCCGGTGGAGCTGAGCGCCGACGGCTGAGCCCCGCTTGCCTAAAGTGTCCGGATTCTGGACGCCCCCGCGATCCATCGAACCTTCAGTGCATATCCCCAGTGCTCCAGGGGGAGTGCAATGCACCCAGGATTCGATGGATCGCGAGGGTGGCGGGAGCAGGGAGTTGGGGGAGCCGGGGTCAGCCCAGCGGGCGGACGGTGAGGATCTGCTCGGCGCGGCCGACCGGGCCCTCGACGTCGTGCAGGATCGATGAGGTCAATCCCACACCGGTCGGGCCGAAGCTGACGCTGGTGTCGAAGCCGACCCAGTCACCGACCGGGGTCCGGTAGAGATGCACCGTCAGGTCGGTGTTCGGGAACATCCACACCCTCGGGTCCTGCCGGGTCGCCACGCCGTTCGCGGTGTCCACCAGGCGCAGGAAGTGCGCGACCGAGGTGGTCGGGGACCCCGCCACCAGCGCCTTGTCCGAGCGCACCCACGTCCGGCCGCGTCCGGGCCTGGTCAGCGGATCGCGACGCAGCTGCAGCGAGGCGATGTAGCCACCCGGCCACGCCTGCGTACCGTCCCAGTCCGGAAAATCATCCGGGCCCGGCATCGGCTCGTCCTCGGTGCCGGCGACCGCGCTGGTGTCACCGCGCAGCAGCCGCCACGCGTTCGCCCGGACCACCACCCGGCCGTCGATCTCGGCGGTCGCCTGCACCAGCTCGATGGTCCGCCCCGGGCGTACCACCTCGACCCGCACGGTCGTCGGCGCGAGCCTGATCTGGCCGAGGATCTCGTAGTTGATCCGGGCCAGCTGCAGCTCCGGGCGGGGCTCGTGGTTCTCGATCGCGTGCGCGAGCAACCCGCCGACCGGTGACATGTGCTGCTCGACCTGGGCCCAGGCGCCCTGCACGTGCTCGGTCGGTTCGAACTCGTTCGCGGCCAGCTGCCGGTAGTACGCATCGCTCACGGCGGTCACTCTAAAGGCCCCCCGACGTGCAATGTCGACAGTCTCCGGACAGGATGGGGTCATGGGTGAGGACATCTCCCGCACCGACTACAGCGACGCCGACTTCAAGGCGTACGCCGACCGCGTCGCGGGGCAACGCGAGGAACTCGAGCGACTGCTCGTGGAATGGCCGTTCGATCTCGCGCACCCGCGTGCCGGGATGGAGGTCGAACTCAATCTCGTCGATGCCGAGCAACGGCCCGCGCTGGTGGCCAAGGAGGTGCTCGGCGCGATCAACGACCCGCAGTTCGTCCATGAGCTCGGCAAGTTCAACATCGAGCTCAATCTGCCGCCGCGGGCGCTCGGCCCGACCGGATTGAGCGCCTTCTACGAGATGCTGCGCAGCACCCTCAACGACGCCGATCAGCGCGCCGGTGGGCTCGGCGCCCGGCTCGCGGTGATCGGCATGCTGCCCACGCTGACCGAGGACGATCTGGGCCCGGACTCGCTGGTGGAGAATCCCCGCTACACCATGCTGGACAGCGAATTGCGGCGCCGCCGCGGTGGCCCGGTCCGGATCCAGCTGCCCGGTACCGAGCTGGCCGACGGCATCGACTTCACGACCATCGCACCGGAGGCGGCCTGCACCTCGCACCAGATCCACCTGCAGGTCGCTCCCGAACAGTTCGCGGCCTACTGGAACGCCTCCCAGGCGATCGCCGGGGTGCAGCTGGCGATGGGGGCGAACTCGCCCTTCTTCGCCGGCCGGCTCGGGTACGCCGAGAGCCGGATCGCGGTCTTCGACCAGGCCACCGACGACCGCTCCGCCCAGGAGCAGGCCGAGGGCGCCCGTCCGCGGGTCTGGTTCGGTGACCACTGGATCGGCTCCCCGCTCGAACTGTTCGACGAGAACACCGACTGGCGGCCCCTGCTGCCCGATCTGGAGGAGGAGCGGGCCGGCGACGGACCGCCGCCGCTGCGTGCGCTCTGCCTGCTCAACGGCACCATCTACCGCTGGAACCGGGCCGTCTACGACGTCGCCGGGGGAGCACCGCACCTGCGGATCGAGAACCGGGTGCTGCCCGCCGGGCCGACCTCGCTCGACATGGTCGCGAACCTCGCCCTGTACGCCGGGTTGACCCGGGCGCTGGCCGATCAGGAGCATCCGGCCTGGTCCGAGGAGGGGTACGCGATCGCCCGCGACAACTTCACCGCCGGCCAGATCCACGGGATGGCCGCCGAGCTCAGCTGGCCCGGGATCGGTACGGTCGCCGCGGCCACCCTGGTCCGCGAGCAGCTGCTGCCGTTGGCGGCCGCCGGGCTGCAGTCCTACGGGGTGGAGGCGGCCGAGGTGTCGCGCTATCTCGGGGTGATCGAGAACCGTGCTGCCGCCGGAGTGAACGGGGCCACATGGCAGACTGCCGCGGTAGCCGCCCGGGAACGGGCCGGAGAGGACCGCTCCAGGGCACTGCGCGGCATGGTCGAGGACTATCTGACGCTGCAGCGCAGTGGATTGCCGGTCCATGAGTGGGAGAGGTAGCGATGACGATCGTGGTGGGATTCTCCGCGCGGCCCGAGGGAGAGGCCGCGCTGGCCCACGCCGCCGCCGAGGCGCAACTGCGGGGGTCGCGCGTCCTGGTGGTGCCGAACACCGACGCCGACGACCCGGCCGCGGTGCTCGCCCTGCTGGACGGGGTGGCGTACGAGGTGGTGGCCCCGAGTGAGACCGGGCTGCTGGCCGAACGGCTGATCGAGGTGGCCGAGGCCGAGAACGCCGAGGCGATCGTGATCGGACTGCGCCGCCGCTCACCGACGGGCAAGCTGCTGCTCGGGCTGAACGCCCAGCGCATCCTGCTGGACGCCAGCTGTCCGGTCCATGCGGTGAAGGCGCCGGAAGAGCCCCGGGAAAGGGATTAGGGCCATTTGGCATACCGTGCCAGAATGTCCGAGGAGTGCAAGCATTGACACCGGCGTGGTTTGTTGCGCCCTGAATCGAGCGCACGCGTTCGAGACCGAACCGACCGACGATACAAGGCAAGAGGTATTTGGGTGACGCCCTCAGCAGAACGAGTCCCTTCCCAGGTGGTTGCGGCACAGGCCGCTCGAGCCAGTGAGGTCAAGGCGGACAGCGACTCGGGCGCGACGAAATCGTCCACCCGGGGACAGGCCGCCAAGAAGGCCCCCGCCCGTAAGACCGCCGCCCGGAAGGCGCCCTCGGCTGATGCCAAGAAGGGTTCGGTCAAGGCCGTGCCCGAGGCGGACAACAAGAAGGCGGCCAAGAAGGCCCCGGCCCGCAAGAGCGCCGGCAAGGCCGGCAAGCCGGGCAAGGGCGAGCCGACCACCGAGGAGGTCGTGACCCAGCTCGCCGGCGGCGAGGTGGAGGCCAAGCTGGACGGCTCGGATCTGGTGCTCACCGTCGGCAAGAAGCGGACCCTCGATGATGTCGACGAGTCCGACTTCAAGCCGGAGGAGACGGCCAAGGAGGAGAAGGAGCTCACCGAGGAGCAGCAGGGCTTCTCGCTCTCCGACGCCGACGACGCCGACGAGCCCGAGCAGCAGGTGATGGCCGCCGGCGCCACCGCCGACCCGGTCAAGGACTACCTGAAGCAGATCGGCAAGGTCGCCCTGCTGAACGCCGAGCAGGAGGTCGAGCTCGCCAAGCGGATCGAGGCCGGCCTGTTCGCCGACGAGCGGATCGCCGACGACGCGGTCAAGATCAAGGTCGCCGAGCAGGACGACTACGAGTGGATCGCCGAGGACGGCCGCCGCGCCAAGAACCACCTCCTCGAGGCCAACCTGCGACTGGTCGTCTCGCTGGCCAAGCGCTACACCGGCCGCGGCATGCTCTTCCTCGACCTGATCCAGGAGGGCAACCTGGGTCTGATCCGGGCGGTGGAGAAGTTCGACTACACCAAGGGCTACAAGTTCTCGACGTATGCGACCTGGTGGATCAAGCAGGCGATCACCCGCGCGATGGCCGACCAGGCCCGCACCATCCGCATCCCGGTGCACATGGTCGAGGTGATCAACAAGCTGGCCCGGGTGCAGCGCCAGATGCTGCAGGATCTCGGCCGCGAACCCACCCCGGAGGAGCTCGCCAAGGAGCTCGACATGACCCCGGAGAAGGTCGTCGAGGTGCAGAAGTACGGCCGCGAGCCGATCTCGCTGCACACCCCGCTGGGCGAGGACGGCGACTCCGAGTTCGGTGACCTGATCGAGGACTCCGAGGCCGTGGTGCCCGCCGATGCGGTCAGCTTCACGCTGCTGCAGGAGCAGCTGCACGACGTGCTGGACACGCTGTCCGAGCGCGAGGCCGGGGTGGTGTCGATGCGCTTCGGGCTCACCGACGGCCAGCCCAAGACCCTCGACGAGATCGGCAAGGTCTATGGCGTGACCCGCGAGCGGATCCGCCAGATAGAGTCCAAGACGATGTCGAAGCTGCGGCACCCCTCCCGCTCCCAGGTGCTGCGCGACTACCTCGACTGAGTTCCGGCGTTCGACGCCGACGCACCGAGACCCTCACCCAGGTGGGGGTCTCGGTGCTTTTTCGTCTGCCCCGATCTTTCATTAGAGTCGTGTCATGTTCTCTCGGACGTCTGATTCCCCCGCCCGGAGACTGACGGTGGGCGTACGCCTGGCCGCGGTGCTGATCCTCGCCCTCGGGCTGCTGCTGCCGGCGGCCCCCGCACACGCGGAGGACACCCCGGAATCCTGGGCGATCACCGACTACCGGGTCGATGCCACCCTGCAGCGCGACGGCGAGGTGCGGGTCCGGCTCGATCTGGCCTTCGACTTCGCCGACGAGCCCGGGCGCGGCCCGTTCCTCACCTTCCCGCTGCGGCAACGGGTGGCCGACAACCCCGATCTGTGGCGGCAGTTGAGCGTGACGGTCGACGGGGTGAGCAGCCCGACCGGGGCCAACACCAATCTGGCACGCGAATCCGACAGCGACGGCCTGACGCTCAAGGTGGGGGAGAAGAACACCAGATTCACCGGGGTGCAGCGCTATGTGGTCGACTACACGCTGCGTGGGGTGACCACCCCGAACAACCCCGTCAGCGGCCTGGACGAACTCAACTGGAACCTCGTCGGACCGGCCTGGCAGGTGCCGATCCGCAATGTCCGGGCGAGCGTCACCGGGCCGGTGGACACCGAACGGGTCGCCTGCTTCACCGGGAAGGACTTCACCCGGCCCTGCACGGCGGAATCGGCCGACGGTGTGGCCTCCTTCGCGGCCTCCGACCTGGCCACCGAGACCGGCGTACAGATCGTGGCCGGTTATCCGGCCGGCACCCTGGTCGGTGCCGAGCCGCGGTTCAGCAAGCGGATGCACCCGGGCAACATGTTTCCGCTGACCCCGGCCACCGGCACGGTCACCGCGCTGCTGTCGGCGGTCGCGCTCGGGCTGGTGGCGCTGCGGGTACGCCGCTCCGGTGACCGGGCCTATGCCGGGCTGACCCCGGGACTGCGCCCGGCCGCGGGTGCGGAGGATGCGCCGACCGTACGCCGCGCCCGCACCCCGGTGGCGGTGCGCTTCACCCCACCCGAGGGCGTACGCCCCGCCGAAGCCGGGACCCTGATCGACCACACCGTGGACAGTCGTGACATCACCGCGACCGTCATCGACCTCGCCGTCCGCGGCCATCTGGTCATCACCCAGGTGGGGAAGAAGGACTGGCGCCTGGACCGTGTCGAGTCCGCCGACCCGCTGAGGGATTACGAGGCCGGCATCCTGGAAGGCCTCTTCCAGGACGGTCCGGAGGTGACCACCAAGCAACTGCGGGACAAGGCGTACGCCGAGGTGCTGAACGACGGCCGCTCCGATCTGCAGGCACTGGTCGCCAGCAACGGCTGGTACCCGCGCTCGCCCGCCAGCACCAAGGCCCGGATCGGTGTCGGGGCGGTCGCGCTGATCGTGGCCGGCGCCGCCGGCGGTGCATTCATCGCCGGCCTCTGGGGCTGGGGGCTGCTCGGTCTACCGCTGGTGCTCGCCGGATTGGCGCTGCTGGCCACGATGAACCGGCAGGTCGGGCGGACCGCCGAAGGGTCCGCGGTGCTGGCCCAGGTGCAGGGCTTCGAGCAGTTCCTGCGGACCGCGGATGCCGACAAGCTGCGCTGGGAGGAGGGGGAGGACATCTTCTCCCGCTACCTGCCGTGGGCGATCGTCTTCGGCGTCGCCGAACGCTGGACGAGGATCTTCGCCGAACTGGCCGAACAGGGCCGCTACGACGGCGGGGCCGCCGGCTGGTACGTGGGCAGCACCCCGGGCTTCCAGGCCGCCACCCTGGGCGCATTCGCTGCCACTGATGGATTCTCCGCCGCCATGTCCAGTTCGTTGAGCGCCTCGGTCTCGGCCGCGAGCTCGAGTTCGGGGTCGGGCTTCTCCGGTGGCGGTGGTGCCGGTGGAGGTGGCGGCGGCGGGTGGTGAGCCGCGCCGCCGGGGGCGTCGCTAGTCTGCGGGCCATGGTTCGCGTCGTCGATACGCAGTTGCTGCACAAGATCACCGGGGTCGACTCGATCAACGCTACCGGGGAACGGTTCGGGATCCACGGCACCGACCTGGGCATCATCTGGGATGCCGGGCCGGACGCCGACGGCGCCGACCGGGTGTTCGTGATGTTCGGCGACACCTACGGCCCGGACTGGGGCGGCCGGGGCGCCGGCCCGTCGAAGGCCCAGTGGCGGACCAACACGCTGATGTCCTCGACCAGCCGCGACCTCGACGCCGGTCTGCTGCTGGACAGCACGCTGGTCCGCCCCAGCCGGCCCGGCGGCGCCACCCAGGTGATCCGTCGCAACCGGCTGAACGTGCCGACGAAACCGTTCCCCGAACACACCCTGATCCCGAACAGCGGCATCACCATCGACGGTGTGCACTACGTGCACTGGATGTCAATCCTGATCTGGCTGCCCGGCGGTCGCTGGCGGACCTTCCAGTCCGGGATCGCGGTCTCCACCGACGATGCCCGCAGCTGGAGCAAACCGATCACCGGGCGGTGGCCGAATCTGCTGGGCCGCAACCGATTCCAGATCGGTGCCTTCACCACCGACCCGGCCGACCCGGAGTGGGTCTACCTGTTCGGCACCACCAACGGCCGCTGGGGCCCGGCCTATCTGGCACGTACGCCGCGGGACCAGGTCGCGCACGTCGGTTCGTACCGCTACTTCGACGGCACCGATTGGGTACGCCGCAGCGGCCGCGCCGCACCCGTACTGGGTGGCAATGTGGGGGAGCTCTCGGTCGCCTACCACCCGGGGCTCGGCTGCTGGCTGGCGGTGCATCTGGACGAGGCGCAGGCGGCGATCCTGGTGCGCACCGCGCCCACGATCACCGGGCCCTGGGACGATGGCGTACCGCTGACCACCGGTGCCGAGCATCCCGGTCTCTACGGCGGATTCCTGCACCCGTGGGCGCTGGACGGGGATTCGATCTACTGGCTGATGTCGCAGTGGGACCCCTACAACGTCTACCTGATGCGCAGCCGGCTCACGAACGCCGGTTGAGCGAGCGAGGCGCGAGCGAGTCGAAGCCGCGCGCGTGGAATAGCGCGGGCCGCGCGGAGGTTGCCTCCGATATGGCAATCCCCCTTTCCGTACTGGACCTCGCCCATGTCTGGCAGGGCGCCAGCTCCGCGGACGCGCTGCGGCGTACCGTCGATCTGGCCCGCCGCGCCGACGCCGCCGGTTACCGCCGGTTCTGGGTCGCCGAGCACCACAACATGGCCTCGGTGGCCTCGACCAGCCCGCCGGTGCTGATCGGCGCGATCGCGGATGCCACCGAGCGGATCCGGGTCGGTTCGGGTGGGGTGATGCTGCCCAACCACGCCCCCTATGTGGTCGCCGAGCAGTTCGCGATGCTGGAGGCGCTGCATCCCGAGCGGATCGATGTCGGCATCGGCCGCGCGCCCGGTACCGACCAGGTGACCGCCCGCGCGCTGCGCCGCGATCCGGAGGGGCTGGGGGTGGACGAGTTCCCGCGGCACCTGCTGGAGCTGATGTCCTGGCTCGGGGACAACCGGCTCACCGAACCGCTCTCCGCGCATCTGGCGGCCACCCCCGCCGCGACGAGCTCCCCCGAGGTGTGGTTGCTCGGTTCGTCGGGGTACGCCGCCCAGCTGGCCGGGATGCTGGGGTTGCCCTACGCCTATGCCCACCACTTCGGGCAGCTGGACCCGGTCGAGGTGTTGGACGCCTACCGGTCCCGGTTCGAACCCTCGCCGGTGCTGAGCGAGCCCTATCCGATGCTGTGCACCTCGGCGATCACCGCGGACACCGCCGAGGAGGCCGAGTTCGAGGCCGGCCCGGCGAAGGTGATGGCGCTCGGCATGCGTGCCAACAAGCGCGAGCCGCTGGTGCGGCCCGAGCAGGCCGCCGAACGGGGATTCAGCGAGCTGGAGGAGGCGATGTTGTCCCAGCTGCCGGCGACCAAGTTCGTCGGTGCCGCCGACGAGGTGGTGGAGCGGCTGCAGAAACTGGTCGCCGCCAGCGGTGCGGCGGAGCTGATGATCGCCGCCGCCACCTATGGCGCCGAGACCAAGGCCCGTACCCTGGAGCAGATCGCCGACCGCTGGTAAAGCCACCCCTGGCTGAGTGTCAGGTCCCGCAACGCAAGAACCCCGCACGCCTGAGGCGTACGGGGTTCTCGTCGTTGGAAGTCTCAGCTGAGCTTTTCGGACTCGTCGTGGATGTTGAGCGCCACCTGGCGAAGCTTGTCGCCGTGCTGCTTGCTGTGGTGGTTGCAGAACAGGAGTTCGCCACCGCCGGAAAGCGTGACGCGGACGTAGGCCTGGGCGCCGCAGCGGTCGCAACGATCGGCCGCATTGAGACTGTTGTCGATCACAGTGGTGGTCACGGGGGCCTCTCTTTCATGTCCGTGGTCGGGCACTCGGTACAACACCTGGACGGAGCTGTTTTGTTCCGCGGTTCCCGGCCGACTTCTCGGACCGGTTTCCCCGGAGGCCCCGCTCCCGCCGGGGCCTGATTCGAGACTACCCGCCCACTCGGTCAGATCCAGGACGATTCCCACCCAGTGGGCGCGTCGACTTCCGTTTGTTACCTGGGCTCGCCGCCCGATTCGGCGCGTTCGGTACGCGCGGCGTGGGCGAGCAGGTCGAGGCCGGCCTGGCTCGGCGATCCGGGTTCGGCCGAGAGCAGCAACAACCGCTGGCCCGGGTGGGTCGAGAGTTCGAAGGATTCGAAGCGCAGGTCGAGATCGCCGAACTCGGGGTGCCGGAACTGCTTCATCCCGCCGGTGCAGCGACGCACCATCCGCCGCGCCCAGCGCGTCGCGAACTCCTGGCTGCTGGTGGACAGTTCGCCGACCAACTCGACCAGGGCGCGATCATCGGGGTATTCCCCGGCGGAATAGCGAAGCGCCGAGACCGTGTAGGCCGCCTGTTGCTCCCAGTCGCGATAGAGATCGCGGCCGTGCGGATCGGTGAACAGCAACCGCACCATGTTGGGCCGATCGCGCACCTGGTCCGGTGCTTCGAAGGGGAGATGGGCGGCGAACAGCCGATGCCCTTCGGGATTCCAGGTGAGCACGTCCTGGAAGCGCCCGAGCACCAGGGCTGGAGTCGAGACCATCCCCGAGATCAACGACGCCACATGCTTCGACGCCCGCTCGGTCGGGGTCGCGGTCCGCGGTCGTCGCGGTGGCCGGGCCAGCAGCTTCAGGTGTCGTCGCTCGTCGGCGTCCAGACGAAGTGCACCGGCAAGGGCATCCAGCACTGGCTCCGAGGCGGTGCGCGCCACACCCTGCTCGAGCCGGGTGTAGTAGGCGACCGACACCCCGGCCAGGTGGGCGAGCTCCTCGCGCCGCAGCCCGTCGACTCGTCGTTGACCGTAGCTGGCGATGCCCAACTCGGCCGGGGTCAACCCCGCGCGGCGTGAGCGCAGGAACTCGGCGAATTCGCCACGATTCTCCGCATCCATGGCGCCAAGTATGCGTCCCGGGAGCCGAGCGAGCCTGACCCAATCGTTGGTAGGAGCACCCTGCCCAGGCAGTTCTGGTGCTGGCGGACTGCATGCGGGCGCCGTTCGATGAGTGGTGTCAATCTCCAATCCGGAAGGAAATGCTGCATGTCGACACCCACAGTCGAACTCACCGTGACCCGACGCCGGCTCGCGGTCGGCAGTCTGGCCGGGGGCGCGTTCGGGATCGGGTTGACCGAATTCGCCCCGGCCGGCCTGTTGCCCGCGATCGGTGCGCGGTTCGGTGTCACCGACGGCACCTCGGGAATGGTTGTCGGGGCGTACGCGGTCGCCGTGGCGATCGGTGCGATCGTGATGTCGCTGCTCGCCGCCCGGTTGGATCGAGCCATCGCACTGCGGCTGCTGGTCGCGCTGTTCATCCTCGGCAACCTGCTCAGCGCGCTGGCGCCCACCTTTGGATCGTTGTTGCTGGGCAGGGTGATCGCGGCGCTGTGCCACGGTGCCTACATGGGAATCGCGGTTGCGGTGGCCGCCGATCTGATGCCGCGTGGGAAGGCTCAGGCGGCCGCCGCAACGGTGTTCTCGGGCATCACGCTGGCCATCGTGCTCGGTCTGCCGGTCGGTACCTTTCTCGGCCAGCAGCTCGGTTGGCGGATCACCTTCGGCATCATGACCGGACTGGGGGTGCTGGTGCTGATCGCGCTCACCGCGTGGGTGCCGCGCGAGAGTGGGCGGCGACCGAGCAATCTGCGCGCCGAGACCCATTGGCTGGGCACCGCTCAGGTGTGGGCCACGCTTGCGGTCAGTGTGCTCGGATTCGGTGGTGTCTTCGGGGCCTTCTCCTACCTGGCGTACACGCTCACCGACGTGACCGGGTTGGCTCCCTGGGCGGTCACGCTGGTCCTGTTCGGTTTCGGGCTCGGCACCGCGATCGGCAACCTGATCGGCGGCGGGTCGTGGGCGCGTCGACTCGGTGATCGTTTCCTGGTCGGGGTGCAGCTCGGGAGCGCCGCAATCATGATCGCGCTCGGACTCAGCGCGCAGCTGCCGCTCTGCGCGGTCCTCGGGGTGCTGCTGCTCGGGGCGGTCGGGTTCTCGCTGACACCGGGCACCCAGGCCCGGGTGCTGGGTTACGCCGGTGGTGCGGCCCTGGCCTCCAGCGCCAATATCGCGGCCCTGAACCTCGGCAACTGGTTCGGCGCCTCGCTGTCGGGAATGGCCATCGATGCCGGCTACGGCGCGACCGCTCCGTTGTTCGTCGGTGCAGCGCTGAGCATGGTCGGTGCGGTGGTCGCGGCACTCGCGGCGCGGCGGGCCGGGCGCCGGTGAGCGCACCGCTCGGCGCGCGTCCCGGGCGTACGCCCACCCGGCGGGTAACCTGCCGGGGTGTCCGAAACCGCAGCTACTCGTACCGCCAAGAAAGCGGCCGCATCCGGTCATGACTACGAGGCCCGGCACCTGCTGGTGCTCGAGGGCCTGGAGGCCGTCCGCAAGCGGCCCGCGATGTACATCGGCTCCACCGACACCAAGGGGCTGATGCACTGCCTGTGGGAGATCATCGACAACTCCGTCGATGAGGCGCTGAGCGGCTTCGGGACCGAGATCGAGGTGGTGCTGGGTGCCGACGGCAGCATCCATGTCACCGACCATGCGCGCGGTATCCCGGTCGACATCGAACCGCGGACCGGGCTGTCGGGTGTCGAGGTCGTCTACACCAAGCTGCACGCCGGCGGGAAGTTCGGCGCCGGTTCCTACAACGCCACCGGCGGCCTGCACGGTGTCGGCGCCTCGGTGGTGAACGCGCTCTCGTCCCGGCTCGACGTCGAGGTGGACCGCAACTCCGCGACCTGGGGGATGTCCTTCAAACACGGTGTTCCCGGCACCTTCGACGGGGACGGTCCGAATGCCCCGTTCACCCCCGGCGGCGGCCTGCAGAAGCTGCGGAAGGCCAAGCGCGGGGTCACCGGGACCCGGGTCCGCTACTGGCCGGATCGCCAGATCTTCCTCAAGGACGCGAAACTCTCCCTCGAGCAGCTCTCCGGCCGCGCCCGGCAGACCAGCTTCCTGGTGCCCGGATTGACCATCGCGGTCCGCGACGAACGCAACCCCGACGAGGTGGTCGAGGAGGTGCACCGCCACGACGGCGGCATCTCCGAGTTCTGCGAGTATCTGGCGCCGGATCCGTCGGTGACCGAGGTGATCCGGTTGCAGGGCAGCGATGAGTTCACCGAGACCGTGCCGATGCTCGACGACAACGGTTCGCTCACCCCGACCGATGTGGACCGTGACCTCGAGGTGGACATCGCGCTGCGCTGGGGGACCGGGTACGAGACCACCACCCGCTCCTTCGTGAACATCATCGCCACGCCCAAGGGCGGCACCCACGTCACCGGTTACGAACGGGCGCTGACCAAGGCGATCAGCAAGGCGCTGGAGGGCAAACGGCTGCTCAAGTCGGGTGAGGAGATCACCAAGGACGACGCGCTGGAGGGCCTCACCTCGGTGGTGACGGTACGCCTGGCCGAGCCGCAGTTCGAGGGCCAGACCAAGGAGGTGCTCGGTACGCCGGCGGTGTCCCGACTGGTCACCAAGGTGGTCGAACGCGAGCTCGGCGAGTTCCTCGGCTCCAACAAGGCCGCGGTGAAGCAGCAGGCCCGCACCGTGCTGGAGAAGGTCGTCGCGGCCTCCCGGACCCGCGTCCAGGCCCGCGCCCACAAGGAGGCCCAGCGGCGCAAGAACGCGCTGGAATCCTCAACCCTGCCGGCAAAACTGAAGGACTGCCGGTCCAACGACGTGGACCGCTGCGAGCTGTTCATCGTCGAGGGTGACTCCGCGCTCGGCACCGCACAGCGGGCCCGCAACTCCGAATACCAGGCACTGCTGCCGATCCGCGGCAAGATCCTCAACGTGCAGAAGGCCTCGGTCGGTGACATGTTGAAGAACGTCGAGTGCTCCTCGATCATCCAGGTGGTCGGCGGGGGATCGGGACGCACCTTCGATCTGGACTCGGTGCGCTACGGCAAGATCATCTTCATGGCCGACGCCGACTCCGACGGGGCGCACATCCGCACCCTGCTGGCGACGCTGTTCTTCAAATACATGCGGCCGCTGCTCGACGCCGGGCGGGTGTTCACCGCGGTCCCGCCGCTGCACCGCTTCGAGATCACCAACCCCCGCAAGGGGATGGACAAGTACATCTACACCTACTCGGATGCGGAATACCAGCGCAAGGCCGCCGAGCTGGCGAAGAAGAACATCGCGTTCAAAGAACCCCAACGCTACAAGGGTCTGGGCGAGATGGACGCCGACCAGCTCAAGGAGACCACGATGTCGCCGCAGCACCGGATGCTGCGCCGGATGACCGTCGACGATGCCGCGATCGCCGAGGCCACCTTCGAGATGCTGATGGGCAACGATGTCGCCCCGCGCAAGGAGTTCATCGTCGAGGGCGCCTACACCATCGACGCCGAACAGATCGACGCGTAATTCTGTCGGCTCGCGCGCGGCGCGCGTTGATCCCCGCTCTTCGGCCCAGTCGTCGAAATCCCCGCGGGTGCTCGGCTGCCGGTTTGGTCGGGTGACGCGGGGGATTTCTCCTTGATGGGCCTGCATCGCGGGGGCGCGCCGCTGGACGCTCGCCTCCGGTTCTGCGGTGGCCGCGGTGCGCTCAGGGGAGTTCGACCTCGGGTCCGGTGCGGTCGCGGGTGACCCACGCGCGCACCGGGTCGGCGGTGATCGCCAGCAGCACCAGCACCGACACGCTGGCACCGAGCAGGGCGCTCGCCGAGAGGTCGGTCACCGCACCCCACAGGGCCTGCACGGCATCACCGGCGCAGACCAGCATCAGCAGGATCCGAGCCCACGGCCAGCGCGCCAGCGTACCCAGCCAGAGCAGCGTGGCCAGTACCGCGCCGATCGCGCTGCCCAGCAACTCCACCGAGTCATCGGGCGACAGTCCGGTCGCGGTCGGGCCGCCGGCGATCGCGATCCCGATACCAGCGAACAGCAGCGCGAGGATCTGCAGCGCCAGCAGAAATCCGATCACCAGCAGCTGGATCGGCGGCAGGGCGTGCTCGTGCTTCTGCGGCACCGCAGGCAATGCGGGGGAGTCGCTGCGGGCGGCCACTCCGCTGACATCGAGGATCGGCAGGTGACCATCGGTGTGCACCTGGTCGCCGCCACCGTTGCGGTGGTGGTAGGCGGTGGAGAAATCGTCGATCATCCGCACCGGGATCTGCGGGTCGGCGAAGCGGACGGTGTCGATGATGTAGTCGCGTTCGATGTCGATATCGGCATCGATCTTGTGGGTGATCTGGCCGGTGAACGCCGACAACCCCACCGAGCGGTCGTAGGTGCCGGCGGCCAGCCAGTCGACCCGCTGCCCACCCGGCAGCACCCAGCCCTGGGGCGTACGCCAGAACCGCACGTGATGCCGCTGGGCGGGATTGCCGTCCACCTCCTGCTGATAGGCGAACGCATGCCGTCGGCCGAACAGATGCAATCCCGACACCGGTGCGGCGGGATAGGAGCGGCCGGTGATCGAGGAGATGATCATCCCCCAGGCCGAGCGGGCGGTGATCTCATCGGCCTTCGTCCAGCCGGCGGCCAGCATCGCGGCGTGGATGTCGGCCTCGGTGCCGTCGACGGCGAGATTGATCGGATCGCCGAGCACCCCGTCCCCGGTCCGGGTCCGACCGATGAAGTAGTCCGGGACATAGAGGGTGGTGAACAGCTGATGCAACCGGGGCAGCGCCAGATAGGCCACCAACCCCCAGAACACCAGCAGATAGAGCACCGTGACCCAGGACCAGTTGAACCCCCGCAGCAGCACCACCGCCGCCAGCCAGAGCGTCAGACCCAGTGCGACCACCGCGACGATCACATCGATCAGGGTGTACAGCGAGATCCGCCGGGTGCTGTTCAACTTCACCGGGGGATGGCTGTAGCGCGGCGGCTCCAGCGGCACCGGGTACCGCTCCTGGGTCATTCACTCATCCTGACAGACCTCTCATCGGTCAGCCAGCATGGTGAGGCAGATCAGGTGCCGGGGGTGTCGAGGTTGAACGCCCAGGTGAGCCCGAACCGGTCGGTGAACTGGCCATAGACCGAACCCCAGGGCTGTTCGGCCAGCGGCACGTGCACCTCGGCACCGTCCGCGGAGAGCTGCTCGAACCAGCCGCGGGTCTGTGCGGTGTCGTCGGCGAAGATGCACACCTCGAAACCCTGCATCGGGGTTTGCGTGCCCATGCAGTCATCGGAGCCGTAGAGGGTGAAGTCGTCGGTCTTCAGCTGGGCGTGCACGACCAGCTCCTCCGCTCCGGGCGGGGTGCCGCCGGGCATGTCCGTGCCCCGCAGGATCACCGGTTCGGCGCCGAACACCTTGCCGTAGGCGGCGAACGCCTCCGCGGCGCAGTTGGTGGTGTAGTGGACATAGGGGGCGAGGTAGGTCTGCATGGTCGGGTCCCTTCGTGCGGCTGACTGCTGGGGTTGACGCTAGTCGGTGCCCGCGGCGGCCCGCTTCTCCGATCTTGCGCCGCGTCAATGGAAAGTCCGGCGTTACCGGAGGGTGCCCGCTAGCCTGTCGCCGTGAGTACCGTCACCTCGGCACCGGCGCACGGCGATCGGCGTACCGTCATCTCCTGGTGTCTGTGGGATTTCGGGTCGAACGCGTTCAACACCGTGATGCTGTCCTTCGTCTTCTCGGTCTATGTGACCTCGGCGGTGGCGGAGAATCCCGAACGTGGCCAGCAGGTGTTCGCGAACTGGCAGACGGTGGCCGGCATCGTGGTGGCGCTGGCGGCGCCGGTGGTCGGTGCCTGGGGGGATCGGGTACGCAACCGCAAGGCCGTGCTCGGCGTGCTCACCCTGATCGTGGTCGCCTGCGTCGCGGCCTGCTGGTTCGTCCGGCCCGAGGATCAGTACCTGTTCCTCGGCGCGGGACTGATCGCCGGGGCCCAGGTCGCCCAGGGGATGGCTGAGATCTTCTACAACGCCATGCTCAGCCAGATCTCCACCCCCACCACGATCGGGCGGATCTCGGGACTGGCCTGGGGGCTCGGCTACTTCGGCGGGGTGATCTGTCTGGTGGTCGCCGCGGTCGGCTTCGTGCAGAACGCCTTCGGATTGCCGACCGCCGACTCGATCAACATCCGCGGGATCGCGCTGTTCTGCGCCGCCTGGTTGCTGTTGATGTCGATCCCGGTGATGTTCTTCGGCCCGCCGGCGTTGCCGCGGCAACGCAGCAACCGGTTCAGCCCGCTGCGGGCGTACGCCGAGGTGGTGCGGATCCTGCGCGGTCGGCCGAAGCTGGCGCATTTCCTGCTCGCCTCGGCCATCTATCGCGATGGATTGACCGCGGTGTTCACCTTCGCCGGGGTGATCGCGGCCACCTCCTACGGCTTCGCCCCCACCGAGGTCCTCTATTTCGGGCTGGCCGCCAACATCGTCGCGGCGGTCGGCACCTGGGTCTTCGGCAGCCTCGACGATCGGCTGGGTCCGCGGCCGGTGATCGTCGGCACCCTGATCGCGATGGTCATCACGGGGCTGATCATCGTGCTCTTCCCGGCGAAGCTGGTCTTCTGGATCGGTGGCATGGTGATCTCCTCGATGGTCGGTGCGGTGCAGTCCGCCTCGCGCACCCTGCTGGTGCGGATCCTGGAACCCGGTGAGGACAACGAGATCTTCGGGTTGTACGCCACCGTCGGGCGGGCGGTCAGCTTCCTGGCACCCGCCCTGGTGGCGTTGTTCACCGCGATGTTCGGGGTCCGGCTGGGGTTGCTGGGGATCATCGTCACGCTGCTGCTGGGGCTGGCGGTTTTCTGGCCGTTGCGGATCACCGGGGTGACCCACGACCGGGTCAGCTCGTCTCCGCCAGCACCCTGATCAACGCCTCCGCCTGCTCGGCACGGGTCGTCGCGATCGCTGCCTGGGCGGAGAAAACCTGCGCCTTCACCCGGGTGATCCGGTCGTGTTCGGCGGCCGGCCGGTGGGTCAACCGTTCCCGGATCAGCGGGGTGATCCCGGCCGCCAGCTCGGTGGCGTGCGAGGTGGCGCGCAGGGCCGCCTCGCGCTGCCCGTCGGCGTAGGCCCGCAGCACGCCCCGGGCACGCTCCGGGTCGACCTCATCGAGGAACACCGCCTGCAACCAGAACGGGTCCTTCTCCGCCGAGGTCGGATGTGCGGTCCCCACCCAGTCGAGGAATTCCGCGCGGCCGGCGTCGGTGATCGCATAGGTCACCCGACGCTGGTGCTGACCGCGGGTGCCCTCGCTGCCCGAGACCAGGCCCTCGTCGACCAGTTTTCCCAACAGGGGATAGATCTGCGAGTGCCGGGCAGACCACAACCAGCCCATCCCGGAGTCGAAGAACTGACTCAGGTCGTAGCCGGTCATCTCCCGGGCGGCGAGGACGCCGAGGATCGCGTGCCGAAGGCTCATGCCCCAATCGTAGGGGTCTGCGTGTGCCTCAGCGGTGCTGCTCCGATGAGGGTTCGCTGATCGCGCTGGGGGTGGGGGACTTCGGCACCAGGGCGGCGGCGATCGCACCGAGCACGGCCACCACCGCGAACAGATAGAAGTTCCACCCGGCGCCGAGCGAGGAGGCCAGCACCAACCCGCCGAGCAGCGGCCCGCAGATCGCACCGAGCCGGCCGATGCCCAGCGACCAGCTGATGCCGGTGGTGCGCAGCGCGGCAGGGTAGTAGCGGGTGACGAACGGGTTGATCAGCGTCTGGGTGCCGATGGCACCGTAGCCGCCGATCGCGACCAGCAGGTAGAGCACGATCACGTTCGGGTTGAAGCTGAGGATCACCGCGCTGATCGCGGCCAGCGCGAAGGAGACGGCGATCACCGGCTTGGAGCCGATCCGGTCGGCGATGGTGGCACCGACCACGAGTCCGAGAATCGAACCCAGGTTGAAGACCAGCAGGAAGGACAGTGCGGAGCCCAGCGGGTAGCCCTGTTTGCGCATGATCTCCGGCAGCCAGGTGTTCAACCCGTAGACCAGCAGCAGCGCACAGAAGGTGGAGACCCAGAACAGCACGGTCGGCAGCGCCAGCCCGCCGCTGAAGAGCCGGCTGAGGCGGACCTTGCCGGGGCCTTCGTCGTGGGTGGTCGGCTCGACCAGGCCGAGCCGGTCGGCGAGCCGGTACGCCTGGTCGCGGCGTCCCTTCGCCATCAGGAACTCGATGGACTCCGGCAGCCACTTCAGTGCCGGCAGGCAGACGATCAGCAGCGGCAGCGCGCCGATCCAGTACATCGCGCGCCAACCGAAGGCGGGCATCACCAGGATGCCGAGCAGGGCGGCCAGGATGCCGCCGACAGCGAAACCGGACTGCATCATCCCGTAGATGAAGTTGCTGCGTTCGCGGGGTGCGTACTCGACGACCACCGCGGCCGCGGTCGGCATGCAGGCCCCGAGTCCCAACCCACACAGGAAACGGGCGACGGCGAAGAGGGTGACGCTCGGGGCGATCGCGCAGACGATCATCCACAGCGAGAACCAGGCGACGGAGGCGATCAGCACCTTCCGCCGCCCGACCCGGTCGGCGAGGGAACCGATCACCAGGGCGCCGATCATCATGCCGATCAGGGAATAGGAGCCGATCGCACCGGCCTGCGCGGGGCCGATGCCCCATTCGGCCATCAGCTTGGGAATCGTGGTGCCGTAGACCACCAGGTCATAACCGTCGAAGGTGATCGAGAGCCCGCAGATCAGCACCAGGCCGATCAGCCGGTTGCCGGTGAGTCCCTCGGTCCGCGTACCCGTCGCTGCCTGCGTCGTGTTCGCCGCGGTCACTTGTTGCGCTCCGACCAGGGCGTACCGGCCTTGGGCAGCAGTCCCTTCCACATGTCGATGAAGTCGATCTCGCTGGGCTCGAAGTCGCGCGGCACCCAGGGCTGGTCCTCGGGAATCTCGCGGACACCGAAGGAGTACTCCCAGGTGACGTCCTCGGGGCCCTTGAAATAGAGGAAGACCGCGGTGGACTGGGGGTGGCGGCCCGGGCCGGCGATGATCTTGATGCCGTGGTGCTCCAGGAAGCGCCAGTTGCGCATCAGGTCGTCGATGCTGGCGACCTGGAAGTTGACGTGCCCGAGACCGGTCTGGTCGGCGAAGACGGCCAGCTTGTGGTGCACCGGGTCGAACCGCATCAGCACGGCGTTCGCGCCGATCCGGTCGGAGACCTTCAAGTTGAAGTGTTTGGTCCAGAACTTCTCGGCCTCCTTCACATCGGGGGCCTCCAGGCCGAGATGGCCGAACTCGGTGATGCCGACCGGGCGGGTGAAGGCGACCGGTCGGGACTCGGTGTGGGTCTGGCCGGAGACCAGTTCGACGACATTGCCGGCCGGGTCGGAGAAGGAGATGAACGCCAGCACGTGCCGCTCCGCGCACTCGTCGGCAGTTCCTTCGTGCACGTCGATTCCGGCGGCCCGCAGCTCCTCGGCAGCCGCGGCCAGTGCGGCCTCGTCGGCGAGGCTGAAGGCGCTGGAGAGCGCCCGCGGTTCACCGGGGACGAACTGGACGCAGTGCCGCCGGTTGTCGGCGCGGAAGGTGGCGACCTGGTCGGTGTGCTCCACCAGTTCGAGTCCCACGATCTCGGTGGCGAAGGCGACCTGGGTGTCGAGGTCGCGGGTGCCGATCCGCACGTAGGCCAGATCCTGCAGGTTGATCATCGGTTGTTCTCCTCATCGGTGTGGTCCAGATGGGCCCAGATACGGCCCAGCAGTTCGGTCTCGGTGGCCCGCCAGGCGGCCTGCTCGGTTTCGCTGAGTGGGGTGGGATTCCCGGCGGCAGCGGCGGTGGTGTTCATCCGGGCGGAGGCCTCCAGCACCCACATCCGGGCGACGGCCCGGCCGGGGTCGGCGGCCACGGTGAGCGCACCGTTGCCTTTCAGGATCAGGGCGGGATCGTCACCGAGGGCCCTGGCCAGGCGTACGCCGCGATCGCTGTCACGGACCAGTTCGGCCTCGGTGAAGACCGGCACGGGTACGCCGCAGAAGGTGCCCTGGCCGTGCAGGGGCTGGATCGCCACTCCGGCGGAGGCGAGCGCGGTCGCCACCTCGGGCTGGGCTCGGCAGATCGCGGCCACATCGGGACGGGCGCGATAGATGGCCAGATGCAGCCAGGCCTCCTTGGGAATGCCGGGCGGCAGTTCGTCGGCGTCCAGCGGGATGCTGCGACACAGGTCGGAGCGGGCCTGGCTGAGCGGCAGTGGTGGGGTGATCACCAGCTCCTTGCCGGCGCGCATCGAGACGTGACCGAACGCGGTCGCCAGGTTGTTGCGGGCGACGGCATGGGCGGCGCGGCAGAGCGTCTTGGTGGATCCTTGTCGAACCATGAGCCGAGTCCACCACGCCTATCCAAACATGTCAACTATGACATAGTTGGGTCCAGGTATGGCCGGCCCGGTCGGGGGCCGGGCCGGCCGGGCTCGTTGTGCTGGGTGTGTTGGTTGTGCTGGTCCGTCGGCTCAGAGCACCTGGGTCAGTCGCCCGGTGTCCACGTCGTAGAGGAATCCGCCGATCTCGACCCGGTTGTCCTGGAGCAGCGGATGGGTGCGCAGTCGGCGTACGTCGTAGCTGAGGCCGGCGCGCTGGTCCGGGCTGGAGCCCAGCACCATGCCGTGGATGTCCACTCCGGTCGCCTCGAGCACCTTGTCCGCGATGGCCGCATCGTCACCGGAGGCCATCGCGCACCGGGTGTGCGGGACGACCATGATCCGCTGCACGTTCAGCAGGTGGACCCCGAGGATGCAGCCCACCAGCGCGTCCGGGGTGATCCGGCCACCGGGGGTACGCATGATCTTGGCATCACCCAGCCCGAGACCGAGCAGCTGCAACGGCTCGATCCGGGAATCCATGCAGGTGATGATTGCCACGCCCGCCCGGGCGATGCCGTCGAACCCGCCCTCGGTGAAGTTGGCTGCGTATTCGGCGTTTGCGGCAAGAAGATCGTCGAAGCCTTGACTCATGGGTGCAGCCTAGGGCTCGCGAGCGTTGTGATTGGACTGGTCACGCGATCTGGGCACCGGCGGAGGCCAGGATCTGGCGCCAGGGGTCGATCGCCTCCTTGGCTGCGGCACCGTCGGCGGCCATCTTGGCGCTGGCCTCGGCGCCGAAGCGGAACACCGACCCGCGGGCGACCTGGAGCAGGGTGACGTAGTTCTGATCGGCGGGATTCTCCCCGTGTCGGTTGGCGATCTCACCGGCGGTGCGTTGCAGATAGTCGACCATCACCGGCGGGAACTCCGGGGACAGCGAGGTCCCGATCCCGCTGATGGCGTACTTCTCGCCGTTCACGGTGAGGTGCAGGATGTTGGTGATCGAGAACTTCGCCTGCACGCTCGTCGCCGGGACGGCGAAGATGATCCCGTCGGCCACCCCGAGGCGCAAGGTGTTCGAGTCGAACAGCTCCAGGATCACCGGGACCGTCTTGCGGCCGTTCCACTTGCTCTGCTGCCAGTAGAGACCCGCCGCGGTGAGCGGGATGCCGATCTGGTCGGGCGGAACCATCGTCATGGGGGTGACGATACCGCCGGGTGCCCACGCTCATCGTCGGTCGGCTCTCGGGGCTCTTATAGTTGTGTCCCTACTCGGGGAGGTGGCCATGAGGACCGCAACGGCTGTGATTGCGTCGACCCTGCTGCTGAGTGGGTGCGGCATGGTGGGTGGGAGCCAGCAACAACCCGCACCGACAGTCAGCGAGCCGGCGGGCGCTCCATCAGCGGGGGCGTCGTCGGCGGGCGGTGGCCAGCCGGTGGCAACGCCCAGCGTGTCGGGCACCATTCCGCCGCTGGGCGATCCGATCGGCAGTCGGAACATCAAGGTCGGCGGGAACAGCTACGATCTCGATCTGTACCCGTTGCGACGCGGTGAGGGCGTGGTCACCCTGAACGCCCGGGTGCGCTACACCTCGGTGACGGGCTCGCCGTCGAAGGAGCTGCTCAGCGCGAGTGGCGCTTTCAACGAGGTGACCGGGGAGACCAACGGCTTCACCCTGATCGACGCGGCGAACAAGAAGCTCTACCGTCCGGCCAAGGGCCAGAGCGACAGATCCCTGTGCGCTCCGCAGATGCCGTCGTCGGCGAAGACCGGTGACGAACTGTATGTGAGTTGTGTTTTCGGCGCACCGCCACCTGGGGTGACGACGGTGGCGGTGGGCGCGTCGAGGTTCGGGAGCTTCGACAATGTCCCGCTCGGGTGAGCGCCGGGGCCCACACCGGGTCGTCGCCATCGGATTGGCCGGCCTGGCCGGTCTCGGGCTTGCGGTGAACGGCGGGGGCCTCGGGGCAGCGGCACCCAGTGCCACGCCGTCGGTGAAGTCGGTCTGGGCACCGACCCCGATGCCGGCGCCGGTGCAGAAACCGGTGGAGGACATCCAGGGCGGCGAGCCGATCGACATCCTGGCGGTAACCGAGGACACCGAGGGCACCGCGCAGGTTGCCGAGGGCCCACGGACCACCGACGTCACGTTGAACAGCAATGTGTTGTTCGCCAAGGACAGCGACGTGATCCGGCCCGAGGCGAAGGCACGGTTGAATGAGGTGACCGCTCAGCTCAAGCAGCAGGGCCCCGGGCGGCTGGCGATCGTCGGCTACACCGACGATCTGGGTTCCAGCGAGCACGGCCTGGACCTCTCGCGGCGCCGGGCGGCGGCGGTGCGGGCCATCGTCGAGCCCGGCCTGCCGGGGGTGACGATCACCACCGAGGGCCGGGGGGAGGCGGATCCGGTGGTTCCCAACACCAGCGAGGAGAACCGGGCCAAGAACCGGCGGGTGGAGCTGCACTACACCAAGAGCTGAACGTCAGGCCGAGGCGATCGCCGCGATCGACTGGGCGGCCGGCGTACCGGACCCGTCGCGGCGCGGATCGATCTCCGGCAGCTCGATCGCGGTGCCCGAACCGGCGCTGGCGATCGCCGGGGCCGCACCGGCCCAGGCGAGCTGCAGCCGGTCTTCGCCCTTCAGGAAGCGGTGGCAGCGCATCCCGCCCGTGGCGCGGCCCTTGCTCGGGTACGCGTCCAGCGGGGTCACCTTCACCGAACCGGAATCGGTTCCCGGCAAGGAATCCCCGGACCCGGCGACCGTCACCACGACCGACCCGTCGGCCGGGGCAGCGCCGAAGAACACCGCCTCGGCGCCGGCGCCGAGCTTGATCCCGGCCATCCCGCCGGCGGTGCGACCCTGCGGGCGTACCTTGTCGGCACCGAAATGCAGCAGTTGCGCATCGGAGGTGATGAACACCAGCTGCGCGGTCTCATCGGTGAGTTCGACGGCTCCGACCAGCTGATCCTTCGGCGCCAGGGCAATCACCTCCCACTCGTCGCGGCCGAGCACCTCGGGACGGACGCGCTTCACCACACCCTGGGCGGTGCCCAGTGCCAGCCCGGGGGATTCCGGGTCGAGGGTGGTCAGGCAGAGCACCCGCTCGTTCCGCTGCAGGGCAACGAGTTCCTTGAGCCGCGAACCACCGGACAGGTTCGGTGCGTTCGCGGTCCGCGGCACGGTCGGGAGGTCGATCGCGTTCAACCGGATCAACCGGCCCGCCGTGGTGATCACCCCGAAGTCGGCCCGCGCGGTGGCCCTGATGCGGGAGCTGATCACATCGTGCTTGGAGCGGGATTCCCTGTCCGGCAAGGGATCCTCGCCGTCCAGCCGGGCGATCAGGCCGGTCGCCGACAACAGCAGCCAGCAGGGGTCGTCGGCGACCTCGAGCGGTCCGGCGCTGGTCACCTGACCAGAGGAGGCGAGCAGCACGGTCCGCCGCGGCGTACCGAATTTCTTGGCGACCTCGGCCAGTTCGTCGTTGACCACCTGCCGCAGCCGGTCGTCGTTGTCGATGATCTCGGTGAGCTCGGCGATCCGCTTCTTGAGCTCCTCGCGTTCGGACTCCAGCTCGATCCGGGAGTACTTGGTCAGCCGGCGCAGCTGCATGTCCAGGATGTAATTCGCCTGGGTCTCGGTGAGTTCGAAGACCTCGATCAACCGGGAGCGGGCGGCCCCGGCATCGTCGGCGGCGCGGATGATCGCGATCACGTCGTCGATGTCCAGGATCGCGATCAGCAGGCCCTCGACCAGGTGCAGCCGGTCCAACGCGCGGTCACGGTTGTAGGTGGTGCGGCGCAGCACGACCTGCAGTCGGTGCTCCAGATAGACGGTGAGCATGTCGTGCAGGGTCAGCGTGCGCGGCTGCCCCTCGACCAGTGCGACCGAGTTGATCGAATAGGAGTCCTCGAGCTTGGTCTGCCGGAAAAGCTGCTCCAGCAGGGCTTCGGGGTTGATGCCGTTCTTCACCTCGATCACCAACCGGGTGCCGGAATCCAGGTCGGACAGATCCTTGACGTCGGCGATGCCCTGCAGCTTCTTGTTCTGCACAAGGGTTTTGATCTGTTCGATGATCTTTTCGGGCCCGATCGTGTAAGGCAGCTCGCTGACCACGATGCCCTTGCGCCGGCCGAACTGCTCGATCCGGGTGGTGGCGCGGATCTTGAACGAACCCTTGCCGGTGGCGTACGCGTCCGCGATGCCGTCCAGGCCGACGATCTTGCCGCCGGTCGGCAGGTCCGGGCCGGGGATGAACCGCATCAGCGTGTCCAGCTGGGCGTTGGGATGCTTGAGCAGGTGACGCAGCGCCTGCACCACCTCGACCAGATTGTGCGGCGGGATGTTGGTGGCCATGCCGACCGCGATCCCGGTGGTGCCGTTGACCAGCAGATTCGGGAAGGCGGCCGGCAGGACGACCGGTTCGGATTCCTTGCCGTCGTAGTTGGGCCGGAAGTCGACGGTGTCCTGGTCGAGTTCGGCGGTCATCGCCTCCGCGGGCGAGTCCATCCGGCACTCGGTGTAACGCATCGCGGCGGGGCCGGCATCGGGGGAGCCGAAGTTGCCGTGCCCGTCGATCAGTGGCAAGCGCATGGTCCACGGCTGGGCGAGGCGAACCAGGGCATCGTAGATCGCGCTGTCACCGTGCGGGTGGTACTGACCCATCACCTGGCCGACCACGCGGGCGCACTTCACGAACGCCCGGTCCGGTCGCAGATTCATCTCATCCATCGCGAACAGGATTCGCCGCTGCACCGGCTTGAGGCCGTCGCGGGCATCGGGCAGCGCGCGGGCGTAGATGACCGAGTAGGCGTACTCGAGGAAGGACGTCTGCATCTCCGAGGAGACGTCGATGTCGATGATCTTCTCGCTCACCTCGTCATCGATCACTTCGGTCTTCTTGCGCGCCATGCCTCGTCTCTCCGGTCGGGGCCCGTTCAGCCGGGCAGCGCCCATTGTCCCACCGCGGACCAGCGGCGCCCCGCTGCGGCCCGGCGTGTCGGGGTTCCCGGGGTTCAACCCTCGCGGAGCAACCGGTAGTCGCGCTTGCGGAGCAGGCGCAGCAGCAGCCGGGCCGGGGCGGGGAAGGCCCGCAGGCCCTCGTCGGCGCTCATCGGTTCGATGGCGACGATCCGGTGCTCGCGACCTCGCACCAGCACGGTGCATTCACCGGCCGCGACGATGTTGCGGTACCAGTCGACCCTGTCACCCCAGGTGAGTTCGGCGACGAAACCACCGGGGACCGGTGCCAGGATCAGCGGGGTCTCGAACCGTCGCCCGGATCGGCGGCCGACGTGGCGGACCAGCGAGAACGGGCCGCGGCCGGCGTACGCCATCCGGAGGGTGAGCGGGTTGAGGCGCTTGCCGACCAGGGCGAGTGCGCGCTGTCGGACGGACTTCGTGGACATGGTTGACCTCCGCTTGTTCATGAGACACCGCTGGCCAGGGCGGCCGCTCGGCGTTGCACCAGGCTGCTGCACCCGGCCACCCGGAGCGCACCCGGCAGGGCTCGGCGTACCCAGGACCGCCGGTTGGTCGCCAACCCGAACAGGACACCGGTGCCGCGGACCACCCGGCGAGCGGCGGCGCGTCGCCTGGTACGCCACAGGGCGACCGCCTCTGGCCCGTCGACCAGTGCCGGGCGAGCTCGATGCCATCCCGGATGCCGAGGTTCATGCCCTGGCCGCCGACGGGGGAGTGCACGTGAGCCGCATCCCCGATCAGGTTCAGCGGGCCGTCGCCGAAGGAGGCCGCCAGCCGGTGCTGGGCGGTGAAGGTCGACACCCAGGCCACCTCGGTGATCCGGGGCCGGGTCGGGGTGCGTTCGTCGAGCAGCTGCTGGAGCCGGGCTCGATCCGGTTCCCGATCCGCCGGCACGTCGGCGATCACCCTGGTCAGCCGATCGGGCAGCGCACCCAGCACGATCATTCCGGCCTCCTCCAACCGCACCGTCAGACCGGTCGGTGGCTCATCCAGCCGGACGTCGGCGACCACGAAGTGCTGCGGATCGCTGGTACCGGGGAAGCCGATACCGGCCGCCCGGCGCAGCACGCTGCCGATCCCGTCGGCCGCCACCACCTGCGGTGCCGCACACACCGAACCGTCGGCCAGGCGTACCCCCTCCTCGGCCAGCCCGGCCACCGTCACCCCGGTCCGCAACTCGACGCCCAGTTCGCTGGATCGCCGCCACAGCAGGGATTCGGTGACCTCCTGGGAAACCAGCAGAGCATAGGGGAAGCGGCTGTCGATGTGCTGGAAATCCACGCGCAGCAGGGTCCGGTCACCGTGCTCCATGGTCAGCGACCGGGCCGGTTCACCGGCGGCGATCAGCGGCTCGGCGACGTCGATGGCATCGAGCTGCTCCAGGGTGCGGGCGTGCACCACCAGCGCGCGGGAGTGCCGACGGGGCTCGGTGCGCCGCTCCAGCACCTGGACCCGCAGGCCGAGTCGGGCGGCGGCCGCCGCGGTGGCCAGACCGGCGGGTCCGGCACCGACGATGAGGAGATCGGGAGTGTTCATGGGTCAACGATCCACCGGTGCAACCGCTATATTCAACGATGATGAATAAATCGCGGGGCCGCCCCCGGGGCGGTGGCAACAGTGCGGAGGCGATCCGGGCCGCCGCGCATCGGTTGTTCCTGGATCGCGGTTATCGCGGCACCACCCTGCGCGCGGTCGCCACCGAGGCCGGGGTGGATGTGGCGGCGATCGGCTACCACTTCGGTTCCAAGGCGGGCCTGTTCGCGGCCGCGATGGCGCTGCGGATCAGTCCCTCCGGGATCATCCGCGGGGTGCTCGCCGCCGAACCGCGGCAGCTCGGGCCTGCCCTGGTCGCGGCCGCGGTGGACGCCTGGGAGGACCCACGGGCGCAGGCCGGTATCGCGGCGATGATCGGTGCGGCGGTCAGCCAGCCGGAGGTGGCCGCTGCGGTCGCGGCGTATCTGGAGCAGGAGCTGATCACCCCGCTCGTTGAATATCTGCGCGCTCACGGTGCCGGCGAGTCGGCCCGCTCCCGCGCCGTCGGACTGGTCACCCTGGCCGCCGGTGCGCTGGTGACCCGCTATCTGATCGAGGTGCCCTCGGTGGCCGCCCTGGATCGTGATCAACTGGTCCGCGCGCTGGCGGTACCGGCGCGGGCCGTGCTCGATGGGCGGTGAGGGGCTCCCACTGATCCCTGGGTGCCAATGTGCCCGTCCGGGCGGCGACAACCGGCCATAGTGGCTGACAAAGTCGTATCGGGTCAGGCGGGGGAGACGAGCAGGACGCCGCCGAGGGCGATACCGGCGACGGTGATCGTGGAGAGGACGCCGAGCAGCAGGGGGCGCGGGCCGACCCGGACGAGTGCCTTCAGGCGTACGCCCAGGCCGAGTGCGAACATCGCGGCGGCCAGCAGTGCGGTCTGGGCCCAGCTGGCCGCGGTCAGCGCCGGTGCCGGTACCAGGCCGGTCGAGGCGAGCAGCATCATCGCGATGAAGCCGAGCACGAACAACGGGACCAGCGGCGGCCTCTTGCCAGCACCGCCGGCATGGCTGAGGCCGGGGTGCCGGCGGACCAGCAGGGCCATCGCGGCCATCACCGGCGCGAGCATCAGCACCCGGGCCAACTTCACCAGCACCGCCTGATCGACCGCACCCGGGCCGAGGGCACCCGCGGCGGCGACCACCTGGGCGACCTCGTGGATCGACCCGCCGGCCCAGAGTGCGGCGCGCGGGTCGCCGAGCTGGAGTGCCGAGGCGCCCAGCGGCACCAGGACGATCATCAGCGAACCGAAGAGCACCACCAGTCCGACCGCGGTGGCGACCTCCTCCTCGTCGGTCTCCATCACCCCGTCCACCGCGGCGACCGCCGCGGCACCGCAGATCGAGAACCCACAGGCGATCAGCAGGGTCTGGGTCAGTGGCAGCCGCAGCAATCGCCCGATCCCCACGGTGGCGAGGATTCCGAGGCCGACGATGGTCACCACGACCAGAATCATCCCGGGGCCGAGGCCCGCCACCTGGCCGAGCGAGAGTTGCAGGCCGAGCAGCACGATGCCGATCCGCAACAGCTTCTTCGCCGCCACCTGGATCCCCGGCTGCCAGCCGGCGGGCACGGTGATCACGTTGGTGAGCGCCGCGCCCAGCACGATCGCGACCAGCAGCGGGCTGACCACCGGCCAGATCCGGTTGACCAGCACCGCCACCACGGTCGCCGCCGCGCACACCGCGAGCCCCGGCAGATACCGGGCGACCCCGCGGCCGGAACCGGGCACCGGGGCTGTCGGCTGGGTGCTGAGGTCGCGGTCGGCATGCGTGGTCATGCTGCTCAGCCAATCGCCATCGCCGTCGGTCCGGTAGCCGTCGAATCGGCACCAGCCCATATCATCGTGATATGTCCAAGCCGTCCCTGCCCGACCTCGCCGCGGTCGAACTGCTGATCGCGGTGGTCGACCAGGGCAGCCTCGGCGCCGGCGCCAGAGCGGTCGGCATGGCCCAACCGAACGCCAGCCGGATCCTTCGCCGGCTGGAGGCGCGGGCCGGCGTACCCCTGCTGGAAAGGCGCCCCCGCGGCTCGCGGGCCACCCCGGCCGGTCTGGAACTGGCCGCCGAGGGCCGGTTGCTGCTGGCCCGCGTCGACGACTTCAGTCGAACCCTGGCCGGGCTGGTGGATGCCGAGAGCCTCACCGTCGCCGCCAGCCAGACCATCGCCGAGTCATTGGCGGGCGGCTGGCTGGCCGAGCTCTATGCCGACCACCCGGCGATCGAGGTGGGTCTGCAGGTCTGCAACTCCGACCAGGTGACCGCCCGGGTGCTGCGTGGCCAGGTGCGCCTCGGTTTCATCGAATCCGGCCGGGTCGACGACCGACTGCAGTCCAGCATCGTCGCCGCCGACCGGCTGGTCGTGCTGGTCGCCCCCGAACACCCGTGGGCGCAGCGGGAACGCCCCCTGGAGGCCGACGAACTCGCCGCCACCTCGCTCGCGGTCCGCGAATCCGGGTCGGGCACCCGGGAGGTGCTGGAACGCCAGCTCGCCGGGCGGACCGTCGCCCGGCCGGCGATCGAGCTGACCAGCAATGCCGCCCTGCTGGGTGCGGTGGCCGCGGATCTGGCCCCGGCCGTGCTCAGCGAGCTCGCCGCCGCCGCGCCGCTGGCCGCGGGCACCGTGGTCAGCGTGCCGGTCCGTGGGCTGGACCTGACCAGGCGGCTGCACGCCATCTGGGCGACCCGGTTGCAGGGGATCGCGCACGATCTGGTGCGGATCGCCGCGGCAACCGGTACCCCCCATCCGAGACGACGGGCGGACTCACCCGGTGCGCGCTGACAACCCGGCCAACCGGGCCAGCCGCAGACCGGTGTCGAGCTCCCGGCGTACCGCACCGTCGGCGAGGTCGACCTGCAGCACCGAACGCAGCCGGTCCAGCCGGTAGTAGAACGTCGAGCGGTGGATGCTCAGCCGACGGGCCGTGGCGCGGGCATCGCCGCCACGGTCCAGATAGGTCTGCAGGGTCTCCACCAGCACCTCATCCGGGCCGGTGTCCCAGAGCCGGCGTACCGGTGTCGGCAGGTCACCCACCCCGAGCGTCTCCAACGGCAGCATCGCCAGCACGCCGTCGATCCCGGCCGCATCCCAGGTCAGCACCGTCGGGTGCCGATCCGCGCCCAGGTACGCCGCCCGCCAGGCCGCGCGGGCGCGGGCGAAGGAGTGCGGCAGGTCCTCCAGGGCGGGCACCAGGGGACCGATCCCGGCGCGCAGTCCCGGCCCGAGCAGGCGGGCCAGCCGCTCCACCACGACGGGACGGGGGAAGACCAGCACACCCACACCCTCGTGCGCCCCGCCGACCACCGACGCGGTCGACGACCGGGTCACGAAATCGAGGATCAGCGACACCCCGTGGGTGTTCTCCGCACCGTTCAGGGTCGCCGGATCCTGACCGACGGCGACCGCCGCATACTGCGTGGCGGCGCCGAGCAGACCCTCCTCGATCAACGACCGCGCCGCCCGGGTGCGGTGCCGGGCATTCGAACCGAGCAGGTGACCGACCAGCTCCGCGGCACGGGTCCGCCGACTCTCCTGCCGGAAATCGCGGACCAGCAGCTGCCTGCCGAGCTCGGCGGTCGCGGCCCGCAGGCGGTCTCGAACCGCCGGCACCGGGTCGGTGTCGGCGGGTGCCACCATCAGGTATCCCATCGGGCGATCGACATCGGCGACCGACAGGAAGAGCGCCGAGCCGAGCTGGGGAAGCGGGACCGTGGCGTACCCGTCGGACGGGATCGCCGGGCGCGGCCAGTAATCGCTGTGGGCGAGGACGTGGCCCAACCGGATCCGGTCCGCCTCGGTCTCGTGGATCGAATAGCCGACCACGCGCAGTGCGGTGTCCAGCAGCACCAACCGGTGGCCGGACTCCTCCGCGAGATCCTGCAACAGGTCGTCGAGGCTGACATCTCTCGGCACGGCGACCTCCACGCGACGTTCCGACACAGTGTCGGAATGCCCGCCCTCATCTTCCCACAATTCGCCGACGCGGGACAGGCGCGCGGCGTCTAGCGTTCTGGATGACCACAACGGTGTGCGGGAAGGCAGGATCATCATGGCGCGCAGGATCGCGATCATCGGCGGCGGAATCGGTGGGTTGACGCTCGGCATCGACCTCAGGCAGCGCGGTTTCGAGGTCGACATCTACGAATCGACCAGCGAACTGCGAGAGGTCGGTGCGGCCGTCGGCCTGTCGGCCAACTCGCTGCGCTACTACCAGGGCCGGATCGGCATCGGTGACAAGCTGGCCGAGACCTGGGCCGACATCGGCGAACTGATCTTCCGGCACGGCGAGGACGGTTCCGAGATCGCCCGGATCGGACCCGAGGTGCAGTATCAGCAGCGCTACGGATCGCCGTGGGTCGGCATCCACCGCGCCGAGCTGCAGGCCGCACTCGCCGGGGCGTACGGGAACGAGGGGCTGCACCTGAGCCGTCGGCTGACCGGGATCCGCGAGACCGACACCGAGGCGGTGCTCGACTTCGCCGACGGCAGCACCGAGACCGCCGACCTGGTGATCGGGGCCGACGGGGTCCGCTCCACCACCCGCCGGTTGATGCTCGGCTACGACGATGCGCTGTTCTCCGGCTGCAGCGGTACGCGGGGGATCGTCGCGCCGGAGCTGTTGAGCGAACTGCCCGATCCCGAGGCGATCCAGTTCTGGATCGGCCCGCAGGGGCATCTGCTGCACTATCCGATCGGCGGCGGGGCGCACAACTTCCTGCTGGTACGCCGCGACGGCGGCCCCTGGGCGCACCAGCAGTGGGTGACGCCGATCCCCGACGGCAGCCATGTCGCCGACTTCGCGGGCTGGCATCCGGCGGTGCAGCAGATGATCACCGCCGTCCCGGTCACCGAGCGCTGGGCGCTGTTCCACCGGCCGCCGCTCTCGCGCTGGAGCCGGGGCCGGGTGACCCTGATCGGGGACGCCGCCCACGCGATGGTGCCGCACCACGGCCAGGGCGCCAACCAGTCGATCGAGGACGCGATCGTGCTCTCGGACCAGCTGGTCGCCAATGCTGACTGGGATGCCGCGCGGGCCGAGTACGAACGGCTGCGGCGCGGGCGTACCCGGCGGGTGCAGGTCGCCTCGATCACCACCGCCGATGTGCTGCACCTGCCGCCCGGCCCGCGGGCCGACGAACGGGATGCCCGGCTCGGTGCGGCGGAGGCCTTCGATCGGCACCTGGCCTGGATCCACAGCTACCAGGCCGAGCAGGAGCCGGCCGAGACCTCGGGTGGCACCTGGCTCTGAGGCGTACACCCACCCGGCGATCCATCGATCCTTACGTGCACCCGTGGCGTGCTCGAGCGCTCGACGGGTGCACGGTCAGTTCGATGGATGGCGAGGGGCCGGCACTCAGCGAGGGTTGGCGTTCGCGCGGGCGGCGCGGGTGTCGAGCTGGCCCTCGATGGCCTGCTGCAGCAGGGGTTGCAGCTCGTAACCGTCCTCGGCGCGGACCTCCGGCACCTCGGCGTCGGCGTCATCGAGCTCGTCGGCCGAGATCGGCGCCAGGGTGCCGTGCGCGAGCACCTGCTCACCCGGGGTCAGCTGGCGGATCGCGACGACGTTGACCCGGTCGGGGTGCGCCTCGGCGAACTCGCCGTAGATCGACGGGTCGTGCTGGCCGTCGTCACCGATCAGGATCCACTGGATCTTCGGGAAGTCGATCGCCAGATCCCGCAGCGCCATCCGCTTGTGCTCCTGCCCGGAGCGGAACCAGCCGCTGTTGGTCGGGCCCCAGTCGGTGAGCAGCAGCGGCCCGATCGGGAACCGGTGGTGCTTGAGGAAGCGGATCAGCGTCGGCGCGGTGTTCCAGGCGCCGGTGGAGACGTAGATGATCGGCGCCTGCGGATGCTCGGCCATCAGCGAGCGGTACATCTCGCTCATCCCGGCCACCGCCTGTCGCGCCGACTCGTGCACCACGAAGGTGTTCCAGGCCGCCAGCAGCGGACGCGGCAGCGAGGTCGAGATCACCGTGTCGTCGATGTCACTGACCAGGCCCCAGGTCTGCTCCGGGTCGACGACCATGATCGGTGCCTCCACCGGCTCCGAATCGCCACACTGCAGGCGGATCTCATGCCAGCCGGGCTGCAGGCCGCGGACCGGCAACCGGGAATCCACATAGCCGTTGCGGTCGGTGGCGACCTGGTAGGTGTGGCCGTCGATGGTCGCATTCACCCGGTGGTTGACCGCCGGGGCGGTGAAGAAGTTCCGCCAGCCGCGCCGCTGCAGCAGGGTGTCGGCCAGGTCGGGGATGATCCGGTGCTCGTCGTCGCTGCCGTCCATCGGCGGGGTGAAGACCACCCGGGCCAGCACCCGGATGAACTTCGATGATCCATAACCGGTGTAGGCGATCACGCGTTCGTTCCAACCACGCGAGCGCACCACGTCACCCAGCTTGGTGTTCAGCCGGTCCTCGAGCCGAGCAGCGAAGAAGGGGCGTGCCATGCGGGAGACCCTATCGAGCGGGGTCACCGCCCCCGCCACCACCCGCCACCCGCCGTCACCCGACACCCGCTCAGTAGGCTGGGGTCGTGAACGCACGCGAGGAAGCCGGCACCGACGAGTCCGGTACCGGCTACCCGGCGGAGTGGGAGGCCGACGTGCTGCTGTCCGACGGCAGCACCGCGCACCTGCGCCCGATCCGTGCCGAGGACGAGCAGCTGCTCATCGACTTCTATGCCCGGGTCTCGCCCGAGTCGAAATATCTGCGCTTCTTCGCCCCCTACCCGGTGCTCTCGGCCAAGGACGTGGTCCGCTTCACCCACGTCGACTACCGCGACCGGGTCGCGCTGATCCTCACCGTCGGGGAGCGGATGGTGGCGGTCGGGCGCTACGACCGGTTGAACGCCTCCGATGCCGAGGTCGCCTTCCTGGTCGAGGATTCGGTGCAGGGCAAGGGGGTCGGCCAGCTGCTGCTGGAACACCTGGCCGAGGCCGCCCGCGAGCGCGGCCTGTCCCGGTTCGTGGCCGAGGTGCTGCCGCAGAACCGGCGGATGGTGCAGGTCTTCGCCGACGCCGGTTACACCGTCTCGCGGGAGTTCGAGGACGGGATGATCCTGGTCGAGTTCCCGATCTCACCGACCGAGCAGTCCCGGGAGGTGATGCTGCGCCGCGAGCACCGCGCCGAGGCCACCTCGGTACGCCGGCTGCTGCAGCCGCGGTCGATCGCGGTCGTCGGTCCGGCCCTGCTCGCCCAGCGCGGGGTGGAGACGCTGATCGCCGGCGGTTTCACCGGTGAGGTCTGTGTCCTGGTCACCGACGGCGGTGAGGTCTCCGGCGTACCCGTCGTCGGGGACTGGGGCGACCTGCCCGCCGACCTCGACATCGTCGCCACCCTGCTGCCGCCCGACCAGGTCGGTCGCGCCATCGTCGCCGCCGCGGGCAAGGCGTTCGGGCTCTATCTGATCCATGCCGGCGAATTCGGCGGATCGCAGAACGAATCGCTGGTCACCCTGGCCCGCGCCCACGGCCTGCGCGCCCTCGGCCCGGACGCGCTCGGGGTGATCAACACCGACCCCGCCTTCTCGCTGAACGCCAGCCCCGCGCCGATGCCGCGGGCCGGTGTGGTGAGCATGTTCTGCCAGTCCTCGGCGGTCGGGGTGATCCTGCTGTCCCGGGTGATCGACCAGCACATCGGGATCCTGTCGTTCATCTCCTCCGGCATGTACGCCGATGTGACCAGCAACGACGTGATGCACTACTGGATCGACGACGAGGCGACCAAGGTCTGTGTGCTGTCGCTGGACCGGATCGGCAACCCGCGCAAGTTCACCCGGATCGTGCGCCGGCTGGCGATGACGAAACCGGTGGTGCTCTTCTCCCCGGGCCGCTCGGAGCGGGCCCGCAACCAGGGCGCCGCCTCCAGCCTGCACGATGCGCCGGAGAATGCGATCGATGCGATGTTCCGGCAGTCCGGGGTGATCGTCACCAACCGGCGCGATGCGATGTTCGACATCGCCCAGATCCTTGCCAGGCAACCACTTCCGGCCGGTGAACGGTTGCGGGTGGTGACCAACTCGCGGGCGATGGGCGGCCACATCCAGCGGATGGGGGAGCGCAGCGGGTTGATCTGCGAACCGGTGCTGCTGGCCGGTGACTCGCGCCCGAAGACGTACGCCGAGGTGGCGCGGGTCGCGCTGCGCCAGCCCGAGGTGGACAGTGTGATGGTGGCCCTGGTCGACCCCTTCGACACGGTCGCCACCAAGACACACGCCGCGCTGCTGGAGGTCGCCGCCGAGGCGACCAAGCCGCTGATCGGCGTCTTCGCCGACTTCGTCGAGCTGGAACCGCAGGGTGAATCGCGCGACGAGATGGGCCGGTTGCCGACCTTCAGCAGCTACGCCGACGCGCTGCAGGCATTGTCCGCGGTGACCGCGTACGCCCGCTGGCGCCAGGGCGAGCACGGCGAACTGATCGACCACCCCTCGGACCGGCGGGCCGCGAAGGAGTTGCTCGCCGAGGTGCTCGCCGACAGCCCCGCGGGCCGGGAGCTGACCGGGGAGGAGAGCGCGCGACTGCTGGCGGCGTACGGGATCGAGCTGGTGCCCCGCACCCCGGTCCGCAGCCTCGGCGAGGCGATCGAGGTCGCCGAACGGCTCGGCTGGAATGTGGTGCTGAAGGCGACCGCCGACGGTGTCCGCGGCGGACCGGACCTCGGCACCAGCGTCTTCCGGCACCTGGACAGCGCCGAGGAGATGACCGAGGCCTGGCGCGACCTGGGACAGCTGGTCACCGATCTGGGGCTCGGCGAGGCCGACGCGGAAGCCCAGCTGGCGGCGGCGCCGGTGGTGCAGCAGATGATGCCGCCCGGCGTACCGCTGCAGATCGGCTCGGCCGAGGACGCCTCCTTCGGGCCGATCATCTCGCTGGGGGTGGCCGGGATCGCGTCCGGACTGCTCGGCGACCTGTCCTACCGGGTACCACCGCTGTCCACCACCGATGCGGCGGCGATGGTCCGCGACCTCGGCGCGGCCGAGATCCTCTTCGGTGGCGGGGGTACGCCACCGGCCGACGTCGCCGCGGTCGAGGAGCTGCTGCAACGGGTCGCGCAGCTCGCCGACGACCTGCCGCAGGTGGCGGCCCTGCACCTGGCACCCTGTATCGCCGCCCAGATCGGCGTCGCGGTCCTCGGGGCCCGGATCACCATCGCACCCACCGCCGAGGAGCGTGACGAACTGAGCCGGAGCCTGGGATGACACGGGTTCTGGGATGACACGGGGTCTGGGATGACACGGGGCCGACCGGGGGCCCGCGAGCTGATCGCGGCGGCCGTCGATGCCGACAGCTGGACCAGCTGGGACGAGCCCATTCCCGCGCGCGCCCATGGCACCGATCCGGACTATCTGGCGGCCCTGGACCGGGCCCGGGCGAAGGCCGGCACCGACGAGGCCGTGCTCACCGGACGGGCCCGGATCCAGGGGCACCCGGTGGCACTGGTGGTCAGCGAGTTCGCCTTCCTCGGCGGCTCGGTGGGCCGGGCGACCGGGCAACGGATCACCGCCGCGGTGCGCCGCGCCACCGCCGAAGGACTGCCGCTGATCGCGGCCACCGCGTCCGGTGGCACCCCCGGATGCAGGAGGGCACCCCGGCCTTCGTCACCATGATCGACATCTCCCGGGCGGTGGTCGCGCACAAGGCGGCCGGGCTGCCCTACCTGGTCTACCTGCGCCACCCCACCACCGGCGGCGTGTTCGCCTCCTGGGGATCGCTGGGCCACATCGCGGTGCCGAACCCCGTGCGCTGATCGGACTCCTCGGGCCGGTGGTCTACGAGGCCCTCAACGGCCGACCGTTCCCCCCGGGCGTACAGGTCGCGGAAAACCTGCGGGCGAAGGGAATCATCGATGCGGTGGCGCCGGTCGAGGCGCTGCCGACGCTCGCCGCCCGCGCCCTCACCCTGCTCACCCCCGCCGAGGACCGGACACCCGAGCGACCACCGTGGGCGGCCACCGGGTCCGGACCCCGCCCATCGGGTGTGTCCCGGGCACACACCAATCGGCCCGGCACGTTCGTCCCCGACCCCGATCAGGACGCCTGGCGGGACATCGAGCTGACCCGGCGCCCCGACCGACCCGGCGTACGCGACCTGCTGCGCGTCGTCGCCGACGACGTGATCCCGCTGACCGGTACCCAGGAGGGGGAGGCGGGTGACGCGCTGTTCACCGCCCTGGCCGCCATCGATGGCCGTTCCTGCGTGATCGTCGGGCAGGACCGGCGTACCCAGCTCGCCGATGTCCCGCTCGGCCCGGCCGCCCTGCGCAGCGCGCGCCGCGGAATGCGGATGGCCGATGAGCTGGGCCTGCCGCTGGTCTGTGTCATCGACACCCCCGGTGCCGACCTGTCCGCCGATGCCGAGGAGGGGGCGCTGGCCTCGGAGATCGCCCGCTGCCTGGCGGATCTGGTCGCGCTGCGCGTACCCACCGTCTCGGTCATCCTGGGGGAGGGCTGTGGCGGTGGTGCACTGGCCCTGCTGCCGGCCAGACGGGTGATCGTCGCCGAACACGGTTGGCTCTCCCCGCTGCCGCCCGAGGGGGCCAGCGCGATCCTGTTCGGCGACACCAGCCACGCCCCGCAGCTGGCACGGCAGCAGCGGATCCGTTCGGTGGACCTGCTCGCCGGCGGTACCGCCCACGTGATCGTCCCCGAGCGCCCGGCCGCCCACCTGGACCCGGAGGGGTTCTGTCGCGCGGTCGGCGCCGAGATCGGCCGGCAGATCGGCGTTCAGACCTGAGCCGTCGCGGTTCATGTGAGAATGGCCGAATGGACTTCATGCACGCCAGTGGGGACACGCGGCAGGCGCTGCGCGCGGACCTCGCCTCCTGCGGATACTTTCCCGAACTCGTCGAGGACACCGTCCTGCTGGCGGTCGGGGCGGAGGAGGTCATCGACTTCGTCGTGCACCACGAGCCGACCTTCAACCACGACGAGGTGCGCCGCCACCTCACCGTGCTGGTGCTGACCCCGACCCGGCTCGTCGTCGGGCACACCGACGAACAACCCGCCGACACCCCCGGTGGGGCACCCGCGGCGGCCACCTCCGCGGAATCGATCGGCCTGGCCGCGGTGCACACGGTCGCACTGACCCGGGTGATCACCCAGCCGGAGAAGTACCACCAGGGCGACCCGGCCTACGAGGCCTGGCTCTCGGTGGCCTGGGGTGCGATGCATCGGGTCGAACTGGAGCCCGCCGGGTGCGCCGACCCGACCTGCGAGGCCGACCACGGCTACACCGGCACGATGGTTCCCGACGATCTGGTGGTCCGGATGAGCGTGGCCGCTGACGGTGCCGAGCGGGTCGGCGGGCTGGTCGGCTTCGCCACCACGCTGCAGCAGGCCACCGGCCGCGGTTCGGTCTCCACCCGGATCGGCGGCTGAGGATGGGGGTTGCGCCGCAGCCGATGCTGCGGCCGGCATACGGGCGCGCCTCGTTGTCGGACCTGCTGCCCTCGGTCGGGGCCCAACTCGGCGTCCCCGGTGCGGAGAACGTGCTGCAGTTGCCGGCCTCGGAACGCTGGGTGGTGCTGCTGGTCGACGGCCTGGGGGACCTGCTGCTCGCCGATGCCGCCGCCGAGGCCCCCTATCTGGCCGGTCTCCGCGGCCGGACGCTCACCTGCGGCGTACCCTCCACCACGGTCACCTCGCTGACCAGCCTCGGTACCGGCCTGCCACCCGGCCAGCACGGCATGGCCGGCTACATGTGCCGGGTGCCCGAGACCAATGAGATCCTCAACGCGCTGATCTGGAACTCGGCGGTCAAACCGCGGGACTTCCAGTCCGAGCCGACCGTCTTCGAACGCGCCCGGGCCGCCGGGATCCGCACCTCGAGCGTCTCCCCGGCCCGCTTCGAGGGCTCCGGGCTGACCTCCGCCGCACTCCGCGGGCCAGACTTCCGCGGGATCGACGAGGCCGATGAGGACCAGCGGATCCGCGAGATCATGGCCGCGGCGACCGCCGGCGATCGAACGTTGGTGTACGCCTACGAGCGCGAACTGGACCACACCGGCCACGGCCGGGGCGTGGCCTCGCCGCAGTGGCGGGAGCACCTGCGCCGGATCGATGCGTTCTGCGCCCGGCTGCGCAGCGAACTGCCCAGCGATGTCCGGCTCGTGCTCACCGGCGACCACGGCATGATCGACGTGCCGGGCCGGAACTTCCTGATCGTGGAGGAGGAACCGTCGCTGCTCGCCGGGGTCACCGGGCTGGCCGGGGAGGGCCGGCTGCGGCAGCTCTACACCGACGAGCCGCGGCCCCTCGCAGATCGTTGGGCCGACCGGCTCGGCGACCATGCCTGGGTCCGGACCCGCGACGAGGCGATCGACGAGGGCTGGTTCGGACCGGTCTCGGATCGGGTACGCCGCCGCTTCGGCGATGTGCTGATCGCGATGCGCACCGACTGGGCCGTGATGACCAGGACCCTGCCCCGCGAACTCGACCTGGTCGGCATGCACGGCAGCCTCACCCCGGTCGAGATGACCGTCCCCCTCCTCGTCGACTGACCCACACCCGTGCCCCACACGCGCTTCGAGTAGGTCGCGCAGCGACCGTGTCGACCACGCTCTTCGAGTAGGTCGCGCAGCGACCGTGTCGAGAAGAGCCCCGCCCCCACACGCTCTTCGAGTAGGTCGCGCAGCGACCGTGTCGAGAAGAGCCGCACTGGTCGCTGCTGGCCTGCCAGAATCTGGGGGCTCATCTCGACACGCCGACCATTGCTCCGCTCCGCTGCGCATGGTCGGCTACTCGATGAGCGGGGGTGGGGGCTGCGCATGGTCGGCTACTCGATGAGCGGGGGTGGGTGGCTGCGCATGGTCGGCTACTCGATGAGCGGGGTGGGTGGCTGTTCGATGGGCGTGCGTGTCCGGGAATCCCACTAGGATGGCCCCTCGTGGCTGACCTCGTCTTCTTCACCGGTCCGATGGATTGTGGCAAGTCCACGCTGGCGCTCCAGTTGGACCACACGCAGCGGGTCGGCGGCCGTGCGGGGCTGCTCTGCACCAGCCAGGATCGCTCCGGTGCCGCGCAGATCTCCTCCCGGCTCGGGCTCGTCGAACCGGCGGTCGAGGTCTCGGCCGATCTGGACTTCTGGACCCATGTGGTGCACGCGCTGACCGGCGGGGCGCGGATCGACTATCTGATCTGCGATGAGGCCCAGTTCTACACCGCCGTCCAGATCGACCAGCTCGCCCGGATCGTCGACGAGCTGAGCATCGACGTGTACGCCTTCGGCATCCTCAGCGACTTCCGCACCCAGCTGTTCCCCGGATCGAAACGGCTGGTCGAGCTCGCCGACCGGATCGAGACGCCGCAGGTGCAGCCGCTGTGCTGGTGCGGCCAGCAGGCCACCCACAACGCCCGCACGGTCGATGGCCGGATGGTGACCGAGGGCAGCCAGGTCGTCGTCGGGGACACCACCAGCGAGATCGCCGCAGCGGGGGAGCCGGCCCCCGAGGTCGGCTACGAGGTGCTCTGCCGCCGACACCATCGCCGCCGGATGACCCGCGCCGTCGCGCAGGCCACGTTGAGCCCCGAGCCGCTGCCGTTCGGCTCGGACGAGGCGGATGAGTTCGAAGCGGAGCAGTCGGCGTTCTAGGCTGACAGCCCCAGCCGACCGCGGAGGTGCCCGTGTCCCCGAACGTCTTGATCCAGTCCGACGAACTCGCCACGCTGCTGGCCACCGAGCAGCCGCCGGTCGTGCTCGAGGCGCGCTATCCGGGCCCGGCCGCGACCGGCAACGGGCTGCCCGCCTTCCGCGAGGGACACATCCCCGGTTCCCAGTGGATCGACGTGAACACCGAGCTGTCCGGTCCCACCCGCCCCGACGGTGCGGGCGGGCGGCACCCGCTGCCGGATCCGGCCGCGCTGCAGCAGACCCTGCGCCGACTCGGCGTACGCCAGGACTCGCGGGTCGTCGTGCTGGACGGCGGCAACGCGATGGCCGCGGGCCGCTTGTGGTGGCTGTTGACCGATGCCGGGGTGTCCGGCGTACGCGTTCTCGATGGCGGATTCGCTGCCTGGCAAGGAAATGGGGGAGCCGTGGCGACCGGCGACCCGGACCCGGTCCGCGAGGGCGATGTGGAACTGCGGCCCGGGCAGCTGCCGTCCGTCGACGCCGACCAGGTGGCGGCCGCGACCGGGCAGGTCTGGGACGTGCGGGCCGCCGAACGCTACCGCGGTGAGTCCGAACCGATCGACCCGGTCGCCGGCCACATCCCCGGTGCGGGCAACCTGCCCTCGACCGAGGCACAGCAGCCCGACGGCCGGTTCCGGGACCCGGCCGAGCTGGCCGAGTTCTATGCCGAGGTACGCCCCGGCGACATCGTCTACTGCGGGTCCGGGATCACCGCCGCACAGACCCTGCTGGCGCTGACCGCCGCCGGCAGGGCCGACGGCGTCGCGCTCTATCCGGGATCCTGGAGCGACTGGATCGCCGGCGACCGTGAGGTCGCCACCGGCTAGTCCAGGGCGGTCGAGACCTGCCGCGGGTGACGAGGCGAGGTCACTCCTTGGTGTTGGGCGGGGGGCCGCCGAACATGATCTCGTCCCAGGACGGCACCGAGGCCCGACGCTTGCGGCTCTTGCGCTGCTTGGCCGCCGGTTTCTGCTCCGGCTCCTTCGAGTCCTGTTCCTTGGACTCCTGCTGCTGGTCGGCAGCCGGGTCGGCCGGCTCCGGTTCCGGCGTCTCGGTCTTCCCTGCCGGGGCAGCCTTTCCGGCCGATTCCTGCTCGTCCAGGTGATCCACCAGGGACGGCTGCTCGGGTTCGGCGACGGGCCGGGCCTTCGTTGCGCCACGCTGGTTCCGGGCCGGCCTTCTGATCGGCTGTGCCGGTTCGGCGTCCTCATCCTCGGTGGCGTCGTCCTCGGTCGCATCGTCCTCGCCGCGGTCCACCACGGTCGGCCCCGGTTCGGCCGCCTCGGGCCGGCCGGCATCGGGATCCGTCGCGGCGGCGGGCCGCGGGATCCGGACATTGGTCGGCTCGTCCTCGTCCTGCTCGTCGTCCAGCTCGACCTCGGTGACCTCGACCACCTCGATCTCGGTCACCTCGACGATCTCCTCCTCGCGCGGCGCATCCCCGCCCGGGGCCGCACCCTGGCGCGGCGCCTCGTCGAGCACCGGTTCGGACAGCCCGGCATAGATGTTGATCGAGTCCTCGGCCATCCCGCCGAGCATGTCGTAGAGCACGTCCAGCTCGGAGCGGCCATCGGGGACCACGCCATAGCTGTCGATCTCGGCCTCGACCTCGCTGGCGATCTCCTGCGGGGTGGCCGCGCTCGTCGGCAGCGACTCCTCGTCAGCCAAGTCCTCGTGCGACGCGTCCTCGTCCGAGTCGTCCTCGTCCGAGTCGTCCTCGTTCGAACCGGGCTCGCCGACCCCGCTCCTGCGGCTGTCCGTGGCGCGGTCGGCGATCGGCTGGGTCACCTCGTCCGAGCCCTCGGGCTCGTCCTCGACCTCGTCGAAATCCCCCTCGTCGACATCATCCGCGTCGACGTCCTCGACCTCCTCGGGCGAGGACACCGCGCGGACCAGGGCCAGCTCGTCGCTGTCCTCCTGCTCCTGGGTCGCCTCCCCGATCAGCCACCGGGCGTCATCGTTCAGCGCCACCGAGAAACGGCCCGCCTGGTCATAGCGGAACAGGCCCTCGCGCTCGCTGCCCTTCGCCTGGTAGCGGGCGCGTACCGTCCAGCGCCGATCCTCCTCGCGCCAGGCGTCCCAGTCCACCCCATCGGGGTCGACACCGGCACTGGTCAGTCGCTGCTCGACCACCGGCCGCAGATTGCGATGGGTCGAGGTCTCGCCGCGTCGGCGTACGGTCGCCGCCAGCGCCGTCCGGGCGATGTGGTCACGTTCGGCGATCACCGGGGCGGCGTACGCCTCGATCCGCTCGGCCGGGACGCCGGCCTCGCGGGCGACCTCCTCGAGAGATTGCCCGGAACGGATCCGGGCCTGGATCTCCCGAGGTCTCAGTGCGCTGTCCATGTCCTCGCTCTCCAGAGGTCCCACCGGTAGTCGGACGTGGTGCGGCACCACGTCCCCCTGACGTTACAGGTATCGCGCAATGAGTGTTCCCGACACGCTGTCCCCGACGCTGGGCCTCTGAGGCAGACTTCTCGGTATGAGCGATTCGGACCTCGGGCCGTACCAGGCCGTCGTAGTGGTGAGCTTCGGTGGGCCCGAGGCCCCCGAGGAGGTGCGCCCGTTCCTGCGCCGGGTCGTCGGCGGGCGCCCGATCCCCGAGGCCCGGCTCACCGAGGTGGCCCAGCACTACTTCGACCGGGGCGGAGTCAGCCCGATCAACGCCGAGACCAGGGCCCTGGTCGCCGGGCTGGAGGCGGAGCTGCGCCGGCGGGGGATCGAGGTGCCGGTGGTCTGGGGTGCCCGCAACACCGCCCCGTTCCTGGCCGACACCCTCACCGAGCTGAGCCGTTCCGGCATCCGCCGGGCGGTCGCGCTGACCACCAGCGCCTACCCCTCCTACTCGTCCTGCCGGCAGTACCGGGAGAACCTGTGGGACGCTCGCGAGCAGGCGATCGAGGCGACCGGCGGCGAGCTCGAACTCGACCGGATCCGGCAGTACGCCCACCATCCCGGTTTCGTCACCGCGAACCTGACCGCCACCCGGGAGGCGCTGGCGGACCTGGAGCGGAGCACCGAGGGGGAGGACATCCCGCATCTGGTCTTCGTCACCCACTCGATCCCGGTCCCGATGGCCGAGTCCGCCGGCCCGGAACCGCGCTCGGCGGAGGGCTCCTATGTGGATTGGCATCGCACGGTGGCCGAGGAGATCGTGCACCAGCTCGCCACCGAGCGCGGCCTGGCGGACACGCCCGCCTGGGAGTTGGCGTACTGCTCGCGCAGCGGCCGGCCGCAGGATCCGTGGCTGGAACCCGATGTCAACGATCTGCTGGAACATCTGGCCGGGCAGGGAGTACGCCGGGTGGTGCTGGTGCCGATCGGGTTCACCAGTGACCACATGGAGGTCGTCCAGGATCTCGACACCGAGGCGGTGCGGACCGCCGGCCGGCTCGGGATCAGCATCCGCCGCGCCGCGACCGCACGCACCGATCCCGCCTTCGTCGGCGGACTGGTGGATCTGCTGGAGGAACGGGCCCGGGTGGCCCGCGGTGACCAGGTGCTGCCCGAGGTGATCGACCACGGCAGCCCGGGCCGCTACGAGTGCCCCGCGAGCTGCTGTGTGAACCTGCGCGAACCCGGTCGCCCGGCCCTCTGCGAGGCCCCCGGGGAACCGGATCACAGCGGCGAGGCCCGCCGCCGCTCGGGTCAGGTCTGGCGGAGCTGACCAGCGGCCCGCGCACCGGCCTCGGCCAACCAGCGGGCCGGGTCGGCGAAGGAGGCCGCCGGGGAGCCGGCCAGGTCGGCGAGCGCGAAGGTGTCCACACCCAGTACCTCGGTGGCCACCGCCCCGGCGACGACGACCTTCATCGGTGCCCCGGGCAGCGACAGCGCATACCCGACGACCTTGCCGGACAGGGAGGTCTGATCGAACTTCCCTTCACCGGTGATCAGCACGTCGGCGCCGGCGACGGCCTCGGTCAGCCCGCTGGCCGAGGCGATATAGGGGGCCCCGGGTTCGATCCGGCCACCGAGCACCGCGGCCAGGGCGTACCCGGCCCCACCCGCGGCACCCATCCCGGGCCGGTCGGAGTCGATCCCGACCACCTCGGCCAATCGCCGCAATCCCTGTTCCAGAACGGAGATGTTGTCGGCGTCGGCACCCTTCTGCGGGCCGAACACCGCGGCCGCACCCTGCGCACCGAGCAGCGGGGACTCGACATCGGTGAGCACCACGACCTCATCGGGCCGCCGCATCGCCGAGGTGTCCAACCGGGCCAGGTTCCGCAGCGCCGCCCCACCCGGGGGCAGATCGTTGCCGCCGGCGTCCAGCAACCGGGCGCCGAGACCGGTCAGGATGCCGGCCCCGCCGTCGGTGGAGGCCGAGCCGCCCAGCCCGACCAGGATCCGCTGCGCCCCGTCGGCGAGCGCCGCCGCCATCACCTGGCCCAGGCCGATGCAGTTGGCGCCCAGCGGATCGGGGCGGCGCATCAGCGGCAGACCGGACATCTGGGCCAGCTCGAGCACCGCGTCCTGGTTGCCCAGCCGCAGCCAGCGACCCGGCGTACCGCGGCCGTCCGGTCCGGTGACGGTGCCCGCGTCCCGGTACGCCGACCGCTCGTCCCCGGCTGCCAGGGCCGCCATCGTGCCCTCACCGCCGTCGGCCTGGGGGAGCAGCAGCAGGTCGTCGTCGGGGCGCACCCGGTGCCAACCGGCGGCCAGCGCCTCGGCGGCGGGCAGCGCGTCCAGGCTGCCCTTCAACGAATCCGGGGCGATCACGACGGTCACGGCGGAGCTGGTCGACACGGGCGTCCTTCCTGAGCTGTGACCAACACCCTTCCATGAATTTCTCCGTCGGGGTTTCACGTGTCCCGGCTTGTGGTATTCATACGCGCAGGCCACAATCAACACCCCCCGGGACACGCCGCACGGCACCGGGCTGAGGTTCGGGGAATATCACCGGTCTCGGCTTCGTTGAGCGGCCGAATATGCCGAGGCCTAGTTAGTTGGAGAAGGGAACGATGGCGACAGACTACGACGCACCGCGCAAGTCCGATGAGGAGATGAGCGAAGACTCGATCGAGGAGCTCAAGACCCGTCGCAATGACAAGAATTCGGGCAAGGTCGACGAGGACGAGGTGGAGGCCGCGGAGGCCTTCGAGCTGCCCGGTGCCGACCTGTCGCATGAAGAACTGACCGTGCGCGTGCTGCCCCGGCAGCAGGACGAGTTCACCTGTGCCAGCTGTTTCCTGGTACGCCATCGCAGCCAGATCGCGGAGGAGCGCAACGGGAACTACTACTGCATGGATTGCGCCGGCTGAGCGAACCGACGACCACATGCAACAGGGGCCCCGGAAGATCCGGGGCCCCTGTTGTCGTCGCTGGCGATGCTCAGATCTTGAAGCTCATCTTCTTGCCGGGCAGGGCATCGTCACCAAGCGCGGCACGCATCCGGCGCAGCGTGGACCGGTTGGTGAGCAGCTGCACGACCCCGATGCCGACCGCGCTGGCGATCGACCAGGTGACGGCCAGGTGGAGCGGGGTGTCGGGGTCACCGGGCTCCGGCGGCTCCTCCCCGGTGACGATCTCCCAGCTCTTGCTGACGAGCTTCTGGGCAGCGATGGTCGACACCGTGCCGATCACCGCGGTGTAGATCTTCCACAGTCTGGACTGCATCCGGATCTCCTTCAAGGTCTGGGTGTGCTCGCGGGCACGTGCTCCGCTCCAGCCCATAGTAGGGCGAACGCCTCGGCTAGGTTTGACTGGTCACGGGCGGGCCCCGGATCCAGCCCGGCCGCCGTCTGATCGCAAGGAGTGTCGATGTCGCAGGGCCAGTCGGAAGCGCCGGACCAGCCGGAGACCCGCAGCGGGCCGGAGCAGCAGCGGGCGGACCGGCAGTCGTACGCCGAACGGCTCACCGCGCCGCTGTCCTGGTGGTTGATCGCCGGTTTCTTCCTGGCCACCTTCTGGCTGGCGATGGGTTTCTATCTCGGTTGGTTGCAGGGTCTGGCGGGGACCGCGGTGCTCGGCGGACTGGCCGCCTGGGTGCTGATCGACTACGGATCGGTGCGGGTGGCCGCGGGTCCGGACGGGCTGCGTGCCGGCCGGGCGCGGATCGAGTGGCAGTGGGTGTCCGGGGTGACCGCCCTCGATGCGGCCGCGACCCGGGACCGGCAACGGGTGAAGGCCGACGCCCGGGCGTACCTGCTGCTGCGCTCCTATCTGAAACGCGCCGTCGAGGTGACCATCGACGACCCGGCCGACCCGCATCCCTACTGGCTGGTGTCCTGCCGGCGTCCCGACGAACTCGCCCGGGTGGCCCAGGGCTATCTGGGAAAGCGGCGGCAGTAGGCTGCCCGGCGTGACTGACACGCTGACCGTTCCGCTGCAGCAACTGGATCCCGAGCTGCCGGTGCCCCGCTACGCCCACCACGACGACGCCGGCGCCGACCTGCTCGCCGCCGAGGACGTCGAACTGGCCCCGGGGGAGCGCCGCCTGGTGCCGACCGGGGTGGCGATCGCGCTGCCCGAGGGGTACGCCGGATTCGTGCATCCGCGGTCCGGGCTGGCCGCCCGGCACGGCCTCACGATCGTGAACGCACCGGGCACCGTCGATGCCGGTTATCGCGGTGAGATCAAGGTCTGCCTGCTGAACACCGACCCGCACGAACCGATCCGGTTGAACCGTGGTGACCGGATCGCCCAGCTGGTCGTCCAACCGGTGATCCGCGCCGAGTTCCAGCTCGTCGACACGCTCTCCGAGTCGGTGCGCGGCGCCGGTGGTCACGGGTCCACCGGCCGCTGAATCGCGGTTCCGGTTCTCCATGGGCCGGGGTTGGTGCCAAGATGGACGGCGGTGCCCCAGGGCGTACGCCGAACCGAAAACGAAGCGGAGTGGACGACACGATGATCTTTGGCCGGAAGAAGAAGCAGGCCGAGAAGGACGCCGACGAGAGCGTCGAGACCACCACGGTCGACGAGACCTCGGTCGACGACACCAGTGCCGATGCTGCCGACACCGAGACCGACGCCGCCGATCCGGATGCGGACCTGGACACCGCCGAGGACGACGACGAGTTGGATTCCGGTGAGGACGACGACGAGGACGATGACACCGACGCCGAGGACGCCGAGGACGAGTGGGCGGCCCTCGACCTGAGCAAGGACTGGCGCGAGGACGGGCCCTTCGACATCAACGAGGTCGACCTGGAGGCCGACGACATCGAGCGGCTGGACTTCGGCGCGCTGGTGATCACCCCGATCCCGGAGTGCGAGCTGCGGCTCCAGGTCGCCGAAGAGACCCAGCAGATCGTCTCCGCGCTGATCGTCAAGGACGAGTCCGCACTCGAACTCTCCGCCTTCGCCGCACCGCGCAGCCCGGGCATGTGGGCCGAGATCCGCGAGCAGATCGTCGAGCAGACCGAGGCCGCCGGCGGCACCGCGGACAGCGTCGAGGGCCCGTTCGGCACCGAGCTGGTGCGCAACGTCCCGGTGCAGACCCCCGACGGGCAGGTGGCCTTCCAGCCGTCCCGCACCTGGGTCGCGCAGGGGCCGCGCTGGCTGCTGCGCGGGGTGCTCTTCGGGCAGGCCGCGCTCAGCGACCAGAGCGACGACGAACTGGTCGGGCCGTTCCTCGACGCGTTCAGCGATGTGGTGGTACGCCGTGGCGACGACCCGATGCCGGTCGGTGACGTGCTCGCCCTCACCCTGCCGCCGGAACTCCAGCAGGCGGAGCCCGAATCCGCGCAGTGACGCGGCGTACGCTGGGAAGAAGTCGGATGTCGAACTCGTTCTACCGAATTGAAGTGGGGGATCGACGATGAGCGGGAGCACCGGAAGCACGAAGAGCACCGAGTCGCGCCGTGGCCTGGGTGGCATGCTGCGCCGGATCGTCCGCTCCAACGAGGAGTTGGAGTCGGAGGACCTGCGCCGGCAGTCCGAGGAGGCCGGCGCGGCGCTCTGCGGCAGCTGCAACGATCGGCAGAAGGTGCGCCTGCGCGGCACCGTCAGCTCGGTCACCATCAACCCGCAGGACGATTCGCGGCGGCTCGAGGTCGACTTCCGCGACGGTACCGGCCAGGTCACCCTGGTCTGGATGGGACGGCGCAGCATCCCCGGCATCCAGGCCGGCACCACGATGCTGGTCGAGGGCCGCCTCTCGCGGCACGGCGGCCAGGCGGTCGTCTACAACCCGCGTTACGAGTTGCTGAACGTCCCCGGCATCTGAGGCATCTGCCCCGACACCACCCGACCGGAGGTGCCGCGCGGGGAGAGCACGTCGGCGAGCTCCTGCTCGTGATCGGGGCTGGTGACGAACAGCAGCTCGTCCCCGGCCTCCAGGGAGCCGTCGGGGTCGGGGGCGCTGGCCCGGCCGTCCCGGATCACCGCGACCAGCACGGTCTCCCCGGGCAGTCCGAGCTCGCCGATCCGCATGCCGACGCAGGTGCTCTGCTCGGGCAGGGTGAACTCGACCACATTGGTGTCGCCGTTGCGGAAGGTGAACAACCGCACCAGGTCGCCGACGGCCACCGCCTCCTCGACCAGGGCGGACATCAGGCGCGGGGTGGACACCGACACGTCCACCCCCCACACCTCGTCGAACATCCACTCGTTGTAGGGATGGTTCACCCGGGCCACCGTGCGCGGCACCCCGAATTCGGTCTTGGCCAGCAGGGAATGCACCAGATTGACCTTGTCGTCACCGGTCGCGGCGATGGCCACGTCACAGCTGTCCAGACCGGCCTCCTCGAGTGAGGAGAGCTCGCAGGCGTCGGCGAGCAGCCACTCGGCGTCCGGCACCGATTCGGTCTTGATGGCCGCGGGCTGCCTGTCGATCAGCAGCACCTGGTGGCCGTGTTCGATCAGCTCCCGGGCGATGGAGCGGCCCACATGGCCGGCCCCGGCGATTGCGACGCGCATGAAACTCCTCCTGGTCCCGGATCAGTTCTTGGCCGGCGGCTGGCCGAGCACGGTCTCGACGTCACCGACGCGGTCGGCCTCGCAGGCCACGTACGCCAGGTCGCCGTCCTGGAAGATGGTGTCGGACTTCGGCACCATGCCGGTACCGAGCCGGAGCAGGAACGGGATCGGGAACCGTGCGGCCTCCTGCATGGTGCCCACCGTCCGTCCCACCCAGCCCGGATCGACATGCACCTCGACCAGGCGTACCGAACCCGACTGGTCCCGCCACACCGGCTCCGAGCCCTCCGGCAGCAGCCGGCGCAGCACCTTGTCCGAGGCCCAGCGCACGGTCGCCACGGTGGGGATCCCGAGCCGCTCATAGACCTCCGCGCGACCCGGGTCGTAGATCCGGGCCACCACGTTGTCCACGTCGAAGGTCTCGCGCACCACCCGGGCGGCGAGGATGTTGGAGTTGTCACCGCTGGAGACCGCGGCGAAACCGTCGGCCTCCTCGATGCCCGCGCGGCGCAGCACGTCCCGGTCGAAGCCGACACCCTTGACGGTGCGCCCGGAGAATCCCGGCCCGAGACGGCGGAACGCCTCGGCATTGCTGTCGATGATCGCGACCGAGTGGCCCCGTTTCTCCAGGCTGCGGGCCAACCGGGAACCGACCCGGCCGCAACCCATGATGACGATGTGCACGCGCTCTCCTTCCAGTGCCGAGAAAGTATCGCACCACGCCGCCGGCGCGCTGTCCCGGGCAGGGGCACCGAACCGATCCCGCCCGCGCCGCGACCGAGTGGCATCGTTCCCCCGGATCAGGCATAGAGTGCCGCCTGTGAAACTGTCCGACAGCATCAAACGACTGCTGCTGGGGCGCAAGCTGGCATCGGCTCAGCTGGGGGAGACCCTGCTGCCGAAGCGGATCGCGCTACCCGTCTTCGCCTCCGATGCGCTGTCCTCGGTGGCGTACGCCCCGGACGAGATCCTGCTCACCCTCTCGCTGGCCGGCATGGTCGGATTCGTCTACTCCTGGTGGATCGCACTGGGTGTCGCGGTCGTGATGCTGGTGGTCGTCGCCTCCTACCGGCAGAACGTGCACGCCTATCCCTCCGGCGGTGGTGACTACGAGGTGGCGACGGTCAACCTCGGCCCGAACGCCGGCCTGACGGTGGCCTCGGCACTGCTGGTGGACTACGTGCTGACCGTCGCGGTCTCGGTGTCCTCGGGCGTGCAGAACGCGCGCGCCGCAATCCCGTTCATCGCCGGCCACGAGGGGCTCATCGCCGCGGTCATCATCGTCGTGCTGATGGCGATCAACCTGCGCGGGGTCCGCGAATCCGGGTCGGTCTTCGCCATCCCCACCTACTGCTTCATGGCCGGGGTCATCCTGATGACCCTCTACGGCCTGTTCCGGATCCTGGTGCTCGGGGAGGACCTGCGCTCACCGACCGCGCAGTACGAGGTGGTCGGCGCCGAGCAGTACACCCCGCTGGTCGGGATCGCGCTGGTGGTGCTGCTGGCGCGTACCTTCTCCTCCGGCGCCGCCGCGCTCACCGGTGTCGAGGCGATCTCGAACGGCGTACCGGCGTTCAAGCAGCCGAAGAGCAAGAACGCCGCCACCACCCTCGCCCTGCTGGGCGGGATCGCGGTGTCGATGCTGATCGGGATCATCACCCTGGCCAACCTCACCCAGGTCCGGTTGATCGACTCACCGGAATCGCACTTCACGCTGAACGGGCAGCCGGTGGACGTCTCCCCGGACACCGTGATGGGTCAGCTGGCCGCCACCGTCTTCGACAACTTCCGACCCGGGTTCTACTTCCTGATCGCGGCCACCATGATCATCCTGTTCCTGGCCGCGAACACCGCCTTCAACGGATTCCCGGTGCTCGGCTCGATCCTGGCCCGGGACGGATTCCTGCCGCGCCAGCTGCACACCCGCGGCGACCGGTTGGCGTACAGCAACGGCATCATCCTGCTGGCCGCCGCCGCGGCGGGGCTGGTGCTGGCGTTCAACGCCGATGTGACGAGCCTGATCCAGTTGTATGTGGTCGGGGTCTTCGTCTCGTTCACCGTCTCCCAGACCGGCATGATGCGGCACTGGACCCGGCACCTGAAGACCGAGCGGGATCCGGCGGTACGCAAGCAGATGAAGCGATCCCGGGTGATCAACGCGATCGGGCTGAGCTGCACCGGCACGGTGCTGGTGATCGTGCTGCTGTCCAAGTTCATCTACGGCGCCTGGATGGCGATCCTGGCGATGGCGGTCGTCTTCGTGCTGATGAAGCTGATCAACCGGCACTACAAGCTGGTGGCCCGCGAGATCGCCTGGAGCCCGGGCGATGAGCGGGTGCTGCCGAGCCGGGTGCATGCGGTGGTGATGGTGTCGAAGGTGAACAAGCCGACCCTGCGCGCGCTGATGTTCGCGAAGGCGTCCCGGCCCTCCACCCTGGAGGCGATCACCGTCGACGTGGACGATGCCGAGACCGAGGGGCTGATCGGGGCCTGGGACCGGGCCGATCTGCACATCCCGCTGAAGGTGATCGCCTCGCCCTACCGCGAGGTGATAGGCCCGGTGGTCAAGTACGTCAGCGAGTTGCGCAAGAAGAGCCCCCGCGATGTCGTCGCGGTCTATGTGCCCGAATACGTCGTCGGGCACTGGTGGGAGGGTGCCCTGCACAACCAGACGGCGCTGCTGCTGCGGGCCCGGTTGCACTTCACTCCGGGTGTGATGGTCACCTCGGTGCCCTACCTGCTGAAGTCCTCCGAGGCCGCCCGCGAGCGGCTGGCCCGGGAGGACCCGATGGCCTTCCGGATGGTCGGCACCACCGACGCCACCGACGGGCATCGCGACGAACAGCGATCCGATGGCTGAGCCCCCCACGTCGGCTGAGCGAGCGAACGACCGAGTCGAAGCCACGTCCCCAGAAACCACCGCCCCCGAGGTCACCGTCGGCCCGATCGCGCACGGCGGGCACTGCATTGCCCGGCACGAGGGCCGGGTGATCTTCGTCCGCCATGCGCTGCCCGGGGAACGCGTCCGGTTGCGGATCACCGATACGAGCCAGGACCGGTTCTGGCGAGCCGATGCGATCGAGGTGCTGGAGGCCGCGCCGGACCGGGTACGCCCGGACTGCCCGGTCTCCGGTCCCGGTGGCTGCGGCGGCTGCGATTTCCAGCATGTCAGCGATTCCGGCGAACTGGAACTGAAGCGCAGTGTCGTCGCCGAGCAGCTCGCCCGGCTGGCCGGCATCGACTGGACCGGTGCGGTGGAAGCGGTGCCGCCGGTGCGGAACTGGCGGCACCGGATGCGCTATCTGGCCGACGCCGACGGTGAACCGGCGCTGCGCGCCCACCGCTCGCACGAGCTGATCCGGATCCCCGACGACGGCTGCCCGATCGCCAGCGTCGACCCGCGCGCCCTGGGTGTCCCGGAGGTGGCGGAGCAGACCCCGCTGACCGTCGTCGACGCGGCCGAGGAGCAGTTGCTGCTCGTCGGTGATGCCGACGAGTCGGTCGTCGAGGAGGCCGCCGGGCGACGATTCGAGGTGCAGGGACAGGGATTCTGGCAGGTCCACCCGGCCGCTGTGGACACCCTGGTTGGTGCGGTGCTCGAGGGCCTGCGGCCCGCGGCGGGGGAGCGGGCGTTCGATCTCTACTGCGGGGTCGGGGTGTTCGCCGGTGCGCTCGCCGATGCTGGGGTGACCGTCTGGGGTGTGGAGTCCGACAAGCCCGCCATCTCCCACGCCCGGCGCAATGTGCGGGAGGCGAAGTTCAGCTCCGGCCGGGTGGACCGGGTGCTGCCCAAGCTGCCGCGGCGTACCGATCTGGTCGTCCTCGATCCGCCGCGCGCCGGTGCGGGCCGCAAGGTGCTGGAACAGGTCACCGCCCGCGAACCGCGCGCGATCGCCTATGTGGCCTGCGATCCCGCCGCCCTGGCCCGCGACCTGGCGTACGCCGCAGAGCTCGGTTACACCCCCGACTCGATCCGCGCCTTCAACCTCTTCCCCCGCACCCACCACATCGAGGCCGTCGCCATCCTCACCCCGAACTGAGTTCCTGGCGCATCGTCTGCACTGACCGGTCAGCCGGCCAGGTCGGCGGGGGCGATGCGGTTCAGCAGTGGACGTCCGGCGAGCAGGCGTTCGGTGTTGCGGGCCAGCAGATCCCACAGCCGGGGCAGGAAGAAGGTGCTGTCGGAGGAGCCGGAGACGTGTGAGGTGATGATCACCCTCGGCAGCTCCCAGGTCGGGTCATCGGCGGCCATCGGGCTGCGGTAGTGCACGTCCAGGGCGGCCCCGGCCAACCGCCCCTCGACCAGCGCGGATCGCAGCGCCTGCTCATCGACCACGCTGGCCCGGGCCGGGTTCAGCAGGTACGCGGTCGGTGGCAGGGCGCGGAACGCCGCGTCGTCGATCAGCCCGTCGGTGGTCGGCGTGGCCGGGACGGTGATCACCAGGAAGTCCAGTCCGGACAGGAAATCCGGCAGTCGGTCCAGGCCGAAGGACCGATCCGGGATCGGCACCTCCTCCGGACCGCGGTCGAGGGGGTCATAACGATCGGGCCGAAAACCGGGCGCTGATCGGGACGCGACCCACACCTCGAGCCCGAGCGCCCGGACGGTGCGGGCGACCTGCTGGCCGATGTTGCCGAAGCCGAGGATGCCGACCCGCAGCCCGCGCAGTTCGGCCTGGTGCACCGGGGAGCGGTCCCAGCGGTGTGCCTGCTGGTCGGCGAAGGTGCCCGGCAGGTCGCGGCGCAGGGCCAGCATCATCATCGCGCACCACTCGGCGATCGGGATGTCGTTGACGCCGCTGGCGTTGGTCACCGCGACCGTGTCGGGTACGCCGGCGCCGATCGCCTGCCGGAACCCGGCCGACGCCAGCTGGATCCAGCGCAACCGGGGGAGTTCGGTGAGATTGCTGGGCACCGAGTCTCCGCAGAATCCGGTCACGGTGCCGGCCAGCTCGGCGGGCACGGTCAGCGCACCCGGTTCGAGCAGCGCGATTCGGGTGTGCTGGACGATGCCGCGCAATCGCTCCAGGCCGGCGGCGTCCTGGGGCAGGGCGATCACCAGCTGGTGGTCGGTGCTCTCCGGACTCATGTGCGCAACACCTTCCCGGGCACGCTGACGAACTCCTCGTGCCCCTTGCGATAAGGAAAGTCTGCCAGCAGCCGATCGTCGACGCGGACCCCGAACCCGGGCGCGGTCGGCGGCAGCAGCTGCCCGTCCTCGAGCATCAGTTGATCACCCCACAGGCGGGTGTGCAGCGGACCGGCATCGGGCAGCAGTTCGACGATCAGGGTGTTCGCACAGGCGAAGGCGCAGTGCACGTTCTGCATCACTCCCGCGCCACCGCACCAGTTGTGCGAGGCGATCCGGGCGCCACGAGCGGCCGCATTCGCCGCCACCGTGAGGAATTCGCTCGGGCTGAGCCAGGCGGCGTCCGGTTGCGCCACCCCGAACGCGTCCCGGTCCAGCCAGAGCGCGAACTCGGCCGCGCTGCTCAACTGCTCCCCGCCGGCGATCGGGATGCTGGTACGCCGCCGCAGCTCGGCGTAGGCGTCCGGGTCGGTGTAGGGGAGCGGTTCCTCCACCAGGATCGGGTCGAACTCCTCGATCGCGCGCAGCACCCGGGTGGCCAACTCCAGATCCCACACCTCGCTGCGTCCACCGCCCATGTGGCCATCCAGCAGCAGTCCGAACTCCGGACCCAACCGGTCCCGCAGCAACCGCAGCTTCTCGACCTCCCACTCCGGTGCCGCATCCCGACCGCCGGGAACGGGCAGGTCCCGGCGGGTCTGCTGGTCCATGCCGCCGGTGGCCACCTTGAGCGCGGTGAAACCCAACTCGGCGTACCGTTCCGCCTTCTGCAGCAGGAACTCCGCCGGCCACGGGCTCGGACCACCGGTGGCGTACGCCGGTAGCCGCTGGTGCTGCAATCCGCCCATCAGTTGATAGGCGGGCACCCCCTCGGCCTTGCCGCGCAGATCCCACAGGGCCGCCTCGACGGCACCGATGGCGGCGCGCACCACCCCGACCCGGGCGGCGTATCCCAGGCAGAGCCGCATCCGATCGCCGAGCGTCACCGGGTCGGTGCCGTCGCCCTCGGTGAGGATCGGCCGGATCAGCTCGACCACCGGATCGACCAGCTCCGGCGCGAAATAGCCGCAGTAGGTCTCCCCGATCCCGGTCAGCCCGCTGTCGCTGGTCACCCGGACCAGGGCGACGGTGCGGGTCTGTTTGGCGAAGGTGATCCAGGGATCGTTGCTGGACGGGCCGGTGAGCAGGATCGTCTCGACGGCGGTGATGCGCACTGGGTGGTCAACTCCCGGGTTTGATGACGACGTCGTCGATGAGGTAGAAGCCACCGTACTGCGCCGGGTCACCGGTGCTGAAGTCCAGCGAGCTCATCGTGGTGGCGGCACCGGCCCGCACCGTGGTGGTGAAGCTCTGCGAACCGATGGTGATGTTCGCGCGGTCGGCGGTCAGGTCCATCGACACCGGCAGGTAGGTCCTGGTCGGCAGCGCCTCGGCGAGCTTGCCGATCTCCACCCAGGCGGCTCCGTTCCAGGCCTGCAGGCTCGCCGGCTTTCCCTGTACCAGCCGGAAATTCCAGGCATCGGCGCGGGCACCGTCGGCACCGGTGCCGCGGGCGCCGAAGGTGAACATCGCCCGGAAATCGGAGCCACCGAGCTGCATGCTGGTCTGCACCCGCGGGCTCGGGGCGAACGGCCGGCTGATCCGGGCGTTGTCGTCGGTCCACTTGTCGAACAGGCGCAGGGCGGTGCGGCTGTGCGACCCGCCGAACTCGGCGTACGCCGGGTCGTTCGGTATGTCGGTGACCCAGGCCTTGTTGGCGTCGGCCCACCCGCGCGGGATCGCGAACGGCAGCTCGTTCTCGAAGGTGTCGGTGTCGGCGGTGTAGAGCTCCAGCTCGGTCACCGTAGTCTCCACCCCGGGCGCCCCGGTGACCTTCAGATAGCGGGCGTCCTGCGGTGCCGGCAGGTCGGTGTAGCGGAGCGCGCGGTCGCTGCGGTTCACCGCATCCACCACCGGCGCGGACCACTGCTGACCGTCGGCGGAGAACTGCACCTTCGCCGACTGCGGTTCGCCGTGGCCGAGCATCAGCCCGATCCGGTTGATCGGATAACTGCGGTCCAGGGCCAGCACGAGTTCCCCGTCGCGGCTGTCCAGCTTCGCGACCGCGTCCCGATCGCTGAGGCCGTCGAAGGCGCCCTCCGGGCGTACGGTCGGGAATTTCTTGTCCGGCTTGGCGAAGCGGCCGGAGACGGTGGCGGTCTTGTCCAGTAACCGGGATGCCACGTCGATCCGCCCGGTACCGCCGGGGGTCACCGCGCCGACATAGGTCGCACTCACCCCGAACTGCTCGTTGTAGGCGCCACAGCCCCAGACATGGCACTGGTCGAAGAACAGCACCGACCGGTTCGCGCCGACCGATTCCATCGTGTTGTTGCCGCTGGTGCCGTCGTAGCGGCCGTTGTTGCCGGTCGAGGGGTAGTTGGCGAAGACGGTGTCCTGAATCTGCCAGCTGCGGCCGGTGCCGTCGAAGCTGGCCAACATCCGCACATCCGGCCGCCCGGTGGTGAGCAGCAGGGCCCCGTTCGGTTGCAGCAGCAGATCGGGGTAGATGCCGCGGACGACCGTGCCGTCGGGGCCGATCAGCTCCCGGGCCTCGGACCAGCTGCGGCCCTGGTCATCGGAATAGGCGTAGACCAGTTTCGTCTCCGGGCTGTCGGTGGTCCGCAGCACCGCCAGCAGCCGGCCGTCGCTGGTCCAGGACCAGCCGACCTCGTTGGTACCGACCGCATTGGTCGCCGGAATCACCGAGCGCAGGCTCCAGCTCCGGCCACCGTCGCTGGACTGCAGGATCGCCGAGCGCTGCTTGGTGGTGCCCTTGAAGACGGTGTAGATCGGCACCATCAGGGTGCCATCGGGCAGCTCCAGCACCCGGCGATGCACCCGAAGCCCCTCCGACATCGGGCCGAGCTGGTACTCCGGGGGCATCGCCACCGGTGCGTCGGTGAGCTGCCACTGTTGCCCGTCTTTGGAGGTGCGCACCTTCAGGTTGGTGAAGGTCCTGGCGGCATCGCCCCACTGCGGGATGAAGTCGATGGCCAGAAAACTCCCGTCGGACAACCGGATCTCGTTCAGCGCGGTCGCCGGATAGTTGCGCTCGGTGGTCAGGAAGCTCCGGCCGGAATCGGTGGAGGTGGAGGCGTTGATGACGCTCTTCGCGCTGCCGAAATCGGGGTTGGCCTGGGTGGTCAGGGCGACCCGCTTCTCGGTCCGCCCGTCCGGGCCGAGGATCGGGAAGCTGGCCGAGGCCGGTACCGCGGCCGGGTTGCCAGGGCCCCAGTTGAGGACGTTCCAGTGCGATCCGGTGCCGTACGCCGGCTGGTCGACCGCGGCGCCGGCACCGGTGGGCATCCGGTCGCCGACGAGCGGCAGCGAGCCACCCTGGGCGGCCGCGGGCGAACCACCCGGCGCGTTCGGAGCGTTCGGCGTACCCCCGGCGACCGCGGAGACGACCAGTGCGGAGGCGACGGCACCGGCGCCGGCGGCGAGCAGCCGGATGGAGGTTTCGGAGCGGCGTGCCATGTTCATGAACCCCTTTGTTCGGTGCGCCCGACCGCGACCTGGGGGTGGGTGGGCAGATAGTGAAATGGCGTTTCAGATCGCTCTGACGCTAGGCCAGCCGATGAGCGGCGTCAAGAGGTGGACGTTGAGGTCGACCCCGCCGCCGGATCCGGATGTGGCGCGGCGGACAATGAGGGTGTCGCGGTACGCAACCGGGCGGAGCGTGGTATCTTGACATCAAGAGACTTCGTGGGCTCGACGGGCGCACGGCACGCACAACCCAAACAGCACGGGAGCTGATCAATGAGTGTGAACAGTTTTGGAGCGAAGGCGGACCTGGCGGTCGCCGGCAAGAACTACGAGATCTTCAAGCTCGACACGGTGCCGGGCTCGGAGACCCTGCCCTACAGCCTGAAGGTGCTGCTGGAGTGCCTGCTGCGGACCGAGGACGGTGCCAACATCACCGCCGACGACATCCGCGCCCTCGGCGACTGGGACCCCGATGCCCGTCCCGACAAGGAGATCCAGTTCACCCCGGCGCGGGTGATCATGCAGGACTTCACCGGCGTGCCCTGCATCGTCGACCTGGCCACCATGCGCGAGGCCATCGCCGATCTCGGCGGTGACGCCGCCAAGGTGAACCCGCTCTCGCCGGCGGAGATGGTGATCGACCACTCGGTGATCGTCGACTTCTTCGGCACCCCCGACTCCTTCCGCCGCAACGTGGACGTGGAGTACGAGCGCAACCGGGAGCGGTACCAGTTCCTGCGCTGGGGCCAGACCGCCTTCGACGACTTCAAGGTCGTCCCGCCGGGCACCGGCATCGTGCACCAGGTCAACATCGAGAACCTGGCCCGGGTGGTCTTCCCCCGCGAGGTCACCGAGGCCGACGGCAAGACCGTGCTGCAGGCGTACCCCGACACCTGTGTCGGCACCGACTCGCACACCACCATGGTCAACGGCCTCGGCGTCGTCGGCTGGGGCGTCGGCGGCATCGAGGCGGAGGCCGCGATGCTCGGCCAGCCGGTGTCGATGCTGATCCCGCGGGTGGTCGGCTTCAAGCTCTCCGGCGCGCTCAAGGACGGCGTCACCGCCACCGACCTGGTGCTGACCATCACCCAGATGCTGCGCGAGCACAAGGTGGTCGGCAAGTTCGTCGAGTTCTACGGCCCGGGCGTCTCCGAGGTGCCGCTGGCCAACCGCGCCACCATCGGCAACATGAGCCCCGAATACGGCTCCACGATCGCGGTCTTCCCGATCGACTCGCTGACCACCGACTACCTGCGGCTCACCGGGCGCTCCGAGGAGCAGATCGAGCTCGTCGAGGCGTACGCCAAGGCGCAGGGTCTGTGGCACGACGACGAGCGCGAGCCGCGCTACTCCGAGCACCTGGAGCTCGACCTGGCCACCGTCGAGCCGTCGATCGCCGGCCCGAAGCGGCCGCAGGACCGTGTCCTGCTGAAGAATTCCAAGAAGCAGTTCCGCTCCGACGTCAAGGACTACGCCGACGAGAGCAAGCTGGACCCGACCGACGAGGCCGCCGCCGAGTCGTTCCCCGCCTCCGATTCCCCGGCCGCACCGGACCCCGCGCTCGACGAGCCGGTCGGCACGCCGCAGGTGAGCATGCTGCAGAAGGCGAAGGGGTTGGTCTCCGAGGTGGCCGAGAAGGTCACCGAGACCGTCTCCGAGGTCAAGCAGCAGGTCCACCCGACCCGGCCCAGCAAGCCGGTGCCGGTCACCCTGGAGGGTGGCGAGACCTTCGAACTGGACCACGGCTCGGTCGCGGTCGCCGCGATCACCTCCTGCACCAACACCTCGAACCCGAGCGTGATGATCGCCGCCGGCCTGGTCGCCAAGAAGGCGGTCGAGCGCGGCCTGACCCGCAAGCCGTGGGTGAAGACCTCGCTCGCGCCCGGTTCCAAGGTCGTCACCGACTACTACGCCAAGGCGGGTCTGCAGCCCTACCTGGACAAGATCGGTTTCGACCTGGTCGGCTACGGCTGCACCACCTGCATCGGCAACTCCGGACCGCTGATCCCGGAGGTCTCCCAGGCGGTCAACGACAACGACCTGGCCGTCACCGCGGTGCTCTCGGGCAACCGCAACTTCGAGGGCCGGATCTCGCCCGATGTGAAGATGAACTACCTCGCCAGCCCGCCGCTGGTCGTGGTGTACGCCCTGGCCGGCACGATGGACATCGACCTCGAGTCCGAGCCGCTCGGCCAGGACGAGCAGGGCAACGACGTGTTCATGAAGGACATCTGGCCGACCACCGCCGAGATCGAGGGCCTGGTCAACACCTCCATCAACGCCGAGATGTTCGCCACCCGGTACGCCGATGTGTTCGCCGGTGACGACCAGTGGCGCGAGCTGCCCACCCCGGAGGGCAAGATCTTCGAGTGGGACGACGCCTCGACCTACGTGCGCAAGCCACCGTACTTCGAGAACATGCCGGCCACCCCGGAGCCGGTCGGTGACATCACCGGCGCCCGGGTGCTGCTCAAGCTCGGCGACTCGGTGACCACCGACCACATCTCGCCGGCCGGTGCGATCAAGGCCGACACCCCGGCCGGGCAGTACCTGATGGGCAAGGGGGTGGAGCGCAAGGACTTCAACTCCTACGGCTCGCGGCGCGGCAACCACGAGGTGATGATGCGTGGCACCTTCGCCAACATCCGGCTGCGCAACCAGATCGCCCCGGGCACCGAGGGTGGCTACACCCGCGACTTCACCCAGGCCGACGGTCCGGTGACCTTCGTCTACGACGCCTCGGTCAACTACCAGAAGCAGGGCACCCCGCTGGTCGTGCTCGGCGGCAAGGAGTACGGTTCCGGATCCTCGCGCGACTGGGCCGCCAAGGGCTCGGCGCTGCTCGGCATCAAGGCTGTCATCACCGAGAGCTTCGAGCGGATCCACCGCTCGAACCTGATCGGGATGGGCGTCCTGCCGCTGCAGTTCCCCGAGGGGGATTCGGCGGAGTCGCTGGGCCTGACCGGCGAGGAGACCTTCGACATCACCGGAATCACCGAGCTGAACCAGGGGCGTACGCCGGAGACGATGCACGTCAAGGCGACCGCCCCCGACGGCAACGTGACCGAGTTCGACGCGGTCGTCCGCATTGACACCCCGGGGGAGCGCGAGTACTACCTCAACGGCGGCATCCTGCAGTACGTGCTGCGCCACATGGCCCAGCGCGCCGCCTGAGCACTTCACCGCTCACCGCACGGCCCCGTCCGGCTTCGGCCCGGCGGGGCCGTGTGCCGTCTTGCCGTGGGTCGCACGTCGCGACCGAGTCGCACGCCGTGGACAACCGGTGAATTGGACGGCTCGTCCGGCTTGGGCGAGCGAGTCGTGCAATTCACCGGTTGTCCTCACCGCGCGATTTGCATTCGCGAGCCGACGCCCCATGAGTCGGATCGGCTCAACCCGAGCTCGCCGAATCCCTTGTGTGTTGGGACTTGTCAGCGCGGACCCCGGTACGCAACGGTGTGGGGACGGCGTACCCCCGCCGCAACAAATCGACACCCGACAGGAAGTGTGTGCAGATGTCTCAGTGGCCCCTTGGTTCTGGATCCCCTTTCGACGACATGTTCAACCGCTTCTTCGGTCAGGCCTCGGGGCAGCAGCCCCCCGTGCAGCGCGTGGACGTGAACCGGTTGCTCACCGATGACGCCCGCCGGATGCTCTCCGATGCCGTGGACGCGGCCGAGGAGCGCAACAACCCCGAGGTGACCCCGGAGCACCTGCTCTATGCCGCGGCCTCGGCCGACCCGGCGAAGGGCATGCTGGCGACCCTCGGCCTCGACCCCGACGCGGTCGCGGCGCAGATGGCCGACCTGCTCGAGCAGCTGCCGACCGGTGAGGGCGAGCCCCGGCTCGGCCCGCGCCTGCGCGCCGCGATCCGGGTCGCCCAGCAGCAGGCCGCCGAATCCGGTACCGGCTACATCGGCCCGGTCCAGCTGCTCGTCGGTATCGCCGCCAACCGGGAGAACCCCGGGTCGAAGCTGCTCACCCAGGCCATCCAGGATCCGGGCCGTGGCCAGGGCGGCCAGCCGGGTCAGGGCGGCCAGCCGGGTCAGGGCGGCCAGTCCGACAGCGACACCCCGACCCTGGACGAGTTCGGCCGCGACATGACCGCCGATGCCCGGGCCGGCAAGCTCGACCCCGTCGTCGGCCGTGACCAGGAGATCGAGGAGACCGTCGAGGTGCTTTCCCGGCGCCGCAAGAACAACCCGGTACTGATCGGCGATCCCGGCGTCGGCAAGACCGCGATCGTCGAGGGCATCGCCCAGCGGATCGTCAACAACGACGTCGCCAGCTCGCTGGCCGGCCGCAAGGTGATCGCGCTGGACCTGGGCGCGCTGGTCGCCGGGTCGAAGTACCGCGGCGAGTTCGAGGAACGGCTCAAGAAGGTGCTCGATGAGGTCAAGGAGCACTCCGACGAGATCATCCTGTTCATCGACGAGCTGCACACCGTGATCGGTGCCGGTTCCGGCGGCGAGGGCGCGATGGATGCGGCCAACCTGCTCAAGCCCGCCCTGGCCCGCGGCGAACTACACACCATCGGCGCCACCACCATCGACGAGTACCGCAAGTACATCGAGAAGGACGCCGCCCTGGAGCGCCGCTTCCAGCCGGTGATGGTCTCCGAGCCGAGCGTCGACGACACCATCGAGATCCTGCGCGGGCTCGCCGATGTCTACGAGACCCACCACGACGTGGTCTACGACGACGAGGCCCTGGTCGCGGCCGCCGAGCTCTCCGATCGCTACATCACCGACCGGTTCCTGCCGGACAAGGCGATCGACCTGGTCGACCAGGCCGGTGCCCGCGCGCGGCTGAAGCACAAGACCCCCGACGCCGACACCAAGGCGATGGAGGAGGAGATCGGCCGGCTGAAGCGGGAGATGGACGCCTCGGTCGCCAACGAGGACTACGCCCAGGCCGAGCAGCTGAAGAAGGAGCGCGAGCTGGCCGAGCAGAAGCTCGACCAGGTCAAGGCGGAGGAGACCCCGCATGTGGGCGTCTTCGACATCGCCGAGGTGGTCTCCCGGCGTACCGGCATCCCGGTCTCCGATCTCACCGCCGAGGAGCGCACCCGCCTGCTGGCGCTGGAGAACCTGCTGCACGAGCGGGTCATCGGGCAGGGCGAGGCGGTCACCGCGGTCGCCGAGGCGGTACGCCGCGGGCGGGCCGGGCTGTCGGACCCGAACCGGCCGCTGGGCTCGTTCCTGTTCCTCGGCCCGACCGGCGTCGGCAAGACCGAGCTGGCCAAGGCGCTCGCTGCCGCGGTCTTCGGGGACGAGGGCCGGATGATCCGCCTCGACATGAGCGAGTTCCAGGAGAAGCACACCGTCTCCCGGCTCGTCGGCGCGCCGCCCGGGTACGTCGGCTACGACGAGGGCGGCCAGCTCACCGAGCGGGTACGCCGCCAGCCCTATTCGGTGGTGCTTTTCGACGAGGTCGAGAAGGCCCACCCGGATGTGTTCAACACGCTGCTGCAGCTGCTGGACGACGGCCGGCTCACCGACTCGCAGGGGCGTACGGTCGACTTCACCCACACCATCGTGATCATGACCAGCAACATCGGCTCGCAGCTGATCCTGAAGACCGACGACCTCAGCGCGGTCGAGCCGGAGATCCAGGAGATGCTGCGCAGCCACTTCCGGCCCGAGTTCCTCAACCGGATCGACCAGACGGTGATCTTCCACCGGCTCACCCAGGACGAGCTGCGCGAGATCGTCGACCTGATCCTGCGCAGCACCGAGCGGCTGCTGCGGGCCCAGGACGTCGGCATCGAGGTCACCGACGAGGCCAAGGACTGGATGGTCAAGGAGGGCTTCGAGCCCGAGTTCGGTGCCCGGCCGCTGCGTCGTACCGTGCAGCAGGAGCTGGACAACCGGCTCTCCACGATGCTGCTCGGTGGCTCCCTGGGCGCCGGTGACCTGGTCACCGTCGGGGTCGCGAACGACGACCTCGATTTCTCGGTGAGTGCCGAGAAGTCCAACGAGGACAAGGATTCCGACGATTCGGATTCCGGCTCCGGGGACGCGGCGAAGGCGCCGGCCAAGAAGGCAGCGAAGAAGGCGCCCGCCAAGAAGGCCGCCGCGAAGAAGGACGACGACAAGAAGGACTGAGCCCCACGTCGGCTGAGCGAGGAGCGCAGCGACGAGTCGAAGCCACTGGCGGTAGCGATCCGCCGGTGGCTTCGTCTCGTTCGTCCCTCAACTCGCTCAGCCGGCGTGCTGTTCGTCGAGTGCTTCGCGGATCAACTTGCCGTACGCCTGGGCCTCGCCCTCGGCGTACTTCACCCGCGGCCAGAAGAAGCCGCGCAGCCCATCGCCCTTGGTCCTGGGCACGACGTGCACGTGCAGATGCGGGATCGACTGCGAGACGACGTTGTTGATCGCCACGAAGGTGCCCTGACAGCCGAGCGCCTCCGGCAGTGCCGCCGCGACCCGTTGCACGGCCTCGAAGAGCACCGGGATCCGGTCGGCGGGCAGGTCGATCAGCTGATCGACGTGGGGGAGCGGGCAGACCAGGACGTGGCCCTTGAACACCGGCCGGTGATCGAGGAAGGCAATGATGTCGTCGCTCCGCAGTACCGTCTCGGCGGGCAGCTCGCCGGCGGCGATCTGGCAGATCACATCGGTCATGGGCCTCATCCTGCCAGCGCTCTTGCGCGCTGTCGGAGCAGCGCCCTATCATCGAACACACGTACTAATCACTGGAGGTGTTCGATGCAGACCTCGATCTACGTCCCGGCCGGCTGGCCCGAGTCGGTGCGGCCCCCGGGTGCCCCCGATTGGGAGGCGACCGCGGTCGCGTGGCTGCTGGACCGCTGCCCGGCCGACTACCGCGGCTACCCGGTGCTGCGCCGGCATCCGGTGGTGCTGGCCCGGTTCGCCGCGCAATACGTGGAGAGTCAGCTGCGCGCCAGTCAGACCGGGCTGGCCGGGGTACGCACCAGCCTCGGCGACCGGGTCTCGCCGCAGGTGCTCGAATCCGCGGCCGACGCCTGGCAGGAGCAGACGGCTCAGCTGATTCGGGTACGCCGGGGGGTCGCCCTGGTCGAGGAGGCGTTGCGCGGGAAGGTGTTCATCGCCCGGCTGTGAACCGGTCGAGCACGCCGCGGATCACGGTGACCTCCGCGCGGACCGGATCGGCGGCCGCGCCGTGCCCGGCCCGCTCGAACTCGGCGATCGAGTCGGCGCGTTCGGCCAGCTCGGTCTCGACCACCGCCCGCACGTCGGCATCGGTGAGTTCGCGGCGGGCCGCCTCCGCGGCGCCGACGCCGATCGCGGAGGCTTCGACCGCGCCGGCCCGGGGTGCGGCCACGCCATCGGACTCGGCGTTGTCGATCGCGCCGAGCACCGACCGCAGCACGCGGACGGTGTCCCGGTCCCGATCGCGCATGGCCTGCCGCAGTTCGGTGCGCAGGCCGTCCCGGAGTTCGCTCATGGGCGCAGGCTAGCGATCCGGGGTGGGTGCCGCAGCCGGATATTCGTGCCGGCCCGGGATCGGGGACCGACGCGCGAGCCGGGCGTGGGTCGGGTCATCGTCCGGGACGACCCGGAGCTCCCGCGTTTCGGACCCCGGGGTGACACCACGGGCGCCTACCGAGCCGTAAACTGGTCGCCATGGCTCTTTTGGATCGGATCAAGGACCCGCGCGACCTCCGCGACCTCTCGCGGGCCGAGCTGGACCAGCTGGCCGGGGAGATCCGCGCCTTCCTGGTCAGCAACGTGAGCCGTACCGGCGGGCACCTCGGACCGAACCTGGGCGTGGTCGAGTTGACCATCGCCCTGCACCGGGTCTTCGACTCCCCGCACGACCCGTTCATCTTCGACACCGGCCACCAGAGCTACGTGCACAAGATCCTGACCGGCCGCCAGAACGACTTCCCGACCCTGCGCCAGCTGGGCGGGCTCTCCGGCTACCCGTGCCGCGCCGAATCCGAGCACGACTGGGTGGAGAGCTCGCACGCCTCCTCCTCGCTGTCCTGGGCCGAGGGGATGGCCAAGGGCTTCCGGCTGCAGGAGAGCGGCCGGCGGGTGATCGCGGTGATCGGCGACGGCGCGCTCACCGGCGGGATGGCCTGGGAGGCGGTCAACAACATCGCGGTGCAGAAGGATCTGCCGCTGATCATGATCGCCAACGACAACGGCCGCTCCTACACCCCGACCGTCGGCGGCCTCGCCTCGCACCTGACCGCCCTGCGCACCGACAAGCGGTACGAGCAGGGCCTGGACTTCCTGAAGCGCTCGATCAGCGGTACGCCGCTGGTGGGCCGGGCGGCGTACGAATGGCTGCACGGGGTGAAGATTGGGCTCAAGGACGTGCTCGCCCCGCAGGGGTTGTTCGCCGATCTCGGGATGAAGTACGTCGGCCCGATCGACGGTCACGACGTCGGTGCGCTGGAGCGCGCGCTGCAGCAGGCCAAGGGCTTCGGCGGCCCGGTGATCGTGCACGTCATCACCGAGAAGGGCCGCGGCTTCAAGGCCGCCGAGGAGCACGAGGAGGACCGCTTCCACTCGGTCGGGCAGATCGACGAGATCACCGGCGAGCCGCTCTCCTCCAGCTCCAGAGCGAACTGGACCGACGTCTTCTCCACCGAGCTGGTCGACATCGGCCGGGAGCGGCCGGATGTGGTCGCGGTGACCGCGGCCATGCTCTACCCGACCGGGTTGCACCGGTTCGCGGCCGCCTTCCCCGACCGCACCTTCGATGTCGGGATCGCCGAGCAGCACGCGCTCACCTCGGCGGCCGGGTTGTCGGCGACCGGGCTGCATCCGGTGGTCGGGCTCTATTCGACCTTCCTGAACCGCGCCTTCGACCAGCTGTTGATGGATATCGCGCTGCACAAGGAGAATGTGACGCTGGTGCTGGACCGGGCCGGGGTGACCGGCTCCGACGGCCCCAGCCACAACGGCATGTGGGATTCCTCGATCCTGTCGGTGGTGCCCGGGCTCTGGCTCACCGCACCGCGCGACGGCACCCGGCTGAAGGAGGCGCTGCGCCGAGCGGTCGAGATCGAGGGCGCGCCGAGCGTGATCCGCTACTCCAAGGACAAGATGCCGGCCGACATCGAGGCGGTCCGCCATCTCGACGGTGTGGACGTGCTCTCCGAATCCGAACGACCCCAGGTGCTGGTCGTCGCCCACGGCCAGTTCGCCGGCATGGGCATCGAGGTCGGCGAACGGCTCAGCCAGCAGGGGATCGGCGTCACCGTCGTCGACCCGGTCTGGGCGCTGCCGGTCAACCCGGCACTCATCGAACTGGCGCGCCGGCACGAGCTGGTGATCACCCTGGAGGACTCCGGCCTGGTCGGCGGCCTGGGTTCCCGGCTCTCCCAGGAATTGCGGGCCAACGACGTGTGGGTACCGCTGCGCGAGTTCGGCATCCGGCAGGAATTCCTCGATCCGGGGTCCCGCTCCGAGGTGCTCGAGGACCTCGGCCTCACCTCGCAGCAGGTGGCCCGGTACGCGGTGGAGTTCGTCGCCCGCGCCACCGACCAGTCGGTCGCGGGTACCAGCGGGCGCTCCGAACGCTGACGGGGACCCACGCCGGCTGAGCGAGCGACCCGAGCCACGCCGGTTGAGCGAGCGCCAGCGAGTCGAAGCCAAGTGGCTTGACCCGTTGGCTTCGACTCGCTCGTTCCTCGCTCGCTCAGCCGACTTGAGTGGGGCTCAGGCCGGGAGGCTGGCCACCCCCGGCGGCAGGAATCGCTTGCCCCGCACGGCTTCCGAGGCGCCCCGGCGATCCAGGTAGGGGGTGATGCCCCCGTCGTGGAACGGCCAGCCGGCGCCCAGGATCAGGCACAGGTCGATGTCCATCGGGGCCGCGACGACCTCTTCGTCGAGCATCAGCCCGATCTCGGTGGCCAGCGCCTTCTCACAGCGCTCCAGCACCTGCTCCGGGGTGCTCGGATTGTCACCCTGGACGAGCGCGGCGCGGCCGGCGTCGGTGAGGAACGGCCGGCCCTTCTCGTCGCGGTCGTAGACGCCGGGCAGCTTCTGCTCGACGATCTGCTGCAGCGACTTCGACACCGGGAACCGCTCGCCGAAGGCGTCGTTGAGGGTCTCGTTGACGTGCAGCGCGACGGCCGGGCCGACCAGCTGGAGCAGCGTGAACGGCGTCATCGGCAGCCCCATCGGCGCCAGCGCGGTATCGGCCACCTCCAACGGCGTACCCTCGTCCACACAGGCGAAGACCTCGCTCATCAGCCGCAGCAGGATCCGGTTGGCGACGAACGCCGGGGCGTCCTTGACCAGCACCGCGTTCTTCCGCAAACCCTTCGCCACAACGAAAGCCGTGGCCAGGGTCTCCTCGTCCGTCCGCTCCCCGCGGATGATCTCCAGCAGCGGCAGTACCGCGACCGGGTTGAAGAAGTGGAAGCCCACCACCCGCTCCGGATGCTGCAGGCCGGCGGCCATCTCGCTCACCGACAGCGAGGAGGTGTTGGTGGCCAGGATGCAGTCGGGGCGGACGTGCTGCTCGAGCGCGCCGAACACCTGCTGCTTGACCCCCATCTCCTCGAAGACGGCCTCGATGACGAAGTCGCAGTCGGCGAAGTCGGCCTGGTCGGTGGTACCGGTGACCAGCGCCTTCAGCCCGTTCGCCTTGTCCGGCGAGATCCGCTTCTTGGCCAGCAGCTTGTCGACCTCGGCGTGCACATAGCCGACGCCCTTGTCCACCCGCGCCTGGTCGAGGTCGCTCATCACCACCGGTACGCCGAGCCTGCGCCCGAACAGCAGCGCCAGCTGGGAGGCCATCAGCCCGGCGCCGACGATGCCTACCTTGGTGACCTTGCGGGCCAGCTGCTTGTCCGGGGCGCCGGCGGGCCGCTTGGCTCGCTTGTTGACCAGATCGAAGGCATAGAGCGAGGCCCGGTGCTCATCGGTCATCACCAGATCGGCGAGTCCCTGGTCCTCGGCCAGGTACGCCTCCTCGCGAGTCGCGGTGCGTGCGGCCGCCAGGCAGTCCAGCGCCCGATAAGGCGCCGGCGCGGCACCGGAGACCTTGCTGTCGGCGTACCTCTTGCCGGCCTTGATCGCCGCTGCCCAGGTCTCCTCCGAGCGGTCGATCTCCGGGCGCTCGACACTCACTTCACCCTTGACCACACCGGCCATCCAGTCGATCGAGCGGGCCAGGTAGTCGGCGCCGTCGAAGACCGCATCGGCGAGCCCGAGCTCGGCCGCCTGCAGCCCGCCGAGCATCTTGTTCTGGTTCATCGAGTTCTCGATGACCAGCTTCACCGCGGTCTCGATACCGACCAGATTCGGCGCCAGCCAGGTACCGCCCCAGCCGGGCAGGATGCCGAGAAAGACTTCCGGGAAAGCGATTCCGGCGGCTGTGCTGTTCACCGTCCGGTACTGGCAGCTGAGCACGATCTCCAGGCCGCCGCCGAGCGCCAGTCCGTTGATGAAGGCGAAGGTGGGGATCTTGGAGTTGGCGAGCTTGTGGAAGGTGCCGTGTCCGATCCGGGCCACGTCGAGGGCCTGGTCGTGGTCGGTGATCTTGCTGATCAGCGACAGATCGGCACCGGCCGCGGTGATGAACGGCTTGCCGGTGATGGCGATCGCGACGATGTCGTCACGCGCCTGCACCTCGTCCAATACGCGGCTCAGCTCGAGCAGGGTACCCGGGCCGAGGGTGGAGGGCCGGGTGTGGTCGAGCCCGTTGTCCAGGGTGATCAGCACCGCCTTGCCGGCACCGCGCGGCAGCTCGATGTCACGAGCCAGGGAATGGGTGATCACCTCACCCTCGGTCACCTTCGCGGTGCGCTCGAGGATCTGATCGAAGTTCTCATACATGGTGTCGGTCACTTGGCATTTCCTTCCCAGGCAGGGTTCTCCCAGATCACGGTGCCGCCCATACCCAGGCCGATGCACATCGTCGTGATGCCGTAGCGCACCTGCGGACGGTCCCGGAACTGCCGGGCCAGCTGGATCATCAGGCGTACGCCGGAGGAGGCCAGCGGGTGCCCGATGGCGATCGCACCGCCATAGGGGTTGACCCGCTCGTCGGTCTGCTCGATGCCGAAGTGGTCGAGGAAGGCGAGCACCTGGACGGCGAACGCCTCGTTGATCTCGAAGGCGCCGATGTCGTCGATGGTGAGTCCGGCGCGCTCCAGCGCCTTCTCGGTGGCCGGCACCGGGCCGACCCCCATCACGGCGGGATCGACGCCGGCGAAGGCGAATCCCACCATCTTCATCGCCACCGGCAGGCCGAGCTGCTCGGCGGTATCGGCGGAGGCGAGCAGGCAGGCGGTGGCGCCGTCGTTGAGGCCGGCGGCATTGCCCGGGGTGACATTGCCGTGCGGGCGGAACGGGGTCTTCAGCTCCGCCAGCGCCGCCATCGTGGTACCGGGGCGGGGCGGTTCGTCGACGGTCGCCAGGCCCCACCCGAGCTCGGTGGAGCGGACCCCGACCGGGACGAGCGCCTCGGGAATGATCCCGTCGGCGTACGCCTGCGCGACGCGCTGCTGGCTCTGCACGGCGTACTCGTCGCAGCGCTGCTTGGTGATGGCGGGGAACCGGTCGTGCAGGTTCTCGGCGGTCTTGCCCATCACCAGCGCGGATTCGTCGACGATCTTCTCGGCGATGAAGCGCGGGTTCGGGTCGGCGCCCTCACCCATCGGATGGTGGCCCATGTGCTCGACGCCGCCGGCGATCACCACGTCGTAGGCACCGACGCCGATGCCGGAGCCGGTGGTGGTGACCGCGGTCATCGCGCCGGCGCACATCCGGTCGATGGCGAAGCCGGGCACCGAGCGCGGCAGGCCGGAGAGCAGCGCGGCGCTCCGGCCGATGGTCAGGCCCTGGTCGCCGGTCTGGGTGGTGGCCGCGATGGCCACCTCATCGATGCGCTCCGGCGGGAGCTCGGGGTGGCGCCGCAGCAGTTCGCGGATGCAGTGCACCACCAGGTCGTCGGCCCGGGTCTCGGCATAGAGCGAGCCGGCCTTCCCGAAGGGGGTTCGTACGCCGTCGACGAAGACGACGTCGCGGATCTCACGTGACATGGCCGCCACGTTACCCGCTAGTAACTAGGTTGGCGAGCCCCCTCGCGAAGATGTCAGGGGTTATGCACACTGCGATCGAGAAACACTGTGTGATCGGCCGCAAGAGATCCGGATGCGGGTGGACGTGGCTTCGACTCGGTCGTTCCTCCCTCGCTCGGCCGACGTGGCGCTCAGCCGGCGAGGGCGGCGGTGAGCGGGGCGACGACGAGTTCGCGCTGCCAGGGCCGCGCGCCGAGGTCGGCGAGGAAGGTGTCGACGGTCTGCTCGTCGGCCGGGGTGGGCGGCTGCCAGGCAAGGCGGCGCCAGTACTCGGGGGTGCAGATGTTCTCCGCCGGCACGTCGTACTTCTCCGACAGCTCGGTCATCACCGCCCGCATCCGCTGGTGCCGGGCGAAGGCCTCTGGATCACGGCCCTCCCAGGACCGCGGCGGGGGCGGGGCGTCGGAGGCGACATGGACCGGCGGCAACTGGGCCTTCGACAGCGACTGCGCGGTCTCCAGCGCGGTCAGCCAGTTGGCCTCGTACCGCTTGGCCGAGCGTCGCTGGAAACCGGCCACCGCATGCAGTTCCAGGCGCCCCGGCTTCGGTCGGGCAGCCAACTCCGACAGCGCCTTGTCGGGCACGATCCGCCCCGGCGCCTTGTCCAGCCGGCGGGCGATGGCATCGCGGGCCGACCACAGTTCCCGCAACGCGGCCAGGCCGGCGGCCGTGCGTACCGCATGGATGCCGGAGGTCTTCCGCCAGGGATCGGTACGCCGAACCGGCGGCTGGGCAGCCCGCCGGGCGAGGTGGGCGAACTCCTGCGCGGCCCACTCCGCCTTGCCCGCGGCCGCCAACTCGTCGGCCTGCCGATCCCGCAGCTCGATCAGCAACTCGACGTCCAGGGCCGCGTAGGTGAGCCAGTCGGCGGGCAGCGGCCGGGTCGACCAGTCCGCCGCGGAGTGCTCCTTGAGCAGCTTCAGCCCGAAATAGTGCTCGATCAGCGCGCCGAGCCCGACCCGCGGGAAGCCGAGCAGCCGGCCGGCCAGCTCGGTGTCGAACAGCGTGGTCGGGATCAGCCCGAGCTCGGCCAGGCAGGGAGTGTCCTGGGTGGCGGCGTGGATGATCCACTCCTGGTCCTGGATCGGCGCGGCGAGCGCGCTCAGGTCGGCGAGTGCGACACCGTCGGGGGAGAGCGCGATCGGATCCACCAGCAGGGTGCCGGCACAGGCACGGCGGAACTGCAGCAGATAGGCCCGCGCGCTGTAGCGGTAACCGTGGGCCCGTTCGGCGTCCACCGCGATCGGCCCGGTACCACCGGCCAGCGCATCGATGGTGGCCTGCAGGGCGGCTGCGTCGGCGACCACCGGCGGTACGGGATCGGCCGGGGCGGCCAGCACCGGCAACTCGGGCGCCTCGGTCACCTCGACAGCCGGCTGATCCGGGCTGGCTGGGGACACTGACTGGCGCTGCACGGTCGCAGACTACCGGCTCCGCCGGGCTCCACCGCCGCGCCGAGACGGCATCATCACCACACCGCTGGGCACCGGCGGCAGCCCGGCTACGGTGCACAGCAGATCCGACCAGGCGGCCAGCTGGGCCTCGATACCGGAACCGTCGGGCGCCAGGATCGGCGTCCAGGAGGCGCGGATCTCCAGTTCCGCCTTGCCCGGGTCGTCGGCCATCGCGCCGAAGGTCTCGCTGTTCACCGAGGTCACGGTCCCGCTCGGCGCGGCGTGCTCGGCATCGTGGCCGGCGAGGGCGTCGGTCAGCCAGGACCAGCCGACGCTCGGCAGCAGCGGATCGGTGACCATCTCGGTCTCGATCTCGGCCCGGACATAGCTCACCAGCCGGAATTCGCCCTGCCAGGAGTCGTTGCCGGCCGGATCGTGCAGCAGCACCAGCCGGCCGCTGCCGAGTTCGTCCTCGTCGATGACCACATCGGCGGTCAGGGCTACCGAGAACGGCGCGATCCGCTGCGGCGCGGGAATCTCCTCGACCTGGATCTCGGCGCGCCACGGGTATCCGCTGATCCCCGCGACGGCCGCACGGAACGGCTCGGGGAGCGGAAGCTGACTCTTGCTGGCGGCCACCCCTCGAGCCTAGGCAATCCGGCCGCCAAGTGGGCGTACCGACGCGCCGATGTCAAACCGGGGGCCGGCTCCGGTCGGTGGCGACCGGTCAGGGTGGGGCGTGGAAGAATGGCGAGGTGATCGCACAACCCGTCTCCTCGTCCTCGGATCTGGTCAACGCCGCTCGCGGGGTGCAGGGGGATCGGTTACCGGTCTGGTTCATGCGGCAGGCCGGCCGGTCGCTGCCGGAGTACCGCGAGGTACGGGCCGGCAGCACGATGCTCGAGGCCTGCTTCGACCCCGAACTGGTCCGCGAGATCACCCTCCAGCCGGTACGCCGCCACGACGTCGACGGTGCGGTCTTCTATTCCGACATCATGGTGCCGCTGAAGGCGGCCGGGGTGGAGCTGGACATCGTGCCCGGGATCGGGCCGCAGATCGCCGACCCGATCCGGACCCGCGCGCAGGTCGCCGCGCTGCCGGGCCTCGACCCGGCCGCGCTGGAGCCGATCCGGCAGGCCGCCGAGCTGGTGGTCGCCGGTCTCGGTGGTCCGGACGCGGCCAAGGCCCTGATCGGGTTCGCCGGCGCGCCGTTCACGCTGGCGAGCTATCTGGTCGAGGGCGGGCCGAGCAAGGATTACGCCAACACCAAGGCGCTGATGGTCGGCGATCCGGAGCTGTGGCACGAGCTGTGCGCGAAGCTGGCGCAGATCTCGGCGGTCTTCCTGCGGGTGCAGGTCGAGGCCGGCGCGCGGATCGTGCAGCTCTTCGACTCCTGGGCCGGTGCGCTGTCGGCGCGGGACTACCGCGAGTACGTGCTGCCGCATTCGGCGGCGGTGCTCGCCGAGGTCGGCCGGCTGGGCGTACCCCGGATCCATTTCGGCGTCGGCACCGGCGAACTGCTGCCGTTGATCGGCGAGGCCGGTGCGGAGGTCGTCGGTGTCGACTGGCGGATCCCGCTCGATGAGGCGAGCCGACGCCTCGGCGGGGCGTACGCCGTCCAGGGCAATCTCGATCCCGCGCTGCTCGGCGCGCCGTGGCCGGTGCTGGCCGATCGGGTACGCCGGGTGGTGCGCGAGGGCGCGGCGGCACCCGGCCACATCTTCAATCTTGGCCACGGCGTACCGCCGACGGCCGATCCCACGGTGCTCACCCGGATCACCGAACTGGTGCACACCGAGGGACCCCAGCTGCGCGCCGAGGCGCGCGCCGACCAGCAGCAGATGCAGGAGGTAAGCCAGTGACACTCAAGGCCCGCGACATCAACCAGATGCAGCGCTACACGATGTGGTCGGTGTTCCGCCGCAACCCCGAGGCTGCTGCCTCCGGGACCGGGACCGACGCGGAAACCCTTGCTCAGCAAGCGATTGCGGCGGTCGAGGCGGCCACCGAGGGTGAGGATCTGGTGATCCGTGGCTGGTACGACGTGGCCGGCCTGCGGGCGGATGCGGATCTGATGGTGTGGTGGCACGCGCCGGACTACGAGACCCTGCAACAGGCGTACCACGCCTTCCGCGCCAGCGAACTCGGCCGCACCCTGGAGCCGGTCTGGTCGCAGCTGGCCGTGCACCGCCCGGCGGAGTTCAACAAGTCGCACGTGCCGGCGTTCATGGCCGACGAGCGGGTCCGTGACCATCTGGTGGTGTACCCGTTCGTGCGTTCCTACGAGTGGTATCTGCTGCCCGATGACGAGCGGCGTGCGCTGCTGGTCGAACACGGCACCCTCGGGCGGGGTTATCCCGATGTGCGCGCGAACACGATGCCGGCGTTCGCGCTCGGGGACTATGAGTGGATCCTGGCTTTCGAGGCCGACGAGATGGGCCGGATCGTGGACCTGATGCGTGACCTGCGCGCCTCGGAGACCAGGCGGCACGTCCGGGTGGAGATCCCCTTCTATTCCGGCCGCCGGCGCGAGCTGGTCGACCTGGTCCGCGCCTGGCAGGGATCGGTCCTTTCCAAGCAGGCTTAGATTCTTCGGCAGATTCGAGCAGGCGAGAGGAGCAGGTGATGAGGCAGGCGCGCATCGATCGGTTCGGCGGTCCCGAGGAGCTCTATCTGACCACCGAGGCCGAGATCCCCGAGCCGGGGCCCGGTGAGGTGCAGGTGAAGGTCCGGGCCGCCGGGACCAATCCGCTGGACTACAAGATCCGCGACGGCTCCTCGGGATTGGCGAAGAAGCTCACCGAGGCCGATTTCCCGCTCGTGCTGGGCCGCGAGTGCAGCGGCACCGTGACCGCCGTCGGTGGCGGGGTCGAGGGATTCGGGGTCGGCGACCAGGTCTTCGGGATGCCGCCGCTCAGCCACCCCGGCCGGTGTTGCGCCGAATACGTCACGCTGCCGGCGGATGCGATGGTGCATGTCCCCGAGGGGGCCGACCCGGTGGTGCTCGGCGGGACCGCGCTGGTCGCGCTGACCGCGTGGATCGCCACGCACGAGCTGGGCAAGGTGCAGGCGGGGGAGACGGTGCTGGTGCACGGTGGTACCGGCGGGGTCGGCCAGCTGGTCGTGCAGCTCGCCAAGCAGGCCGGTGCCGAGGTGTGGGCGACGGCGTCGACCCGCAACCAGGACCGGCTCGCCGAGCTCGGTGCCCATCCGATCGACTACACCAAACAGGACTTCCGCGAGGTGGCGCCGAAGGCCGACCTGATCGTGGACGGGGTCTACTTCGACACCTATCTGCCGAGCCTGGACCACCTCACCGACAAGGGACGGATCGTCTCCCTGCCGACGCTGACCGACAAGACGCCCGCCGAGGAGCGCGGCATCCCGGTGTTCGTGCCGATGGCGCGGCCACTGCCGGCCGAGTTGGCGCAGATGGCAGCCGACATCGCCGCCGGGAAGCTGTCGGTGGAGGTGTCGGAGGTGCTGCCGCTGGAGCGGGTCGCCGAGGCGCACGAGCAACTGCAGTCCGGGCACACCCGCGGCAAGATCGTGCTCGACCTCGAGGCCTGAGTTCTACGTACCTCGAGTAGCAATCCGGGTAAGGCGAAGCCGAACCCGGATTGTGTGTCGAGAGGTACTCACGCTCATCGAGTAGCCCGGCATGCGCAGCGAAGCGGAGCAATGCCGGGCGTGTCGAGATGAGACCTTCACGCTGGCTGAGCGAGCGAGGTACGAGCGATCGATCTTGCACCCGTTCGGTCGACCTTGCACCCAGTTCACGCCCAAGGACCGGGTGCACATTGGACCGAGTGGGTGCAAGATCGCCGCTGACCCGTGGCGAACCGTCCAGTTCGCCCGGCCACTCGACCACCGAGCAGGGCGTGCTTGTGAGCTCACGCATCCGACGCCGGCCGCGACTGCGGGACATGGAGTTCACGATCAAGCCCATCGAGGCGTCGGAGTTGACCAGCATTCGCAGCACCGGTGTCGGCGCCGGCGGCGTACCCAACGAGAACGTCACCCTGTCCGCCGGGCAGCAACTGCGCTGCTGCCTGCGCCGCAGCGAGGAAGGTGAGCGATTGTTGCTGATCTCGTACGCCCCGCTGTCGGCCGAGCGGCCGTGGCGGGAGGCCGGGCCGGTCTTCGTGCATGCAGAGGAATGCCCCGAGCCGTTCGAGGAGGGGTTCCCGGAGTGGCTCGATGACGGCCCCCGCGTGCTGCGGGCGTACGACACCGACGGCTCGATGCTCTATCACTACAACCGGATCGTCCCGGCCGGGGCCGGCGTACGCGCTGCCCTGGCGGAGCAGTTCGCCGCGCCCGAGGTCGCGGAGGTCCATCTGCGCAACGAACTCGCCCAGTGCTACATCGCGAAGGCGGTACGCGGGTGAGCCCCTCAGCTCTCGGCGGGCTCCAGATCGAGCGCGATCGAGTTGATGCAGTAACGCTGATCGGTCGGCGTACCGTAACCCTCGCCCTCGAAGACGTGGCCGAGGTGGGAGTCGCAGGTCGCGCAGCGCACCTCGGTACGCGGGTAGCCGAGCAGGTGGTCGGTGTTGTAGATGACCCGATCCTCGGCCAGCGGGGCATAGAAGGACGGCCAGCCGCAATGGCTGTCGAACTTGGTCTCGCTGCGGAACAGCTCGGTGCCGCAGGCCTTGCAGCGGTAGACACCGACGGTCTTGGTGTCAGTGTATTCGCCGACGTGCGGGGGCTCGGTCGCCGCCTGGCGCAGCACCTTGTACTCGAGGTCGTTGAGCTGGGCACGCCACTCCGCCTCGGTCTTGAGCACGCGTACCTCATTGGCCTTTTCGCTCATGAATCCTCCTCGTCGGCAACGCTCCCAAGTCTAATCCGAGCGCCAAGGGCTAGGTTGGCCCCATGGCCAAGACACCAGCGGCGCAGGTCACGGCGGGGGAGCGTGAGGTCCGTGTGTCCAGCCCGGACCGCATCATCTACGAGGCGACCGAGCGGACACCGGAGATCACCAAACTCCAGGTTTGTGAGTATTTCGCCGCGGTCGGTGAGGTGATGCTGGCCAGTATCGGCGACCGGCCGACAGCGATGGAACGCTGGCCCGACGGTTGGCGGGAGGGGATGCGGTTGGCCACCGGGCCGACCGACCGGGAGGGTGACGGTTTCTACCAGAAGCGGCTGCCCAAGGGCGCCCCGGACTACATCGAGACCGTTCCGATCACCTTCCCCAGTGGGCGTACCGCCGAGGAGCTGTGTCCGAGCGAGCCGGCGTCGCTGGTCTGGGCCGCACAGATGGGCACCCTGACCTTCCACCCCTGGCCGGTACGCCGACCCGATGTCGACCATCCCGACGAGCTGCGCCTCGACCTCGACCCGCAGCCGGGTACCGGTTTCGCCGACGCCCAGCGGATCGCGAACCTCACCAGGGAACTGCTGGAGGAGCTGGGGATGCGCGGATATCCCAAGACCAGCGGCAATCGCGGCATTCACATCTACGTCCGGATCGAGCCGCGCTGGGGTTTCGACGAGGTACGCCATGCCGCAATCGCGCTCGGTCGCGAGTTGGAGCGCCGTGACGACGGCGTCACCACCGCCTGGTGGAAGGAACAGCGCGGGGAGCGGATCTTCCTGGACTACAACCAGAATCTCCGCGACCGCACCATCGCCAGCGCCTGGTCGTTGCGGGCCCGCCCGGGCGCTCCGGTCAGTACGCCGATGAGCTGGGAACGGCTCGCCGAAATCACCGATCCCCGCGAATTCAACCTGACAACGATTCCTGACTATCTGGGCGACGGCGACCCGTGGGCCGGGATGGACGATCAGGAGTTCTCGATCGAACCGCTGCTGCAGCTCTGGGAGGAGCTGCCCGGTGGTGAACTGAACTGGCCGCCCGACTACCCCAAGCAGCCCGGTGAACCGCCGCGGGTGCAGCCCAGCAAGAAGGTCGCCGCGCACTGGGACGAGGCCGGGAACCGGGTGGAGAAGTAGGGCCGACGGGTGGGGGCCAGGTACCCGCGGATTGAACGGTTCACGTAACCGGACGTGCAGTGGTCCAGGAATGCCGTCTCGAAGCCCAGTCAGAAGGGCTTTGATCATGGACCGCGGGGAGTACTGCACGTCCGGCTACGCGCATATCTCGACACGTTCATCTCGACACGCTGCCCCGGCCCCGCTGCGCTTCGCCGGGGCAGCTACTCGATGAGCGTGGTCGGTCCAACGCTCCGCCGGGGCAGCTACTCGATGAGCGTCGTCACCGTCCGATCGGCGCCAGCTTGTTCGGGTCGAGGTCGAGCTTGCGCAGCAACTGGGCGTTCAGTGCGACCACCACGGTGGAGGCCGACATCAGCAGCGCGCCGATCGACATCGGCATCACGAAACCGATCGGTGCCAGGACACCGGCGGCCAGCGGGACGGCGATCAGGTTGTAGCCCGCACCCCAAGCCAGGTTCTGCATCGACTTGCGATAGCTCGCGCGGGACAGCTCGATCACCGACAGCACCGACCGGGGATCGTCGGAGGCCAGGATGATCCCGGCCGAGGCGATCGCGACATCGGTACCGGCGCCGATGGCGATGCCGACGTCCGCCGTGGCCAGGGCCGGGGCATCGTTCACCCCGTCGCCGACGAAGGCGACCTTGCGGCCCTCGGACTGCAGCTCGGCGACATGGGTGGACTTGTCCTCCGGGCGTACCCCGGCGAAGAAGCGTTCGATGCCGAGCTCGCCGGCCACCGTCGCCGCGACCGCCTGAGCATCACCGGTGATCATCACCACCTCGATGCCACGATCCCGCAGGGCTTTCACCGCTGCCCGCGACTCGGGCCGGATCTCATCGGCCAACCGCAGCGCGCCGGCGACCCGACCGTCGACGACGACGTGCAGCACGATCGCGCCCTCGTCATTCCAGGGCTCGGCGGCCGCCAGCGGGCTCGCGCCCTCCTCGGCAAGCATCGCCGGGCCACCGACCCGGACCCGCTTCCCGTCCACGGTCGCGGTGACACCGACCGCGGGTGAGGAGGAGAAGTCACCCGGTTTGGGCAGCTCCAGCGAGCGTTCGCCGGCGGCCCGGACGATCGCTCGGGCCAGCGGGTGCTCGGAGTCCGTCTCGGCCGCTGCGGCGTACCGGAGCAACTCCTCGGCACCGATGCCGGCATCGGCCGGTTCGATCCCGGTCACCACCGGCTCACCGCGGGTCAGCGTGCCGGTCTTGTCGAACAGCACGGTGTCCACGGTCCGCATCGATTCCATCTCGACGCGGTCCTTGACCAGTACGCCGGCCCTGGCGGCGCGCTCGGTGGCGATCGAGATCACCAGCGGGATGGCCAACCCGAGGGCGTGCGGGCAGGCGATCACCAGCACCGTGATGGTGCGGACGACGGCCTCGCTGGGCATGCCGAGCAGGGACCAGACGATCGCGGTGACCACCGCCGCGCCGACGGCGAACCAGAACAACCAACCGGCCGCGGTGTCGGCCAGCCGCTGCGCGCGGGAACCGGAGGCCTGGGCGTCGGTGACCAGCTTCTGGATGCCGGCCAGGGTGGTGTCGTCACCGGTGGCGGACACCTCGACCCGGAGCCCGGAGTCGGTGGCGACGGTGCCGGCCACCACCGGGTCGTCGACAGTGCGCCGCACCGTGCGGGATTCGCCGGTGATCATCGACTCGTCCATGGCCGCGGTGCCGTCGACCACCCGGCCGTCGGCGGGGACGCGCCCGCCGGGGCGTACCAGGACGATGTCACCGACGCGGAGCTCGGCCGGATCGACCTGCACCACCTCGTCACCCTCGACGCGCTCCGCCCGGTCGGGCAGCAGCGCGGCCAGCGAATCCAGCGCGGAGGTGGTCTGGGCCAGCGACCGCATCTCGATCCAGTGCCCCAGCAGCATGATCACCACCAGCAGCGCCAACTCCCACCAGAAATCCAGATGGTGCGGCAGTACGCCGAGGGTGGCCAGCCAGGACGAGACGAAGGCAACGGTCAGGGCCAGCGTGACCAGCAGCATCATGCCGGGCTTGCGGGCCCTGATCTCCGACCAGGCACCGGTCAGGAACGGGCGCCCGAACCAGAGATAGAGAATCGTGCCCAGAATGGGGGAGACCCAGCCGAGCAGTGGGAGCTGCGGCAACCGGTAGCCGATCAGGTCGGCGAACATCGGCGACAGGAAAACGGTCGGGATCGCCAGGATCAGCGAGCCCCAGAAGAGCCGCCGGAACATCGCCACGTGATCACCATGACCACCGTGACCGCCATGACCGCCGTGACCACCCTGGCTGGCTGACTGCTGATGGCCCTGGTGGTCGCCGTGTTCATCGTGTGCGGCGTGGTCGGTCTGCTGCATGTCGTGCTGCTGATGAGTGTTCATCTCGCCCCCTTCGCCACCGACTATACCCCCAAGGGGTATAAGTCGGCGAGGCGTTCCGAGAACTTCCTGCCGACCCCGGCAGACTGTCGCCCATGTCGCAGAAGAAGACCGCAGCAACGATCGCCGACCAGCTCAGGGTGCGCCCCGGATCCACCGTCACCGTCGACGACTTCGATCCCCGCGCCACGCCCGGCTATCCGGGTGCGGGCAAGAAGGACGCGCCGGAGCTGGTCCAGGGGATGGCCGACGAACTCTCCGACCTGCAGGAGCGGTTGTACGCGAACGGCCGCGACAACCCGGAGGCGCAGCGGGTGCTGCTGATCCTGCAGGGGCTGGACACTTCCGGCAAAGGCGGAGTGATCCGGCACAGCGCCGGCATGGTGGATCCGCAGGGCATCCAGCTGCACGCCTTCAAGGCGCCGACCGAGGAGGAGCGCAAGCACGACTACCTCTGGCGGATCCGGCGCGAGCTGCCGACCGCGGGCATGATCGGCATCTTCGACCGCTCGCAGTACGAGGACGTGCTGATCGCCCGCGTGGACGACCTGGTCCCGGAATCGGTGTGGAGCAAGCGATTCGACGAGATCAACGCCTTCGAGGCCGAGGTCGCCGCGCAGGGCACCACGATCATCAAGTGCTTCCTCAACGTCTCCCACGACAAGCAGAAGGAACGCCTGCTGGAGCGCCTGGACAACCCCGAGAAGTACTGGAAGTACAACCCCGGTGACGTCGACACCCGCAGCAAGTGGTCGGCCTACATGGCGGCGTACGCCGACGTGCTGACCCGCTGCTCGACCGAGGTCGCACCCTGGTACGTGATTCCGGCGGATCGCAAGTGGTACCGCAACTGGGCGGTCGCCACGCTGCTGTTGGAGCACCTGCGGAAACTCGACCCGCAATGGCCGCCGGCCGACTTCGATGTCGCCGAACAGCGCCGGCGGGTCGAGGAGAGCTGATCAGCGCACGTAGTGGGCCGGCGGGGCCGGATGGGCCGGGCAGGGGCCCAAGCGCACGGACATGCAGTAGTCGGAATCGACCGCCTGGTAACCCCAGTCAGAGGGGGTTTGATCATGGACGGTCGGGACCACTGCATGTCCCAGCGCACCGAGCGCGGGCCGAGGGCCGTGCGGGTCAGCCGGCGACGACGCTGAGGTGCCGGTCGGTACCGGTCTCGGGCTGCTCGCGCTCCAGGCCGACATCGACCATGCCCATCGCGGCGACGGCGTATCGACCCCAGGCGATCTCGAGCAGTTCCTGCTGAGCACCCAGCGGCTCGGAGACCGCGACCGCACCGGCGCGGAGAGCCTGGTCGGCCTGGGTCTGCCAGGCCTCGTCGGGGGCCAGGAAGAGCGAGCCGACCGCGATGTGCCGACGGCCCTGGGCGCGCAGCGAGGCGATCGCTGCGGCCGTGCCGGGGCCGGTGCCATTGGCGTTCGCGGTGATCACCGGCAGCTTGTGGTGCATCGACCACTGCCTGGCCCGCCGGGCCAGCAGCGACTGGCTGCGCTGATCGGCGGCACCCTCCGCCGCGAGCACCAGGCCATCCAGTTCGGCGATGTGGGCACTGGCCAGGGCGGCCCGCAGCTTTCGGTCCACCAGGCCCAGCAGGGAGGCCTCGGGGCCCACCGGTCGGGCGATCGAGAAGCGCAGGCGGGGGTGGGAGGCGCGCACCTTGTCGACCATCGTCTCCACCCGCTCGTCCGGCACGAAGGTGGCCGAGAGGTTGGTCGAGATGAAGACGACCTCCTCGGTCCGGGTCCGGGCGATCCGGGAGATCACCTGCGGTCCGGACGGGGGACAGTGGTCGAGAAAGGCGGTGTGGACAGAAATCTCCGGCTTCATCTCCTGCATCCGCACACGCATCTCATGCGCCACCTCGGCGACCAGGGGGCTGGTGCTGCCGTGGGCCAACAGGACGAGGGCTGGAGCTGCCATCTCAGTGCCTTCCAGAGATCGGGGGAGCAGGTCCCCGGGCGGCGCCCGGGCGTACCCACCCCTGAGCGGGTTCGGCGGCGATGCCGGGGACCGAGGGGCTCTTCGTTGTCGTGGTGGACAACGAACCCATCCGCGCGGGATTGCCGTGCCGATGGAACCTTGTCTCGGTATCCGGGCCCCACTAAATCGCCTATAGGGGTATGCCCACAACCTATTTCTCAAATAATGAGATCGAAATCCAGAATATGGACAAGATGTGCCGAGTGGTCAGATCGACGGCCCCTCGGGGTCGTCATCCCGCTCCAGCACGTGATCGGCCTGTTCCGGGGTGATGCCCGCGAATCGCGGGGTGACCTTGGCGATCGCGGCGTTCAGCGCGCCACCGACGAGCACCGCGAAGGCCACCAGATAGAGCCAGGCCAGCAGCGCGATGGGCGCGGCCAGCGGCCCGAAGATGGTGGCGCTGCCGGAGATCACCAGGATCACCCAGCGCAGTGCGGAGGACCCGATCACCCAGATCAGCACCGCGACCACCGCGCCCGGGAGGTGGGCCCGCCAGCGGTTGCGTACCGGGGTCGCCAGATAGAGCAGTGAACCGAGCACCAGGACCGACGCCAGCAGCACCACCGGCCAGTAAGCCATGCCGAGCCAGCCCACCACGTCCGGCAGCACCCGATCGACCAGTCCGGGTCCGGCCACCACCAGCGGCAGGGTGATCGCGCCACCGATGAGGAAGGCCACGTAGACCCCGAAGGACAGGATGCGGGTCCGGACGATGCCGCGCTGACCGGCCAGCCCATACATGATCGTGATCGTGTCGACGAAGACCGCCATTGCCCGGGAGCCGGACCACAGGGCGACCAGGAAGCCCAGTGAGACGATTTCGAAGCGGGGTTGGCCCAGCACGTCATCCAGCGTGGGGGCGATGATCTGCTGCACCGCGTCGGGAGTGATGAACCGGGATGCGTAGTGCAGGATCTGTGCCCGGAATCCTTCCACGGTGGTCACCGGGACACGGGCCGCGATCACACCCACCGCGCCGGCCAGGCCGAAGATCAGCGGCGGCAAGGAGAGGATGGCGAAGAAGGCCACCTCGGCGGCCAATCCGGTGACCCGATAACGCAGGCACGCGGTCACCGTGTGCCAGACGATCCGGCCGAGGGCGCGGAGACGTCCGGCAGCACCTCGGGTGCCGCGGGACTTGGCGATCGGGTCGGGCATGTGCAGAACGATCCCTGTCAGCATGGGGGAAGGACTCTCGACTCGGGACTAACTGCCCACATGGTGACAGTCGGCCATGCCGGGGGCCGGTTTCCCACGCCGACCGTTTCCGATCGGTTACCGGAGGGCAGCGTTCTGCGTGGGATTCACTGCTGGACGTACGCCTCCAGCTGGTCGCGTTCGTCGGTGAGCTGGTTGATCCGGTGCTTGACGACGTCGCCGATGCTGACGATCGCGGTCAGTCGATCCTCGACGAGGACCGGGACGTGGCGGATCCGGCGCTCGGTCATCTGTTCGGCCAGGTCGGCGATGTCGTCGTCCGGGCCGCAGGTGTGCACCTCGACGGTCATGATCTGCCCGATCGGCTGGTCGAGCACGTCGGCACCGGTGTCGGCGAGCCGGCGGACCACGTCGCGCTCACTGACGATGCCGTTGACCGAGGTGCCGTCGGAGGAGACGACGACGGCTCCGATGCGATGGTCGCGCAGCAGTTCGACCAGGGTGCGGACCGTCTCGTCGGGGGTGATGGTGACGACATCACCACCCTTGCGTTGCAGAACGTCGTTGACTCTCATGACCCCACGTTAGTGGGCTGGGTCACACCTGGCCAGAGCGCCGCGCGAACTGGCTCATCCCAGTGCGGTGATGCTGTCCGCGACCCAACCGATCACCGCCGGCGCGTCACCCGAGCGGACGTGGGTGACCACTGCCCGGCCGTCGAGCTCGGGGCGATCCCGCGGGTCCAGGAAGGTCGCACCCCGGCCCGCGCCGTGCTCGTGGTCCACCTGTACCCGGACCTGACGGGTGGAGAACAGCTCGGGGCGGACCAGGGCAGCGACCGCGACGGCGTCGTGCAGCGCCATGCCGGTGCGCCCCCGTGCCCGCTGCTCGGCCAGATAGGACCGGGCGATCCGCGCGGCCAGGTCACCGGTCTGCGAGGACGCCGCCAGCTCGGCGAGCCACGAGTCGTCGAAGGTGATGCTCTGGGTGAGATCCAGACCGACCATGGTGACCGGCACCGCATCGGAGAAGACCCGTTCGGCGGCCTCGGGATCGCAACTGAGGTTGAATTCCGCGGCGGCGGTGGTGTTGCCCCGGCCGTCGCCACCGCCCATCATCACGATCCGTTCGATCCGTTCGCGCAGGTCCGGCCGGGCGGCCAGTGTGATGGCCACGTTGGTCAGCGGGCCGAGCGCGATGATCGTGACCGGGCGGTCGGTGGACTCCAGCACCCGGGCATGCACGGTGCTGGCCGGTACCGGTGCCGGCAACCGGTCCGGGAGGGGCAGCAGGTCGGCCGCGCCACCGAGACCGTCGGTGCCGTGGATGTCGTGGATGGGGTCCGCACCGGGCTCCACGAGCGGACGCTCCGCGCCCCGGCCGAGCAGGGTGTCGGCGCTGCGCTCACCGAGCCGGGTCAGCGCGCGGAGGGCGTTCTCCCGGGTCATCGAACCAGGCACGTTGCCGTAGCTGGTCGTCACCGCGCGGACCTCGAGGCGGTCACAGCCGTACGCCGCCCAGAGGGCGAGCAGATCGTCGACTCCGGGGTCGGTGTCGATGATCACCGGAGTGCGGGTGGGGTCGTCGGTCACGTGTCCTCCTGGTGAACAAGGGAATCCGCGAACTCCACCGCGACCGGCCAACGGTCGGTCAGCGCCGCAGATCTCGCGGGTCGATGCCACCCCGGCGCCTGCGGGACTGCGGGCGCTCCTCGGGGCCGCTCTCGGCCCAGCCCTCCAGGAAGCCGCTGGCGAGCACGTGACCCGCCACCCGCGGCAGCACCTCGGCCAGCCCGCTGAGGGTGCCCGGCAGCACCACGTCGAGGGCATAGAGGTGGAAGCCATAGCGGTGCACACCGTGGTTCGGGATCGGGCGCGGGCCCTGGTAACCGCGGCGGTTCAGTGTGCCGGGCAGCAGGCGTACCTGGGCCGAATCCGCACCCAGCGCACCCTGCGGCAGATGGGTCAGCGCCGGGTCGAGCAAGGCCAGGGCATGCACGATCGGCTTCTTCAGCGGAGCATCGATGTCCTCAATGATCAGCAGCAACTGCTCGGTCCCCTCGGGTGCGCCGTGCCAGGCGAGGGCGGGGGAGAGGTTCTCACCCTGCGGCGCCGCGCGATGCGGCGCGGGAATCGTGCCCTGATGCGAAAAATCCGGGCTGACAAGGGAGATCTCGGCGGGTGCCTGCAGCTCGGGAGCCTGTCGCACGCTGTGGCGTACGCCCGCCCGCCGGTTGCGCAGGGCACGGCCGAGCACGGGCATCAACTGCTCTTTGAGCTTCGGTGCGATCGCCATCGGGCCAGTTTACCGAGCAGGCTGCGGTCACACTCACCGGTGACGCCGCGTCAGGCCATTAGTCTGACCGCAGATCGAGGAGAGGAAGACGATGGGCCACCCCGCCGACAGCCACGAACTGATCCGCGTCCAGGGGGCGCGGGAGAACAACCTGAAAGACATCAGCGTCGACATCCCCAAGCGGCGCCTGACCGTCTTCACCGGGGTGTCCGGATCCGGCAAGAGCTCGCTGGTCTTCGGAACCATCGCCGCCGAATCGCAGCGGATGATCAACGAGACCTACAGCGCGTTCGTGCAGGGGTTCATGCCCAACGTCTCCCGACCCGAGGTGGACCGCCTGGAAGGGTTGACCACCGCGATCATCGTCGACCAGGAGCGGATCGGCGCCAACCCGCGCTCCACCGTCGGCACGGTCACCGACGCGAACGCGATGCTGCGGATCCTGTTCAGCCGGCTCGGCAAGCCCTACATCGGTTCCTCGCAGGCGTTCTCCTTCAACGTCGCCTCGGTCAGCGGGGCCGGCGCGGTGACCGTCGAGAAGCACGGGGAGAAGGTCAAGGAACGCCGTGAGTTCAGCATCACCGGCGGCATGTGCCCGCGCTGTGAGGGGCTGGGCAGGGTGTCCGACTTCGACCTGACCGCGCTCTACGACGAGGAGAAGTCGCTGAACGAGGGCGCGCTTACCATCCCCGGCTATTCGATGGAGGGCTGGTACGGCCGGATCTATCGCGGTGCCGGATTCTTCGACCCGGACAAGCCGATCAAGAAGTTCACCAAGCGGGAGCGCAACGACCTGCTCTACAAGGAGCCCACCAAGATCAAGGTGGAGGGCGTCAACATCACCTACGAGGGATTGATCCCGAAGATCCAGAAATCCATGCTCAGCAAGGATCGCGATGCGATGCAGCCGCACATCCGGGCCTTCGTCGACCGGGCGATCACCTTCGGTGTCTGCCCCGACTGCGACGGCACGCGGCTCAATGAGTCGGCGCGATCCTCCAAGATCAAGGGAATCAGCATCGCCGACGCCTGCCAGCTGCAGCTGACCGATCTGGCCGAATGGCTGCGCGGGGTCTCCGACGCGCAGGTGGCTCCGCTGATCAAGGGCCTGCAGCACACCCTCGACTCGTTCATCGAGATCGGGCTGGGCTATCTGAGTCTGGACCGGGCCTCCGGCACGCTGTCGGGTGGTGAGGCGCAGCGGACCAAGATGATCCGCCATCTCGGATCGTCGCTGACCGACGTCACCTATGTCTTCGACGAGCCGTCCATCGGACTGCATCCGCACGACATCGAACGGATGAACAAGCTGCTGGAACAGCTGCGGGACAAGGGAAACACGGTGCTGGTGGTCGAACACAAGCCGGAGATGATCGAGATCGGCGACCACGTCGTCGACCTCGGACCGCGGGCCGGCACCGCCGGCGGCGAGGTGGTCTTCGAGGGTACGGTCGCGGGCCTGCGGAAGAGCGACACCCTGACCGGGCGGCACCTGGACGACCGGGCGAAGCTGAAAAACGAGGTGCGTACGCCGACCGGTGCGCTCGAGATCCGCGGTGCCGATGAGCACAATCTGCAGAACGTCGACGTGGACATCCCGCTCGGGGCGCTGGTCGTGGTGACCGGGGTGGCCGGCTCGGGCAAGAGCTCGCTGATCAACGGGTCGGTGAGCAGTCGCGACGATGTGATCACCGTGGACCAGACCGGGATCAAGGGCTCGCGGCGCAGCAATCCGGCGACCTACACCGGGCTGCTCGACCCGATCCGCAAGGCGTTCGCCAAGGCCAACGGGGTCAAGCCCGCCCTGTTCAGCGCCAACTCCGAGGGCGCCTGCCCGAACTGCAACGGTGCTGGCGTGATCTACATGGACCTGGCGATGATGACCGGGGTGGTCAGCGTCTGCGAGGTCTGTGAGGGCAAGCGGTTCGCGCCGGCGGTGCTGGAGTACCAGCTCGGCGGCAAGGACATCAGCGAGGTGCTCGCCATGCCGGTGGCGGACGCGCAGGCGTTCTTCGCCGAGGGGGACGCGAAGACCCCTGGGGCGTACAAGATCCTCAGCCATCTGGTGGATGTCGGGCTGGGATATCTGACCATCGGCCAGCCGTTGACGACGCTGTCCGGTGGCGAGCGGCAGCGGCTGAAGCTGGCGACGCACATGGGGGACAAGGGCGGTATCTATGTGCTGGACGAGCCGACCACCGGTCTGCACCTGGCCGATGTGGAGCAGTTGCTCGGGCTGCTGGATCGCCTCGTCGATTCGGGGAAGTCGGTGATCGTGATCGAGCACCACCAGGCCGTGATGGCGCATGCCGACTGGATCATCGACCTGGGCCCGGGTGCGGGTCACGACGGCGGTCGGGTGGTCTTCGAAGGTACGCCGCAGCAGCTCGTCTCGGCGAAGCGGAAGACGCTCACCGGTCAGCACCTGGCGGCGTACCTGGGAACCTGAGCCACGCACCTCGAGTAGGCCGCTTGCGGCCGCCAGCCACGCACCTCGAGTAGGCCGCTCGCGGCCGTGTCGAGAGGTACCCCCGGACCACACGAATGTCGTTTTGCGTGGGGTGGGGAAGTCGGCTATGATTTTCCTCGCGCTTGAAACGGGTGAGAATCCGGAGCAAGGGCGTGCGGACGTGGCTCAGCTGGTAGAGCATCACCTTGCCAAGGTGAGGGTCGCGGGTTCGAATCCCGTCGTCCGCTCGGAGCGTGGGGTCTCCACCCCTTCGAACGTGCGGGGGTGCATCCCCACACCAGGGTGGGTTGGCCGAGAGGCGAGGCAACGGACTGCAAATCCGTGTACACGGGTTCAAATCCCGTACCCACCTCGGGCGGTTGGCGCAGTTGGTAGCGCGCTTCCCTGACACGGAAGAGGTCATCAGTTCAAATCTGGTACCGCCCACCAGCACTACCCATAGTTAGACTGGGTTCACCGTTACCTCTCGTATGGCAGCCGAGGCGCTGCTCACAATCTGCTACACAACGCGATCAGAGCGTGGCGGATCGGACGTCCGGAACAGGGATTCATCCCGTCCGCGCCAAGACGCAGCACCGGACGAAGTTCGCGCAGGTGAACTTTCTCGGTGGTGCGGCTCGTCGCGTGCCCAACCAGGTGCGGGATCTCCTCGACCGCAACCCTTAACCTCGGAAAGAAGCGACACGAACGAGTGACGAAGCTCCTTCGGTGTCCACCCAGAACCGGTCATGCCGTCGACCTGATCAACCACCGACCGGAAGGATCGGCGGACATTGGCGGAGCCTGACCCGATAACCCGGATCAGGCTCCTCGCACGGTTCGGCGACCATTGCGATAAACCAGCCCCCGCGCCATCGCCGTCGCAAATGTGGCGCAGCAACGACAAGATCCGTTGCATGCTGGACCCAGCCGAGCTCGCCGAGCGCTTCTGCAATCACCGTTGTCCACCGTGCTTGGAGCCCGACCCGGTAGCCCCGAATCCAGCGACGCCATCGCCGCATCACCCGCTGTTGCCAAACGGCCGGCCACGTGCCCAGATTCGACCTGACGGAGGACCTTGCGGACCTTCGCCTGCGCGTGTGCCCTAATCGGCATCGGCCAACCCGCTCGCGCGAGTGCCACCCACTTGCGCTCTGATTAAGGCTAAACCCCAAGTTGCGGCCAGGGTTAGATCAGATTCAACAATTCTATGGGCTCCCGAATTAGTCCCATGATTTCGGCGGATGCTGGTATATACGAAGGAATGGGTCTGGTGTCTGGTGAAGCTGCCATTGCGCAGCTGGACGATTGAATGCCCAACGTAGGACCTCGTCCTTATCTCCGCTAAGAGAGTCCCAGAAGGGGCCGTTTTGCCATGAGGCATGCCACAGTTCGTCACCATCATGCTTCGCAACGTGGACTGTCCCAGTCCCTGCAGCTGGGGCCCCTGGGCCACCGGTTCTATCCATACGGCGTCCACCCATGCTCGCTCGCACCCCATGGTAGTTCATCCTCGTTTCCAAACCACCAGTTGTCTCCTTGGGGACGTGTCTTTATGGACTTAACAGTCCACCACCAGAAGCCCTGAATGTTCGGGTCGGGATCCTCGTCCATCCGGAAGCGCACGACGTGTTCACCGGGCTTCTCTGGCACGTACACCTGCTGCCATCCCGTCCCGTCGAGGGCCGAGGCGCCTAGCGGATCGAACAGTTCGAGCACACCCGCATCCCGTTCGGCAGCCGCCCAATACGAGTCAGAGTCGAAATCCTCGACGAGGATGGTGACCTCGCCGGAGTCTTCGGGCAGCTGCACGCGGGCCCAGGCCACCGAGTCGTCACCGGGTTCGTTGCTGGCAAGCGCTGCCTACTCGACGAACCACGGCTTTCTCGGCAACTCGGCGAGGTTCGCGGCTCCTGTGGGATGCTCACGACGAAACAGGAGTTGGTGGTAGTCGTAGGAGACCTGAACGGGCATGTCATCCTCTCGTTCCGGTGACCGAGTCCCAAATGATCGGACCCCACGGGAAGTTCTGTGCACGACTCGTTGGATGTCGGGTAGCCGAATCGTCCCGTTTTCCGGTGATTGTGGAGTGTAGTAGTCCAAGATGCGGCCCGCACCGGCCAGCTACCCACACCCGGCGACCAATAGATCATTCCACCCCGGAAGCGCTGGGCGCAGAGACATGTCGCGCCACAGCCGCTTGTCCACGGCCACGCCGTGGGAGACGCTGATCAGCATGTCGAGTGCTGCCCGATCCCTCGTCCTTGTCGATCCACCGGGGAAATCCGCCTTGATGGACCGGCGCGCGCTTGAGAGGGTGAGTCATGCGCACCCCTGACCTGCCCAGTCTCGCCCTCGTCGCCCCACCGGATCTCCCGCCCGAGCAGATCATCCGCGTCGCGCAGACCGCCGAGTCCGGCGGCATCGACGAACTGTGGTTCTGGGAGGACTGCTTCGCCAGCAGCGGCCTCGGACCGGCAGCGGCCGCCCTGGCCGTGACCGACAGGATCAAGGTCGGCATCGGGCTGCTGCCGGTACCGCTGCGCGCACCGACCCTCACCGCGATGGAGATCGCCACCCTGGCGCGGATGTTCCCCGGCCGGTTCCGCCCGGGTCTCGGGCACGGCGTACGCGACTGGATGAAGCAGGCGGGGGTCGCGGTCGGGTCACCGCTGACCCTGCTCCGGGAACACACGGCCACCATCAGCGCGCTGCTCGCCGGGGAGACGGTGACGTACGCCGGGCGCTACGTCGCGCTGGACGAGGTGAGGTTGCGCTGGCCACCGGAGGCATTCCCCGACCTGCTGATCGGCGGCCGTGGTCCCAAGACCCTCGCGCTGGCTGGGGAGCTCAGCGCGGGCGCGATCCTCGACGATGTCGCGCCCGCCGGCGTACCGGATCTGGATCGGATGCGGGACGCGGTCGAAACCGTTCGGGCCGCCCGGGCCGAGGCCGGCCGCCAAGGAGACCCCGAGATCGTCGCCATCCTGCCCGTTCCCGGCGGGACCAGCACCGACGAGCTGCGGGATCGCCTTGCTGCATTGGGAGCTGCGGGCGCCACCACGGTGACCGCGGTCGCGGAGTTCGTCGACGGTCCGCCGGCCGGTGACGATCGGGTGTTCGCGCTCGCCGAGCAGCTCGCGGCGATCTCCAGGACCTGACGCCCTTACAGAAAAGTGCCGGGTCGCCCCGAAGGGCGACCCGGCACCGGACCCAGAGTGTCAGGAGTGCTCGATCAGAGACCGAGGCCCAACGCCGAGAGCAGACGGTTCAGCAGAGCGCTGATCCCGTTGAGCGGGCCGCCGCCGTCGAGCAGACCGGCGATGGCGCAGACCAGGTTGCCGAGCAGATTGCCGGCACCCGGTACGGCGGTGATGTCGAGGCTCACCGGAGCCAGATCGACCACCAGGCCGAGCAGGTTCAGGTTCAGCGGACCGAGATCCAGGTTCAGCACCTGGCACCCCTGCGTGGCGGCCATGCTGGTCACCGGAGCGCTGAAGTTCTGAGTGACCTGCTGGGTGCTGCCGTCGGGGTTGGTCACCGTACCGGTGAGCGAACCGGTCAACTGGACGACACCGTTGACGACCTGCGAGGTGAGGCCGGACAGCGAGCCGGCGAAGCTGCCACCGTTGTTGGTGGTACCGCTCACCGGCAGCGTGGTGGTGGCGGCGGAGTTGCCCTTGCCGGGCGGCGGGGCGGCCTCGGCGGCGGTGATGGTTGCCGGGAAGATACCCACGACACCAATGACTGCGCCGGCGGCGATCAGGGACGTGAGCTTGAGGGGCTTCTTCATCTCATTCTCCTTCAGGCGTGGCCCGCTCCGGCTGTTCCGAGGCAGGCAGAAATCGACTTCCTACCCAAGTGTCAGGGACCTTCTCGGGCAGTTGGAAGACCCAATAAAACAGGGCCGGAAATGGCAGATTTCTAAGCCAGGACGAAATTGCGGGCGATAGACCCCTCAAATTTCAGGGCAGACGAGTTCCGCGTATCGAGTCCGCGCGTAGCATCGAGAGATGACCAATCCGCTGCAGCGAGGACTGGGGCAGTTGCTGCGTTCGAAGGTCGCCGGGACCGACGCCACCACCCGGGCCGCCGAGATCTGGGGTACGCCGGGGGAGCGCTGGTTCGCGCCGACGGACCCGATCTGGCGGGTGCACGATGACGCCTCGATGTATTGCGGTGGGATCGCGGCGCTGCTGCTGCAGTCCCTGCATCCACTGGCGATGGCGGGTGTCGCGGGGCACAGCGGCTATCGCTCGGATCCGTGGGGTCGACTGCAACGCACCAGCGACTACATCGCGGCCACCACCTTCGGCACGGTCGAGACGGCCGAACGGTCCATCGAGACGGTACGCCGGGTGCATCAGCGGGTGCGTGGTCGCGACGAGCGCGGCCGCGCGTACCGGGCCGACGACCCCGATCTGTTGCGCTGGGTCGCGATCGCCGAGGCGTACGCCTTCCTGCGCAGCCATGATCGCTATGGCCGCCAGCCGCTGGGCCCGGCCGAGCGGGACCGATATGTCGCGCAGGCCGGCACCCTGGCGGATCGTCTCGGCGCGGACCCGATGCCGACCGACTGGGCCGGACTGCTGGACGCGCTGCACGACTACCGGCCCGAGCTCGAGGTCACCGACGCGGCCCGGGACGCGGCCGAGTTCCTGCTCACCGAACCGCCGCTGCCCGGGATCGCCCGCCCCGGATATGCGCTGATCGCCGCCGGCGGGGCGGCGGTGCTGCCGGTCTGGGCCCGCCGGCAGCTCCGGCTCAGCGCAACGACCGGCTGGGGGCGCGCCGCGGGGCGGGTGGCGACCGGGACGGTGCGCTGGGGGCTCGCAGGCCTCCGCGACGAGCCGGACCGCGACCGCTTGCGCCGGGACCGTCCCGAGGAGGGCGCTGCGGTGGCAGACTGAAGCCATGGCTGAGCAGACTGATGATCTCCGCGTCTGGGTCGACGGCGAGCTGTACGCCCAACCGGATGCCGCGACGGTGTCCGCGACCGATCACGGGCTCGTGGTGGGTGACGGTGTCTTCGAGGCGTTCAAGGCGATCGACGGCAAGGCGTTCACCCCGAGCAGGCACCTGGCGCGGTTGCAGCGCTCCGCCAAGGCGATGGGACTCCCGGCACCCGACCTGGCGTACGTGACCGAAGGCATGGACGCGGTCCTGGAGGGCTTCGACCACCCGCTCGGGCTGTTCCGGATCACCTACACCGGCGGTCGCGGCCCGCTCGGCTCCGGGGCGGCGTACGGTCCGCCGACCCTGGTGGTCGCGGTCCGCCCGGCCCCGGAGCTGCCGCCCACGACGAGCATCGTGACCACCCCCTGGACGCGGAACGTCGAGGGTGCGCTGGCTGGGGTCAAGTCGACCTCCTACGGCGAGAACGTCCTCGGCCTGGCGTATGCCGCAGAGCACGAGGCGACCGAGGGCATCTTCGTCAACAGCGACGGAAATCTGTGTGAGGGCACGGGAAGCAACATCTTCTGCGTGTTCGAAGACGAGGTCATCACCCCGCCGCTGAGCGCCGCACCGCTGGCCGGCATCACCCGCGCACTGACCATCGAATGGGGCCTGGAGGCCGGGCTCGCGATGGTGGAACGGGACCTCGATCTGACCACCGCCAAGAGTGCCGACGAGGTCTTCCTCACCTCCTCCTCCCGCGACGTGCAGGGCGTCTCGCGGTGGGATCAGACCGAGTGGGAGGCGCCGGGCCGATACACCCGGCAGCTGCAGGAGCTGTTCCGGACCAGGATGGCGCAGAACCTCGACCCGCAGTAGCCGGTCGCCCTGAGGCGGCACCCGCGGTTCGGATGCGACAAAGCCGCGGGGTCTCGGCTATAGTCGTTCCTCGCACGGGCGGTTGGCGCAGTTGGTAGCGCGTTTCGTTCACACCGAAGAGGTCGCTGGTTCGAGTCCAGTACCGCCCACCAGTTCAGACCGGCTGCTGATCGAGAATCCCGATCAGCAGCCGGTCTTGTTGTTTGTTCGTGAATGTCCGCCATGTCGCCTCTTGCCAGGCCGGGTGAGATAGGTCACACTATTGGAAACGTTTCCAATGGAGGTGACGTGGCGACCATCAAGGAAGTGGCAGCCCGCGCGGGTGTCGGTCTGGGGACCGCATCCCGCGTGCTGAACGACCGTGGTGGCACCTCCAGTCAGGCTCGTCGCCGCGTGCTGGACGCCGCCGAAGAGCTTGGCTACGTCGCTCACGGTCCGGCCCGAGCATTGCGTTCGACCCGGACGCGAGTGCTGGGACTTGTGGTTTCGGATGTCAGCAACCCCTTCTTCGCCGAACTCGCACACGCCGCGGCAACCGCTGCCCAGGAGCACGGCTATGCGCTCCTGCTCGCCAACTCTGATGAAGACCCCGCCAATGAACGGGCGCACCTCAAAACCTTCGCGACGCAGCGAATCGACGGGCTGATGATCACCCCGACCGGGCGCGATGCCGGGCCATTCGCTTCGCTGGTGGCCGAGAGATTTCCGCTGGTCTTCCTGGACAGAGAGATTCCTGGGCTGGACGTGCCGTCCATCACGGTGGACAACGCAACTGGCATACAGCAGGCCGTGAACTGGCTGGCCCAGCGCGGACGACGATCGATTGCCTACGTCGGCGGTCCGGTGAGTGTGACCACCGGCACCGAACGACTGGCCGCCTTCCGGCAGAGCATGACCGCAGCGGGCCTCGAGGTCGACGAGACGCTGCTGGCGGAGGGCGACTTCCGAGTCCATAGTGGCGTCGCGGCAGCACACCGGATCCTCACCCAGGGTGCCCCCGACGCCTTCTTGTCGGCCGACGGCCTGATGACCCTCGGCATCCTGCAGGCCCTGCAGCAATCCCAGCCACGGGCCGGTGGATTGGATCTCGTCTCCTTCGACGACTCACCGTGGTTCGAGTTCACGACCCCGCCGATCTCGGCAATCGTCAACGACGCCACGGCGATCGGCCGATCGGGGGTGACGGCTCTGATCGCGCTGCTGGGCGGCGGGACGGCGGACTCGATCCGCGTACCCGCCCGCTTTCGCGCACGAGTGGGACCCGAAGCTTCCCAACCCGCGGAGGGATTTGAACCGGTGCACGAGAAAGGGGCGAACGATGCGAGTGGCGATCGGAGCTGATCACGCAGGTTTTCCGGCCAAGGCGGCGGTGATGCGGGCCGTCTCCGAACTGGGACACGAGGTGCTGGACTGTGGCACCTCCGACACGACCCCCGTCGACTTCCCCGACATCACCATGGCCACCTGCCAGCCGGTCCTCGATGGGCAGGCCGATCGGGCGATCCTGGTCTGCGGTACGGGGGCGGGCGCCATCATGGCCGCGAACAAGATCCCCGGAATCCGTTGTGGGCTGGCGAATGAGCCGTACTCCGCCCATCAGGCGGTCGAACACGACGACGCGAACGCGATCGCGCTCGGAGCGTGGCTCGCACCCCGGGCGTTCATCCCGGAGATCGTCGCCAACTTCCTCAACGCCACCTTCGACGACGACGAGGACACCCGCCGCCGAGTGACGAAACTCAACGCATTCGACGATCTGCTTCCCAACCGGGGGGATTGACCCGAAAACCGGACCGATCAAAGGAGATCCGATGTCCACCGCACCTGAACATCACGCACGATCTGCACCGCTGGGATCCAAGGACCGCGTCAAGACAGCGGTCGCCGCCGCGTTCGGCACCAGTATCGAGAACTACGACTTCATCTCCTACGGAACGGCGGCCGCGCTGTACTTCGGCGCGGTCTTCTTCCCCAAAGGCGATCCGTTCGTCGGCACACTGCTGGCATTCGCCACGCTGGCGGTGGGTTTCGTCATGCGCCCGGTCGGTGGTGCCCTCGGTGGATACCTCGGCGACAGATTCGGACGGAAACCGGTCCTCGTCGGCGCCATGCTGGTCATGGGTTTCGCGACCTTCCTCATCGGATTGTTACCCACGTACGCCACGGCGGGCGTGGTGGCGCCGCTTCTGCTGGTGACCGTTCGGATCATCCAGGGATTGGCGTTCGGTGCCGAATGGGGTGGTGCGGTGACGATGGCGTACGAGCACGCACCGTGGAACCGGCGCGGCATGTTCGCCGCCATTCCGCAGTCGGGGAACCCGGTCGGCATCGCACTGGCCAGCGCGATGTTCCTGGTCTCGTCCAACCTCGAGGGTGACCTGAAGTGGCGAGTGCCGTTCCTGGTGAGCGCGATACTGGTGATCGTGGGCCTGATCGTGCGCAGTCGGCTGTCGGAGTCTCCGGAGTTCACCGAGGCGGTCGCCCAGGGCCGGACCGAACGGAACCCGCTGCTGGCAACCCTCCGTAAGGACTGGCGCAGCATCCTCAAGGTCATCGGGTTGCGGGTGGTGGAATCGTTCGCCTACTACTCGACGGCCACCTACCTGCTCTCGTATGTATCCAAGAACAATCCGGAGGCGCGCCCGCTCGCGCTCGGGGCCATCACCGCCGCCAGCATCCTGGCGATCTTCGTCACGTTCATCGCCGGTACCTTGACCGACCGGGTGGGCCGGCGGCCCCTCTATATCGCCGGGTGCATTGCGGCCGTGCTCTTCGCGTTCCCGATGTATCTGCTGGTCAACACCGGTCTGCCCGTGCTCATCGCCGCGGTGTTCATCATCGGTATCGGCGTCATCCACGCCACCCTGACCGGGGTCCAGGGATCCCTGCTCACCGAACAGTTCAAGACCGCCACGCGGACCTCGGGAGCGTCGCTCGGGTATCAGCTGGCGGCCACCATCGGAGGGTTCGCTCCCTTCCTGGCTGCCGCCCTGGTGGGTGTGATGGGTTGGCCCGGAGCGGCCCTGCTCTACCTGGCGGCCGCGCTCATCGGCCTGACGGCCATCGTGGTCACCAGGGAGACCTACGGTGCGGACGAGCGGCGGCGTGTCCAGGAGGCCGTGACCGCGGCCCGGGGGGGAGGAGTCCCTCGCGCGCTGACGCCCTGGCTGCGCGAGGGCGTGAGTCTCAGGTGGGGTAACGCATCACGAGGACCGTGCTGCTGTGGTCGGCAATCCCCTTGTAGTGGTGGGGTTGATCACCGGCGAAGGTGTGACTCTGTCCGGTCCCGAGGTGGGCCGGGTCGCCGGTCGCGCCCACCCGTACCTCTCCGCTGATCACCGTCACGGTTTCGAGCACGCCCTGAGTGTGCGCTTTGGAATCCCGCCGCCCCGCGCTGATCGTCATCCGATAGACCTCGACCACTTGGCCAGGATCGGTCCACCGCCCAATCAGCTCGGCCTGCACGCTCTGCCCCTGCGCCCGTTGACCGCCAGTTGTCTCGCCGTCGGTCACCAGCAGTTCGCTCAGTGGGACCGACAGGGTGGTCGCGATCGCGAACAGTGTGTCAAGGGTCGGATTGCGCCGCCCGCGCTCCAACTCCGAGAGGGTGCCCTTGCCGAGCCGGGTAGCCGCCGCCAGTGCGGACAGTGAGACCCCGTGTCGGGTCCGCAACTGCTTCACCCGGTTCCCGATGGCCATCGAGAGGCCCGGAAAACCGTCGGGGTCTTGACGTCTAGGCATGGCAACAGCTTATCGTTCTGTAAACAGAACGACTACGGAAGAGGGAGCCATGCCAGTCACGCGTCTGCAGCACATCCCGGGAATCGGCGTCGACGAGATGGGGGACCGTGCGGATCGAGAACGCGACGCTTCCTTGCTCAGGTTGGAGAATCTCGACACCGACCTGCGGCCGCCGGCCGTCGCTCTCGAGCGTACCCGTGTCGCTGTCGACGAGGACTCGGCGAACAGCTACCTCCCCTTCCAGGGATCCGTCGCACTGCGGGAAGCCGCCGCCGCACACGTCAGCAGGTGCGCAGGCCACGAGTACGACCCGTACCGGGAGTCACTCATCACCGCCGGCGGACTCAACGGGATCCTGAACACCCTGCTCGCGGTCGTCGAACCCGGGGACGAGGTGGTGCTCGTCGATCCGATCTATGCCGGCTTGGTCAACCGCATCCGGATCGCCGGCGGCGTACCGCGGTTCGTGCCGCTCGTCGCGGGGTCATCCGGGTGGACGGTCGACCCCGAGGAGCTCGCTGCCGCGATCACCGACCGTACCGCGGCGGTGCTGATGATGTCGCCGGCGATGCCGACCGGATCGGTGCTGGGCCGCGCACACTGGGAGGCCTTGGCCGGTGCACTCGAGGGGCACCGCGCCTGGTTGATCGACGACGCCGCGATGGAACGGATCCGCTTCGATGACGGGGAACGCCTCCATCCTGCTCGGGTGGCCGGACTGACCGAGCGGACCATCACCGTCGGCGCGGCGTCCAAGGAGCTCCGGATGATCGGTTGGCGCGTCGGCTGGGTCGTCGGCCCCGCCGAGATCATCGCGGACATCAATCTGGTCGGCCTCAGCAATGTCGTCTGCCAGGTCGGGCTCGCCCAGGAAGCGGTCGCCGCGGCACTCAGGGCCCCTGACGCCGACGAGGATGTGCGACGTGCGGTCGACACCTGGCGCGCCCGGAGAGACCTGATCGTGCAGCAACTCACTGACTATCCGGTGATTCCGCCGGACGGCGGCTGGTCGGTGCTCATCGACACCGCGCAACTCGGCATGGCGCCGGGAGAGGCGGCGGAGCTGCTGTTCGCTCGCGGGCGGATCGCGGCAACACCTATGGACGGCTGGGGACCGTCGGGGGAGAAGTATCTGCGGCTGGTGTACGCGAACGAGCCGGTCGAGCGACTGCACGATCTGCGCACCCGGTTCGCGGCCGCCTGGGGCTGATCAACTCCAGGTGATCCGATCTCCGAAGTCGGCGGGTGCGTAGGTCAGCCCGTTCCACTGCAGATCCGGATTCTCGTGCTTCACCGGCAACCAGCCCTCCTGGCACTCGCCGAGAGCCAACCGGGTCTCACGGAACTCCGGTACCCAGCCGGCATCGCGGGGGAGACTGCTGATCGGCACCGTCTTCGCCTGACCACCGCCCTCGCCGTCGCGGACGCGTACCGACCACGGATTGTTGCTGACCCGGGTTCGCCCGTCACTGCCGGCCTCCGGGTGTGGGGCGGCGTAGCAGACCCGGACCTTCCAGCCGATCGAGATCTGGTCCTTGCCGAACTCCTGGCGCAGTGCGGTGACATCGAAGTAGCGCAACCGCGCGGTCTGTCCATAGCTGAGACGCAGCGTCTGCGGACCGGCCGGTCGAACTTGCTCGGTGGTGGGTGCCGCGGTGGGTGGGGGAGTCGTGGTTGGCGCACCGGTCGGTGTCGGTGATGACTCGGGCGACCGGCTCGGCGGGGAGGTGCTGATCGGTGTGCCTGCCGGGGCCGGCAGGTTGACGTTCACCGTCGGGGCGCATGCGCAGAGCAGCAACGACCCGATCCCCAATGCAGCCCAGCGCATGGATCGATCATGGCAGGCGGGACCGCTGGGCGAGAAGTCACACGTGGGCTGTCAATCGCGGGGCGCCCCTTGGTTTCGACTCGCTCGTACCTCGCTCGCTCAACCGGCGGGGGGACTCGCTCGTACTTCGCTCGCTCAACCGGCGGGGGGACGCGCTCAACCGGCGGGTTCCCTCGGGGCGTGTGATCCGGGCCTCATAGGGAACGCACAGCGAGCACCCACGAGTTTCACCGACGGTGACGCGAGAGTCCTGTCATGACCACGCGCGCCGCAACCCACGCCCTCCCGCTCAGCCAGGCCGAGCTGGGGGCCGCGCTGCGGTTCGTGGCCGTCGGCACCAGTGGTACCGCCCTGCAGGTCGCGCTGTTCGCGCTGGCCCAGCTGACCCTCTCCACCACCGCCGCCAACCTCGCCGCGTTCGCGGTCTCCACGGTGATCACCAACCTGGTGCACCGCCGCGTCACCTACGGGGTACGCCGGGCCCGCGGCGCCGGGCTGGATTCGGTCGTCGCCTTCGCGACGACGCTGATCGGGCTGGCGCTGAGCACCGTGCTCACCAACTGCGTCGAGGGCTTCGGCACCGCCTGGCAACTGCCGATGATCGTCCTGGGCACCGCCGTCGGCGGCGTGCTGCGCTACCTGTTGATGAAGTGGTGGTTGGCCCGGCGGGCGTATATGGCGGCGTGAGCCCGGCGCTGCTGGCAGAATGGACGCCGCGCCCCGCACCCGGTGGGGCCGGGAAGGGAAACGTGTCCATCACCATCGACCTCGTCGGCTCCGAGAACCAGCGACAGGTGGATACGGGCACTACCGGGCTCGATCTCTTCGGTGAGGACCGCAGCATCGTCGCGATGCGGGTCAACGGCACCACCCGTGACCTGGCCCACCCGCTCACCGAGGGTGACGCCGTCGAGCCGGTCGGCATCGACTCCGAGGAGGGCCTGTCCATCCTGCGCCACTCGGCCGCCCACGTCGCCGCCCAGGCCATGCAGGACCTGCACGCCGACGCGAAGCTCGGCATCGGCCCGCCGATCACCGACGGTTTCTACTACGACTTCCTGCTCGAGGAACCGCTCACCCCGGACGACCTCAAGGCCGTGCAGAAGAAGATGGTCTCGATCATCGGGGAGAAGCAGCGCTTCGTCCGCCGCGCGGTCAGCGACGAGGAGGCGGTCGCCGAACTCGCCGACGAGCCGTTCAAGCTCGAACTGGTCCAGCTCAAGGGCAACGCCTCCGACGACGACGGGTCCGCGGTCGAGGTCGGCGCCGGCGAGCTGACGATCTACGACAACGTACGCCGCAACGGCGACCGGGCCTGGGGAGACCTGTGCCGGGGCCCGCACGTCCCGCACACCGGCTACATCAACAAGGCCGCCTTCGCGCTCACCCGCACCTCCGCGGCGTACTGGCGAGGGGATCAGCAGAACCCGCAGCTGCAACGGCTCTACGGCACCGCCTGGGCGACCAAGGAGGACCTGCAGGCCTACCAGCACCGGCTCGAGGAGGCCGCCCGGCGCGATCACCGCAAGCTCGGCGTCGAGCTGGACCTCTATTCCTTCCCCGAGAACATCGGCCCCGGGTTGCCGGTCTTCCACCCCAACGGTGGCGTGATCAAGCGCGAGATGGAGGACTACGTCCGGCGGCGGCACCTGGAGGAGGGCTTCAGCTACGTCGGCACGCCGCACATCGCCAAGGAGGACCTGTTCTACACCTCCGGGCACCTGCCCTACTTCGCCGAGGGCATGTTCCCGCCGATCGACGACGACGGGCAGCTCTATCGGCTGAAGGCGATGAACTGCCCGATGCACAACGAGATCTTCCGCTCCCGGGGCCGCTCGTATCGTGAACTGCCGCTGCGGTTCTTCGAGTTCGGCACCGTCTACCGCAACGAGAAGTCCGGTGTGCTGCAGGGCCTGACCAGGGTCCGCTCGATCACCCAGGACGACTCGCACTCCTACGTCACCGGTGAACAGGCACCGGCGGAGATCAAGCACCTGCTGAACTTCGTGCTCGGGCTGCTCCGCGACTTCGGCCTGGACGACTTCTATCTGGAGCTGTCCACCCGCGACGACGCGAAGAAGGACAAGTTCATCGGCAGCGACGAGGAGTGGAGCACCGCCACCGAGGTGCTGCAGCAGGCTGCCGAGGAGACGGGCCTGGAGCTGGTCGCCGACCCCGGCGGCGCCGCCTACTACGGCCCCAAGATCTCCGTGCAGGCGCGAGATGCGATCGGCCGGACCTGGCAGATGTCGACCATCCAGTACGACTTCAACATGGCCAAGCGGTTCGGCCTGGAGTACACCGCGGCCGACGGCTCCCGGCAGACGCCGGTGATGATCCACTCGGCGAAGTTCGGCTCCATCGAGCGGTTCATCGGCGTGCTGGTCGAGCACTACGCCGGCGCGTTCCCGGTCTGGTTGTCACCGGTGCAGGTGGTCGCGATCCCGGTCGCCGACGAGTTCAACGACTACCTGTTCGACGTCGCCGACCAGCTGCGGAAGGCCGGGGTGCGGGTCGAGGTGGACACCTCCGACGACCGCTTCGGCAAGAAGATCCGCACCGCCAGCAAGCAGAAGGTGCCCTATGTGCTGATCGCCGGCGGCGAGGACCGGGACGCCGGTGCGGTGTCCTTCCGCTACCGCGACGGCAGCCAGAAGAACGGGGTGCCGATCGCCGACGCGATCACCGAGATCACCGCCGCGATCGCCGACCGCGCCCAGGTCTGAGGACCGGGAATCCCCATGACCGAAGAGAAAGAGCCGATCCAGGTCGAGGACCCGGAGGGCTTCGCCCGGGTGCCCGACTCGTTCGAGCGACTCTGGACCCCGCACCGGATGGTCTACATCGGCGGCGAGAACAAGCCACGGGATTCCTCCGAACCGGAGTGCCCGTTCTGCCGCGCGCCCCATCAGGACGACGCCGAGTCGCTGATGGTACGCCGCGGCAGCGCGGCCTACGTGGTGATGAACCTGTATCCCTACTCGCCGGGGCATCTGCTGGTCTGCCCCTACCGGCACGTCGCCGACTACACCGACCTGACCCCCGAGGAGGCCGTCGAGGTCGCGGTGCTCACCCGGCAGGCGATGCGGGTGATCCGGGCGGTGTCGAAACCGGCCGGTTTCAACCTGGGGATCAATCAGGGGCAGGTCGCCGGTGCCGGGATCGCTGCCCATCTGCACCAGCACATCGTGCCGCGCTGGGTGGGCGACATGAACTTCCTGCCGGTCATCGGCCACACCAAGGCCGTCCCCCAGCTGCTCGAGGACACCCGACAGCTGCTGGTCGCCGCCTGGGACGCCAACGCGGGCGACTAGAGGAATCGCTGTGCTGGAACGGTTTCGCGGAGTGCAGGCGGTGGTGATGAAGCCGCTGGCCAGGGCGCTGCTGCGGGCCGGTGTCGGCCCCGATGCGGTGACCTGGTTCGGCACCGTCTCGGTCGCGGTGGTCGCGCTGGTCTGCTTCCCGCTGGGCTGGCTCTGGCAGGGAGCGGTGCTGGTGGCGGTGTTCTCCTGCACCGACATGATCGACGGCCACATGGCCCGCGAGGTGGGTCGGCCGTCGCGCTGGGGCAGCTTCCTGGACTCCACCCTCGACCGGTTCTCCGATGCCGCCCTGTTCGGCGGGATCGCGGTGTATCTGCTGCTTTCGCACGCCTGGTGGGGCTGGCTGGCGGCCGCCCTGCTGGGACTGGTCACCGCCCAGGCGACCTCCTATGTGAAGGCCCGCGCCGAGGCCGTGGATTGCCACGCCGACGCCGGGCCGCTGACCCGGGCCGACCGGGTCGCACTGCTGGTCCTGGGCACCCTGCTCGCCGGCCTCGGCGTACCCCATGCCCTGGAAGTGATGCTGGTCGCGCTCGCCGCCGGCGGCCTGCTCACGGTGGTACGCCGGATGCGAGAGGTGCGCCGGCAACTGGTCGGACCGGGTGAACCGCGGCGGATCGGGCGCGGCTGGCGGCAGCGCTCCCGGGCACGCCTGTGAGCACCCGCTGGACCCGGTTCCGGGATGCGGCCAACCGCCAGATCTTCCAACGTGGGCAGGCCATCGCGCCACACCTGTCCGCGCGCGCCATCGACCGCGTCGCAGCCGCGGCGGCGTACCCGGCGGAGCGGCTGGACTGGTCCCATCTGCGGACCTACCGGGAGAACCTGACCCGCACCCTGGGCCGGCCGCCGAGCCGGGCCCTGGTGCGCGCCGGGATCGCCTCCTGGCTCCGCAACTTCGTCGAGGTGCTGGCCCTGCAGCGCTGGAGCCGCGAGCGGATCATCGGCAGCGTCACCGTGCTCGGGGAGGACCGGTTGCGCGCCGCCCATGCCGACCGCGGCGCGGTGGTCGCCCTGGCACACCTGGCCAACTGGGACCTGGCCGGCGCCTGGGCCTGCTCCACCGGACTGCCGGTGAGCACCGTCGCCGAGAATCTCGGTGCGCGGGAATTCGAAGCCTACAAGAGAATCCGGGCCCACCTGGGCATGGAGGTGCTCGCCCACGACGACACCGGGGCGCTGCGCCGGCTGACCCGGGCGATCGGCGAGGGCCGGGTGGTGTGCCTGCTGGCCGAACGCGACTTCACCCGCGCCGGCATCGAGGTCGACTGGGCCGGCAACACCGTCCGGATGCCGGCCGGGCCCGCGATGATCGCCCGCACGACCGGCGCGGCGCTGTTCGGTGCGGTCACCCATTACGTGCCCGGGGGCATCGTGCTCGAACTCACCGAGATCGAGCATCGCCCCGGCCGCGAGGGCCTGGTCGCGATGACCCAGGACCTCGCCGATCAGTTCGTCACCGGGATCCGCGCCTATCCGCAGGACTGGCACATGATGCAACCCTTCTTCGACCTCCCGGCGCGGGGCCCCGCACGTTGATGCGGATCGGCCTGGTCTGCCCCTACTCCCTCGACGTACCCGGCGGGGTGCAGCAGCAGGTGCTCGGCCTGGCCGACTGGCTGCAGGAGCGGGGTCACCAGGTATCGGTGCTGGCGCCCGGCCGGTCGGCGCCACAGCCCTGGGTCCGGGTCACCGGTGCCGCGGTTCCGGTGCGGTGGAACGGATCGACCGCCCGGATCGCGGGTGGCGGACTCACGGCACGGCGGGTACGCCGCTGGCTCGCCGAGTTCCGCCCCCAGGTGTTGCATCTGCACGAGCCCTTCACCCCCTCGGCCGCCGGCTGGGCCCTCGCCCTGGCCGGTCCAACACCGGTCGTCGCGACCTGCCACGCCGCCGTGGACCAGGCCACCCGACAGGCCGCGGTGGCCCGCGCGGCCGGGCGGCTGCTCACCCCGCTGCACCGCCGGATCCGGGTGGCGACCGCGCCCTCGAGCGCGGCCGCCGCGACCGCCCGGGCACACTGGGGCCTGGATCCGCGGATCGTGCCGAACGCGATCGACACCGGTCACTACGCGGGTCAGCGGGTCCCCGGTGACCGGCCCCGGCTCACCTTTCTCGGCCGCCTCGACGAACCACGCAAGGGACTGCCCGTGCTGCTGGCGGCGCTGCCCGAACTGCGCCGCCGGATCGGTGTGTTCGAACTGCAGCTGATCGGCCCCGGACACGCCCCGAACGCGCCCGAGAGCAGGCCGTTCGGCCGCGTCGATGAGGCGACCAAGGCCGCGCTGCTGCGGCGTACCGATGTGCTGATCGCGCCCAACACGAGCGGCGAGAGCTTCGGCATCGTGCTGATCGAGGCCCTGGCGGCCGGGGCCCGCGTGGTGGCCAGCGATCTGCCGGCCTTCGCCGAAGTGCTCGCCGACGAACCCGGGGGACGCACCTTCACCACCGGCGATCCCGAGGCGCTGGCCCGGGCGGTCGCCGAGTCGCTCACCGGGCCCGGATCGCGCCCCGCGGACCGCTTCGACTGGGACCGGGTCGGCAAGGACTTCCTCACCGCGTACGCCGATTCGGGGATTCGTCGGGACCCCACCGGTTCCGGTTAGGGTTGCCCGGTGAGTCCACGCCTGCACCTGACGCCGTCCGCGCGCCCGGACGCCAGCATGGACCTGCTGAACCAGATTCTGCGGCAACCGGTCGACCCGGACTATGCGATCGTCGCCGACCGGGAGCGACGCCGCGCCGAGAGCCGCACCGACGCCGTCCCGAAGCGCCACCGCCCGCACCTGCGGCTCGCCGCGGTCGCCGTGGTGATCGGCACCCTGTTCAGCCTGGCGGCGGTGCAGACCTTCCGGTCCCGACCGGTGGCGACCGCCGAACGCGCCCAGCTGATCGCCCGGATCAAGACCGAGGACCAGCGCCAGGAGGATCTGCGCAACCGGTTGGTCGAGCTGCGCGCGGGCAACGACCAGCTACGGCGTACCGCGCTCGCCGGTGACACCCAGGCCCGTCAGCTGCAGACCCAGGTCGATGACCTGGCGCCGATCGCCGGCGATGCCCCGGTCAGGGGCCCCGGTGTCACCGTGATCGTCGACGACGCCCCGGTCACCCGCGAGGACCGGTTGAACCGCGTCCTCGATCGCGACCTGCAACAGCTCGCCAACGGGCTCTGGTCCGCGGGCGCCGAGGCGGTCGCCATCAACGGCCACCGGCTCACCACCCGGACAGCGATCCGCTCCGCCGGCGATGCGATCACCGTCGACTACCGCTCTCTCACCCGGCCCTACCGGGTCGAGGCCATCGGCGACCCCCGGCGGCTGCCCGCCGCGTTCGCCGAGAGCCAGGGCGGACGGTTGTGGACCAGCCTGCAGCAGAACTACCAGCTGCGGTTCGAGGTCTCCCAGGCCAAGGAGCTGACCCTGGCCGCCGACCCCGGCTTCGGGACCCGCGAGGCAAGGAGGATGCCGTGATCCCCATCATCGGACTGGCCGTCGGCATCGGGCTCGGGGTCTTCCTGCAGCCGACCCTGCCGCCGGTGCTGCAGCCCTATCTGCCGATCGCGATCGTCGCCGCGATGGATGCGATGTTCGGCGGTCTGCGGGCCTATCTGGAGGGCAACTTCACCGACAAGGTGTTCGCCGTGTCATTCGTTTCGAACGTGTTGATCGCCGCGCTGATCGTGTGGGTCGGTGACCAGATCGGGGTCGGTTCGCAGCTGTCGACCGCCGTGGTGGTGGTCCTCGGCATCCGGATCTTCACCAACGCCGCCGCGATCCGAAGGGCGCTGTTCCGTGCCTGAGAACGAGACCCCCGAGCAGCCCGAGACCGCGGACACGTCCTCCGTCGACGAGCAGCCGAAGCGCGCGGCGACCGCGGAGCCCTCGGGCTGGGCACGGCTCGGCCGGGCCTTCCTGCGCCCGGGCCGCGGCCAGCTCGTGGTGGCGGTGATCTGCTGTGTGGTGGCGATGGCGGTGGTGATGCAGATCCGTGCCCAGCGCACCGACGACACCTACGCCACCGCCCGGCGGGCCGACCTGGTGCAGCTGGTCGACGGGCTCGGTCAGGAGTCCCGACGGCTGGAGGCCGAGGTCAACGACCTGGAACGCTCCCGCCGCGACCTCACCTCCGGCGCCGATTCCCAGCGCGTCGCCCGCGACGAGGCCCGGCGACGGCTGGACGCGCTCCAGGTGCTCTCCGGTACCGCCCCCGCCGAGGGCCCCGGCGTACTGATCACGATCACCGACCCGAATCAGAAGGTGACCGTCGGGGTGGTCCTCGACGCCATCGAGGAGATGCGGGACGCCGGCGCCGAGGTGATCGAGGTCAACGACCGGATCCGACTCGTCGCCTCGAGCTCGATCACCGGCAACCCCGGCGCACTGCAGATCGACGGCCAACCGGTCACCATGCCGCTGAAGTTGAAGGTGATCGGCGAGCCCAACGCCCTCGACGAGGCGGCCCGATTCCGCGGCGGCCTGGCCTCGGAGATCACCTCCACCCAGATCGGCGGCCAGATCACCATCGAGCGACAGGATCGGCTGCAGGTGCGCTCCTTGCACGTGCCTCAACCGCACCAGTACGCTCAGCCCGCACGCTGAACCGGCACCGGATCGGCGGCACAGACCAACAGACCAGGGTCCGACCCCCGAAGGAGAGTCATGGCAGAGTTTCCCGAGGACCTGAAGTACAGCACCGAGCACGAGTGGGTCCGCCCGGGGAACGGCACGACCGTCCGTGTGGGCGTCTCGGAGTACGCCACCGAGCAGCTCGGGGACATCGTCTACGTCCAGCTGCCGGATGTCGGCCAGGAGGTCTCGGCCGACGACTCCGTCGGTGAACTCGAGTCCACCAAGAGCGTCTCGGACGTGATGTCGCCGGTCAGCGGGGTGGTCAACCAGGTCAACGAGGCCGTCGTGGATTCCCCGGAGACCATCAACTCCGACCCCTACGGCGACGGCTGGCTGTTCGAGGTCGAGGTCGCCGGCGAGGAGGCGTACGCCGACCTGATGGACGCCGACGCGTACGCCGAGCACGTGGGGGAGTGATCGCGGGCGGGTGATACCCACTCGCTCACCGACTACCCCCTAGACTTGCTCAACCAGGGTGGAAAAATCACCCCCGGACAGGGAGGCGCCCGAATGCCTTACTGCACCAAGTGCGGACACAACAATCCCGAGGGCAGCAACTACTGCAGCCAGTGCGGGGAGCCGCAGGTGCGCACCGAGCACATCCGGGTCGAGCTCGACCAGACCGCCGGCAGCGACACCACCAAGGTCATCCCCTCGGTGGCGGAGGAGAATCCGGCGGCGGGGGAGCTCTCCGCCGAGGACGAGGCGGCCGTCGGTTCGCTGCCCGAGGGGCATGCGCTGCTGATCGTGCACCGCGGGCCGTCCGCCGGCGCCCGATTCCTGCTCGACTCCGATGAGGCGACCGCGGGGCGGCATCCCGATTCCGACATCTTCCTGGACGACATCACGGTGTCCCGCCACCATGTGCGGTTCACCCGGACCGCCGAGGGCACGACGGTGGCCGATGTGGGCAGCCTGAACGGCACCTACGTCAACCGGACCCTGATCGACGGCGAGGTGCTCCTCAAGCCCGGCGATGAGGTCCAGATCGGCAAGTTCCGCATGGTCTACTTCGCGAAGCCGGCGCGCGGATCGGACTGATGGCCCCAGGAATGCGCAGCATCGGGCAGGTCCTGACCATCCTCAAGACCGAGTTCCCGGACATCTCCATCTCGAAGATCAGGTTCCTGGAGAGCGAGGGCCTGGTCTCGCCGGAGCGCGCCCCATCCGGTTACCGCCGCTACGCCGACACCGACGTCGAGCGGCTGCGCTACATCCTGTCGGTGCAGAAGAACCATTATCTGCCGCTCAAGGTGATCCGCGAGCACCTGGACATGATGGACCGCGGGATGGCACCGCCCCGGTTGGAATCACCGCGGCCCACGGTCAGCCCCGAGCAACCGAACGGGGCTCCGCCGTCGGCCGGTGTCGCACCCGCCCCGCCGCGGCCGCCGGCCGGGCAGCCACCGCGTCCGCTGCGGATGTCGCGTCGGGAGCTGCTGGAGGCCAGCGGGCTCACCGAACCGGCCCTGGTGGAGCTGGAGAAGGAGCACATCATCGCGCCCCGGCGCGGGACCACCTTCTACAACCGGGACGCGGTCACGATCGCGATCGCCGCCCGCCGGCTCGCCGAGTTCGGCATCGACGCCCGGCATCTGCGCCAGGTGAAGAGCTTCGCGAGCCGCGAATACGGGCTGATCGAGCAGGCGGTCGCCCCGTTCCAGCGCCGCGCCGGTGCGAACCGCAACGTCGCCCGGGACGCCACCCAGCTGATGATCCACGTGCACGCCGCGATGATGCGGATCGCCGCGGACCGCTGAACCGGGCGCCAGGTGGGCGTTGTGGAATGATCATGGAATATTCGTACTTATATTTGAATAGTGCGGATGAAGAGTCGAATTGTCCATGATCATTCGTGATGCTCGGCTTCGGAGTTGGCCGGGGTGGTTTCGGCGATCTCGCGCAAGGCTGCCAGGTGCTCGTCGAGGGCGCGGCGCCCCGACTGCGTCAGGCTCAGCCAGGTGCGGGTGTGTCGGCCATGGGCGGCCTTGCTGATCGTGAGATAACCGGCGTCGGCGAGTTGGGTGAGCTGCTTGGAGAGCGTCGAATCGGAGACCTCGACCGTCTCCCGGATCACCCGGAACTCGGCCTTCGAGACCTGGGCGAGGGCTGCGACGATGGACAGCCGAATCGGTGAGGTGAACCGGTCGTCGAGTCGGTGCCGGGGATGACTCATCGGCCGACCCGCTGACCGAGCGCCCAGAAGCCCGCGCCGGACAGGATGCCGGCCCCCAGCCAGGGTGTACCGCTGATCCACCAGGGCTGGCCGGCCGCATGCAGCTGCCCGCTGAACCACATGCCGAGATAGAACACCACCATCACCGCCACCGTCGCCAGGACCTCACGCACGGCGGCCCGTGGGTAGGCGAGGTGCCCGTAGTAGTCGAAACAGCTGGCGATCGTCCCCACGATGAGCGATCCGAGCACCACCAGGATCCACCAGCGTGGCAGCGCCCAGTAGGGATACATGGCCAAGGCGGTGCCGAGCAGCAGGAAGGCGACGATCCGGAAGGAGCGGGTCGCATGGGACAGGTTTCGTGTGATGGCCTGTCGCTGCCGTTCGGCATCGGCGAGCCGGTCACGTGCTTCCTTCGGACTGACCTCGTTCATGTCGGGACAATAGCAAGTACTTGCTCCGATGGAAAGTAGTTGCCGGTGTTCGCGGTGCGGACGCGACGAGTAGTCTTGAACCATGCGGGAACTCGATCTCATGGGCGTCCGGGTGGAGATGCCCTCAAACATCCCGATGGTGCTGCTGCGGGAGGTCGGCGGGCACCGCTACCTGCCGATCTGGATCGGCGCCAACGAGGCGTCCTCGATCGCCGGGGCGCAGGAGGGGCTGGTGCCGCCGCGGCCCCTCACCCACGACCTGATGCTCGATGTGCTGAACGCCCTCGGGCACCGGCTCACCGAGGTGCACATCACCGAGCTGGAAGAGGGAGTCTTCCGGGCCAACCTGATCATCGACGGCGTCGAGGTGTCCTCGCGGCCCTCGGATGCGATCGCCCTGGCGGTCCGCAACGGTGCCGAGATCCTCTGTGCCGAGGACGTGCTGGATGCGGCCGGCATCGACGTCCCCGAGGAGGAGGACGACGACGAGGTGGAGAAGTTCCGGGAGTTCCTCGATCACGTCAACCCCGACGACTTCGTCACCGGCGACGAACCGCCGGAGAACTGAGCCGGGACGCCGGGGGAGTCGAGCGATGCGGCGTACGGGGCAAACCTCAAGTGCCACTCGACCCGTGCCCGGGTGCCGCCCAGACCTGGCGCCGCTGCGGCGTAGCGTCGCAAAACCCCTAGTCAGCACCGCTTTGCCCGGAAGGTCTCGGGAAGGCAACGGTTTCACCCCGACGCGCGACACCAGCGGGGTGTCGTTGACCGGGTGCGGAGCGGGGCCTAGCGTGCTGGTTAATCCCAACCGGGTAATCCCTCCGATGGAGTTTGCGCCCGGGCCGATTGCCGGTCAGCCATGACCGACTTCCCCCTGAGTGAGGAACAGTGAACAGCAGCCGCGAGGTGCAGCCGGAGAAGCAGCCGCAGGTCGGTCAGGACCTGCTCTTCGACGGCGACTTCTCGCCGGTGCCCGAGGACGTGGGCTTCCGCGGTCCGGTGGCCGGCAACGCGGCCGGGATCACCTACCGGCAGCTGGACTACTGGGCGCGTACCGGACTGGTCACCCCCACCATCCGCGACGCCACTGGCTCCGGCAACCCGCGCCTCTACTCCTTCCGCGACATCCTGATCCTCAAGGTGATCAAGCGGCTCATCGACGCCGGCATCTCGCTGCAGCAGATCCGCAAGGCGATCGAGCACCTGCGCGCCCGCGGCATCAACGACCTGACCGAGGTCACCCTGATGAGCGACGGCGTCTCGGTCTTCGAGTGCACCACCGACAACGAGGTGATCGACCTGCTGCGCGGCGGCCAGGGCATGTTCGGCATCGCGCTCGGCTCGGTCTGGAAGGACCTCGAGGGCAGCCTGCTCGAGCTGCCCGCCGAGCGCAGCGAGGCAGCCGCCGCCGTGGACGAGGAGCCCGGGCAGCCGGCCCTGCTCGACGACGAGCTCTCCCGCCGGCGCCGCGCCCGCGACGCCGGCTGAGTCTCAGCCCTTCACCGACCCGGCGGCCATCCCCTGCACGATCAGCCGCTGGAAGATCAGCACCAGGATCAGCGGCGGCAGCACCGCGAGTACGCCGGCGGCGGACATCAGCGTGAACGAGGTGTTCAGATCGGTGGCGAAGTTCGCCGCCACCACCGGCATCGTCTTCGCCGCCCGGGTCGAGGTCATGAACAGCGCGAACATGAACTCACTCCACGCGGTCATGAACGAGAACACCGCGGCCGCCACCAGACCCGGTGCCGAGACCGGCAGCAACACGTGCCAGACGGTCTGCAACCAGTTCGCCCGATCGACCCGGGCCGCCTCCTCGAGTTCCCGCGGTACGGTCCGGAAGAAGTCCTTGAGCACCCACACCGTCACCGGAAGCGTGAACGTCAGATAGGACAGGATCAGCGCCCCGTAGGTGTTCAGCAGCCCGGCCTGTTTCATCATCAGATAGAAGGGGATGATGATCGCCACACTGGGCACCATCCGGGTCATCAGATAGCCGATCAGCAGCGCCTTGGAACCGCGGAACTCCAGCCGCGCGAAGGCGTACCCGGCCGGCACCGAGATCACCAGATTGAGCAGCGCCGTCGCCAGCGCCACGATCATCGAATTCCTCAGTGCGAAAGGGGTTTCCTCGACCGCGCGGCCACCGACCAGGCTCTGGTTGCCCTGCGGGTCGATGAAGCTCAGGTAGTTGCTCAGCGTCGGATTCTGCGGAATCCAGTGCGGCGGCACGGCGATCGCCTCCGCCTCGGTCATGAAGCTCATCGCCACGATCCAGTAGAACGGCAGGATGAACCAGGCCGCGAACAGCAACGCCAGCACCCACAGCAGGATCCGCTGGCCCAGACCGCGCCGCCGGCGCCGCGGAGTCGGGGCACCCGACCGGGGTCCCGCGGGTGGCGTGCCGGTGGACGGGGTGGAGGTGGCGGTGCTCATGACTCGAAGTTCCCCCGTCGATAGAGGATGCCGACATAGATCACCGAGATGACCAGGGTGAAGATGGTGATCATCCAGGAGTACGCGCTGCCCATCCCGAAATCGGTGTAGAAGAGCGCGGTGCGCACGTTCAGCACCGCGATCACCTCGGTGGCGTTGCCCGGTCCGCCACCGGTCAGCACATAGATCGTGTCGAAGGCCCGGAAGGAGTTCATCGTCTCCAGGATCAGCACGATCAGCAGCGGATGCAGCAGCCACGGCAGGGTGATGTTGGTGAACCGGCTGACCACCCCGGCACCATCCACCGCGGCCGAGTCGTGCAGCTCCTTCGGAATCGTGGAAAGCCCAGCCAGCAACAGAATCGTGGCGAACGGCATCGTGTTCCAGACCTGCGCCAGCGCGGTGAACCAGAACGCGCTGACCGGGGAGGAGAGCCACGCCTGATAGGTGTCGATGATGCCGAGCTGGGTGAGCAGGCCGTTCAGGGCGCCGGTCTTGGCGTCGAAGATGGTTCGCCACATCAGCCCGTTGACCACCCCGGGCATCGCCCACGGCAGCAGCGCCAGCGAACGCAGCACCCCGCGCCCGGGGAAGCTCTGGTGCAGCACGATCGCCAGCGTCAAGGCCAGCACCACCGTGGCCGCCACGACCACCACCACGAACGCCCCGGTCACCGCCAGCGAGTGCAGGAACGCCGGGTCCTGCCACAGCGAGACATAGTTCTCCAGCCCGATGAAGCGGATCGCCCGCGGCCGCCGGACGTTGTAGCGGTGCAGGCTGACCCAGAACGAATAACCGATCGGGTACGCCACCAGCAGCGCCAGGATGACGATCATCGGCAGGTTCAGCAGCCAGGCCCGGCGGGTGCTCGACCGGGTGGCGGTGACGACCTCAGGCATAGCGCTGCACCAGGGTCTGCGCGGTCTCATCGAGCTGGCGGCAGGCGTCGGCGGGGGACACCTGGCCGATCAACACCTCCTGGGTGCGCCGCTGCAGCGCCGCCTCGAACTCGGCGTACCAGGGCACCGCGGTGATGCTGCGCGGCCGGGCCGCATCGGCCAGCTCGGCGTACACCACCGGATCGATCCACTTGGCCAGGTCGGCCTGGATCTGCGGGTCACCCGCCAGTTCCCGGAACGGATAGCCCAGCCCCTGCTGGTCGAACCAGAACTTCGCGGTGTAGGGATAGTTCTCATCGCCGAAGCCGCCGAGATAGTTCAGCAGCGTCATCGCCTGGTCGCGGAGCTCGGTATCGGCCTTGATCACATACATCCGGGTGCTGCCCGCGGTGCCCCGGGTGTCCGGATTCAGCCCCGGGATCAGCGCCGCGGCCAGATTGCCGGCCTCCTTGGACTTCTTCGGATCGTTGTACTTCCGCAGCGAATAGCGGGCGCCGAACATGAACGCGTACTGGCCGGCCATCATCGCGTTGTCCAACGGGATCGCACCGGTCTGCACGGCGGCCGGGTCGACGACCTGATTGCGCGAGGCCTGCTGCAGCCACTCCAGGATCCCCGGCAGCGGGGAGGACGGTGCGGCCACCGCCGGGGCCAGCTCCGGGGTGAAGATGTCGGCCTCGTTGGCGTACACCAGCGACCACCACCAGCTCCACGCGGTGTCCTGCAGCTGGGCGCTGATCCCCACCGGCGAACGCATCCCGGTCCGGTCCCGGATGGTCAGGCACTGCGCCTCCAGCTCCTCGAGGCTGCGCGGGGGCGCCTTGATCCCGGCCTGGTCGAGCATCCGGCGGTTGTAGGTCAGGCAGGTGCTGTCGGTGTAGTAGGGCACCCCCCAGCGCCTGCCGGCATAGCTCATCGCCTGGGCGTTGACCGGATAGATCGCCTCGTAGATCCGGTCGACCCCCGGCAGTCCGTCGATCGGCTGCAACCATTCGGCCTCGACGGCGCTGGCCAAGTAGTCGTCGTACATGTACATGGCGTCCGGGCCGGAGCCACCCATGAACTCCGCGGTGATCTTCTGGATGAACTGGGCGCTGGTGATCGGGGTGTACTCGACCCTGATCTGCGGATTCCGCTGCATGAACCGGGCCAGATTCTGCTCCACCAACTGTGGTTCGAAATCCCAGCCCTCGAAGCGCAGGGCGCCGCTGTCGCTCGCGGTGCACCCCGACAGCGTCGCCGCGGCCGTGCCCCCGGCCAGGGCGAGGAAGGTGCGTCGTCGCATCGGGGTCTCCCTCTCTCGGGGGCCCTGAATCTAGAGCCGTTGTCGACAAGCCGTCAACGGTTCTGAGATGGGTGCGGCACCGTGCGCCCCCTGGCGGGGTGCCCGCATCGCGAGACGGCACTAGGATCGCGGATGGAGCAGGACGAGGGCGCTCGAGAGGCGGGCGCACCGGGAAGCCTGCGAGGAGTACGCCTGATGTCCGACCCCCAGCCCGCCGGATTCGCCGCCCGCCACATCGGCCCGGACGCCGCCGAGACCGCCCGGATGCTGGAGTCGCTCGGCCTCGGGTCGCTCGATGAGTTGATCGAACGCGCCGTCCCGGCCGCCATCCGCTCCGCGGAGCTGCCCGAGCTGCCGGAGCCGGTCAGCGAGCAGGCCGTCGAGGACGCGCTGGCCGGGCTGGCCGCGTTGAACAATCCGCTCACCGCGATGATCGGCCTCGGCTACCACGGCACGATCACCCCCGCGGTGATCCGCCGCAACGTGTTGGAGGATCCGGCCTGGTACACCGCGTACACCCCCTATCAGCCGGAGATCTCCCAGGGTCGGCTGGAGGCGCTGCTGAACTTCCAGACCGTGGTCTCCGACCTCACCGGGCTGACCGTGGCCGGCGCCTCGCTGCTGGATGAGGGCACCGCCGTCGCCGAGGCGGTGATGATGGCCCGCCGCGCCACCCGCAAGGGCGATGTGGTGCTGCTCGATGCCGACACGCTGCCGCAGACCGTCGAGGTGGTCCGTACCCGGGCCCGCGCGATGGGCTTCGAGGTCGTGGTGGCCGAGGGTGACCTGGTCACCGCACTGCAGACCCATGAGGCGTTCGCGGTCGTCGTGCAGACCCCCGGTGCCTCCGGGCGGCTCGCCCCGGTGGCCGAGCTCGCGGCGATCGCGGACAAGGCGCACGAGAACAATGCACTGGTGATCGCCGCGGTCGACCTGCTCGCCCAGACGATCACCGAGGCGCCGGCGAGCTGGGGTGCCGATATCGCTGTCGGCTCCTCCCAGCGCTTCGGCGTGCCGCTGTTCTACGGCGGGCCGCATGCCGGCTTCATCGCCGTCGGCACCCAGCTGCAGCGCAACCTGCCGGGCCGGCTGGTCGGGGTCTCCAAGGACGCCGACGGCACGGCGGCGTACCGGCTCGCCCTGCAGACCCGCGAGCAGCACATCCGCCGCGAGAAGGCGACCTCCAACATCTGCACCGCGCAGGTGCTGCTCGCCGTCGTCGCCGGCATGTACGCCTGCTACCACGGCCCCGCGGGGCTCACCCGGATCGCCGAGCAGGTGTCCCGCAACGCCCGCCGGATCGCCGCCGCGGCCACCGCGACCGGTGCCGAGCTGGTGCACGACACCTTCTTCGACACCGTGCAGCTCCGCGTCCCCGGCCGGGCCGCGGAGATCGTCGACACCGCGCGCGAGGGCGGCGTGCACCTGCGACTGGTGGACGCCGACACCGTCGGTATCGCGGTCGGTGAGGACGCCACCGAGGCCGACCTGGCCGCCGTCGCCGAGGCCCTCGGCGGCACGTTGTCCGACAGCGAACAGGGGGACCTGGCCGGTCGCTCGCGCGAGCAGGACTTCCTCACCCACCCGGTGTTCAACACCTACCATTCGGAGACCGAGATGCTGCGCTACCTGCGCGCGCTCTCGGACCGCGACTTCGCGCTGGACCGCGGGATGATCCCGCTGGGTTCCTGCACGATGAAGCTGAACGCGACCGCCGAGCTGGAGCCGATCTCCTACGACGGCTTCGCCAACCTGCACCCCTTCGCACCGGTCGACGATGCCGCCGGCTATCTCGAGCTGATCGGCTCCCTGCAGGACTGGCTGGCCGCGATCACCGGGTACGCCAGGGTCTCCATCCAGCCCAACGCCGGTTCCCAGGGCGAGTTCGCCGGGTTGATGGCCATCCGCGCCTACCATCGCGCCAACGGCGACGACCAGCGCATCGTCTGCCTGATCCCGTCCTCGGCGCACGGCACCAACGCGGCCTCGGCGGCGATGGCCGGGATGAAGGTGGCCGTGGTCAAGTCCGATGAACACGGGTCGGTCGATCTGGAGGACCTGCGGGTCAAGATCGATCAGCACCGCGACCAGCTCGCCGCGATCATGATCACCTATCCCTCCACCCACGGTGTCTACGAGCGGACCGTCACCGAGTTGTGCGAGCTGGTGCACGAGGCCGGCGGTCAGGTCTACATCGACGGTGCCAACCTGAACGCCCTGTGCGGGGTCGCCCAGCCCGGACAGTTCGGTGGCGATGTCTCGCATCTCAACCTGCACAAGACTTTCTGCATCCCGCACGGCGGCGGTGGGCCCGGTGTCGGACCCGTCGCGGTGGCCGAGCATCTGGTACCGCATCTGCCCAGTCACCCGCTGCTGCCCGAGGCGGGCCCGGACACCGGGGTGGGCCCGATCTCGGCCAGTCCGTTCGGCTCGGCCGGCATCCTGCCGATCTCCTGGGCCTACATCGCGATGATGGGGGCGGCGGGGTTGCGACAGGCGACCCAGCACGCGGTGCTGGCCGCGAACTATGTCGCGCATCGACTGACCGAGCACTATCCGGTGCTGTACGCCGGTGACGGCGGCCTGGTCGCCCACGAGTGCATCCTGGATCTGCGACCGCTCACCAAACGGACCGGGATCACCGTCGACGATGTCGCCAAGCGGCTGATCGACTACGGCTTCCACGCCCCGACGATGAGCTTCCCGGTGGCCGGCACCCTGATGGTCGAGCCGACCGAATCGGAGAGCCTGGATGAGCTGGATCGCTTCTGTGACGCGATGATCGCGATCCGCCGCGAGATCGACCAGGTCGCCGCGGGGGAGTGGCCGGCCGATGACAACCCGCTGGCGAACGCGCCGCACCCGCTGCTCCGGGTGACCGCCGACGAGTGGACCCATCCCTACTCGCGGACGATCGCCGGTTACCCGGCGGGTCGGCATGCCGGCCCGATCGAGGCTATCGGCCACGACAAGTACTGGCCGGCGGTCTCCCGGATCGACGGTGCCTACGGCGACCGGAACCTGATCTGCTCCTGCCCGCCGCCGGAGGCCTTCGAGGACTGATCCCGCTGCGTCAGCGAAGACCGTTCGCGGTGCGCAGTTGCGGTGACGCGAGGATCCGGCTGGTCAGCCGGGCGCCCTGCTCATCGCGGATCGTGCTCGGGTCCACCGACGGTTGCGGAAGACCCAGGGCGGTCACCCGGTTCCGGGTGTCGGCCGTCATCGGCATCCCCCACCGGTCGAAGAACTGCAGCAGGTTCGCACCGGCGGCCTTCGAATAGTAGAAGACGAGCTGACCGAGTCGGTACGCCTCGTCGTCGTAGGCACCGGGATCGGGCCGCTCATCCCGGATCAGCTTGTGCACCTTCGGCTGGAAGTCGTCCCCGAAGGCCAGGCGCAACTGCTCGAACATGACGACCTTCTCGAAGGCGGTGAAGGTGGTGAAGAAGTCCACCCCCGGCGATCCGATCTTCGGGAAGGCCCGCTCCCATTCGCTCTGCCCGTCGGCCTGCGGTGAATGCAGCCGCGGCAGCTGCCCGTACTTGACGGCGAAGGCCGCATTCACTGCCAGGGCGTAGATGTTCACCGTGACCTCGGTCAGCGACGACGGCTTGTAGACCGTCTGCTGATGCTGGTGCCCGAGCTCGTGGTAGAGGCCCCAGCCGCGCATCCGCACCCCCTCGACGGTGAGCAACCGGTCCTGGATCGGGGTGGGGAAGGACATGTGACCGTGGGTGGCGTACGCCCCGACACCGGCGATGCCACCGGGGAAGGTGATGAAGTGATACTTGTGCGCCAACCGGGCGTGGGTGGGCGTCGTGCCGTCCATGCCGGCCACGGCATCCTCGATGCCGATGATCTCCTCGTAGAGGCTCATCAGTTCGTTGTGGTCCTCACCGCGGTACTGCGTCATCGACTCGCGGTGCACGGTGAGCATGGCGTGGGCACTCACCAGTTCGACGAACGGCGTCGGGCGAGAGTCGAGCTGGCGCTGGAACTCCAGCTCATTGGTTTCGCCGTAGACGAAGTACGGCATGGGTTGGGCGGTCTCGCCCAGGGTGGCGCGCAGGTAGCCCTGCGACCCGATCACCTTCCAGTAGAGGACCCCGCCGATCGGGTCGGTGATCTTCTGTGATCCGGTACGCAGGGGGTAGCTGCGCGGCGCGCGCTTGCTCGGATCCGGATGGGTGTCCGGGGCGCCGACGACCAGTTCACAGCGTTCGGCGGTGGCGGCGGCCACGGTCACCCGGAGTTCGGTGTTCGGTGGCAGGTAGTAACCGGTGGAGCGCAGATCGCTCGCCGTCAGCACCTGGAAGGTTCGATCCTGCTCGGTGGGCCGGGCCGCGATGCAGGCGGTGGTCAGCTGGGTGCGTTGCTGGGTGACCGCGGCCGCCGGTCGGGTGCCGGCGAGCGCGCCGCCGAGACCCAGGGCGCCGGCGGCCCCGAGGGCCGCCGCGCCGCCCAGCAGGGTGCGACGGCTCAGACCCGCACGGTCGGATGGATGGGGTTCGTTGCAGAGGTTCGACGTCGACATTGAGTCTTCCACTCCTCGTCATTGGGGGTGGACTGAATGTAAACGCATACTGTGTTGATCGGCAAGAGCTCTGCGGAAAATCTCAACGACAATTGCGATATCGGGCGGACTACCCCCAGTGGGTCACTCCTCGCTCATCGATCAAGAGTAAGCGATTACTACCGTTCGGGCGGTGAGCGGGTTCGGCGGTGCGCCCGCTGAGTTGCGGGTGGGTCAACCCCAGATCGCGCGGGCGAACTGCGGGTTGTCGATGAACGGGTTCCGATTGCCCTGCCACTTGGTGAAGATGACCTCGTTGCGGCGACGTTCGGTCTCGGAGACCGGGTCCTGGTCGTTCCACTGCAGCAGCACCGACAACTTGCCCATCTCGGGTGCGGTCCCGGTGCCGACGCGATCGACGGCCTCCAGATCGGGCCTGCCGTCCCCGCCCTCGTAGCGCACGTCCATGTAGAGGATCATCCGGGCCACATCGCCCTTCACCTCATCACGCGGTTCGAACGAGTCCGCATCGGTGCGGTTCGCCGGTGCCTCGGTGAGCGGGTCGCCACCCAGGTCGAAATCCTTGTTGCTGCGGGTGGAGTTCACCGTCACGTCGGTGGCGCGCAGATGGTGCAGATCGGTACCCGGTCCGTTGGCCGTGCCGAAGTCACCGTGCGACTTGGCCCAGACGTGCTCGCGGTTCCAGTCATCGACATCACCGCCGCGCTCGGACTTCGCCTGGGACCGTCCGGTGTAGAGCAGGATGACGTTGTTCGGATTGGCCGGATCCTCATCGGTGTCGGCGATTCCGTCCCACACCTGGTCATAGGACAGCACCGTCTGGCGGCTGATGATCTGGTTCAGCTTCTGCTTCAGCGGCTCGCCGGTCAGGCCGGCCGTGCCGGCGTAATAGCCGGTCGGATCCGGCCCCGGGGTGGCGGTGCTGGTGGGGGTGGGCTTCGGCGTCGGGGAGCTGGTCGGGGTGGCCGTGGGCGAACCGGTGGGTGTCGGCGTACCGGATCCGGTGGCGAACGCGGTCGGTGATTTCAGTCCCGGATGGGAGAAGTACGCCTGCAGGGTGCCGGTGACCCTGATCCGGGTGCCGAGGAGTTCGGGATTGGACTTCAGTCCCCACTGGGCGCGGTAGGCGGCGGTGACCTGGACGACAGCATCTTCGATGGGTTGGTCTCGGTCGCGGAGTCGGCCAGTGCCAGGGAGTAGTTGTCACCGGCGGTCCGGGTGATCGTGTCGCTGCCGGTCGGCTGGCCGACCACGTAACCGGTGACCTGGGCCGTGCCGGTGTTGTCGGCCATCGCGCCGGCGACGTCGACGGTCCGGGTGGCCGCCCGTGCCGGCAGGGTGCCGATCGCGACGGTCAGGGTCAGGAGTGCGGTGAGCAGAATCGTCGTACGGGCGAGGAAATTCCTGCTGTGCATGATGTGAGCCTCGGGGTGGGGGGATGGGCCACCGCCGAGGCTAGCCAGCCGCCGCGTGCTCCGTCAGCGCCGCCCGGGCCGGAAGGTTCCGCTGACGAACTCGTGGGCCACGTCCTGCAACTGCCGCAGCCCGGGCTGCTCCAGCGGATAGTGTCCGGCACCATCCAGCAGCACGGTGTGCACCGGCACCTGGGTGATCGCCGACAGCACCGGTTCGCTCAGCTCCAGCGGCGACCAGCGATCCGCCGCCGGCTGGGTGAGCAGCACCGGGCAGCGGTCGAAGTCGGCCGGTTCGAGGGCCGGCTGGTAGGTGAGATAGCTGTTCAGGAAACGCAAGGACACCTTGTTGGCCGCGGAGGTCTCATCGGCCATGAAGACCTGCATGGGGCCCGGGTCGTTGGCCAGGGCGCTCATCTTCGCCGCCCAACTCATTGGGATCCGGCGCGTGCCCAACGGGCTCGCCGCGATCGGGGCGAGCAGACCGGCGGTCGCACCGACCAACGGTGTGCGCGCGGTCTCCCGGCGTACCCGGGGGTCGCGCTGGTCGAGGAAGGTCATCCCGATGATCCCGCCCAGGGTGCCGCGCTCGAACCGCGCGGCGACCTGGTAGGTGAGCATGCCGCCGGCGGAGAGGCCGTAGAGGAAGATGGGCCGGTCATCGCGGTCCAGCTCGGCGGTGACGAAGTCGACCATCAACTCGACCCAGTCGGCATAGCTGATCGGGTCCCGGGGATCGACGGGGGTCAGGCCGTATCCGAGATTGTCGATCGCGACCGTCTCGATCCCGCGCTCGGCCAGCGGCCGGCCGAGGATCAGCGACAGCTGCCGGCCGTTGGTGCCGACTCCGTGGTGCAGGATCACCTTCACCGGCGAGTCCGGGCGGGCATAACGCTCCAGGTGCACCTGGTGGCCCTGCCACTGCCAGAACTCCTCGGTGGGCGCGGTCTGTTCGTCGATCCGGTACTCGGCCGGCAGGAACTGCTGCAGTTCCTGCCAGGCTCGCTGGTCGCGGTAGTAGCGGTTGGGGCCGGGTTCGGTCACGGTCGTCATGGTCGAGCTCCTTGGTCGATCGGGTCGGCGCGTTCTCCGATCACCAGTCGCACCGCCGACGCCAACCGCGCATGGGTGGTCGCCGGGTCGGCCAGGTCGGATTCCAGGCCGCGGGCGTAGGTGAGCAGAACGTCGACAAGGCCGGGGATGTCGGGATTCCCCGTGGGGGTGAGGATTCCGGTGAGCAGGTCGCCGAGGCCGCCGACGAACTCCTGGACGGCATCGGCCTGGCGCACCGAGGTACCGGCAAGGAACTCCTCGGCGTGCCGGGGGCTGTCGGCCTTGAGCCGCAGGGCCAGATCGATCTTGGTGCCGAGTACGCCGCAGACCCGGTCCGCGATGCCGGTCTCGGCACTCGCCGCCGTCCGGGCCAGGGCCAGCTGATGTTCGAGGATTCGCTGTATCAACAGGGTTTCGGCCTGTTCCTTGCCGCCGACATGCCGATAGATCGTCGGTCGGGACAGGCCCGCCTCCTGGGCGATCTCGGTGACCGAGGTGGCGGCGAAGCCATGGGTGCAGAAGCAGCGGTACGCCGCCCTCAGCACCTCCTCGATGTTCGCCTCGCGCATGGATACACAGTAACGAAAAGTGTCAAAGTGTAAAAATCACCGCGAACCCGGCCCGGCGGTCACAGTTCGGTGCCGAGCACCCAGAGGTGTCCGAACGGATCGCGTACCCGGCCTTCGCGGCGGCCGTAGGGGCGGTCCTCGATCGGGATCACGATCTCGGCCCCACCGGTCACCATCCGCGCGGCGGTGGCGTCCGGATCGGGCACGGTGAGCAGGATCAGCACCGGGGACCCGCCGGTCGAACCCGGATCCTGCCAGCCCCACTCGGCGACGCTCTGCCCGAGCGCGAAACCGCCGCCCTCGAGCTCCAGCTCGGCGTGCACCACCACACCCCGGTCGTCGGCCATCCGGAACGTGAGGTCGGCGTCGAATGCCTTGGTGTAGAAGGTGATCGCCGCGTCGGGGTCGTCGAGCAGCAGCTTGGGTGTCAGTCGCAGATCCATGCTCCGAGCCTGCCGGACCCGGGGCGTCCGGTCTTGAAGGTTTGGGCACTCCCGGATCGATCGAGTCAGGCGGTACGCCGCAGCCGCGAGCGCTGGGCGATCGGGTCGGGCAGCGGCACCGCATCGAGCAGTGCGCGGGTGTAGGGCTGCTCGGGACGCGTCAGCACCCGGCGAGCCGGGCCGTGTTCCACGACCGAACCGCCGCGGAGCACCAGCACCTCGTCGCTGACCTCACCGACGACCGCCAGGTCGTGGCTGATGAACAGGCAGGCGAAGCCCATTTCCTGCTGCAGCCGTTGGAAAAGGGCGAGCACCGAGGCCTGCACGGTCGCATCGAGAGCGCTGGTCGGTTCGTCGGCGATGAGCAGTTCCGGGCCCAGGGCCAACGCGCGGGCCAGGGCGACCCGCTGCCGTTGACCACCGGACAACTCGTGCGGCCGCCGGGCCGCGAAGGCCGCGGGCAGGCTCACCTGCTCCAGCAGTTCCGCGACCCGTTTCCGGGCCGCCCGCGGCGGCAGAGCCCGATGCACCTGGATCGGTTCGGCGATGCTGTCACCGACGCTGAGCAGCGGATCCAGGGTGCTCGCCGGATCCTGATGCACCACACCGATGCGGCGCAACAGGCCCCGCCTGGTCGCCCCGGTCGTGCGGGCGAGGTCGGTCCCGGTCACCAGCACCACCTGACCGGCCGCCACCGGGATCGCTCCCAGCGCCGCCCGAGCCAGGGTGGTCTTGCCCGATCCGGACTCGCCGACCACGCCCAGCACCCGACCCCGGGGCACGGTGAGGCTCACCCCGGACACCGCGCGGACCGGCGTATGCCCCCAGCGGCCGGTGTGGTCGATGCTCACCTCCCGGTACGCCAGGATCGGGGTCTCGGTGTCGGTCGGCTCGGTCACGGATTCGGCCGGCCCCTGGTCGACCGGCAGCCGCGGTACCGCCGACAGCAGGGAGCGGGTGTAACCGTGCTCGGGTGACTCGAACAGCGGGACCACCGCACCGGTCTCGACCAGCTGCCCGGACCGCAGCACCAGCACCCGATCGGCCAGCTCGGCGACGACCCCCATGTTGTGGGTGATCAGCAGCACCCCGGTGTCCAGTCGATCCCGCAACTCTGCCAACAGGGCAAGGATTTCCGCCTGCACGGTGACATCGAGCGCGGTGGTCGGCTCGTCGGCGATCAGCACCGCGGGGTCACCGGCCAGGGCCAGGGCGATCACCACCCGCTGCTTCTGGCCACCGGAGAGCTGGTGCGGATATGCCGCGGCCAGTCGTGCGGGTTCGGGCAGGCCGACGGTCTCCAGCAGCTCGCTCGCCCGGTGTGACGCGGCCCGGCGACCCACCGGTCGATGGGCGCGGATCGCCTCGGTGAGTTGCCACCCGATGGTGCGGACCGGGTTGAGCGCGGTCTGTGGCTCCTGGAAGATCATCGCGACCCGTCGCCCCCGCACGGCCCGCCAGTCGACCCCGGACCCGGCCAGCAGCTCCATCGCGGGTTCGTCATCGGCGGCGAGCTCGATCGAACCGGTGGCGCGGGCGCTGCTCGGCAGCAGTCCCAGGATCGCCTGCCCGGTGATGGTCTTGCCCGATCCGGATTCACCGACCATCGCCAGCACCTCGCCGCGGGCGAGGCCGAAGCTCACCCCGTCGACGGCAGCGGTATCGCTGTCACCGAAGCGGATCCGCAGATCGCGGACCCGCAGCACCTCCGCGCTCACCGGGTGATCCGTCCGGTGCCGACGAGCGCCTGGGCGAGCAGCTGGAGGGCGAGCACGAGCACCACGACGACGGCGAGCGGGCCGACGGCGTACGCCGGATTGAAGCTGACGTAGTTGATGCCGTCGGCGATCAGACTGCCGAGCGAGGGCTGCGGCGGGCGTACCCCGATCCCCAGGAAACTCATCGCACTCTCCACGAAGACGGCCAACGACAACGAGATCGCCAACTGCACCCCGAGCGGCTGGGACGCGTTCGGCAACACATGGCGACGCAGCACCCAACCGGAGCCCGCGCCGATCGACCGCGATGCGTCCACATAGGCCAGCGCGGAGACCCGGAGGATCGAGGCCCGCAGCAGACGAGCGAAGATCGGGGTCTCCACCACCGCGATCACCACGATCACCGTCCAGGTGCCGGGGCCGATCACCGCGGTGAGACCGATCGCGAAGATCAGCGTCGGGAATGCCAGCAACACATCGAAGAATCGCTGCAGGGCGATGTCCACCGCACCGACCAGGGTGCCCGCCAGGGCGAGCAGGGTGCCGAGGACCGCCCCGATCGGGACCGCGACGAAGACGATCAGCAGATCGGTGCGCAACCCGTGGAGGGTGCGGGAGAAGACATCCCGGTTCACCTGGTCGGTGCCGAGCAGATGGGCCGGGTTCGGGCCGAGCAGGTTGGCGCGCGGGAGCTGCTGGGTGGGTGAGTAGGGGGCCAGCACCGGTGCCAGCAGCGCCACCGCGATCAACGAGGTCAGCAGCACCAGGCCGAGCAGCCCGCGGCCGGACAGCCACGCGGTTCGCCAGCGGTGCGCCGCGGTCACCGGGCGGGTCACCTCGGCTCCCGCGTCGGCCGCAGGGGTCAGCTCGGGTCGGCCGGTGGTGACGGCGAGATCGACCGGTTCGTCGCGGGTGGTGGTGTCGATGGTCATTTCAGGCTCCGATCCGGATCCGCGGATCCAGGTAGGCGTGCAACAGGTCGGTGGCCAGCTGGATGACCACGAAGAGTGCCACCGAGAGCAGCAGCAGGACCTGCACGACGGGGTAGTCGCGTCGGTCGATCGCCTGGGCGGCGAGCTGGCCCAGACCGGGCCAACTGAAGATCGCCTCCACCAGCACGGCGCCACCCAGCAGGGCGCCGGCCTGCAGGCCGAGGGCGGTGAGATAGGTGGGCAGGGCGGCCGGCAGGGCATGGGCGAGCAGGATCCGGCGTTCCGGAACGCCGGCGGCCCGTGCGGTCATCACATGGGGCGCGGAAAGCTCGCTGCGCAAGGATTCGGCGAGGAAGCGGGCCAGGCTCGCCGAGCTGGGCAGGGCCAGGCAGACCGCCGGCAGCAGCAGGTATTGGGCTGCGATGTCGGGTTCGGCGAGAAAGCCGTTCGGCGGTACGCCACCCGAGGGCAGGATCGGCAGCCAGACCCCGAAGACCAGCACCAGCAGTACGCCGGTGACGAAGGTCGGCAGGGCGACCGCCAGGGTGTTGCTGGCGGTGAGGAGGGCCTCCAGGAAGCGCGACCGGGAGCCGACCCAGAGCAGTGCGGTGGCCAGGCTGAGCAGCACCGCGAGCAGGATCGCCGCACCGGAGAGCACCAGGGTGTTCGCCAACCCGCTGAGCACCAGCTCGCTGATCGAACCACCAATCAGATACGAGCGGCCCAGATCGAAGCGGAGCAGATTGCCCACCCAGACCAGGTACTGCTCGGGGACCGACAGATCCAGACCGAGACTGTGCCGGATGGCGGCGACGGCCTCGGGGGTGGCGTCCGGACCGGCGAGGGTGGTGGCCGGATCGCCGGGTACCAGCCGCAGGATGCCGAAGATCAGCATCGAGGCCAGCACCAGGACCAGCAGCGCGGACGGCAGCCGCCGCAGCAGGTATCGGGTCATGGTCGGTCTCCTGTCAACCAGGCATCGGTGAGCAGCACCTCGGACCGCTTCGTCCACCCGGTCCCCTGGAGCCGGGTGGAGCGGGCCCACTGGGGCAGCGCGATCGCGATCTCGGACAGGAACAGTGAGTCGAGCAGGTTGTCCGAGACCTTCGCGTACGCCTGCCGCGCCTGCGGTGAGTCACCGTCGGGGATCGACCAGGCGGCGTCCGCGGCGGCGATGTAGCGCTCCGAGGTGAACTGCGATGCGTTCTTGTGTGCATTGAACGGATAGGCGCTGACCGTCAGCGTGGACGGGGTGTACTGCGCCCAGGAGTGGATGGCCAGCCACAGCCCGGGGAACTTCGCCCCGATCAGCTGTTTGGCGAACTGGGAGTTGTCGATGGGCTGCAGTTCCACCGCGATGCCGACCTCGGCCAGATCGGCCTGGATGATCGCCGCGGTGGGATCGAGCAGCGGCTGCGGACTGGTGTAGGTGAACGGGATCGTCGGCAGCGTACCGACCTGCGCCACCAACTCCTTGGCCCTGGCGAGATCTCGTGTGTAGGTGGAATTCCGGGCCGCGTCGAAGGCGGGGGAATAGCGCGGCCAGGGCAGGTTGATCGGGTATCCGACCCCGCGCAGCACCTCCGCCACGATCCGGTCGCGATCCAGGGCGTACGCGATGGCCTGGCGCACCCGCGGATCGTCCAGGGGTTTCGCCCGGACGTTGGAACCGACGTAGAGCTGCTTCTCCGCACCGGTCAACTGCAGATCGGCGAACCCGGACCGGCTGGTGACGGTGGCGGTGTCCAGATAGCTGAGCCCCTCGGCGAAATCGATCTGACCCGAGCGCAGGGCCGACAGCAACGCCTTCGCATCGGGAATCACCGTCACCTCGACGGCATCGGCATAGGGCCGGCCGGGCACCCAGTAGTCGGGGTTGCGTTCGAAACTGAGCCGGGAGTTGGGCGTCCAACCCGTCACCCGGAACGGGCCGGTGCCGATGAACCGGCTGCCGTTGCGCAGGTCGCCGAGAGTCTCGGAGTCGACGATCGGGACGGTGTCCAGCAGATCGAAGATGTTGCCCAACGGGTGGGCGAAACCGAGCACGATCCGATACGGGTCGGTGGTGTCGAAGCTGGTCACCGCCGCCGCGGTGCTCTTCAGCTGCGCGGTCCACAGCGGGTCGGCGTAGGTCCGGATCGAGAACTCCACATCCTTCGTGGTGAACGGCCGACCGGAGTGGAAGCGGACGTCGTCGCGGAGGTCGAGGGTGAGGCTGCGGCCGTCGTCGGCGAGCTGCCAGGACGTCGCCAGCCACGGGGTCGGGGTGATCGAGTCGGCGCGGTAGCGGATCAGGGTGTCGAAGGCGAGCCCGATCAGGACGGTGATGCCCTCGGTGGTGTTGGTGAAGAAGTTGCCGGGGATCAGGTCGGTGGTGATCCCGGCGTTGATGGTGCCGCCGCGGACCGGTCGACCGGCCTCACCGGTCGGCCCTGCGGCGCGGCTGACTGCCGAGCGGCAGCCGGCCGCGCCGAGCACGGCGAGTGCGGCACCGCCGCCGGCCGCGGTCTGCAGCAATCGGCGTCGGCTCAGTGGCGGGTTCGCGGTCATCGGCCGTTCTTTCCTTGTGGGGTTGGGAATCAGTCGACGGGGTCGACGGGGGAGAAGGCGGAGGCGTCGCCCTGGCGGGGTGTGGACCGGACGCCGTCGATGCTCACCGGGACGTCGCCGGCGACCGTGATCCGGTGCAGCACCCGGTGCTGGTCGCCATAGTCGGCGACCCCGTAGTGCTGGGTGGCGCGGTTGTCCCAGACGGCGATGTCGCCATCGGACCAGTTCCAGCGGACGGTGTTCTCCAGCCGGGTGATGTGGTGTTGCAGCAGATCGAAGATCGCCTTGGAGTCGTTCGAGCTGAGCCCGACGATCCGCTTGATGAAGTGGCCGGCCAGCAGGGCCCGCTCACCGGTCTCGGGGTGGACGCGGACCAGCGGGTGCTCGGTCTCGAAGACCTGGGAGCGGAACTCCTCGCGATACGCCTGCTCGCGCACGTCGACGCCACCGATGCGGCGTTCGTCGCGGTCGGCCACGTAGTCGTAGAGGTTGGTGTGCACCGCCCAGAGCCGGTCGGCCAGTGCCCGCAGGGCCGGGTGCAGCCGCTGGTAGGCGGTGACGGTGTTGGCCCAGACGGTGGTGCCGCCCCACTGGGGCAGTTGCACCGCGCGCAGGATGCTGATCGCGGGGATGCGGTCCACGAAGGTGACATCGGTGTGCCAGCTGTTCGCCTTGCCGTGTTCGGAGTTGATCTGCAGCACCGAGTGCTCGCGGCCGCGGACGGTCGGATGGGGTGAGGTCGGAGTACCGAGCCGCTCGGCGAACTCGTACTGCTCGGCGTCGGTGACGTGCTGCTGGCCGGGGAAGAAGATCACCTTGTGCTCCAGCAGGGCCCGGCGGATCGTGTCGACGGCGTCGGGGGAGAGGTCGTCGCCGATCCGGACCCCGTGGATCCGGGCGCCGATGGAGTCGGTCACCTTCTCGACGGTGATCTCGGTCGTTTCGGTGCGGGTGTTGTTGTTCTCGATGATGGTCATCTGCTGTTTCCTTCGAATTCGATTTGATTTCGGGCAGGGTGGAACCGGCTTCTGGGGTGGAAAGCGCGATCGGGTACGCGAAATTGCCCGGTCGGGGCGAAATGCGCGTCACGAACCGGTCACCGGTGATATCTGATGATGGACCCGCGCCGACTCAGGTGCGGACGGTGCGGCCGGGCGGTCGAACGGGCGCCGGCCCGGGCGGGAAATGGTCGCGGGTCAGCGACCGCACATACACATGCACCAACAACGAGGCATGGCGAGCTGGATCAGCCAGCGGGCGGGATGCGTCGCGTTGAACATGGCCGAAACTCTAAACAGGTCGGCGCGAGTGGTGCAAAAGGCTGTCCATTACGTGAGACAATGGAGCCATTGGTCCACGCAATGGGGCAGATTCCATCCATCGAACCAAAAGGCCACCCATCGATTGCCGCAGCAATCAATGGGTGGCCGGAAGGATCGATGGATCGCGAATCGGGCGATCAGCTGGCGCCGACGAACCCCTGCAGGTCGGCGAGGATCGCCTGCGCACCGGTCGGGCCGAGCCCGAGGAACCAGGTGTCGTCGCTGACGCGATGGGCCCGGCCCTGCTGCACCGCGGGCAGCGCCTTCCAGCCGGCGCCCTCGATGGTTGCGGTCTCACCGGTGGCACCCGGATCGCCGTAGCTGCTCCAGAAGACCAGATCGGCATCGGCCTGGCTGATGTTCTCCGGGGAGATCTCGACCGCGAGCTCGTCGACGTTCTGGTTCTCCGGGCGCTGGAAACCGGCATCGGCCAGGATCACGCCGATGAGCGACTTGTTGGCGTACAGACGCAACTTGCCGGGCATGAACCGCACCAGCGAGACCTTGGGCGGATTCGCACCCACCTTGGTCTTCAGGGCCGCGGCCGCATCGTCATAGGACTTCATCACCGCATCGCCCCTGGTCTCCTCGCCGAGCGCATCCGCGGCGAGCCGGAAGTTCTCCTTCCAGGTGTAACCGGGGCGCACGCTGAAGACGGTGGGCGCGATCTGGGAAAGCTGCGGATAGAGCTTGTCGTGGCGCAGCTTGCTGCTCAGGATCAGATCGGGCTTGAGTGCCGCGATCGCCTCCAGGTTGAGGTTGTTCATCTCCCCGACCCGTCGGGCATCGATCACCTGCGGCGCGAGATAGCTCGGCACCGGGTTGGCCCCCTCGTTGGTGGACAGGCCGACCGGGATCACGCCGAGGCTGACCGCGGCGTCCAGCTCACCGGTGTCCAGCACCACGACCCGCTGCGGCTTCTGCTTGATCTCGGTGGTGCCGTTCGCGTGCTTGATCGTCCGCGGGAAGACCCCCGGTGCCGCGTCCGAACCCATGGCCGCGGTCTGCTGTTCGGCACTGCCGAAGCCCTTGCCGCCAGTCGCCACCTCGGTATTGCCCGCCCCACCGGAGGGCCGGGCCTCGCCGGCGGCGCAACCGGTCAGCCAGAGCATCAGCACGGCGAGCAGGACGGGTACGCTGCGGCGCGTCACAGATCGAAGAGACATGAAGGGAAGGCTAGCCTAACTGCTAGCCTTGTCCAGTTGCCGCCGCATCGCGCCGGCCCGCCATCGCCGAGGAGGAGCGTGCCGAGCACCACAGCCGAGCCGTTGCCGACCGAGCATCGGCGCGCGGATCGCCCGGCAACGCTGCGGCCACACCATCGCCGCAATGGCCTGCTCGCGCTGGCCCTGCTGATCCTGCTGCTGGCCTCGCTGCTCGCCAGCCTGGCCGTCGGCGCCCGGCCCATCCCCATCCCCGTGGTCCTCGATGCCCTGACCGCACCCGATCCCACGCTGCCGGACCACGCCGTGATCTGGGACGGTCGGCTGCCCCGCACGCTCACCGGACTGCTCGCTGGCGCCGGTCTCGGGGTGGCCGGTGCGCTGATGCAGGCCGTCACCCGCAATCCGCTGGCCGATCCGGGACTGCTCGGCGTGAACGCCGGTGCCGCCTTCGCGATCGTGCTCGGCGTCGGTTTCCTGGGCAGCACGACGACACTGGTCACCATCTGGTTCGCGCTGGTCGGCGCGATCCTGGCGGCTGTCGGCGTCTATCTGGTCGGGGGCGGGGGACGCGGTGCGGCCGATCCGGCCCGGCTCACCCTGGCCGGGGTGGCGCTGGGTGCGGTGCTGCTCGGCCTGGGCCAGGGACTCGCCCTGCTCCGGCCCCGTGCCTATGACCAGCTGCGCGCCTGGCAGCTCGGCACCCTGGATGTGCGGTCGATGGAACCGGTGCTGGTCGCCGCCCCGTTCATCGTCGTCGGCCTGCTGCTGGCCCTCGGGCTGACCCGCGGGCTGAACGCGATCGCCCTCGGTGACGACCTGGCCCGCGCGGTCGGCGCGCGGCTGGGGCGTACCCGGGTGCTCGCGGTGCTGGCCGTCACCCTGCTCGCCGGCGCCTCGACCGCGGTCGCCGGTGCGATCGCCTTCGTCGGGCTGATCGTGCCGCACGCGGTACGCCGGGTCGCCGGCCCGGACCAGCGCTGGGTGGTCGGGCTCAGCGTGCTGGCCTCACCCACCCTGCTGCTGGTCGCCGATGTGATCGGCCGCCGACTCACCTCCGGCGAGGTACCCGTCGGAGTCGTCACCGCCTTCATCGGTGGCCCGGTGCTGGTCGCCGTGGCCCGAGCCCGACGGGTGCGCACACTGTGACCCGCAACGACACCCTGGTTCCCCGCGATTCCCTGCCCACGTTGCGTTTCGGGCAGGTCAGCGTACGCCTCCGCCCGCGGCAGCTGATCGTCTCCGCGCTGGTGCTGGCTGCCGCGCTGGTGCTCGGTGTGCTCGCGCTCGGCACCGGGGAACTGCCGATCCCGGTGCCGGAGGTGTTGCGCGCCCTGGTCGGTCAGGGTGACGGACTGTCCGGGATCGTGGTCACCCAGTGGCGGTTGCCCAGGGTGGTCGCGGCGCTGGTGTTCGGGGCCGCGCTCGGTGTCTCCGGGGCGATCTTCCAGTCCCTCACCCGCAACCCGTTGGGCAGCCCGGACGTGATCGGCTTCTCCACCGGCGCCTACACCGGAGCGCTGGTGGTGCTGCTGGTGCTCGGCGGTGACCAGTTCGGCGCCACCCTGGGCGCCCTGATCGGCGGACTCGCCACCGCACTGGTGGTGCAACTGCTGGCGGCACGGCACGGATCGGCTGGCCTGCGGCTGGTGATCGTCGGCATCGGCATCTCGGCGATGCTCAGCGCGGTGAACCACTGGTTGCTGCTGTCGGCCGAACTGGAGGCGGCGATGGCGGCCGCCATGTTCGGCGCCGGCACCCTGAACGGGTTGCGCTGGGCCCAGGTCGCGCCGGCGGTGCTGATCACCGGCGCGCTGCTGCTGGTGGCGGTGTTCGCCGGCCGCTCACTGCACCTGCTGGAACTCGGTGACGACACCGCCGCAGCCCTCGGCGCCCGCCCCGATCGGTGGCGGTTGTGGCTCGTGGTGCTCGGCGTCGCTCTGGTGGCTGCGGTCACCGCGGTCGCCGGGCCGGTCGCCTTCGTCGCGCTGGTCGCGCCCCAGCTGGCGCGCCGGCTGACCGGTACGCCGGGGGCCGATCTGCTCGGCGCGGCCGCGCTCGGTGCGCTGCTGCTCACCGGTGCCGACCTGTTCGCACTGCGGGCCTTCGCGCCCACCCAGGTCCCGGTCGGCGTGGTGACCGGCTGCCTGGGCGGGGCGTACCTGATCTGGCTGTTGACACGGGAGGCGAGACGCCGATGACGAACCGACTGCTGACCAGCACCGTCGACCTGGGTTATGACGGGCGGCCGATCTCCCACGGCCTCACCGTCGAGGTGCCCGACAACGCGTTCACCGCGATCATCGGTCCCAATGCCTGCGGCAAATCGACGCTGCTGCGGGCCCTGTCCCGGCTGCTGCGGCCGACGGCGGGGGAGGTGGTGCTGGACGGCCGGGACATCCACACCCTGCCGGCCAAGGAGGTTGCCCGCCGGCTGGCGCTGCTGCCACAGACCTCGATCGCACCCGACGGGATCACCGTCGCCGATCTGGTCGGCCGGGGCCGCTATCCGCACCAGTCGTTCCTCAAACAGTGGTCGGAGGCCGACGAGGCCGCGGTCGCCGCCGCATTGGCGGCGACCGGGATCGAGGAGCTCGCGAATCGCTTGCTGGACGAGCTTTCCGGCGGCCAGCGGCAGCGGGTCTGGATCGCGATGACACTGGCCCAGGACACCGAACTGCTGCTGCTCGACGAGCCGACCACCTATCTCGACATCGCCCACCAGATCGAGCTGCTGGAACTGTTCCGGACGCTGAACCGCGAGCACGGGCGTACCCTCGTCGCCGTCCTGCACGATCTCAACCAGGCCTTCCGCTATGCCGATCACGTGATCGCGATGCGCGACGGGGCCGTGGTCGCCGAGGGCGCACCCAGTGAGATCGTCGACGCCGAGCTGGTCCGCCGGGTGTTCGGCTTGGCCTCGCGGGTGGTGCCGGACCCGGTCACCGGTACGCCGCTGGTGGTACCCGAACTCGGCCGCCCCAGCGAGGTGGCGAGGTGACCGGTGCTCAGACGGGGTCGAGCTGGCCGGCGGAGACCTCCCGGTGCGCCAGCAGCGGAATGATCTGGCCGACGGCGATCTCGTTGAAGTGCTCGGTCTCCCGATGCGTCGCCAGATCCTCGGCGGTGCGGTAGGTCTCGACGATCACGAAGCGTGCGGTGTCCTCGAGGTCCCGGTTCACCGTGTACGCCTGGCAGCCCGCCTCGGTGCGGGAGGCGGCGGCGAGCCGGGGCAGCAGCTCCGCGACCTGATCCGCGGTGTCGGGCCGGGCCCGGTACTGGGCGATCACCTGGTAGCTCATCGGACTCCGTCCTGATCGTGGGGGACCAGTCTGACACCGTGGGCACGCCGATCGAGGCGGGGGTGCAGTTCCCGCGGAGCGGGTCGGCGATACATTCGCACCGACAGCACAGCGCGAGGTGGAGTGGATGAAGAAACTCATGAAGCACCCGACCGTGGCACATCTGCTGCGGGCCAACACCCGGTTCGGCAACCGGCTCGGCAACCAGTTCGGCGGCGCGATCACCTACTTCTCGGTGCTCGCGATGGTGCCGATCCTGATGTTCGCGTTCGCCATCGCCGGGATGACGCTGACCACCCTGCGCCCGGATCTGCTGACCAGCCTCCAGGACAGCATCAGCGCCCAGCTGCAGGGCGCCCCCGGGGACACCAAGGACAAACTGCTCGCGGTCATCGACAACGCGCTGCAGAACTGGCCGGCGATCGGCATCATCGGCATCCTGTCCGCCGCGTACGCCGGCGGCGGATGGATCGGCAACCTCAAGTCCGCGGTCCGCGCCCAGTGGCGACCCGACTTCGAGATGGCCGAGAACAAGGGCAACTTCATCGTGGAAACCCTGAAGAACATGGGAATCCTGATCATGCTGCTGGTCGCGGTGCTGCTCACCTTCGGCATCGCCTCGGCGGCCACCTCGCTGACCGGCACCCTGATCTCGCTGGTCGGATTGCAGGACGTCCCCGGGATCACGCTGATCACCCGATTGCTGTCGATCGTGGTGTCGATCCTGGCCGGCTGGCTGCTGTTCCTGTTCCTCTACCGGGTGCTGCCCGAGCACCGGCCGGTGATCAAGGCGGTGCTGATCGGTTCGCTGATCGGCGCGGTCGCGCTGGTCCTGCTGCAGTATCTGGCCGGCATCCTCACCAGCTCGTTCCTGAAGAACCCGGCCGCCGCCCTCTTCGGGCCGGTGATCGTGCTGATGCTGTTCTTCAACCTGTTCGCCCGGCTGATCCTCTTCGTCGCCGCCTGGATCGCCACCTGGAACCAGCCGGCGATCGCCCGCAAATGGACCCCGGCCGACGAGCCGCTGCTCGACCAGGCCGATGTCGAGACCGTACCCGGGCACTGGGAGGCGGCCGAGGAGGACCGCCAGGATCAGCAGATCGAGGCGGCGGATGCCAAGCTGCACCGCACCGAGACGATCAACCGGGTCAAGGACACCCTGCCCGGGCTGGAGGCCGACCCCGACGCCGAGCGGGAGGCGACCGCCGAGGCGGTCCAGGTGCGCCTGGACGTCACCGGCCAGCGGCAGCTCGATCACGCCGGCGCCGACCCCGCCCGGTACGCCCATGTCGACGCCCAGCACCTGTTCACCGAGGAGCAGGCGCCGGTGCTGGCCTCCGACGCGGACCGCCGGGCGCAGGCGAGCATGCGCAAGGGCTACACGGCCGGGCTGCTCACCGGCTCCGGCATCGGGGCGCTGATCACCGCCCTGCTCGGCCGGCGCCGCCGCTGAGGCGTACCGGTCGTCCAGTCAGCGCCGCAGACCCGTGCCCGCACGGAACGGCCACCGCCAGTCACCGGCCAGGAAGCCGAACAACCAGGCACACCCGCCGAAGACGACGACCAGACCGGCGGTGAACAGGGCCCAGAACCGCCAGGTCGGCACCCAGCCGTCCCCCTCGCGCGACGAGGCGCTGACCACCTGCGGGTCATCGGCGTCATAACGGATCGGGACGCTGTCCCCGACATCGTGCTCGAGGTAACCGGTGGTGGTCGTCGGGTCGCGGACCTGATGGGACCTGCCACGGTCGTCGGTGAATTCCAGCACGGCCTGGTAACGCAGCTGATAGCGGTCGTAGCTCGGCGCCCCGCGGCCGCCGTAGCCGACCTTGGTGCTGGTCACCTCGATGACCGTGGCGTCCGCCTCCCGCCAGTCCGCCTTCGCATCGGACCAGGCGAGCCAGCCACCCACCACCGCGGTGCCGACCAGCAGCAGGATCATCAGTCCGGTGAGGGCCCGGAACCCCCATTTCCAGAGCATCCCCGAGTCCTGTCGGTCTGTCAGCCCTTGACCGGTTGCGGTTGCTGCTGGCCGATCTCGCGCAGCATCTCCTGGTACCAGTCGGTGTCCAGATCGAACGGCTTGCCACCGGCGATCCGGTCGAACTCGATCACCCGCAGCTCGTCCCCGCGTTCGGTGTCCTCACCGGTGACCCCGGACTCGCCGCGCAGCGCGCTGTCCACGGCCAGATCGGTGCAGCGCTGGATCAGCGCCAGATCGGCCTGGTTGGCGGCGGCGGACCGGGAGAAGTAACCGGACTTCTGCACCAGCACCTTCTCCGCACCGAGCCGCTCGGCGAATTCCTTGCCGAAGTAGGCACCCGGGTTGATCTTGTCCAGCTTGACGTGCCCGAAGGGATCCCGCGGCACCTCCTGACCGCTGGCCTCCAGTTGGGCGACGATCGAGTCCACTCCGGCGCCCTCGGACAGGAACACCGTCACGTTGCCGACGGTGTCCATCACGCCCCGCAGCCGCTCGGCCTCGGCGTCCAGATCGAGGCGGGCCTCGGGCACATAGACCCCGTGCACATCCCAGGCCTCCCGGGAGAGACCGATCTCCGGCACCCACTGGCGCGTCGCCAGCCACTTCCGGTACGCCCGGGCGGTGGCGGCGGTGAGCCAACCGCAGTTGCGGCCCATCACCTCGTGCACGATCAGCATCCGGGAGCTGGAGTTGTGTTCGGCGACGACGTTCTCGGCGAACAGCGCGCCCTGATCGGCCGCGGTCCAGGCACCCAGCGACTGCTTGATCGGCACCACGTCGTTGTCGATCGTCTTCGGCAGGCCGACCACGATCAGCGGATGGTTCTGCTCGGCCAGGTACGCCGCCAGATCGGCGGCGGTGGTGTTGGTGTCGTCGCCGCCGATGGTGTGCAGCACATCCACCCCGTCGGCGGTCAGCCGTTCGGCGGCCACCTGCAGCGGGTTGTCACCGGGCTGCACCAGGCCGCGCTTCACCAGATCCTCGGCATTGGTCAGCTTCACCCGGGAGTTGCCGATCGGGGAGCCGCCGAAGTCGCGCAGCACACCCGCGTTGCGGCGTACCTCGTCGGTGACGGTGAAGTAGTCACCGCTGAGCAGGCCCTGATATCCGTGCTTGTAGGCGATGATCTCGGTATCGGGGGACAGAGCGGTGTAGCGCTCGATCAGCCCGCCGATGGCGGCGGACAGGCAGGGGGCGAACCCGCCGGCGGTGAGCAGGGCGACCTTGTTGACCATGGGGGAGACCTCCGATTGGTGACGTGCTGGACCAGCCTATTTGGCAAGGCCCGCCCGAGGGAAAGTGACCTGTGGAAAAGCGGGAGGCGGCTCTGGTGGCGGGGGTGGTGGGTGCGCGATGCTGGTCGGGTGCGATGGGTACGCGGCCTGCGGCGGCCGGACGAGCGGGGGATGTCCACCTCGGTGCTCGTGCTGTTCTGGGTGCTCGCGCTGCTGATCCTCGCCGGCCTGGTCGTCGACGGCGGACAGCAGGTCACCGCCGCCCGCCGTGCCGAGGCGGTGGCCGCGGGTGCGGCGCGGGCAGCGACCGATGCCGGGGCGCCCAGCCGGGTCGCCGGGCGCAGCGACCCCGGTGCCGCCCTGAGCGCCGCCAACCGCTATCTGGCCGCCTCCGGCCCGGTGACCGGATCGGCGAGCCTGGACGCGGGCACGGTGCGGGTCACCACCAGCCATCGGGCACCGACGATCTTCCTGTCCCTGCTCGGGATCCGGGAGGTACGCGCCAGCGCGAGCGCTCGCGCCGACCTGCTCGAAGCCGACTGACCTCTTCCCGCTGGTTCAGCCGCGTACCTTCGCCATCCGCCGGACGCCCTCGGTGATGATCTCCGGTGAGGTGGCCAGGTTCATCCGGACGTGCCCGGCGCCCCCGGTGCCGAAGGCCACACCGTCGTTCAGGGCGACGCCGGCGGCCAGGAATTCCTTGTGGGGATCGGAAAGATCGAGTTCGCGGCAGTCGAGCCAGGCGAGATAGGTGCCGGGCTGGGCGACGAACCGGACCCCCGGCAGCTGATCGGCGAGCAGCTCACCGAGCAGCCGCTTGTTGGCCTCGATCTCGGTCAGCAGCTGCTGCAGCCAGTCCCGGCCGTGCCGCAGGCCGGCGACGTGCGAGACGATGCCCAGATGGCTGGCGGAGTGGGTGACCTGATCGGGCATGGTGCGCAGCCGGTCGGCCACCGCCGCCCCGCCGATCGCCAGCCCCGCCTTCAGCCCGGCCAGATTCCACGACTTCGAGGCCGAGGTGACGATGATCGCCTCGTCGCTGCCGGGCAGCGCCAGGATCGGGGTGTGCCGGGCCGGCGTGGCGACCAGGGGTGCGTGGATCTCGTCGGAGACGATCCGCACGCCGTGCCGGTTGGCCAGCTCCAGGACCGCGGTGAGCTCCTCGGGGGTGTGCACGGTGCCGTGCGGATTGTGCGGGTTGCAGAGCAGGTACGCCTCCGGCCGCGGCCCGTCGCTGCGGGTGAACGCGGCCTCCAGGGTCGCGAGATCGATCCGGCCGTCCTCGGTCAGCGGAGCCTCGATCACCTCGCGCTGGGCCCAGCCGAGGTACTTGTAGAACTGCGGGTAGACCGGGGGATTGATCACCACCGGCGCACCCCGGGTGCCGAGCAGATCGAGCACCTGCACGATGCCCTGCATCACATCGGGCACGATGATCGCCTGCCGGGCCGGATCGAACCGCCAGCCCCAGACATCGGCCGCGAACTCGGCGTACGCCTGCTCGTAGTCGGTGCCGATCGGGTAACCGGTGTCGCCCTCATCGATCGCGGTATGCAGCACCTCGGCGACCGCGGGGGCGGGCCGGCAGTCCATCTCGGCGACCCACATCGGCAGCACGTCGGTGGGGTAGGCGCGCCACTTCATGCTGGTGCGCCGACGCAACTGGTCCAGACCGATGTCGAAGATGCTCACGAAGCGACTCTAGTAGGGGGTTGCCCGCCCCGGAGGCGGCATGTCTAGACTCCGGACATGGCAAGGTATTTCGACGTCCACCCCGACAATCCCCAGCCGCGCGCGCTCGGCCAGGTGGTGCAGATCCTCACCGACGGCGGCCTGGTCGCCTATCCCACCGACTCCGGTTTCGCACTCGGCTGTCGATTGGGCAACAAGGACGGACTGGACCGGATCCGACGTATCCGCCAGCTCGACGACAAACACCATTTCACCCTTGTCTGCAAGGACTTCGCGCAACTGGGCCAGTTCGTCCAGATGGACAATGACGTGTTCCGCGCGGTCAAGGCCGCGACACCGGGGCAGTACACCTTCATCCTGGAGGCCACCAAAGAGGTGCCCAAGCAGATGCTGCACCCGAAGAAGAAGACCGTCGGCGTGCGGATCCCCGACCACCGCACCACGCTGGCGCTGCTGGACGCGCTCGGTGAGCCGCTGATGTCCTCCACGCTGATCCTGCCCGGGCGCACCGAGCCGATGACCGAGGGCTGGGAGATCAACGAGGAGCTCGGCAACCAGGTCGATGCGGTGCTCGATTCCGGTGATGTCGGCACCGATCCGACCACCGTGGTGAACTTCGTCGGCGACGAGGTGACCGTCGACCGTGCCGGTGCCGGGGACCCCAGTCCGTTCCAGGAGTGAAGCTCCCGCTCCGGCTCATCGGGTAGCTCGTACGGCCCCGGCTGCAGTCGCGCCCCGATGCGCAACTGCAGCCGCCGGCCGCGAGGCAGCATCGAGATCCGCGGCCCGGGGCCGGGCCGCCTGACCGCCTGCCTTCGGAATCTGCGGCTCGATTCGCGATCGGCGACCAGAACGGCCGATTCCTCGATCGAGCCGCAAATTCCGCATGGCCCAACCGAAACGACCGTCCTCCCTGAACTGCCGTTCCCACTCTCCGGCTCAATTCTCATACCGCGGGCCGCATACAAGCCGCAGAGTGAGAGTTGGGTCGCGCAGTCGGCCCGTGCCCCGATCAGGTCCGGCCACCAAGCAGCCCGCGCCCGGGGAGACGACAACAGGAGCATCCAGATCGACCGGCGCGATCGATCCGACCGCGCGAATCGGCAGCAGTGGCCGCCGAGCTACTCGATGAGCGTGGGTGACACCGGGGCTCGCCGGCCGCCGATCATCCGGGTGATGCGTTCGGCGGCGGTGCGCACGGGGTCCACCCAGTCGTCGGGGGAGAGCCGGAAGGCCGGACCCATCACCGTGACCGCGCCGACCAGATCGCGATGCGCGTCGAAGACCGGTGCGCTCAGCCCGGTGGCACCGCTCTCCCGCTCACCGCTGCTGACGGCGTACCCGAGCTCCCGGGTCTCGGCGAGCAGCCCGCGCAGGGTGTCGCCGTCGGTGATCGTGCGGTCGGTCAGCGAGTCCAGGCCGCCGGACAGCACCCGGTCCGCCAACCGCTCGTCGAAGGCCATCATCACCCGCCCGGCCGAGCCGGCGTGCAGCGGCAGCACCTGCCCCACCCGCATCGGCCGACGCAGGTCGTGCCGGGTCTCCGCGACCGCGGTGCAGACCCGCAGATCGGCCGAGGGCTGATAGAAGCAGGCCGTCTCACCGGTCAGATCGCGCAGCTCCTCCAGCACCGGCCGGACCACTTCCAACAGGTCGATCCCACCCGACGCCCCGGCGGCCCAGTAGGCCAACCGCGCCCCGATCCGGTATCCGGTGCCGGCCCGATCCAGGAACCCCTCCTCGACCAGGCTGGCGACCAGCCGCTGCAGGGTGGAGGCGGGCAGCCCGGTACGCCGCCGGAGCTCGGTCAGGCCGAGCTCCGGTCGGTCCAGCGAGAAGCTGTCCAGAATTCGGCTGATCTTGGTCAGCACCAGCAGTTGCCCGCCGCGTTCCTCGCTCATCGGTGCCGCCTCCTGGGGGTTCCGGTTTCTCGGGATGGCCCGGGTCAGGACGCGGCGGCGAAGGTCCAGTCGAACGCCGTGGCCCGGGACCGGGATCCCTGACCGGCGCGGGAACGGCTGACCTCACCAAGGGTGCCGAGCACCTGCTCACCCAGCTCCACCAGGGACCGGAACGACTCCGGCCGGACCCCCTCGGGACGGATCGCGAAGGCCAGATCCTCGGTGGCGGTGTTGCCGGAGGCGCCGGGGGCGAACGGGCAGCCGCCCAACCCACCGAGGGCCCCGTCGACGGTCTGGGCACCGGCCTCGATCGCGGCGAGCGCATTGGCCACGCCCATCCCCCAGGTGTCATGGCCGTGGAAGGTGACCGGCCGGGTGCCGGCCTCGGCGACCACCCGGCCGGTGAGGCTGGCCACCTCACCGGGGCTGGCCTGGCCGAGCGTGTCGGCGATGACCACATCGCTGCAACCCTGACCGCGTGCGTCGGCGACCAACGCCAGGACGCGTTCCGGCGCGACGGGCCCGGTGAACGGGCAGGTGAACGAGGTCGCCAGGCACAGCTGCACCGCAACGTCATGTTCGGCGGCGATCTCCAGCGCCTCGGGAAGGGCCGCCATCGAGGTCTCGGTGTCGCGGCCGATGTTGGCGCGGTTGTGCTCATCGGTGACGCTGAGGCAGTACTGCACCCCGCGCACCCCGGCCTCGGCGGCCCGGCGGACCTGTTTCGGTGTCGCCACCCAGATCCAGCAGTGTGCCAACTCCTCGGGGGTCAGCGCGGCGACCACATCCATCGAGGGCGCCATCGACGGAACCAGGTCGGGGCGGGCCATCGACCCGATCTCGAGACTGTCGAAGCCGAGCTCCAGCAGGGCCCGGACCAGGCGTACCCGGTCCTCGGTGGGCAGCTGCCCGTCGCTGAGCTGCAGCCCGTCGCGCAGCGTGACATCCCTGATCTTCGCGGTCATCAGGCCGCCTCCTGTCCACTCGCCAGTTGACCGGCCAGTGCCGCGGCCTGGTCGGGACCCAGCCCGAGCAGCTCCTGCAGCACCGGCACCGTGTCGGCACCGAGTTCGGGGCCGAGATTGCGGATCGGCAGGGACCGCCCGCCGATCACCGGTGTGATGCCGGGGAACGCCACCTTCCCCAGGTCCTGCTCGCCGTCGCTGACCGGCAGGTACTGCACCATGTCCCGGCTGGCGTACTGCTCGTCGGCGACGATGTCGCGGGCCCGGTAGATCGGCCCGGCGGGCACCCCGACCTCGCTGAGCGCGGTCAGGGCCTCGGCTGCGGTCCGCTCACCGGTCCAGGCCGCGATCGCCGCGTCCAGTTCGTCGGCGCGGACCACCCGCCCCTCGTTGTCGGCCAGGGCCGGGTCCTCGGCCAGCTCCGGTCGCCCGATCACCCGCATCAACCGACCGAAGATGGAATCCCCGTTGGCGGCGATCACCACGCTCGCACCGTCGCGGCACAGGTAGGCGCTGGTCGGTGCGACCCCCTCGATCCGCGGGCCCATCCGGACCCGTTCGGTGCCGTAGGCGCTGTATTCGGGGATCGTCGCCTCCATCGCGGAGAAGATCGCCTCGTGCAGGGCCACGTCGATCGTGCGTTCGCTCACCGGGACCGGGGTCTGCTCGCCTCGGCCGAGGCCCAGGGTGGCGCGCTGGTAGAGGGCCATCACGGTGCCGAAGGCGGCGTACATGCCGGCCATCGTGTCGCCCAGGCTCACCCCGACCCGCACCGGTGGCCGATCCGGATAGCCGACCAGATCCCGCAACCCGCCGAAGGCCTCCGCCACCGACCCGAATCCGGGCCGTTTGGACAATGGACCGGTCTGCCCATATGCCGAGACACGGGTGAGGATGAGTCCCGGATTGGCCTCCTGCAGCACCTCCGGGCCGAGACCCCAGGCCTCCAGGGTGCCCGGCCGGAAGTTCTCCACCACCGCATCGACCCGGGCCACCAACCCGAGCACGGTGCGCCGGCCGAGCTCGGAGCGCAGATCGATGACGACCGACTTCTTGTTCCGGTTGATCGTGCGGTGCAGCAACGAGGTGCGGCCCGACAGCAGCCGCCAGCGCCGGATCTCGTCCCCGCCGCCGGGGCGTTCCACCTTGATCACCTCGGCGCCGAAGTCGGCGAGCAACCGGCCCGCGGTGGGGGCCGCGATGTAGTTGCCCAGCTCCAGGACCCGGACGCCACGCAGCGGGGCGATGACCGGCCCCGGTGACGGGGTGTTCGACGCGTCGGTCATGGGTCCGCTCAGCTCACGTACTCGTTGGTGTAGGTCTTGGACAGGTCGATCTTCTTGTCACCCACCTCGGGATTGGCGACGCGCTGGGTGTCGAGCACGGCATTGACACCGGCCTCGGAGAACTTGCCGTCCTTGCTCATCGTGAGCTTCAGTTCGTCGATCACCCGCGCGTACTGGGCACGGTCGCCACCGGCGTACGCCTCGGGCATCTGGGCGGCGATCTCCTCACCGGAGTGGGTCTGCACCCACTGCAGGGTCCTCGCGATCGCGGTGGCCAGCTTCTTGGCCTTCTCCGGGTTCTTCTCCAGCCACTCGGTCTTGGCATAGAGGCAGGAGGACGGCCAGGTGTCGGAACCGTAGAGCGCCTTGACCTGGTCGCGGGTACGCAGATCGCCGAGCATCGGCAGTGGCGTACCGGCCCGCTTGTTCAGCACCGTGATGTCGGGCTCCAGCATCACCGCGGCATCGACCTGGCTGTTCTCCACCGCGGCGACGGCCGAGGAGCCGGCGCCGATGGCGGAGACCGAGGCGGCATCCTTGCCGAGCCCTTCCTTGTTCAACAGGTATTTCACGTACATGTCGGTCGACGACCCGGGCGAGGTCACGCCGATGTTCTTGCCTTTGAGGTCGGCCACCGACTTGATCGTGTCGCGGTTCTTCGGTGCGACCAGCAGGGCGACCCCGGAGGACTCGCCCATGTCGACGAAGGCCTGGATGGACTGGTTCTTGGCCTGCATCTGGATGGTGTGCTCGTAGTAGCCGCTGGTCACCTGGGTGGAGCCGCCGATCATCGCGGTGAGCGCCTTGGAACCGCCCTGGAGGTCCTGCAGTTCGACATCCAGACCCTCCTCCTTGTAGTAGCCGAGCTGGGCGGCGAGGGTGGTCGGCATGTAGGTGAGCAGGGTCTGTCCGCCGACGCCGATGATGATCTTGTCACCGGAACCGCCCTGACCGGCCGGGGCGCCGTTCTGCCCGGGTGGTGCGGACGCCGGCGCCCCACAGGCCGCCAGGCCGATGGTCAGCGCCAGCAGGGCGGCGGCTGGGAGGAGTCGTTTGCGAGTCATGGGATTTCCCTTTCTCCGTTGAAAGATCTGCGGGTCTGGCGGTGGGTCTGTGGTGTGCCCGGGTACGCCGGATCAGAGCTGCTGGGCCTGCGGACGCCAGCGCAGCAGGTAGCGCTCGACCCGGTTCACCAGCAGGTCGATGAACAGCACGACGATCATCAGGATGAACATCCCGGCGAAGACGCCCTTGGTGTCGAAGACGCCCTGGGCCTGGGCGATGGCGTACCCCACACCCGCCGAGGCGCCCAGATACTCACCGACGACCGCACCGGTGATGGCGAAGCCGACGCTGATGTGCAGGGATGAGAAGATCCAGGTCAGTGCGGAGGGGATGAACACGTGCCGCAGCAGGTGGCTCTCCTTGGCACCGAGCATCCTGGCGTTGTCGATCAGCACCCGATCGACCGAACGGACGCCCTCGAGGGTGTTGAAGAAGACGATGAAGAACACCAGGGTGACGCCGAAGGCGACCTTCGACCAGATCCCCAGCCCGAACCAGAGCAGGAAGATCGGTGCCAGCACCACCCGGGGAAGCGCGTTGAACATCTGCAGGAAGGGATCGAGCAGGCGCTCCAGGAACCGCACCCGGGCCAGCAGGAAGCCCAGCAGCAGACCGAGCACGACGCCGATCACGAACGCCAGCAGGGATTCCTGCATGGTCACCCACAGGTGCGGGAAGATGTAGCCGCTGGAGATCCAGGTCCACATGGTGAGGAAGATGTCGCTGGGCAGGGGGAAGAAGAACTCATCGATCACCCCGGCCCGACCCAGGAGCTCCCAGATCGCCAGCACCACCGCGGCGAGCAGCAGTTGCAGCAACCGCATCACCGGTTGCGGGGTCTCCCGGGGCCGGCGTGGCTGTCGGCCGGTGGCCTGGGATTCCGGCGCGTCGGTGGCGCGCTGCGACCGACGGGTCTCGGTGTTCTCGGCGGTCATGATGCCTCCTGGGCCTTGCTGGCATAGGTTTTCTCGACCTCGAGCTTGAGCCGGGACCAGATCTCGCGGTGGATCTCGACGAAGCGCGGATCGTCGCGGATGTCGAGCAGGTCGCGCGGCCGGGGGAGGTCGATCTGGTAACTGGCCACGATCTGCGAACCGGGGCCGGCGCCCAGGATCACCACCTCGTCGGAGAGCGCGATCGCCTCGTCCAGGTCGTGGGTGATGAACACGACCGCCTTGCCGGAGTCGGACCACAGTTGCAGCAGCTCGTTCTCCATGATCTGGCGGGTCTGCACGTCGAGCGCGGAGAACGGCTCGTCCATCAACAGGATGTCGGGGTCGACGATCCACGCCTGGGCGACCGCGGTGCGTTTGCGCATGCCGCCGGAGAGCTGGTGCGGGTAGCGGTTCCCGAAGTCCTTCAGGCCGACCCGGGTCAGCCACTCGCGGGCCCGCGCGCTCGCCTCGGGTTTCGGCGTACCGGCCATCGTCAGCCCCAGCGCGACGTTGTCGACGACGCTCTTCCAGGGCAGCAGAGCGTCCTGCTGGAACATGTACGCCGCCCGGCGGTTCACCCCGGCCACCGGGCTGCCGAAGGATTCGACCGTGCCCTGGCTGGGGGCGAGCAGGCCGGCGGCCATGTTCAGGATCGTCGACTTGCCCGAACCGGTCGGGCCGACGATCGACACGAATCGGCCCGGCGGCACCTGCAGGGTGATGTCGCGGACGGCATCGTAGGTGCCGCCGTCGGGAGTCGTGAAACTGCGTGTGCAGCCGTGCAGCTCGATCGCGTACGCCTCGGAGTTCGTCGTCATTGACCCGTCCACCTCGCCCCACAATGTGGGTTGGAAACCGATATGTGGGAATCCTAGGTGGTCAAACCAGCTGTGAACACACGTTGTACACATTCTGAGATGGGAATTCGTCAGGGGTTATGCACAGTCCCTGGCGCGCGGACTGTGCATAACCCCTGACATCTTCGGCTAGGGGCAGCCGGCGGACTCAGCAGTGGTAGGTGTCGGTGGGCGGGGGGAAGTGCATGTCGTAACCCGCCGGGGGCTGCAGCCCGTACGCCTGGGCGAGGCCGATGATCTTGCGGGCCCGCGCGAGCCGCGGCAGATCCGAACCATTGCGGATCTCACCACCGTCGGCGTCGAACTCGGTGAGGAAGTCCAGCGCCCAGCTCATGTCCTCCACCGCGGGGGAGAGGATCTCGTTCACCGTGGCGCACTGCTCGGGCATCAGGCAGATCTTGCCGGTCATCCCGAACTGGGTGGTGACCCCGGCCGAGTCCGCCAGCTTCACCCCGAGCGCCCCGACGGCCGGCCCGTCGATCGGACCGGGCAACCCGGCCGCGCGGGCCGCGATGGTGAACTGCGACCGGGCGTACGCGAGCGCCATCGGATCGTCGGAAAAGCCAGTGTCACGACGGAAATCGCCGAGACCGAAGGCGAGACGGAAGGTGTGCCCGGAGGCCGCGATCTGGCCCAGGTGTTGGACCCCGCGGGCGGTCTCCACCAGCGCGACGATCGGCCGGTCGCCGAACAGTTCGGCGGTCCGGGTGACGTGCTCGGGGGAGTCGACCATCGCCAGCATCACACCCTGCACACCGTCGCGGCGGGACAGCTCCCGCAGGTCGTTCTCCCACCATTCGGTGCCGAAACCGTTGACCCGCACCCAGGCCCGGCCACCACCGTCGAAGAAGTCGAGCACCTGGGCGCGGGCGCTGAGCTTGTCCTTGGGGGCCACCGCATCCTCGATGTCGAGCAGCACCACATCGGCGGCGCTGCCGACGGCCGGTGCGAACCGGTCCGGCTGGCTGGCATTCACCAGCAGCCAGCTGCGCGCCAGCTCCGGGCCGATCGCGGGGGTGGGGGTCTCGGTATCGCTCGGGTTGGTCCGGGTGTCGGTCATCGGTGTCTCCGTGGATCGTCGTGCCTGGTCGGTTGGTCGGGTCTGGAAATGGTGAGGGGCCCGGGCAGGTGCCCGGGCCCCTCGCGATCTGCGGCTGGTCGTCAGCAGCAACGAGTCTTGGGATTGCGTTCCGCGTCCTCGTGCTTCTGCCGCCAGAAATCACGCTCGGTGGGGATCGGGGCATCGGGGTGATGGAGCTGCTGATGGCGTACGTACTTCTCGTACGCGTTGTCACCCATCACGCTGTGCACGTACCACCGTACGGAGCGTGCGATGTCCACCATGGTGGTCATCCGTGCCCCCTTCCGTCCGGTGCGGGCTCCAGACCCGCCTCCTTCCACTCAGCGTAGACCTCTTTCTCCAGCTTCGTCGGGACGAAGCTCTTCGGAGCGAAGATCTTGCTGGGCACCGCTTCCGACTCATCGGTCGGCAATCCGCCGTTGCGCAGCGCCTTCACCGACACCATCAGGGCGACGATCACCACGATCGCGACCAGCAACGCATAGATGATCGACAGGGTGCCCTGCACGAAGGTGTTGCGGATCACCGCCTCCAGCTGTTCCTGACTGGTCGCGGTCTGGTAGCGACAGGGCTGGCCGGCCACGCATCGTTCCAGGGCCGCGCGGGCCTGGGTGTGCTGGGTCCAGTAACCGATCTGCGGGTTGCTGGAGAAGATCTTCTGCCAGGACGCCACCATCGTCACCAGGGTGTCCCAGAACAGTGGGATGCCGGGAATCCAGGCCCACTTGAACAGCCCCTTCTTCATCACGATCGCGAACACCACGGCCAGCGCGATCGCCGCCAGCAGCTGGTTGGCGATGCCGAACAGCGGGAACAGCATCCGGATGCCGCCGAGCGGGTCGGTGACACCCATGTAGAGCAGCGAACCCCAGGCGAGCACGACGATCGCGGTGCACAGCCAGGCACCCGGCCGCCACGAGGTGTCCTTGAACTTCCGCATCCCGGGGATGTTGCCCAGGGTGTCGGAGAGCATGAACCGGGCCACCCGGGTGCCGGCGTCGATCGTGGTGAGGATGAACAGCGCCTCGAACATCACCGCGAAGTGGTACCAGAACGCCTTGATGTGCCCGATCACCGGGATCTGGTTGAGCACCTCGGCCATCCCGAAGGCGAGCGTCGGCGCACCACCGGTCCGGGAGATGATCGTCTTCTCACCGACGTCCTGGGCCGCCTGGGTGAAGTACGCCGGATCGATCGGCGGCAGCGGTTGGCCACCCGGTGCGAGCAGACCCAGTCCGTTCGTGTACGCCGCAGCCGACTCCGGCGTACCCCCGGTCAGGCCGGCCGAGGCATTCATCGCGAAGTAGACGTGCTGGTCGATGACCGACGCCGCCACGATCGCCATCACCGCGACGAAGGACTCGGTGAGCATGCCGCCGTAACCGATCAGCCGCGCCTGCGATTCCTTCTCCAGCAGCTTCGGCGTGGTACCCGAGGAGATCAGCGCGTGGAATCCTGACAGTGCGCCGCAGGCGATGGTGATGAACAGGAACGGGAACAGCGAACCGGCGAAGGACGGGCCGTTGCTGTTGAACGCGAACTGGCTCACCGCCGGCTGCTGGATCACCGGCGCGACGATCAGGATCGCCACCGCCAGCAGGATGATCGTGCCGACCTTCATGAACGTGGACAGGTAGTCCCGGGGAGCCAGCAGCAACCAGACCGGCAGCACCGCGGCGGCGAAACCATAGACGGCGAGCCAGATCGCCAGACTGGTGCCGGACAGGGTGAAGATCGGCGCCCACGTCGCCGAATCGTTGACGAACGACCCCGCGGCGATGGCGGCCACCAGCAGCACCACACCGATCAGCGAGACCTCGGAAACCTTGCCCGGTCTGAGGTAGCGCAGATAGACACCCATGAACAGCGCGATCGGAATGGTCAGCGAGATCGAGAACACCGCCCACGGGCTCTCCGCCATGGCACCGATCATCACCACACCGAGCACCGCGATCAGGATGATCATGATGGTCAGCACGCCGATGATGGCGGCCCAGCCGCCGACCGGACCGAGCTCGTCGCGGGCCATCTGGCCGAGCGACCGCCCCTTCCGCCGGGTGGACAGCGCCAGCACCATGTAGTCCTGCACACCACCGGCGAGCACGACACCGACGATGATCCAGATGGTGCCGGGCAGATAACCCATCTGCGCGGCGAGCACCGGGCCGACCAGCGGTCCGGCGCCGGAGATCGCCGCGAAGTGGTGCCCGAACAGCACCCGCCGGTCGGTCGGCATGAAGTCCTTGCCGTTGCTGAACTCCTCCGCCGGGGTGGCGCGGCGATCATCGGGCTTGATGATCTTGTTCTCGATCAGCCTGGCGTAGAAGCGCAGCGCGAGCAGATAGCTGCCGACCGCGGCCAGCACGAACCACAGCGCGTTCACCCGCTCGCCGCGGACGATCGCGATCATCGTCCAACCGATCGCGCAGAGCACGCCGATGATCACGAAGGTCACCTTGTTGATCGGTGAGGAGCCCTTCGCTTCGATCACTCCGACCGGAGGCAGATCCGGGTCGGTACGCAGCTTGTGCGGCCCGTCTCCCTGGGCCACTGCGTCATCGTTGACACTGGTACTCATCTGAGGTCCCTTTCAGGTCACAAACTCCCGTCAAGGTATTACCCCGCGGCGCTGGGGTGGAACAGGTATCGGGTTCGGCGCGGTAACGATTTGGCGACCACCGCTGGTTAGGATCGCCGCAATCACCGAGACAGGAGCCCCGATGCCACCGAGTGCCCGATTGCGGGTCGCGGTACCGACCGACCTGGCGTTCGCCGAGGCGTACGCGGTGCTGCGGTTGCGGGAGGCGGTCTTCGTGGTCGAACAGGACTGCCCCTATCCGGAGCTGGACGGCCGCGATCTGGAGCCGGACTGCCGCTGGCTCTGGTACACCGACGACGATGGCGCGGTGCTGGCGAGTCTGCGGGTGCTCACCGAGGACGACGGGGTACGCCGGATCGGGCGGGTGGTGACCGCGCCGGCCGCCCGCGGACGCGGGTTGGCGGCGGAGCTGATGCGCGAATGTCTGCACCTGATCGGCGATCGGGCCGAGGTGGTGCTGAACGCCCAGGTGCAGCTCGTCGGCTGGTACGAACGATTCGGTTTCCGCGGCGACGGTGCGGAGTTCCTCGAGGACGGCATCCCGCACCGCCCGATGCGCCGCCCGGTAAGCGGATGAATTCTGTCAGCGGATGAGTTCGGTCAACGGGTGAGCCGGGTCAGCTTCATCAGGGCGCGGCGCCACCCGGTCACCGGGGGATAGACCAGCTCCAGGGTGTCGGGGCGCGTCGGTTTGCTGAGCACCGAGCGCTGGTGCGAGAAGGTGTCGATCGAGGCCCGGCCGTGATAGTTGCCCATCCCGGAATCACCGATCCCGCCGAACGGCAGGCCCGGCACCGCCAGATGCAGCATGGCCGCATCCAGCACCAGCGCACCCGAGTGGCTGCGCCGCTGGAACGCCTCCCGGGTGTCGGGGTCACCGGAGAAGAGATACAGCGCCAGTGGATGCGGCCGGGCGGCGATGAAGTCCAGCGCCGCCTCGGCATCGGGCACCTCGAGCACCGGCAGCACGGGCCCGAAGATCTCCTCGGTCATCACCGGCGCGTCGCTGTCCACATCGACCAGCACGGTGGGTGCCAGATAGCGTGCGTCGGCATCGCTGGCACCGCCGATGACCACCCGGCCATCGCCGAGGAATGCCTCCACCCGTTGGAAATGCCGGTCATCGACGAGCCGGCCGTAGTCGGTGGAGCGGCGGGGATCGGTGCCGTAGAAGGATTCGATGGCGGCCGCCAACTCGCGCACCAACTCCTCCCGCGCACCCGGGGTGACCAGCACATGGTCGGGGCTGACGCAGGTCTGGCCGGCGTTGGTGAACTTCGCCCAGGCGATCCGGCGGGCGGCCACCCGCAGATCGGTGTGCTCGTCGACGAAGGCCGGGGACTTCCCGCCGAGCTCGAGGGTGACCGGGGTGAGCTGCTCCGCGGCGGCCCGCAGCACCACCTTGCCGACCTCGGCCGATCCGGTGAACAGGATGTGGTCGAAGCGCTCCCGCAGCAGTTCGGTGGCCTCGGCCACCCCGCCGGTGCGGACCGCGACGAGCTCCGGATCGAGATGACCGGGTACCAGCTCGGCGACCAGCGCCGCGGTCCGCGGCGCCAGCTCGCTCGGTTTGAGCAGCACCGCATTGCCCGCGGCCAGCGCACCGATCGCGGGGGAGAACAGCAGCAGCAGGGGATAGTTCCAGGGGCTGAGCACCAGCACCACGCCCTTGGGCTGGGGGTGCACCTCGGCACTGGCCGGTTGCGCGTTCAGCGGTACGCCGACCCGGCGCGGCACCAACCAGCCCGCCAGATTGGCCAGCACGTGGTCGATCTCATTGACCAGCAGCTGCAGCTCGAAGGCGCGGACCTCGGTCGCCGGCTTGCCGACATCGGCGCGCACCGCTTCGGTGAACGCATCGGCCTGCTCGGTGAGCAGCCGCCGCAACCCGGTCAGCTGCGCCTGGCGCCAGTCCAGCTCCAGGCTGCGGCCGGTGGCGAAACCGCGCCGCAGCCCGGCGACCAGCTCAGCGGCCGACCCGGCGTCCCCCATGGATCCAGCGTCCCACCGGGGGTGGGCCGCTTCAACCGATCCGTACCTGCCAGGGCAGGGCGAGCACACCGGCCGGCTGCGGCAACCCGGCGAGCCGGGCCAGGGCGGCGAGCCGGGCCTCCGGGCCACCGGTGAGCAGGCCGCCGGGGAACAGCGGCTCGGACTGGGCGCCGATGCCGAAGGATTCGCTGGACTCCGGGGGCCGCACCTGATCCAGCCACGGCAGCACCGGCACCCCACGCAGGGTGAGGTCGTCGCGCTCGTGACCGGAGCGCCGGGCGGCCTCGTCGAGGGCGGTGCCCATCCCACCGAGGGTGTCCACCAGGCCCCGCTGCTGGGCGGCCGAACCGGTCCAGACCCGACCGCGGGCCAGCGGTTCGAGCTGCTCCAGCGGCATCCCGCGGTCGGCGGCCGCCTTGCTGGTGAAGTCGGCGTACACCTCATCCAGCCAGGCGTCGAGCTTCTCCCACTGCCGCTCGCTGAACGGCTCGGCGCCGCCCATCATGCCGGCGTTGGCACCGGCGATGATCTGCTCGCGGATCACCCCGATCTTGTCGAACAGGCCCTGGGTGACGAACTTGCCGGCGAGGACGCCGATCGAACCGGTCAGGGTGGTCGGGTTGGCGACGATGGTGTCGCAGCCCATCGCGGCGAAGTAGCCACCCGAGGCGGCGACCTGGCCCATCGAGGCGACCACCGGCTTGCCCGATTCGCGGAGCCGCTGCACCTCCCGGCGGATCAGGTCGGAGGCGACGTAGGAGCCACCGGGGGAGTCGATGCGCAGCACCACGGCCTTCACCGAGTCGTCGCGGCCGGCCTCGCGGAGGTGGGCGCTGACGGTGTCGGAACCGGCCCGGTTCGCACCGGGCTGGCTGATCCCGGACACGATCGCGCCGTGCAGGGTGACCACGCCGATCGAGGGCTTGTTCTTGTTCAGCAGCTGCTCGAAGTTCTGCAGCGGCCCGCCCGCGTGCCGGGCGTAGCGGTTGGCGTACTGCAGGGCCAGCTCTGGCTCGTCCTGATTGACTCCGTCGACGCTGCGGTTGGCCGCCGGCTTCTGCTTGCCGTAGCGGCGGCGCAGCTCGGCGTACACCTGATCCCGGTAGCCGATCCGGTCGACGAGCTTGGCCTGCTGGGCGTCGTGCGCGGTGAGCGGGGAGTTGTCGACCGCCAGCCGGACGGCTTCCGGGTCCAGGTTGCGGCGTTCGGCGACGATCCGCACGGTGTCGTCGAGGATCGAGTCGGCGATGCCCTGCATCATCTCCCGGTTGGCCTCGGTGACCTCGGTGGCGGCGAACTGGTCGGCCGCGGTCTTGAACTCCTTGCGCTGGCCGAACTCGGGATCGATGCCGAGCTTCTCCAGGCCGCCGCGGAGCAGCAGGATGTCCAGCTGCACGCCGTGCAGGCCGACCGCTCCGGAGGGCTGCACCCAGATCTCCTTGGCCGCGGTCGCCAGCCGGTAGCCGAGCATGCCGTTGCCGAACTCGCCGAAGGTCTCGCTCCACGCGATGGTCGGCTTGCTCCGGCCGAACTCGACGATCAGCTCGGCGAGCTCGTCGAGCTGATCGCTGGTCAGGGTGCTGGCGCCGATGTGCACCACCAGGCCGGCGACATCGGAGTCCTTCGCGCCGCGCCGCAGGCCGTCACGGATCTCCCGCATCGTCGCGGCCTGCCGGGTGCGCAGGGCCTGCAGCGGGTTGTCGGCGGGGGTACTGACCACCCCGCGTGGCAGGTCCAGCTCCAGCAGCAGCGGCTGTCCGGGGAGCTTCGGGCGAAGGGTCTTCAGCAGGTCGGAGAGCATGTACCGAGCCTACGTGGGTGGGTGGTCACGCGGGCTGGTCGGCGCCGTTTTCAGGGTCGGGATGGGGGACTCGTCGGGGTCGGGTACGCACCCGGCCGGTGCGCAGCGCGGCCAGCGTGTCCCGGTTCAGCAGGGTGTCCCCGCCGATGATCCGGCCCGCCTGCTCGGCCTGCCACTGGGCGCGGTCGGCGGCCCGCGCGACCGGGTCGAGCAGCTCCAGCATCGCCTCGATGCTGTGCAGCACGGTGCCGCGGAGCAGCCAGCCGTCGGCGTCGTCGTGCGGGTCGACCAGCATCAGCTCGGTCAACCGGGCGCGGGTCTCGCGCAGCGTTTCGATGGTGTACGCCAACGAGTCGTGCACCTGCTCGGCCTGGCCGTTGGCCTCGGCGTGCACCAGGTCACCGAAGGCGTCCAGGCAGTCGGCCACATCGTTCAGCACCACCGCGAAGGCCTCGCGGAGGTCGTCGTCGAGGTAACCGCTGCGGTCGCGGGGACCGCCCGGTGCCTCGCGCTCCATCACCCAGAACAGGGTGCGCAGTGCCACCTGGCTGCGTTCCAGGATGTCCAGTCCGGAGCGCAGCACCGGGGAGAGGTCGGCGGTGCCGATGGCCCGCGGATTGAAGCGCCGGGCGTCGGTCAGGTCACCGACCTGCTGGGAGGCCCGGCCGAGCTGTTCACCGACCTGCAGCGACTGGTCCAGCCAGCCGGTCACCTCGCTGCGGCGCAGCGGATGATCGGCGATCGCCTCCCCGGCGCGGCGCAACAGCGTCGCCTGCACCGCCGCCACCCGGCGTACCGCATGCGCGGCGACCCGGGTCGGTACCGGCGGCGGCAGCAGCACCGCGAACGCGATCCCGATGCCGGCACCGACCAGGGTCGTCACCACCCGGGTCTCGACGGCGATCTGCTGCCCCGCGGTGGCCAGGATCAGCATCGCGCTGATCGGCGCCTCGAGCGCCTGCGGACCCAGCCGGAAGACCCGGCCCAGGATCAGCGCGCTGCCGATCGCGAGCGCCAGGCTCCACCAGGTGAGCCCGACCCAGGTGGTCACCGCCAGGGCCACTCCGACCCCGGTGAGCACCGCGCCGATCCGGACCGCGCCCATCTGCAGGGTGGTGTAGGTGGAGGCCTGCAGCACCAGCAGGGCGGTCAGCGACCCGGTCAGGTCGATCGGCCCGGTGGTCACGACCAGGGTGATCAGATAGGAGAGCACGGCCCCGGTGGTCAACCGGAGCAGGTGCACCGCGGTCGGATAGATCCGCAGCGGGGCCTCCCGCAGGGTCTTCGGATGCCCGGGCCAGGCCCAGTCGAGGTAGCGGACCCCCAGGCCGCGGAGTCGAGCGGTCAGCGGCCGGCGGCTGCGGTCGCGGCGGCGGAGGCGTGCCGGGACGGCATGCATCAGCGTGCTGTGGGTCATCGGTGCTGCTCTTTCGGGACGTCGTTGCTGGCCCACGTCACTGTCGAGCGCTTCAGAACCGTCCACGGTGCCACCGAAACCGGGCCGGATCAACGCCCGCGCGCGTGGGCGCGCAGAAACAGACGGCGGTGGTACGCCCGAGCGGATGCGATGCGACCACGGACCGAGGCGTTCGGGGGTGCAGGCCCGGTTGTCGGGCGGGTCGGCACCACCGCGAGCCGGGCCTCGGGCATGCTGGGGGCATGAGCCAGCGGCCCGCCGACGACGATCCCCATCCGGCCCGGGCGCTCCCCGACGTCGAGGAGCGATCCGAGACCGCCGAGCCGGTACGCCCGCATCGGGCGCTGCCGCCCGAGGATCCGGCGTCCGCGGCCTCCCCGGACACCGCCGTGCTCCAGCCCACCGAGGCGGCTGCCGCTGCCGGGCCCGGGTCACCGGTCTCACCGCAGACGACGGTGATGGGGGCCACGGCCGCCCGCGCCGCCTCGCCCGCCTCCCCGAGCACCACCGTGCTGCCGGCCGCCGCGGCGCCCCGCCCCGGGGACGGTGACGATCCCGTCGAGCTGTCGGCCTGGCAGCAGCCCTGGGTGCGAAAGCTGGCCAATGCCCGTCGGGTGCTGCCGATCATCGCGTTGATCGTCGGCGTGCTGGCGGCCGTCGGCTGTGTGCTGCTGGTGCTGCGCGGCGGGTTGGAGCAGGTCTGGGGGCTGCCGGTGCTGGTCGTCGGCGCCGGCCTGGCCGGTGGCTGCCTGGCCGGTGGCGTACTCGGCCTGGTGGCGTACCAACGGCTGCGCACGGTGCTGCAGGCCGGCCCGTGGCGCCCGGCGGCCATCGAACTCGGCCGCGGCAACCGCGCCTCGCTGCTCGCGGACGACCCCGGGGCCGAGCCCCGCTCCCTGGAACTCGACGTGCGCGCCACCCGGCTGGGGGACCGCGGTGCCCGGGTACCGGTGCAGTGGCTCGCCCAGGACGACCGGATCGTGCTCGCCACCACCGACCAGTCCCGCCTGATCCGCACCTGGCCCGGCCGCTGACCCTCGCCCGCCGCACCCGGTCCATCATCCGGAACGGATTTCGGGTATCGCCAATGGAGCCATTAAGGTCTCCTATATGACATTGAGGGATGTGCCGTTCGTGGTACGCCGCCACGTTGACCTGCTTCTCGTGGCCAGCAACCTGATGTGTTCGTGACCGGGCGCCGGAACTCCTGACGCCTGCCGGCCGGCGGCCTGCGCCGGCCCGTGCCGCTCGTTCGGCACCGCACCCCCTCCCGCCCGCGCCATTCGGCGTACCTGCACGCACACCGTGATTGGAACGAGATGACTTCGACCACCAACGCTGCCCGCCCCTCGCGCGCCGCCAGCAAGCCCCAGGGCCAATGGGCCGTCGACGGGAAGGCGCCGCTGAACCACAACGAGGAGTTCAAGGCCGCGGACAACGGGCTGAACGTGCGCCAGCGGATCATCGACGACTATTCGGTGAACGGCTTCGACTCGATCCCCAGCGACGACCTGCACGGCCGGTTCCGCTGGTGGGGGCTCTACACCCAGCGCAAGCAGGGCATCGACGGCGGCCGGACCTCCAAGCTGGAGGCCGACGAGCTGTCCGACAAGTACTTCATGATGCGGGTCCGCCTCGACGGCGGCGCGATCACCACCGACCAGCTGCGGGTGCTGGCCGGCATCTCCCGGGAGTTCGCCCGCGACACCGGCGACATCTCCGATCGCCAGAATCTCCAGTACCACTGGATTCGCGTCGAGGACGTGCCCGAGATCTGGCGGCGGCTCGATGAGGCCGGGATGGACACCGTCGAGGCCTGCGGTGACACCCCGCGGGTGATCCTCGGCAGCCCGGTCGCCGGGATCGCGGCCGACGAGATCATCGACCCGACCCCGGTGATCCAGGAGATCAGGTCCCGCTACCTGAACCAGCCCGAATACTCGAACCTGCCGCGCAAGTTCAAGAGCGCGGTCACCGGCCACCCGAGCCTGGACGTAGTGCACGAGATCAACGACATCTCCCTGGTCGGTGTCGAACACCCCGAGTTCGGGGCCGGTTACGACCTCTGGGTGGGTGGCGGTCTCTCCACCGTGCCGCGGCTGGCGGAGCGGGTCGGGGTGTTCGTCCGCCCGGAGGAGGCCGCCGAGGTGTGGGCCGGTGTGGTGAGCATCTTCCGCGACTACGGCTATCGCCGCCAGCGGACCCGCGCCCGGCTCAAGTTCCTGATCGGTGACTGGGGTGTGGCGAAGTTCCGCGAGGTGCTGGAAACCGAATACCTGCAGCGAAAGCTGCCCGATGGGCCGGCACCGGCGCCGGCGCGTGCCGGCGCCGACCACCTGGGTGTCAACGAGCAGCGCGACGGCCGGGTCTGGGTAGGCGTGGCACCGACGGTGGGCCGGGCCTCCGGCACCCTGCTCGACAAGGTCGCCGACCTGGCCGAGCAGGCGGGTTCGGGGCGGATCCGCTTCACCCCGCACCAGAAGATCCTGATCCTCGACGTCGAACCGGACAAGGCCGAGACGCTGGTCGACCAGCTCGCCGAGATCGGCCTGTACGCCCGCCCGAGCGTCTTCCGGCGCGGCACGATGGCCTGCACCGGCATCGAATACTGCAAGCTCGCCTTCGTCGAGACCAAGGGACTGGCCGCCGACGTGATCGACGAGCTGGAGCGCCGACTGGCCGACCTGGAGCTGACCGAACCGCTGTCGATCAACATCAACGGCTGCCAGAACTCCTGCGCCCGCATCCAGGTCGCCGACATCGGGCTCAAGGGCCAGCTGATCGCCGGTGAGGAGTTCGGCTTCCAGGTGCACCTCGGTGGTGGCCTGGTCACCGCAGACCGGGAAGCCGGGGAGCTGGGGCGTACCGTCCGGGGACTCAAGGTCACCGCCGCTGACCTCACCGACTACATCGAGCGGGTGGTGCGCCGCTGGCACACCGACCGCGCCGACGGTGAGACCTTCGCCGCCTGGGCGCACCGGGCTGATGAGGAGGCAGTGGCATGAGTGTCGACCTGATGAACGGCCCCGGTGGCGAATCCCAGCAGAGCAGGGATCCCGAGGAGGCCGCCGAACTGCAGAGGCTGGCCGAACAGGGCGCCGCCGACCTCGCCGACGCCAGTGCCGAGGAGGTGCTGGCCTGGGCCGGGGAGAACTTCGGCCGGTCACTGGCGGTGGCCTGCTCGATGGCCGGCGACACGGTGCTCGCGCACCTGGCCTCGACCGTCGTCCCCGGGGTCGACGTGCTGTTCCTGGACACCGGCTACCACTTCGACGAGACCTACGCGACCCGCGATGAACTTGCGGCGGCGCTGCCGATCACCCTGGTCGATGTCACCCCGAAGCTGACCGTGGCCGAGCAGGACGCCCAGTTCGGCGCGAAGCTGCACGACCGCGATCCCGGGCTGTGCTGCGGCATGCGCAAGGTCGAACCGCTCAATGCGGCGCTCGCCGGGTACCACGCCTGGGTCACCGGCGTCCGCCGCGAGGACAACGCGCTGCGCGCCAACACCCAGCACGTCGAATGGGACGCACGCCACCAGATGGTCAAGCTGAATCCCCTTGCCGGATGGAGCTTCGACCAGCTGTTCGACTACGCCGAGGCCAATGTGGTGCCGATCAACCCCCTGCTGGCCGACGGCTACCCGTCGATCGGCTGCGCCCCCTGCACCCGCCGCGTCGCCCCCGGCGAGGACCCCCGAGCCGGCCGCTGGGCCGGACTCACCAAGACAGAATGTGGGATTCACCTGTGAGCACTGAGATCGCGACCGACACCCAGCCCGTGCAGACCGGCACCAGCGCGCCGGCCGACACCAGCGCGCCGGCCGACACCGGCCGCCGGCTGGACCAGCTCTCGGCACTGGAGAGCGAGGCCATCCACATCTTCCGCGAGGTCACCGCGGAGACCGAGCGGCCGGTGCTGCTCTTCTCCGGCGGCAAGGACTCGGTGGTGATGCTGCACCTGGCCAGCAAGGCCTTCTGGCCCGCACCGATCCCGTTCCCGGTGCTGCACGTCGACACCGGGCACAACTTCGCCGAGGTGCTCGACTTCCGCGACGAGACCGTACGCCGCCTCGGCGTCCGGCTCGAGGTCGCCTCGGTGCAGGAGTGGATCGACGACGGCCGGCTGACCGAGCGCCCCGACGGCACCCGCAACCCGCTGCAGACCCAGCCGCTGCTGGAGGCGATCGAGAAGGGCCGCTACGACGCCGTCTACGGCGGCGGCCGCCGCGACGAGGAGAAGGCCCGCGCCAAGGAGCGGATCGTCAGCCTGCGCGACGACTTCGGCCAGTGGGACCCGCGGAACCAGCGGCCCGAGCTGTGGAATCTCTACAACACCAGGCATCGCGCCGGTGAGCACGTGCGGGTCTTCCCGCTGTCCAACTGGACCGAACTCGATGTCTGGCGCTACATCGAGCGGGAGCAGATCGAGCTGCCCACCCTCTACTACGCCCACCAGCGTGAGGTCTTCTCCCGCGACGGGATGCTGCTCGCGGTCGGTGAGTTCAGCCAGCCGCGCGAGGACGAGACGGTGACCACCGAGACGGTCCGCTACCGCACCGTCGGCGACATGTCCTGCACCGGGGCGGTCCGTTCCGACGCCGCCAATGTCGCCGCGGTGGTCGCCGAGGTGGCCGCCACCCGGGTCACCGAACGGGGCGCGACCCGCGCCGACGACCGGCTCACCGAGGCCGCGATGGAAGACCGCAAGAAGGAAGGCTACTTCTGATGAGCACGACCACCCAGGAGACGCCGACGCTGCTGCGGCTCGCCACCGCCGGCTCGGTCGATGACGGCAAGTCCACGCTGGTGGGCCGACTGCTGCACGACTCCAAGTCGATCCTCGCCGACCAGCTCGACGCCGTCGAGCGGGTCAGCCGGTCCCGCGGCCTGGCAGGCCCGGACCTGGCACTGCTCACCGACGGCCTGCGGGCCGAACGGGAGCAGGGCATCACCATCGACGTGGCCTACCGCTATTTCGCCACCGCGCGGCGCTCCTTCGTGCTGGCGGACTGCCCGGGCCATGTGCAGTACACCCGCAACACCGTCACCGGTTCCTCGACCGCGGATGCGATCGTGCTGCTGGTCGATGTCCGGCACGGGGTGCTCGAGCAGACCCGGCGGCACCTGGCCGTCGCGGGCCTGCTGCGGGTGCCGCAGGTGATCGTCGCGGTGAACAAGATCGACCTGGTCGGCTTCGATTCCGCGGCCTTCGACCAGGTGGACGCCCAGATCCGTGAGCTCGCCGAGGACCTCGGAATCCCTGCGCTGACCGTGATCCCGGTCTCCGCACTGCTCGGGGACAATGTCGTCGACCACTCGGCGAACACCCCCTGGTATCACGGCCCGGCGCTGCTGGAACTGCTCGAGGAGCTGCCCACCGCCGACCACCCGGAGACCGAGGCGTTCCGCTTCCCGGTGCAGTATGTGCTGCGTCCGCAGGCGGCGGCGCTGTCACCGGAGTTCGTCGAATACCGCGGGTACGCCGGGCAGGTCGCATCCGGTGTGGTGCGGGTCGGCGACGAGGTGGTGGCCCTGCCGTCCGGACGCGGTGTCCGGGTCGAGGGGATCGACACCGCCGACGGCAGCCGCTCCGAAGCGTTCGCGGGGGAGTCGGTCACGCTGCGGCTCTCCGACGACATCGACCTGGCCCGCGGCGATCTGATCGCGGCCGCCGAGGACGCCCCGGTACCGGCCAAGGAGCTCGACGCTTTCGTGTGCTGGTTGAACGAGCGGCCGCTGCGGGCGGGGGCGAAGGTGCTCCTCAAGCACACCACCCGGACCGTCCGCGCCCAGGTCCGCGAGATCGACGGGCGCCTGGATCTGGACACGCTGACCAGCGAACCGGGGGAGTCGCTGGAGCTGAACGACATCGGCCGGGTGAAGATCCGGCTCGCCGGTGAGATCGCCGCCGAGCCCTATGCCCGGTCCCGGCGTACCGGCTCCTTCCTGCTGGTGGACGCCGACAGCGGGCAGACGCTGGCCGCCGGCATGGTCACCGGGGCGCGCGCCGAGCAGCGCAGCGACGCCGACTGGGTGATCTGATGTTCCCGCTCTCGCTGGAGCTGCGCGGCCGCCGGGTGCTGGTGGTCGGTGGCGGGCGGATCGCTGCCCGCCGGGTCCGGGATCTGCTCGCCGCGGGTGCGCGCGTCGACCTCGTCGCCCCCGAACTGTGCCCCGAACTCGCTGAGCTGGGGGAGCGGATCGGCTGGCAGGCAAGGGAATTCCGCGACAACGACCTGGATGGTGCGTGGCTGGTGCATGTCGCCACCGGTGACCAGGTCGTCGATGCCCGGGTGGCCCGGCTCGCCGAGGAGCACCGGATCTTCTGTGTCGCCGCCGGCGCGCATCGGACCGGCACGGCCAGTGTGCCGGCCCATACCAGCGTCGAGCTGCCCGATACCCGCGTCCAGCTCGCCGTCAGCTCGGCCGACCCACGCCGTTCGGTCGCGATCCGCAACCGGATCGCCGGCCAGCTCGCCAGCGATCCCGGCGATCTCCGCCCGCAGCGCGAGCACCCGGGTTGGGTGGCGCTGGTCGGCGGTGGACCCGGTGACGACGGCCTGCTGACCCGGCGCGGGGTGCAGCTGCTAGCCACCGCCGATGTCGTCGTCGTCGACCGGCTCGCCCCGCACGGTGTGCTGGCCGATCTGCCCGACGAGGTCGAGGTGATCGACGTCGGCAAGACCCCGGGTCATCATCCGGTGCCACAGCACGAGATCAATGCGCTGCTGGTCGAGCATGCCCAACAGGGCAAGGGCGTGGTCCGGCTGAAGGGCGGTGATCCGTTCGTGCTCGGCCGCGGCGAGGAGGAGCGTGCCGCCTGCCAGGCGGCCGGCGTACGCGTCGAGGTGGTGCCCGGAATCTCTTCCGCCATTGCCGTTCCGGCCGCTGCTGGGATCCCGGTCACCAGCCGCGGGGTCTCGCGGGGCTTCACCGTGGTCACCGGTCACGAGGAGTTGGCCGAGGTGCCGAGCCGCAGCGATCACACCGTCGTCGTGCTGATGGGCGTCAAGGGCCTGGCGCGGACCGCTCGGACGCTGATCGCCGGTGGCCGCGCCGCCGACTGCCCGGTCGCGATCGTCGAACGGGGGTGTACGCCGCAGCAGCGCGTCACCGTCGCCCCGTTGGACCGGATCGCCGAATCCGCCAGCGCGCGCGGGGTCACCTCCCCGGCGGTGGTGGTGATCGGCGAGGTGGTCCGGCTCGGACCCGACTGGTCCGAGGCGTACCCCGATGGCCGGGGTGCCGACATCCCCGCAATCCTCACCCCGCAAGGAGAAACCGCATGAAGAAGCTGATCGTCGTCGGCCTGGTCGGGCTCGGCGCCCAGCTCATCGACGGTGCCCTCGGGATGGGTTACGGCGTCACCTCGACCACCCTGCTGCTGATCGCCGGGCTCTCGCCGGCGGCCGCGTCGGCGTCGGTGCATCTGGCCGAGATGGGCACCAACATCGCCTCGGGTGTGTCCCACCACAAGCTCGGCAACACCGACTGGAAGCTGGTGCTGCGCCTCGGCGTACCCGGCGCCGTCGGCGCCTTCGCGGGCGCCACCTTCTTGTCCAAGCTCTCCACCGAGGGTGCGGAACCGGTGATGGCGATCATCCTGGGTCTGCTCGGCCTCTACATCCTGGTCCGCTTCGCGCTGCGGCCGCCGGCCCAGTCCCGGGCCCGGGTGTCGCCGCACCGGGGCCGCTTCCTGGCCCCGCTGGGTGTCGTCGGAGGTTTCGTGGACGCGACCGGTGGCGGCGGCTGGGGACCGGTCACCACCACCTCGCTGCTCAGCGCCGGCAAGACCGCGCCGCGCACGGTCGTCGGCTCGGTGGACACCTCGGAGTTCCTGGTCTCGGCCTCGGCCAGTCTCGGTTTCCTGATCGGACTGGGCACCGCAGGCATCAACCTGGGCTTCGTCGCCGCCCTGCTCATCGGCGGCCTGATCGCCGCACCGATCGCCGCCATGCTGGTCAGCAAGCTGCCGGCGCGGGTGCTCGGCACCGCCGTCGGCGGGCTGATCCTGCTGACCAACCTGCGTACCCTGCTGAAGGCCTTCGACATCGAGGGCGCCACCAGCACCGTGGCCCTGATCGCGGTCGCCGTCCTCTGGGTCGTGGCCGTGGTGGTCGCCATCGGCAAGCACCGCAGGAATCCCCAGCCGGCGAGCGAGCCCGAGAGCGAACTGGCCAGCCGCTGAGCCGGGTCGGGTTGCTCGGGGAGTCGCTCCGCCTCTGCGGTCGAACGCTGGGACATGCAGTAGGTGCCGAGTTCCATGATCAAACCCGCTCTGACTGGGGTTGCCAACCGGTCAATTCTGACTACTGCATGTCCCAGCGTTCGGGCCGAGCCGGCGATCTCGCAGCCCTTGACCAATCGGTGCCGTGCGCTTGACTGGGGGCGTACCGATCGGAGGAACCATGTGTCGCAACATCCGCACCCTGCACAACTTCGCCCCGCCCGCCACCGATGACGAGGTGCAGGCGGCCGCGCTGCAGTACGTCCGCAAGATCAGCGGGTCCACCAAGCCGTCCCAGGCCAACCAGGACGCCTTCGACCGGGCCGTCGCCGAGGTCACCGAAGCCACCCAACGGCTGCTCGACACCCTCGTCACCACCGCCCCGCCGAAGGACCGGGAGGTCGAGGCGGCCAAGGCCAGGGAGCGCAACCGGGTCCGCTTCGGCTGACGCCCCGATCAGCAGACGGCCCCGCGCGTCGGGTTGCCGGAAGCGTGCTAGACATGGGCCATGGCGACTACTGCTTTCAAGGGAAATCCCGTCAACACCGTGGGTGACCTGCCGGCCCAGGGCCAGGCGGCACCCGACTTCACCGTCACCGGCCAGGACCTCTCGGAGGTCAAGCTGAGCGACTTCACCGGCTCCCGGCTGGTGCTCAACATCTTCCCGAGCGTCGATACCCCGACCTGCGCACAGAGCGTGCGGAAGTTCAACGAACTCGCTGCCGGGTTCGACAACACCAAGGTGCTCTGCGTCTCGGCGGATCTGCCGTTCGCGCTGGGCCGGTTCTGCGGCGCCGAGGGCATCGATAACGTGGTCACCGGATCGGTCTTCCGGTCCAGCTTCGGCTCCGACTACGGCGTGACGATGACCGACGGCCCGCTGCAGGGTCTGCTCGCGCGCTCGGTGGTCGTGCTCGACGAGCAGGGCAACGTCACCTACAGCGAACTGGTGCCCGAGATCGGCCAGGAGCCCGATTACGACTCCGCCTCCGCCGCGCTGAGCTGAGCGGCGCCACTCACCGAACGGGTCGGCCGCCGGTGCCTTCGGGCCCGGCGGCGCCCGTTCGCTGTGTCCGGCGCCGGTGGTCGTGCGGGCGCAGCAGGGCGTACGCCGCCACCCCGGCCAGCAGCCCCCAGAACGCGGACACCACTCCGAACGGCTGGATCCCCGACAGCGTCACCGCCAGGGTGATCAGCGCCGCCTCGATCACCGACCGGTGGTGCGGCCCTTCGTGCATCGAGTCGAACAGCGAGTTCTGCAGCGGTGCGAGCAGGGCGACGCCCGCCAGCGCGGTGATCATGCCCGCCGGGATCGCCGAGAACAGCGAGACGATGAAGGTCGCCAGGAAACCACCGATGATGTAGAAAACCCCGCACGACATCCCGGCCACATAGCGCCGGTCGTGATCGGGATGGGATTCCCGGCTGGTCGCGATCGCCGCCGTCACTGCCGCCAGATTGAGCGCATGGCAGGCGAACGGTGCGAAGATCGCCGAGGCCACCCCGCAGCTGCCGAGCAGCAGCCGGTCGTTCGCCTCGTAACCGGAGGTGTGCATCACGATCAGCCCGGGCGCGTTCTGTCCGGCCGCGGTGACGATCAGCAACGGGATCCCGAGCCCGAGGATCGCATCCAGCGAGAACGCCGGAGTGATCCAGACCGGGGTGGTCAGCGCGAACCGGACCTCGAGCGCCTGCGTCGACCCGCTGGCCACCGCGAGCACCGCCCCGATCGCCATCGCGACGAACACCGCGTACCGTGGCAGGAATCGACGGCCCAGCAGGTAACCGAGCAGCAGCCCACCGGCGACCAACGGCGCCGCGATCACCGCATTCGCCACCTTGATCGCGAACGGGAACAGCACACCGGCGAGCACCGCTGCGGTGATCGGCCGCGGAATCGCGGCGATCAGTCGGCCGAACAATCCGGTGACGCCGAGCAGCGCGGAGAGTACGCCGACGACCAGATAGGCGCCGATCACCTCACCCAACCGGTTCTGTGCGACGTAACCGGGCAGGACGGCGATCAGCAGGGCGGCGCCCGGGATCGACCAGGCGACCATGACCGGCTGCCGGGTCGCCCAGGACAGCGCCAGGCAGCACAATCCGGACCCGACCGAGATCGCCCACACCCAGGAGGCGGTCAGCTGCGCCGACAATCCGGCCGCCCGGGCGGCCTCCAGCACCACCAGCAACGGCCCGGCGTACGAGACGACCACCGCGACGAAACCGGCGATCACCGCCGACCAGCTGGCATCCCGGAGCACGTTCGGGCGCTGGTGGGAGCCGTGCGCGGCGGTCGTCGATGGCACCTGTGGATGCTAGCGGTGAAACCGGGTACGTGGCCGGGGGCCTTGGTCAGCACTGGGAATAGCCCTTGGTCCGCTGGTGGGAACCGTCACCCGGGGGCAGACTGGCGCCATGGAACCCATCGGCGCGTTCAAGCGACAGGCACTGCTGCCCGGCGACCTCAATCGGCTCGACCGGGAGACCGGGATGCTGCTCGCCACCGTCGACAGCCTCGCCGAGGACGAACTCCGCGGACCGTCGCTGTGCGAGGGCTGGAGCCGCGCCCAGGTGATCGGCCATCTGATCGGCAATGCCGACGCGATGGCCAACCTGGCGCACTGGGCGCGGACCGGTGAGGAGACGCCGATGTACGCCTCCAAGGAAGCCCGCAACGCCGCGATCGACGAGCGCGCCGCCCTGCCACGGCAGCAGCTCAAGGAGGAACTGCACGCCGCCAGCGACCGGCTCCGGGCCGCGCTGGATGAACTCTCCGGTGGTGTCGACACCGAGGTGGTGCAGGCGACCTTCGGCCCGCTCAATGCCTGGGCGGTACCGGCGCTGCGGATCACCGAGGTGATCCTGCACCACCATGACCTGGACACCCTGTGGACGCTGGCGGAGGCCGACATGGACGCCCAGGAGGACGGCCTGCTGCTCTGCGTCGGGATGAGCAGTGGCAAGGACTGGGGGAGCGGGGTACGCCTGATCACCGACGAGGGTGAGGACCTGGTGCTCGGTGCGGGGGAGACGACGCTGCGTGGTGGCCGGGATGCGCTGCTCGCCTGGCTGGCCCGCGGGCAGACCGATGGGGTACGCGGTGAGCCGCCCGCACGGCCCGATCCGGCGCTCGGCTGAGCCTGTCGATCAACCCCCGCTCCGGGTGATTCGGTTGTTAGGCTCGAGCCATGCACCTGGGCGTTGACTTCGGGACCACGCGCACGATCGTCGCCTACGTCGATCGCGGGAACTATCCCGTGGTCAGCTTCACCGATCAGTGGGGTGACCCGCAGGACCATTTTCCTTCCGTGGTGGCGATCCAGGACGGCCGCCTGGTGCACGGATTCGATGCGCTGGCGGCCGCCGAGCAGGGTGCGCCGGTGCTGCGCTCGTTCAAGCGTGCGCTCGCCGCGGCCGAGGTCGGGCCGCAGACCACGATCGAACTGGACGGCGCACCGATCCCGCTGCTGGAGCTGCTGGTCAGCCATCTGCAGGCGCTGCGGGAGGCCATCACCGAGGCGTCGTCGGTGAGCGCCGAACCACTGGAGAGCTGCGCCATCGCGGTACCGGCGCATGCCCACTCCGCGCAGCGATTCCTCACCCTGGAAGCGTTTCGACGGGCCGGCTTCACCGTGCACGGGATGCTCAACGAACCCTCGGCGGCCGGTTTCGAATACACCCATCGGCAGGCCCGCACGGTTACATCGAAGCGTCGCCGGGTGATCGTCTATGACCTCGGCGGTGGCACCTTCGACGCCTCCCTGGTCCGGGTCGACGGGACGGCGCACGAGGTGCTCGACTCGCTGGGGTTGAACAATCTCGGCGGCGACGACTTCGATCGGATCCTGGTCGACCAGGCGCTGGCCACCGCGGGAGCCGATGTCGCCGCCCTGACCGCCCGCGAGCTGGACACCCTGCTGGCCGACTGCCGGGAGGCGAAGGAGCGGCTGTCCCCGCAGTCCCGGCGGATCGCGCTGGACGTCCCGGACGGCTCGGGTGGGACCGCGGAGGTGACGCTGAAGGTCGCCGACTTCTATGCGGCCGCGGCCCCGCTGGTGCAGACCAGCATCGAGGCGATGGCGCCGCTGGTCGGTGGGCTGGACGGCGCCGACGAACTCGCCGATGTGGCCGGGATCTATCTGGTCGGCGGCGGGTCCGGGCTGCCGATGGTGCCCCGGTTGTTGCGGGAACGCTTCGGCCGCCGGGTGCACCGGTCACCGTATCCGGCGGCATCGACCGCGATCGGGCTGGCGATCTCGGTCGACGAGCAGTCCGGTTTCTCCCTCACCGACCGGTTGAGTCGCGGCTTCGGGGTGTTCCGGGAGGGCAGCGCGGGCCAGCGGCTGCAGTTCGACCCGATCCTGGACCGCGCCGCCGCCCTGCCGGAGGGCAGCGAACTGATCGTCACCCGGCGCTACCGGGCCGCGCACAATCTGGGTGTCTTCCGCTTCGTCGAGTACGCCGCCCTGGACGAGGCGGGTGAGCCGCGCGGGGATCTGGTGCCGTTCGGGCAGGTCGCCTTCCCCTTCGATCCCGACCTGCAGCGCGCCGAGACCCTCGACCCGGGTGCGGTCTGGCGGCGGGAACCGGGACCGGAGGTCGAGGAGCGCTACGTGATCGACCGCAATGGCATCGTCACGGTGCACATCACCGACCTGGACACCGGGTACCGGCGCACCGAGGCACTCAGCGCGGGTTGATGTCGGTCAGCCACCCTGTCGCTGATTGCCGCTGCTACCGCCACGGGTGAGGTCGGCCGGTGGGGTGGCGAACCGGGTCGCCGGTTCGCCGCGCAGATAGGCGCGCATCGCCGGGGCGTACACGTTGCGACCGACGTCGCCGCCGCCGGAACCCTCCATCCAGAACCCGGAGGCCGGCAGGCGGATCCCCTTCAGCGAGGGGGTGCTGCGGTTGTACCGGTTGGATTCCCAGTAGGAGTTGGTCTTGTCGATGGCGATCATCGCGGCCCCGGCGACCTCGGGGGTGTAGCCGGCGAACCAGACGGCCTGGTTGTCGTCGGTGGTGCCGGTCTTGCCGGCCTGCGGGTAACCACCCGGAATCCGTGCCGGGCTGCCGGTTCCGTTCATCACCTCGCCGAGCAGCGCGTTCATCGCATCAGCCACCTGCGGTTCCATCACCTGCTTGCAGTTGGCGCTGGGCACGGGGATGTCCTTGCCGTTCTTGTCGGTGATCGACTTCATGATGATCGGTTCGCAGTGCTTGCCGCGGGCGGCGAAGGTGGCGTACGCCTCGGCCACCGACAGCGGTGTCACCTCGGCCGAACCGAGCACGAACGAGGGCTTGTCGGCGAACTGCTCGACCACATCACCCGAGGAGCCGAGTTCGATCCCGGTGTCGCGGGCCATCGTCGTCGCCGCACAGCCCCCGACATCGCGGATCAGCTGGACGTAGTAGGTGTTCACCGACCAGGAGGTCGCCTCGACCAGGTTCATGGTGCCGTTCCGGCTGGTTGAGTTGCTCACCCGCCAGTCACCGGGAAGTCGGAAATCCCCTTCACAGCTTGAGAAAGTCTGGCCACCGAAGTCCATCGTGTTCGGTGCGTTGTAGGTGGTCCCGAAGCCCCGCCCCTGTTGGAGTGCGGCGGCCGCGGCGAACACCTTGAAGGTGGATCCGGCCTGGTACCCCTCGGCACCGCCCATGGGGTCGTCGCTGTTCGGGCCGCCGACGGCATAGTTGTAGTAGGTCTCACCGGCGGCCGCGTCACTGCCCATCACCGGTCGGGACTGGGCCATCGCCAGGATCAGCCCGGTTCCGGGCTGGATCATGCTCATCGTCGAGATGACCGGATCGCGCGGGTCGATGTTGTCCGAGATCGCCCTCTCGGCGGCATCCTGGGTCGTGGGATCGATCTCGGTCTGGATCGTCAACCCGCCACGGTTCAGGGTGTCCAGACGTTCGGAGGGGGTGTTGCCCAGCGCCGGCATCTTCTCCAGCGAACGCTTCACATAGTCACACAGGAACGGATAGCGGGTCCCGACACACCCGTTGGGATAGTTCTGCACCTTCGACGGGTCGAACTGGACCTTCTTGGCCTCATCGGCATCGGCCTGGGTGACGATGTTCAGCTCCGCCATCCGGTTCAGCACCACGTTGCGGCGCTCGGTCGCGATGGTCGGGTTGTTCACCGGGTCGGTCGCGGCCGGGTTCTGCACCAGCCCGGCCAGCATCGCCGCCTGGTCGAGGGTGAGATCCTTCGCGGTGGTGTTGAAGTAGTGCCGGGCAGCCGATTCGACGCCATAGGCACCGTCGCCGTAGTAGGCGATGTTCAGATAGCGCTCCAGGATCTGATCCTTGGTGAGCCGCTTCTCCAGCGCGACCGCATAGCGCAGCTCCTGGATCTTGCGGGACACCGTCGGTGCCTGGGCAGCCGCGATCCCGGCCTCGTCACCGGCCTGCTTCGCGATCCCGATCTGGACCTGCTTCACATACTGCTGGGTGAGGGTGGAACCACCCTGGGTGTTGTCGGAGGAGGTGTTGGTCACCAGCGCGCGCAGCGTGCCGCGGATGTCCATCGCGCCGTGTTCATAGAACCGGTTGTCCTCGATCGCGATCTGCGCCTGCTGCATCAGCGGGCTGATCTCGGAGAGAGGTTTGTAGATCCGGTTCTCTTCCCAGAAGGTGGCCAACACCTCGCCGTTGGCCATCAGGACCTTCGACTGCTGCGGTTGCGGTGGCGTCTCCAACTCGGCCGGCAGGGTGTTCATGCCGGTCGCGGCCGCCCTGCTCGCCGCGCCTGCCATTCCGGCGAACGGGACCACCAGGCCTGCCACCAGCAACCCTGCGAACACACTCACCATGACGAAGGCCAGCATCCGATTGGTGAACATCAGCGCACGCATGCGGCGAGCGTAGTCGGCGGGTGGAAATCCAAACCAGGAATGTGATCCGCGCCATGCAGTGCCGAATACGATCGATCAACGAATGCGATCAGTCGTCGGAATCTCTGCGGCGCAAGGCATTCACAGCCAATCGCGCGGTCTCACCGATCGCCCAGTCCCACCGATGGTGCGGTGTCTCCTGCTGCAACCGGGTGAACACCGCGACGGCATAGCGGCGACCGTCGGGATAGGAGACCACGCCGATCTCGTGCCGGTGATCACCGGCGGTACCGGTCTTGCCCGCCACCTCCAGGTCGGCCGCCGGGAAGCCGCTGGCCAGCCGATGCGCCCACACCTGGCGCCGCATCAGATCGCGGATGGCGGCGCAGGCAGCGGGCGAGGCGGCCTGGTCGGACCAGATCAGCTCCAGCATCCGGGTGGCGCCGGCGGCAGTCGCGCGACAGGCGTACGGGCCGTCCAACGACCCGCCGAAGGTGAGCCGGTCGTAGAGGTCCCTGGTCGCCTCGCCCAGGCGTACCTGATCCGGCGGCAGCACCTGGCGCAGCAGGTGCTGCACGCGGTCGGCACCGAGGGTGTCCCAGATCGCGTCCGCCGCGGCGTTGTCGCTGATCGTCAGCGCGAGGTAGAGGGCGTCGCGCAGCGACAGGCGGACCGGATCGGCCATCGCCGAGATGCCGGTGGTGCCGCTGGTCCGGCCGTCGGGTCGCAGGGTCAGCGCCTGGTCCAGGCCGAGCAGGCCGGCGTCGGCGGCCCGGTGCAGGGCGATCCCGAGCGGTACCTTCGCCACCGAGGCCATCGGCCAGGCATCGTCGGCGTCGACCGCCAGCATCGCACCGCTGCGCAGATCGCGAGCGTGCAGCCCACCGACGACGTCCACCGCCCGCCAGACATCGCGGATCTGGGCGACGGTGGCGGCCGGTTGGCTGGGCCGGGGTGTGCTGCGTGGTGCCACATCGCCCTCCAGGGTGGCCGCCAGCGCCGCGACGGCACGGCTCGGTTCACCGGGCCCGGTACCGGCACGCCAGACCAGGTTGAGCCGACGCCGCAGGTCGAGGCCGACCAGCGGGATCCAGTGCAGGCCGCCGTCCAGGGCGTGCCGGGGATCGGTGAGGCAGGGTTCACCGGCGAGCGCGCGGGCCAGCGCGGCGGTCGGTGGGGTGTCCCAGACACAGCCACCGGGGTCGTAACCGTGCCGGTCCAGTTCGGCAGTGAGCACCTCCCGGAGCCCGGCATCCTCGTCCAGGATCAGCAACCGGTGCTCGCTCAGGTCGCTGGGATGCAACGCCGGCATCCCGGCCAGCGGATGCCGCGGTGGCAGCGCGATGCCGAGCGGCAGGCTCAGATCACCGGCCGCGGGGGTGGGCAACAGGGCGGCCGCGATCCGGCCGGCACGCAGGGCGGCGCCCCGTTCGGCGGCCGGAATCGGTTGCAGGACACAGTTTCGCGGCGTCAGCGCCTGGTCGAGCGCGGTCGCCATTGCGTGCAAGCGGGCCGGGGTGAGGGTGGCCGGTACGCCGACCGGGATCGCATCGGCGTCGACATCGACCAGCCCGTTGGCCAGACCGTCGGCGGAATCGACGACGGCCGCGGCGCGCTCGGCGACCCGGTGCCCGGCGTCGGTGAGCCGGATGCCCCGGCCGGCCTTCTCGACCAGCGGTACGCCGAGATGGGCCTCCAGGGCCTTCACCCGCTGGCTCAGCGCCGGCTGCGCCAGGTCGAGTTCCTCGGCGGCCCGGCCGATGTGCTCGGTCCGGGCCACCGCCACGAAATAGCGGAGATGCTTGAGCAGGTCCACGGCGTCAGTGTCGCACGGGGTCTGGGTGGTGATTCATCGCGTTCTGATCTGGTTTGTGGGTCGGAAGCAGATGGATCGCGCGGGGCGACCCTGTGGATAAGGGGGTACCGCGGGGTGACGGACCTTGGCAGGATGTGATTCGACCCACACCCTCGGGGGGCTCTTGTGATTGCTCGTTCCACGCGCACGGCGCTCGCTGCGCTGGTGTTGTTGCCGCTGGCTGCGGCCTGTACGCCGGACCGTCCACCGACCGGTACGAGTGTGCCGCCGCCGGTCACCAGCGTCGCACCGGACCCGCCCACGCCGAGTGCCTCACCGACGCCCAGTCAGGAGGAGCTGTCCGCACAGGCGGAGAAGGCATATCGGACGGCCTTCGATGAAATGGAACGAATGGCTGTTGCCGGTGGCGCGGATGACGTGAGCGATGTGATCAAGGGGGTGGCTGCGGAACGCTTCTTGGTGAAGTACCGAACCGGCCTTCAGGACCAAAAGAAGCGTGGTTACACGGTAGAGGGGCGCGGTACGACCCGAGTCAAAGCGACTCCTGGTTTGGTGAGTCTGGACTATGACCCCCAGCTCACCCTTCGTATCTGCGAAGACCGAACCAAAACCACGTGGACAGAGGGCGGTGTCACGGAGAAGGGCACTCGAACAGTGGGATACGTGTACGGCCGGGTTATTGACTCTCGCGTCAAGGTCGTCGACATTGTCAGCGAAGTAGTTGACTCATGCGACTTCTGATCGCAGCCGTCCTCGCGATCGTGTTGATCGGCGCAACCCAAGTATCGCAGACGCACGCCGGCCCCCCTCCACCGCCGTGCCCCACCACCGACCCGCGATGCAGTTCGATGAATCTCGGTCGAGGAAATACGAACATTCAGACTGATCAAAGCGGCATCGTAGGTCTGTCCGAACTGGTCAAAAAGGTCATAGGCGGACCTGCTCCCGGCATCGGAAGGAAGAACGGCCAGCCGTCCAATGGCAATCCCGTCATCGATCGGCCGTTGAGCCCGCGGGATCAGGCGCGGGTGGCTGCTGGGATACCACCGGTGGAGAGCTGCGGTGGGTTGATCGGTGGGCCGCCGGTCGATTGTGGGGGACCGGCGCCGGCGCCCGTACCGGTAGCGGGGCCGCCACCGCCCCCGGATCCGCGTGTGGTCGCGCAGCAGGTGCTGGCCCGGCTGGAGATTCCGGCGCCCACGGCGTACACCGGTCCCGACCACACCAGGAACGAGTGGCAGATGATGGTCGTCGGCTACCCGGTCTGGCTGTGGACCACCGGACCCGACTCGTACACGACCACGGTCACCGAGCAGGGGCTGACGATGACCCTCACGGCCCGCCGGACAACCACAGAGTTCCGCCTCGGCGACGGCACGACCAAGTTCTGCGGGCGGACCACCCCCTACAACAACGCCGTCCAACCAGGTGCCCGATCGCCGAGCTGCGACCACGTCTACCAGAAGCCGTCCAAGCCCGGCAGCTACCAGATCAGCGCCACCACGCACTGGCAGGTCACATGGTCCGCGCTCGGGCAGACCGGCACGCTGCCGTTCCAGCGCACGGGCCCGACGACCGAGTTGCCTGTCGGGGAACTCGTCTCGGTGCGCGTCCGCGACTGACGCACGGCGGTGCGCTGGGACATGCAGTAGTGCTGAAGATCCATGATCAAACCCAGTGGGACTGGGTTTGCAATCGTCAAGAACCGGACTACTGCATGTCCTAGCGCAGGGGCTCATCTCGACACGCGCGGCATTGCTCCCCTTCGCTCCACATGCCGCGCTACTCGATGAGCGTGGTGGCTTCGACTCGCTGCGCTCGCTCAACCAACCTGGTAGCGGTACTAGGCGAGGTACCTGAGTACCGCTTCCAGTGGTCAGGAGTTATGCTCGTCGGCGAACCGTTGGCCACTCAAGGAGGAGCACCCGATGACTCAGACCCCGCAGCGTCCCCGCCTGGAGGATCGTTACGAGGCGACGAGTGGACGGGTGCAGCTGACCGGCATCCACGCCCTGACCAGGCTGCCCATCGAGCAGCATCGCCGCGATCTGGCGGCCGGCCTGGATGTCGCCACCCTGATCACCGGTTACGAGGGCTCGCCACTGGCCGGTTACGACCTCGAACTGCTGCGCAACAAGAAGCTCCTCGACCCCAATCAGATCGTCGTCCAGCCGGCGCTCAACGAGGAGTCCGCGGCGACCGCGCTGCAGGGCAGCCAGCTGGTCAACAACTTCGAGGGTGCGAAACACGACGGAGTGGTCGGGCTCTGGTACGGCAAGGCCCCCGGCCTGGACCGGGCCGCCGACGCCATCCGGCACGGCGCGCTGATGGGCGCCCACCGCTATGGCGGCGCGGTGCTGTTCGTCGGCGATGACCCGGCCGCCAAATCCTCGACCCTGCCGTGCTCCTCGGAGTTCGCGATGGCGGACTTCAACATCCCCTTCCTCGACCCCGCCGACTCCCAGGACGTCATCGACCTCGGCCTGCACGCCATCGAACTCTCCCGGATCACCGGGCTGTGGACCGGGGTCAAGATCGCCACCGCCGTCGCCGACGGTTCCTCCCCGGTCGACCTGGACCGGGACCGGCCCGCACCGATCGAACCGCAGGGCGGGCGTACCCACCAGCCCACCTCCCGCCTGCTGCAGCCCCATCTCACCCCGCTGGAACAGGAGCAGTACGGCCGGAAAACCAGGCTGGCAAAGGAATACGCCCGTCTCAACGGGTTGAACCGGATCATCGGCGCCGCCCCCGGTGACCGGATCGGCATCGTGGCCTCCGGGCGTACCTTCCTCGAACTCACCGAAGCACTCCGCCGCCTCGGCATCGACGCCGACGACCTCACCGGGACCCCGATCCGGCTGCTGCGGATGGGCATGGTGTTCCCGGTCGAGGAATCGGTCATCGGCGAGTTCGCCGACGGCCTGGACGAGATCCTGGTGGTGGAGGAGAAGCGGTCCTTCCTGGAGGCTGCCATCAAGGACATCCTGTACGCCGCAGCGGTGCGCCCGCGGGTGACCGGCAAGCAGGACCCGGCCGGCAGACAACTCGTGCAGTCCTGGGGCGAACTCGACTCCGACGCCATCCTCGCGCCACTGCGTCGCCGGCTCACCGACACCGGTGCCCTGGCTGAACAGCCCGACCCCGCCGAGGTCACCGCCGCCGCGCGGGCCGCCGCGGTCGAGTCGACCCCGGCAACCAGCCCCGGTGCGGTCCGCACCACCAGCACCCGGATCGACCTGCCGCTGGTGCAGCGCGCGCCCTACTTCTGTTCGGGTTGCCCGCACAACAGCTCCACCCGCCCGATCGAGGGCAGTCTCACCGGTGCCGGCATCGGTTGCCATGCACTGGTGCTGATGATGGATCCGCGCCAGGTCGGTGAGGTGACCGGCCTCGCCCAGATGGGCGGCGAGGGACTGCAGTGGGTCGGCATGGCGCCGTTCACCGAGCGCGACCACTATGTGCAGAACCTCGGTGACGGCACCTTCGACCACTCCGGTTCGCTGGCGATCCGCGGCGCGGTGGCCTCGGGTGCGAACATCACCTACAAGCTGCTCTACAACTCCGCGGTCGCGATGACCGGCGGCCAGCGTGCCGTCGGCGGGATGGGCGTACCCCAGATCGTCGACGTGCTGCGCGCCGAGGGCGTCGCGAAGATCATCGTCACCACCGAGGACCGTTCCCGCTACCGCGACGTCCGGCTGCCGGCCGACGTGCCGGTCTGGGACCGCAGCCGGCTCGAGGAGGCCCAGCGGGTGCTCGCCGACACCCCCGGGGTGACCGTGCTGGTGCACGACCAGCAGTGCGCCACCGAGAAGCGCCGCGGCCGCAAGCGCGGCACCATCCCCAGCAGCAACACCCGGGTCTTCATCAACGAGCGGATCTGCGAGGGCTGCGGTGACTGCGGGGTGAAGTCCAACTGTCTCTCGGTGCACCCGGTGGACACCGAGTTCGGGCGCAAGACCCGCATCCACCAGTCCTCCTGCAACCTCGATCTTTCCTGTCTGGAGGGGGATTGCCCGGCTTTCATGACCGTCACCGTGCCGGACGGCAGCAAGCCGCAGGGCAGCAGTTCCTCCGGCCCGCTGGACGCCGACGCCTTCACCGATCCGCAGCCGCTGGTGGGTGCCGACGAGTTCGCCGTCCGGCTGATGGGCATCGGCGGTACCGGCATCGTCACCGTCTCCCAGCTGCTCGCCAACGCCGGTCTGATCGCCGGTTGGCAGGTGCGCTCGCTCGATCAGACCGGGCTCGCCCAGAAGGGCGGTGCGGTCGTCTCCGATGTGCGCTTCGCCCGCCGCGGTACGCCGACCAGCAGCAAGATCGGCCAGGGGGAGTGCGACCTCTACCTGGGTTGTGACCACCTGGTCTCCGCCGATCCGCGGAACCTCACCGTCACCGCCACCGAGCGCACCATCGCGGTGCTGAACACCTCGCGGATTCCCACCGGACAGATGGTTTCCGATGTCGCGGCCGACAACCCGAGCGCCGAGGTGGTGCTCGCCCCGGTCGTCGACGCCACCCGTGCCGAGCATGCCGTGCAGCTCGACGCCCGGGATCTGTCCACGCGGTTGTTCGGCAACGACCAGTACGCCAACGTGCTGATGCTCGGTGCCGCCTACCAGCAGGGAGCCATTCCGCTGCCGGCGGAGGCGATCGAGGAGGCGATCCGCCTCAACGGGGTCGCGGTCGAGGCCAACCTGCAGGCGTTCCGCCGTGGCCGCCAGGCCGTCGCCGAACCGCAGGCACCGGCCCTGCACGCCGCCGAACGCCGCACCGGCCCGCGGACCCTCGACGAGACCATCGCCCTGCGGGTCGACGAGCTGACCGCCTACGCCGACCAGGCGTACGCCCGCCGCTTCGCCGACCGGGTCGCACGTGCCCGAGCCGCGGAATCCCAACTGGGCAACGGATCCACGGCGTTCACCGAAGCCGTCGCCCGGCACCTCTACAAGCTGATGGCCTACAAGGACGAGTACGAGGTGGCCCGGCTCGCGCTGCTCCCCGATCTCGATGCCGACCTGGAGCGCACCTTCGGCCCCGGGGCGGAGGCCAGCTGGAAACTGCACCCGCCGATGCTGCGGGCCCTCGGCATGGACGGCAAGATCACCCTCGGCCCGAAGTTCGCGCCGGCGTTGAAGGCGCTGCGATCGATGAAGCGGCTGCGGGGCACGAAACTGGACGTCTTCGGCATCGGTGAGGTCCGTCGGGTGGAGCGCGAGCTGATCACCGAGTACGAGCAGGTCATCGACGCGTTGATCGATCAGCTGACCACCGAGAACCTCGACCTCGCGGTCCAGATCGCCGAGCTGCCCGACGTGGTCCGCGGCTACGAGGAGATCAAGCTGGACAACGTCCGCCGGTACCGGGAGCGGCTCGCCGAGCTGCGGCTCGAGTTCGAGCGGGTGGGGCGGCGCGCGCGGCAGTCCTGAGGTCATCTCGACACGGTCGCTGCGCGACCTACTCGATGAGCGTGGGGAGCATCAGCGCGGCATCCGCCGCCAGACCCGCCGCGGGACGAACGGGGCCACCGAGAACATCGCCCGCAGCTGCCAGGGGATCCACAGCTCGACCTCGCGGCCGCCGTCGATCGAGCGCACCACCGCGTCGGCGACCTGGGCCGGGGTGGAGGAGAACGGTGCCGGGTCCATCCCGGTGGTCATCCGCCCGATCACGAAACCGGGCCGGGCGATGATCAGGCGTACGCCACTGCCGTGCAGCGCGTCCGCCAACCCGGAGGCGAAACCGTCCAGCCCGGCCTTGGCCGAGCCGTAGACATAGTTGGCCCGGCGTACCCGCACCCCGGCCACCGAGGAGAACGCCACCATCGTGCCCCGGCGCCGCGGCCGCATCCGCTCGGCGAGCACCGTCAGCAGGGAGGCCTGGGCGACGAAGTCGGTGTGCAGGATCGCCACCGCCGCATTGTTGTCGCGTTCGGCCCGCTCCTGGTCGCCGAGTACGCCGAAGGCCAGCACCGCGATGTCGATCGGGCCAGCCAGTGCCTCGACCTCATCGATCAGTTGCTGGTGACCGGCGGTGTCGTCGGCGTCGAATTCGACGGTCTCGACCCGCACCGCCCCGGCCGCCAGACATCGGTCCCGAGCCCCGCTCAGATCCCCCGGTCGGGCCAGCAGCACCACGGTCCGGCCGGGGGAGAGCCGCTCGGCGATCGCCAGACCGATCTCGCTGCGGCCACCGAAGACGGCCACCACCTCACCCGCACCACTGCTCGCGTCATTCCTGTCAGCCACGGTCCCATCGTGCCAGCAGTGCGACCGGGTCACGCCGAACCCCACTAGGATCGCCCGAGAGCCCCGATCCCGGCCCGTGCAGGAGGTGCGTCCGTGAGTCCCGACGTCATTGCGTCGATCGTGACCGGAATCCTTTGCCTGATAGGCATCATCGGCATCATCGTGCCCGTGCTGCCCGGCAGCATCACGGTGATCGCCGGTCTGCTGGTCTGGGCGATCGTCATCGGCGGACAGGTCGGTTGGACCGTGTTCGGGATCGGCACCGCCTTCTGCGTGGCAGGCATGCTGGCCACCTACTTCATCACCGGCCGGGTGCTGCGCCGGGAGAAGATCCCCAACCGCTCGATCGTGATCGGGCTGATCTGCGGGATCATCGGCATGTTCGTGATCCCGGTCGTCGGGTTGCTGATCGGCTTCGTGGCGGGTCTGTTCGCCAGCGAGTACTCCCGGTTGAAGAGCGCGCGGACCGCGTGGGGGGCGTCCTGGCAGGCCATCAAGGCGACCGGCGCCGGGTTGCTGGTCGAGTTCGGGTGCGCGGCGGCCGCGATCGCGACCTGGGCCGGTGGCCTGATCATGCATTTCTGAGGCCGGATGGGCATCCTGCTGGCCCTGGCCAATGTGATCGTCCCGGTGCTGGTGGTGGCCGGTGCGGGGTTCGCGCTCGGTCGCTTCTTCGAGCTGGATGCGGGCACGATCAGCAAGATCAGCCTGCATGGCCTGGTACCGGCGATGGTGCTGGACTCGCTGCTCACCACCGAGGTCTCCGGTGCGGTCGGCGTACGCCTGATGCTCGCCTATCTGGTCGCCGCCGTCGTCGGCGCGCTGCTCGCCGCGGTCCTGATCGGCCGGGTCCCGCCCGCCACCCGGCGCGCGGTGATCGTCAGCGTGGCCATCTCCAACTCGGGGAACATGGGCCTGCCGATCGCGCTGTTCGCCCTGGGGCAGGCGGGTTTCGACCAGAGCGTGCTGCTGTTCCTGGTGTCGATGATCCTCGGTTTCATCGTCGGGCCGCTGCTGTTCGGCTCCGCCGGCGGGGCTCGGTCGGCGATGCTCGGCCTGCTCAAGCTGCCGGTGATCTGGGCCGTCGTCGTCGGGCTGGGGATGCGCCTGCTCGGCCTCCAGTTCCCCACCGGTGTGATGCGCGGGGTGGAGATGCTCGCCACCGCGACCCTGCCGATGGTGCTGCTCGCCCTCGGCATCCAGCTCGGCGCCAGCAAACGGGTCCGCCTGACCCGCGCGGTCGTCGTCGGATCGGCCGTGCGGGTCCTGGTGATGCCGCTGATCTCGCTGGGCGTCGGACTGCTGTTCGGGATGTCCGGCGTACCGCTGCAGGCCCTGGTGCTGTCCGGTGCGATGCCCACCGCGGTGAACGCCTTCCTGCTCGCACTGGAATACAGGGGCGATGTCCGCACGGTCGCCGACACCGTGACCGTGACCACCGTGCTCAGCTTCCCGGTGGCAGCGCTGGTGGCCGCAGCCCTGCCGTACCTGGTTTGATGGATAGGGTGGCGTCATGTCGGACGAGATGACCTACTTGTTGCCCAACCACAACCTCGGCCTCGATCTGATGCGCGCCACCGAAGCCGCGGCCCTGGCCGCCGCCCCCTGGGCCGGTCGCGGGCAGAAGGAGTCCGGCGATCAGGCGGCCGTCGACGCGATGCGGGCGGTGCTCAACGCGGTCCGGATGTCCGGCACCATCGTCATCGGCGAAGGCGAGAAGGACGAGGCGCCGATGCTCGCCAACGGGGAGAAGGTCGGTACCGGTGAGGGCCCGGCGGTGGACATCGCGGTCGACCCGGTCGACGGCACCCGGCTGCTGGCCTGGGGCATGCGGAACTCGATCGCGGTGCTCGCCGCCGCCGACGCCGGCAGCATGTACAACCCGACGATGTGTTTCTACATGGACAAACTCGTCGTCGGCCCCGAGGCCGCCGACCAGATCGATCTGGATGCGCCGATCGCGGACAACATCGCCAAGGTCGCCCGGGCCAAGAGCAAGTCGGTGGGGGACACCGTGGTCGCGGTGTTGAACCGGCCGCGGCACGAGCAGCTGGTCGCCGACATCCACGCCGCCGGCGCCCGGACCCTGATGTTCACCGACGGCGATGTCGCGGCCTCGGTGGCGGCCGCCTCCGACGAGCTGCAGGACGTCGACATCATGGCCGGTATCGGCGGCTCGCCGGAGGGCGTGGTCAGCGCCTGCGCGATGAAGGCGATGGGCGGGCGGATCCTGGCCCGGTTGCAGCCGACCAGCGATGAGGAGCGGCAGCGCACCATCGACGCCGGCCTCGACGTCGACAAGGTGCTGGACACCAACGACCTGGTCTCCAGCGACAACACGCTCTTCGTGGCCACCGGGATCACCGAGGGTGATCTGGTCAACGGCGTCCGGCACTCCGACCGCGGCGCCCGTACCCACTCGGTGGTGATGCGCTCCACCTCGGGCACGATCCGCTACATCGAGGCCTACCACCATCTCGACAAGGTGGAGGCGTACGCCAAGGCGCACGGCAACCAGGTCGGCGACCGGCTCTGAGCCGTACGCCGCAGCGGGTCAGAGCGGCAGGCCGAGGATCGGCGCCAGCATATCCAACCGTTCGGTCAGGCTCGCATCGGCGGCCGCCCGGACCGCGGGCTTGGCGTTGAACGCGATGCCCAACCGGGCGAGCGCCAGCAGGTCCAGATCGTTGGCGCCGTCACCGACGGCGACCGTCCGCTCCAGCGGGATCCCCGCGGTCTCGGCGTACGCCCGCAGCCGGCGTGCCTTCTCCGCCCGGTCGACCACCGCCCCGGCCACTCGGCCGGTCAGCCGGCCGTCGGCGACCTCGAGCCGATTCGCGTGGGTGTAGGTGATGCCGAGGTCGGCGGCCAGCGGTTCGACGATCTCGGCGAAGCCGCCGGAGACCACCCCGACCGGGCAGTCGGCGGCGGTCAGGGTGCGGATCAGCTCCGGTACGCCGGGGGTGGGGCGGACCGCGGCGCGCACCTCGGCGAACACCGAGGTCGGCAGCCCTTCGAGCACCGCGACCCGCTGGTGCAGGCTCTGCGCGAAGTCGAGCTCGCCGCGCATCGCCCGTTCGGTGACAGCCGCGACCTCGGCCTCGCGGCCGACGCGGGCGGCGAGCAACTCGATCACCTCGGCGGTGATCAGGGTGGAGTCGACATCCATCACCACCAGCAGCGGCGCGTCGACGCTCAGGTCGGCGGGACGGACGACGACCTGCTGACCGGCCGGCTCGGCCAACCGACGGAGCCTCCTGCCGAGTTCGCGCCAGTGCGCCCCGGCGACCTCCACCTGGTGCAGGCCGATCGGTCGCGCCCCCTCGATGGCGGGGAGAGTGCCGAGATCGCTCACCTCGGCAACCCGACCGCCCAGCTCCGCCGCGCTGCGGCGTACCGGTTCGAGGTCGGGATCGGTGCCGGTGGAGGAGATCAGGACGGCGATCGCGGGCTCAGTCACTCGCCACAGGCTAGCGATCCTCAGTTCTTGCGGTTGAGGTTCTCGTCCTCGGGCGCATCGCCCTGGGGCGGACGCAACATCTCGCGGGCGACGTTGTGATAGCCGAAGTTGTCCAGCACCCGGGCCGCGGTCTCCGGCGGCAGGCCGTAGGCCTCGGCGAGCATGCGGACATTCTCGGCATAGAAGGCGTGCGGCTTCGACACGCCCTTGAGGAACTCGATCTCGGGAGCTGCCATGGTCGCCTCTCGTGGGGGTCGGTCCATTGTGACAAACGACGCCCCGTTGACAGTCGTGGGTCGCCGCGGATGACAACTAGGCTGCCATCATGTCCCAGACCAGCGATGCCCCCACTCGTCAGGGCAGTGGCCATGATCGAGGTCCTGCCGTCGCCGCGGTACGAGCCGGTGCGATCCTGGCAGCGATCGGTGTCGGCCTGGGTGCCTTCGGTGCGCACGGGCTGTCCGACCGCCTCGCACCGGACCTGTTGGCGGTCTTCGAGACCGGGGTGCGCTACCAGATGTACGCCGCCCTGGCGATGCTCGCGCTGGGTGCGATCGGGCAGCGACGAGCCCCGATGCTGCTGCTCGCCGGGGCGGTGGTCTTCGGTGGATCGCTCTACGTGCTGGCGCTGAGCGGGGTGCGCTGGCTGGGTGCGATCACCCCGATCGGTGGGGTGCTGATGATCATCGGGTTGATCCTCGCAGCGGTCGATGCCGGGCGGGGCCGTTTCGGCTCTCGCTGAGTCGACTTCCGTGGCAGGATGCTGCCACGGGAGGTGCCATGGGACAGTCAGCGCAGGAACACATGCATCGCGCAGGGGCTGCGGTGCAGGAGAATCGCGGCTATCAGCTGCTGGTGACCGTTGGTCTGATCTGTTACGGATTCATCCACATCGTGATGGGCTGGATCTGCGCGCAGGTCGCACTGGGCAGCGGTGGCGGGGACACCTCCACCAAGGGTGCGCTGTCGCAGCTGGTGTCCAAGCCGTTCGGCAATGTGCTGATGATCATCGTCGGCGTCGGGCTGTTCGCGCTGGTGGTCTGGCAGCTGATCGAGGCGATCGTCGGTTACGGCTGGCTGGACACCAAACAGCGCGTCATCAAGAAGCTCGGTTCGGGCGCGCGGGCACTGGTGTACGCCGGTCTGGGTGTCACCGCACTCCGGTTGGCGCTCGGCGGTCAGTCGCAGGATTCCAATGCTGGTGCGAAAAGCGCGACCGGTACCCTGATGGCCGCCCCCGGTGGTCAGCTGCTGGTCGGGCTGCTGGGCGCGGTGGTGATCGGGGTCGGCGTCTCCCAGATCGTCAAAGGTGTCCGCCGCAAGTTCGTCAAGGAGGATCTCGACGGTTCGGTACCGCAGTGGGCGACGCGGCTGGGCAGCATCGGCTGGTGCATCAAGGGTCTGTCGATGGCCCTGGTGGGTGTGCTGTTCGGTTGGGCCGCGTTCACCTTCGACCCCGAGCAGGCCGCCGGCGTCGACGGTGCGCTGAAAAAGCTCGGTGAGCAACCGTTCGGGATGTTCCTGCTGCTGTTCATGGGGCTGGGTTTCGTGGCCTTCGGCATCTACTGCTTCGTCTGGTCGCGGAACGCCCGGCACAGCAAGGACTGACCCCCGCACGCTCTCGCCCGCTCAGCCCCACCGAAATCTGCGGCTCGATTGCCAATCGGTGCCCAGATCGGTCGATTCTGCGATCGAGCCGCAAATTTCGCAGGCCGCCCTCTCAGATCGGTACCGAGCCCTCACCGACGCCGTCCAGGGATGCCCCTCTGCGTTCCGGGACCAGGAAGATCGTGACGATCAGGTCGAGGACGTAGATCAGCGCCAGCAGGCCGATCGCGAAACCGAAGGACCAGGCGCCGGCGACCAGGCCGATCAGCCAGGGTGCGAACCCGCCGACACCGCGACCGACGTTGAACAGCACGTTCTGCGCGGTGCCGCGGGCGTGGGTGGGGAAGAGCTCGGCGGTCAGCGCGCCATAACCGCCCATCATCCCGTTGACGAAGGCGCCCATGATCGCGCCGCCGATCAGCAGCGCCATCGGGGAGGACAGCTGGGCGTAGGCGACCACGGTGATCGCCGCACCGAGCTGATAGATGATGAACATCGGGCGTCGTCCCACTCGGTCGGCCAGGAAGCCGAAGACCAGGATGCCGATGATCATCCCGATCACGGTGACCGCGGTCCACAGCGCCGACTTGGTGACCGAGAAACCGTGTTGTTTGGACAGGAAGCTCGGCAGCCAGACCATCAGGCCGTAGTAGCCGAAGTTCTGCACCGAGGTGAGCACCACGATGGCGACCGAATATCTGGTGCGCTCGGGTGAGTTGAACAGTTCGCGCAGCGGGTTGCTGCTGCGCTTCATCTGGGTGTACATCTCCGGTTCGTCGACGTGCCGGCGGGTGAAGAAGGCAAGCACCGCAGGGATCGCGCCGATCAGGAAGAGTCCGCGCCAGCCGATCGCCGGGTTGCTCAGTGCCCAGGCGGAGACGGCGGCGGCGAGCAGTACGCCGACCTGCCAGCCGACGGCGACGAAGGACGCCGCCCGGGCCCGCCATTTGGCGGGCCAGGCCTCGGTGGCCAGCGTCATGCCGACCCCGTATTCGGCGCCCAGACCGATACCGGAGAGGAAGCGGAAGAGCACCAGCAGACCGTGGTTCGGTGCCAGTCCGGTGGCCGCGGTGAAGATCGCGAACACCAGGATCGAGATGGTCAGCACCTTGACCCGGCCGATCCGGTCCGAGGCGATCCCGCCGATGAAACCGCCCAGCACCGCACCGATCAGGGTGACGGTGGCAAGCATCCCGGACTGGCCGGTGTTCAACCCGAAGGTCGCGGCGATCGCGGCGAGCGAGAAGCTCAGGATCAACAGATCGAAGCCGTCCATCGCGTACCCCACCGAGGACGCCATCAGCGCCTTGGCGGCGTACCGACTGGGGCGGGTCTGGGAACGGGTGCTGGTGTCGCTCACTGGACTCCTCGCGTTGCCGGGCAAAATCGCTCCAGCATACCGTTCATCGAGTGGTCGGCCCGACACCGCGGCAGCGGTACCGGTGCGCCCTTCATACGTTCATCGAGTAGTCGTGCCGGCACCGCGGCAGCGGTGCCGGCACGACGTGTCGAGATGAACTCAGCCGTTCGCCCCGGTGTTGGCCAGGCCGCCGACGGACTCCTTGCCGGAGCCACCGTCGACCGGGACGGTCGGAGACGGAGTCGCGTTGACCCCGGGGGTGGGGGACGCGGTGGGTGTGATCGTCGGAGTCGCCGTCGGGGTACCGGTGGGTGTGATGGTGGGGGTCGGCGTAGCCGTCGGGGTTGCAGTCGGCGTCGGGGTACCCGTGGGTGTCGCCGTCGGGGTACCCGTGGGTGTGATGGTGGGGGTCGGCGTAGCCGTCGGGGTTGCAGTCGGAGTCGGCGTCGGGGTACCCGTGGGTGTCGCGGTCGGGGTAGCCGTCGGCGTCGGCGTACCCGTAGGAGTCGGGGTCGGCGTAGGTGTAGGAGTCGGGCACACGGCGTCCGGCAACAACGTCAGCGTGGCCCGGCCATCGCCGAGATTCCCTTCGCCAGCGACGGTTCCGACCGGACCGCGGCTGCTGCCGCCGCCACCGCCACCACCACCGGATCCGCGCCAACCGGCCCCCGAGCCACCGCCACCGCCGACGACACCTCCGCCGCCGCCACCACCGCCACCGGAATCGAAGGAGGTGTTGCCACCGTCACCGCCGCGGCCACCGACGCTGTCGGTGCCGCTCTCACCCATGGGGGGATACTCGGTGGTGCGGACGATGCCACCGGCGCCCCCGTTTCCACCCGACTTGCCGCCATTCCCGGGCGCCGGCGGCCAGAACAAGTCGTAGTCGCCCGAGTGGCCGTCCATGCCGGCGAGACCGCCGGCCCCACCGGCACCATCGGAGGCCGGTGGCACCGCCCGGGCCGCGCCACCGCGGCCGATCTCCGACCCACCGTCGGGCTTCGTCGGGGCGGCCAGAGTGATGACGAACATGCCCGCGCCACCGCCACCGCCAGCGGTCGCGATCACCGTACCGTTGACGGCCAGCGTGCTCCGTCCGCCGCCGCCGCCGGCTCGCTCTCGCGGGTACTCCTGGTTCTCGTCATCGACGAACACACCACCGGTGCCGCCGCCGCCGTAGCCGCCGACGGAGTTCAGACTCTCGTCCTGCGCCCGGCCGGGGCCACCCTGCTGCCCGATGTCGAAGCTGAGCAGATCACCCGGGGTGACCGGCAGCGTGAACGCGAGGCTGGCCCCCGCACCACCGGGCACGGTCCGATGAAGGTTCGTGATCGGCGCCCCCTCGCCACCGGCCAGGGTGACCCGCACGCTGCACACGGCTTCGGGAACGGTGAAGCTCTCCGCGCTGCCGCGGTAGTCGAACGAATGGCTGCTCGGTTCGGCTGCTGGCGCGGCGGAGGCGGGCAACGTCGACCCCGCGACCACCGCGCCGAGGGCCACCGTTCCGATCACCGTCCATGCCAGCGGGCGTCGGTCACGCATCGAACATCTCTCCTTCACCGAACCTGACTGTGCCATAAGTGAGAAACCTATAAGGTTCAGCGGCCGGGCTGCCAATCGGGGTGCTCGGATACCCGCGGCGTACCACGGGTAACGTCGGCCCATGGAACTGATCGAGTTCACTCCCGGCCGCAATGAGTACGCCTACACCTTCGGCGGCGTGGCTCCGATCCGGCGGATCAAGCCGGGTACGGCGCTGCGGCTGTGGTCCGACGACGCGTTCGGCGGCGCACTCACCTCCACCGACGACGTATCGGCCGACAAGGTCGACCTGCGGTTCGTGAATCCCCAGACCGGTCCCTTCCACGTCGAGGGCGCCGAGCCGGGGGACACGCTGGTCCTGCATCTGGTCGACCTGGTACCGGCCCGGGATTGGGGTGCCTCGGCGGTGATGCCGTTCTTCGGCGGGATGACCAGCACCGACCGCACCGTCACCCTGCAGCCGCCGCTGCCGGACACCACCTGGATCTATCACCTCGAGCGGGAGCGTGGCACCGTCGTCTTCCGGGCCCGCAACAGCGATCACACCGTGGAGCTGCCGACCAATCCGATGCTCGGCACCGTCGGTGTCGCGCCGGCCGCCGGTGAGGTGCGCACCTCCCTGGTGCCGGACCGCTTCGGCGGCAACATGGACACCCCGGAGATGCGGGCCGGGTCGACGGTCTATCTCGGTGTGAACGTCGAGGGCGCGCTGTTCTCGATCGGTGACGGTCACTATCGCCAGGGTGAGGCGGAGGCCTGCGGCACAGCGGTCGAGGGGGCGATGACCTCCACCCTGATCGTCGAGCTGATCAAGGGCCACGCCCCGGGCTGGCCGCGGATCGAGCACGACGACGCGATCATGACGATCGGCTCCAGCCGGCCGCTGGAGGACTCCTGGCGGATCGCCAATGCCGACCTGATCGGCTGGGTGGGGGAGCTGACCGGAATGGACGCCCTCGACACCTATCAGCTGATCACCCAGATCGCCGACGTGCCGATCGCCAATGTCGTGGACGCCAACTACAGCGTGGCGGTCAAGGTGGCCAAGGACCATCTGCCGCGCGCCGGCAAGCCCTTCGACGGCATCCACGAGCATCTCCGTGACCTCGCCCGCGGGCTCGCGGGCGCCTGAAATCCCTGCAGCAGCACACATTCAAGGAGGAATGCATGGAACTCGGACTGGACGGTGCCAATGTGCTGGTCACCGGTGGCTCCCGCGGTATCGGCCGCGCGATCGTCGCCGGCTTTCTGGCGGAGGGTGCCAGGGTCGCCTTCTGCTCCCGCGACGCCGAGGTCGCCGCCCGGGTCGCCGGTGAGTTGGGTGCCGGCGAGCGGGTCCGCGGCAGCGGGGTCGATGTCGGCGACGCCGCGGCACTCACTGCCTGGGTCGATGACTCGGCCGAGCAATTCGGCGGGATCGATTGTGTGGTGGCCAATGTCAGCGCGTTGGCCATTCCGGACACCGAGGAGAACTGGGAGGCCAGTTGGCGGGTGGATGTGATGCACACGGTACGCCTGGTCAAGGCCGCGATGCCGCACCTGGAGCGCAGCGACAATCCCTCGATCATCGGGGTCTCCAGCGTCTCGGGTCGCGAATCCGACTTCGCCTCCGGGCCCTATGGCACGGCCAAGACCGCCCTCATCGGTTATCTGCACGGGCTGGCGTTCTCCCTTGCCGAGAAGGGAATCCGCGCGAACGCCGTCTCCCCGGGCAACACCTATTTCCCGGACGGGGTGTGGTCGGGCATCGAGGACCAGGACCCGGATCTCTATCGCTCCGCGCTGGAGCTCAATCCGAGCGGGCGGATGGGTACGCCGGAGGAGATCGCGGCGCCGGTGGTGTTCCTGGCCAGCCGGGCGGCGAGCCGGATCTCGGGGACCAACCTGGTCGCCGATGGCGCATTGACCCGCGGGATCCAGCTCTGAGCAGCTGAGCAGTTGCCGCGGACTTGGTTTCGACTCGCTGGCGCTCGCTCAACCGGCGTCCCGTTGGCTCAGGCGTCGCCGGTGGTGACCGCCTCCGCCTCGATCTCGCCATGTTCGGCGGGGGCGCCGTGCTCGGGCTCGGCATCGATGCTGGCCAGCAGGCGGCGCTGGGAGGCGAGCAGGATCAACCCGGCCACCACCGCGGCGGCGCCGACCAGGAAGGGCAGCTGCACGCTGACCTTCTCACCCAGGGTGCCGGCCAGGAACGGGGCGATCGCACCACCCGAGAACCGCACGAAGCTGTACGCCGCAGAGGCCACCGGGCGCTCCACCGGCGCGGCCTTCATCACGGTCTCGGTGATCAGGGTGTTGTTGATGCCGAGGAAGCCACCGGCGACGACCACTCCGGTCGCCAGCACCCACTTGTGCGAGGTGAAGATGCCCATCAGCAGCAGGATCACCGCGAACCCGGTGAGCGCCAGCAGAATCCCTGCGGTGGTGCCGATCCGGCGCTGCAGCCACGGTGCGACGACGACCGAGGTGAAGGCGAGCAGGATGCCCCAGCCGAAGAAGATCAGCCCCACCTGCAGGGCGGGCAGATCGAGGGGGAACGGGGTGAAGGCGAGCAGGGTGAAGAAGCCGAAGTTGTAGAGCAGCGCGGTGATGGCCACGGTCAGCAGCGCCGGATGCTTCAGCGCCCGCAGCGGTGCGCCGATCGAGGACGGCTTGCCGGTGACCGGGGTCGCCGGCAGGAAGGCGGCGACCCCGATCAGGGCGATCGCCATCAGAGCGGAGACGCCGAAGAACGGGAAGCGCCAGGAGAAGGAACCGAGCAGTCCGCCGAGCAGCGGCCCGGCCGCGATGCCGACCCCGAGCGCGGCCTCATAGAGGATGATCGCCTGGCCGACCGAACCCTTGGCGGCCTGGGTGATGGTGGCCAGCGCGGTCGCGATGAACAGTGCGTTGCCGAGGCCCCACAGGCCGCGGAAGCCGACGATCGCCGTCACCGAGTCCATGCTGCCGGCCAGCCCGGCGCCCACGATGATGATCACCAGGCCCGTCATCAGGGTGCGCTTGGCGCCGAAGCGGCTGGAGACCCATCCGGTGATCAGCATCGCCACCCCCATCACCACCATGTAGCTGGTGAACAGCAGCGACACCTGGCTGGCGCTCGCGCCGAGCTCATCGGCGATCGGCTTGAGGATCGGATCCACCAGGCCGATGCCCATGAATGCGATCACACAGGCAAAGGCCACCGTCCACACGGTCCGGGGTTGACGCCACATCGTTCTCAGGATTCCCTTCTGTCGTTCGATTCGTCGGTCGTGGTCCGCTCTTCGTCGGAGAGCTCCACCATCAGTTCCTCCAGCAGCGCCACCGCATCGGCGAGTCGGCGCCGCCGCTCCTCGGGCCATTCGGCGAGCGCGGGCGCGAGGGCCTCGGCGCGCCGGGCCCGGATGTCGTCCAGCTCGCGGCGGCCGGCGTCGGTCAGGCGTACCACCTGGGCGCGGGCGTCCGCGGGGTCGGGGGAGCGCTGGGTCCAACCGGCCCGCTCGGTGCGGTTGAGCTGACTGGTCATCGTCGGTTGCGAACTGTGGTCGGCGGCGGCCAGGACACCGACCCGCGCCGGCTCCATGTCCTGGATCAGCGCGAGCAGCCGCATCTGGGCCGGTGGCACGACGAAATCGGTGTGATGACTGGCGTACCGATTGAGCCGGCCGACCAGGCGCAGCAGGCGATAGCCGAGGTCGGTGGGGGAACTCACCCGCCCATCATGGCACAGCTTACATAGAAAAGCTATATAAAGACGGTCAAGGCGGTCACACCCGGGTCAGCAGCGCGCGGATCTCGGCGTACGCCCGATCTCCCGAGACCGGACGACACCCGGCCGCCACCGCGTGCGCGACGATCGCCCGCTGTTCGCGCATCAGCGCCAGACCGCGGCGCAGCAGCACCAGCGGTGGCTTGCGCGCCTCCCGCAGATCGCGCAGCAGTCGTCGGGTGAAGGTGACCAGGGGATGCTGGGTGAGGCAGTACGCCTCGACCAGGACGCCGGCACGCCGACAGGGTTCGACGATCTCGGCGGCGAAGATCCCCTCCGCGAGCAGGAAGCGGTGCTCGCCCAGGCGTACCGGATGGGAACCCACCCGCGAACTCGACGACAGGTCGTAGGTCGGAGCCTCCAACTCCCCGGTGTGGCACAGCTCGACCAGCCCGGCCAGTGCCGCCGCGCCGTCCCAGGAGGCCGGATCGTCCCAATCGATCAGCCCCGCATTGGCGCCCACCGCGATCCGCGGCAGACCCGGATCGGCACCCTCGCGGTAGTAGTCGTCCAACCGCAGCACCGGCAGGCCCAACCGCTCGGCCAGGCGGGATTTCCCGGAGCCGGAGGGGCCGGCGATCACGATCACACGGGCACGGGGAGGGGACTCGGGCATCGGTTGATCATAGGGCCGTGACGGCATGGAATACTCATCGCGGAGCTGTTGTTGAAAGGTCAACTAACCAGCGAAGGGAGATCGCCAACCATGACCAACGAGACCCGTACCCAGCCGCAGATGCAGTTCGGTGTCTTCACGGTGGGCGACGTGACCACCGATCCCACGACCGGTCGCACGCCGACTGAACACCAGCGCATCAAGAACACCGTGGAGATCGCGCGCAAGGCCGAGGAGATCGGACTGGACGTCTTCGCCACCGGTGAGCACCACAACCCGCCGTTCGCCGCGCCGGGTAACCCGCCGGTGCTGCTGGCCGCCATCGCCGCGCAGACCAAGCGGCTGATCCTGTCGACCGCGACCACGCTGATCACCACCAACGACCCGGTACGCCTGGCCGAGGACTACTCCTACCTGCAGCACCTCGCCGACGGCCGCGTCGACCTGATGCTGGGCCGCGGGAACACCGGGCCGGTCTATCCCTGGTTCGGGCGTGACATCCGCGACGGCATCGAGCTGGCGGTGGAGAACTACGCGCTGCTGCACCGGCTGTGGCGTGAGGAGGGCATCAACTGGGAGGGCAAGCACCGCACCCCGCTGAACAGCTTCACCTCCGTGCCGCGCCCGCTGGACGGCGTCCCGCCGTTCGTCTGGCACGGTTCGATCCGCAGCCCGGAGATCGCGGAACAGGCCGCCTACTACGGTGACGGCTTCTTCCACAACCACATCTTCTGGCCGGCCTCGCACACCAAGCGGATGGTCTCGCTCTACCGTCGGCGCTACGCCCACTACGGGCACGGCACCGAGGAGCAGGCGATCGTCGGTCTGGGTGGCCAGATCTTCATGGCGGAGAAGAGCCAGGACGCGATCAACGCCTTCCGTCCCTACTTCGACAACGCCCCCGTCTACGGCGGTGGGCCGAGCCTGGAGGACTTCATGCGGGAGACGCCGCTGACCGTCGGCAGCCCCCAGCAGGTGATCGAGCGCACCCTGTCGTTCCGCGACTACGTGGGCGACTACCAGCGCCAGCTCTTCCTGCTGGACCATGCGGGCCTGCCGCTGAAGACGGTGCTCGAGCAGCTCGACCTGCTGGGCGAGATCCTGCCCACGCTGCGTGCCGAGTTCGCCAAGGACCGCCCCGCGACCGTGCCGGATGCCCCGAACCACGACGATCTGGTGATCGCCGCCCGGGCCGCCGGACTGGAAGAGATGACCAACAACACCCCCGCGACCGATCACTGGACCGGTACCCGGGCCGAGGAAGGGAACAGGAGCCACGCATGACCACGCTGAACACCTCGAAGCTGAACACCCCGAAGCTGATCACCGTCGTGAGCGCCGGACTGCGCTCGCCCTCGTCGAGCCGGCTGCTCGCCGATGAGATCGCCACGGCCGTCACCCGGCTGAGCGGGGAGCGGGTCGAGGTGCGTCACGTCGAGGTGCGGGACCATGCCCACGCCATCGCCGATGCCCTGCTCACCGGTTTCCCGACCGGGCAGCTCAAGACCGACCTCGAGTCAGTCCGCGAGGCCGACGCGCTGGTGATGGTCAGCCCGACCTTCCAGGCCTCGGTGGCGGGACTGTTCAAGTCCTTCATCGACCTGGTCGAGCCGGACTCGCTGCGCGGCACCCCGGTGCTGCTGGCCGCCACCGGTGGCTCGGAACGGCACTCGCTGGTGATCGATCAGGTGCTGCGCCCGATCTTCGCCTACCTGGGCGCGGTGACGGTCCCGACCGGCGTGTACGCCGCCACCGGCGACTTCGGTGGCGAGTACGCGAGCACCCTGTCCGCCCGCATCGAGCGGGCGGCGGGTGAGCTGGTCACCCTGGCCGGGTTGAGCGGGGACTCCTCGCGGTCGGTACGCCGGGCACCGGTGGACGACTTCGACGAGGTCACCCCGTTCGAGAACCTGTTGGCCGGCGTGCAGCGCTGACCGAGCGCACGCACCCCGAGTAGCCAGCCCGGAGCCGCGCGAGCGGCTCCGGGCTGGCGTGTCGAGGGGTGAATGTCTTTGTACGCTCAGCCCGTGACGATCCTCGGAATCGACCTAGGCACGACCGCGGTGAAGGTGGCGGTCTTCGGCGCCGATGGCAGCATCCTCGGTACCGGGGAGGCGGCCTACCCGACGCTGCGCCGGGGACCCGGCTGGTCGGAGCAGCGACCCGAGGACTGGTGGTCGGCGGTGACGGCGGCGATCCGTGCCAGCGGCGCCGACGAACGGGTCGAGGCCGTCGGGCTGACCGGGCAGATGCAGGATCTGATCTGTCTCGATGCGCACGGGGAGGCCGTGCGGCCGGCGATCCTCTACAACGACGTCCGGGCCGGTGCCGAGGCGGTCGAGCTCGATCGGCGATTGCCGGATTGGTCTTCCTGGACGGGGAATGAGCAGGATGCCACCAGCGTCCCGGCGAAACTGTGCTGGCTCCGCCACCGTGAACCCGAGGCCCTGGAGCGCACCGGACAGGTCCTCCTGGGTGCCCCGGCCGCAGTGCTGCGCCGGGCGGGCGGCGACCCCGTGGTCGACCTGACCACCGCCTCCACCACCGGACTGCTCGACGTGCGCACCCGCGGCTGGTCCGAGCCCCTGCTCGCTGCGGTGGGGCTCGCGTCGGCGGCCCTGCCGCGGTTGATCGATGGCCCCACCGTCAGCGGCTCGCTGAGCGACACGGCGGCCCGCGAGCTCGGGTTACGGGCCGGCATCCCCCTGGTGCACGCACTCGGCGACGCGGGCGCGGCGACCCACGGAATCGTCGGCCTCGCGCCCGGATCGGCGTACCTCTATCTCGGCACCTCCGGCTGGATCGCCGAGGTCCGCTCGGAGGATCCCGCGTGGATGCCGGGCCCGGTGCATAGTCTGGTGCTGCCGGGCTGGACCGATCGGTTGCTGATCGGCGCGGTGCTGTCGGCCGGGGGTGCGGCGGACTGGGCGCGCCGGGTGCACCTGGGGGATCGTTCCTTCGAGGCCGCCGATCGGGTGGCGGGGGAGCGGTTGGCGCAGATCGATCCCGCCGCCCTGCCGTTGTGCCTGCCGAGCCTGCAAGGGGCGCGCACGCCGATCCGGGACAGCGCGGTGCGCGGCACGCTGATCGGGATGACCCCCGACACCACCGCCGAGGATCTCTATCTGGCCGTCCTGCTCGGGGTGGCGATCGACCTGCGGCTCGCCGCCGAGCGGATCGGATCGGTGCCAGACACCCTGCCGGTGATCGGCGGCGCGGCGCGTTCACCGGTGTGGCGACAGTTGCTCGCGGATGCCTTCGACGCCGAGATCCTCACCAGCACAGCAGATCCCGCGCTCGCCGGGGTCCGCTCCGCGGCCAGCTGGGCCGCCACCGCGACCGGTGGTGCGCTGGAACTGCCCGCCATGTTCGAGACCGATGCCGGGTGCCGCACCCTCCCGCGCAACCCGATCCCGCACGCACGCCTGCACCGGCACCTCGAGCTCTACCGATTGCTGCGCCCCACTTTCGCCGACCTTGCTCACTGACCGATGCTGGGATCAACCGAGCAGAGGAGTCAGGTCAATGAGCAAGGTCGCCGTCGTCCAGGCAAGCAGTGTTCCCTTCGACACCCCGGCCACCGTCGCGAAGGCGATCCGGCTGATCCACGAGTGCGCCGATCAGGGAGCCGAGCTGGCGGTCTTCCCGGAGGCCTTCATCGGCGGATATCCCAAGGGCGCGGACTTCGGCGCGGTCGTGGGCAGTCGTACGCCGCAGGGCCGCAAGGCGTACCGCCGCTATGTGGAGGCCGCGGTCACGCTGGATGATCCCTTGATGGCCGAGCTCGGTGAGGCGGTCCGGGAGGCCGGGGTCACGGTCGTCACCGGGGTGATCGAGCGGCTCGGCAACACCCTCTACTGCACGGCGGTCACCTTCGCTGCGGACGGATCGATCGCAGGACACCACCGCAAGCTGATGCCGACCGGGAGTGAACGGTTGATCTGGGGCTTCGGGGACGGGTCGACCATCGGAACCGTGGACACCCCGATCGGCCGGCTCGGCAGTGTCATCTGCTGGGAGAACTACATGCCGATGCTGCGTCAGGCGATGTACGCCCAGGGCACCGAGATCTACTGCGCACCGACCGCTGACGACCGCCCGACCTGGATCTCGAGCATGATCCACATCGCACTCGAGGGGCGGGTGCACGTGCTCACCGCCTGCCAGGCGATCCGTTGGGACGAGTTTCCCGACGACTATGAGCGCGAGCAGCGCGACCGCGACACCTGGGCGATGCGTGGTGGTTCCGCCATCATCGCCCCCAGTGGTGCGGTGTTGGCGGGCCCGGTCTTCGACGAGAAGACGATTCTCTGTGTTGACATCGATCCGGGCGCCAAGACCGATGGACATCTCGACTTCGACCCGGCCGGTCACTATGCGCGCCCGGATGTGTTCCGACTCCAGGTCGACACCGGGGCGAAGAATGCGGTGACCCTGGATCCCGGCACGGGCCACTGACGCGCAGGAGACGTTGTTACTTACCCGACTGGTCGGTATAGTAAGGGTCATGACCGAGACCCGCCCCGCACACCGCCCGTCCAGCAGGGATGCCATGCTGGATGCCGCTGCGGCATACCTGGGGGAGCACGGCACGATCTCCCTGGAGACCGCCGCCCGAGCCGCCGGGGTGACCAAGGCCGGCCTGATGTACCACTTCGGCACCAAGGCCGAACTGCTGACCGCGGTGCTGGATCGGATCCTCGACCAGCAGCTGGCAGACCTGCGGCGGCGGGTCGATGATCCCGATTCGATCACCGACCGGCTCGCCGCCTACGTGGACTGGGCCTGCGGCACCGAGTTCGGCACCTGCGATCTGGTGATGTTCACCGATCCCCGGTTGCGTGAGGAGATGACCGAGCGCTGGGTCGAACGGCTCGAACCCTGGCTGGCCGTCCCGGACCGGCTGCCGGCCGCCGAGCGACACCGGTTGCTGTCGGCCCGATTGCTGGCCGACGGCGTCTGGTTCGCCGGCGCCAGCGGCACCCTGCCCCTCACCGCCGCGCAGCTGCGGGGCGTACGCCGGGTCGCGCACGAACTGCTGGGAGTTGAGCGATGAGGGCCTGGTACTGGCTGCTCGCCGCGGTGACCAGCGAGGTCACCGCCACCCTCTCCCTGAAGGCCGCACTCGGCCATCCCGGTTGGTATGGCGTCGTGGTCGTGGGCTATCTGCTGTCCTTCTTCTTCCTCTCCCGGGCGCTGGTGGCCGGCATGGCCATCGGGGTGGCCTACGGCATCTGGGGTGCGCTCGGGGTGGCTTCCACCGCCATCGCTTCGGCGCTGCTGTTCGACGAGGCGCTCACCCCGTTGATGGGCTTCGGAATCGCCCTGGTGATCAGCGGTGTCCTGGTGGTCGAGGTCGGCGCCGCCCGCGCCGTGAAGGAGGCGAGATGAGCTGGGTGCTCCTGATGGGAGCGATCCTCAGCGAGGTCACCGGCACCTTGTCGCTGCGCGTCGCCTCCGGCGGACGCCATCGTTGGTACGTTGCCGTGGCGGCGGGGTATCTGATGGCCTTCACCTTCTTGTCGCTGGCCCTGCACGGCGGAATCCCACTCGGGATCGCCTACGGGATCTGGGCCGCAACAGGGGTCGCGCTGACCGCACTGCTCGCCAAGCCCCTCTTCGGAGAACCCCTCACCCCGGTGATGGGACTCGGTATCGGACTGATCATCGCCGGCGTGCTGGCCGTGGAGCTCGGCGCGGCTCACTGACCTTCGCGCTGGAATCCAACCAGCACGAGAATCGCGCCAAGACCCCACCAGGCGCCGGCCAGCAGTCCGGTGCGTTGCAGCAGGGCCGGTCCGCTCCAGGACGCGGAGAGTACGCCGCCGAGGGCCACCCCGACGCTGGTACCGGTCTGCCGCAGTGCATTGTTCAACCCGGCCGCCATACCCGGCCGGGCGGGCCACGCGGCCATCGACTCACCCACGATCGCCGAGGTCATCAGCCCGAGGCCGAAACCGATGCCCAGCAGGGCCGGAACGGTCGAGATGACGCCGGAACCCAGCCAGCCCAGGCAGATGTAACCGACTGAGCCGAGACCGAATCCCAGGGCAGCGGTGACCCGACGCCCGATCCGGGTGACGAGCACCCCCGATACCGGCCCGAGCAGGGCGAACGGCACGGTCGCGATCAACAGCACCAGGCCGGCGGTTCCGGCGCTCAGCCGCAGATCGCGTTGCAGGTGCACGGTGAGCACCTGCAGGCTGCCGTTGGCGCCGCTGGTCATGATGGCCGCCGCGGCGACCGAGGCGATCAACCAGCGCAGTCTCGCCGGCCGCGTACCCGAACTGGTCTCCGGGCGATCATCCCGGACGAGTGCGACCGAGCCGATCAGCGCGGCGAGCACCAGCGGCACGTTGATCCAGAACACCGCCCGCCAGGAGATCGCCTGGACCAGCAGGCCGCCGACGGCCGGTCCGAGGGCGGTCGCGACCGCGCTGACCGCTGACCAGATGCCGAGGGCGCGAACTCGTGCCGTGGGGTCCGGCCAGGCCGCAGTGAGCGCCGCCAACCCGGCCGGCAGCATCAGTGCCGCCGCAGCACCCTGCACCGCCCGGGCGATCAGCACCGAGGTCCAGTCCCAGCCGAGACCCCCGAGTGCCGAGGCCGCCAAGAACCCTGCCAGGCCGGCGAGCAGGGTACGCCGGGCACCGACACGGTCGACCAGCACTCCGGCGGGCAGGAGTCCGACGGCGAGCGGCACCGTGTAGGCGTCGACGAGTTGTGGCCAGGCTGCTGTCGGTACGCCGAATCTGCTGCCCAGGGTCGGCATCGCGACGTTCATCGCGAGCACATCGAGCAGCACCAGGAACATCGGGATGCACAGCACGGTCAGCAGGTATCGGTTGCGGGTCGGGGCCGGTGTGGTGCGGGGGAGGAAGGACATGCCTCGAGCCTGCCGCCGGGATGTTTCGCCCGACACCGAAGTGTTCCTGGCGCAGACTGGATGCCATGGATACCGAACCGGACGTCTCAGGGGTCGCGGCGCACTTCGCCGATCGCTCGCGGGCGCGGATCCTGCAGGCGTTGATCGATGGTCGATCGCTGCCTGCGGGGCGATTGGCGGAGGCGGCCGGGGTGTCGCCGTCGACGATCAGCGCTCACCTGGCCCGGTTGCGCGACGCCGGGTTGATCGCGGTGACCGAGCACGGCCGCAGCCGCTGGTTCCGGATTGTCGACGACCGGGTGGTGATCGTCCTGGAGGCCCTGCTCACCCTCGCCCCGCGCAGCGCCCCCACCGGGCTGACGGGTCACAACCGGTTGCAGCGGCTGCGGGTGGCCAGGACCTGTTATGACCACATCGCCGGCGCCCTCGGCACCGATCTGCTCGCCGGGCTCGTGGAGGGCGAGGTGCTGCGGCGTACCGACGGCAACGTCGACGGGTCACCCGGTGCGGGCGATCGGGTCAGCGCACAGAGCACCAACACTCCCTATGAGTTGGGGCCGGACGCCGGTGCGCGCCTCGCTGAACTGGGTATCGATCCGGTTCGGCTGCGGGCCGAGCGCCGTCCGGTGCTCCGGATCTGTGTCGACTGGACCGAGCAGCGGCACCATCTCGGCGGGGGACTCGGCCGTGCCCTGCTGGATTCCTTCCTGGACAGGGATTGGGTACGCCGCAGAGCCGGCCGGCGGGATCTCGAGGTGCGCGAACCCGAGCGGATCGGGGTCTGGCTGGGGCGTACCCCCGTGGTGAAACAGGCATGATGGGAGCGGCAACCCCTCGGCAAGGAGCAGCACCATGGCCCGGCACCGGATCTTCGGCACCAGTTTCGCCAGCATCTACCCGCACTATCGGCAGAAGGTGGAGCGCAAGGGCCGTACCGTCGAGGAACTGGACGCGGTCATCGAATGGCTGACCGGTTATGACAAGGCCGGACTCGACCGGGTCCTCGCCGCCGCGGTAGACTTGGAGACCTTCTTCGCCGAGGCGCCGCGGCTCAATCCGAACCGCTCGCTGATCACCGGCTCGATCTGCGGCTACAAGGTCCAGGAGATCGAGGATCCGCTGATGCAGCAGATCCGCCAGCTGGACAAGCTCGTCGACGAACTGGCCAAGGGCAAGGCGCTGGAGAAGATCCAGCGCTCCTGACAGGCGACCCAACCCACGTCGGCTGAGCGAGCGAGGAACGAGCGAGTCGAAGCCTCACGGATGGAGTCGACTGCCCTTGACGATCTTGTCGACCGCGTTCTTCGGCCCGTGCAGGGCGATCCCGACCAGGTCGAGATCCTCACCGGCGACCTCGGCGACGACGGCTCGGTTGGCGGAATCGAAACCGGTGGCGAACATCTCGCGGGTGTAGACCGCGAGCGGGACCTCGCGGCGCAGGGCTCGCTGGCGCGCCGCCTGCAGGGTGTCGGTGTCGGCCTGGAAGACCAGGACCGGCATGCCGAGCAATGGCAGATAGTTCGCCTCGTCCGCGTCGGTGTAAGCCTGCCCGATCAGCTGCGGATTGGCGGCGGCGATCCCGGCGGCGAGGAAGGCGGTGACATTGAGCTCCTGCCAGGCCTGCAGGCCTTCGCTGAGAACGACGGCGATCTTGGTGTCGAACGGGGGAGTGAGTGCCTGGTCGGCGACGGCGTCAGTCATTTCCCCAGCGTGGCGCGGCGAGGCAGGCGCGTTCTTGGACGGAATTGATCAGCGGCCGGCGGATCGCTGATAGCGGCGGGGCGTGGTGCCCAGGAAGCGGCTGAAGTGCCGAGTGAGATGGGACTGGTCGAAGAATCCCGCCCGGGTGGCGACCTCGGCGGCCGGAACCTGGTCGAGCAGCAGAGCGCGGGCCAGATCCAGGCGCCGCCCGATCAGATACCGGTGCGGCGAGATCCCGTACGCCGCGGTGAACGTGCGGATGAGATGCGGGACGCTCACCCCGAGCGCGTCGGCCGGCTCCGCCAGGCCGGCGTTCGACAGCGGATCCGCGTCGAGACGTTCCCGGACCAGAGCGGCCAGCCGCGGGGCCGGAGTCGCGGTGGCGTGGCCGTGCTCCGGGCGGCCGGCGAGGTGCCAGCCGAGCCGCTCGATGACCAGTGCCAGGCGCTCGGCCGCCTCCAGGTCATCGTGCCCACCCAGGGCCCGGTGGATCCGGCCCACCTGATCCCGCAGGGCCGGATCCTCGATCAGCGGGGCATCGACCAACCGGCCGATCCGGGCCGGGTCGAGTTGGTCCTCCTCCAGATAGAGCACCCGTTTGGCGAAACCACGATCGGTGAGCGCGTGGCCGTCATGCGGGACGTGCGGTGGCAGCACGGTGACCCCGGAACGCGGCGGCGCCAGCGCGTGCCGGCGGTCGACGTCGTAACCGATCGCACCGGCATCGACGATCAGCACCGTCCAGGTCGAGTGGGTGTGCGCGGGATAGGAGTGCGCCCGCCAGCGGGCATGCAGCACCTCGGCCACGCCCGCGATCTGCGGGCGGAAAGCCAGCACCGCATCCGTCGGTCCGCCACTCACGACTCCCACTCTCCCATGGCCGTCGACGGCGTAAGTATCCTTCCGCTCCGGATTGCTGGCGAGCTGCACCCCGGACGGGAATCGTGTGACCCACGACCACCCGTGACCAAGGAGTTCTGATGACCAGCCACACCGTTTCCCGCCGCGTGGTCGCCCTGGCCGCGGCGGCCGTCCTGTCCACCGGGATCGGTGGCGTCGCCATCCTCGACCAGGCGAACGCCACCTCGACCTCCGTCAGCCAGGCCCGCGCGTACCCCGTGCTGCAGTTCGGCGCCACCGGCCGTCCGGTGGTGCTGCTGCAGAGATTGCTTTCCTACAACGGAATCAAGACCGATCCCGACGGCTCCTTCGGTCCCGCGACCCTGGCCGGGGTGAAGGAGTACCAGCGGCGGCAGAAGATCGCCGTCGACGGTTCGGTCGGCCCCGAGACGTGGGCGAAGCTGCTGCCCGAACTGCGTTATGGGCAGCGGGGCGGCACCGTCTCGGTCGTCCAGCTGACGCTGCGCGACAGCGGTGTTCAGCTTGCGGTGGACGGTTCCTTCGGTCCGGACACCCGGGTGAAGCTGAAGGCCTTCCAGCAGGCCAATCGGCTGCCCGCCAGCGGCAAGGTGGACGCGGCCACCTGGCGCGCTCTGATGAACGCCCGGGCCGCTCAGGCGGCTCCGGCACCGGTACGCGCACCTGCGCCGAAGGCCTCGCAGGCATCCGGTCAGCGCGAGATCGTGCTGGTGAACCAGCTCGAGACCGGACCGAACAGCAAGAACAACTGCGGTCCGACGAGTGCGGTGATGGCGCTGATCGCCGACGGCAAGCAGCCGGCCGGCTACCAGCGGAATCCCTCCTACGCGACCAAGCGGTCGATGGTGGTGACCATGCAGCAGCGGATGGGGATCAGGACCGGCAATGGCGTGAGCGTCGAGGGGATGCGCCGCGGGCTCAGCGCCTCGGGGGCATCGACGACCCAGACCAACACCGATCAGGCGTTGGCCGCCGTCCGTTCCGGGCGCCCGGTGCTGCTCAACGGTCACACCCGCAATCTGGAGTGGATGAACTCCAGCCGGGGCGTCGGGCACTGGATCGTCGTCGTCGAGCACAAGGGTGGCGACAACTACGTGGCCCTGGATCCGTGGGGTGGCAAGCGCTTCGACACCACCGGTGCGGCGATGAAGAAGTTCACCAACACCTATGTGGACAAGGATCGCTCGCAGAACGCGCTGGTCATCCGCTGACCTGATCGGTGTCACCCAGGTGCTCAACCACCGCGTCGGCGGCCGTCCGCAGGGCGGCGACGAAACGGGGCAGATCCTTCTTGTCGTAGCGGATCCTGGGCATCGAGACCGACAGCGCTGCGGCGTACGCCTGATCCTCGATCGGCAGGCGTACGCCGACAGCGACCACGCCACGTTCGGAGCGTCCGTCGTTCACCGCGAAACCGTTGCGGCGCAGGGTCGGCAGTTCCCGCCGGAGCTTCCGCAGATCGGGTGACTCGGCTGCCTGCTCGCCGGACTGCTCCTGCGCATAGAGCCGATCGAGCTCGGCGGCGGAGAGCTCGGCGAGCAGCAGCAACCCGCCGGAGGTGCGGTGGGCCGGGAAGACCATGCCCTCCCGGGTGCTGACCCGCAGCGATTGGTCGGTCTCGACGCCCGCCACGAAGCGGACGGTGGTGCCGGTGCGCACGATCAGGTTGGCCGATTCGCCGAGCACATCGACCAGCCAGCGCAACCGGGGGAGTGCGGCGGCGCGCAGCCTGGACACCGCCGACTGGGAGTGGGCCGCGAGCTCGAGCACGGGGCCGACGCGATAACTGCGATCCTCCTGCTGCACGGCGTAGTCGCGGTAGACCAGCGTCTGCAGCAGCCGGTGTGCGGTCGATCGGGCGACACCGACGCGTTCGGCCAGTTCCGCGACGGTCAGCGGCCCCTCGAGCTGCAGCATGGTGGCGATTCGCAGGGCATGGTCGACGCTCGCGACGGCGTACGCCGGGGGACGCTTCTCCGCTCTGTCCATGGTGACCTCATGTTCTGCACAACAGAATCTTGCGTTCCGCTCTGCGGATTGGGTTCAGTCTAACGGTATGGACGATGGAGTTGACCAGACACCCGACGTGATCGTCGTCGGCGGTGGCATCGGCGGGCTGGGCGCCGCGTACGCCCTCAGCCGGGCGGGCCTGCGGGTTCGGGTGCTGGAACGCGGTGCGAGCTTCGGTGAGGTCGGCGCGGGGATCCAGCTCGCCCCGAACTGCACCCGCATCCTCAACGACTATGGACTTCTGGACGAGGCCCGATCGCTCGGGGTGGTGCCGGATGCGATGGTGATGCGGGATGCGCTGGACGGTGACGAGCTGACCCGGCTCGACCTCCGCGACCTGGAACGCCGTTACGGCTTTCCCTATCTGGTCATCCATCGCAGCGACCTGCACGCGATGCTGCTGCGCGCCTGCGAACGCAGCGGGGTCGAGCTGGTCACCTCCGCGCGGGTGATCGGCTACGACTCGGCGGGGGAGCGGGCGACGGTGACGCTCGCGGACGGTACCGAACAGCAGGCACCGGCGGTGATCGCCGCCGACGGGTTGCACTCGGTGGCCCGCCGGCTGCTGGTGGACGATCAACCGGTCAGTTCGGCCTACGTCTCCTATCGCGGCACGGTCCCGACCAGTGAACCGCGCGGGGCCGCGGTCGACCTGTCCGAAGTGGTGGTGCACGTCGGGCCACGCTGTCATTTCGTGCACTACGGACTGCGGGGCGGCGAACTGCTCAACCAGGTCGCGGTCTTCGAATCGCCCAAGGCGCTGGCGGGGGAGGAGGAATGGGGGACGCCGGACGAACTCGACACCGCCTTCTCCCACACCAGTGAGTTCATCCAGGAGGGGCTGCCCTACATGTGGCGGAACCGTTGGTGGCGGATGTATGACCGGGACCCGATCATGACCTGGGTGCACGGAGACATCGCCCTGCTCGGGGATGCGGCACATCCGCCGCTGCAGTACATCGCCCAGGGCGCGATCATGGCGATCGAGGATGGCTGGGTGCTCGGTGAGCACGTCCAGCGCAATCGGCGGACCGACGGGTCGGTCGACTGGCCGACGACCCTGGCGGCGTACCAGGCCGTCCGTGCCGAACACTGCCGACGGGTGGTCAGCACCTCCCGGGAGTGGGGCCAGTTGTGGCACCTCGATGGCCAGGAACGTGAACTGCGCAACGAGATCCTGCGCGCCCGCGACACCTACGACTATTCGATGACCGACTGGCTCTACGGCCCCACCGCACTCTTCCCCGACGACGAACCCCCGATGTTCAAGAAGATCCCGATCACCTAGCCAACGTTCATCGAGTAGCCGGGCATGCGGAGCGCAGCGGAGCAATGCCCGGCGTGTCGAGATGAACCACGCGATGCAGATCCGCTTCAGTCAACCATCCGCACACACGCCGGGCTGGATACCTCGAAGGTCTCCACGAGCCGCCAACCGTCTCCGCGGGGCTCGAAGACCGTCACCGAATCGGAGTTCTGGTTGGCGATCCAGAGGCGCCCGTCGGACCAGGTCAGGTCGCGAGGCCACCTGCCTCCGGTGGGCCGCTCGTCCACCAGCCGCAGCGTGTTCTGATCGCGATCGAGGCGGAAGGTTGCGATGGTGTCGGCACCGCGGTTGGCCACCACGATGCGGTCATCGGCCCACGCGATTCCCGACGGATATACGGCTTCCCCGGTATCGATCGCCGTCGACGGGACCAGTGCCGCGCCCTCCCAGCCATCGCCATCGCGGCGGGCCAGCCAGAGCTCGGCGGACAGTTCGCAGGCCAGGACGAGGGCGTCCCCGTCGATGATCAGGTGACGGGGTCCGACACCGGGCGGGGTCACGATCTCGCGCACCCGGCCGATCCGGCCGTCGTCGTCGAGACTCAGCCGGTGGATGCGGTCGGCGCCGAGATCGGCGATCAGCCAGTCGTCTCCGTCCCGGATCGCCATGTGGGCATGGGAACCGTCCTGCCGCTGCGGATCCGGGCCCTGCCCGGTGAACCGGTGGAAGTCGGTGACCTGGCCCAGCGATCCGTCCTCGGCGACCGAGCAGATCGCCACCGACCCGTCGGTGTAGTGCGCGACGACGAGGAGATCGCGTTCGGCATCAAAGGCCAGGTGGCAGCCGGCGTTCCCACCGGTGTCGAGGGCGTTGAGCAACTGCAGTGTGCCATCGTCGCGAATCTGGTACGCCGTCAGCGCGCTGGATTCGCGTTCGGAGAGGGCGTACAGCACCGGAAGCCTGGGATGAGCGATCAGGAAACTGGGATCGACCGCGGGGGTGGGTTCCAAGGCGGTGCCATCACCGGTCCGCAGTGGCTGGATGCCGATGCCGTGCCCGTCGGCGGTCGAGGTGTAGCAACCGACGTAGGCGACATCCGGGGTGCGTGCGCCCGTCATCAGCCGCGTCCCAACAGGTTGCCGCCGTTCACCTGCAGGATCTGTCCGGTCGTCCAGCCGGCATCGGGCGAAGCGAGGTACGCCACGGCCTCCGCCACCTCGTCCGGCGTACCGGGCCGACCCATCGGAATGGACTTCAGCCGGTTGTCCGCCAGGTCGGGATCGGCGGCCAATCGCTCGGTCCAGAACTCGGTGTCCGGGACGAACCCGGGAGCCACCGCGTTGGCCGTGATTCCTTCTGTAGCGAGCGAATTCGCCAGATCGAAGACCCAGGCGTTCATCGCAGCCTTGGCCGCTCCGTAGGAGCCGGAACCACGCAGCGCGGCGATGGAACTCATGGCGACGATCCGGCCACCGGGCCGGGTGAAGTGGGGGAGCAGCGCCTCGGTGAGCAGCACCGCCGACAGCACGTTGCCCTCGAAATCGGCGCGCCAGCCATTCGCGACAGTGGTGAGATCACCCTTGGCGCCACGGCCATAGTTCCCGCCCGCATTGGCGACCAGGACGTCGATCGCCGGTCCAGCAGAGAGTTCGTCGGCCAGCTGCTGAACCGCCGCCGGATCGGTCAGATCGCAGCTGCGGGTGGAAACCTTGGCCAGTTCGTCGACCGCGCGCAGCTCCTCGGCGGCCTGCTCCAGCACCTCGGTGCGCCGGCCGATCAGGATCAGGTCGGGTTCCTCGGCCAGCATGCGGTGGGCGACGGCGCGGCCGATACCGGTGCCGCCGCCAGTGATCAGGATGCGTCGCGTCATGCGCCCAATCTAACGAGGCCGTAACCCGGCCGGCACATGGCCTCGCTAGCGTCCGGACCGTGGTGACCATCTCCCGGGCCGATTTCGGCGATCCGGCGCTGCGGAGCTTCCTGCAGGCACATCTGGACGACCTCGCACCGACCGCGCCGGCGGAGAGTCGGCATGCGCTGGAGCTGGGGGAGTTGCAGAAGGACGGCATCCGGCTCTGGGTGGCGCTGCGCGCCGGCGTACTCGTCGGAACCGGTGCCCTCGCCGCGCTCGAGCCCGGGCATGAGGAGCTGAAGAGCATGCGTACCGATCCCGCACACCGCGGTGCGGGCATCGCCTCGGCGTTGCTCCGGGTCCTGCTCGCCGATGCCCGGGGCCGGGGGATCGAACGCATCTCGCTCGAGACCGGCAGCATGGAGTTCTTCGCGCCGGCGCGTCGGTTGTACGCCCGGCACGGCTTCGTCGAGTGCGATCCGTTCGGCGGTTATGTCGAGGACCCGAACAGCACCTACCTGACGCTGAGCTGGTAGGTCGTTTCGAGGCCCTCGACGCTGGGTATATTTGTCGACATGAGCGTCCTTACTCCCGGATTGCCAGGTCCGCGGGGTGCCTCCTCGCAGCATCTTTTCGATGTGCTGCGCAGAGATGCCCGCGATGTCGATACCAACGAGCTCGATGAGTTGGTGGCCGCCGCGTCCGCACCCGCGCCAGCGATCGTGGACGACGAAGATCGACTGATCATGTTGTGGGTTCTGCAGGAGTTGGGATACCACGGCTTCCAGGATGTCGATGATCGCTGGGAGGTCGACCACCGGGCCGTCTGGTTGCGGGTGACGCTGGAGGACGCTCTCGAATCGGCGCTGCGTCCGATCATCGATCCGGTTGTCGAGCGCACCCTGACCGAGGCCCGAACCGATCTCGCCGAAACCCTGTTCTCCCTGCCGGAGCGCGAGTTCGCCGACACGCCGTCGCTGGCGGCGTACGCGCGTCGGAAGATGTCGATCGAGCAGTGGCGCGAGATGCTGGTCCTGAAGTCGGCATATCAGCTCAAGGAGGGGGACCCGCACACCTTTGCGGTGCCGCGGTTGTCCGCCGAGGCGAAGCTGGCGATGGTGGAGATCCAGTTCGATGAGTATGGCAGCGGTCGGTTGGCCGACCTGCATTCGGAGCTGTTCGCCCGCGCCATGGTCACGGTCGGCCTCCGCGACGACTTCGGGGCGTACGCCGACTGCTGGCCGGCGCCGGTGCTGGCGGCCAATGTCGCGCTCAACTGGTGGTCCTCGCGGCGCGAATGGGCCGGGGCAGTGGCGGGCCACCTGGCCATGATCGAGACGACGAGTTCATTGCCTTGCCGGAAGTATGTGGCCGGCGCCCAGCGACTCGGTCTTCCCGAGGATGGGTGGCGCTACTTCGATGAGCACGTCGAGGCCGATGCCGCCCACGAGCAGATCGCCATCCGCCAGATGTGTCCGGCTGCCGCCGAGGCGGATGGACCCGGCAGGGTGATCTTCGGCTTCGTCGCGGGGCTGTATCTGGACGGGCGGATCGCCGAGTACGCCTTGCAGCGTTGGGAATCCGGGGAGAGTGCCCTGCGGCACCCGCTGTCCGAGAGCGCTGACGACCCGACAGGTGACCCTGAACTGGAGCCGGCGTACCGATGAGGCAGCGCCGTAGCGAATCCGCGGAGCTGCCGGTGGAGGCGTATCCCGCCGAGGCCGTTCGCGTCACCGAGTGCCCAGGCGGTCCTGCCCTGATCCGCGGTGCCTCCCACGTGGTCGATGCCGACGGTGAGACCCATCCGGTCCGACGAGCCGTGGTTGCCGTCTGTCGCTGCGGCTATTCGGGTCGCTTGCCCTGGTGCGACGGGATTCACAAGGTCGCTGGCGGGGGAGCCTGAGCATCTGTATCATCTGATACATGATTGCGGTCTCGCAGCAAACCAGCGCATCAGTCGATGAGGTCTGGGCCGTGCTCAGCGATCTGGAACGCTGGGGCGATCTGCTGCCGACGTTCAGTTCGGTCACACACTTGGCGGGTCCGGAACCCACGGGGGTCGGAACGCGATTCGAGGTGAGGCAACCGGGTCTCCCGACCGCTGTCTACGAGGTCTCATCCTGGGAGCCGGGGCGAGGTTTCACCTGGGCCGCACGGACGAGGGGAGCGACCACCGCGGCGACCCACGAACTCACGTCTTCACCCACGGGGTGCACCCTCACTCAATCCATCACCTGGACCGGGCCGCTCGCCCGGGCCATCCGACTACTGCTGGCCGCGAAAGTTCGACGGATGGTGGCGGCTGAGACCGCATCGCTGCTGCGGCTGGCCGAACGGGCATGACAGGGGAGAGCCCTCGGGATCTGCTGCTGCACAAGGCGGTTCAGCACTTCGCCACCCACGGCGTCCGGGACACCAGTCTGCGTACGCTGGCCTCGAACATCGGCACCAGCCAGCGAATGCTCAGCTATCACTTCGGGTCGCGGGAGGGCCTGCTGGCCGCGGTGATCGAACGGATCGCCGCAGCGAACGCGGACGCGCTGGCGCAACTCTTCGCCGACCATCAGGACCCCTTCGACGCGGGCGCCGAGAACTGGCGGCGTACCGCCGATCAGGCCCAGCTGGTCGGGCCGCTCTACTTCGAACTGTCCGCGCATGCGATGTACGGCAAGGAGTACGCCGAGAGCCTGCGTGCCGCGGTGCTCGACCAGGCGCAGGAACGGTTCGCCGAGGCGTACGCCCAACACACCGACGAGACGACCGCACGCACGCTGGCACGACTCACCCTCGCTGTGGGTCAGGGATTGCTGTTCGACATGTTGCTGGACGGTGATCGTGCCGCATCGGATCGGGCGGTGGAGGAGTTCACGGCCATGATCCGGCAGCGGCTCGCCGGTTGAGGACGGTGCGGGCACTCGGCGCCGTACGCTGGTATTTCACATTGGGCCGAAAGATACCTCGATGGCTCTGAACATCAAAGGATGAAGGTGTCCATCGGATGGCGAAGGTCTCGCCCGACGTTCGGCCTGCGGGGCCGAGGCAGCGTCAAGACGTGGGTTGGCCAAGGGCCTTGCGGAGAAGCTCGGCCAGCTGGTTTTGCTCGCCGTCGCTGAGGTTGGACGTCGCCGTTCGGGCAAACTCGAAGCTCTTCTCGAAGGCCGCGTTGAGGTTGTCGCCCGCCGTTGTTCGATTGACTTGGCGTGATCGTCGGTCGTTCGGGTTGGCGTGCCGCTCAGCCAGGCCTCTGGCCTCAAGCCGAGTAACGACCTGTGTGATGTTGGAGGCGTCGCAGCCAAGCTCGTCGGCCAACTCTCCCATTCCTCGCGGCTTGGCGATCCTGCCCAGCACACAGGCATGGGCGACGCTCATGCCGTGCTGTGCTGCCGCGATCTCGTAGGCGCGGTCGTAGGCATCGACGAAGTCAAACATCGCACGTTCGGCCTCAGTCGCCGGAGAGACGGGACCGGAAGGAGCAGCCATGCCCCGCACCCTATCACTTGATTCGCTCAAACAAGTGTGTGATGATGCTTGAGCCAATCAAGCATCCTTAGGAGAGTACGTCGTGCCGAACCTTTTTGAGCCTCTAGCGGTTGGGAAACTCCAACTGCCGAACCGTCTGCTGATGGCCCCGATGACGCGGAGCCGCGCATCTGTCGATGGGGTCGTCAGCGCGCTCACTGCCGAGTATTACCGGCAACGCGCCAGTGCGGGTCTGATCATCAGCGAGAGCATCCAACCCAGCGTGATCGGCCAGGGCTACATCCTCACCCCTGGCCTACACGCCGGTGACCACGTGGAGGCGTGGCGGGATGTCACCGACGCTGTCCATGAGGCCGGCGGGCGCATCTTCGCCCAGCTCACTCACACCGGGCGGATTGGCCATCCCAGCCTGTACCCGAACGGGGAACTCCCGGTGGCCCCGTCACCGGTGGCTTCGGGCGAGCAGCTGTTCAGCCTTGAGGGGATGCTTGACCATCCAGTACCGCGCGAGATGACGACGGATGACATCCGAACCACCGTCACCGACTTCGCCACTGCGGCACGCAACGCTATCGACGCCGGCTTCGATGGCGTGGAGCTCCACGGTGCCAACGGCTACCTGATCCACCAGTTCCTCGCCGACAACACCAATCTGCGCACCGACTCCTACGGCGGCGCAGCGGACAACAGAATCCGATTCGCCATCGAGGTCGTCACAGCGGTTGCCGACGTCATCGGAGCCGACCGCACCGGTGTTCGACTCTCCCCGGGCAGCCCGTTCAACAACATCGAAGAGCCCGACCCGGCACCGGTTTATCTTCGGCTGTTGGAGTCGCTCGCCGATCAGAACCTGGCCTATGTGCACCTGGTCGAGGTCGGCAACCGGGAACTGACAAGGCAACTGCGCGCTGCCTGGCCCGGCATTCTCATCCTGAATCCCCACCCCGCGCCAGAGGCCTTCCCAGCATCTCCCGCCGCTGCCACCGAAGCCGTCGAGGCCGGAGTCGCAGACGCCGTCTCACTGGCGACCATGTGGCTTGCGAACCCGGACCTTGACGCCCGCATCAAGGCCGGTGGGCCGTACAACACCCCCCACCCCGACACGTTCTACGGCGGCGATCACCGCGGATACACGGACTACCCGACCATTGAGGGCGGCCGGGCGGCATGAGCCGATCCGTCTTCGTCACCGGCGCACGGGGCAAGACCGGCCGCGAAGTCATCGCCCAACTTGGCCAGCGCGCCGACGCCATGGTCCGTGGCGGGTCCTCGCTGGACTCAACGGCCGTGGCTGACGTCGTCAGGTTCAGCTGGGATGATCCGTCGACCTGGGGTAGGGCAGTAGAGGGGATGGACGCGATCTATCTCATGCGCCCGGATGTCCCGGACGCGCCAGACCTCATCACTCACCTCGTCGCGCTCACTCCGGGGTCACACATCGTCCTGCTGTCTGAGCAGGGCGCACACACCCTCGCCGACGATGAGTGGGTTCGACAGGTGGAACTCGCGGTCACCAGCGGCGCGGGCAGCTGGACGATTCTGCGACCGTCCTGGTTTCAACAGGTGTTGATCGATCCCCGCTACTTCCTGACCACCATCGTTGAGGAACGGATGATCAGCCTCCCCACGGGTGGTGCGCCGATTGCCTGGATCGACACCCGCGACATCGCCGCCGTCGCCGTGCAGGCACTCGTCGAGCCGGACCTGCACCACGGCAAGGCCTACACGTTGACCGGACCGGAAGGAGTCACGCTCGCCTCACTGGCAGAGGACATTTCGTCGGCCATCGGGGACCACGTCAGGCCGTTCGACCCGCCCTTGGAGGACGCACTGAGCGGCGCTGACCGGTGGACGCGCGAGGTCGTCGGAGGAATGTTCGGTCGGGTCCGCGAGGGCATCTTCGCCGAGGTCACCACCACCGTCGAGGAGGTCACCGGCCAACTCCCTCGAGGGATCGGGAGGTTCATCGCCGAGAACCAGGCGTCATGGGCAGGGCAGGCGACTGCGCCATCGGACACTCAGATGGGACGGACACGGTGAAGGCGCTCGTTCATCACCGGGGGAGTCGACACCTGCTGCGTCTGGATTCCGTGCCCGAGCCCACGCCGTCTCCATCAGAGGCCCTGGTTCAGGTTGCCGCCTTCTCGTTCAACTTCGGCGAGGTCGCCTTTCGCACTCCGGATCTTCCCGACGGCACTGTTCCTGGGTGGGACGCCAGCGGGGTGGTGATCACTCCGGCAGCGGACGGTTCCGGGCCGGTGGCGGGTTCGCGGGTCATCACGTTCGGGTGGGCCGGGGCCTGGGCCGAGTTGCGTGCGGTCGACACCGATCAGCTGGCTCTCGTTCCCGATGACGTCGACCTGGAAGCCATCGCCGCGTTGCCCGTCGCCGGAGTCACCGCGCTCCAGGCGGTCCGGCGACTCGGGTCCATCCTCGGACGGCGTGTGCTGGTCACCGGTGCATCCGGCGGCGTCGGCCGGTACGCAGTCCAGCTGGCGAGTCTTTCCGGCGCTGAGGTTGTCGCATCGGTCGGTTCCCCCGGTCGCGGCGAGGGCCTGGAAACACTCGGCGCAAGGGAGGTCATCATCGGCCCGTCCAACCTCGCTGAACGCGTTGATGGCGTGATCGACAACGTTGGTGGACAGCAGTTGGCCGACGCCTACAGCCGACTGGTGCCCGGCGGCGCAGTCGTCGCGGTGGGTATGGCCTCCAAGGAGCCGACCACGATCGATTTCGAGGCGGCGCGGATCCGTCACGACCGCGGGCGGATCGAGACCTTCAACCTGACCGTCCCGCTCGGGCCCGACCTCGAACGGCTGGTAGGCCTCACCGCTCGGGGCCGACTCATGACCCCGATTGGCTGGCGCGGAGGTTGGCGCCGGTACGACGAGGCCATCCAGTCGCTGACACAGCGCCAGGTGCAGGGTAAAGCCGTACTCGATGTTCGAGGGGAGTGAGGCTTGCTTGACTAGAGTAGCGGCTCTTCGAAATGACATAATGTCGCTTATCGGACCAAGGTGACGGATCGTCCGAAAGCGAGCTCACCTGCGTGCTCGTGCCTTGATCTCCTCGATCACGTCGGTCTTCGCGTCGGCGTACGCGTTCATGTCAGGCCAGTCGCGTGTCAGCAGCTCGCGTTTCGTGCTCTCGTAGAGCTGGCGGTCCGATTCGTCGGCGCGCAGATGATCACGCAACAGCAGGTATTCGGGCGCTGCCAGGTCATCGGTCTCGAAGATGTGGATGTGCACGTCCTGCTCCACGGTTCGGACCAGTCGATGTCCGGGCTCGCGCACGCGGAGAACGTAACCAGCGGCGATGAGTGGCTCCAGGTAATCCTCTTCCGCGGTGATGTCGGGCACCGTGACCAGGATGTCGATGATCGGCTTGGCCGCCAGGCCGGGTACCGCAGTCGATCCGATGTGCTGGATGTCGACCGCAACCTTCTCGATTGCCTTGCTGATCCGTGCCGCGTGCTCGGCGTACCCCGTCGCCCACGCCGGATCATGGTCCACCAGGAAGAGCTCGCGCTTCTCGATCCCACCAATCAACTCGACATCGGTCACGTCGTCACGACGACGCGTGCGGCGCTCATCAGGATCGTTCATGACGTGCAGGTTAACCGGCGCGAACCCCTGAGTCCGCGTTCAGGGGGCGATCCGGGCACCACCCGGTGTCAGCGGCTCCTGCCTCGATGACACGCTGATCACGTGGTTGTCACACCCCCAGCTCAAGGATCAAGACAAATTTCCCGGGCCATCATTCCATTCGCGATCGCTGCGGTCGCCGGCGTCATACACGGCATTTTCAGTGTGTACTGGGGTTTCGGCGGCAACTGGCTGCTGGAGACGATCGGCGCGCGGCTCGTCAACGCCTTCGAGGGTCGGCGGTGGCTGCTGCTGATCGTCGCCGCCGTGAAGCTCGGTTTCGCCGTGGTGCCGCTCGCCTGGACCCTGCGCGGATGGCCGCGCCACTGGATCTGGCGTATCGGGTGCGAGCTCGGTGCGCTCAGCCTCATCGTCTGGGGCGGTGCGAATACCGTGGTCGGCCACCTGGTGCTCGCCGGAGTGATCCGGCCCGACGACGGTTACGACCGGGCGGCCATGATCGGCCATGGCTGGCTGTGGGATCCACTGTTCGTGCTCTGGGGCGTCGCCCTGCTCGTGGGCCTCATCCGCCTGCGGCGCCCTCGTTCGATCTGACATAACGTGCGCCACCTCATGCGGAGGCATCACCTGTCTCGGCCAGCCGCTGCTGCCACCGATCTGCGACCTCGCTGAACGACAGCTCCGGGTCCTCGATGGACTCGTCGTTGAAGTCGGCCTCCAGCCGCTCGGCCTGAGCATCGAAGCTGACGATGATCCGCGTCGGCACTTCACCCGACGCAGCGAGAAGGCTGCGTACCTCCTCCGTCTCGTCGAAGAAGGTACGCCAGAGTGCCTGCAGCTCGGACACATCCAGCTCGGTGCCGAGGTGCTGATCAAGGTCTTCGGCGCCGGTGACGATGCCGTCAACCCGATAGATCGGCGTGGCCACGACGACGCCGTCCTGCATCGACAGGTACAGCCAGATCCACTCAACGGAAGGATCCCCGTCGGCGAACTCCCGGGCTTCCCGCACCATGGTGGCGAGGTGGTTCTCGATCGCCTGCAACCGTCTCTTCTGATCCATGGGTCTCCCGATCATCCGGATGGGGATCTTCAGCCTATGCGGCATAAGGGCAACGCGTCGCTCTGACATAACGTGCAGGACCCGTTTGAGCCCTCGGTCGTCGGGTAATCGTTCTGTGACTGAGGATTCGCGATCTCTGGGAGTACACATGAGCGAGCTGCTGCAGACCTACCTGCAGGATCATCACGCCGGTGCCACGTCCGGCGTAGCCCTGTTCCAGCGGGTGGCCAAGAGTCACGGCGTACCCGAGATCGCTGCCGCGGTGCAGCGCCTGAGCACAGAGGTCGAATCCGACAAGAACAGCCTGGAAGCGCTGATGGTCGATGCCGGCGTACGCCCCTCGGTCGTCAAGGATGGGACTGCGCGCGTCGCCGAGCTGGCTGGCCAAATCAAAACCAACCAGCGCCTCCGGGAGCGCTCTCCCCTGTCGGACCTGCTGGAGCTGGAAGCGCTGACCGCTGCCGTGTTCGCCAAGCGGCTCGGTTGGGCGACCCTCCTGGAACTGAACGATCCGCGTCTCCCCCGCGCCACGCTGGAGAATCTGCTCGCGCGGGCCGATGCCCAGGGACGCGAGCTGGAGCAGCTGCATCGCCGGTGTGCGAGCGTGCTGCACCAGTCCTGAGGGTTGGGGGCGCGTGGCTTCGACTCGCTCGTTCCTCGCTCGCTCACCCGACGTGGTGGGTGGTCGTTCCTCGCTCGCTCAACCGACGTGGGTACGGCCGGCCAGCCACGTCCCGTAGCGCCGCAATGCGCCCCGCTGCAGCAGCATTTCCTTCACCAGAGCGATTCGCGGGCTCCTTCCCGGGCGGGTATGCCGACCCGCGCCAAGCCGACGCAACTGCTGGCGTACCCGTGCCATGCTCGCCGCCGAGGCGATCGCCTTGTCCTTGAAGCGCACCGGGGCCAGCACGACCTTGACATCGGGGTCCCGGCGCCAGGTGTTCGGCAGATCGGGGTCGACACCGAGGGCGCTGCCCATCCCGACCAGGTCGATGCCGCTGGCGAGCACCTCTTCAGCGACGCGAAGCCGGACGGGGACCGGACTGCTGGTGGCCAGTTCTTCAGCCAGGCTCAGAAAGTACGCCTCGCGGGTGCTGCTCCGGGCATCTCGGGCCTGACCGGTCATTGCCGGCGCCTCATAGCTGCCGCCGGACAGTTCCACGACGTCGACCCCGAGGGGGGCGAGCATCCCGATGACCGCCGCAGCATCAGCGGCATCGAATCCGCCGCGCTGGAAATCGGCGGAGTTCAGCTTGACCGCGACCGCGAAACCGGGGCTGACCACAGCCCGGACGGTGCGTACGATCTCCACCAACAGTCGAGCACGGTTCTGCAGGCTGCCGCCCCAGTGATCGGTACGCCGATTCGCCAATGGAGACAGGAATTGCGAGAGCAGATAACCGTGGGCGGCGTGGATCTCGACACCGTCGAAACCTGCTTCCTCAGCACGTTGCGCCGTGACCCGGAAACGCTCGATGGTCTCGGCGATCTGCGCCTCGGTCATCTCGGTCGGTTCGGCGAACCGCTTGCTGTTGCGGCCGAGGTCCACCCGGATCGCCGATGGCGCCCAGGCGACTCCCGGCATATCCGCGAGCACCTGGCGGCCCGGGTGGTTGATCTGCATCCAGATCTTCGCCCCACCGCTCCGGCCGGCACTCGCCCACTCGCGGAACGGCTCGAGCGGCGCCGCGGCGTCGAGCACCACACCACCGGGTCCGGTCAGCGCCTCGGCATGCACCATCACGTTCCCGGTGATAAGCAGCCCCGCTCCCCCGCTGCTCCAACGCCGATAGAGCCGGACCAGCTGCTCGTCCGGCAGTTGCCCCGGACCGGCCATGTTCTCCTCCATGGCGGCCTTGACGAGGCGGTTCGGCAGCACCGAGCCACTCGGCAGCACGAAGGGCTCAAATACCGCCGAGACCGGCTCGGAGGCGGCAGAGTGGGTGGATGCGGACGCGATGGATGGCATCGGTGCTCCTGGATGAGGTATGTTTACGTTGCTCACATGAGCATAGAAGGGGATGTTAGCAGTGTCAACTCCGGCGAAGAGTGCGTACCACCACGGCGACCTGCGCGCGGCGTTGCTGACGACCGCGATGCGGATGCTGGAGGCCGGGGAGCCCTTCTCATTGCGAGCCATCGCCCGCGAGGCCGGCGTCTCGCCGACGGCCCCCTATCGGCATTTCACCGACCGGGATGCCCTCGAGTCCGCGCTGGCCGCTGTGGGGCTGCGGGATCTGTTGGCCGAACTCACCGAGGGTCGCGAGCCACCGTCCAGTCCCGCAGAGCTGAGCGAGTTCGCGGTCGCCTATGTGCGCTTCGCGATGAGGCGCCCGGCCCTCTTCCGACTGATGTTCGGCAATGCCTGCGACGAGGGCAACGCGGAGCGCGTCGAGGCCGCCGGGCGCATCCATCAGGCGCTCCAGGCGGCCATGGCCCAGGTGTTCCCGGATGCCGATGCCGACTCGCTGGCCTCCGCAGGCTGGGCACTCGCGCACGGCCTGGCGTACCTCCATCTGGACGGCAAGCTGCCGGCCGACTCCCAGGAGATGATCGACGACCGGGTACGCGCCGCTTTCGCGGCCATCCTGGACGTACGCAACTGAAGCTGAGACCGCGTCAGGCGTCGCAGGTCTTGACCAGGGTCATCTGCTGGAATCGCTGCCAGGTCTGACCGCCGTCGAGGCTGACCTCGCCGTATTCGTGCCAGGCGCGCCAGTTGTCGGTGAAGTCGGTGACGTAACGCACCGTGACCCCGGGTCCCGCCGGGAACTGCCAGTACCAACCGGTCGGGGTCACCACCAGGTCGGTGACCAGTTGATTGCCTTCGTTGTACGCCGTCCAGCTGATGCCGCCGCCGGCCTTCGGTTCCGCGATCGCATACGCCGAGAAGACCGTCACCGACGGATCGGTGGGCGAGGTGCCGGTGCCCTTCACCTCGAGCCGGGTGCCGCCCGGCAGGAACCGGATCTCCTCGGTCTGGACGTAGTAGGAGCGCCCCTGCTGACCGTCGTTCCAGCCGTATCCGACCCACTCCCCTGCCATGTAGTCCAGGGTGCGCATCGCGGGCGCCGCGGGCGCCGAGGTCAGATCGTCGCACTGCGGCAGATTCCGGTTGGCGAGCCCCTGGCCGCGCAGCGCGGCGTTGGTCTTCTGCTCGACCTTCGCGTAGTGCGAGCCACGTGGCGGCGTGCTGTCGGCGGCGTACGCCACACCACTGCCGGTGACGAGAGTGGCCGCGAGCGCGGCCACGGTGATTCCGATCGAGCGGATGAACATCTGGTCTCCCCGGATAGTCGTGCCGTGGTCAGCACGCTAGCGACGCCGAAGGTGAGTCGGCCCGCATCGTGGCATGACATTTGTCATCGGTTCGTGGGGTTCATCTCGACACGGCAGCCATTGCTCCGCTTCGCTCCGCATGGCTGCCTACTCGATGAACGTGGGAAGGCTCCGCTTCGCTCCACCGGGCCAGCTACTCGATGAACGTAGACTTTGCTAGGTTCGACGCCTTGTCACCCAGTGCAAGGAGTTGACCTCCATGTCAGCACGGCTACGAGCCGTCGCTTCCGCCTTGTTGGTCCTGGTCATCGGGCTGATCTCCGGATGCGCGAGCCCCGGCAACACCGAATCCGACAAGCCGAAACTCATCCGCGAGGGCGAGTTGGTGGTGGCGATGAGCGGCGAATACCGCCCCTTCAGCTACGTCGACAACGGCCAGCTCACCGGTTTCGATCTGGACATCGCGCAGGCTCTGGCCGATCAGATGGGCCTCAAGCTGGTTCCCGAGACCGCCGGATTCTCCACCCTCGTTCAGGGAACGGCGAGCGGTCGCTACGACATGCTGGTCGCCTCCACCTCGGCGACCCCGGAACGGGCGCAGATCGTCGACTTCGCCGATGGTTACTACTCCTCCGGTGCCCAGCTGTTCGTCAAACGGGGCCAGGCCTGCACCTCGGTGCAGGACGTCCGGGGTCAGGAGCTCGGTGTCGCCTCCGGCACCTCCTACGAGAAATACCTGAAGGACAACCAGATCACCGATCGGGTGAAGACCTACGAGTCCGACATCACCGCCCTGCAGGATGCCGCGACCGGCCGGTTGCAGGGTGCGGTCACCGACCAGCTCGTCGGGCAGAACCAGATCAAGGAGGCCGGCCTCGACCTCGTACCCTGCGGTGACCGGCTCTACAACGAGACCCAGGCTCCGGCGATCGCCAAGGGCAACCCGCTGCGCGGTGAGGTGAACAAGGCGCTCGCAGAGATCATCCGCAACGGCAAGTACGCCGAGATCTCCACCAAGTACTTCGGCCAGGACATCTCCGGCCAGATCGACAACGCGCCCGTGCGCGAGGTGATGGACGCGGCCCCGACCGAGCAGGGCGGGCCCAGCTTCGGCGAGCTGTTCGTCAAATACATCCCGGTCTTCGTCAAGGCCGCCGGGCTGACCCTGGCGATCACGGCGGTGGCGCTGGCGATGGCGCTGGTCGCCGGTGCGGTGATCGCCGCGATGAACATGAGCTCGATCGCCCCGCTGCGTTGGCTGGCCGCCGCCTGGATCGGATTGATCCGAGGTACGCCGCTGATCGCGCAGCTGTTCGTGCTCTATTTCGGTCTCACCCAGCTGGTGTTGCTGTCCGGTTTCTGGGCCGGGGCCATCGCGCTCGCGGTGCACAACTCCGCCTACATCGCCGAGATCATCCGCTCCGGTTTCGGTTCGGTGCCCAAGGGGCTCGTCGAGGCCTCCCGCTCACTGGGCATGTCCCGGGTGCAGACCCTCCGCAAGGTGCAGATCCCCCTGGCCACCCGGGCGATCCTGCCGGTGCTCGGCAGCCAGTTCATCATTGCGGTGAAGGATTCCTCGCTGGTCGCCTTCATCGGCATGGGTGAGCTGTTCCGCACCGCGCAGAACATGGCGGCGGCCGAATACTCACCGCTCAATGCCTACCTGACCGTCTCGGTCTACTACCTGATCATCGTGCTGGTGCTCACCGGCGGTGTGCATCTGCTGGAACGCCGAATGAACGCCGACCGGAAGGCGGTGCACTGATGCCCGAGGAGATCGAGATGTCCGAGGAAGCGGTGACGAACCCCGGTCCCGAGCAGACCGGCAACATCGTCGAGATGCGTCAGGTCACCAAGAAATTCGGCGAGACCGTCGTCTTCTCCGACGTGGATCTGGATGTCGCCGCCGGTGAGGTCGTGGTGCTCGTCGGGCCCTCCGGGGCCGGCAAGTCCACTCTGCTGCGCTGTGTCAACGGCCTCGAGCGGATCACCAGCGGCACCATCGAGGTCGCCGGCGAAGAGCTGCGCTACCAGGAAAAGACGCTGAACCACCTGCGCTCCCGGGTCGGGATGGTGTTCCAGCAGTTCAACCTGTTCCCGCACATGAACGTGCTGCACAACATCACCGTCGCCCAGCGCGAGGTGCTGGGGCGCAGCCAGGACGAAGCGGTCGCCACCGCCCGCCGGATGCTCGACCACGTCGGGATGAGCCACAAGGAGGATGCCTACCCGGCCAGCCTTTCCGGCGGCCAGGCCCAACGTGTCGCGATCGCCCGCGCGCTGGCGATGGATCCGGCGATGATGCTCTTCGATGAACCGACCTCCGCGCTCGACCCCGAACTGGTCAACGAGGTGCTGTCGGTGATGCGCGATCTCGCCGATGAGGGGATGACGATGATGTGCGTCACCCACGAGATGCGGTTCGCCCGCCGGGTCGCCGACCGGATCGTGCTGATCGCCGACCAGGGCATCGCCGAGGAGGGTGCACCGGATGCCTTCCTGGACGACCCGAAGTCCGAACGGGGCAAGGAGTTCCTCGCCTCCCTCAGCGAGGGTTGAACAGCTCCGCAGCGTACGCCGGCGGCTATGATCCGCGCTATGTCGAGTGCCGAGGCAACCGATCCCGACGAGTCGATGGCCGTCAGCGCGACGCTCAAGCTGGCGCGCACCCGACTCGGACTCTCGGTCGCCGCCCTGGCCGAGAAGTCCGGGGTGAGCATGGGCCAGATCTCCCAGCTCGAACGCGGCCGGGCCAATCCGTCGCTGCGTACGCTGACCAAGCTCGCCCGGGCGGTCGGCGTACCGCTCACCCAACTGCTCTCCGGTGCGCGCCCCACCAAGGTCACCTTCGTCGCCGCCGGCGCCGGGATCGACCTGCCCCACCACGAGAACTCTCCCGGTTATCGCCGCGAGCTGCTGACACCGTCCTGGCTCACCGACCTGCAGGTGATCCGCACCGAGCTGCCCTCGGGTTACAGCAACGAGGGGTTGGCCTACCGGCATCTCGGGTATGAATCGGTCACGGTGCTGTCCGGTCGGCTGCGCGTCGTCGTCGGATCGGATGCGTTCGTCCTGCAGACCGGTGACACCGTCAGTTACGAGTGTTCGGAGCCGCACTGGTGGGTCAACGAGAACCGGGGCACCACGGTGGTGCTCGGGTCGGTCATCCCGGTGTCGTCCTGACCGGCGTCTCATTCCTGACGGCCCGCCGCTTCCCCTCCCACCACACGGGCCATAGTGTGCTTAAAGTGAATGACTGAGCAATATATTGAAGCCAGGAGCGCAGCAAAGGGTGGTTTGCCATGGCTGATCTGTCTCGTCGAGTATTCCTCGCCTCCTCGGTCGGTGTGATCGCCGGCATCGCCGCCGGATGTTCCACCGGGGAGAGCGTCCAGGTGCCCGGTGGCGGTGCCGGTGGGCAGGGCCCGCAGGGTGCGCTGATCGCCGCGATCAGTGGCGAACCGGACAAACTGGATCCCAACTCGACCACCTCCTACAACTCCTTCCAGGTGTTGGAGAACGTCTTCGACACCCTGGTGGAACCGGACGAGAACCTCGTCATGAAGGGCGCGCTGGCCGAGCGCTGGGAGAACAGTCCCGATCAGCTCACCTGGACCTTCTTCCTGCGCGACGGCGTCCAGTGGCACGATGGCAGTCCGTTCACCGCCAAGGATGTGGTCTACACCTACCAGCGGCTGCTGGGGCAGAAGCTGTCCAACTCCTGGCGCTTGTCGGCGGTCACCGATGTGTCGGCCCCCGACGAGCGGACCGTGGTCATCAAGGTCAAGTCTCCCTCCCCCAACCTGCTGGCCAATCTCGGCAGCTTCAAGGGACTGGCGATCGTCCAGCAGGCCAACGTCGAATCCGGTGCCATCAACACCAAACCGATCGGCACCGGCCCGTTCAAGCTGGACAGCTACACCCAGGGTGACACCATCCAGCTCAGCGCCAACGAGAACTACTACGGCGGTGCGCCGAAGGTGCCCGGGGTCACCTTCCGCTTCATCAGCGAGTCCTCCACCGCGCTCGCCGCGCTGAAGTCGGGCGAGATCCAGTGGACCGATGTGGTGCCGCCGCAGCAGGTCGACGCGCTCGCCGCCGACCGGAGTGTCGTCCTCGGCCAGGCAGGTTCCAACGACTACTGGTATCTGGCGGCCAACGAGGCCAAGGCACCCTGGCGGGATGTGAAGGTGCGCCAGGCGCTCGCCTTCGCGATCGACCGGGCCGCGATCACCCAGGCGGCCAAGTACGGCAAGGCGACGGTGAACCAGCTCGCGATCCCGAAGTCCAGCGAGTTCTTCGTCGAGTACGCCCCCTACACCACCGATGTCGCGAAGGCGAAGGCCCTGATGGCCGAGGCCGGCGTACCGAATGCCACCATGCAGTTCCTTGCCACCAGTGAATATCCGGAGACCGTGACGATCGGCCAGCTGCTCGCCGACCAGCTCAAGCAGATCGGTGTCACCGTCGAGATCAAGACCGTCGACTTCTCCACCTTCCTCGACGAGCAGGGCAAGGGGAACTTCGATCTGCTGATGATGGGCTGGCTCGGCAACATCGATCCCGACGACTTCTACTACGGCCAGCACCACACCGACGGTGCGAACAACTACCAGAAGTATTCGAATCCGGCGGTGGACGCCCTGCTCGAACAGGGCCGCACCGAGATCGACAAGGCCAAGCGGAAGGACATCTACGCCCAGGCAGCGAAGACGATCGCCGACGAGGGCAGCTACATCTACCTCTACAACCCCGAAGTGATCCAGGCGTCCTCGCCGCGTCTGCAGGGTTACACCGTGCGCGGCGATCGCGCGATCCGGTTCCGGACCGCGTCGCTGAGCTGACCGCGAAGGCGCCCTGCGGTGTTCATCCTCAAACGGTTGCTGCATGCACTCCTGGTGCTGCTGGGAGTGAGCGTGGTGGTGTTCGCGCTGATCCACCTGGTACCGGGTGATCCGGTCCGGCTCGCCCTCGGCACGCGTTTCGACCAGGCCAGTTACGATGCGCTGCGACGCGCCTCCGGATTGGACCAACCCCTGCTGCAGCAGTACTTCTCCTACATCGGCAAGGCCGCCACCGGCAATCTCGGGGTCAGTTTCCGCTCGGGCCAACCGGTCACCGTGCTGCTGCTCGGCCGGCTCGGCGCGACCGCCTCGTTGGCGATCACCGCGATCATCATCGCCCTGCTGATCGCCTTCCCGCTCGGTACGCTGGCGGCCCTGCACCGCGGCAAGCCGATCGACATGATCAGCCGTTTCTTCAGCCAGGTAGGGGTTTCGGTGCCGGACTTCTGGCTGGGCATCCTGCTCATCCTGGTGTTCAGCAGCACCCTCGGCTGGTTCTCCTCCAGCGGTTACGTGCCCATCACCCAGGATCCGGTCGCCTGGGCACGCAGCGTGCTGCTGCCGGCGATCACCGTCGGCACCGGCTCGGGCGCCATCCTGACCCGATACGTCAGATCCTCGGTGCTGGAGACGCTGGGCGCCGACCACGTCCGCACCGCCCGTTCGGAGGGGCTGCGCGAACGCACCGTGCTGTTCGGCCACATCCTGCGCAACGCCCTGGTGCCGGTGATCACCGTCGGCGGCACCCAGCTCGCCACCCTGCTCGGCGGGGTCGTGGTCGTCGAGGTGGTGTTCGCCTGGCCCGGTCTCGGGCGGCTGGTCTATGACTCGGTCGCGGCCCGCGACTATCCGGTGATCCAGGGTGCGGTGCTGCTCATCGCCACCTTGTTCCTGGTGATCAGCTTCCTCGTCGACGTCCTCTACTGGCGGGTCGATCGGAGGATCGCCCTGTGAGCGGGGGTGTGCGTCGGATGCTGCGCAATCCGGTCGTGGTGGGCTGCCTGATCGTGTTGCTGGCACTGGTGATCGGGGCCCTGTTCGGCGGCTACCTGACCCCCTACGGTCCCAATGAGACCGACATCCCCGCCGCCCTGCAGGGACCGAGCGCGGCGCACTGGTTCGGCACCGACGAACTCGGCCGGGACGTGTTCACCCGGGTGATCGTCTCCTGCGGCGCCACCCTCAAGGTGAGCGTGCTGTCGGTCGCGATCTCGGTGCTGCTCGGCGTCCCGCTCGGACTCTTCGCCGGTTATCTCCGCGGGGCGGTGGACAGCACCATCATGCGGCTGGTCGATGTGATGTTCGCCTTCCCGGTGATGCTGCTCGCCATCGCGATCGTGGCCGTCCTCGGCCCCGGATTGAACACCGCGATCATCGCCATCGGCGTCGTCTACACCCCGATCTTCGCCCGCGTCACCCGCGGCAGTGTGCTGCAGATCCGCGAGGAGCCCTTCATCCGGGCCCAGCAGGCGCTCGGGGCCGGCAGCCTGCGGATCCTGTGGCGGCACGTGCTGCCGAACGTCAGCGCCCCGATCATCGTGCAGACCTCGCTGTCGTTCGCGTTCGCGATCCTGTCCGAGGCCGCGCTGTCCTTCCTGGGCCTCGGCGTGCAGCCACCGGCGCCGTCCTGGGGCCGGATGCTCTTCGACGCCAAGGGATTCTTCAACATCGCGCCCTGGCTGGCGATCTTCCCCGGCCTGGCGATCTTCGTCACCGTGCTGGCGTTCAACCTGCTCGGCGATTCACTGCGGGACGCGCTGGATCCGCGATTCGTGAGCGCGAAGGAGGCCGCATGACTCCGTTGTTCGCCCTCGACGATCTGACCGTGCGCATCGGCCCGGCGCAGATCGTCTCCGGGGTCAGCTGGTCGGTCGAACCCGGGCAGACCCTCGGCATCGTCGGCGAGTCCGGATCGGGCAAGTCGATGTCGGTGCTGGCGGCCACCGGCCTGGTCCCCCGCCCGCCGGCGGTCATCGGCGGCCGTGCCCTGCTCGGTGCCGGTGAGCAGCAACTCGACCTGCTGTCGATGAGCGCGCGCCAGCTGCAGCAGGTCCGCGGCCGTCGGATCGGTTTCGTCTTCCAGGACCCGGCCAGCTCGCTGAACCCGCTGTTGACGGTGGAGAAGCTGCTCTCCGAACCGATGCGCGCCCACCTCGACCTGGACCGGACCGCGCTGCGCCGGCGGGCCCTGGAGCTGCTCGAACTGGTCGGCATCCCCGACCCCGAGCGACGGCTGAAAGCGTACCCACATGAGCTTTCCGGCGGGATGCGGCAACGGGTGATGATCGCGATCGCGCTGAGCTGCGACCCGGAGGTGCTGATCGCCGACGAGCCGACGACCGCCCTCGATGTCACCATCCAGGCGCAGATCATCAGCGTCGTCAGGGATCTGCAGGAACGCCTGGGCACCGCGGTGGTCTGGATCAGCCACGACCTCGGCGTGATCGGCGGGATCGCCGACAACGTGGTGGTCTGCTATGGCGGTCAGGTCGTCGAAGAGGCGCCCATGGATGTGCTCTATCGACGCCACCGGCATCCCTACACCCGTGGTCTGTTCGCCGCCCGGCCGACGCTGGGTGAGTTCGACCAGCCGCTGTCCACCATTCCCGGATCACCGCCGGATCCCAGGAACCTGCCGCCCGGCTGCATCTTCTGGGACCGCTGCGAGGTGCGCACCGATCCGAGCTGTGAGACCGAGCGCCCCGCACTGGTCGAGGTCGCCCCGGACCACCGGGTACGGACCCGCTGCGTCCTCCCCGACCTCGGGCCGATGAGCGGAGGTGCCGGATGAGCGAGGATCGGAAAACCCTGCTGGAGGTACGGAATCTGCAGATCCAGTTCCCGGTCCGCCTCGGCGACCTGTCGGTACGCCAGGCGCTGCGCGGTCGGCGGGAGCGACCGGTGGTGCACGCGGTGGAGGATGTCAGCTTCACCATCGCAGCGGGTGAGACCCTCGGGCTGGTCGGCGAATCCGGTTCGGGCAAGTCGACCATCGGCAACGCGCTGATGCGGCTCGTGGAGGCCACCTCGGGAGAGATCACCCTCGACGGGATCGACGTCCGCGCCGCCAGCGGCGCCGAGCTGCGCCGGGTCCGGCGTACCGTCGCGATGGTCTTCCAGGACCCGCTGACCTCCCTCGACCCGCGCCGCACCATCCGGCGGGCCCTGCTCGATCCGCTGGAGATCCACGGCCTGCATCCGGGTGACCGCGATGCGCGGGTGCGGGAGCTGATGGGCCTGGTCGGCCTGCCCGAGGGGCTGCTGGACCGTTACCCGCACCAGCTCTCCGGCGGCCAGCGGCAGCGGGTCTGCATCGGTCGTGCACTGGCCGTGGAACCGAAGCTGATCATCCTGGACGAGGCCACCGCCTCGCTCGATGTCAGTGTGCAGGCACAGATCCTCAACCTGCTGAAACGGTTGCAGGCCGAGCTCGGACTCTCCTACCTGTTCATCGCCCACGATCTCGCCGCGGTGGAATACATGAGCCACGAGGTGCTCGTCCTCTATCTGGGCCGTGCCATGGAGCGGGCCACCCGTGGTGAGCTCTACGCCGACCCTGCGCATCCCTATTCGTCGGCGCTGCTGTCGGCGATCCCGGAGGTCGATCCGGAGGCCGAACGCAACCGCGCGCGCACGGTGCTGGTCGGTGATGTGCCGTCGCCGGTGAACCCGCCGAGTGGCTGCGTGTTCCGCACCCGCTGCCCGATCGCGATCGACGACTGTGCGGCCGCGATCCCTGACCCGGTGGAGCTTTCGGCCACCCACCGGGCCGCGTGCATCCGGATCAGCCGACGCTGACGCGCTCGGCCTGGCGGTGCTCCTCGGCCACCTGGCGGCGGAACTCCGCGCGCTGGGCGCGATGATCGGGCGTACGCCGAACCACCAGATAACCGACGGTGACCAGCACGAACCAGACCGGGGTCGCCAACAGACCGGCCAGCGTGTCCGGGTCACCGGTGAACGCCCAGATCAGGAAGCCGAAGAAGGCGAACACCACCCACGGCATCACCGTGCCCAGCGGCATCCGGAACCGGCTTGCGGCATGGTCCTGCGGGCGCCGGCGGCGATACACCAGATAGCTGGCCAGGATCATCGTCCACACGAACATGAAGCAGAGCGAGGAAACCGTGGTCACCACCGAGAATCCGGCCGACTCCCCCAGCCCGGAGGCGAGCAGCACCACCGAGGACAGCAGCACCACGGCGGTGAGGAACAGCGCGTTGCGGGGCACGTGCCGGCTGGACAGTCGCGCGAACATCCGCGGCGCGTCGTTCTGGGTGGCCAGCCCATAGACCATCCGCGAGGTCGAATAGATGCCGGAGTTGGCCGAGGACATCGCCGAGGTGAGAACGACCAGGTTGACCACGGCCGCGGCGGCCGGTAGCCCCGCGGCATCGAAGACCTGGATGAACGGTGAGTTGTCGGCGTCGTAGGTGGTCCACGGCATCACCGACATCAGCACCACCAGCGAACCGATGTAGAACAGCAGGATCCGGATCGGGATCGAACGCACCGCACGCGGCAGGTTGGTGTCCGGGTCCTTGGTCTCGGCCGCCGTCGTGCCGACCAGTTCGATCCCGACGAAGGCGAAGGTGGCGATCTGGAAGGCCGCGACGAAGCCCAGGAACCCCTTGGCGAAGAAGCCGCCGGCGTCCCACAGGTGGGTGAAGCTGGCGGTGCCCTGCGCGGAGGTGAAACCGGAGAGGATCAGCACCACACCGACCACGATGAGCGCCAGGATCGCGACGATCTTGACCATCGCGAACCAGAACTCGGTCTCCCCGAATGCCCGCACCGTCGGCAGATTCAGCCCGATCAGCGCGGCGATCACCAGCAGCGCGATCACCGGGGTCGACCAGGGCGGCAGGTTCGGCAGCAGATGGGTGACATAGACCGATGCGATCACGATCACATCGGCGACCGCGGTCACCACCCAGCAGAACCAGTAGGTCCATCCGGTGAAGAACGCGGCCCAGGGGCCGAGCAGGTCGCCGGTGAAGTCGGCGAAGTTCCGGTACTCCTTGCGGGACAACAGGATCTCCCCCATCGCCCGCATCACGAAGTACAACATGAAGCCGATGATCAGATAGACCAGCAGCACCGACGGGCCGGCGACCGAGATCGTCTTGCCCGAGCCCATGAACAGGCCGGTGCCGATGGCACCACCGATCGCGATCAGCTGGATGTGCCGGTTGCCGAGGGCGCGTTCGAGCTTCGGCGATTCGGGGTGCTCGGGGATGGCGGGAGATTTCATCAGGTGGCACCTTAGTGAGAAGTTCCCACAGAGAGCGGGAAATTCCGCCCGCGTGTACGCGTCCGGCTTTGGCGGCAGCGGCATGATGGATGCCGTGACCGCCGCCATGCTCGTCGACCTGACCCTGGTCCTGTTGCTGGTCATCCAGGTGCTGATCGGATGGCAGCGGGGACTGGTCAGCACGGTGTTCGGGGTGATCGGTTATCTGGGCGGCGCGGTGCTGGCCCTGTGGGGGCTGTCCTCGCTGCTGGCGCTCACCTCGATCGGGCCGGACTCGACGGCCCGGGCGATCATCATGCTGGTGGGTGTGCTCGGCCTGGCCTCTGCCCTGCACGGTCTGACCGCCCAGCTCGGTACCCGGCTGATGGCCAGGCGCCGCGCCGACGGCGGCGGCCAACTGGATTCGGCCGGCGGGGCCGTGGTGAACGTGCTGGTCACCGCCATTGTGATCGGACTCGTCGGGATGGCGCTGCTCCCGGTCGTACCGGACGCCTGGCGGCGTACCCTCAACGATTCCCGGGTGGTCACCGCGACGACCGATCGGATGCCGCCCGAGGTCGTCACCGCCACCTCCGAACTCACCCGCGCCCTCTATGACGCCGGTTTCCCGCCGGTCTTCGGCAACCCGCTGGACGAACCGCGGATGGAGGCGGCCGCTCCCGATGACGGCGCGGTCACCACGCCCGGCATCCAGCGTGCGGCGGCCAGCGTGGTGAAGATCCGGGCCTCGATACCGGGCTGCAATCGGGTCGCCGAGGGCTCCGGCTGGGTGGCGCAGCCGCGCCGGGTGGTCACCAATGCCCACGTGATCGCCGGTGCCGACCGGATCACCCTGCAGGTCGGCGGCACCGGGGCCCGGTTGCCGGCCACCGTGATCCAGTTCGACCCGAATCGCGACCTGGCGGTGCTCGACGTCCCCAGCCTGCGGGCGCCGGCACTGCAGACCGCACCGGCGCTGGAGAACGGCACGTCGACGGTGGTGGCCGGGTTCCCGCTGGACGGCCCCTATGACCTGGAGCCGGCGCGGATCCGGGGCACGGTGCACGCCACCGGGCGCGACATCTATGGTTCGTCGATGGTCACCCGGGAGATCTATTCGATCTATGCCGACGTGAACCCGGGCAACTCCGGCGGCCCACTGCTCACCGAGGACGGCCGCGTCGCCGGGACCGTCTTCGCCCGCTCCACGGTCACCCCGCAGACCGGTTTCGTGCTCACCAACGACACCGCGGAGGCCGCGCTGACCGCCGCCAGCAGCACCAACCGGACGCCGGTCGGAACCGGCAGCTGCGCCACCGACTGAGCCCAGGGGTCGCGTACCCGCCGATGTGAGATTGCCGACATCGGGCTCGTCCACCCCTTCGAGAACTACATTGTGTAGTACTACGTGTCATAATAGACATGTCGGAGCAACCACAACAGAATCGAAGGAACCGCTCATGCGACGCAGCGCACTCGACAAGCTCATCTCCGCCGTCGGCCTCTCCCTGGCCGCGATCCTGGTGGTCGCCGGTGGGTTGCTGACCTGGGCGTCCAGCTTCGTCAATGCCCAGGTGCACGACCAGCTCGCGGCACAGCGGATCACGATGCCCTCGGGCGCCTCCCTGGAAGCGCTGCCGCCGGCCGACCGCGAGATCCTCGCCCCCTATGCGGGACAGGAGATGACCAACGGCACCCAGGCCAAGGCCTTCGCGGACAACTACATCCTCGTGCACATGAACAAGTCCTCGGGCGATCGCACCTACGAGGAGGTGTCCGGTGAATACCAGAAGCTGCCGGACAAGACGACCGACGAGGCCAAGGCGATGGGTGAACTGCGGCAGAGCCTGTTCATGGGCAACACCCTGCGGGGCATGCTGCTCAACGCGTACGCCTTCGGAACCATGGGCATGATCGCCGGAATCGCTGCAGTGGCAGCATTCGCGGGCGCCGTGCTGATGCTCTTCCTGTCCCTGCTCGGCTTCCGGCACGCCTCGCGTGCCGGTTCGGCAACGGTCTGACACGCACCTGACGGACCGTTGTTCGCCCCCTGACCTCCGCAAAGGTCAGGGGGCGCTCTAATTCTGTCGGCTCGCGCGCGGCGCCAGACGCTCGCCTCCCGCATTGTCGGCTCGCGCGCGGCGCCGAGCCGCGCGCCCCACCGAACTCTTGGGGACTATCTCACCGTGTCGGGCTCCGCGACGGTGCATAACCCCTGACAAAATCGGGGCCGGGCTGGTCAACCGAGTGGTCAGCCGGGCAGGGATTCCACGACGCGCACCGGCTCACCGCCGGTGTCCGGGTCGGGCAGCATCTGTTCCGGATCGACCAGCGTCAGGGGGTGGCCATCGAGGCCGAGGCGGCGCATCCCCTCGAGGACCATCCGGCGGCCCACGTTGTCGATCGAGGCCACCCGGGAGACGTCCAGGATCACCTCCTGGCCGCCGGGCGACAGCTCGACCAGCTGGCGCAGCACCTGCTCCGCGCCGGCGAAGTTCACCGCCCCCTGCACCACCACCAGCCGGGCATCCGGCCCGTCGAGCCCGGGTACCAGCTCGACCTGATCGCGCAGCACCGACAGCGCATTGGGCGGCGTACCCATCAGATGCATGCCCATGTCTTCGGAGAGCCGCTCGAAGAGTTGTACGCCGCGGGTGCTGTTGCCGAAGGAATCCAGACGGGGTGAGAAGGTGCCCAGCCCGCACTGCCCCGGCAGGGCACCGATGATGCCGCCGGCGACACCACTCTTGGCAGGGATGCCGACATGGGAGACCCAGTCACCGGCCGCGTCGTACATGCCACAGGTGAACATCACGCTCATCACCTGCCGGGCCGCCCGCGGCGAGACGACCTGGACGCCGGTCACCGGATTCGTACCGCCATTGGCCAGCGTCGCCGCCATCACCGAGAGGTCCCGCACGCTCACCAGCAGCGAGCACTGCCGGGTGTACTCGCGGACCAGGATGCCCGGGTCCTCGGAGATCTTGTCGCGGGCCCGGACCAGATAGGCCAGCGCGGTGTTGCGGTACCCGGTGGCGACCTCGGACTCGAAGACCGCGTCATCGACCTCCAGCTCCCGACCGGCGAACGCCGACATCCCGCTGCGCGCGCGTTCGAAGCGGGCCGCCACATCCAGTCCGGGTGCGCCGACCAGCGAGTGCGTGGTGATCGCGCCGATGTTGATCATCGGGTTCCGCGGGCGGCCGGTGTCGGGTTCCAGGGAGATCTCGTTGAACGCATCACCGGTGGGCTCGTCGCCGACCACCTCGAGCACCGCCTCCAGGCCGCGGTCCTCGATCGCCAGGGCGTACGCGAAGGGCTTGGAGATCGACTGGATCGAGAACTGCACCTCATCGTCACCGGCGGAATAGGTCACCCCGTCGAGGGTGGTGATGGCGACACCGAGCTGGTTCGGATCGGCCTGGGCCAACTCGGGGATGTAGTCGGCCAACTCCCCTCCGTCATTGCTGTTGCAGTCGTTCAGGATCTCGGCGAGGTAGTCAGGCACGGGGGTCTGCATGGCGGCAAGGCTAGCTCAGGGCCAGGGCCGCTCGGCGAGCAACGCGGCCACCGCCACATCGGCCGGTACCCAGGCCGGGTCGGTGAGTTCCGCCCGCCGCAACCAGCGGACCGCGTCATGGGCGTCACCGGGATGCGGCTCGTCCCCGCTGGCCACCCAGAAGACCCGCATCCGCAGCGTCTCCGAGATCGGCCAGGATCCCTGTGCGGATTCGATTTCCGCTCCGACCGTGACCCCGATGCCGAGCTCCTCGGCGAGTTCGCGGGCCAGCGCCGCGACCGGGGTCTCCCCCGCCTCCACCTTGCCCCCGGGGAACTCCCAGAATCCGGCCAGTGCGGCGGGTCGGGTACGCCGGGTGGCGAGGATCCGGTCGTCGCGCACGAGCACGCCGGCGACCACCAGCCGCACACCCGGCGGCAGGGGTGGGGTCACGCCTGGGCGGCCTTGTCGGCGGCCGCCTTCTTGGCCGCCGCCTTGACCTGCTTCTTGGTCTCGCGGACCTTCTGCAGGGAGCTGTTGTCGGTGATGTCGGCGACCGAACGGAAACCGTCCTTGCCGTAGTCGCCGGCGGCCCGCTGCCAGCCACTCGGCGTGATACCCCACTGCTTTCCCAACAGGGCAAGGAAGATCTTCGCCTTCTGATCACCGAAACCGGGCAACGCCTTGAGCCGTTTGAGCACCTCGGCACCGTCGTCGACACCGGCCCAGATGTTCTCCGCGTCACCGTCGTAGTCATCGACCAGCGCCCGGCAGACCTGCTGCACCCGCTTGCCCATCGACCCGGGGAAGCGGTGGATCGCCGGCTTCTCGGAGCAGAGGGCGACGAACTCCTCGGTGTCCATCGCCGCGATCTTCGCCACGTCGAGGGTGCCGCCCATCCGCTGCGCGATCACCGCCGGCCCGCTGAACGCCTTCTCCATCGGCACCTGCTGATCCAGGGTCATGCCGAGCAGCAGCGCGTTGGCATCGGTGCTCAGCAGGCGATCCGAGGCGGCATCACCGGTGAGCCAGAGGTCGTGGTCCTTCTCCGTCATGGGGTCATCCTGCCAGAGCGGAAAATGACCATGGAATATTCGTACTTATATTTGAATAGTTCGACTGAAGGGCCGGATATTCCATGATCATTCCTCGGACTCATCCCGCACGTGCCGCCGGCTCAGCCGAGGGAGCGGCTGCGCAACCGCAGGCTGTTCGCCACCACGAAGAGCGACGACAGCGACATCGCCAGGCCGGCGATCAGCGGGTTCAGCAGACCGGCGGCGGCCAGCGGGATGGCCGCACAGTTGTAGCCGAAGGCCCAGATCAGGTTGCCGCGGATGGTCCGCAGGGTGGCCCGGGACAGATTGATCGCATCGGGCACCACGTTGAGGTTCTCCCGGACCAGGATCACATCGGCCGACTTCATCGCGATATCGGTGCCCGAGACCATCGCCAGGCCGAGGTTCGCGGTGGCCAGTGCGGCGGCGTCGTTGATGCCGTCGCCCACCATGGCGACCTGGTGGCCGGCGGCCTGCAGCTCGGCGACCGCCTCGGCCTTGCGGGCCGGCAGCACCCCGGCCACGAAATCGTCCATGCCGACCTGGGCCGCGACGGCCGCGGCCGCCTGTTCGTGGTCACCGGTGAGCAGCACGGTCCGCAGACCGCGCGCCTGCAGCCGGCGAACCGCCTCGGCCGCGGACGGGCGTACCCGGTCGGTCAGCACGTGCACGCCGACGACCGCGCCGTCGACGGCGACCAGCACCGGGGTCGCGCCCCGGTCCCGGGCGGCCCGGACGATCTCCGCGGCCACCTGGGGGACCTCGGCCACCCGGTAGTCGGCCAGCATCGCCTCGTTGCCGACCACCACCCGCTGCCCGTCGACCACCCCGGTGGCGCCCTGCCCGGTCGGGGTCTCCACCTGGCTCACCACCGGCAGCTCCCCCACCGTCGGATCACCGGCGATCGCCCGGGCCAGCGGATGGTCCGACTGGCCCTCGACCGCGGCCGCGAGCAGGCGTACCCGAGCCTCCGGGAGCTCCCCCACCGCGTGCACCGACTCCAGGGTCAGCGCACCCTCGGTGATCGTGCCGGTCTTGTCGAAGACGACCGTGTCCACCGCACCGCTGGCCTCCAGCGCCTCCTGGGTCTTGATCAGGATGCCGAGCTGGCCACCGCGGCCGACCCCGACCATCAGCGCGGTCGGCGTCGCCAGACCCAGCGCACACGGGCAGGCGATGATCAGCACCGAGAGCGCTGCACTGACCGAGGACCGCACCCCATGGCCGGTACCGAACCAGCCGATCAGGGTGATCGCGGCGATCAGCAGCACCGCCGGGACGAACCAGCCGACGACCCGGTCGACCAGCTGCTGCACCTTCGCCTTGCGCAGCTGGGCCTGTTCGGCGAGCGCCGCCATCTGGGCCAGCTGGGTGTGTGCACCGACCCGGGTCGCGCGCACCACCAGCGGCGCGGTCACGTTGACCGTGCCACCCAGGACGGCCGCCTCCGGCCCGACCTCGACCGGTACCGGTTCACCGGTCATCATCGAGGTGTCGACCGCCGAGCTGCCCTCGAGAACGGTGCCGTCGGCGGCGAACCGTTCCCCGGAGCGGGTCCGGAACCGATCCCCGGCGCGCAGGGTGGCGACCGGTACGAGTTCCTCGGTGCCGTCGTCGGCGAGCCGGCGCACCTGCTTCGGCGCCAACTGGTTCAGCGCGCCGAGCACCCCCTGGGCGCTGCGCCGGGCGCGTGCCTCGAAGTAGCGGCCGGCGAGCAGGAAGGTGGTGACCGCGGCGGCCACCTCGAAATAGATCGCATCGGCACCGGCGGGGGTGATCCCGTAACCGAGCCAGTAACCCTCGGTGTCCGGGGTCCGCCAGATGATCGAGATCAACGACCAGCTGAACGCCGACAGCACCCCGAGCGAGACCAGGGTGTCCATGCTGAACGAGCGGTTGCGCAGATTGCGCCAGGTGGCGACATGGAAGGGCCAGGCGCTCCAGAACACCACCGGGACCGCCAGCGCCACGCACAGCCACTCCCACATCGGGAAGCGCAGGCTCGGCACCAGGGCGAGCACGATCGCCAGGTTCCCCAGCGGGATCGTCAGCACCGCCGCCACGGCCAGCCGCAGCCGCAGCGTACGGACCCGTTGCTCGGAGATCCGGCCCAGCTCGGAGTCGTCGCCGGTGGCCTCCATCGCGGTGTAGCCGGCCTTCTTCACCACCGCGATCGCGTCCTCGGCGGAGGCGCCCTCGACCAGCGCGCGTTCGGAGGCGTAGTTGACCGTGGCGTGCACGCCTTCGAGCTTGTTCAGCTTCTTCTCGATCCGGGTCGCGCAGGCGGCACAGGTCATCCCGCCAACCAGCAGCTCGACCCGGTCGGTCTGCTGCTCGGGCAGCGTGCCATCCAGCGTCGATCCGGGCGTGCTCATCGGTCCGCCCGATCGGAGAGCTTCTTCAGCATTTCGTTGTACGCCTCATAGGAATCGTCGAGTCCGGTGTCCATCGCCCGGTCCTTGCGCTTCGCCTCGCGGGAGTCCTGCAGGAACCACTGCACGAGCAGCGCGACCACCACGACCAGCATCGGCAGCTCACCCAGGGCCCAGGTGAACTGGCCGCCCAGCTTCTGGTCCTCCAGCAGATCGGTCATCCACGGCAGGGCCAGGGATCGATAGTAGTTCTCGGCGATGATCCCGTCGGTCGACAGCAGCGCCACCGCGAAGAACGCGTGGAACGGCATCACCGCGAACAGCATGCCCAGTTTCGCCAGGTGCGGCAGTTCGCGCGGCATCCGGTCCACCCCGGCGACCATGCCGAAGAAGATCAGGCCGCTGAGCATGAAGTGCACCGTCATCAGCTGGTGGCCCCAGTGGTACCGCATCAGATAGCCGAACAGGTCGGAGAAGTAGACCACGTAGAACGAGCCGACGAAGAGCAGCCCGACCAGCACCGGATTCAGCAGGTATTCCAACGGTTTCCAGCCGATCATGCCGGTGACCAGCTCCCGCACGCCGGCGGGGGTGTTGTCCCGGCTGCTCGGCAGCACGCGGAGCAGCATGGTGATCGGCCCACCGAGCACGATCAGCGCCGGGGCCAGCATGTTCACCGTCATGTGCACCAGCATGTGCTTGGAGAAGGTGCCACCGGAGAACGACCACATGCCCGAGCTGACCGCCCACAGCATGACCAGCCAGCCGGCCACCCAGGCACCGACCCGCACGATCGGCCAGGCGATGCCCCGGCGCCGCAGGATCGCGTAACCGACCAGATAGATCACGATCGCCAGCACCGACACGGTGGTGAGCAGCATGTTGGGCCGCCCGGGCAGCACCAGCGCGGCCAGTGTGGGCGGATTCGGCAGGTCGTAGCCGAGATAGTTGATCGCCGTGGATTCCTGTGTGATCAGGAATCGCGGCGGTGCCATGTGCGCGGTGGCGACCTGGCAGCCGACCGCCAGGATCGCGATCGCCAGATCCACCCCGACGGCCAGCCGGTTGCGCGGCCGACGCAACAGCAGGCTCGCCAGCAGGCGTACGCCGACCAGCAGCCACAGGGCCAGCGCCATCACCTTCAGCATCCCGTAGAAGGTGGCCAGCGGTGCGGTGCCGGCGAGCTCGTACCAGGTGACGACCGCCCATCCGGCCAGCACGAACGGCAGCGCCCAGCCGGCGAACCGCCGCTGGCGGCGTAGCAGCATCGGCTCGTCGGCCGCCGCCGCGGGCGCGGCCAGCAGCGCGCCCGAGGCGGCGATCACCACGGTCTGGGCCAGGGTGGCGATGATCGCGGCGTCCGAGCCGAAGTCGTGGTCGGCACCCACCGACACGTTGCCGGTGAGCACCGGGGCGAGCTGCCAGACCGCACCGACGATCAGCAGCGTCAGCGTGGCACCGATGGTGCGGACCCGGCGGGCGCAGAGCAGCGTGATCAGCGCGATCGCCGCCGGTACCAGCCAGGCCGCGGCGGGCTGGGTGGCGGACAGGAAGGGCCCCAGCGCGCGGACCGCGACCAGCAGCGAGACCCCGTTGTTCTCCCCCGCGGTGAGCGGCACCATCAGCAGGCTGGCCGCGAACCAGACCGCCGCGGTCCGACCGGCGAGCCGGGCGAGGCCCCGACCGGTCTCCGACAACCGGTGCTGCCGGCGTCGGCTCGGGGTGAACGCGACCGCCGCCAGCAGCAGGCCGAAGGTGATCAGCATCGCCAGCTGGCTGATCAGATCGAGCAGCCCGGCGAGCTGATTGGTCACCGGATCGGCGAACTCCCGGCCGCGCAGCGGCGGCAGCAACCCCTGCAGCACCACCCCACCGGCGACTACCAGCACCGCCAGGCCTGCGGTGAACCAGACCGGGAACCAGCCGGTCCCGGTCTGCAGCACCTCCCGGTGTTCGCTGGGTGCGGCTGATCCCGCGGCGTCCGGTGGGGCGTCGCTCTGACCGGTCTGGTCGGTCTCGGCGGTGTCGGTGGGGTCGGTGTCCATCAGCAGGTCGGGCTCCAGGGGGTTCGGATCAGAGGTTGATCATGTGCCCGGCGATACCCTCGACGGCTTCCTTGAGGGTCTCGGTCAGCGTCGGGTGCGCGTGGATGCTGCGGGCGACCTCGTCGGCGGTGAGGTCCCACATCTGGGCCAGCACCAGCTCGGGCAGCAGCTCGGTGACGTCGGGGCCGATCATCGAGGCGCCGAGGATCTCGTTGTACTTGCCGTCGGCGACCACCTTGACGAAACCGGCGGTCTCGCCGAGCCCGTTGGCCTTGCCGTTCGCGGAGAACGGGAACTTGGCGACCTTGACGTCGTAGCCCTTCTCCCGGGCCTGCTCCTCGGTGTAGCCGAAGGAGGCGACCTGCGGCTGGCAGTAGGTCGCGCGCGGGATCATGTCGTAGTTGATCGGCATGGTCTCGGCCCCGGCGATCGCCTCGGCGGCCACCACACCCTGCGCCTCGGCGGTGTGGGCCAGCATCAGCTTGGCGGTGACGTCGCCGATCGCGTAGATGCCGTCGACATTGGTCTTCATGAACTCGTCGATGTCGATCGCACCGCGCTCGGTCAGGCGTACCCCGGTGTTCTCCAGACCGTAGCCCTCGGTGCGCGCCGCGAAGCCGATGGCCGACAGCATCTTGTCGGCCTTCAGGACCTGCTGGTCGCCACCCTGGGCCGGCGCCACGGTGACCTCGACGCCGTCGCCGTTGTCGACCACCGACTCCACCTTGGTCGAGGTCATCAGCTTCACCCCGAGCTTCTTGTACGCCTTGGCGAGCTCCTTGCTGATCTCGGGATCCTCGGTCGGGACGATCCGGTCCAGGAACTCCACCACGGTGACGTCGACGCCGTAATTCGCAAGCACGTAGGCGAATTCGATGCCGATCGCACCGGAGCCGGCGATCACGATCGAGGACGGCACCTCGTCGGCGAGGATCAGCTCCTCATAGGTCATCACGTTCTTGCTGACCTCGACCCCGGGCAGCATCCGGGTCACCGAACCGGTGGCGATGATGCAGTTGTCGAAGGTGACCTGGCCCTCGTCCTTGCCCCCGGTGATGTTGAGCGTCTTCGCGTCGACGAAGTCACCCCAGCCGTCGATCTCGGTGATCTTGTTCTTCTTCATCAGGTAGTGCACGCCCTTGACCATCTTGTCGGCCACCTGACGGGAGCGGGTGTAGGCGGTGGGGTAGTCCATGGTGACGTCGCCATGGATGCCGAAGGTCTTGGCCTCCTTGGTCACGATGTGCGCGATCTCGGCGTTGCGCAGCAGCGACTTGGTGGGGATGCAGCCGACGTTGAGACAGACGCCACCCCAGTACTTCTTCTCCACCACGGCGACCTTCAGACCCAGCTGGGCGGCACGGATGGCGGCAACGTAGCCGCCCGGGCCGGCGCCCAGGACAACGACATCAAAGTGTGAGCTCATGGGCCCAACTCTAGGGTTCAGTACCGAACTGCGCCCACTCGCGCCGACACGCGGGCAACCCGAGTTGCAATATCTCTTATATGAGTTACGGTATTCCGGTGACTGAGACCTCACTCGACCGCATCGGCACGATCATCCGGGACGCCCGCAAGCACCGCGGGTTCACCCAGCAACAGCTGGCCGACCACATCGGCACCAGCCAGAGCGCGATCCATCGTATCGAATCCGGAAACCAGAACCTCAGTGTGGACATGATCAACCGGATCGCCGCCGCACTCAACTCCGAGCTGATCTCGGTGGGCGCGACCGGGACCGAGCATCTGCGGGTCAACGGCCCGACGACACTGTCCGGTTCCATCGAGGTGCGCTCCTCCAAGAACGCCGCCGTGGCGCTGCTCTGCGCGTCACTGCTGGTACCGGGCAAGACCGTGCTGCGCGGCATCGCCCGGATCGAGGAGGTGAACCGCCTGCTCGAGGTGCTCACCAGCATCGGCGTCGAGGCGATCTGGTCCGAGGACCGCCGCGACCTCACCCTGACCCGGCCCGCCGAGCTGCGGCTGGACCAGATGGATGTCGAGGCCGCCCGGCGTACCCGCTCGATCATCATGTTCCTCGGCCCGCTGATGCACTACTACCCCACCTTCCAGTTGCCGTACGCCGGTGGCTGCGACCTGGGTTCGCGGACCGTCGAGCCGCACCTGCAGCTGCTCCGCCACTTCGGCCTCGAGGTGACCGCGACCGAGGGCTACTACCAGGCGACCAGCGACAAGCGGGCACCCGAGCGGGCGATCGTGCTGATCGAACGCGGTGACACCGTCACCGAGAACGCGCTGATGGCCGCCGCCCTCACCCCCGGTACCACCGTGCTGCGCAATGCCAGCTCCAACTACATGGTCCAGGACCTCTGCTACTTCCTGGAGGAGCTGGGTGTGCAGGTGGAGGGCCTCGGCTCGACCACTCTGAAGGTGACCGGCATCGACCCGAACGAGGTGCCCGACTCGGTCACCTACGCCCCCTCGGAGGATCCGATCGAGGCGATGAGCCTGCTCACCGCGGCCATCGTCACCGAGTCGGAGCTGACCATCACCCGGGTGCCGATCGAGTTCCTGGAGATCGAGTTGGCGATCCTGGAGGAGATGGGCCTGCGCTTCGACATGTCCGAGGAGTACACCTCGGGCAACGGCCGGACCCGGCTGGTCGACCTGACGGTGCACCCCTCGCAGCTGACCGCACCGATCGACAAGATCCACCCGATGCCGTTCCCGGGCCTGAACATCGACAATCTGCCGTTCTTCGGGGTGATCGCCGCGGCCGCGGAGGGCCAGACCCTGATCAACGACTGGGTCTATGAGAACCGCTCGGTGCACATGCTGCCGCTGAACCAGCTCGGTGCGAACATCCAGCTGCTCGACCCGCACCGGCTGAGCGTCAACGGCCCGACCCGCTGGCGGTCCCACGAGATCGTCTGCCCGCAGGCGCTGCGTCCCGGTGTCTGCATCCTGCTGGCGATGCTGGCCGCCCGCGGCACCTCGACGCTGCGCAACGTCTACATGATCAACCGCGGGTACGAGGACCTGGCCACCCGGCTGAACAAGATCGGCGCCGACATCCAGGTCTTCTGGGATTGAGCACCGACCGAACGATCCCCGAGTAGCCGAAACCGGGCGCTGCGCAGCAGTGCCCGGTTTCTGCGTGTCGAGGGGTCGTACGCGTCGTTGGCTGAGCGAGCGCCAGCGAGTCGTACGCGCCGCTGGCTGAGCGAGCGCCAGCGAGTCGAAGTCATCGGCGCGTGGCTTCGACTCGGTCGTTCCTCCCTCGCTCAGCCGACGTGGGAGGGGTCTCGTTCCTCCCTCGCTCAGCCGGCGTTGGGAGGCGCCTCTCAGCGGACCTGGCGGACCTCGAAGGTCTCGGAGGGGTCGGCGATCTCGTCCTGGGCGTCGACCAGGCGGAGTTCGTCGTGGCCGAGTTCGGCGGTCCGCCGCAGCACCCCGAAGACGATGGCGGCGGTACGCCCCAGCGCCTGCGGCGTACCGACTCCGTCCAGCAGCGCGGTCAGGAACATCGCGGTGGTCAGATCCCCCGAACCGGTGAAGTTGCGTTCCAGCAGGGGCGTGGTGACCAGCCAGGCCCCGTCGTCGTCGACGGCGAGCATGTCGAGGGTGCCGGGCTGCTGGCCGGCGTGGGTCACCGAGGTGACCAGCACCGTCTTCGGGCCACGGGCGCGCAGCGCGTCCACCGCCGCCAGCACCTCCTCCAGGGAGCCGGATTCGGTGCCGGTGAGGAAATTCAGCTCGAAATGGTTCGGGGTCATCACATCGGCCTGGGGCACCACCTGGTCGCGGAAGAACTCCGGGATCCCCGGCCGGGCATAGAAGCCGCGGCCGATGTCACCCATCACCGGATCGCAGCAGTAGAGCGCCTGCGGGTTGCGGTCGCGGACCAGCCGGACCGCGTCCAGGATCACCGCGCCGACCGCTTCACCGCCCTGGTAACCGGACAGCACCGCATCCACCTGGCCGAGCACCCCGCGCTCGTCGATCCCCATCACCACATCGGCGATGTCTTCGGCGGCCAGCAGCGGCCCGCGCCAGGCACCGTAGCCGGTGTGGTTGGAGAAGGTCACCGTGTGCACCGGCCAGACGTCGACACCGCGCCGCTGCATCGGGAAGACGGCGGCGGAGTTGCCGGCATGGCCGTAGGAGACCGAGGACTGGATCGAGAGAATGGTGGTCACCGGAGGAATCCTGCCATGGGACCGGGAGACCTCATCTCGACACGCGGTCCCGGCTCCGCTCCGCTACGCCCGGCCCGCTACTCGATGAGCGTGGTGGAACGCGGTCCCGGCTCCGCTCCGCTACGCCCGGCCCGCTACTCGATGAGCGTGCTAATAGGGTTGGGCCATGCGCACCGATCGGGGCCCGCACGGGGAGGATGATGCCGACGCGATCAGCGACCCCGGGGCGGAGCCGGCGACCGGTGCCCATCGGCACCACGACCGGCATCCGCACCTGATCGATGCCGATGAGGATCGCTGGAAGTGGCGGGCGAAGATCCGCCGCGACCCGCGCAAGCTGTTCTTCTACCGGATCGGGGTCGCCGTCCTCGGCGTGCTGCTGATGATCGCCGCCATCATCACCGGCCCGCTTCCCGGACCGGGCGGGATCCCGCTTTTCCTTGCCGGGTTGGCGGTCTGGGCCAGCGAGTTCGAGTGGGCGCAGGACCTGATGTACTGGTTCAAGGCCCGCTTCGATGACTTCCGCAAGTGGCCGCGGCGGCGCAAGGCGGTGTTCTGGTGCATCGTCGCGATCTGTGCGCTGACCGGCCTCTACAGCTCGATGCTGATCTTCGGCGCCCCGGGGTGGCTGCCCGATTCGGTCCTGGCCGTGCTGCGCCAGCTCCCGGGCGTACGCTGACCGCCATGGCCCCACGCGCCGCCGATTACCGCTATTTCGACGCCCCCTTCATCCCGCTGGCCCACCGTGGCGGCTCGCTGCTGCCGGAGAACGTCGGCCGGGAGAACACCGTCTTCGCCTTCGCGCAGGCCGTCGCGCTCGGCTACCGGTGGCTGGAGACCGATGTGCACGTCACCGCTGACGGCGTACTCGTCGCCTTCCACGACGACCGGCTGGACCGGGTCTGCGACGGCGACGCCACCGGACTGATCGCCGACCTGCCCTGGTCGGAACTGCAGCAGATCCGGGTCGGTGGTGAACCGATCCCGACACTGGCCGAGCTGCTCGACACCTTCGACGAACAGTTCTTCAACATCGACATCAAGGCCCCCGGTGCGGTCGAACCGCTGGCCGGTGTGCTCGCCGCCCTGCACGCCCAGGACCGGGTCTGCGTCGGCTCCTTCTCGCGCGAGCGGCTGTCCGCCTTCCGCCGGTTGATGGGCACCCAGGTCGCCACCTCGGTGAACCCGCCCGGGGTCGCCTGGTCGGCATTCCTGCCGGTCCTCCCCCGTTACCTGCACGACGACGGTGTCGCCTTCCAGGTGCCGGTCCGGTGGCCGATCGCCGGTCGTGAGGTGCCGATCGTCAGCCGCGGGCTGATCGCCCGCGCGCACGCGGCCGGTCAGCAGGTGCACGTCTGGACGATCGACGACCCGGCCGAGATGGAGCGGTTGATCGATCTCGGGGTGGACGGCCTGGTGACCGACCGCCCGGACCTGCTCAAGGAGGTCTGCCGGGCCCGCGGCCTGTGGACCTGACTCAGGCCTTCAGGAAGGCTTCGGCCAGTTCCTCGGGCCGGGTGAACAGTGCCTCGTGGGTACCCGGTACCTCGACCGCGGACACGCCGAGCCGCTCGGGGAAGCGCTCCCAGCCGTACTCCCCCGGCGGCAGGGCGATGTCGTCGGCCCCGAGCAGATAGGCCGCATCGATGCCGAGCTCGGCCGGTACGACGGGTTCGACCGGGGTGGTGAAATACTGCATCGGCTGCGGGACGAGCAGCTCGTGGATGACCTGCTGCACCGGCTCGTCGGCGTCCTGCATGAACGCCGCCTGCCAGACCTCGAACGGCAGCATCACCGAGTTGTTGCCCGAGGCCGCCGACAGGCCCTCGAACAGTTCCCGATAGTGCGGCGGCACCTCATCCAGCAGCGGGCGGCCGGCCGCGGGGACGAATGCGCTCCAGTAGACGAGCTTGCTCAGCCGCTGCGAGACCCGCGGCGCGGCACCGGTGATCACATACCCACCCCAGCTGTGCCCGACGAGGGTGACCTCGCGCAGATCCTCGCCCTCGATCATGCCGACGACATGGTCGACCACATCGCCCAACTCGTAGTTCCGTGGCTCGTCGCCGTCGCGCAGGCCGGGCAGCGTCGGGGTGAGGACCCGGTGTCCCGCCTGCCGCAGATGCTGGGCGACCGGGCGCCACGCCCAGCCACCGTGCCAGGCACCGGTGATGAGAACGAACGTTGCGGCCATCGTGAACTCCTTTGATCGCATCCGACGGCGTGGCTTTGACAGTACGCGAGGGCTCAGGCGAGCGGGAGTCCCGATTCGGCGCGGGTGACCCGGTCGTGGGTGGTCAGCAGCAGCCGTTCGGCCTCGGTCGCCGGGCCGGGCCCGCGCCGCTCCTCCAGCCGGCAGGTGGCGTACGCCGCAGCGGCCCGGTTGTACCGGGCGAGCCAGTCGCGGTAGCGCCGCTCCCGTTTCGGGTCGCCCGGTGGCCAGCGCACCAGCGCACCCAGCTTCTTCTCGGCGCGCCACGGTTTCGGGGTGAGCCGCGCCCGGTAGGTCTGGTGGCTGGCGCAGAGCCGGGCGTACACCTCATCGCTGCCCAGCTCGGCCAGCACCGCGGCCGCCACCGGTCCGGCCGGTTCGGCGCCGCTGCCGGTGACCAGCAGCCGGAAACCGGCCGCCGTGCGATACAGGTGTATGCCCCAGTCGGGTCGCCGGGCGACCAGGGCAGCGACCCGGGCCCGGATCGGTTCCTCCGCCGCGGCCACCGCGGCCGGATCAGGACCGCGGCCGAACAGCCCGCGCCAGAAGGTCCAGCCCGTATCCAGCGGCAGATCCAGATCGGCGATCAGCAGCGCATCGGTGTTCAGCACCTCCGCTCCGTAACGGATCCGGGTGACCACGCCGACCAGGGTGCCGTCGCCGGTGGTCAGATCGCCGAGCACCTCCTCGCGCAGCGGGATCCGCGGATAGTACTCGTCCCAACGCCGGCCGAGCCGCCAGGTCTCGGCGAGCCGGGCCACCCGCTCGCCCGCGACCCGGGTCGCATCGGCCAACGAATCGGTCGACCAGCCCCACATCCGGACCAGTTGATCGCGGGCGTCGGGACCGCGGACGGTGTCCTCGCGGACGGCCCAGAATCGTGGCAACGGTCGCATGGCCGACACCGTAGCGAAGCGGCCCCCACCACCCGGAGAAGTCGTTGTGACCCGCGCTACATTGGGGGAACAGAACGCGTCCCGCAGGCGTTGCACGGGGGCAGACACACTGGAGGTTGCCATGGCAGATCGTTCACTGCGCGGGTCCGGTCTCGGCGCCAAGAGCTTCGAGGACGAGACCAGCATCGAATTCGCCCCCCGGACCGAGATCGGTTTCGATTGTCCACAGGGGCACCACTTCACCCGCACCTTCGCCGAGGAGGCGGAGTTGCCGACCAGCTGGGAATGCCCCCGCTGCGGTCAGGAGAGCGTCCGTTCCGACGGCGTACCGATGACCGTGAAGGAGGAGAAGCCGGCCCGCACCCATTGGGACATGCTGCGCGAGCGGCGGTCCATCCCGGAGCTGGAGGACCTGCTCGCCGAGCGGCTCGACCTGCTCCGCGGCAAGGACTGACCGACCGCGTCAGCGGCGGCGGTGATCGGGGTCGGGATCGTCGTCGATGACCTCACCCTCGATCACCACGCCCTCATCCCCGTAACCCGATGCCCGGCCTCCGGACGGATCCTGCCAGGATCCGTTGCGCGGTCGGGCATCGTCGTCCTCGGGGTACGCCCCCGGTCCCGACCGGAGGAACGGACCCGCCGCGCCCATCCCGGAGAGCGGGTTGGGCGGCTGGTAGTTCCGCAGTTTCGCCCCGACCACCTTACCGAGCAGCCAGCGGGCCGCCGGCCGGGTGAACGGGATGAGGAAGATCAGCCCGACGGCGTCGGTGATGAAGCCCGGGAAGAACAGCATCAGGCCGCCGGACAGCACCAGGGCGGCGTCGGCCAGTTCCCCCTGCGGCATCTGCCCGGAGGCGAGGGCCTTGTTCAACGCCCGCCAGGCCCGCACCCCTTCGCGCTTGGTGAGCCAGGCGCCGGCCACCGAGGACAGCACCATCAGCAGCAGCGTCGGGATCAGCCCGAGCAGCCCGCCGAGCTGCAGGATGACCCACAGTTCGGTCATCGTGACGACCAGGAACAGCACCGCCAGCAGCGGTACCAGCCAGGGTCGGCGACGCGGCGCGGCAGCCATCACGCCCGCTTGCCGGCCTCGGGCTGATCCATCCCCGCCTTGCCGCTGGTCTGGCCGCGGCCGAGCAGCCGGCGGACCTGCCGGCCGCGGTGCTGCAGGCCCATCACGGTGGTCTGCTTCAGCGCCTCGACGAAGACATCCTTGCCCAGCTTGGAGTTGCCGCGTTCCCGTTCCTTGAAGTCGATCGGCACCTCGACGACCTGGTAACCGTTGCGGTAGGCGTGCCAGGTGAGGTCGCGCTGGATGCCGAAGCCCTTGGCGTCGATGTCACCGATGATCGCGCGGAGCAGCTCGGCGCGCATCGCGTTCAACCCGCCGGTGACGTCCTTGACCGGGATGCCGAGCATCAGCCGGGTGTAGAGGCTGCCGCCGCGGGAGAGGAACTCGCGCTGCTTGGGCCAGTTGATCACCGAGCCACCCTTCACCCAGCGCGAGCCCTTGACCATGTCGGCGCCCTGGGCGAGCCGATCGAGCAACCGGTCCAGCTGCTCGGGCTGGTGCGATCCGTCGGCGTCGAACTCTACGAGCACGTCGTAACCCTGCTCCAGGCCCCAGCGGAAGCTGGCCAGATAGGCCGCGGACAGCCCCTCCTTGCCCTTGCGGTGCAGCACGTGCACATGGTCGTCGGCGGCGGCCAGCTCGTCGGCGATCTGCCCGGTGCCGTCCGGAGAGTTGTCGTCGGCGACCAGCAGATGGACCTGGGGCACCGACTTCCGCAGCCGCTCGGTGATCGGGCGGATGTTCTCCGCCTCGTTGTAGGTCGGGATGATCACCAGTACGCGCCCGAGCCCGGGGTAGGTGTCGGCGGCGGTGGGGTCCTGGGTCATGCGTCTCTCTCCGGGTCGATGGGTGCCGCGGGTGCGGCCGTCCGCCCCATTTTGTCCTATTCCGCCAAGGGTAGGTCGCTGCCGCGACCGCGTGCCGCGTTTCCGGCGGTCTCGGTCGCCGGTTCGGTGGTCCGATCCGGGCCCGCGGGCGTCCGCCGCCGGGTGACCAGGCGTACGCCGATCCCCGCCAGCAGCGCGCCGATCGCGCCGAGGTTGATCAGCAGGTCGACCGACCCGCCCCACCGCATCGCCGGGGTGAGTGCCTCGCGGCGGGGAATGGTGTAGCTGTTGGAGGCCGAGGTCAGTTCCTCGGTCTGCTCGATCACCCGGCCGTCCCGGTCGATCAGCCCGGACACCGAGTTGGTGGTCGCGACCACGATCTCGCGGCGCGCCTCCATCGCCCGGACCCGGGTGATCGCGAACTGCTGATAGATCTGCGGGGTACGCCGGTAGGTGGCGTTGTTGGACTGCACCACCAGCACCTCCGAACCGTTGATCGCCTCGCGCACCGTGCGGTCGTAGGCGAGCTCGAAGCAGATCACGTCGCCGACCCGAATGGTGCTGCCGTCGTTCAACCGGCCCTGGATGACACCGGGGTCGGTGCCGGGAATGGACTGGGCGCCGACGAGCTGCAGCAGCGGAATCAGCGGCAGCAGCTCGTTGCGGAACGGGATGTATTCACCGAACGGCACCAGGTTGCGCTTGTTGTAGCGCGCGGTGATCGTCTGGTCGGGGTTCCACCACAGCGCACTGGTCTGCCGCTCGTCTGGACCGGGCCCCTCCATCACCGCGCCGACCAGGATCGGTACGCCGGCGATCTGGCTGGCGGCGGAGACGACCTGCCGGGTCTGGAAGTCGGTGGTCGGATCGATGTCGGTCGAATTCTCCGGCCAGAGCACGAAATCCGGCATCGCTACCGTGCCGGTGCGGGCCCGGGCCATCAGGTTCACCGTCTCGGAGAAGTGGTTGTTGGTGACCGAGCGGGCCCGGCCCATGCCGCCGATCCCGACCCCGTCGACATTGCCCTGCACCATGCCGATGGTGACGCTGCCGGTGCCCGCGGCCGGTTCCACCTGGTAGCTCTTCCCGGCCATCCCGAGGCCGCCGAGCACCGCCAGCACCGCGACGAAGGTGACCAGTCGGCGCACCCGGCGGGCCCGCAGCAGCCACCAGGCGAGCAGGGTGCCGACCAGCGCGGCCAGCACCGACACCCCCGAGACGCCGAGGAATGGCAGCAACCCGGCGAGCGGGGAGTCGACCTGGGCGTACACCAGCCGGATCCAGCCGAAGCCGCCGAACGGGACCCGGCCGTAGATCCACTCGCACAGTCCCCAGCACAACGCCATCCAGACCGGCCAGCCGGGCAGCCGCCGGACCAGCACCAGGGCCATCCCGAGCAGCCCGAAGAACAGCGCCTCGAAGGCGATCAGCGCGGCCGCGATCGCCGGCCCGGCGCCGGGTACCAGCACCCGCAGCCAGTTCAGGCTGACCGCACCGAGCCCGAGCCCGAACAGATAGCCGGCGCCGAAGCCACGCTTGCGGTAGCCGGTGCGGCGGTCCAGGAGCAGCACCAGCGCGGCGACGCCGAGGGTCTGCAGCGGCCACCAGGCGGTGGGCTGGAAGGACAGGCCGGTGACCGCACCGGCGGCCAGCAGCGCCACCGCCCGGAGGCCACGCGGCCAGCGCTTCGGATCCCCGTGTTCGGCCCGGCTACTCATCGGCTCACCTCCGCGAACAGGCCCCGCTCGTCGAAAACCGGTACCCCGTCCACCAGGGTCGCCAGACAGGTCGGCAGCGGGGCGTACGCCGACAGTTCGGGCCAGCCGTCGACCAGCGGTTCGGGCAGTACCCACAGCGCCAGGTCGGCGGCCTGCCCGACCTCGAGCAGGCCACGGTCGGCCTGCCGGACGGCCCGGTGCCCACCGACGGTGGTCGCCGCGAACGCCTCCGCGACCGGCAACCGCTCCCCCGCCACCCAGTGCTGACCGGCGGCCGAGACGACCTCCCAGCCGGAGAACGGGGTGACCGGGGTGTCGGAGCCGAAGGCCAGCGGGACCCCGGCCCGGTGCAGCGAGGCGAACCGGTTCATCGGCTCCCGGTCGACGCCCAGGCGCTGTTCGTAGAGCCCGCCGGGGCCACCCCACCAGGCCTCGAACATCGGCTGCATGCTGGCCACCGCGCCGTTGCGCGCCATCAGCGCGATCGCCCGGTCACTGGTCATCTCGGCGTGCTCCAGCCGCGGCCGCATCGCGCGGATCCGGTCGACGCCGAGCTGGTCGGCGGCCGCCGCGACGGCGTGGGCGGCGGTGGTCACCCCGGTGTCACCGATGCAGTGGAAGCCGGCCTGCAGCCCGGCCGCGGTGCAGTCGACGATGTGCCGGGTCGCGGTTTCGGTGTCCAGATAGAGGAATCCGCTGGAGCCGTGATCGTGGTAGCCGCCGGTGACGCAGGCGGTCCGGGATCCGATCGCGCCGTCCAGGTTGAGGTCGCCGCCGAGGCCGACCAGGCCCTCGGCCCGCGCCCAGTCGAGCAGCTCGGGGGTGGCGAGTTCGCCCCACCAGGCGGGCAGGCGTACGCCCAACCCGGCGGCCACCTGCCGGGTCAGCTCGAGCTCGGCCAGGGTGTTGATGTGCGGGGCGGACATCTCCTGCACCGAACCGATGCCGTTGCGGGCGGCCTGGCCGAGCGCCAGGGCGACCTGTTCGCGGCGCTGGTCGTCGGTGAACATGCCGGCGATCGACTGCGAGGCGAGTGCGAACGCGTCCCGGTTGATCCAGCCGCCGGGGTCGAATCCGTCGGCGTCCGCCAGCCCCGGTACCCGGTCGACCAGCGCGCTGGAGACCAGCGCGGAGTGCATCTCGACCCGGGTCAGGAAGACCGGTGCGCCGGCGGCGGCCCGATCCAGTTCGGCCATCGTCGGCGGCCGGCCTTCGGGCCAATGGGTGTGGTCCCAGCCCTGGCCGTGCACCAGCGCACCGGGCCGGGCGGCGACGGTCTGGGCCAGCGCACCGAGCAGTTCGGCGGCCGATTCCTTGCGGCCAATCTGCAGTCCGGCCAGGCCGCGGCCGGTGAGCAGCACGTGCGCGTGGGCATCGACGAAGGCCGGGGCGAGCAGCAGCCGCTCCCCCGCCTGGTCGCCGAGGTGGCGCACCGGCAGGCCGAGGGAGCCGGCCCGTTCGCTCGGGCCGAGCCAGGCGATCCGGCCACCGATGACCGCGAGTGCGTCGGCGCCGGGGCGCTGCAGCAGCGGTACGCCGGTGAGCACGAAACCGGCGCCGGTCGAGGCGACGCTCTCAACGGTCACGCGGGCTCCCGGTCATGGCTGGCTCTGGTCGACGGCGATGTGCTGTCGGTCGCTGAAGGGTACCGACAGCACCAGCGTGGTGTGCGTCGCGGCGCGGGCGGTGGTCCGGATCCGGGTCAGCAAGCGCTCCAGATCGGTCGGGCTGTCGCACTGCACGACCAGCAGATGGCTGGCATCACCCGCGACGGTGTAGCAGGAGACGATCTCGGGGATCTCGGTGAGCCGCTGCGGGATGTCGTCGGCCTGGCTGGCGTCGTTGGGGCGGACCGCGACGATCGCGGTGATCAGCTGGCCGAGGGCGGCCGGGTCGATCCGGGCGGTGTACCCGGTGATCACGCCCCGCTGTTCGAGGCGGCGTACCCGCTGCTGGGCGGCGGAGGTGGAGAGGCCGGTCTCGCGGCCGATATCGGTGTAGGACATCCGGCCGTCGGCGGCGAGCAGCGCCAGGATTCTGCGGTCGGTGTCCTCCATGGCGTCAATCCTGCCAGCCGAGGGGGAACGGTTTCTGACACGATGGCGGGCATGGTCGAGACCGCGCCCGCCAAGCTGATGCTGCTGGACACCGCAAGCCTCTATTTCCGTGCCTTCTACGGGTTGCCGGACAGCATCCGCACCCCCGACGGGCAGCCGGTGAACGCGGTCCGTGGGTTGCTGGACTTCATCGCCCGGCTGGTCACCGACCACTCCCCGACCCAGCTCGCCGCCGGCTGGGACAACGACTGGCGGCCGCAGTGGCGGGTGGATCTGCTGCCCTCCTACAAGACCCATCGGGTCGCCCCGGAGGTGTCGGCGGAGCAGGGCTCGGTGGTGGGGGCCGGTGGGGTCGGCGCCGAGACCGGGGTCGCCGAGGAGTCCCCCGACGGGCTCTCCCACCAGGTGCCGTGGATCGAGGAGACGCTGACCGCGTTGGGCATCGCGATCGTCGGCGCGGACGGTTACGAGGCCGACGACGTGATCGGTTCGCTGGCCACCCAGAGTGAGGTGCCCTGCGATGTGGTCACCGGGGACCGGGATCTGTTCCAGCTGGTCGACGATGCCGCCGGGGTGCGGATCCTCTACACCGCGCGCGGGATGTCGAACCTGCAGGTCGTCGACGGCGCCTGGGTGAAGGCGAAGTACGACATCGACGCCCGCCACTACGCCGACTTCGCGGCGCTGCGCGGCGACACCTCCGATGGGATCCCCGGGGTGAAGGGCATCGGCGAGAAGACCGCCGCCGGGCTGGTGAACCGGTTCGGCGATCTCGATCAGCTGATCGAGGCGGCGCTCGATCCGGAGAGCGGGATGACCGGGACCCAGCGCAAACGCTTCGACGAGGCCGCCGACTATCTGGCGGTGGCCGGTGAGGTGGTCCGGGTACGCCGGGATCTCGACCTGGGCGTACAACCCGGTGATCTGGAGCTGCCGTCGGCCCCCGCCGACCCGGACGCCTTCGCCGAACTCACCACCCGGTTGGGGCTGGGCTCCAGCGCCGAACGCGTCCTGAAGGCCCTCGCCAGGTAGCACTCCACGCTCATCGAGTAGGTCGCCATGCGCAGCGAAGCGGAGCAATGGCGACCGTGTCGAGATGACCCAGCCCACCATCGGAATCTGGGAGCGGATGGGCTGGGCCCACGCTGGCCGATCGGATCGAGGTCTGGATCGATCCCGAAATGTTGCTGACAGTTTTCCGACCCGCAACTATCCTGTTTACGGGTCAGTACCCGCTTGCGGGGAAACTGGTCCGCGACCGACAAGAACTTCCGGGAAGGAGGAGCACCGAATGATCAGCCTGTGTCCGATGGCCTACGCCGAAGAGCACGATCGGGGTGTGCTCGCTCGCCCCTGCCTGCGCCGCCGCACCATCGACGGGTGTCCGGGTTGATCCCTGAGGTCCATGCCTCGGGGTCAGCATGTGTCCACCGTCCTGCCTGCGCGCAGGGCGGTTTTTGTTTGTCCACAGCTGAATCGATGTGACCGGAGAGGAGGAGAACCAATGAGCGGAGTACTGGTGTTGAACGCGGACAACACCGCGTTGCACACCGTGTCGGTGAAGCACGCGATCGGCATGCTGGTGCGTGAAGTGGCCATCGTCGAGGAGGCGCGTGAGGGTCACGAGATCGGCCCCTACCCCTGGCCGTTGGTGCTCCGCCTGATCCGCTACGTCAAGACCACCTTCCTCTACACCCGCCCGCCGGGATGGACGAAGCGTGGTGTGCTGAAGCGTGACCGGCACGTCTGCGCCTACTGCGGTGGCTACGCCAACACGGTGGACCACCTGGTGCCGCAGTCGCGCGGTGGCCCGAACTCGTGGTTGAACACGGTTGCCGCGTGCAGCCCGTGCAACCTGAACAAGGCCAACCGCACGCCGAAGGAAGCGGGGTTGGAGCTGCGGTACAAGCCGCACGTCCCGACCCGCGTCCAACTGGTCCGCTGACCCCGGGACCCACGTTCATCGAGTAGCAGCGCCCCGGCTTCGCCTGCGAAGCCGGGGCGCTGCGTGTCGAGATGAACTGGGCCGCAGGGTTCCTCTCGACACCGGGCGCTGCGCGCCCTACTCGAGGAACGTGGGAACGTCAGGCGCGGGTGAGCACGTACACGGCCGAACCCGCGAGCAGGTTCGCACCCCGTTGCCAGCGCAACGGTCGACCGTCGTCGGTGAGCGCGATCCGTTGCTCCACGGCGAATCCGGAGGCGGCGAAGAACTCCTCCAGGTCGGTCAGGGTGGTGTAGCGGACGTTCGGGCTGTCGTACCAGGTGTAGGGCAGGTCCCGTGAGATCGGCATCCGGCCGCGGACCACCGACACCCGGTTCCGCCACCAGCCGAAGTTGGGCACCGAGACGATGCAGCGGTGTCCGATCCGCGCCATCTCCGGCAGCACCCGGCCCGGGTGGCGGACCGCCTGGATCGTTCGGGACAGCACCACGGTGTCGTAGGAGTCGTCGGCGAAGTGGTCGAGTTCGGCATCGATGTCGAGTTCGATGACCGGTACACCGCGGCGGATCGCCTGCAGCACCTGTTCGTCGTCGCTGTCCACCCCGGTCCCGGTGCAGGCCTTCTCGGTCATCAGATGCCGCAGCAACCGACCCTCGCCACAGCCGAGATCGAGCACCCGGGACCCGGGCGGGATCAGCTCGGCGACCAGCGCCAGATCGGCGCGCAACTGATCGCTCATCGCTGCTCCCCGGCCGACCCGGCCAGCGAGAGGAATGCCCGCAGCGTGTCGTGGTAGGCGGGGATCGGCAGCAGGAACGAGTCGTGCCCCCACGGCGAGGTGATCTCCCGGAAGGTGGTCGGGCACCCGGCCCGCTCCAGGGTGCTCGCGATCCGCCGCGAATGGCTGGTGTCGAACCGCCAGTCCGAATCGAAGGACAGCACGCAGAACCGGGTCCCGGCGGCCGCGACCTTCGTCAGCGACTCCCCCTGGGCGAACGCGTCGAAATAGTCCATCACCCGGGTCAGATAGAGATAGCTGAGCGCGTCGAAGCGGTTCAGGAAGGTCTCGCCCTGGTGGTTGAGATAGCTCTCCACCTCGAAGTCCACGCCGAAACCGTGCCGGGGGGTCGTCGAGTCCTGGAATCGGCGACCGAACTTCTCCGCCATCGCCTCCTCGGACAGATAGGTGATGTGCGCCATCATCCGGGCGATCGACAGCCCCACCTCGGGCAGCGTGCCCTCATCGAGATAGTGACCGGCGCGGAATCCGGGATCGCGCATGATCGCCTCGCGGGCCACCGCGGAGAAGGCGATGTTCTGTGCGCTGAGCCGGCTGGAGGCAGCGATGATCACCGCATTCTCCACCTGCTCAGGAAAAGCGAGCGCCCACTGGAGCACCTGCATCCCGCCGAGCGAGCCGCCGACGGCGGCCGCCAGTCGGGACACCCCGAGGTGGTCGAGCAGCGCCCGGTGCACGGTGACGAAGTCGATCATCTGCAGCAGCGGGAAATCCAGACCGTAGGCCCGGCCGGTCTCCGGGTTGGTCGATGCCGGCCCGGTGCTGCCGCTGCAACCGCCGAGCAGATTCGGCGCGATCACGAAGAACCGGTCGGTGTCCACCGGCCGGCCGGGGCCGATCAGGTTGTCCCACCAGCCCGGTTTCTTCGCCCCGTCGTGGAATCCGGCGGCGTGGGCATCACCGGTGAGCGCATGGCAGATGAACACCGCGTTGCTGGCGTCGTCGTTCAACGTGCCATAGGTCTCGTAGGCGATCTCCACCTCGCCGAGTGTTGCCCCGCTGGCGAGCAGCAACGGGTGGGAGGCGTCGAACAGGCGTACCCGCTGGGTGCCGACCTGCCCGACGCCGCAATCAGTTGGTGCCACCGGTTGCCTTCTCCAGCGCCTGGTCCAGATCACCGATCAGATCGTCCACCTGCTCGATCCCGATCGAGAGCCGCACCATGTCCGCCGGTACGCCGGCCGCTTCCAGCTCCTCCTCGGTGAGCTGGGAGTGGGTGGTGGAGGCGTTGTGGATCGCCAGCGACTTCGCATCACCGATGTTCGCCAGATGCGAGAACAGCTGCAGTCCTTCCACGAAACGAGATCCGGCCGCCCGGCCATCCTTCAACCCGAAGGAGATCAACCCCGAATATCCGTGGCCGGTGAACATCCGGTCCGCGACCTCCTTGTAGGCGTTGTCCGGCAGGCCCGGGTAGTTGACCCAGGCGACCGCCGGATGCTGCTGCAGGTGCTGTGCGATCGCCAGCGCGTTCTCGCTGTGCCGCTCCATCCGCACATGCAGGGATTCCAACCCCTGCAGGAAGAGCCACGAGTGCATCGGGGCCAGGGTGGCACCGGTGTTGCGGAGCAGCACGGTCCGGGCCCGGATGATGTACGCCGCCTCGCCGACCGCCTCGGTCCAGACCACACCGTGGTAGGCACCGTCCGGGCCGGTCAGCCCGGGGAACCGGTCGGCGTTCGCGGCCCAGTCGAAGCGACCGGAGTCGACGATCACGCCACCCATCGAGGTGCCGTGGCCGCCGATGTACTTGGTGGCGGAGTGCACGGCGACATCGACACCGTGGTCGAACACCCGGCACAGGTGCGGGGTGGCCGAGGTGTTGTCGACGATGAACGGCAGGCCCTGGGCGTGCGCCGCCTCGGACCAGGCGTCCAGGTCGAGCACGTTGACCTTCGGGTTGCCGAGTGTCTCGCCGAACACCAGCCGGGTCTTGTCATCCACCTGTGCGGCCAGGTCCTCGGGGCGATCCGGGTCGACGAAACGGACCTCGATCCCATACTGCGGCAGGGTGTGCGCGAAGAGCGCGAAGGTGCCGCCGTAGAGGGTGGCGACCGCGACGATGTTGTCACCGGCGTAGCAGAGGTTGAGCACCGAATAGGTGACCGCGGCCGCCCCGGAAGCGGTCGCGAGCGCGCCGACGCCGCCCTCGAGTGCGGTGATCCGCTCCTCGAACACCGAGGTCGTCGGGTTCATGATCCGGGTGTAGATGTTGCCCGGCGTCTTCAGTGCGAACAGGTCGGCGGCGTGCTCGGTGTCGTCGAAGACGTAGGAGGTGGTCTGGTAGATCGGCACCGCACGCGCATTGGTGGCGCTGTCCGGTTCCTCCTGCCCGGCATGCACCATCAGCGTCTCGGGACGGTAGTCGGGGGTGGGCTGATCGGCGGGCTGCTCGGACATCTGTTCCTCTCCTTCGCTCGGGCGCGTCACACGCTAGCCAGCACCCCCACCGGTCCCGTTCCATCTCAGGTGGTGAACCCGCTCAGTTCCTGGCTGCCGAGTGGTAGGCGTAGCAGGATCTCGTAGCGGGATCGCCCACCCGGTCCCTGTCGGCGGTGGCTCTGCACCACCACCAGTTCGTCGGCGGTCAGCTCGAAGGAGCCGAAGGAGTCGATCACCCGCAGCCACTTGGTGGCCTCGAACCGGCGCCGGGCTCGCGCCATCGTCAGGTGCGGGGTGAACCGGGAGCCGTCCGGTTCGGCACCCACGGTGCTGGCGGCGGCCCGCCCGGTCCGGCTCAGTGCGGCGAGTTCGTCGGCCCCCTCCGCGACCTGCAGATAGAGCACCCGCACCGAGGTCGGGTCCGGGAAGCAGCCGGCGCCACCGAGGCGTACCCGGAACGGGGCGGTCCGGGCGGCGATCTCGCCGAGCCGCTCCAGCAGCGGTTCGATGCTGCGTTCGGGGCAGTCGTCGATGAACAGCGTGGTCAGGTGCCACTGCTCGGGCAGCACCCAGTTCAGCCGGTGGTCGACCTCGCGGCGCGGGCCGACATATTCCTCCAATCGTTCGATCAGCTGCGGCGGCGGAAAGATCGCCGCGAAGATTCGGGTTGTCATGGTTCGATGGTCCCAGTTGAGCAAAGGAGAGTCATGCCCGTTTCCGGTCCGGTCCAGCCCCCGGTCAAGCCGATGCTGGCCAAATCGGTGCCCAGCATCCCCGCGGGACGCTGGTATGAGCCGAAGTGGGACGGTTTCCGCTCGATCGTGTTCGTCGGTGATGACGAGGTGGTGTTGGGCAGCCGGAACGAGAAGCCGCTGACCCGCTACTTCCCGGAGCTGGTCCAGACCTTCACCGAGCAGCTCGGCACCTCCTGTGTGCTGGACGGTGAGATCGTGGTCGCCGACCCGGAGCAGAACCGGTTGGAGTTCGAGGTGCTGCAGCAGCGCATCCATCCCGCGGTCAGCCGGATCACCAAGCTGGCTTCGGAAACGCCGGCGAGCTTCGTCGCCTTCGATCTGCTCGCGCTGGGTGATCGGGATCTGATGGGTGAGCCGTTCCGGGTACGCCGGGAGCTGCTCGTCGAGCTGTTCACCGATCTGCAACCACCGCTGCATCTCACCCCGCTGACCACCGATGGGCAGACCGCCGAGCGCTGGTTCGAACTCTTCGAGGGGGCCGGGCTGGACGGGGTGATCGCCAAGGATCCCGAGCAGGCGTACCAGCCGGACAAGCGGGTGATGAACAAGGTCAAGCATGTCCGCACCGCCGACTGCGTGGTCGCGGGATATCGCGCCCACAAGAACGATCCGGAGGCGATCGGTTCGCTGCTGCTCGGCCTCTATGACGATGCCGGCAACCTCGCCTCGCTCGGGGTGATCGGCGCGTTCCCGGCAGCGCGGCGCAAGGAGTTGTACGCCGAGCTGCAGCCATTGGTCTGTGGTTTCGAGGAGCATCCGTGGGCCTGGGCCGAGCAGCTGGCCGGGAACCGGACCCCGCGGGCCGGTGAGGGGTCGCGGTGGAACAACGGCAAGGATCTGTCGTTCACCCCGCTGCGCCCGGAGCTGGTCGTCGAGGCGAAATATGACTATCTGGAAGGGAATCGCTTCCGGCACACCGCCCAGTTCGTCCGCTGGCGCCCCGACCGCGATCCACGCTCGTGCACCTTCGACCAGCTCGAGCAGCCGGTGCGGTTCGACCTGGCCGAGGTGCTCGGTTCCTGAACCCGAACGGTTGCCGGATCCCGGCCGATCGATCCTGATCTGCATACCGCACGTAGGCAGAACCGAATCGTTGTAGCGGGACCCCTGGCAGGCCAACGAAGGGCGATCCGCGGGCCCGGTGTTCAGCCGGCGCTGGGCACACTCAACCCGGCGGGCAGCAACGGTTCCAGCACCGCCAGGAGTCGCCGGTGCACCGTCGGCATCGCCTCGGCGGTGAGCCGTTCCGCGGGCGCCGTCAGCGAGACCGCCGCGATCGGCGTACGCCCACGCAGCAAGGGAATCGCGAGGCAGGCGACCCCCGGCTCGTTCTCCCGGATCTCGGTGGCGTACCCGGTCCGCCGGGCATCGCAGATCACCCGCCAGATGTGCTCCTCATCCGGGCTGAGCCGCCCGGGCAGCACGGCCAGGTAACCGGTCAGCATCGAGCGGTCCACATCGGAGAAACCGAGCATCGCCCGGCCCATCGCCGACACCGCGGCGGGCACCACGCGGCCGACCGCGGACCAGACGCGCATCGCCCCGGCCGGTTCGACCTTGTCCAGATAGACCACTTCGGCGCCCTGCAGGGCCCCCAGGTGCACGATCTCCCCCAGCTCCTCGGCCACCACGGTGAGCGGATCGTGCAGCAACCCGGCCAGATTCTCGGTCGCCAGGAACCGCTCACCCAGGCGAACCGCGGCCGGGCCGAGCCGATAGAGCCCGTCGACCTGGGCGACGAACCCGTGCGTCTTCAACGTGCTCAGCGCCCGGTAGGCGGTGGACTTGTTGATCTCGGCCCGCTCGGCGAGGGCGGCCAGCGAGGCACCGTCGGGTCCGACCGCGGACAGCTCGACCAGCAGCAGCATGGCGCGCGAGATCGCCTCGATCGGTGCGGGAGCGGCGGTGCTCATGGGGCCTCCTCGATGTGGACGGGATTGCGCTCAGCCGGGACGCCATGCACAATCATTCCGCTAGGAGAAGCTAGCATTTTGCTCTGCAAAATGCAAGACCAACGATGTTCTGCCAGGAGCGACCATGAGCCAACCCACCGCAGCACCGACGACCGAACCTCGGGTCGATGAGAAGAACGTCCGCCGCGCCGCCTTCGCCGGCCTGATCGGCACGATGCTGGAGCAATACGACTTCGTCATCTACGGCACCGCCTCGGCGCTGATCTTCAACAAACTCTTCTTCCCCGACGTCTCCCCCGCGGTCGGCGTGATGGCCGCGATGAGCGCCTATGCCGTCGGGTTCATGGCCCGCCCGCTCGGCGGCCTGTTCTTCGCCCGGTTCGGGGACCGACTGGGCCGCAAGTGGGTGATGATCTCCACCCTGTTCCTGATGGGCATCGCCACCTTCGCCATCGGCCTCATCCCGAGTTACTACACCATCGGCGTGCTGGCCCCGGCGCTGCTGGTGATCTGCCGGATCCTGCAGGGTTTCGGGGCCGGCGCCGAGCAGGCCGGCGGCGTCACCCTGCTGGCCGAGACCGCACCGACCAGGCGCCGGGGTTTCTATGCCTCATTGGTTTTCGTCGGCGCGGCCCTCGGTTCGGTGCTCGGTGCACTGGCCTGGGTGTGGGCGCAGTCGCTGCCGACCGAAGACCTGCAGTCCTGGGGGTGGCGGGCGGTCTTCTTCACCAGCGCCTTCGTCACCATCGCGGCCTACATCCTGCGCCGCAAGCTGAACGAGTCCCCCGTCTTCGCCGAGACCCAGGAGGCCCGGATCGGCCAGCAGGACACGCCGATCGGCGATGTGCTGCGCAACGGCCGACCCAGTCTGTGGCGGGTCTTCCTGGTCAACATGGGCTCCAACGGGCAGAGCTACATCTACCAGGTGTTCATGGGTTCCTATCTGGTCACCTGGCTCGGCGTGCAGGCCAGGTTCATCCCGCAGCTGCTGCTCTACGGTGCCCTCGGTGCCTGCCTGGCGGCCTTCGGGACCGGCTGGTTGACCGACCGGATCGGGCGCCGGCCGGTGATCGTCGGGGTGCTGATCTTCCTGTTCTGCTTCCCGATCCCGGCCTTCCTGCTCCTCGGGACCAAGAACACCCTGGCCATCGGTTTCGTCGTCGTGATCGGCTTCATGGTGGCCGGGTACGCCACGGTGGGCAGCCAGGGCGCCTGGTACGCCGAGATGTTCGGTTCGCGCTACCGGTACGCCGGCATCTCGCTGGCCCGGGAGTTCTCCTCGGTCTTCGGTGGCGGCATGGCGCCGCTGGTCAGTTCGGCACTGATCACCTGGGCCGCGGGTTCCTGGTGGCCGGTCGCGGCGTACATGATGGTGATGATCGGCCTGTCGTTGTTCGGGGCGATCAAGTCGCCCGAGACCCGCGGGCGTGACCTGCGACTGACCGAGGATGCCGTCCGATGAAGGTATTGCTGCCCGACACCCTGACCCTCGACCCCGAGCTGCCCGCCGGCTGGGAGGCGGTCGGCTATTCCCGGACCGAGCCGATCCCCGACGAGCATCGCGACGCCGAGGCGCTCGTCACCTGGGGAGTGTCGGCCGACCTGCTCGCCGAGCACGCCCGCACACTGCCCCGGTTGCGGCTGGCCCAGTCCCTGGCGGCCGGCCCGGATTCCCTGCTGCGGGCGGGATTCGCCGACGAGGTGGTGCTCACCGGTGGAGCCGGGCTGCACTCGGCCACGGTCAGCGAACACGCGCTCGCGCTGCTGCTGGATCTGGTCTGCCGGCTGCCGCAGGCCGCGGCGGCCCAGCGGGAGCATCGCTGGGCCGCCGAGCTCGGCGGGGTGCGTGCACTGCATCCCGAGGGGCCGATCGCCACCCTGCTGCAGGCCAAGGTGCTGATCTGGGGCTTCGGCCAGATCGCCCAGCATCTCACCCCGCTGCTGCAGGCGCTCGGCGCCGAGGTCCGCGGAGTGGCCCGCTCGGCCGGCACCCGCACCGGGGTCGATGTGGTCGCCGACAGCGAGGTCGAATCGGCGCTGGAATGGGCGGAGGTGCTGATCATGATCCTCCCCGACACCCCGGAGAGCCGGCACGCGCTGAACGCCGATCGGCTCGCCCGCCTCTCCCCCGACGCGTTCCTGATCAACGTCGGCCGCGGCAGCACCGTCGACGAGGCGGCGCTGGCCGAGGCACTGGTCACGGGCCGACTGGCCGGCGCCGCCATCGACGTCGCCGAGACCGAACCGCTGCCCGCCGACTCGCCGCTGTGGGAGGTGCCGAAACTGGTGATCACCCCGCACGCAGCGGGTGGCCGCCCGGTCGGTGCGGACGAGCTGATCGCGGCGAACCTGCGGGCACTGAGCGACGGGTCGGCGTACCGGAATCAGATCGAACGGAGCGGGTAAGACTCCCCGCATGCCGACAAACAAGCGAGTTGCATTTCTGGTTGCCCCCGAAGGAATCGAAGAGCAGGAGCTGGTCGACCCGCGCAAGGCCGTGGACGATGCCGGATACCAGAGCGATCTGGTGAGCACCGAGTCCGGCAAGGTGCAGGCGTTCCAGCACCTCGACAAGTCCCAGGAGTACCCGGTGGACCGCACCGTGGCCGAGGTGAGCGTCGACGACTACGACGCACTGGTGCTGCCGGGCGGGGTCGCCAACCCGGACGCGTTGCGGATGGATGAGCAGGCGGTGGGTTTCGTCCGTGATTTCGTACGCTCCGGCAAGCCGGTCGCGGCGATCTGTCACGCCGCCTGGACGCTGGTGGAGGCCGATTCGGTCCGTGGCCGCCGGTTGGCGTCCTGGCCGAGCCTGCAGACCGACATCCGCAATGCCGGTGGCGAGTGGGTGGATGAGGAAGTGGTGGTCGATGAGAACCTCATCTCCAGCCGCAATCCCGATGACATCCCGGCGTTCAACAAGGCACTGCTGGACGCGCTCGCCGCCGAGCGCTGACCCGCGCGCCCGGCGGCGTCAGGCGACCCTGGTCGACTGGCGCCGTCGGCGGCCGCGCAGGCTCGACCAGGCGTTCCGGAACCGCTCCGAGGCGTGCTCTGGGAACACCCACAGGTTCATCAACAGATAGATGTAGACGCCCTCGATGCAGGCCGCGACCACCCGCGCGACCTGGTACTGGACGCCCAGATGGTCAAGCAGGGTTGAGAATCCGAGGATCCAGATCACGTAGTTGCTGACCACCACGACCAGCTGCTTGCTCGACTGGCTGGCGACGTGACCATGGCTGCGGAAGTTCAGCCACTTGTTCAGGATGAAGTTCAGGATGCTCGCGCCGAGATAACCCAGAGTGACCGCGAGCGGGTAGCTCATGTGCAGCCAGCTCTTGAAGATGCTGAGCAGCACCAGGTCGAAGGCGAAGGTCGTCAGTCCGAGGATGCAGAATCCGAGGCCGGTCGCCGGGATCCAGCGCAGCCCGCGCGGCAGCGACCGGTGCATGCGCGCGGTGAGCCGCGCGAAGGTGTTGGCGGCCGTGGTGCGCCGGGGGCCCGGGGACATGCCTGCCATCATCGCAGGTCGAGCCAACTCGCGCAGGCCGGTCAGTGCGGTTGCCGCCGCCGCTCCTGGGCGGCCTCCCGCCGCAGCCGCGCCCACTCCTCTGCCAGATCCGGATCCTCGCGGACCAGCAGGACCAGGCCGCAGTCCTGCGGGCCGGACGCGCCGGGGAAGCAGAGACTGCACGGATCCGTCGGCCGGATCGGGCATCGCGGTTCGGGATGCTTCATGCCCACATTCTACTACGTCGCGTCGTAGCTCAATCCGTGGCGCGCTGCCACTCCCCGGCACCACCTCGATCGGCCATCTGACGGAGAACACGGGGGCCTCGACGATCCAGCTGGCCCCGGAGCAGTTCGCTCGAATCGGGTGCTAGTTTGCGAAGGCGACCGGTAGACCCCACCGGCCGTCGACGTCGACGGGAGGGCACCCCGTGTCAGAGCTCGGCAACACCTCCGGCCAGGAACCCCCGGCCACCCCGCCGGCTGCACCGCCCACCAGACACCGACGCAATATCGCGATCTGGTTCTTCGGTGCCCTCGGCGGCATCCTGTGGGGTTATGACACCGGGGTGATCGGCGGGGCGCTGCTGTTCATCGACAAGGACATCATCCCCAACCCGCTGATCGAGGGCATGGTGGTTTCCGGGCTGCTGCTCGGCGCGATGATCGGCGCGATGGGTTCGGGCCGGTTGTCCGATCGGCTCGGCCGCAAGAAGCTGATCGTCGCCGGCGCGGTGGTGTTCATCGTCGGTACCGCGGGGGCGGCACTGGCGGTCAACTCGGCGCTGCTGATCCTCTTCCGAATGGTGATCGGGCTCGGGGTGGGCATCGTCTCGGTGGTGGTGCCGATGTACCTCTCGGAGCTGGCGCCGAAGAACATCCGCGGCGCGCTGTCCTCGTTGATGCAGCTGATGGTGACCACCGGCATCTTCCTCGCCTACCTGGTCGATCTAGCCTTCCAGGAGGCCGGCCTGTGGCGCTGGATGATCGGCCTCGGCGCGGTGCCGGCGGTGGTGCTGCTGTTCGGCATCCTGACCCAGCCGGAGAGCCCACGCTGGCTGGTGGCCTCGCACACCAGCGAGGAGCACGCCCTGTCCACCCTGATCAAACTGCGCGGCAACCACACCGAGGCCGAGCGGGAACTCAACGAGATCAAGGCATCGGTGCAGGCCGAGGAGGATGCGCCCGATCCGATGAAGCTGGGTGACCTGCTCACCTCCAGGCTGCGGATCCTGCTGGTCATCGGCGTGCTGCTGGTGTTCTTCCAGAACTTCGGCGGGATCAACACGATCATCTACTACGCACCGACCCTGCTGGCCAACATCGGCTTCACCCCGTACCAGTCACTGCTCGCCAATGCCGCGATCGGGTTGCTGAACATGCTGATGACCCTGCCCGCGATCCGACTGATCGACCGGATCGGTCGCAAACCGCTGCTGATCGGCGGCGCCATCGGGATGTGCTTCGGGATGTTGTTCCTCGGCACGGTGTCGGTGCTCGGGCTGACCTCCGGTCGTGGTGCGCTGTCGATCGCGGTCACCCTGATCGGTATCGGGATCTACATCGCCTCGTTCTCGATCTCCTGGGGCCCGGTGCAGTGGGTGATGCTGCCCGAGCTGTTCCCGCAGCGGATCCGCGCCGGCGCGATGGGCATCACCACCACGCTCAACTGGTTGTTCAACCTCACCGTGGCCCTGATCTTCCCCACCTTCCTGGCAATGTTCGGTGCCGCGCCGAACTTCTACTTCTTCGCGCTGACGACCTTCCTGGCCCTGATGTTCGCCTGGCGGTTGCTGCCGGAGACCAAGGGCAGGAGCCTGGAGGAGATCGAGGCCCAGCTCGTCGGCTCCCGGATCCGGGGCTGACCAGCCCACGGGCAGCGTCCGCCGCCGGCGTACCAGACCCCGGTGCAGAATCCGTCGCGCATTCCGGATAGCGCCGCGCCAAAGCGGATGGCATGTCCGCGGGGCCCGCCATAGCGTCGCACCACTCGCGAGTGCCCCCGAGTATGGCCCGGCACTCGCCACGGTGCCAACCTCAGGAGCGACCAATGACGACCGCAACCGAATCAACCGGCCGGACCACCCCGGAGTGGCTGAGTGCGCTCAGCGCGGATGAACTCGATCGACAGCTCACCGCGGATCCCTATCCCATCTACGCCCGGCTCCGCAACGAGGCGCCGGTGACCTGGGTGCCGCAGATGCAGGCCTGGTTCGTCACCCGCTACGACGACCTGCGCGCGGTCGCCTCGGACAGCGCGACCCTGCACGGTGCCGCCGATCCGGCCCAGCTCGCCACCTTCGGCGAGGGCAATGTGCTCACCGCCGAGGGCGAACCGCACACCGAGCAGCGGGCGTTCATCGACCCGCAGCTGCGCAAACGCAAGGTGGCCGGCTACATCGATCCGCTGGTCCGGCCGACCGCGAAGCGCCTGATCGCCGAGCTGAAGGACAAGGGCCGGGCCGACATCATCCCGGACTACTTCGAGCCGGTCAGCGTGCGCGCGCTCGGGGACCTGCTCGGTCTGGAGTCGGTGGACTCCGACACGCTGCAGCGCTGGTTCCGGGTGCTGGGCGAGTGCCTGGCTGCCAAGAATGTCGATGCCTCGGGCAATCTGACCAACAAGGATGTGATCGCCCGCGCCGATGTCGTCAAGGAGGAGATCCGCGGCGTCGTGCTGCCGATCATCGAACGGGTCACCGTCACCCCCGACGAGACGAGCATCTCGCACTGGGTGCACGACGGAACCGACACGCCGCGGACGGCCGAGGAGCTGTGGCCGACCATGTATGTCTTCCTGCTCGGCGCGATGCAGGAGCCCGGGCACAGCGCCGGCAACACCCTGACCGGTCTGTTCACCCGCCCCGAGCAGCTGGCTGCGGTGTACGCCGACCGGTCGCTGCTGCCGGCCGCCATCGAGGAGGGGATCCGCTGGATCTCCCCGATCGGCGCCCTGGCGCGGGTCTGCGTCGCCCCGGTGACGGTGAACGGCAAGGATTTCGCCCCCGGTGATGTGGTGTTCGGTGCGATGGGCTCGGCGAACCGCGACGAGAGCCGCTGGGAGGATGCCGACAGCTTCGACCTGAACCGTCCCGCCCAGCCGCACATCGGGTTCTCCGCCGGCATCCACACCTGTGCCGGCAGCCACTTCGGCAAGGCGGTGGCCGAGGTCGCGCTCGATGAGTTGCTGACCTCCTTCCCCGACCTCGCCCAGGACGGTGACGCCGTCGCCCACGGCTGGTTCTTCCGGGCCGTGCAGTCGCTGCCGGTGCGGTGGTGAGCACCATGACCACCTTCGCCACACCCGTTCGCACGGAGGACCTGATGTTCGATCTCGAACCCGCACTGGAGCTGGTCGTGCAGCGGCGTACCGATGTCGCCGACGACACCATCACCCTGACCCTCGCCGCCCCCGACGGCAGCGACCTGCCGGCCTGGGAGCCGGGCGCGCACATCGATCTGGAGCTGGGCTGCGGGCAGACCCGGCAGTACTCGTTGTGCGGTGATCCGAGTGATCGGAGCAGCTACACCGTCGCGGTGCTGAACGAGCCGGCGAGCCGCGGTGGGTCGCGGTTCATCCATCAGGAGGTGTACGCCGGGGTGCCGATCCGGGTGCGCGGGCCGCGGAACCATTTCCGCCTCGAGCCGACCGAGCGGTACACCTTCGTGGCCGGCGGGGTCGGGATCACCCCGATCCTGCCGATGATCGCCGCGGCCGAGGCCCGCGGAGCCGATTGGGAGCTGCACTACGGTGGTCGGACCCGTAGCTCGATGGCCTTCGCCGCCGATCTGGTGGCGCGGTACGGGGATCGGGTACGCCTGCAGCCGCAGGACGAGGTGGGGCTGCTGGATCTGGCCGCGGTCCGCGACCGCGGGCGTAGCGGCGGGTTGATCTACTGCTGCGGACCCGAACCGCTGCTGGTCGCCCTGGAGGAATCCTGCGCCGGGGTGGCGGGCCAGGTGCGCCTGGAACGGTTCCACGCCAAGGAACAGGATTTCGGACCGGACTCGCCCTTCGAGGTCGAGCTCGCCGAGAGCGGGATGACCGTCCAGGTCCAACCGGGTGTCTCGATCATGGAGACGCTGCGCGGTGCCGGGGTGCAGGTGCCATCCTCCTGCGAAGAGGGCACCTGTGGCACCTGCGAGACCGGCGTACTGTCGGGAGAGGTCGACCACCGCGACAGTCTGCTGACGCCTGCCGAGCAGGCCGAGAACGACTGCATGATGATCTGCGTCTCGCGGGCGAAGTGCGCACGGCTGGTCCTCGAGCTGTAAGTTCCCGGCTCCGGCTGGCTTCACCGAACGGAGGTCGACGATGACCGCCAGGCTCCCCCTGCAGCGCTTCACGCTGTGCGCGAGCAATGAGTTCGAGCCGTTCTCCGAGCTGCTGGACCGGGTCTACTACCCCACCCGGATCCGGCAGCCGGTGCGCGGCATCATCACCCCGGACACGGCGATCCTCAACGCGGTGCATCGGCGCGACTTCACCATCGGTTATGTGCGTCCGCCGCACGACATGCAGTTCCTGCCCGAGAACGACCGCACCACCTTCCATGTGAACCTGGCCTGGACCGGATCGCTCAGTGCGATCTCCGGGGACAGTGAGGTGCGCGTACGCCCGGGGGTTGCGGTCGTGCACAGTCCCGGGGAACGGCACGCACTGCACCGCTGGCAGCACGGGACCGGTGTCGTCGGTCTCAAGTTCTCCCGCGAGCTGGTGGAGAGCGAACTGACCGCGCTGCTGGGTCATCCGCCGGACGAGCCGCTGCGGTTCGCACCGGAATTCCAGCTCAGCAACGGGCTCGGCGCCACCTGGTTCAACCTGGCCCGCACCCTACTGAGCGAACTGGATCAACCGGGGTTGCTGGAGGCACCGGGAATGCTGCAACCATACGTCCGCACCCTGGTGGTTGCGCTGCTGAATGCGCAACCACACAACTATTCCGAGGAACTCCGCGAACCCGACGGGCCACCTCGACCGCGCATTCTGCGGCTCGCCGAGGAGTCCATCGAACTCCGTTTCGCCGAGCCGTTGACGGTCACCGATCTGGCCCGGGATGCGGGGGTGAGCGTACGCCGGCTGCAGGAGACCTTCGCCCAGTTCCACGGCACCTCACCGAAGGCGTTCCTCACCGACTTCCGGTTGGACCAGGCGCGGCGCGCATTGCTCGCCGGACAGGGCACGGTGACCGAGGTCGCCCAGGACTGCGGGTTCACCCATCTGAGCCGGTTCGCGGCCAGCTACCGGGATCGCTTCGGCGAACTTCCCTCGGAGACCCGTGCCCGCGTGGTGCTCTGATCAGCTGGGATCGGGCAACACCGGAGGGGTTGACCTCAACCAAGGTTGAGGCGCTGGAGTCGTCACTGTCCGGGGCGCACGGCCCTGGCCGGGAAGGACGCTCGCCATGGATTCCAGCAGCACCTCGACCGAAACGCCGCCGATCGGCGCCACCGCCACCCCATCCAGATTGACCCTGCCGGTCGTGCTGGTCGGCGTCGCGCTGGTGGCGATGTCGATCTCGGGGACCGCGATCGCGTTGCCGAACATCGGCCGGGATCTCAACGCCTCCGGCTCGCCGCTGAACTGGGTGGTCGCCGGTTACAACCTCGCCTTCGCCGCGATGACCCTGGTCGCCGGTGCGACCGCGGACCGGGTGGGCCGGCGCCGCGTCTTCGTTGCCTCGGCGACCATCTTCGCGCTGGGCTTCCTGGTGATCGCGCTCGCCGGGTCGATCGTCGTCATCGATATCGCGCGCATCGTCTCCGGGATCGGTGGCGCGGGGGTGCTGGCTGCCGGCGGGGCGCTGCTCGCGTCCAGTTACGACGGTGCGGCCAGGAATCGCGCGTTCGCGTTCATGGGGACGATGGCCGGCGTCGGCATCGCGATCGGTCCGACCCTGGTCGGTGCCTTGATCGCCGCCAGCGGCTGGCGGGGCAGCTTCGTGGTGTTCGCGGTCCTCGGCGCGCTGATCGCCCTGGGAGCAGTGCGGCTGGCCGAATCGCGGGCCCGCGATGGGCGTACCGACTGGCTCGGCAGCGTGCTGTTCGTGGCCGCCCTGAGTGCGCTGATGTTCGCGCTGCTGGAGGGCCCGGAGATGGGTTGGGGGCATCCGGGGGTGCTGATCGCTCTCGGTGGTTCGCTGGTGGCGTTCGTCGTGTTCGGTGTCGTCCAGCGGCGGAGCCCGGCACCGGTGCTGGCACCCGAGCTGATCGCGAACCGCCGGTTCATGGGCTGGTGCCTGGCGACGCTGACCACCTCGATCGGATTCCTTGGAGTACTGGTTTTCCTGCCGACCTACCTGCAGTCGGTGGCCGGGTACGCGCCGGTCGTCTCGGGGGTGGCGATGCTGCTGCTGACCGCACCCGTGCTGGTCGCACCGATGCTGGCGGTGACCCTGGTCAATCGTGGGGTTTCGGCGCGGATGCTGATCATGATCGCGCTGCTCATGGTCGTGGTCGGCAACTTCGGTCTGCTGCTGCTGGGTCCGAGGAACACCGTCGCGCTGATCGCGGTTCCGCTGCTGCTGGTCGGGATCGGCATGGGGTCCTCGTTCGGCATCACCGATGGGCAGGCGATGTCGCTGGTTCCGGTACGCCTGGTCGGCACGGCGGCAGGGTTCCTGAACACGCTCCGGGGAGCTGCCGAGGCGCTGGTGATCGCGGCATTCAGCGCGGCCCTGTTGGGATTCCTCACTGCGCGCCTGGGTGAGCCCGGTGGTGCGGCCGGTGTCGCCGCGGGCCGTCTCGACGCGGCGCCGGGTCCCGTCCGAGGCGTACAGATCGAGGCGTTCACCGCAGCCTGGCATCTCACCCAGATCGGTGTCGGCGTGGTCTGTCTGGTGCTGTCGGTGGTGGTCGGTGTCCTGCTGTTCGCGAAACCGGGACGCGCCCGGTGAGCCCTCCGGTGCGCCGCATCGATCCGTCCCAGCCGTTGACGATCGGCGAGGTGATCCGGCGGAGCGGAGTGCCGGCGTCCGCGCTGCATTTCTATGAACGCAAGGGACTGATCCGCAGCACTCGCACCTCGACGAACCAACGCATGTACGAACGGCACATGCTGCGCCGCATCTCGCTGATCCTGGTCGCGAAACGGCTCGGGATCCCGCTCGCCGACGTGGCCGAGGTGTTCCGCGGTCTGCCGGACGACCGTGCACCCAGTCACGCCGACTGGCAGCGGGTGTCCCGGGCGTGGAAGCGCCAGCTCGAGGAACGCCGCCACCAGCTCGAGGCGCTGGAACATGAACTCACCGGCTGCATCGGGTGCGGCTGCCTGTCGATGAAGGCCTGTCTGCTGTTGAACCCCGACGACGCGCTGGGTGCACGGGGGCAGGGGCCGGTACGGATCCAGGGCTGAGGATCGCGGCCGACGGGGTGGTCGTAGGGTGGCCGGACGAGGCACGCGAGCGAGAGGACTCCGATGAACAGCAAGTTCGACAAGATGCGCGAGAACCGCGAGGAGCAGGGCGAGCGCAAGCAGGAGCGGCTGAGCGAGACCATCGACGAGGTCGAGGGGCCCAGCGAGGGTTCCCAGGACGAGCGCCGCAAGGAGGGTGATGCTGAACACCATCATGGCGAGGAACGGCGCTGACGCCGATCGGCGCGGCATGATGGCGGGATGACCCCCGCAGCACCGCATCACTCCACGCGACACTCCCCCGCCGCCGCGACCGCAGCGAGTACGCCTCGACGGATCCTTGGCGTCGTCGAGATCCTGGCCCTTGCTGGCGTGCTGTCGGTGTTCGGGTTCGCGTTCAATCTGATCGGGTTGCTGCCGCTGATCGCTGCGGGCGTCACCGACCCCCAGCCGTGGACGGTCGCGGATTCGGGTGCGCGCCTGGTCGGTTATCTGGTGGGCGTCGGCGCCACCGTCGGCATCATCGCGCTGTATCTGAAGTTCCGGCTCGGCGTGGGCCTGGTGTCGCTGGGGTTGAGCCGGCCACCACGCTGGGCCTCGCTGGTTGTCGGACTGGTCGCGGGCGCGGCGATCAGTGCTGCGGGGATCGGGATCGCCTGGTCCACCGGCCGGGTGGCGCCCGTGGAGCCGGCCGTGCGGCCCGGTGTCGGGCTCCTGCTGCTGATCGGGTTGCTGTATCTGCTGACCTATCTGATGCAGGGTGCCGGCGAGGAGATCGTCGCCCGCGGCCTGCTGCTGCGCGGCCTCTCCTGGTGGATCGGACTGCCGGTCGCCGTCGCCGTGCAGGCACTGTTCTTCGTCGCGATCCACCTGGGCAACCCGAACCTGACGCCGACGTACGCGGTGTTCGTGCTCGCTTTCGCCGTCTTCGCTGCGTTGCTGGTGCTGGTGCAGGGGCATCTGTGGGGTGTGATCGGTCTGCACGGCGGGTACAACGCGATGTTCTTCGCCGGCGCCCAGCGCGGGCTCGGCCTGCGGGACGTCGGCGACGTGGCCAATCTGAACGGTCCCGACATCGCGACGATCCCGTTGTTCGTGGTGGGGATCATCGTGCTGGCGGTGCTGCTGTGGCGCCGCCGTACGACTTGAGGCGCGTGATGATCAGCAGCATTACGCTTCGGCGCGCGGCCTACGTCACCGTAGTCTCGGGCGCACCAGGACTCTCGACCTGCCGCCGCTCAGACAGAGCCTCGCTGAGCTCCGGGCCGAGGTGGGCGACCCGGACGTCGCGGCGCTCGGTGTCCGCGAGGAAGGGACCCCGGAGACGCGGGAGATGCAGCTCTTCACCGGTGAACACTCCGTCGCGCGAACATCCGCCTGTACGAGCGCAGCGGGTACGCCGAGACGGGAAGGACACCCGCAGGTGACTACTCGATCGTCCACCTCACCAAGACGCTCCCGTAGCCAGCCGAGGGGCACGGCGTGAGCTCCCGCAGCAGAGGGACGAACAGGCGGCAGCCCACGATCCAGCGGTGACTCAAGCGGTCACATTTGACCCAGAAACGATAGTGCCCAGGTGAGAAGCCATCTCTCACCTGGGCAGACGTCGGGCTGACAGGATTTGAACCTGCGACCCCTTGACCCCCAGTCAAGTGCGCTACCAAGCTGCGCTACAGCCCGTTCTTCAGTTGTGTGCCGCCCGCGGACAGCCAGAGAGACTTTACACGAGTTTGGGGCTGGGCTGCGAATCCCCTCGACTCGTCGCTACGCTCCTCGCTCGGGGAACGTGAGTGACCGTCGCTGCGCTCCTCGCTCGGGGAACGTGAGTGACCGTCGCTTCGCTCCTCCCTCGGGAACGTAGGGACCCTTGCCGCGGGCCTCGCGCGGGGAACGTGGGGACCGTCGCTGCGCTCCTCGCTCGGGGAACGTGGGCGGTGGCCTCAGTCCCCCGTTCGGCTCCAGTGCTCACCGGAGCCGACGAGGGCTGCGGCGTACTCCGCCACCTCACGCTGGGAGGCGAACCGCTGGGCGATGGCCGCGATCAGGTCCTCGCCGAGGTCGGCGCGCAGGCGGGCGGTCTGCTCGACGGAGAAGGTGGTGAACGACTCGTACTCGAAGCAGCCGAAGAAGTCCTCCACCACCGGGCCCAGGTCGTGGATGCTCAGCACCAGCCGACCGTCCCCGTCCAGATACGCGTCTGCATAGCGCCGCGAGCCGCGCTCATCCTGCGAGTCCTCGAAAACGTGCCGATCCCCCATGGGATCAGCGTGCCACCTTTCGGCGCCCCAGGAACCACGATTGCGTCACCAGGGCGGCCAGCATCACCAGCAGCGCCCCGACCAGCTGCGGCCACTGCAGCCGCTCCCCCAGCAGCACCACGCCGAGCAGCACCGCCACCACCGGGATCACATAGGTGACCATCGTGCCGATGATCGGCCCCGCCGCACGGATCACGTTGTAGTGCAGCAGCGTCGCGATGCCGGACCCGACAATCCCCAGCACCAGGATCGCCAGCACCCCGACCAGCCGTTCGTGCCCCGTCCCACTCAACTGGTACACCGGCGGTGCGAATCCCAACCCGGAGACCACCGCATACAGCACGACCATCTGCGCCGAGGCGAGCAGCAACTGCACCGTCGGCTGCGCCAACCCGCCGAGATCGCGCCCGCCGAGATACCGCCGGTTGTAGACCCAGCCGATCGCGTAGCACGACGACGCGCCGAGCACCATCGCGAAACCGACCGGATCGGGCCGGCCCACCGCATGCCAGGGCTGCAGGATCACCACCACGCCGATCAGCCCGACGACGACCGCGATCAGCTTCCGCGCGGTGACCCGATCGCTGCGCAGGAACAGCATCGACAGCACCACGGTGAACACCGGCGTCGACGCATTCCCGATCCCGGCGAGCGCCGAGGAGATCCGCTGCTCCGCCAACGCGAACAGGGTCCACGGGATCGTGCACAGGAACAGTCCGGTGACCGCCAGATGCAGCCAGGTCGACACCTCCCGCGGCCACCTGGTACGCCGCAGCGCCGCCAGCATCAGCAGCACGGCCGCACCCGACACGATCCGCAACCCGGAGAGCTGCAGCGGGGTCATCACCACCAGGCCGTACTTGATCAGCAGGAAGCTGGATCCCCAGATCAGTGCGAGCAGCCCGAACTGGAGCTGCCAGGGGAGGCTTCGACTCGTACCTCGCTCAGCCGGCGTGTGGTGGCTTCGACTCGCTGGCGCTCGCTCAACCACCGTGGGTTCAGCGATTCTTGCGTTTTGCCCGCGCCCGGACCTCGACGTGCACCGGCGTACCGGTGAAGTCGAACTCTTCGCGCAGCCGGCGGGTGACGAAGCGGATGTAACCGGGTTCGAGGTCACCGGAGGTGAACAGCACGAAGGTCGGCGGGCAGTTCTGCGCCTGGGTGCCGAACAGGATCCGGGGCTGCTTGCCACCGCGCACCGGGTGCGGATGGGAGGCCACGATCCGGCCCAGGAAGGCATTCAACTTGCCGGTGGAGATCCGGGATTCCCAACCCTCCAAGGCCTTTTCGATGGCCGGGCCGAGCTTCTGCACGTTCCGCCCGGTCTCGGCGGACACGTTGACCCGGTCGGCCCACTCGAAGGCGTACAGCTCCCGCTCGATCTCGCGCTCCAGATAGTGCCGCCGCTCCTCATCGGTGAGGTCCCACTTGTTGTAGGCGATCACCATCGCGCGGCCCGCATCGGCAACGCTGGAAAGGATTCGCAGGTCCTGCTCGGCGATCGGCTCGGAGGCGTCGATCACCACCACACAGCATTCGGCGCGCTCGATCGCGCCGTGGGTGCGCAGCGAGGCGTAATACTCATGCCCCGAGGCCTCCTTGACCCGGCGCCGGATGCCGGCGGTGTCGATGAAGTTGTAGACCTCACCGTCAAGCTCGATCAGCTCATCGACCGGATCGACCGTCGTCCCGGCCACATTGTCGACGACCACCCGCTGCTGCCCGGCGAGCCGGTTCAGCAGGGAACTCTTGCCCACATTGGGTTTCCCGACGAGCGCGACCCGGCGCGGACCGCCGACCGGTTCGAAGTCCTCCTCGGGCGCGGTGGGCAGTGCCTCCAGGATGGCGTCCAGCAGATCGCCGGTACCGCGGCCGTGCATCGCCGACACCGGCCACGGTTGGCCGAGGCCGAGATTCCACATCGCGGCGGCCTCGCCCTCGGTGCGCTGGTCGTCGACCTTGTTGGCCGCCAGCACCACCGGCTTGTTGGAGCGGCGCAGCACCTGCACCACGGCCTCGTCCTCATCGAGGGTGCCGACGGTGGCATCGACCACGAACAGCACCGCGTCGGCGGCGTCGATCGCGAGCTCGGCCTGTTCGGCGATCTGGCCGGCCATCCCCTTCGCATCGGAGGCCCAGCCGCCGGTGTCCACGACGACGAACTCGCGGCCGTTCCAGATCGCGTCATAGGAGACCCGGTCGCGGGTGACGCCGGGGGTGTCCTGGACGACGGCTTCGCGGCGGCCGATGATCCGGTTCACCAGGGTCGACTTGCCCACGTTGGGTCGCCCGACCACCGCTACGACCGGCTTGATCGTGCTCTCGGACATCGACACCTCACTCTGCTGGAACGCGCGCCCGCGCTACCGGGCAAGGAAACCGGTCCAGACTATCCGGTCGGTCCAACCGGTGCGGGGTCAGGACACCCCGGGTACGCCGGGCAGTGGCATCCCGGTCGCGGCCTCGCTCGCGCGCAGGTGCTGGACCAGGTGCTGGCGGACGCGTTCGGTGGCCTCGGCGAGCGGCACCCGGCGGCGTGGCCAGAGCACCCGATTCAGCTCCAACGGTGCACCGAAGCTGACATGGATCGTGCTCCCCCGCGGCGGCACCTCCTTGACGCCCTGTCCGGGCAGCCTGGTCCCGAGCAGCGACACCGGCACGATCGGCGCCCCGGTCACCATCGCCAGATACGCCACCCCGGGCCGGATCCGCGCGAGGTCGCCGAGATCGCGGCCGCCCTCCGGGAAGATCGTCAGCGCCTCCCCGGATTCCAGTACGCCGACGGCGCGGCGCAGTGCCCCGTGGTCGGGGTGGTACTGGTCGATCGGGATCTGACCGGCCGCCTCCAGCAACCGGCCCAGGGTCCCGACGAACAGCTCGTTCTTGGCCAGCGCCGACGCCGGCCGCGGGGTGACCGCGACCAGCAACGGCCCGTCGATCACCGCGAGATGGTTGGCGGCCAGGATCACCGGGCCGGTGGCCGGCACGTTGGCAAGCCCGTGCCGCTTGATGTTCCAGACCCGGCCGAAGAGGAAGCCGCCCATCGGGCGTACCGCCCGGAGCAGCCCGATCCGTGGTCGAGGAAGATCCGTGAGGTTCGGCAGGACGGGGGCCTCGGGGGCCGATTCGGCGGGGGTCCGGATGTCCAGGCTGTCGCTCACGGGGGTCCTCTCAGCTGGTCGGTGGTTCGGTGAGTCGGCTGATCTCATCGATCACCTCGGTCAGGCCCAGGTGGGTCGAATCGATCACGGCGACGCCATCGGCGGCCTCGGTGAAGGCGGCCACGGTGGAGTCGTCGCGGTCGCGGCGGACGATCTGGTCGGTGACCTCGGCGGTGTTCGCGGCACCCGCCAGTTCGGCCTCGCGGCGGGCGATCCGGGCCTGCGGGTCGGCGACCAGCAGCACCCGGACGGTGGCATCGGGGGCGACGACGGTGGTCAGATCGCGACCCTCGGCGACGATGCCGCCGGTGGCGGCGGCGATCAGTTCGCGCTGCCGGGCGATCAGGATGTCGCGGACCGGCTGGATGGTGGCGACGGTGGAGACGAACTGCGAGATCCGGGGTTCGCGGATGGCGGCGGTGACATCGTGGCCGTTGATGCTGATCCGGAACGCCTTCGGGTCGGTGGAGATGTCCAGTTCGGCGGCCCCGATCAGCTCGGTGATCGCGGCCGGGTCGGTGACCCCCTGCTCGGCGACCAACCAGGCCGCGGCACGATACATCGCCCCGGTGTCCAGATAGGCCAGCCCGAGCCGCTCGGCGACGCCTCGCGCGGTGCTCGACTTGCCCGATCCACTCGGGCCGTCGATCGCCACCACCAGGGGCCGGTCGGTCTCCACGTCGCTCACAGTAATCATCCCTTCCCCGCGCCCCGGGCCGCGCGGCGCGCCGGGACGCAACATGTCATGCAGCGTTCACCGGTGGTCACCGGTTGTTCGATGCGGGTACGCCGCGGGTCAGTCTGGCACGGCGCTGTTCGCGGCGCCCCTGGACCGCGCTGACGACCCGGTCGACGATCACCCCGAGGATCAGCGCGACGACCACGGCGATCGCCGCACCGAGCAGTGGGTTGTCGTGCATCCAGCGTCCCGCGAGGGTGCCGATGACCACGGCGTACGCCGACCAGGCCAGCCCGGCGAGGACGGACAGCGGCACGAAGCGACGCAGCGGATAACCGGAGGCACCAGCGGTCATGTTCACCGCGACCCGGCCGACCGGGATGTGCCGACCGACCAGGATCAGCACCGCGCCGCGGCGTTCCAGGGCCTGGGCGGCCCAGGCGAAGGTGCGCGTCATCCGCGGTCCGCGCAGCCACCGCGGGCCGCGATCACCCCCGGGGTGCAGCAACCGGCCGAGCTGATAGGCGATGTTGTCCCCGATCGCCGCCGCGACCGCCGCGACCAGGAAGAGCGCCCACAGCGGTGGCTGGCCGCTGGTCACCGCGATCGCGGCCAGTGCGACCACGATGGATTCCGACGGCACCGGTGGGAAGAACGAGTCGATGATCGTGAGGGCCGCGATCACCACCAGCACCAGTGGACTGCCGGACATGGCGATGATCTGATCGGTCAGTTGCTGCAACAGCGCGCTGAGGTCCACACCGGCAGTCAAGGCGGTACCGGCGCCGAAGGCGAGGGTTTGCACCGGCTCGGAGGGTGATCTCCGGGTCGCGGTGGGTGATGCCCCTCAGCCGGCGTGGGTGGGTACGCCGAGCAGGTCGGCGTACCGGGTGTGCAGCTGCTCCCAGCCGTAGTCCAGGGCCAGTGGGCCGACGGCGCGGCCGACCTCCTGGTGGGCCAGGGCCGCGGTGAGACCGCCGAAGCAGACGTGCCAGCCGGCGCCGAAGCTGGGCGCCTCCGCGCGCTCGGCGAACCAGTGCTCGAGCCGCAGCCGGGTACCGTCACCCTCCTCGGTGAGCCGCCACGTGAGCCGGTGCGGGCCCCAGCGGTGCACCAGCAGGGTGGGCGCGGAGACCTCCAGCACCTCGACGTCCACCGGCTCGTCGTCCGGGTTCTCCCGTGAGCTGGCGGGGCCGGTCGAGTCCAGTGCGCGGTCGGGCACGATCGGCGACCAGCGCTCCAACTGGGCCGGATCGGTGAGCATCGCCCACACCCGGTCCACCGGGTGGTCGAGCTGGCGTTCCATGGTCAGCGTGTAGCCGTCGGCGGCCGGGTCGAGGGTCGCGGCGACCGGTTCGCCGTCGATGGCTGCGGTGATGTTCGGGTCCTTGGTGGTCATGATGAGCCTTCCTGTCCGCCCCGTCGGGCGTCGGTGTCGAGGGCGGCCGTCAGGCGATCAAAGCTGCCGCTCCACAGCTCGCGCCAGGGCGCGAGCCAGTCGAGAACGTCGTCGGGACGCCGCCCGGTGAGGTGGTAGATCCGCCGCCGCCCGTCGGTGCGGGAGTCGACCAGGCCGGCCTCCCGGAGCACCTTGAGGTGCTTGGAGATCAGCGGTTGCGACAGGGCACAGAGCTCGACGAGCGCGGCCACGTCGCACTCCCCCTGGCGCAGCCGGTCCATGATCCGGCGGCGGGTCGGGTCGGCGATCAGCGTGAATCCATCCACGCCCAATACATTCCCCCACATTCATATGAATGTCAAGGCATGCTTACCCCTCGTGCAGGTGCCAGCCCCGATCGGACATCGCCGCACTGAAGTCGGGCGCCAGCTCCGGGCGTACCGAGACCTGCAACCAGCCCACCTCGCGGACCGGGTCGTGCTCGATCGAGATGTCCTCCACGTTCACCCCGGCCGCGCCGGCGTCGGTGAAGAAGCGGGCCAGCGAGCCGGGGGCATCGGGGATCTCGATGATCAACCGGGCGTATTCGGTCTGCACCCGGCCGTGCTTGCCGGGGATCGCGCGGGTCCCGGCGACGCCGGTGGCGAGCAGATCGTCGACCGGCCGCTGCTCGGCCAACCGCTCGGCCAACTCCCCCAGCCGGGTCGACAGCGCGGCCAGTTGATCGGCGACGGCGGGCGCATTGGCGGTGAGGATCTGATCCCACAGGTCCGGGTCACCGGCGGCGATCCGGGTGACATCGCGTACGCCCTGACCCGCGAGTTGCAGGTGGGCCGGCTTGGTCTCGGTCAGCCCGGCGGCCAGCATCGCCGACACCGCATGCGGCAGATGGGAGACCGCGGCGACGGCCAGATCGTGCTCCTCGGCGTCCATCACCACCGGGTTGGCCCCGCTGATGGTCGCCAGCCTGGTCACGGTCTCGATCGCCCCCGGGGTCGCCGTGGCGTGCGGCGCGATCACCCACGTGCGATCGGTGAACAGGTCCGGCCGCGCGGTGACCGGACCCGCCAGATGCGAACCGGCCATCGGATGCGAACCGACGTAACGCCGCAGCTCCAGCCCGCGGGCCGCCAGATCCCGCAGGACCGAACCCTTCACCGAGCCGACATCGGTGACGACGGCATTGCCGAACTCGTCCAGCGCCGCGGACACCACCGGCGCCAGCACCCGCGGCGGCACGGCCACCACGACCAGGGCGACCGCCTCCGGGTCGATCGGCTCGACGCTGCCGGCGCCCCGGCCGGCGGCGACCCGGGCATGGCTCGGCACCTGATCGCGCAGATGCACCTCGATCCCGGCCTCGGTCAGCGCGCACCCCACCGAGGCACCGACCAGCCCGGCCCCGATGATCAGGACCGGGCCGAAATCGCTGCCAGAAAAGGGATCCGGCTCGTCACTCACTGTGCGTCGCCGAGTGCTTCGGCCACCTGCGCCCGGGTGAGCCGGCGGAACTTGCGCGGCTGCGGCCGGGAGCGGTCGAGCACCGCGACCTCGAGCGCGTCCACCCCGAGCCGTTCCCGGTCCTGGCTCAGTCCGCGGACGGCGTTCTGGACACAGGCGGAGAGATCGGCGTCGTCGGAGTACTGCTCCCCGATCAGCTTGGCAATCTCCTCGGCGTGCCCGCCCATCACCGCGTAGTGCTCCTCATCACCGACCGAGCCGTCGTAGGTGAGCCGGTAGATCTGGTCCTCTTCCGGGGTCTGTCCGAGCTCGGCGACGACGATCTCCACCTCATAAGGAAGTTCGGAGTTGGAGGAGAAGATCGTACCGAGCAGCTGGGCGTACGCGTTGGCCAGGCCGCGGCCGGTGACATCGACGCGGTCGTAGGAGTAACCGCGCATGTCGGCGTGCCGGATGCCGGCGATCCGCAGATTCTCGAACTCGTTGTAGCGCCCGACCGCGGCGAACCCGATCCGGTCATAGATCTCGGAGATCTTGTGCAGCGCCTGGGAGCGGTTCTCGGCGACGAAGCAGATCCCGCCGGCATAACGCAGCACCACCGCCGAACGTCCGCGCGCGATGCCCTTGCGGGCGAAATCGGCACGGTCCTTCATCTGTTGTTCGGGTGCCACGTACATCATGCTCATCGCGGGAACTCCTTGTGGGTCAGCAATCGTGGGGGTCTGGGGCCCGGGTCAGAGCAACGGTGCCGAGGGGCCGTCGGGGCGCACCCGCCGGGCGGCGACAATCCGGTCGACGACCTCACCGATCCGGTCCTCGTCGAAGGTGTCGATGCCGTCGGCGGTGGCGACCATGACGACCGGGAAGATCCGGCGCTGCATGTCCGGACCGCCGGTCGCGGAGTCGTCGTCGGCGGCATCGTAGAGCGCCTGGACCACCGCGGTGGCGCAGCCGAGGGCGTCCAGATCCGGTTCGTAGAGCTTCTTCAGCGAGCCCTTCGCGAACACCGATCCGGAGCCGACGGAGTGGAACGCGGTCTCCTCGTAGCGGCCGCCGGTGGCATCGTAGGAGAAGATCCGGCCCTGGTTCTGGGTGTGGTCCCAGCCGGCGAACAACGGCAGCACCGCCAGCCCCTGCATCGCCATCCCGAGGTTGCCGCGGATCATCGCGGCGAGCCGGTTCGCCTTGCCGTCCAGCGAAAGCGGCGCTCCTTCGATCTTCTCGTAGTGCTCCAGCTCGACGCGGAACAACCGCACCATCTCGACCGCCAGACCGGCGGTGCCGGCGATGCCGACCATCGAGTACTCATCGGCGGCGAAGACCTTCTGGATGTCGCGCTGGGCGATCAGGTTGCCCATCGTGGCCCGCCGGTCACCCGCCATCACGACCCCTTGGGGGAAGGTCGCGGAGACGATCGTGGTCCCGTGCGGGGCGAGATCCCCGGCGCTGTTGCCGGCCATCCCCTGGTGCCGGCGCCCGGGCAGCAGCTCGGGTGCGGTGTCGGCGAGGAACTCGGTGAACGAGGACGAACCGGCCCGCAGGTACGCCGGGGGAAGCCCGGCCGCGCCTCTCACTGGCCGCCCTTCTGCACGAAGGAACGCACGAACTCCTCGGCGTTCACCTCGAGCACCCCGTCGATCTCATCCAGCAGCGAGTCGAACTCCTCGTCCGACTGCTGGGGCCGAGCCTGCGCGGCAGGACCCACATCGGGCTCGCCGCCGTCGTCGGGCCGGCGGCTCTCATGCTGTGACTGGCTCATCTCTCCTCCTCGCCCGTTGGCTCGGATTTCCAGCCTAGCGCTAGCACCCGCCACGCTCAGCCGCCCCTGCGCTCATCGAGTAGCAATCCCGGCAGAGCGAAGCGCCGCCGGGATTGCGTGTTGAGATGATCAGGCCCCCTCGACACGCTCGCTGCGCGAGCTACTCGGGGATCGTGGGAGGAACCGCGCTCAGTAGCCGAGGGCGGTCACCAGCTGGCCGATGTCGGCGCTGGCGTCGAGCTGGGCGCCGATGTGCTCGCGGGTGCCGCGCAGCGGGTCGAGCATCGGGATCCGCAGCAGCGAACGGCGTTTCGGCACGTCGACGATCAGCGAGTCCCAGGAGGCGGCCACCACCTGGTCGGCGTAACGGCGCATCACTTCCCCGCGGAAGTAGGCCCGGGTGTCGGTGGGCGGGGTGAGCCGGGCCTGTTCGACCTGCTCGTCGGTGAACATCCGGCGCATCCGGCCCTTGGCGACCAGCGCGTGATAGAGGCTGCGCGCCGGGTCGAGTTCGGCGTACTGCAGGTCGATCAGGGCGAGTTTGGGGGCGTCCCAACCGATCCGGTCCCGGGTCCGGTAGGACTCCAGCAGTTTCAGCTTGGCGACCCAGTCGAGCCGATCCGCCAGCTCCATCGGATCGCGCTCCAGCGCATCGAGGCAGTCCCGCCAGGCGGCGAGCAGTTCGGCGGCCTCCTCGGGGTGGCCGACGAGGTCGGCGCGGGATTCGAGCAGGTCGGCGACCGCGTCGGCGTACGCCCGTTGCAGGCCGAGCGCGGTGCTGGTGCCGGCGTCCTCGGCCAGCGGCAGCGGTGCGCTCAGCGCGAGATCGTGGGAGACGGTGTGCATGGCGGCGACCGGGTCGGCGAGCCGCGGCAGGTCGGCGCACAGACCGGCCTCGATGGCGGCCAGCACCAGGGCCGCGGTGCCGACCTTGAGCCAACCGGCGTACTCGCTGCGATTGGCGTCCCCGGTGATGACATGCAACCGGCGGAACTCGCGGGCCCGGGCGTGCGGTTCGTCGCGGGTGTTGATCACCGGTCGGTTGAGGGTCGTCTCCAGCCCCACCTCGGCCTCGAAGAAGTCGGCGCGCTGGCTGATCTGGAAACCGGGCTCCTCGCTGTACTGGCCGAGCCCCACCCGGCCGGCCCCGGTCAGCGGCTGCCGGGTGACCAGAAAGGCGCTGAACTGCTGCACCACGCGGTGGAACGGCGTCTGCCGCGACATCAGATAGTTCTCGTGGGTGCCGTAGGAGGCGCCCTTGCCGTCGGTGTTGTTCTTCCACAGCCGCAGCGGCTGGCCGAGCCGGGCGGAGGCGTTCTGCGCGGCGAGCCAGACCAGCCGGTCCCCCGCGGTGTCCCAGAGCACCGCATCCCGGGCGCTGGTCACCTCGGGCCCCGAATACTCCGGATGGGCGTGGTCGACGTAGAGCCGGGCGCCGTTGGTGAGCACCAGGTTCGCCATCGTGTCGTCGTCGGTGAGCTGATCGGGGTGGGCGATCCGGCGGTCGACGGTGAACCCGCGGGCATCGGCCAGCGGATCCTCGGTCTCGTAGTCCCAGCGCTCCGCGGCCCCGGCGAGCTCGCCATAGCTGCGCACCAGCAGGTTCGCCCAGTGCATCGGGTGCAGCCCGGTCGCCGGGCCGTGCCCGCTCACCGCAATGCCGTACTCCGTCTCCAGTCCGAACACCTGTTGCGTCACGGCGCGAGCCTATACTCGCCCCGTGCGTGCCCTGATCAGCCTTCTCGTCGACGTGCTGCTGGTGCTCGGGTTCACGCTCGCGATGCGCGTCTCGCACTCCCAGGCGATCACCCCGCTGGGGCTGATCCAGACCGCCTGGCCGTTCCTGGTCGGGCTGGCGATCGGCTGGCTGGTGTCGCGTTCCTGGCGCACCACCTTGACCCTGTACGCCGCCCTGGCGGTCTGGGCGTGCACGGTGGGGATCGGGCTGGTGATCCGCCGGATCACGATGGTCGGCGTGCAGCCGTCATTCACCATGGTGGCCGCCTCGGTGCTCGCGGTTTTCCTGCTGGGGTGGCGATTGATCGTGTTCCTGGTGCGCGAGGTGAACCGCCGCCAGGGTCCGATCCCGGGCGCCCGTCCCAGCGCCTGAGCTCCGAGGAACGCTCATCGAGTAGCTCGGCATGCGCAGCGAAGCGGAGCAATGCCGAGCGTGTCGAGATGAGCCTCAGAGGTACTGGCCGGTGTTGGTCGCGGTCTCGATGCTGCGGCTGCTGACCTGCTTGGAGGTGAAGAGCGGGCGGATGTAGACGATCCGCTCCCCCTTCTTGCCCGAGATCTTCGCCCAGTCGTCGGGATTGGTGGTGTTCGGCAGGTCCTCGTTCTCACCGAACTCGTCGTTGCAGGCCTGCAGCAGATGCTCCATCCGCAACCCGCCGGAACCGCCGCCGATCTTCTCCTTGATCGCCGACTTCTTCGCCCGGCCGACGATGTTCTGGATCATCGCGCCGGAGGAGAAATCCTTGAAGTAAAGGATTTCCTTGTCCCCGCCGGCATAGGTGACCTCGAGGAACTGGTTGTCGGTGTTCTCGGCGTACATGTGCGCCACGGTGGCATCGATCATCTCCGCGCGGGTCCGTGCGGCATCACCGCCGAAGCGCTTCAGGTCGGCCTCGGCCAGCGGCAGCGCCTCGGTGAAGTAGCGGGCGAAGATCTCCCGGGCCGCCTCCGCGTCGGGCCGATCGACCTTGATCTTCACATCCAACCGCCCGGGTCGCAGGATCGCCGGATCGATCATGTCCTCGCGGTTGGAGGCGCCGATGATGATCACGTTCTCCAACGACTCGACACCGTCAAGCTCGCTCAGCAGCTGCGGCACGATGGTGTTCTCGACATCGGAGGAGACACCCGACCCGCGGGTGCGGAAGAGCGAATCCATCTCGTCGAAGAAGACGATCACCGGCCAGCCGTCGCTCGCCTTGGCCCTAGCCCGCTGGAAGATCAGCCGGATGTGCCGCTCGGTCTCACCGACGTATTTGTTCAGCAGCTCGGGGCCCTTGACGTTCAGGAAGAAGCTGCGGCCCTCTTCACCGGCCCGCCCGTCGCTGCCGTCCTTGGCGGCCACCTTCTTGGCCAGCGAGTTCGCGACCGCCTTGGCGATCATGGTCTTGCCGCAGCCGGGCGGGCCATAGAGCAGCACCCCCTTGGGCGGGGTCAGCTCGTAGGCCGCGTAGAGGTCCTGATGCAGGAACGGCAGCTCGACGGCGTCGGTGATCTGCTCGATCTGGTTGGACAGGCCGCCGATCGCGGCATAGTCGATGTCTGGCACCTCCTCCAGCACCAGCTCCTCGACATCCAGCTTCGGCACCACCTCGAAGGCGAACATCGAACGCCGATCCAGCAGCAGCAGATCACCGGCCCGCGGCCGCGCCTCGACCAACGCGCCGGACAGGCGTACCACCTGCTCGTCGTCACCGTGCACGACGACGACCGCGCGCTGACCGTCGGGCAGCAGGTCCTTGAGTACGCCGATGTCACCGGCGGCGGAGCCGTCGGCGATGCCGACGACGAGCAGCGACTCGTTGACCAGCAGTTGGGTGCCGGGGACCAGTTCGTCCTCGTCGATCTCCTCCATGGCGATGGCGGTGCGCACCTTGCGGCCCTGGGTGTGGATCTCGGCCAGCCGCAGCTCCGCACCGGGTTCGGGCGGCAACAGCCGCTCCAGGGTGCCGAAACCGACCGGCGGTTCGCCGAGCGCATCCATCTGGGCCTTGAGCGCGACCAGCCGGTCCCGGGCCTCGCGCAGCGTCAGCGAGAGCCGTTCGTTCTGGGCGGCCACCTGCCGGCCCTCGGCGCGCGCATCCGCGAGCCGCCTTTCCAGCGCCGACAACTCGCGGGGATGCCGGGAAACCCGGTCCCGCAGGTCGGCGATCTCCGTGGTCAGAGCGTCCAGCCGGTCCTGGTCGAAGCGATCCTCGGTCACGAGCCACCTCCTAGACGAACGAGCCTAGCGCGGCGCCCCCGGGGCCCCGGACGGCACGTCCGCTCTCCGAACGCGGGTCGGCATCCCGGATCCCGGTGGCTTCGACTCGCTGCGCTGGCTCGGCCCACGGGTGGGCGCGGCGCTCAGCCGGCGTCCGGGGCGCTGGGGTTCTGCTCGACCCAGGGCGGGCGCGGGCCGGTGTAGTCCGGACCGTACGCCCCGGGGGCGGGCCGGCGCTTGCGCAACGGGCTGGTCACCCCGGGAGCGAGCCGGCGGGCGGTGACCAGGAACCCGGTGTGGCTGGAGGCGCCGTGGGCCGGCCGGATCGCCAACCCCTCGGCGTGCCAGCCGCGCACGATGGTCTCGGTGCCCTCCGGTTCGGTGAAACCGGTATGGGTGCGGATCTGATCCATCACCCGGCCCAACTGGGTGGTGGTCGCGACGTAGCAGCAGAGCACCCCACCGGGTACCAGCCGGGTGGCGACCGCGTCCACGCACTCCCAGGGCGCCAGCATGTCCAGGATCACCCGGTCCAGCTCCGGCGCCAGTTCGGGTTCGGCCTCCAGCCGTTCCACCAGGTCCCCGACCTCGACCGACCAGCCGGGATGCTCCGCACCCAGCCAGGTGGTGACATTGCGCTGGGCGATCTCCGCGAAGTCGGCGCGCCGCTCGAAGGACCAGAGTCGCCCGGTCGGGCCGAGCGCCCGCAGCAGGGTCAGGGTGAGCGCGCCGGAGCCGACCCCGGCCTCCAGCACCCGGGCACCGGGGAAGATGTCGGCGCCCATCACGATCTGGGCGGCCTCCTTCGGATACACCACGGCGGCACCGCGCGGCATCGTGACCGTGTAGTCACCGAGCAGCGGCCGCAGCGCGAGGAACTGCATGCCGCCGACCGAGCGCACCACGACCCCGTCGGGGCCGCCGATCAGGTCGTCGTGGCTGACCCCGCCCTTGGTGGTGTGGAAGGACTTCCCCGGTTCCAGCAGGACCGACTTCTTCTTGCCCTTGGGGTCGGTGAGCAGCACCCATTCCCCCGCCTGCAGCGGGCCGGAGCGCACCCCGGAATAGTCGGGTACGCCGGTGGGCTCGGGCTGTTCGATCGGCTCGCTCACGTGGTCCACCCCCAGACACCGAGCTGGAATCCGGGACCGAGCCAGTTCTTGTACTGCTCGTCGACGGTGATCGCCGGAATCAGATAGATGGTCCGGTCGGCCTGGGTGAGCGGCAGCACGGTCGCATCGGCGGTCGCGGCCTCCTGCATCGCCCGGGAGGCACGGTTCCGCGCCGGCACGTCGGGCGCGGTGCGGTAGGCCTGCAGCAGCTCCTTGTTGCGCTGCTCCTGGCCCGGCAGCGGGTTGTCCCACCAGTCCTGCAGCCAGGCGACCGGGGTGTTGGTGTAGGTGCTGCCGGCATCCAGCAGCAGATCGGCGGCCCCGGGATTCTCCACCACCGAAACCCGCAGTCCGGCCTGCTCGAGCGCCTGCTGCACCTTCGGCAGCAGCGACAGCGCGAGATCGTTGCGGCTGGCGACCGCCAGGCTCACCTGCTGCGCCGGGCCCTCGGGCGCGGCGACCGGCCCGGCGGGGAAGGTGTCGACACCGGAGTCGACGCCGGCGGGCAGCAGCCGACGCAGGGTCCGCAGTTCGGAGGTCGCGGCGACGACCCGCTGCCGCAGCCCGGCATCGGTGCGCTGCGGCGAGGTCGGGTTCCAGACCAACCGGGAGACATCGGCGCCGGGCAGCACCTTCGGCACATAGGTGGTGCTGGCGGTCTGCGGCGGGGCGCCGACCCGCCAGAGCAGGTCGACCGTGCCGGTGGCGATGGCGCGGTTCATCAGCTCCAGGCTGCTGTAGGTCTTGACGGTGACCTCGTTGAAGTGGCCCCCGTTGGCGCCGCCGTAGCGGCCGTTGCGCTGCAGCACCAGCTCATCGAGCGAGCGGGCCTTGGGGATGTAGGGGCCGGATCCGACCGGGATCTGGTTCTGCGCCAGCAGCTCATCCGCCGGGAACGTCCGGGAGTCGACGATCGAGGCCGCCGGCGAGGCCAGGGCGTACCCGATGTTGCTGTCGGGGTATTTGAGCTTGATGTCGACCCGCAGCTCCTCGGGCGTCTCGACGCTGGCGATGCTGTCCAGCATCCGAGCCGAGGATCCGGGGACGCGGTCGGCGAGCCGCATCGCCCGGTCCAGGGAGAACTTCACATCGGCGCTGGTCAGCGTGCGGCCGCTGGTGAAGCTGCGGTTCCGGCCGACGGCGCAGGAATAGGTGAGCGGGTCGATGTACCAGCATTCGGAGGCCAGGTCGGGTTTCAGCGCAGCACTGCCGATCTGCACGGTCATCAACCGCTGGAAGACGTTGTAGGCGTACATCTGCGAGCCCTCGTCGACGGCGGCGACCGGGTCGATGTCGGTCACCCGGGCCGTGGTCGCGAAGGTCGGCGGCCGGTCGGTGGGGCCGGTCGGCGCGGCCTTGGTCTCGGTGGCGGTGCACCCGGTGGCCAGCAGTACGCCGCCGGCGGCGAGCAGCGCGCCGAGTCGGCGCCCCCAGCTGCTCAACGCTCCCCCCGCGCCCGGGCCAGGTGGCCGGCCAGCTCGGCGGGTCCGACGCCGGCCAGCGTGTCCAGCAGCACCCGGCGCGGGGCGGGCGGCACCTGGACGTGGTTGCGGATCACCAGCACCACCGCGCCGGCGGCATTGCCCGAATCGGCGCCGGTGTTCGAGTCCTCCAGCACCACGCAGTCCTCCGGGCGTACGCCCAGGCGCGCGCACGCGGTCAGATAGGGCTCGGGGTGGGGCTTGCCGTGGGTGACGTCGTCCCCGGCGACCACATCGACGAACGGGTTCGCCGGCAGCCGGGTCAGCATCGCCTCCAGCACCTCGCGATAGGAGGCCGAGACCAGCGCGCAGGGCACCCCGGCCGCGGCCAACTGCTGCAGCAGCTCCCCCGCACCGGGACGCAGCTCCAGCATCGGGCCGTCGCGCAGTTCGGCGGCGACCCGGGAGACCAGCGCGGCGACCACACCGTCGATGGTCAGGTCGTCGCGGGCGCTCGCGGCGATCAGGTGCCGGGCGCTCTCCCGCAGATCGTTGCCGACCATCTGGTACGCCTGCGCGTCGCTCCACTGCCCGCCCCACTCGGCGACCAGCTCGTGCTCCATCCGCATCCAGATGGGTTCGGAATCGACCAGGGTGCCGTCGAAATCCCACAGGACGGCGGCGGGCAGCGGATCGGTCGAGGAGTCGCGGGAACCGGCGGCGGGGGCCTCGGTCGGCGTCGGGGCGTCGTTCGTCATGGCGCCGCCAGTTTTCCAGAGAACCGAGGCCCGGCAAAGCCGGCGCGGGCGCGGGTCGCAACCCGGTCGCGCAGCTCGGCCCGGCTAGCGTGCCGTGATGCGCACCTCCGCCACGGTCGGCTGGTGGGTGTGGTGCGCGGTGATCGGTTGTGCACTCGGCGCGTTGAATTCGCTGGTGAACGTCTTCGGCGCCCAGTACGGCGGGCACCCGCTGCGGCCCGGCGGGGTGCCGGCCCTGCGGCTGCTGGGCGCCCTGCTCGGCACCCAGTGGGCGTGGGCGCTGCTGGCGTTCTGGATCGGCGGGCGCACCGATGACTTCGCCCACGGCTTCCTCGCCGTCTGGATGATCCTGGCCATCCCGGCCGCGCTGGCCTTCGGTTCGGCCGGTCACCTGGGCCGTCGCCCCGATCCCTGGAGTCTGCTTCCGCTCCTGGCGGCACCGGCGGTGGTCGCTCTGGACCGTCGTGGCGGCGGCACGCTCGACATCCAACCCTGGCCGACCATCCTGCAGAACCTGATCGCGGCTCTGCTCCTGATCCTGGTGCTCGGGCTCTGGTTCACCCGGGATCGGCGACGGCCCGATTCGGACGCGGGCCGAGATGACTGACCCGCTCACCTAGAATCGCTCCGATCTGCGCAAACTCCTGTGAAGGGAAACCGAAGTGAGCAGCCGCTCCGACCTTGCGCGTGTGACACCCGAGACACGCGACCAGTCCTTGATCCGCCCCGATGCCACCGCCGCCCTGACCGCGGCGATGGCCGAGCAGGTGTTGATGCTGGACGGGTCGATGGGGGTCTTCATCCAGCGGCAGAAACTGTCCGAGGAGGAGTTCCGCGGCGACCGGTTCGCCGACTGGGAGTCCGATGTCAAGGGCAACAACGATCTGCTGTCGATCACCCGGCCCGAGGTGATCCGCTCCATCCACGACGAATATCTCGCCGCGGGTGCGGACATCATCGAGACCAACACCTTCAGCGCCCAGCGGATCTCGATGGCCGACTACGGGATGCAGGAGCTGAGCTATGAGCTCAACTACGAATCCGCCCGGTTGGCCCGCGCCGCCTGTGACGCGGTGGCCACCGAGGACCGGCCGCGCTACGTCGCGGGCGCTCTCGGGCCGACGAACCGGACCGCGTCGATCTCCCCCGATGTGAACGACCCCGGTGCCCGCAACGTCAGCTTCGACGAGCTGGTCGGCGCCTATCTCGAACAGGCCGAGGGGCTCGTTGACGGCGGCAGTGACCTGCTGCTGGTCGAGACGATCTTCGACACCCTCAATGCCAAGGCCGCGGTCTTCGCCCTGGAAACCCTCTTCGAGCAGCGCGGCCGGCGCTGGCCGGTGTTCATCTCCGGCACCATCACCGACGCGTCGGGGCGCACCCTCTCGGGTCAGCTGACCGAGGCGTTCTGGAACAGCATCCGGCACGCCCGCCCGTTGGCGGTGGGTTTCAACTGTGCGCTCGGTGCGGCCGACATGCGTCCGTACGCCGCCGAGCTCGCCCGGGTCGCGGACTGCTTCACCTTCTGCTACCCGAATGCGGGGCTGCCGAACGCGTTCGGTGAATACGACCAGACACCGGAGGAGATGGCCGAGGTGCTCGCCGGGTTCGCCGCCGACGGGTTGGTCAACGTCCTCGGCGGCTGCTGTGGCACCACCCCCGAGCACATCAGCCAGCTCGCCGAACGCGTCGTGGACACCGACCCCCGGGTGCCGCCGACCATCGGCCCGGCACTGCGGCTGTCCGGTCTGGAACCGCTGAACGTCACCGAGGACTCCCTGTTCGTCAACGTCGGCGAGCGCACCAACATCACCGGGTCGGCCCGCTTCCGCCGCCTGATCAAGGAGGGTGACTACGCGACCGCGTTGAACGTCGCCCGCCAGCAGGTGGAGGCCGGTGCGCAGATCATCGACATCAACATGGACGAGGGGATGATCGACGGCATCGCCGCGATGGACCGGTTCTGCAAGCTGATCGCCTCCGAACCCGACATCTGCACCGTGCCGGTGATGATCGACTCCTCGAAGTGGGAGGTCATCGAAGCCGGATTGCGTTGCGTACAAGGAAAATCGATCGTCAACTCGATCTCGATGAAGGAGGGTGTCGACGCCTTCGTCGAACATGCGAAACTGTGCCGCAAATACGGCGCGGCCGTGGTGGTGATGGCCTTCGACGAGGAAGGTCAGGCCGACACCCTGGAACGCCGCGAGGAGATCTGCGGGCGGGCGTACAAGATCCTCACCGACGAACTCGATTTCCCGGCCGAGGACATCATCTTCGACCCGAACATCTTCGCGGTCGCGACCGGGATCGAGGAGCACGCCAACTACGGCCTCGACTACATCGAGGGCACCCGGTGGATCAAGGAGAACCTGCCCGGTGCGCTGGTGTCCGGCGGGGTCTCCAACGTCTCGTTCAGCTTCCGCGGCAACAATCCGGTCCGCGAGGCGATCCACGCGGTCTTCCTCTACCACGCGATCGCCGCCGGGATGGACATGGGCATCGTGAACGCCGGTGCGCTGGCGGTCTACGACGAGGTCGACGAACGGCTCCGGGAGCGGATCGAGGACGTGATCCTGAACCGTCGCCCGGATGCGGCGGAGCGGTTGCTGGAGATCGCCGAGGAATTCAACCGCAGCGGCGAGAAGGCCGACGAGTCCGCCGCCGAGGAGTGGCGCGGCCAGCCCGCCCGGGAGCGGATCACCCACGCCCTGGTCAAGGGCATCGACGAGTTCATCGTCGACGACACCGAGGAACTGCGGGTCGAGCTGGCCGAGGCCGGGGAGCGGCCGCTGGCGGTCATCGAAGGTCCGCTGATGGACGGCATGGGTGTGGTCGGCGACCTGTTCGGGGCGGGCAAGATGTTCCTCCCCCAGGTTGTGAAATCGGCCCGGGTGATGAAGAAGGCGGTCGCCCACCTGATCCCGTTCATCGAGGCGGAGCGCCGGCCCGGTGATGCCGAACGCACCAACGGCAAGATCGTGATGGCCACCGTCAAGGGCGATGTGCACGACATCGGCAAGAACATCGTCGGGGTGGTGCTGCAGTGCAACAACTACGACGTCATCGACCTCGGGGTGATGGTGCCGGCGCAGAAGATCATCGACACCGCGAAGGCCGAGAACGCCGACATCATCGGATTGTCGGGGCTGATCACGCCGTCATTGGACGAGATGGTCAACCTGGCCGCGGAACTGGAGCGGCAGGAGTTCGACATCCCGTTGCTGATCGGCGGGGCGACCACCTCCAAGGCGCACACCGCGGTCAAGATCACCCCGAAATACCACGCGCCGGTGGTCTGGGTGAAGGACGCCTCCCGTTCGGTTCCGACCGCGGCCGCGCTGCTGTCCGACGAACGTCGCCCGAAGTTCCTGGAAGGCATCGAGGCCGATTACGAGACGATCCGGAAACGCCATGCAGCCAAGGGAAACGAGCGGCCGCTGCTGCGTTACGCGGACGCCGTGGCCGGGCGTACCCCGATCGACTGGAGCGAGCATCGTCCGCCCCGGCCGCGTTTCCTGCTGCAGCAGGCCCGCGATGTCGCCAACGACGGCGCGCTCGATGAGCATCTGGGTCGGATCACCTCGTTCACCCGGACGTTCACCGAGTATCCGCTGGAGATACTGCGCGATTACATCGACTGGCAGCCGTTCTTCAACGCCTGGGAGCTGAAGGGCCGATTCCCCGACATCCTGAACAATCCGGCGAGCGGGGAGGCCGCCCGCAAGTTGTGGGACGACGCGCAGGCGATGCTGGATCGGCTCATCGAGGAGCGCTGGCTGCACGCCAACGGGGTCGTCGGTTTCTGGCCGGCGAATGCGGTCGGTGACGACATCGAGGTGTACGCCGACGAGTCGCGTCAGCAGGTGCGCACGGTGCTGCACCACCTGCGCCAGCAGGGCCATCACCGCGACGGCGTACCGCATCGTTCGCTGGCCGACTACGTGGCGCCGAAGGAGACCGGGCTGCCCGATTATGTCGGCGGGTTCGCGGTGACCGCGGGGCTCGGGTCGGCCGAGAAGATCGCCGAGTTCAAGGAGGCGCTGGACGACTACAGCGCGATCCTGCTGGAGTCGCTGGCCGACCGGCTCGCCGAGGCGTTCGCGGAGCGGATGCATGCGGTGGTCCGGGAGGAGCTGTGGGGATACGCGCCCGATGAGAAGCTCTCCAACGAGGAGCTGATCGCCGAGAGCTACCGCGGCATCCGGCCGGCGCCGGGTTATCCGGCCTGCCCGGATCACACCGAGAAGCTCACCCTGTTCGATCTGCTCGATGCGACCGGCCAGACCGGGATCGAGCTGACCGATTCGATGGCGATGTGGCCGGGTGCCGCGGTCAGCGGCTGGTACTTCTCCCATCCGGAGTCGCGGTACTTCGTCGTCGGCCGGCTCGGCAAGGATCAGGTGGAGGCGTACGCCGAGCGCAAGGGCTGGACGCTGGCCGAGGCGGAACGCTGGTTGTCGCCCAACCTGGGTTACGAACCGGAGGACTGAGCCATTCGCACTGGCACTCGGCAGTACAGTGGTCGGCATGCCGGCACGTGACCACAACGCCATCTCCAACCTGCGGGAGTTGCAGGATCCCGTTGCCGTGCTCGCATTCAGCGGCTGGAACGATGCAGGCTCGGCGGCCACCGACGCGGTTCTCCACCTGATCGAGGTGTCCGATGCGGATCTGCTGTTCAGCCTGGACGGCGAGGACCACTACGACTTCCAGGTGAACCGGCCGATGGTCTCCCGGGGCGAGGACGGCGACCGGATCAGTTGGCCGCGTACCGATGTGTGGATCGGGCGGATCGGTGAGCGCGATCTGGTGCTGATCACCGGGCCGGAGCCGAACATGCGCTGGCGCTCGTACGCCGCCCAGATCGTCTCCGCGCTGCGGTCGGCGCACCCGTCGCTGGTGGTCGTGCTCGGCTCCCTGCTCGCCGACAACGCGCACACCCGGCCGGTACCGGTGTCGCGGAGCAGCGCCGATCCGCGGGTGCGGGAGCGGCTCGGCCTGTCCCGGTCGACCTATGAGGGGCCGACCGGGATCACCGGTGTCCTCAGCGCCGCCTGCACCGACGCCGGGATGGACGTGGCGAGCCTGTGGGCCGCGGTCCCGCACTACGTCGCCCAGCCGCCGAACCCCAAGGCGACGCTGGCGCTGCTGCACCGGCTGGAGGATCTCGCCGAGGTGACCATCGATCCGGGCGAGCTCCCGGAGCTGGGCCGGGCCTGGGAACGCGGGGTCGCCGAGCTCATCGACGACGACGCCGAGCTGAGCTCCTACGTCGCCTCCCTGGAGGCCGACCAGGACGAGACCGAACTCCCCGAGGCCTCCGGCGACGCCATCGCCGCCGAGTTCGAACGCTACCTCCGCCGCCGCAACGACCCGTAGCGCTCATCGAGTAGCAGCCCATGCGGAGCTTGCGGAGCAATGGGCTGCGTGTCGAGATGAACCAGCCCGGCCTGTCTTCTCGACACGGTCGCTGCGCGACCTACTCGATGAACGTCGAACCCTCAGTGGCAGGCGGCGACGGCCTTGTCCCGCAGGGCGTTGACCATCGCGTCGGGGTTCTCGGCGGAGAAGACCGCGGACCCGGCGACGAAGGTGTCGGCACCGGCCTCGGCGCACTGCGCGATGGTGGACTCCGAGACTCCCCCGTCGACCTGGATCCAGATGTCGGCGCCGGTGGCCTTGACCGCCTCCCGAGTACGCCGGATCTTCGGCAGCATCGCATCGAGGAACTTCTGCCCGCCGAAACCGGGCTCGACGGTCATGATCAGGATCTGGTCGAACTCGGTGAGCAGATCCAGGTAGGGCTCGATCGGCGTCGCCGGTTTCAACCCCAGTGAGGCCCGCGCACCCTGGGCACGCAGCTCGCGCGCCAGGCGTACCGGGGCTTTCACCGCCTCGGCATGGAAGGAGACCGAGCGCGCACCCGCCTCCGCGTATCCCGGTGCCCAGCGGTCCGGATCGTCGATCATCAGATGGATGTCGAGCGGCTTCTCGGTGATCTTGAGCAGCGAGTCGACGACCGGCAGACCGATGGTCAGATTCGGTACGAAGTGGTTGTCCATCACGTCGATGTGCAGCAGGTCGGCGTCGGGAATGCGCTCGATCTCGCGCTGCAGGTTGGCGAAGTCGGCGTTCAGGATGCTCGGCGTGATTCTCACAGGCAGCAAGGCTACTGGTGGCGAGCCCTCCGTTGCCACCGGCGAATGGTGTGATGAACTGTCTCGGCTGACACCGCAATGACGCCAACAGAAAGCCAGGCTCGACCCATGCTGATCAAGAATCCGGCCAAACAGCTCCCGGACGGATATCTGGACAAGATCCCGTTGTTCCAGTTCCTGCTGCTCTCGCTGCTGTTCCCGATGTGGGGCGCGGCGGCTGGGTTGAACGACATCCTGATCACCCAGTTCAAGCACGTCTTCGCGCTCTCCGACGCGGCCAGCGCCTTCGTCCAGTCGGCCTTCTACGGCGGCTACTTCGTGATCGCCATCCCGGCCTCGCGGATCATCCGGCGGACCTCCTACAAGGTCGGCGTGCTGATCGGTCTGGCCGTCTACATCATCGGCTGTGCACTGTTCTTCCCGGCCAGCACGCTCGCCACCTACGGGATGTTCCTGTTCTGCATCTTCGCGATCGCGATCGGCCTGAGCTTCCTGGAGACCAGCGCCAACACCTACTCCTCGATGCTCGGCCCGAAGCAGTCCTCCACGCTGCGGCTCAACATCTCCCAGACCTTCACCCCGATCGGCAACCTGCTCGGCGTGATCATGGGCAAGTACCTGATCTTCAGCTCCGGTGACTCGATCCAGGCGCAGATGGATGCCGCACCGGACCCGGCGGCCAAGAAGGCGCTCGGCGAGCAGCTGCTGCAGAACACCCTGCTGCCCTACAAGTACATCCTGGTCGTCCTGATCTGCCTGTTCATCCTGTTCCTGATCACCGAATACCCCAAGGCGCGGCCGACCCAGGAGGCCGGCGCCGAGAAGACCCAGGCCGGACTCGGTGAGACGCTGCGCTACCTGAGCCGGAACAAGCCCTATCTGAGCGGAATCGTCGCCCAGTTCCTCTACGTCGGTCTGCAGACCGCGGTCTGGTCCTTCACCATCAGGCTCGCGCTCACCGTGGACCCGACGTTGAACGAGCGGTCCGCCACGAACTACATGATCGCCGGATTCGCCTGCTTCCTGATCGGCAAGCTGCCGGCGAACTTCCTGATGGCGAAGTTCTCCGCGGCCCGGGTGCTGATCGTCTACTGCATCATCGGTGCGATCCTGCTGTTCGCCGCCTCCTTCGCCCCGTCCTCGATCGCGATCTGGTTCGTGGTCGCCTCGAACCTGCTGATGGGCCCGGGTTGGCCGACGATCTTCGGCAAGACGCTGGACACCATCGAGGACAAGCGTTACCAGGAGACCGGTGGCGCGGTGCTGGTGATGGCGATCGTCGGTGGCGCGATCGTCCCGGTCATCCAGGGCTGGGTGTCCGATCAGCTCGGATCGCTGCAGCGCTCGTTCGTCGTCTCGGCGCTCTGCTTCCTCGGCATCATGGTCTATTTCGTCTTCCAGAACCGCTTGGATCGGGCGAAGGAGGCCCGCGGCGAGGTGCACGCCTGATGGCCACGGTCGCGGTGATCGGGTCGATCATGACCGACCTGATCACCTATCTGAACCGGATGCCCGAACGCGGGGAGACGATCGCCGCACCCTCGTTCGCGATGGGACACGGCGGCAAGGGCGCCAACCAGGCGACCGCGGCGGCCCGGCTGGGTTCGGAGGTGGTGATGGTCGCCAAGGTCGGCACCGATTCCTTCGGCGAGCAGACGCTGGCGAACTTCCGGGCCAACGGCATCGACACGAGTGATGTGACGGTCACCGAGGGGCCGTCGGGGGTGGCGCCGATCTTCGTCGAACCGGACGGTTCGAATCGCGTCGTCATCGTGCCCGGTGCCAACGAGGCGCTCACTCCCGGTGACGTGCAGGCGGCGCGGTCGCGGATCGCACAGGCGGCGATCATCGTGCTGCAGTTGGAGATCCCGCTGCCGACGGTGTACGCCGCGATCGAGCTGGGCGCCGAACTGGGCGTACCGGTGCTGCTCAATCCGGCACCGGCCAACGCCGAGCTGGACTTCGACCAGGTGGCCCGGTGCGCCTTCTTCGCACCGAACGAGAGCGAGCTGGCACTGCTCACCGGAATGCCCGTGGAGACCCTCCAGGAGATCGAGGCGGCCGCGCAGACCCTGCTCGCCAAGGGGGTACGCGAGGTGCTGGTCACCCTCGGTGAGCGCGGCGTGCTGCGCTGCACCGCCGACGGTGTCGAGCACATCGCCGGAATCACCGTGCAGGCAGCGGATTCGACCGGTGCGGGCGATGCCTTCATCGGCGCCTTCGCGCACCGGTACGCCGCCGACGGTGACGTCGGCGGTGCGATCGAGTTCGCCAACCGGTACGCCGCCGATTCGGTGACCAGGCGCGGTACGCAGAGTTCCTTCGCCACCGCGGAGGAGTTCGCCGGCTGAGCCCTGTGCTCATCGAGTAGGCCGCCATGCGCAGCGGAGCGGAGCAATGGCTGCCGTGTCGAGATGAGCCGGCGCCACACCGGGCCACCGCTTCGTGCCCGGCCGGTCAGTGGGTCGCCTTGAAACGGGCCTTCTTCTGCTTGTTGCCGCAGGTGTTCATATCGCACCAGCGGCGGGTACGGCTCTGACTGGTGTCGAAGAAGGCGGCGCGGCAGGTCGGTGAGGCGCACAGCGCCATCCGACCGTCCCGCTCGCCGCTGATGATGCTCACCGCGTCGGCGGCCACCACGCTCAGCGCGTCCGCGACGGAGCCCGATTCGAGCCGCCAGTTCCGCTCGCCGGCGTCGGTGAGCACCGGCGCGCCTCGGCCGCGAATGCTGTGCTCGTTGATGATCCGGACGGCGGCCTCGGGGAGGTCGTCCCGGTTGGCGGCCGCCGTCGCGGCGGCATGGATGGCTTCGCGGAGTTCTCGGGCGTGTGTCAGCTCGGTGGCGGTGCAGGAGTCGACGGTCAACCCGTACACCGCGAACCAGTCGATCAGTCGCCCCGGTGTCGGAATGCGCTCCACCGGATCGCCCTGTCGCTCGCTGAGGGTCCCGGTGAAGCTCGTGGCCAGCACCGTACCGAGGCGGAAGTCGGGGAACTCGGACATGGAACCAGCTTAGCCGGTTGTCGGTTCCCCAGAGCCGTGATAGAACCGTTTTAGCCGGTTCACAATTCAGGGGGACCCGATGACCGCAACGACCGACCAGGTGCACATGTTCGAGGCCAAGATCGCCGACGCCGACCTCGACGACCTGCGTACCCGACTCGCGGCGGCGCGCCTCCCCGAGCGCGAGACCGTCCCCCGGGCCACCGGCCGGCAGCGCTGGAGCCAGGGTGTTCCGCTCACCGACCTGACAGACCTGCTCGACTACTGGCGCTCCGGATACGACTGGCGGCGGTTCGAGCAGCGACTGAACGACATCGGCCAGTTCCGCACCAGGATTGACGATCTGGGGATCCACTTCCTGCACCGCCGGTCACCGCGCACCGATGCCACTCCCCTCGTCCTCACCCACGGCTGGCCGGGCAGCGTCACCGAGTTCGTCGACGTCATCGATGAGCTGGCCGACCCGACCGACCCCGCTGCGCCGGCGTTCCACGTCGTGGCGCCGTCGCTGCCGGGCTTCGGTTTCAGCGATCGACCGGTAACGGCCGGCTGGGGCACCGAGAAGATCGCGGCCGCCTGGGTCGAGTTGATGGGCCGGCTCGGATATGGACGATTTCTGGCCCACGGCGGCGACTGGGGCGGCCCGATCACCACGATTCTCGGCGGCCGGTTCCCCGAGCAGGTGCTCGGCATCCACACCACCTTCGCCGAAGGGCCGCCCGGGTTGTCGACCGATGGACTCACCGCCGACGAGCGCCGCTGGGTGGACGAGCACACCGACTTCTGGCGCAACCGTTCGGCGTACGCCAAGCAGCAGTGGTCCCGCCCGCAGACGATCGGCTACTCGCTGGTCGACTCACCCGTCGGGCTGCTCGCCTGGATCCTGGACAAGTTCGCCGAGTGGTCCGACACCACCGACAGCCCGTTCGAGCGCGTCTCCCGGGATCGGTTGCTGGACAACGTCACCCTCTACTGGCTGACCGGAACCGGTGCCTCGGCGGCCCGGATCTACCACGAGAGCCACAACTCGCTGGACCCCGAACTGCGCGTCGACGTGCCAGCGGCGATCACGATGTATCCCGCCGACGCCGGCTCGAAGACCCCGCGCCCGTGGGCCGAACGGCGCTATCGGCAGCTCGTTCGCTGGCGGGAACCCCAGGCAGGTGGGCATTTCGCCTCGCTGGAGGTGCCCGACCACTTCGTCACCGACCTGCGGGAGGGCCTGGCCGCCGTCCTCGCTGCTGCGGGCCGGTCACGCGTCTCGGCATAGCGGCGTCAACCCGATTCCGCCGTATCAGCCGACCGACTCCTCCAGAGCCCGGATCCGCAGCTCGAAGTCGCTCAGAATGCCGACCAGATCACCGACCAGGGTCTCCGCGGTGGTCCCGGGCCCGCCTTCGCCAGTGCGGGCGATGTGCCCGGCCCGAACACCCTCGACGAACATCCGCACCGAGGGGGTGGGTTCCCCGAGTCGGTCCACCAGCAGGTCGAGGAAGCGTCGGAATTGCTCGTCGGTGATGTCCATACGGTCGATGCTAGGCGCTGCGGCGCAGCAGCGCGCAGAACATCGCGTCGGTGCCGTTGCGATGCGGCCAGAGCTGGACATCCGGCTCGATCCGGGTGACATCGTCGCGTTCGGCGAGCACGGCGTCGACGATCTCGGTGGTCTCCCGGCGGTGCGGGGAACAGGTCACGTAGGCGATCACCCCACCGGGCCCGGTCGAGCGGATCGCGTTGTGGAGCAGGGATCGCTGCAGCTCGATGAGACCGTCGAGATCGTCGGGGCTGCGGCGCCAGCGGGCCTCGGGGCGACGGCGCAGGGCGCCCAGTCCGGTGCACGGCACGTCGGCCATCACCTTGGCGAAGCTCGCCTCCGGCCAGGCCGGTCGGGTGCCGTCGGCGCAGATCGTCACCGGCTGGTTCTCCCCGGTGTACGCCCGCAGCGCCTGCGCGACGAGTTTCGCGCGGTGCGGTTGCAGCTCGCTGGCCAACAGGCGCTGCTCCTGCTGGATCGCCAACCCCGCCAGCAGGGCGGCCTTGCCGCCGGGGCCCGCGCAGCAGTCCAGCCACGGCCCGGCCGGCGCCTCGGCCTCGGCGAGCCGCAGCGCCACCCGCTGCGAGCCGGGATCCTGGACGCCCGCGCGGCCCTCGCGTACCGCCGCCAGGTCACCCGGATTCCCCTTCCAGTACGCCGCAGTCGGCACCTCGGGGTTCGGCTCGGCACCGGCCCCAGCGAGTTCGTCGACGGTCGCGAGTCCCGGCCGGATCGCCAGGCTGGTGATCGGCGGTTCGTTGTTGGCCCGCAGCGCCGCCTCGAGCTCGTCGGCCGGCAGCACCGCGGCGTACGCCTCGACGATCCAGCGGGGATGGTGGGTGCGCAGTGCCAGCGCACCGAGCTCGTCGGAATCCTTGCTGAGGAAGGTGATCCAGTCATCGAGATCCCGTTCGGCGACCCGGCGGCTGATCGCGTTGACCAGGCCGGTGACCCGCTCCCCCACGGTCGCACGAGCCAGGTCGACGCTGGCGGCGACCGCGGCATGGGTCGGTACCCGCATCGACAGCACCTGGTGGGCGCCCAACCGCAGCACGTCGACGACGGCGGGCTGCAGGGTCTTCAGATCGCGTCCGGAGGCGGCGGCGAGGATCAGGTCGTAGCTGCCCATCAGCCGGCAGGTGCCGTTCAGCAGTTCGGTGGCGAAGGCGGCGTCGCGCCCGGTGATCCGGCGTTCGGCGAGCAGGGCCGGGCCGACCAGGTTGGCGTACGCGTCGGATCCGGTGACCTGGCGCAGCGCGTCGTAGGCCGCCCGACGGGCGGGATCGACACGGGGTCTGCGTTTCTGCTGGACGCCGCGGGGTCCGCGCCGGCCACCGCTCATCGCGCCGCTCCCCCGCCCAGGGTCTCGCCGGGGGTCAGGTTGGCGCCGCGGGCCCAGTCGGTGGCCCGCATCGCCTTCTTGCCGAATGCCTGCACCTCAAGGAGTTCCAGCGGGCGGCCACCGGTGCCGACCTGGACCCACTTCTTCGCCACCGCCAACTGCCCGGGCGGCAGCGGGCTGCCCCCGGCGGGGCGGGCGGTGAGGATCTTGAACCGCTCACCGCGGAAGGTGCTCCAGGCGCCGGGGGCCGGTGTGCAGCCGCGGATCTGGTGGTCGATCAGGGCATCGGATTCGCCCCAGTCGACCTCGGCCTCGGCGACCGTCAGCTTCGGGGCCAGCGTGATCCCCGCGGTCGGCTGCGGTTCGGCGATCGCGGTCCCGGCGGCCAGCTCATCCATCACGCGGACCAGCAACCCGGCACCATCGACGGCGAGCCGACCCAGCAGGTCACCGGCGGTCTCCTGGTCACCGATCTCGGTACGCAGCGAGGCGTACACATCACCCGCGTCGAGTTCGGGAACCAACCGGAAGACGCAGGCACCGGTCTCGGTGTCGCCGGCCATGATCGCCCGCTGCACCGGGGCGGCGCCCCGCCAGCGCGGCAGCAGCGAGAAGTGCAGATTGGCCCACCCCAGGCGCGGGATCTCCAACACCTGTTGGGGAATCAGCGCACCGTAGGCGATCACCGGGCAGCAGTCCGGCGCGATCGCGGTGAGGCGTTCGATGAAGTCCGGATCGCGGGGACGTTCGGGTTTGAGCACCTCGAGGCCGAGCTCGGCCGCGCGCTGGGCGACCGGGCTGGGGGCGAGTTTCTTCCCGCGTCCGGCGGGTGCGTCGGGCCGGGTCACCACGGCCGCCACCTCGTGCTCGGAGGCGACCAGGGCTTCCAGGCTGGGCAGGGCCACCTCGGGGGTACCGGCAACGACGAGACGCATTCCGGTGAGTCTAGTCGCCCGCCGCGACGACCCGGCGGCTCCGACTCGCTGGGCTCGCTCAGCCAGCGGTACGAACGGCGTCCAGATCCGCCTTGGTGAGAACGCTCAGCGTGCGTACGCCGACCTCGGCGAGCCGGTTCCCACCGGGTTCGCTGCGATCGATCGCGCAGACGACGGTATCGACCAGACCACCGTCGGCACGCAGCGCCTCGGTCGCGTCCCGGACCGCGCCGCCGGTGGTGATCACATCCTCGATCAGGGTGATCCGCCGGCCATCGACCTCGGCGCCCTCGGCGAGCCGGCAGGTGCCGTAGGTCTTGGCCTGTTTGCGGACGAACAGCACCGGCAGCCCGCTGAGCTGGCCGACGACGGTCGCGATCGGTACGCCACCGAGCTCGAGGCCGCCGAGCAGGTCGGTGCCGTCCGGCAGCAGCGGCAGCATCGCCTCCGCGACCCGGCGCAGCAGCACCGGATCGGATTCGAAGCGGTATTTGTCGAAGTACTCGGCGGTGCGCTGCCCCGAGCGGAGCAAGAAATCGCCGTGCACGCGGGCGATCCGGTCGATGTCGGCGGCAAGCTGGTTCGTCACGACGCCAGTGTCCTACAGACGCTCATCGAGTAGCGCACCATGCGCAGCGAAGCGCAGCAATGGCGCGCGTGTCGAGATGAGCCCGCTGCGTGCGAGCCCTGCCGGGATCCCCTGACGGGATCCTCTCGACACGGTCGCTGCGCGACCTACTCGAGGATCGTGGGGGTTACACGGTCGCTGCGCGACCTACTCGAGGATCGTGGGGTGAAGATCGTGGGGAGGTCAGCCGATGGCGACGGGGTCGACCTTGACGCGTACCGCACCGGGGGACTTGCGCGCGGAGCGTACGCCCATCGCGGCCCGCACGGCGGCGACCAGGTCGGCCCCCGACGCGGGCGGGCAGCGCAGCGTGAGCCGGGCCAGAGGTTCGGTGCCGGGGCGCTCCACCGGGCCGAGCACCTCGGTGTCGGCGGGCAGTTCGGCCAGCTCGTGCAGCTCGTGCACCGCCTCCGGCGGGCCGTCGATCTGGATCAGCTTCGCCACCGGCGGCAGATGCGCCTCGGCGCGCTCGGCCAGCTCCCGGCCGGCGAAGCTGGCGGGATCGCTGCGTACCAACGCCTGCAGCGGGGCCGCATCGGTCGGGCCGACCGCGACCACGCTGCCACCGCGCTCCCCCGGGCGGACCAGGGCGACCGCGTTCAGCCAGCGCCGCAGCGCCTCCTCGCCGGCGCGCAGATCGGCCCGGGTGAGCAACAGTTCGGCATCGAGCAGCAGCGCCGCCGCATATCCGTCGTCGGCGACCGGTTCGGCCCCCGGCGTGGCGATCACCAGCGCCGGTTCGTCGGCCACCCGCGGCAGCACCTTCTCCCCCGAGGACTGCACCACCGGCGTACCGGGGAAGGCCCGGCCCAGCTCCTCAGCGGTCCGGGTCGCCCCGACCACGGGTGCCCGCCAGCGCCGGCCGCCGCACTCGGGGCAGTGCCAGTCGACGATCGGCCGGCCGCACCAGTCACAGCCCGCATTCCGGGAGCCGGCGCGGATCGGGCCGGCACAGTGCGGGCAGCGCACCGGCTCCCGGCAGGTGTCGCAGACCAGCACCACCAGATAACCCGCGCGCGGCACCTGCACCAGCACCGGCCCCTGAGCCAGCCCCGCCCGGATCGTCTCGAAACTCTGGTGCGGCAACCGGACCGCGCGCGCCATCGGGTCGCGCTCCAGCTCCCAGTCGCTGTCGGCGGCCAACCGGACACCCGGGGCGCGGCGGCGCTGGGCGGCCGGGGTGAGCGCCAACGGCAGCAACCACCCCCGTTCGATCAGCTGCTCGATCTCGGCCGAACGCCCATAGCTCGCCGCCAGGAACGCCGCACCCTCCGCCGCGGCCCGCAGGGCGAGCACCTCCCGGGTGTGCGGATAGGGGGCGCGCGGTTCGGCATAGAGATCGTCGCCGTCGTCCCAGATCGCGACCAACCCGAGATCCCGGACCGGGGCGTACGCCGCGGCGCGCGTCCCGATCACCAGCCGGACCTCGCCCCGCAACACCGCCAGGAAGGCCCGGTAGCGGGCTGCGGGCCCGCTGTCGGCGCTCAGCACCACATAACCGGCGCTGCCGACGACCCGGTCGCAGGCGGCCCGAAGTCGCTCCAGGTCACGGGCGTCCGGCACCACGATCAGCGCACCGCGGCCTGACTCGAGCGTCGCCCCGGCGGCGACCGCCAGGCCCTGCGCCCAGTCCCCGGCCGGTGCGGCGGCCGGCGCCAGCTGCCAGCAGGCCCGTGGGCTGTGCCCGGCCCGCAGCGCCGCGATCAGCTCCGACCCGGTCGGATAGGCGTCGAAGGGGTGCGCGGTGAGCTGCGGGGTGACCGCCTCCCGCTCCGGCGGGGTCGCCCGCTCGGTGGCGGCGTGCCGGGGCGGCACGGCCAGCCGGACCACATCGGCGAAGCTCCCCGCATAGTGGTCGGCGACCTGGCGGACCAGGCCGGCGACGGCCGGGGTGAGCACCTGTTCGGTGGAGACCACCTTCTCGATCGGCGCCAGGTTCCGGGTCTCATCGGACTCGGTGCCGAGCTCCAGCACGAACCCGTCCCGCAACCGGCCGGCGAACCGGACCCGGACGCGCACCCCCGGGCGTACCTGCTCGGCGAGCTCATCACCCACCAGATAGTCGAAGGGCCGATCCAGGTGCGGCAGCGGCATGTCGACCGCCACCCTCGCGACCGGCCGCGGGGCGCGGGTCGGCTCGGCGAGCGGAATCAGCGCTTCGGGATCGGACACACGCTCGATCCTAGGAGCCCGGTCCGACAGTGCCGCATCCGGCGATAACCTGCGCTGGTGACCGAAGTCCCGCAGCCGCCCGAGGATCCGGGGATCGACCTGGTCCGCCGGGCCCGGGACCGGCGGTTGCTGGCCTACTTCGGGTTGGCGCTGATCGCCGGTGGGCAACCCGCCCACGAGGCCGAGGAGGACGTCCGTCAGGTCGCGGCCACTCTCGGCCACTCCGACTGCCAGGTCGCGGCGCTGCCGACCTCGATCAGCGTGGCGCTGACCGGTGGGGCGCCGGCGACCGTCGAGGTGCTGGCAGTTCGCTCACCCTTGACCAGCTCGCCGCGGTCCACGAACTGCGGCAACGCATCCTGGACGGCAGCACCGACCCGGACACCGCGCTGGTCGAATTGACCAGCCTGCGCAGGATTCCCCGCCGCTACGGCCGGTGGGGGATGCCGCTCGGCGGGCTGCTGGTGGCGGCCGGGATCGCGGCGATCATGCAACCCGATGTGACCACGATCGTCTTCGCCGCCGTGGCATCGCAGCTGGTGATCGCGCTGCTGCTGCTGGCCCGCCGACATCCGCTGATCGCGCCGCTGCTGCCCACGGTGGCGGCGTTCCTGGTGTCGGTACCGGCGTTCTGGCTCGCCGGTCGGATCGTGCTGACCGGTCCGCTGCTGGCGATCCTGCCGCCGCTGGCGGTGCTGCTGCCGGGATCGCTGCTGGTCACCGGGATGTCGGAGCTGGCCGCCGGCGCGATGGTCGCCGGCGCCTCACGGCTGGCGCACGGCGCGGTGAAGCTGCTGCTGTTCGCCCTCGGCGTGGTCGCCGCGATCCAACTGGTGCGGCCACCGGAGGCGTTGATCTTCAGCACCGGCGCCGCGTTCCGCTGGCCCCACGCGCTGGCCGGGATCCTTGCGGTCGCGCTCGGCATCCTGTTGCTGGAGTCGGTGTCACCGCGGTTGTGGGGCTGGGTGATCCTGGTGCTGCTGGCGACCTTTCTGGCGCAGGTGCTGGCCGGTACCGGGCGGGGTGTCGGCTCGGCACTCGGTGGGTTCGCCGGTGCGGTGGTCGCGAGTGCCGGTGCGACGCTGGTCGAGCTGGCCCGGCCGGCCCTGCCGCGGCTGGTGGTGTTCCTGCCGTCGTTCTGGTTGCTGGTACCGGGCACGATCGGTCTGCAGTCGATCACCCGATCGCAGGCGAGTGAGTTCGTCGCCGGCCCCAGCCTGACCCAGGTCGGGCTGCTGGTGCTGGCGATCGCGCTCGGTCTGCTCGTCGGGGCGACCCTGGTACGCCCGGTGCAACGGGCGGTGGCCCGCCGTCGGGCCCGCGTCAGTCCGTGAGCCTCAGCCCTTGACCGCCGCGGCGAGGGCGTCGGCCCGGTCGGTACGTTCCCAGGTGAAGTCGTCCAGCTCGCGGCCGAAGTGGCCGTACGCGGCGGTCCGGGCATAGATCGGGCGCTTCAGATCCAGCGCGTCGACCAGTGCGGCGGGGCGAAGGTCGAAGGTCGCCAGCACCGCATCGGCGATCTGGTCGACCGGGACCGTCTCGGTGCCGAAGCACTCGAGATAGAAGCCGACCGGATGGGCGCGGCCGATGGCGTACGCCACCTGCACCTCGCAGCGCTTTGCGAGCCCGGCGGCGACGACGTTCTTGGCGACCCAGCGCATCGCGTACGCCGCGGAGCGGTCCACCTTCGACGGATCCTTGCCGGAGAAGCAGCCGCCGCCGTGGCGGGCCATGCCGCCGTAGGTGTCGACGATGATCTTGCGGCCGGTCAGCCCGGCATCCCCCATCGGGCCGCCGATGACGAACTTGCCGGTCGGGTTCACGAACGCCTTGTAGTCGTCGTGGGCGAGGTCGTAGGCCTCCAGCACCGGCTGGATGACGTGCCGGCGGATGTCCTCGCTGAGCATCTTCTCCGGGTCGACGTCCTCGGCGTGCTGGCAGGAGACCACGACGGTGTCCAGGCGGACCGGGGTGATGCCGTCGTATTCGATGGTGACCTGGGTCTTTCCGTCCGGGCGCAGGTAGGGCATGGTGCCGTCCTTGCGGACCGCGGAGAGCCGTTCCGCGAGCCGGTGCGCCAGATCGATCGGCAGCGGCATCAGCGAATCGGTGTCGTCGCAGGCGTAGCCGAACATCAGGCCCTGGTCGCCGGCACCCTGCAGGTCGTATGCCTCGGCGGAGGATTCCAGCCGCTTCTCCCAGGCGGTGTCGACACCCTGGGCGATGTCCGGGGACTGCGAACCGAGGGAGACCTGGACGCCGCAGGAGCCGCCGTCGAAGGACTTGTGCGAGGAGTCGTAGCCGATGTCGAGGATCTTGTTGCGGACCAGGCCGGGGATGTCGGCGTACGCCTCGGTGGTCACCTCGCCGGCGACGACGACGAGCCCCGTGGTGACCAGCGTCTCGACCGCGACCCGGGACTGCGGATCCTGGCGCAGCAACTCATCCAGCACGGTGTCGCTGATCTGGTCCGCGATCTTGTCGGGGTGCCCCTCGGTGACGGACTCCGAGGTGAACAGGCGCTTGGCCACGGCGGTGCTCCTAATGGTGTGAGTGGTTGGCCGACATTAGTTGGCGCGACGCCGCTCGCGCACGGCGTCCAGAATCCGGTGCGCGACCGTCGGCTTGCTGCCGCTGTGCTCGGCGACCAGCTGCGCCCCGCCCCCGGGGGTCGCGCCGAGCAGCAGCACGTGGTTGTCCGCCGCGCCGAAGACCGCGCCGGCGCTGACGTCGTTGAGGACGAGCAGGTCGCAGCCCTTGCGGGCCAGCTTGGCCTGGCCGAGTTCGAGCAGCGCGGTCTGGTCCCCGGCGGTCTCGGCGGCGAACCCGACGATCACCTGGTCGGGGTCGCGGTCCGGCAGGTGCGAGATGTGCTTGAGCACATCGGGGGTCTGCACCAGGTCCAGGCTGAGCCCGGTGCTGTCGTCGGCCTTCTTGATCTTGCCCTCCGACACCTCGGTCGGGGTGAAGTCGGCGGCCGCGACGGCCATCACGATCACATCGGCGCTCGGCGCGAGCTCGGTCATCGCCTCGTCCAGGTCACCGGTGGAGACGATCCGACGGATGGTGGCGCCACTGGGCAGCGGATGTTCGACATGGGCGGCGACGACGGTCACCTCGGCGCCGCGCAGTGCGGCGGCGCGGGCGATGGAGAGCCCCATCAACCCCGAGGAGGAGTTGCCGAGGAAGCGGACCGGATCGAGGTGCTCCCGGGTACCGCCGGTGGCGACCACCAGGCGTACGCCTTCGAGGTCGCGGTCGGCGGCGGCGGTGACGGTGCCCGGGTCGTCGAGCAGGCTGGCGGCGACGGCGTGGATGTCGATGGCGTCGGGCAGCCGGCCGGGGCCGGTGTCGGCGCCGGTGAGCCGCCCGGAGGCCGGATCGAGCACCACCACGCCGCGCTCCCGGAGGGTGGCGACGTTGGCGGTGGTGGCCGGGTGCAGCCACATCTCGGTGTGCATGGCCGGCGCCATCAGCACCGGACAGCGGGCGGTGAGCAGCACATTGGTGAGCAGGTCGTCGGCGCGGCCGGTGGCGGCCCGGGCGAGCAGGTCGGCGGTGGCCGGTGCGACGACCACCAGATCGGCCTGCTGGCCGAGGCGGACGTGTGGCACCTGCTCGGCGTCGGTGAACACGCCGGTGTGCACCGGGTTGCCGGACAGCGCGGCCCAGGTGGTGGCGCCGACGAACTCGAGCGCGTTCGCGGTCGGTACGACGGTGACGTCGTGGCCGCCCTCGGTGAACCGGCGCAGCAGCTCGCAGGCCTTGTACGCCGCGATGCCGCCGGCGACGCCGAGCACGATCCGGCTCATCGACCAGACCTCATCAGCGGGGGCTCAGCGGGTGCTCGGTGCGGGAATCAGGCCGGGAAATCCGGATCGCTGAACTCGGGATCGGCCAGCTCCTCGGTGGCCTTCTCCTCGGGCTCGGCGTTCGGGTCGATCTCCTGGATCTCCAGCACACCCGCGTTCACCTCGCGCAGCGCGATCGACAGCGGCTTCTCCTGGATGCCGGTATCGACCAGCGGGCCGACATTCTCCAGCAGGCCCTCGCCGAGCTGGGAGTAGTAGGCGTTGATCTGGCGGGCACGCTTGGCCGAGAACAGGACCAGACGGTACTTGGAGTCGACCTTGGTCAGGAGGTCGTCGATCGGCGGGTTGGTGATGCCCATGTTCGGGTTGCTGCTCAAGATCAGCCTTCTCGGGTAGACGTCGTGAAAGGGAAGCCGCCAGGTCGGCGGGCTACAGACCGAGCAAGCTTACCAGTTCGTCCGTGGCCTGTCCCAGATCGGCGTTCACGATCACGTGGTCGAACTCGGCCTGGGCGGCCAGTTCGCCACGGGCGGTCTGCAACCGGCGTTCCCGCTGGGCCGCGGTCTCGGTGTTCCGGCCGGCGAGCCGATTGACGAGCTCGTCCCAGCTCGGCGGGGCGACGAAGATGAACGCCGCATCCGGCCAGGTCCTTCTGATCTGCCGGGCACCCTGCAGTTCGATCTCCAGGACCACGGTGCGGCCCTCGGCGACCGCCCGCTCGACCGGTTCACGCGGCGTACCGTAGCGGGCCGAGCCGTGCACCAGCGCCCACTCCAGCAGACCGTCGGCGGCCAGCAGCTCGTCGAACTGCTGCTCGCTCAGGAAGTGGTAGTGCACCCCGTCGATCTCCCCCGGTCGTGGGGCGCGGGTGGTCACCGATACCGACAGCCAGACCTCGGGGTGGCGTTGCAGTACGCCCGCGACGAGGGTTCCCTTACCGACTCCGGCGGGACCGGAGACCACATTCACCTGCGCCATGGCTCAGCGTGGCCTCAGCCCAGGTTTCCGCGGTCGGCGCCGGGGAACTCGTTACGGAGCCCGGCGATCTGGTGCGGACCCAGCCCCCGCAGCCGGCGGTTGGTGGCGATGTCGAGACGTTCCATCACCTCGGCGGCCCGCTTCTCCCCCACCCGGGGCAGGGATTTCAGCACGTCGACGACCTTGGTGTGCGCCACCACGTCGTCGCCGCCGGCCAGCTCGATCACCTCGGCCAGGGTGAGTCGGCCCTCCCGCAACTCCGCCTTGATCTCTGCTCGCCGCCGCCTGGCAGCGGTCGCCGCCCGGCGCGCAGCCTGCAGCTGTTCCTCGCTGAGTGGTGGGATGGTCACAAACGCTCCACGGTCGTCCGATCTGGTTCCCGACAACCTACTCAATGCCTCGTCGCTACGCGAACGGCGGGATCCGACGCGCATCGAGTAGCGGATCTCGGCGTAGCGGAGCGAGCCGCGGGAAGCGTGTCCCCCGTTCATCGAGTAGCGGAGCTGCGCGATCGCGGGACACCGTTGGTCATCGACGTGGAGTTGATCCGCATGCGGAACAGTTGCGCGTCCGGGTTGTGCAGCCCGCGGTCCAGCTGACGCCTGAACTCGTCGCAACTCATCGGCATACCGCTTTCATGAGACGGTCCTCATCCTCGGGGTGTCCGACGGTAGCGCACGGGCGCGAGCGCTGGGACATGCAATGGCCCGCAGCGTCCATGATCAAACCCAGTCCGACTGGATTTCCAGACGGTCAGTTCTGGACTACTGCATGTCCCAGCGTCGGGGACTCAGCGGGCCGTCGCACCCAGCCGTACCGCGGCGGCGCGCAGGGCGTCGGGGTTCGGGCCGGCGGAGAGCACTTCGCGGCTGGCGGCCGGCAGCACCCGGGGGTACGCGGGGCCGAAGAGCGCGGCGAGGGAGTCCACGGTGCCGCCCTGGGCTCCGATACCGGGCACCAGGATCGATCCGGTGAACCCGCTCAGGTCCAGGCCGAGCTCGGTCAGCGTGCCGCCGACAACCAGGCCGAAGGAGCCCGGATCGGCACCATCGTTGGCGGCCTGGCACTCATCGGCCATCAGCTGCGCGACGCTGCGCCCATCACTGGTCGCGAGCTGCACCTGACCGCCCTCGGGGTTGGAGGTGCGGCAGAGCACATAGAGGCCCTTGCCGGTGTCCCGTGCCACCTCGATCGCCGGGCCCAGCGAACCGAAGCCGAGGAACGGCGAGACGGTCAACGCGTCGGCGGCCAGCGGCGAGGAGTCGTCGAGATAGGCCCGGGCGTACCCGGCCATCGTCGAACCGATGTCGCCCCGCTTGGCGTCCAGCAGGGACAACGAGCCGGCGGCGCGGATATCGGCGAGAACCCGTTCCAGGACGGCGATTCCGGCCGATCCGAAAGCTTCGAAGAACGCCGACTGCGGTTTGAAGATCGCCACCGTGTCACCGAGCGCCTCGACGGTGCCTCGGGCGAACGATTCCAGCCCGGCGGCGTCCTGGGTCAGACCCCAGGCAGCCAGCAGCTGCGGATGCGGGTCGATGCCGACGCACAGCCGGCCCCGCTGCTCGATCGCGGCCGCCAGGCGTACCCCGAATGTTTCGGTCATCGCTCCCCCAACTGGTTCATCGTGAGCTGGTTGATCCGGCCCACGAGTGCGGGTCCGCCGTAGATGTAGCCGGTGTAGAGCTGCAGCAGTGCCGCACCGGCGTCCAGCATCGCGCGGGCATCGTCGGCGGACATGATGCCGCCGACCCCGATGATCGGCAGCTCGGTGCGTTCGGCCAGCCAGCCGACGACCTCGCGGGATCGCTGGGTGAGCGGGGCACCCGACAGACCGCCCGCCTGGTCGGCCAGCGCCCGGTCCCTCCCGACCAACCCGTCGCGGGCGAGCGTGGTGTTGGTGGCGATCAACCCGCTGGCACCCTGTTCGGTGCAGACCGTGAGCACATCCTCGAGCGCATCGAAGGTCAGATCCGGCGCCACCTTGACGAAGATCGGGACCGGTCCCTTCGACTCGTCGCTGCGCTCCTCGCTCAGGAAACGAGTGGCGGCGGCCGCAGTGGTCAGCGCACCGAGCAGGTCACGGAGGGCCGAGGCATCCTGGAGGGTACGCAGGCCCGGGGTATTCGGGGAGGAGACGTTGATCGCGATGTAGTCGGCGTAGGGCGCGAGCAATCCGAAGCTGGTCAGGTAATCGGTGACCGCCTCCGCCAACGGGGTCACCTTGGATTTGCCGAGCGAGATGCCCAGCGGGATCCCGGCGACCCGGTTGCCGCGGCGTACGCCGAAACGCTCCAGACTCGCCGCCATCGCGGCCGCCCCGGGGTTGTTGAAGCCCATCCGGTTGACGATCGCGCGCGATTCGACGGCACGGAACAACCGCGGCTTCTCGTTGCCGGGTTGGGCATGCGCGGTCACGGTGCCGAGTTCGACGTGCGAGAAACCGAGCGCAGACCAGGCCGGTACGCCGACCGCGAACTTGTCCAGGCCGGCGGCCAGCCCGACCGGTCCGGGAAAGTCGATCCCCGCCACCCGGACCCCGCGCGTCGGCTTGGGATGCAGGGCACCGACCAGGCCGCGCAGCGGCGCCACCCGCGCCAGCGTCGCCACCTGCCGCAGCGTCCGCTCGTGCGCGACCTCGGGGTCTCCCCCGCCGGACGCGAACAGCGCCGGCCGCAGCAAACGCCGGAATCCGTTGTCCAGCAGGGGAATCCGGAGATCGGTCACGACCGCGCGGCTCCCTGCGGCTCCCGGTCCGAGGAGCGGTCCGGTTCAGTGTCCCCCGCCGCTGCCGCGGCATCGGCGACCGCGTCGTCGGCGACCGAGCGTTCCGCGGCGGCCGCCCAGTCCTGCAGGGACCGCACCTCGATGCCGCCGACGCGCAGCGCCTCGATGCCCTGCACCGCAGCGCCGAGGCCCTGCACGGTGGTGATCGAGGGCACGTTGTGCCGGACCGCGGCGGTCCGGATCTCGTATCCGTCGGCGCGCGGTGCCCCATCGACGGTCACCGCACCGTGCGGGGTGTTGAAGATCAGGTCGACCTTGTCCTCCCCGATCAGCTGGGTGATCGTCGGTTCGCCGTTCGGACCCGGGCCCTGGGTGTGCTTGCGCACCTCGGTCACCTCGACCCCGTTGCGACGCAGCACCGAGGCCGTGCCGGCGGTGGCCAGGATCGTGAAGCCCAGATCGGCGAGCCGCTTGATCGGGAAGATCGCGTGCCGCTTGTCCCGGTTGGCCGCCGACACGAACACCGTGCCGCCGTCGGGCAGCGGGCCGTTGGCCGCCGCCTGGCTCTTGGCGAAGGCGACACCGAAGTTCTCCGCCAGCCCCATCACCTCACCGGTGGACTTCATCTCCGGGCCGAGGATCGTGTCCACCGAGCTGCCCTCGGGGGTGCGGAACCGGTTGAACGGCATCACCGCTTCCTTGACCGCCAACGGTGCCCCGGGGCGGACCACCGAGCCGTCGTCGTCGGCGCGCAGCACGCCCTCGGCGCGCAGTTCGGCGATCGTGGTGCCGAGCATGATCCGGGCGGCGGCCTTGGCGAGCTGGGTGTTGGTCGCCTTGGAGACGAACGGCACCGTCCGCGAGGCCCGCGGGTTGGCCTCCAGCACATACAGCGTGTCACCGGCCAGGGCGTACTGGATGTTCAGCAGTCCGCGTACGCCGACGCCGCGGGCGATCGCCTCGGTCGAGGTGCGGATCTTGTCCACCACCTCCTCGCCGAGGGTGATCGGCGGGAGCGCACAGGCCGAGTCGCCGGAGTGCACGCCGGCCTCCTCGATGTGCTCCATGATCCCGCCCAGATAGAGATCGGTGCCGTCATAGAGCGCGTCCACGTCGATCTCGACCGCGTCGTCGAGGAAGCGGTCCACCAGCACCGGGTGCTCCGGGGAGATCTGGGTGGAGCGGCGGATGTAACCGGCCAGCGACTCCTCGTCGTAGACGATCTCCATGCCGCGTCCGCCCAGCACATAGGAGGGCCGGACCAGCACCGGATAACCGATCTCGGTGGCGATGTGGCGGGCCTCGTCGAAGGTGCTCGCCATCCCGTGCTTGGGGGCGGGCAGCGAGGCCTCGTCGAGCACCCGGCCGAAAGCACCGCGCTCCTCGGCCAGGTGGATGGCCTCCGGGCTGGTGCCGACGATCGGTACGCCGGCGTCCTTGAGTGCCTGGGCCAGGCCGAGCGGGGTCTGCCCACCGAGCTGGACGATCACCCCGGCGATCGGGCCGGCCTGCCGTTCGGCGTGCACCACCTCGAGCACGTCCTCCAAGGTGAGCGGCTCGAAGTAGAGCCGGTCGGAGGTGTCGTAGTCGGTGGAGACCGTCTCGGGATTGCAGTTGACCATGATGGTCTCGTAACCGGCGGCGGACAGCGCCATCGACGCGTGCACACAGGAATAGTCGAACTCGATGCCCTGGCCGATCCGGTTCGGACCCGAGCCGAGGATCAGCACCGCCGGCTTCTCCCGCGGGACGACCTCGGTCTCCTCGTCGTAGCTGGAGTAGTGGTAGGGCGTCCGGGCGGCGAACTCGGCGGCGCAGGTGTCCACGGTCTTGAAGACCGGGCGTACGCCCAGCGCCCAGCGGACACCGCGGACCACGTCCACCGGCAGGTGCCGCATGGCCGCGAGCTGGGCATCGGAGAAGCCGTGCCGCTTGGCCTGCCGGAGCAGCTCCGGGGTCAGTTCGTCGGCGGCGATCACCTCGTCGGCCACCTCGTTGATCAGCACCAGCTGGTCGCAGAACCAGGGGTCGATACCGGTGGCCTCGTGCAGCTGCTCGGCGGTGGCGCCGGCGCGCAGCGCCTTGAACAGCAGGATCAGCCGGCCGTCGTGCGGCCGGGATGCCCGCTGCAGCAGGGATTCCACCGATTCGGTGACCGGGGCGGCGAAGTCGAACCGGGCCCGGGGATCCTCCAGCGAGCGCAGCGCCTTGCCGAGGGCCTCGGTGAAGTTGCGGCCGATCGCCATCGCCTCACCGACCGACTTCATGTGCGTGGTCAAGGTGTCCTCGGCGGAGGGGAACTTCTCGAACGCGAACCGCGGGATCTTCACCACCACGTAGTCCAGCGCGGGTTCGAAGCTGGCCGGGGTCTCCTGGGTGATGTCGTTGCGGATCTCGTCCAGGGTGTAGCCGATCGCCACCTTGGCGGCGATCTTGGCGATCGGGAAACCGGTCGCCTTGGAGGCGAGCGCGCTGGAGCGGGACACCCGCGGGTTCATCTCGATGACGATCATCCGGCCGTCGTCGGGGTTGATCGCGAACTGGATGTTGCAGCCGCCGGTGTCCACACCGACGGCGCGGATGATGCCGATGCCGACATCGCGCATCCGCTGGTATTCGCGGTCGGTCAGCGTCATCGCCGGGGCGACGGTGATCGAGTCACCGGTGTGCACACCCATCGGGTCGAAGTTCTCGATGGAGCAGACGATCACCACGTTGTCGCTGGTGTCGCGCATCACCTCGAGCTCGTATTCCTTCCAGCCCAGAATGGATTCCTCGATCAGCACCTCGGTGACCGGGCTGGCGGCCAGGCCGGTGCCGGCGATCCGCCGCAGCTCGTCCTCGTCGTGGGCGAACCCGGAGCCGACCCCGCCCATGGTGAAGCTGGGGCGTACCACGCAGGGATAGCCGAGCTGATCGGCGGCGGCGAGCACCTCGTCCATGGTGTGACAGATCAGCGAGCGGGCCACCTCGGCGCCACCGCCCGGGATATCCAACGCCTGAACGATCTCCTTGAACTCCTCGCGGTTCTCACCGCGCTGGATCGCCTCCACCGAGGCACCGATCAGCTCGACCCCGTAACGCTCCAGCACCCCGTTGTCGTGCAGGGCCACCGCGGCGTTCAAAGCGGTCTGCCCGCCCAGGGTGGCCAGCAGCGCATCCGGCCGCTCGGTCGCGATCACCTTCTCCACGTATTCGGGGGTGATCGGCTCGACGTAGGTGGCGTCGGCGAACTCAGGATCGGTCATGATCGTCGCCGGGTTGGAGTTCACCAGGATCACCCGGTAGCCCTCCTCGCGCAGCACCCGACAGGCCTGGGTCCCCGAGTAGTCGAACTCGCAGGCCTGACCGATCACGATCGGCCCGGAGCCGATCACCATGATCGACTTGATGTCGTCCCGCTTGCCCACGTCAGGCCCTTCCCTCGTTCAGCGCTTGGTTGGTGGACAGCACGTCGGTGAACCGGTCGAACAGGTACGCCGCATCGTGCGGACCGGCGGCGGCCTCGGGGTGGTACTGCACCGAGAACGCCTTCAGGTGGCCGTTGGCATCGCGCAGTTCCAGGCCTTCCACGACGTTGTCGTTGAGCCCGATGTGGCTGACCCGGGCGGCACCCCAGCGGGTCTCGGTGTCCCGACCCAGCGGCGCGTCGACCGCGAAGCCGTGGTTGTGGGCGGTGACCTCGACCTTGCCGGTGGAGCGGTCCAGCACCGGCTGGTTGATGCCCCGGTGACCGTATTTCAGCTTGTAGGTGCCGAAGCCGAGCGTGCGGCCGAAGACCTGGTTGCCGAAGCAGATCCCGAAGAACGGCATCCCATCGTCCAGCGCCTCGGTGAGCAGGGCGACGGCATCGTCCATCGTCGACGGATCGCCGGGGCCGTTGGAGAAGAACAGCCCGTCCGCGCCGGTCGCGCGCACCTGGGCGTACGTGGCCGTGGCGGGCAGCACGTGCACATCGATGCCTCGCTCGGCCATCCGGCGCGGGGTCATCGTCTTGATGCCCAGGTCGATGGCGGCCACGGTGAACCGCTTCGTGCCCTCGGCCGGGATCACATAGGCCTCGGGGACCGTCACCTCGCCGACCAGGTTCGCGCCGGCCATCGACGGCTGCTCCTTGACCCGGCGCAGCAGCGCCTGTGGATCGGTCTCGGTGCTGGAGATGCCGACCCGCATCGCGCCGCGCTCGCGCAGGTGCCGGGTCAGCGCGCGGGTGTCGACGTCGCTGATGCCGACGATGCCCTGGCTGGCGAGTTCCTCATCGAGGGAGCGGCGGGAGCGCCAGTTCGACGGCATCCGGGCGGCGTCGCGGACCACGTAACCGGCGACCCAGATCTGGCTCGATTCGTCGTCCTCGTCGTTCCAACCGGTGTTGCCGATGTGCGGCGCGGTCTGGATCACCACCTGGCGGCGATAGCTGGGATCGGTGAGTGTCTCCTGATAACCCGACATCGCGGTCACGAAGACCGCCTCGCCGAAGGTCTCCCCGGCTGCGCCGTAACGGCGCCCGGTGAAGGTCCGACCGTCCTCCAGAACGAGGATCGCGGTGGCAGAGTTCTGCTGTGTCATGCGTGTGTGACCGTCCTTTCCTGCCTCACGGGACAGGACTTAAAGGTTGGCTCCAAATCTGCCCCAGCCTAACGTACTCACCTCACCCGAGGCGCATCCGCGACGCCCGCTGGACGGCGTACCCGGGTGTGAGTCCGCTCACGCACGGGGCCCTCTACGGTGAAACCCATGCGGATCTGGGTGAGTGGTACCAGCGGGAAGCTCGGCGGCGAGGCGGCCCGGCAGCTGCGGACGGCGGGGCACGACGTGGTCGAGGCCGATGTGCGCAGCGGTACGCCGGTGAACCTGCTCGATGCCGCGGCGGTCGCGCGCTCGATGCGCGGCTGCGAGGCGATCGTGCACTGCGCCGCGATCCCGAGCCCGGAGGGTCAGCAACCCGAGCACCTGGTGCACAACAACGTGATGTCGACGCTCAATGCGCTGGAGCAGGCCTGGCGGGCCGGGATCCGGACCGCGGTGCTGGCCTCCAGCGGGTCGATCTATGGCACAGCATGGGCGCCGGAGCCGATCCCGCACGCCTACGTCCCGGTCGACGAGGACACCCCGCTGGACTATGTCGACCCCTATGCGCTGAGCAAGGACGTGCTGGAGCGGATGGGTGAGATGTACGCCCGGCGCGGCATGACGGTGACGGCGCTGCGGTTCCAGTGGATCATCACCGCCGAGGAGGTACGCCGATTGCGCGGCGAACCGGTCGGTCCCGACGACGCCCGGAATCTGTGGGGCTATGTGGAACTCGGTGATGCCGCCCGGGCCTGTGTGCTGGCCCTCGACCCGAAACCCGGCCATGGCAGGTACCAGGCGTTGCTGATCACCGCCGCCGACACCCGCGCCGGCCAACCCATCGAGGAACTGCTGGACACCTGGTGCCCCGATGTCCCGCGGCGCCGGGAGTTGCGCGGAAATCAGGCCGCCTTCGACTGCTCCCGCGCCGCCGAGGTCCTCGGCTGGTACCCCACGCCCATCGAGTAGCAATCCCGGCAGAGCGAAGCGGCGCCGGGATTGCGTGTCGAGATGAACCCGTTCCTCTCGACACGGCCGCAAGCGGCCTGCTCGAGGAACGTTGCAGAGACGGCCGCAGGCGGCCTATTCGAGGAACGCGCAGGGTGTCAGCTCCAGCGCGGGTGGGAGAGCCAGTCGATGGCGGCCATCGCGGACCAGGACTGCTGCGGGCTGCCCAGGGTCTCCCCGGTGCGGGGTTCGTAGTATTCGCCGAAGGTGAGGTCGCGGAGCTGGTCGAGGCCGGCGGCCCGCCAGCGCAGCGCGTCCTCGCGGTGCCCGGAGCGCAGCGCGGTCCAGGAGAACAGCCAGTTCATCACCGGCCACACCGGGCCGCGCCAGTACTCCCGCGGTTTCAGCTCGGGCGAATCGAGGCTGACCGTCGGCGGCAGCCAGAACGCCATCTCCGGATGCCCGCACCAGCGTTCCCCGCGCAGCAGGTCGCGCTGCCGGACGGTCGCCGGGTCGTCCCCGCCCATGAGCACCGCGGCGAAGCCGCCCATCGTCTCGGTGTCCAGCCAGCGGTTGGCGCGGATGTCGAAGTCGCGGCACAAGCCGGTGTCGGGGTCGATGGTGGCCAGTACGCCGGCTCGGGTGCGTTCGGCGCGGGCGCGTTCCACCTCGGCCACCTCGGGGTGCCCGAGATCGGTGGCGATCCGGGCCAGCGATTCGGCGGCCAGCACCAGGATCGCGGAGAGGAAGACGTCAGTGACCCGGAAGTCCAGCACCTCCTTGACCCGGGTGTCGTCGAATCGGACGCTCTTCATCTGCTCGATCAGGGTGATGTAGCGCTGGTATTCGTCGTCGGTGGGCCGCTCGGCGGCCGCCGCGTGGTTCAGGTCGAGGCGTTCGAACTCGAGGCGCCTGGAGGTGTCCACCGCGGCGTACACCTCATCCCAGCGGGGCGAGTTGTCCATCCCGGATTCCCAACCGTGGTGGATCTCGACGACGTCGTCATAACCGCGGGCGGTGGACAACCACTCGTGCCAACGGGCCAGTCTGGGCAGCGCCTCGGCGGCGAACTCCTCGGCGATCCGCCGGTTCGCCCCGCCGGCCCGGCGGGCCTGATCCAGCACCAGGTCCAGGGCGATGGCGTGCACCGGCGGCTGGCAGATTCCGGAGCTGCGTACGCCCGGTGGCAGCCCGACCGCGTTGGCGGTCCCCCAGTCGTCGAAGTCGGGGAAGTAGCCGGGCTGGTCGGAGAAGATGATGTGCGGCAGCATCCCGGTGGTCCACTGTCCGGCGAGCACGGTGCCCAACTCGGCCAGGGCGCGCGGCACCGACAGCTGCGCCAGGCCGATGGCGACGAAGGCCGCGTCCCAGGACCACTGGTGCGGATAGAGGCTCGGCCCGGCCTTGATCATGGAGCCCAGGTCGTTGTCCCGCAGCACGGCGGAAGCGGTCTCCAGCAGCTCGGTGTCGCTGGTCAGGCGGGCCGGGGCAGAGCTCACGAGGCCGCTCCCTGGGTCACGGTGCGGGTGCCGCCGGCCCCGCTGAGGTCCCAGCCCATCCCGGATTCGGGATCGTAGAGCCGGATGGCCTCGGGGGCGAGCGCGAGGGCGACCTGCTCCCCCGCCTGTACGCGCACGGTCGGTTCGGTCTGCACCTTGATCGTCGCGGGCGCGGCGTCACCGCCGGCACCACTGGCCACCTCGACGGTGAGCAGATTGTGCGAGCCGAGGGGTTCGGCCACCAGCACCGTCCCGGCCAGCGCACCCGGTGTGCCGGGTTCGGTGATCCGGATCGCCTCCGCACGGACACCGAGCCGGACCGGGCCGCTCAGTCCGCTGCCGGCGGGCAGTTGCAGGCCGTGCTCGCCGATCTGCACCGACTGCCCGTCCCGGGTGACCTGGCCGTCCAGGAAGTTCATCGGCGGCGAACCGATGAAGCCGCCGACGAAGGTGTCGGCCGGGTGGTCGTAGATGTTCAGCGGGGTGTCCAACTGGACGATCCTGCCCTTGCGCATCACCGCCACCTTGTCACCGAGCGAGAGCGCCTCGGACTGGTCGTGGGTGACGTAGACGGTGGTGGTGCCGAGCTCGTCGACGATCCGCTTCAGCTCGGCCCGGAATTCCAACCGCAGCAGGGCATCCAGGTTCGACAGCGGCTCGTCCATCAGCAGCACATCGGCGTCCACCACGATCGCGCGGGCCACGGCCACCCGCTGCCGCTGGCCACCGGAGAGCTGGGCGGGGAATCGGTCCAGATAGGGCGTGAGCTGCAACAGATCCGCCGCCCAGGCGACCTTCTTCTCGATCTCATCCTTCGGCATCTTCTGCTGGACAAGGCCGAAGGCGATGTTGTGCCGCACCCGGCGGTGCGGGAACACCGCATAGGACTGGAACACCATCGACAGGTTCCGCTTGTGCACCGGCATGTAGGTGACGTCCCGGCCACCGATCGCGATCGCACCCTCGGTGGGCAGTTCCAACCCCGCGATCATCCGCAGCAGCGTCGTCTTGCCGCAGCCCGAGGGACCGAGCAGCACCATGAAGTCGCCGTCGGTGATGTGCAACGAGACGTTGTCGGTGGCCCGCTCGGTCGAGCCGGGGTAGACCTTGACCAGGTCCTCGATCTGGATGTCAGCCATCTCATCCTCCGTGTTTCGGGTACGCCTCCGCGTCAGCGGATGGTCGTGCCCCACATGTTGAGCAGGTACTTGCGCATGATCGCGATGAAGATCAGCGCGGGAATGACCAGGAACAGGCCGCCGGCGAAGCGGAACGCCAGCGGCGAATCCGACAGCGAGCTCAGCACCTGGGCCGGCAGCGTGCGCTGGGTGAAGGTCAGGATGGTGGCACCGAGGACCTCGTTCCAGGAGCCGACGAAGGTGAAGATCGACGCCGCCGCCATGCCCGGCAGGGCCAGCGGCAGCACCACCTTCAGGAACGCCTTCACCGGGCTGCAACCGAAGATCCGGGCCGCCTCCTCCGCGTCCACCGGCACCGCCAGGAAGACGCTGGAGGTGATCAGGATGGTGGTCGGCAAGGACAGCGCCGAGTGCAGCAGGATCACCGCGAGCGGGGTGTCGTAGATGCCGACGGTGAGGAACAGCTGGGCCAGCGGCACCGAGAGCACCACGATCGGCAGTGCCCGGGTGAACAGCAGGAACAACTGGTAGGGATCCTTGCCACGGAAGGCGAAGCGGGCGATGGCGTACCCCGCCGGAGCACCGACCACCGAGGAGAGGATGAGCGTACCGATGCCGACGTAGAGCGAGTTGATCAACCCGCCGATGATGCCCGAGGAGGCCAGGAAGGTGCTCATCGTCTCGGTCGAGAAATACTTCGGCCAGAGCGCCTGCGGGAAGGTGTTCAGCCCTTCCCGGGAGCTGAACGCGGCCACCGCGATCAGATAGATCGGCACGAACATGAACAGCGACACCGCGATGCAGGCGACCTGCAGCCAGGCCCGGCGCCGCTTCAGTGCCTGCAACGGCTTCTTGTCGACCTGGATCCGCCCGGCGCCACCACCGGCGGCGGGATTCGGTGCCTGTGACTGGGTCGTGCTCATCGGGTCACCTCCCGGGACTGGTCCCGCAGCGCACGCAGATAGATGACCGCGGTGAGCATCGAGATCGCCATGATCACCAGGGCGTACGCCGAGGCCACATTGGGATTCTGCAGGCTGGCGTACCAGCGATAGGTCTCCCCCACCAGCAGCGGGAAACTCTCCCCGGTGAGCGCCTGGGCGACCGCGAAGGTCTGGAAGGCCAGGATCGTCCGCAGGATCAGCGCCACCTGCAGCGAGGGGCGCAGCAGCGGCAGGGTGACCTGCCGGAGCCGGGTGAAGTAGCCCGCCCCGAAGACCGCGGCCGCCTCGTCGTAATCCTTCGGAATCCCTTGCATACCGGAGACGACGATCACCAGCACCAGCGAGGTGGCCCGCCATATCTCGGCCAGCACGACCGCCAGGAACATCGTCGAGGTGCTCTGGTAGTTAAGCCAGGACACCGTCGGCAACCCGAGGTTGGTGAGCACCGAGTTGAGGTAGCCACGATCGGCGAAGATCGACAGCCAGACCAGACCGGCGGCCAGATCGGAGACCGCCAGCGGCACCGCCCAGAGATAGAAATAGAAGCCGCTGAACTTCGGGCGGGCCTGCAGCAGCAGCGCCATCGTCAGGGCGAACACGAACTGCAGCGGGATCACCACAACGATCAGCAGCAGCGTGTTGCGCACCGCGGGCCAGAACTTGGCGTCGCTGACCATCCGCTGCCAGTGGTCCATGGTGAACCCGTCGGAGCCGGTGAAGGCGGCGACGATGCCCATCACCATGGGATAGGCGAAGAGCAGCAGCATGTAGAGCACCGACGGCAGGATCAACAACCAGGCCGAGGTGCTGCGCGAACGGGGCCGTCCGCCGCGACGCGGTGCTGCTGGTTGCGTCGATCGGCTGACGGTTGCGGTCGAGGCCATCAGCCCACCTTGCAGGGCTGACCGTTGCTGCTCGGATCGGGCGCCCAGCAGGGCACCTTGACCTCATCGAGGATCTTCTGGATCACGTTGGCCTGGTTCGCGATCACCTCGGGGATCGGCTTGTTCTGCAGGCAGATCTGGGTGAACGTGTCCTTGAAGGCCTGACCGAGCTCGGCGTCCTTGGCGCCGACACCGACCGGGGGCAGCGCGACGATCGCCTTGGGGTTGTTCTGCTGCGCGGTCACCGCGGCGGATTCGAGCTTGACCGCCGGCGGCAGGTCGGCGGGCGGATCTCCCTTGATGACGGGGAAGAACGCGTTCTCCTTCAGGGTCGCGTTCTGGACATCGGCCTTGAGCAACGACTCGATGGTCTTGTTGGCCTTGGTGCGGTCGCCACCCTTGGGGATGGCCAGGCCGGCCACGATCAGCATGTAGCCGAGACCCTTGGGCCCGGTCGGTGCGGGCACCATCACCCAGTCCTCCGGCTTGGCCTTGGGTGCGCCGACGAGCCGCGCGACGTGGTCCCAGGCGACCAGCACCTCACCGCTGGCCAGCGGGTCCTGCATGTTGTCGTAGTTGGTGGAGGCCGGGTTCATCGCCGCCCAGAGTTCCTTCATGTACGACCATGCCTGCTGGGCATCCGGGCCGGCGAAGGTGGTGATCTGGCCACCGGTGAAGCTGGGCAGCAGGTAACCCTGGAAGAAGCGGTGGTAGAGGCCCTTCGGCCCGCAGGGCAGCCCGAACACGCCCTTGCCACCGTTCGCGGCCTGGGCCGCCTTCGCCCACGCCAGGAACTGGTCGTAGGTCAGGTTGTTGACATCGGCGCCGGCCGGCAGCCACTGCAGCGCCTTCTTGTTCACCGCGACCACATAGGTGGCCTGCATCCAGGGGATGAACTTCTGGGTGGACCCGTTCAGCTTGCCGAGCTGGATCAGGTCCTCGGGTACGCCGGCAGCGGTCGCGGCGCCGGTCAGGTCGCTGACGTCCTCCAACTGGTCGGCGACCGGCGCGAGGTCGCCGTAGAGCCCGCCCACCAGGTCGAAGGCGACCTTGTTGGCCTGCACCTGGGTCTTGATCTGGGTCAGGAACTCGCTGGTCGACGGGGCGACGTTGTAGCTCACCGGCGGGTCGGTCAGGAACTGTTTGACGATCGCCTCGTAGCGCTGCTTCTCCTCGACCTGGCTGAACTGGGTGCCGTAGAACTGCATCGAACCGGCACCACCGCCACCGCCGGTGGTCGAGGCGCCGGCACAGCCGGCGAGCGCGCCCGCGAACGGGATGGTGGCGGCCGCGCCGAGGCCGAGGCCGAGAACGCGCCGACGGGAAAGACTGGCGGGATTCGACATCTTTGTCTCCTGACGTAGTTGGTGCCCCTGCAACTTCTGTCTTGCGCTGAAACATAAGCAGGTGGAGGATGGATCGTCAATCCCCGTGGCCTGCGTGTGCACGATCGTTACCCACGGGGGAGACTGTCCAACGACCGAGTTCGCACTCGGTCGGGCCGAGGGAGGTTGCCGGTGGGCGAACGAGGGATCGAGCCGCGCGGCGCGGCGAGTTGTGGCGCGCTGCTGCAGGAGATCCGCGAGGCCGACGGCATCACCCGCCAGGATCTGCTGCAGGTCACCGGGATGTCGCGGTCCACGCTGTATCAGCGGCTGGACCTGTTGGAGCGTGCCGGATTGATCCACGAGGCCGGCCAGGAGTCGTCGTCGGGCGGGCGGCCGCCGAAGCTGGTGCGGTTCGACGACCGGGATCGGTTGGTGCTCACCCTCGACGTCGGCCAGACCCGGGCGACGGTCTCGGTGTGCCGGTTGGACGGGACCGTGCTCGCCGGCACGGAGGTGACACTCGAGCATCCCGGCCCGGCCGAGTTGCTGGCCCGGTTGTCCTCGGTCGCCGATCCCCTGCTCGCCGAACAGAGTGGGCGGCTGATCGGCGTCGGGCTGGGCATTCCGGCGCCGGTGCAGGCACCGGGGGATGTGCGCTGGCCGACGGTGGCGATGCCCGATGCGGGCTATCCCCTGGTCGATGATCTGGTGCGACGCTTCAAGGTGCCGACCTGTGTCGAGAACGACGCCCGGGTGCTGACCCTCGGCGAGTACGCCGCGGCGGGCGGTCGCGACGGGATCTTCCTCGGCATCAAGTACGCCTCCGGCCTGGGGGCCGGGGTGGTCACCCACGGCCAGATGCTGCGCGGTTCGATCGGCGCGACCGGGGACATCGGACACCTGCGGCTCTCCGACGGCGGGCCGCTGTGCACCTGCGGGAACCACGGCTGCCTGGCGGCGTACACCTCCGGGAATGCCTTGTTGCGCGACCTTTCCGGCCGGGTGGACACGCTGACCGATGCGATCGAGTTGCTCGATGCCGGGGATGCCGAGGTCACCGAGTGGTTCGACACCGCGATCCGCACCTTCGGGCACACGCTGGCCGGGTTGGTGCAGACGCTCAACCCCGACGAGGTCGTCTTCGGTGGCTACCTGGGGCGGCACCCATGGATCAGCGATCGGCTGGCCACCGCGATCCGCGACTTCACGCTGCACCGGGTGAACGAGAACACCGTGCTGCGCCCGGGCTCCCAGGGCGCGCTCGCCGGCACCCTCGGGTTGGTCTGGCTGGTGAACAAGACCGTGTACGCCCCCGAGCGCGTCAACGAACTGATCGCCGACCTCCCCTGACCACGTTCATCGAGTAGCCAGCCATGCGCAGCACAGCGGAGCAATGGCTGGCGTGTCGAGATGAACCCACCCCTAAAAGTTGTCCACAGATTTCAGAATCTCTCTGCTGGACGGGAAATCCGGGCGAAAACTGTCAGACCCCCTCTGTTGAATGGGGAGCATGAACAGCACCGCAGCTGATCCGATCACCACCGCCGAAGCGGTCGACGATCTGCTGCGCCGACTCACCGCCATGGACACCCGCCCGCTCACCGACGAACAACTTCTCCACCTCGGTGAGATCAGCGAACGCATCACCGCCCGCGCTCACGCCCTCGCCATGCGAACCCTGGCCGACATCGACACCTCCGGGGCCAGCCAACACGTGCACGGAGTCCGCACGACGACCTGGCTGCGGGAACGCCACGCCTACGCCTCGAACCACACTGCCGGCATCCTGCGCGAGGCCATCCGCACGGTGAACGCACCGGTGGTCTGGCAGGGCCTCGCCGACGCCACCGTCTCACCCCGCCAGGCAACCGCCATCCTCGGTGCCATGAAGCACCTCCCGCCGGAACTCCCACCAGGCAGGGAAACCGAAGCGCAGCGGACCATGCTCGACCACGCCGATCGGCTCGACCCGGCCGAGCTCACCGTCGTCGGTCACCGCTTGATCGAGGTCATCGACGCCGAGCACGCCGACGCCCTCCTCGAGCACCGGTTGGAACTGGAAGAACGCACCGCTCGCCGCAACCGCGAACTCCACCTGCACCCCGACGGCATGGGCTCCACAATCATCAAGGGCCGAGTCCCGATCGCCGAAGGCGAGAAGCTGGCCGCACTACTCGACTCACTGGTCGACACACACCGCAAAGACGAACCACCATTGTGCGGGACCTACTGCACCGGTCCGTCCTGCGCGCTGTGTGGCGGCCGCCCATCGCGGGCGATGCGCCGCGCCGACGCACTCATGGAACTCGCCCAGGCCCACGCCGACGCGAACCACGCACCCGCCCGTGGCTCCGATCGCGCCCGGGTGAACGTCACCGTCGACCTCGACACCCTCCGCCGCGGCATCGACTGCACCGACACCCCCACCGGACGCATGTCAGCCCAACAGCTACGCCTGCTCGCCTGTGACGCTGAAATCATCCCGATGGTCCTCAACTCCTTCGGCATCCCCCTGGATGTGGGGCAGCTCCACCGGTTCTTCGATGGCGAGCTCCGCGCCGCCCTCGTCACCCGCGACGGCGGCTGCATCTTCCCCGGTTGTGACCATCCCGCCCGCCGCTGCGACGCCCACCACATCCGACCCTGGTGGTGCGGCGGACCCACCAGCCTCGACAACGGCGTACTCCTCTGCCCCTACCACCACGCCCTGGTGGAACCCTCGCGTACCCAACTCCACAACGAGAACCGCTGGGAGGTCCGCCTCAACCCCGAAGACCACCTACCGGAGTTCCTGCCACCACGCGCACTTGACCGGAACCGTCGACCCCGACGGCATCTGCGGCATCGCCTGCGGCAGCGTCCGATCGGCGATGACGACCATTGACGAGTATCGATGGCCGGAAAGGTGGGTTATTCGACGTTGTGGTCATCATCCGGGTGGGCCAGCATGAACGGCATGCGAACCCGCACGGTGCACCTGGTCCTGTTCGAAGGTGTGCAGAGCCTGGATGTCACCGGGCCGCTCGAGGTGTTCGCCGGTGCCAACCAGTGGCAGACCGCCCAGGGTCGCGAACCGGCGTACGCGCTGACGACCGCGAGTCTCGGCGGGGAACGGGTGCGCACCTCGAGCGGTCTGCAGATCACGCCCGACCGCGACCTGACCGAGTTGGACCCACCCGACCTGCTGGTCGTCCCCGGAGGCCAGGGCACCCGGCGACCGCCGCCCGCGCTGATCGACTGGCTGACGAGGCACGGGTCGGCCGCAACCCGGATCGCCTCGGTCTGCACGGGTGCGTTCCTGCTGGCCGAAGCGGGCCTGCTCACCGGTCGGCGCTCGACGACGCACTGGAGCCACTGCGACGTGCTCGCCGAGCGCTACCCCGATATCCGGGTCGAGTCGGACCCGATCTACATCCTGGATGGCCCGATCGCGACCTCGGCCGGGGTGACCTCCGGCATCGACCTCGCGTTGGCGCTGGTCGAGCAGGACCTTGGTCGCGTCGCCGCACTGGACATCGCCCGACACCTGGTCGTCTTCCTGCGCCGCCCCGGCAACCAGGCGCAGTTCAGCGTCCAGCTCGCCAACCAGATCGCCGAACGCGAACCACTGCGCGAGCTGCAGCAGTGGATGACCGAACACCCGGAGGCCGATCTATCGATCGACGCCCTCGCCGCACGCGCAAACCTCTCACCGCGGCACTTCACCCGCGCCTTTACCGCCGAGGTAGGCGTCTCCCCGGGACGTTACGTCGACCAGCTCCGCCTGGAGGCCGCCCGCCGCCGCCTCGAGGACTCCGACGACGACGTCGGCACCACCGCACGCCACTGCGGTTTCGGTACGCCCGAAGCGATGCGGCGCGCATTCCTGCGCAGTCTGGGCGTGGGGCCGGCCGAGTACCGGTGTCGATTCCAGACCCGTCAGATCCCAACCACCATGGAGAATCATGCAGATCGCGATCCTGTTGTATGACCGTTTCACCGCGCTCGACGCAGTCGGCCCCTACGACGTGCTGAACAACCTCCCAGGCGGGGAGGTCCTCTTCGTCAGCGAGCAGACCGGCCCGGTACGCAACGAGAGCGGCAACCTCGCACTGGTGGCCGACGCCACCCTCGAGGAGGTCACCAGCCCGGACATCGTCCTCGTACCGGGTGGGCCAGGAGAGGCGGATCAGCTGACCGATGGTCCCCTGCACGAATGGTTGCGCTCGGTCGATCGCACCAGCAGCTGGACCACCTCGGTCTGCACGGGTTCGCTGATCCTGGCCGCGGCCGGGCTGCTCACCGGTCGCCGCGCGACCTCCCACTGGCTCGCCGTCGACCAGCTCCGGAAGTGGGATGTCACCCCCGTCAGGGAGCGGGTCGTGGTCGACGGCAAATACGTCACCGCCGCCGGGGTGTCCTCCGGCATCGACATGGCACTCACCCTTGCCGGGAAGATCACCGGCGACCGGGTCGCGCAGTCGATCCAGCTCAAGATCGAGTACGACCCACAGCCGCCCTATGCGGCCGGCTCCGCGGACAAGGCACCCGGAGACATCGTGGCCGAGTTGCGGGCCCGGAGCCGGTTCATCCTGCAGGGGCCGAACGCCTGACCCGGGGTGGGTTCGGGGTCGGGCGGGTTCATCTCGACACGGTCGCTGCGCGACCTACTCGATGAACGGGAGCGGCGCTACTCGATGAGCGTCCAATCGCCGACATCGCACTGGCCGTCGGCGTTGTCACCGGTGGCAAGCACCGTCCCGTCGGCGCGCAATCCCAACGAGTGCAGGGAACCGGCGGCGATCGCGACGATTCCTTCCCAGTCCCCGACCTCGCCCTGACCACAGTCGTTCGAACCCGCGGCCAACACCTGGCCGGCGGCCGTCAGCCCGAGGGTGTGATAGCTGCCCGCGGCCACCGCCACGACGTCGCGCCAGCCGGTCACATCCCAGGCTCCGGGATTGGTTGCGACCACGGTGCCGTCGCGGCGTACGCCGACCGTGTGCAGATAACCGGCGGCCACCCCGACCAGCTCGCGCCACTCATCGACGCGGCACTGGCCGCGCTGATCGCTGCCCACCGCGACCGCCGTCCCGTCCGCCCGCAGACCCACCGAATGCCAATCACCGCAGGAAACCTGGACGATCTCACGCCACCCGGAGACCTCGCACGCCCCCTCGGCGCCCCGGCCGGCCGCCAGCACCCGGCCATCAGCGAGCACGCCGAGCGTACGCCGCCAGCCCGCAGCCACCGAGGTCACACCGCGCCAACCCGCCACCTCGCACTGCCCGTCGCCGTTCCAGCCGGTGGCCAGCACCGTCCCGTCCCCGCGTAACCCGACCGTGTGTGAGCGGCCGGTGTTCCGGGCGGTGTGCACGTTGCCGGCGGCGACCCCGATCACCCCGCTCCAGTCGTCGACCCGTAACTCCCCCGCCGCACCGTTGCCGACGGCGACGAGCGTGCCGTCGGCACGCCGACCGACCGAGTGCCGCCGGCCGGCTGCGATCACAGTTCGCTCCCGCGGATCCGCGGCAACCGGGTGGCCAGCGCGAGGATCGGCAGCAGGCAGATCAGCGAGACCACGCTCAGCCAGGCGAACCCGAAGCCGGCCATCACCGGCCCGGCGGCCCCCGCACCGAGCGCGGCGAACAGGCTCATGAAGGTGTCGGTGGCACCCTGCGCCTGGGTCCGTACCTCCGGATCGACCGTCCGGGTCAGCAGCGCGGACCCCGACACCATCCCGAACGACCAACCCAACCCCAGCAGGAACAGCCCGACCGCGATCAGCGTCATCGACCCGCCGGCCAGGAAGCACAGCGTCAGCGCGACGGCGTTCAGCCCCTGCCCGAACAGCAGACAGCGCACCATCCCGAACCGTTCGGCGAGCCGCCCGACGAGCGGGCTGAACGCGTACATTCCCAACGTGTGCAGTGAAATCGTCAGACCGATCAGGGTCAGCGCGTGCTGCTGATTGGTCAGATGCACCGCCGACATCGTCATCACCACCACCATCACCATGTGGTTCAGCACGGTCGCCCAGAACGCGAACCTGGGCAGCGGGTCGGCCATCACCCGCCCCAGCACCACCCGCAACGGCAGCCCCGGTCCGCGGCCCCCACCGGCGTGCACTCCCCCGGCCCGGACCAGCGGATCGGGCCGCAGCCGGAACCACACCACCAGCGTCGCGGCGAGCATCGCCGCCGCGGTGATCACATAGGGTCCACCGATCGGCGGCAGCCCGAGCACCCGGCCGAGCGGCTCACCGGGCAGCACGAGATTCGGTCCGAGCACCACCCCGACCGTGGTCGCCCAGACCACCAGCGACAGCGACCGGGTACGCCGATCGGGCGCCTCCAGATCGGTGGCGGCGAACCGGGCCTGCAGCGCCGCGGCCTGGCCGGCACCGAAGATCGCCAGCCCGAGCACCAGGATCACCAGGCTGCTGCGGGCGATCGCCAGCACCTGCAGCACCGCACCCAGGAACGACAGCCCATAACCCAGGGTCAGCGCCGGCCGCCGCCCCCGGCGTACCGCCAGCATCGCCAGCGGTACGCCGAAGGCGGCCGTGGAGAGCAGCGCGACGGTCCGCGAGATCCCGGCCAGCGCCTCGGAACTCGTGACCTGGTAGGCGATGATCGAACCGAGCGAGGTGGCCGCCCCGGTACCGAGGCTGCCGAGCACCTGCGAGGTGAGCAGCGTGCGCAGGATCCGCGGCTGCTCCTGTGAGCGCTCCGCGCTTCCCTCGCGCCCCTCGCCGGTCTCGCTCACCGCGCCTGCATCACATCCAGTGCGACACCGATCCCGGCCGCGAGCCGCCAGTCCAACCGGTGGCCGCCGTTGAACGCCGGCAGATCGATCGCGTACATGTCCCGCAGGCTGGTGGCCCGCGACTGGTGCAGCACCGGCTGCCCGTCGGGGGCGGTGAAATCGAAGTGATAGAAGTTCGCGAAGAAGCCGAGATCGATCACCCGGCGAAGGATCGCGAAGAACTGGCTCCGCTCGGTCCCGGTGTACTCATTGCCCCAGGCGTCGGCGGCGGTCCAGGTGCTGCGCATGAAGGAGGCGCCGAACTCCTTGCGGATCCAGCCCAGCGGCTGACCGGAGGCGTCGGCGATGTCCAGGGTCGGTGCCACGTCGAGGATCTGGCGGGCGTTCATGGTGAACACCGGCCGCTGCTTGGTCTCATCGCTGAAGAAGGTGATCTGCTCCTTCATCTTGAAACGCTTCTGCTCGGCCAGTGCCAGCAGCGCGCCCTCCTGACCATTGGCATCCAGCACCCGGACCTCGTAGCGATTGATGGTCATCGCGATCCGCTGGCGGATGGCGATCCGGTCCAGCTGGGCGGGCGGCCCGGGCTGGGGCTGGCCACCGAAACCGGGGTCGTAGGGGTGATTGCCGGAGGGATGGTTGGAAGACATGCGGCCGAGGCTACCGAGCGGCGGGGCCGATGACCCCATCGACGCGGAGAATGCTCACGATGCAGGAGATCGCCGAAACCCCAGCAGCCCGGGCCGCCGCCGAGCAGGCCGACCTCGGTGCCCACGTCATCGGGTGGGCCTCCGACCCGATCGGGAAGACCGTCACCACCCTGGTCAGCGGCCTGGTGCTGCTGCCACTCGGTCTGGTGGCGGGATATCTGCTCTACAGCAATCTGCGTGGCATGGGCACCGGGTGGGTGATCGTGCTGGCCATCGTGGCGGCGGTGCTCTGCATGGCGGGGTTCTATCGTCTCGTCGGTGGCCTGTGGTCGCTGCCGTTCACCGGCCGCGGGATGCAGCTCTATCGTGACGGGCTGGTCACCGTCCGCGGGGACACCGTCGGCAAGGTCATTCCGTTCGTCGGTGCCCGGTGGCAGGAACGCCACTACCGGAAGGGGACGAAGCAGCTGGTCTCCATCGCCCTGGGTGACGACCGGGACCGCTACACCTTCCCCGGCAACTACGACCGCGGTGTGGTGACCGACCGGGTCGGGACGCTGTGGCTGGATGCCAATCTGCCGCTGATGCAGGAGCTGCTCGCCGACGGTGAGAGCGTGCACTTCGGCACCGTGGTGCTCACCGCGGAGGGCATCCAGCAGGGCAAGAAGCTGGTCCCCTACTCCGAGATCACCGGCCTGCGGTTCATCGGCAACGGCGAGTGGATGGCCCAGCTCTCCGACGGCGGGATCGGTGCCGCCGTCAACTCGACCAGCGGCTTCCGTGCGCTCGCCGCGATCCTGTCGGCCCGGACCGGGCTCAGCTGGACCTGAACCGCCCGTGGGTGCTCACGACTCGTCGGGGGTGGCGTCGGCGAGGATCGCGGCCAGGTCGAAGCGCACCGGCGGTTCGAGCTGGTCGAAGCGGCAGCCGAGCGGGTCCTTGTCGACCCGCCAGCGCAGGAAGCTGGTGTTCGAGCGGAACCGCACCTCATCGTGCAGCTGGTCGAAGCCGACCTCGGCGACCAGCGGCGGCCAGATCAGATGTGCCTGGTCGCGGGGCCGGCTCCAGCGGGTCACATGGTCCGGCACCCGGACCCCGGTGCGGGCAGCCGACCGCGGGCTCCACGGATGCCCTTCGTACGCGGGATCACCGGGATGCTGCTCCAGGGCGGCGAACATCTCGGCCAGCTCACCGCGGATCGCACCCGGGAAACCGGCACAGACCCCGACCGCATGCAGCTGGTCCTGCTCGTCGAAGAGCCCGAGCAGCAGCGACCCGAGCTGCGGGCGTTCCGGGGTCGAGGTCCGGTCCAGCCGGTACCCGGCCACCACCACATCCGCGGTCCGGCGGTGCTTGATCTTCAGCCAGCCGCGCTGCCCGGGGGCGTATCGGCCACCGAGCGGTTTGGCCACCACCCCATCCAGTCCGGCCCCCTCGAAGCGGTCGAACCAGTCGTGTGCCAGTTCCTCGTCGCGGGTCACCGGGGACAGCAGCAGCGGCGCCTGCAGTCCGTCGCCGATCTGCTCCAGCAGCTCGCGGCGTACCTCCCAGGGCAGATCGAGCAACTGGTGCTCATCGAGTGCCAGCAGATCGAAGATCAGCAACGTGCCGGGTGATTCCCGGGCCAGCGTCGCGGCCCGGCTCACCTCCGCCAGCCGCCCGGCGAGCCGGGTGTAGTCCAACCGGTCGCCGGCGATGATGATGATCTCCCCGTCGACGACGCAGCGTTCCGGCAACTGCTCCGCGGCGGCCGCCACCAGCTCGGGGAAGTGTGCGGTGAGCTCGGTACCGTGCCGGCTCCAGAGCCGTACCTCGCCACCGTCGCGGGCCAGCACACAGCGCCAGCCGTCCCATTTGGGTTCGTACGCCATCCCCGCCGGAATGTGCTCCGCAACCCGGGCCAACATCGGCGTCAGCGGCAGGTCCATCGACAGCATGCCGGTCAGCGTAGACCGTCACCGCAGGCTCAGCCTCCAGTCGCTGACCAGGCCGCGCCGCGGGACGCGATTTCCTTGACCCGGGCGGAGGCCGGCCCGGTGAAGTACACCGGTAGCGGTGAGTCATCGAAGTCGCTGACCTGGGTCAGCCCATGGCCCGGCCCGAGTGCCAGATTGGTTCCCACGTAGCGCATCCGGAACCGCTGCACCGGGCGGCCATGGACGATCCGCAGAGCGTTGCCTGCCGCCCGCGCACCCATCGGCACCGCCGTCTGACAGGCCATCCGCAACGGCCGCCCTGCCTGATCGACCACCCCTGCCGAATCGCCGGCCACCAGCACCTCGGGATGGCCGGGGACCCGGAGCGCCCGATCGACGATCAGCTGCCCACGCTCGTTCAACTGGCCGCAGTCGCCCAGCAGATCCGGCGGCACGAACCCCCCTGCCCAGACGGTCAGGGCACTCCGCAGCTCACCGAGGTCGGTCTGGAGCAGGCCCGCTTCGACACCGCGCACCGTCGTCGCCACCAGCTCGACCCCGAGCCGGGGCAACTCCGCACGCAACCACCTCCGCGCTCGGTGGTGTGCCCAGGCGGCGAGAGTGTCACTCTCCAGCACCCGGACCCGATGTCCCACTGCGCTGAGCTCGGTCGCGAGTTCGAGTCCGGTCAGCCCCGCCCCGATCACGGTCACCGGATCGCCGACGACGGTGCTGGCGACGGCGGCGCGCAAGCGCAGTGCTTCCTGGTGGGTCGCCACCGAATGGAGTGGACCGGAGACCTCGAAGCCGGGTTGCCGGGCCGCGCTTCCCGGGGCCAGGATCAGCGAGTCATAGGACACCGTGCCCCCGCCAGCGAGCAGAACCCGGCGATCCGCCGGATCGACCCGTTCCACCCGGCCCACGATCAGGCGGACCCGGGCGCTCAGCTCCGCCAACCGACGCGTCGGGAGCATCTTCCCGCTCGCCAACTGATGCATCCGCACTCGCTCGCTGAACTCGGCACGTTCATTGATCAGGGTCACTCTGCTTCGCTGGCGGCCAAGCCGGGCGAGCCAATGTGCCGCAGTCGCCCCTGCGTAACCGCCGCCGACGATGACGATGTGTTTCACCATTTCCTCCAGTCTCGTGCGCCTTCGCGCCGTCATCGATCAGGAGTCGTCCCGGGGCGAAAGTGTGACATCGCGGCGCCACCCGGCCGAACCAGGGACAGGCAGAATGGCCGGCATGGATCCGACCTTTGCCCAGCATCATGGTCTGTTGCTCGCGATCGCCCGGCGAATCACGGGCAGTGCCCTGGATGCCGAGGATGTGGTCCAGGGCGCGTGGTTGAGTTGGACCGCTGTGGATCACCGCGCCATCGAGAACCCCAAGGCGTATCTGGTTCGGATCGTGACCAACGGCGCGTTACGCCTCCGCAAGCAGACCGAGCTGCGTAGCGAACGGGAGAAGCGGATCCAGCTGTGGGATCCGATCGTGCAGGACGCCCGGCTCTCCCCCGAGGATCACGCGGTGGCCCGCGACGACCTGTCGTTCGCGCTGATGAAGGTCGTGGAAACCCTCTCTCCGTTGGAACGAGTCGTGTTCGTGCTGCACGAGGGGTTCGGCTATCCGCTGAGCGAGATCGCCACGATCCTCGATCGCGAGCCCGCCGCCGTCCGGCAACTGGCCAGCCGGGCACGGAACCATGTCCGGGCCGGCCAGCCGCGGTACGAGACGACCGAGGTCGACCGGCGGGCGCTGGTCGAGCGGTTCGTGGACGGCGTGGCGGGCGGCGATCTCGACCGCCTGTTCGATCTGCTTGCCCCCGAGGTCTCGGTGTGGACCGATGGCGGCGGCCTTGCCGGTGTCGCACCCGCCGGTCTGCACGGTCGGCGGCGCGTGCTCGGCCTGCTGGAGGGTCTGCGCCGAGCCGGACGGATGCCAGCATTCACCCACCGCCGCTCGGTGCTGCTCGATGGCGCGGCGGGTGTTGAACTCCGCTTCGACGACCAGCAACTGTGGCTCACCGCGGATCTCGACGAATCAGCCTCGACGATCACCCAGGTATGGGTGGTGATCCGGCCTGTGGGAACTCTCAGCCAGTCGGCTCGGTGAGCGTACCGAGCAGACCGTTGACGAAACTCGCCGAGTCGTCGGTGGACAGCTCCTCGGCCAGCGCGACCGCCTCGGCGACCGCGATCTTGTCGGCCAGGTCGGTGTGCAGCACCTCGAAGAGCGCGATCCGGGCCAGGTTGCGGTCGATGCGCGGCATCCGCTGCAGCGTCCAGCCCGGGCGCAGTGCACCGGTGATCGCGGTGTCGATCTCGTCGCGGTGGTCGACCACGCCGTGCACCAGTTCACTGGTGTAGACCCGCACCGGCGGGGTGTTCTCCTCGCTGCGCCGCTCGGTGAGCAGCTCCAGCGGGTCGATACCGCGCAACTCGGCCTCGAAGAGGATGTCCAGGGCGCGCTTGCGGGCCTTGGTGCGCGTGGACGGCTGGCGGGCCGGCCCCTGGTTCGGGGCCGGCCCGATCAGCTCGAGTTCGAGACCGTCGTGCTCGATCCGTCCGTTCTTGCCGGCCACGGCCCGATCAGTTCCCGACACGGCCGAGATAGTCACCGGTGCGGGTGTCGACCTTGACCTTCTCGCCCTGGGTGAGGAACAGCGGCACCTGGATGGTCTTGCCGGTCTCCAGGGTGGCCGGCTTGGTGCCACCGGTGGACCGGTCGCCCTGCAGGCCCGGTTCGGTGTAGGTGATCACCAGCTCCACCGAGGCCGGCAGATCGATGAACAGCGGGTTGCCCTCGTGGGTGGCGACGGTCGCGGTCTGCTCCTCGAGCAGGTAGTTCTTGGCGTCGCCGACGACATCATCGGGCAGGCTCAGCTGGTCGTAGGTGGTGGTGTCCATGAACACGAACCCGGCGCCGTCGTGGTAGAGGTACTGCATCTCCCGACGGTCCACGGTGGCGGTGTCGACCTTGGAGTCGGAGTTGAAGGTTTTGTCCACCGTCTTGCCGGTCAGCACGTTCTTGATCTTGGTGCGCACCACGGCATTGCCCTTGCCCGGCTTGTGATGCTGGAACCAGAGCACCTGCCACAGCTGCCCGTCGAGATTGAGCACCATGCCGTTCTTGATGTCGTTGGTGGATGCCACGCGCCTGCCTTTCGTCTGTACCGCGATTTACGACTGGGCGTGCGAGACGCCGACCGACGAGACAGTCTAGCGGCTATCGTCCGGCACGCCGCTATCGTCGGACCAATCCATCCGGTGGCGCCGGCATGGCCGAAGAACCCGACCCACGATTCGAGGAGAGCCATGGAAAACCCACTCGTCCCCCGGCTGCGCGGTTTCGGTGAGACGATCTTCGCGCCGATGACCGCGCTCGCCGTGGAGCACGATGCGATCAACCTGGGTCAGGGCTTTCCCGATATCGACGGACCACGGGAGGTCCTCGACGCCGCGGCCGAGGCGATGGCCGCCGGGCACAACCAGTACGCCCCCGGGGTCGGCATCCCGGCGCTCCGCGAGGCGGTCGCCCAGCACCAGCGCGAGTTCTATGACATCGAGCTGGACCCGAAGGCCGAGGTGATCATCTCCGCCGGTGCGACCGAGGGGATGACCGCCGCGATCCTGGCGTTCTGCGACGTGGGCGATGAGGTGATCGCCCTGGAGCCCAGTTACGACTGCTACTCCGGCGCGGTGGCGATGGCGGGCGGGGTGTTCAAGCAGGTCCGACTGCACGAACCCAGCTACTCGCTCGATCTGGACGAGCTGCGGGCCGCCATCACCTCGCGTACCCGGATCCTGGTCGTGAACTCCCCGCACAACCCGACCGGCCACGTGCTGAGCGCCGACGAGCTCGCCGGGATCGCCGCCCTGGCACAGGAATTCGACCTGCTGGTGCTCGCCGACGAGGTCTATGAGCACCTCACCTTCGACCGCCCGCACATCCCGATCGCCACCCTGCCGGGCATGGCCGAGCGCACCGTGACGATCTCCTCGGCCGGCAAGACCTTCGCGGTCACCGGCTGGAAGATCGGTTGGCTGAGCGGGCCCGCGAGGCTGCTCAAGGACGTGCTGATCACCAAGCAGAACATGACCTTCACCAACGGCACGCCGCTGCAGTTCGGTGTGGCCGCCGGCCTCCGGCTGCCGAGGGACTGGTTCGAGGGGCAGCGGGTGCGCTACCAGCAGGCCCGCGATCAGCTGATCTCCGGGCTGGAGGCGGCCGGCATGCAGGTGCACCCCAGCGAGGGCACCTTCTTCGTGATCGCCGACATCTCCGGTCACGGTTATCGCGACGGAATCGACTTCTGTGAACGGATTCCGGGTGAGATCGGGGTCGGCGCGATCCCCTCGCAAGTCTTCTACACCGATCCGGAGAGTGCCAAGAACTACGTGCGCTTCTGCTACGCCAAGCGGGCCGATGTGCTCACCGAGGCCGCCCGCCGGCTCGCCACCCTGGGGGAACGCCGATGACCGAGATCTCCCGGCTCACCCGGGCCATCCGCACCGGGTTGGAGTGGGACACCTCCGTCGGTGCGGTCGTCCCACCGATCCATGTCAGCACCAACTACCGCTTCGAGACCCCGGACCGGCGCGGTGGTTACGACTACTCCCGGTCGGGCAACCCGACCCGGGACCTGCTCGGCACCGCGCTCGGGATCCTCGAGGGCGGTCAGCCCGCGGTGATCACCGGGACCGGGATGGGTGCGGTCACCACCGCGGTGCTGGCCTGCACCGAACCCGGGGACACCGTCGCCATCCCGCACGACTGCTACGGCGGCACCTGGCGGCTGTTCGCCCGGCTCGCCGAGCGTCAGCACCTGGAACTGGTCGTGCTGAACTTCACCGACACCGCGGCCGCGGCGGCCCGGTTGCGCGAACTGCGGCCCACCCTGGTCTGGCTGGAGACCCCGTCGAACCCGCTGCTGCGGATCACCGACATCGCCACGCTGACCGAGGCCGCCCACGCGGCGGGTGCGCTGGTCGCCGCGGACAACACCTTCTGCTCCCCCGTGCGGCAGCAACCGCTGGATCTCGGCGCGGACCTGGTCATCCACTCCACCACTAAATACGTCAACGGGCACTCCGATGTCGTCGGTGGCGCCGTGGTGGCCCGGGAGCCCGAGCTGGCCGAGACCATCGGTTACTGGGCGAACACCCTCGGCACCACCGGCGGGGCGCTGGATGCCTGGCTCACCCTGCGCGGGCTGCGGACGCTGCCGCTGCGGATGCGTCAGCACGAGCAGAACGCCGCCGCGGTGGTCGAGACCCTGATCGGCCACGAGGCGGTCGGCGCGGTGCACTATCCCGGTCTGCCCGAGCATCCCGGCCACGAGCTGGCGGCCCGGCAGCAGCAGGGCTTCGGCGGCATGCTCAGCTTCGAGCTGTCCGGAATCCCTGCGGTGGAAGCATTCCTGGACGGTCTGGCCTGTTTCAGTCTGGCCGAGTCGCTGGGTGGTACCGAGTCGTTGGTCTGCCATCCCGGCCTGATGACGCATGCGGCGATGCCCCCCGAGGTGCAGCGGGAGGCCGGCATCACCCCCGGCCTGCTGCGCCTCTCGGTCGGTATCGAGGAGACCGACGATCTGGTCGCCGACGTCCGTGCCGGATTGGCCCGCGCCGCCGCGGTGGACGCATGAACCGCGCCCGCGGCCGGGCCCCGGGCCCCGGGCGTCCGCGGACCCCAGCCGCACCACGACCGGCCGAGACCACGCCGCGCCGGCTGGTCGCCGACGAGCTCCAGTCGGACGGCTATCTGAACGACCTGCAGGTCGATGGGGCCGCCCTGGATGAGGCCGACACCGAGAACACCGACATCGGTGGCTGCACCTTCACCGGTGGCAGCCTGGCCGATTCCCGCTGGCATCGGTCCCGCTGGGTCGACTCCACCTTCACCGGGGTGGATCTGGCGAACACCGAGCTGGTTCGCGGGTCGATGGAGCGGGTCGTCTTCAGCGACTGCCGGATGATCGGCGTACGCCTGGCTGCGGCCACGCTGACCGACATCGAGTTCGTCGGCTGCACCCTGCGGATGGCGAATCTGCGGCAGGCGGTGCTGCGCCGGGTCCGCCTGGTCGACTGCGTGCTGGTCGGCACCGAGCTGTCCGAGGCGCGCTGCACCGATGTCGAGTTCCTCCGCTGCGATCTGAGCGAGACCCAGTGGGGCAATCCCGGTCCGCGGGAACGGCTGCGGTTGGCCGGCTGCGAACTGCAGCGGATCAGCGGTCTCAGCCAGCTGCGCGGCGCCGAGGTGACCGACAGCGACCCGGTCGTGCTCGCGCACGTGCTCGCCGCCGATCTGGGGATCTGGCTGTCGGACTGATCTGGCTGCCGGACTGATCTGGCTGCCGGACTGGCCGTCACGCTTCCACCCTGCGGAACGGATTGGCATCCGCTCACATTCTCGGGTTAGGGTCGCCTTACCTAATTTATTTAGGCAGAACTAAGCCCCCGCACGACCCGAGGAGTTCCCTTGACCCGACTGATGTCCCTGCTCGCCCTGATCGGGGTGCTCCTGCTGAGCGCCTGCGGGCAGTCCACCGGCGGCAGCGCCGCCGGCGGCGCTGAGACCCAGACCATCACCCACGCCCAGGGCAGCACCGAACTCAAGGGATCACCGCAGCGGATCGCCGTGCTCGACTTCGGCGCCCTGGACACCATCAAGGCACTCGGCTTCGCCGACCGGGTCGTCGGCCTGCCCAAGCAGGCGCTGCCGGGCTTCCTCGGCGAGTTCCGCGACGAGAAGTACACCGACCTGGGCACCCTGCAGGAGCCGAACCTGGAGGCCCTCAACCAGGCCAAGCCGGACCTGGTCGTGATCGGTTTCCGCTCGGCGAAGAAGTATCCCGAGCTGACCAAGTTCTGGCCCACCATCGACGTCACCTACCCCCAGGAGCTCGACTTCGTCGAGGGCAACGCCAAGGCCGCCGGCATCATCGGCCAGGCCCTCGGCGCCACCGACGCGGTGAACACCCGGATCGAGGCGCTGCGGCAGCGCGCCGACGCGCTCAAGCCGGCCGCCGCCCAGGCGGGCCGGGGCCTGATCGTGATGACCTCGGCCGGCAAGGTCACCCTGCAGGGGCCGGCCTCCCGCTTCGGCATCATCCACAGCCGACTCGGCGTACCGCAGGCGGTCGACGGCATCGAGAACATCTCGCACGGCCAGCCGGTCAGCTTCGAGCAGCTCGCCCAGGCCAACCCCGACGTGCTCTTCGTCGTCGACCGGGATGCCGCGATCGGCAAGGAGGGCCAGAACGCGATGCAGGTGCTGGACAACGAACTGGTCCGCGGCACCAACGCCTGGCGCAACCAGAAGGTGATCCAGCTCGACGGCGGCCGCTGGTACATCGCCATGCACGGCCTGGCCAACGCCGAGGCGCAGCTGGCCGAACTGGAGCAGGGACTGCGCACCTCGTGACCCTGCTCGACCTGACCAGCCCGACGGCGTCCGCCGAGGCGGCCCCGGCAACCAGCCGGGGCCGCCTGGTCGGCGTACTCGCCGCTGCCCTGCTGCTCACCGCCGGGCTCGCGGTGCTGTCGCTGTTCGTCGGCGCCGCCGAGCTGAGCGGGCAGATCCTGGTCGTCTCGCGGATCCCGCGCACCGCCGCGGTGCTGCTCGCCGGTGCGGCGATGGCGATGTCGGGCCTGCTGATGCAGCTGCTGGTCCGCAACCGGTTCGTCGAACCGGCCACCGTCGGCACCACCGAGGCCGCCGGCGCCGGCCTGCTGATCGCCACCGTGCTCACCCCGTCGATGCCGGTCGCCGGGAAGATGGTGATCGCCGTCGGTACCGCACTGCTCGGCACCGCCCTCTTCCTGCAGGTGCTCAAGCGCATCCCGCCGGCCGAGGGCACCGTGCTGGTACCGCTGGTCGGGATCATGCTGTCGGGGGTGATCTCGGCCGCGACCACCTTCGTCGCCTACCGGCTTGATCTGCTGCAGACGTTGACGACCTGGCTCACCGGTGACTTCTCCGGGGTGCTGCGCGGCCGCTTCGAACTGCTCTGGCTGGCCGGCGCCGCGCTGGTGGTGACCTGGTTCTACGCCGACCGCTTCACCGCGGCCGGCCTTGGCCGCGACCACGCCACCAACCTGGGCCTGAACCACCGGGCGGTGGTCCGGCTCGGGCTGGTGCTGGTCTCGGTCTGCTCCGCGGTCTGCGTGGTCGTCGTCGGCGCCCTGCCCTTCCTCGGGCTGGTGGTGCCGAACGTGGTCTCGCTGCTGCTCGGGGACAACCTGCGCCGCTCGCTGCCGGTCGTCGCGCTGGCCGGTGCCAGCCTGGTGCTGGCCTGCGATCTGCTGGCCCGCACCCTGAACCACCCCTACGAGATCCCGGTCGGGGTGATCGTCGGGATCGTCGGCGCCGCCGGTTTCCTGGCCCTGCTGCTGCACCGCAAGGGGCCTCGATGACCGCGCTGCGCACCTCCGCGTCGACCGGATCGAGCGTACGCCGCGGCCCGCGGCCGGGTGTCCGGATCGCGAGCGTGGCCGGGCTCACCGTCGCGGCCGCTGCGGCGTACCTGACGATCGGCACCTCGGGCAATGTGGCCTTCGCGATGGCCTACCGCGGTCCGCAGCTGGCCGCGATGGTGCTGGTCGGCTGGGCGATCGCGCTGTCCACCGTGCTGTTCCACACCATCACCACCAACCGGATCCTGACCCCGGCGATCATGGGTTTCGACGCGCTCTATGCCCTGTTGCAGACCTCGCTGGTGTTCTTCCTCGGGGTGCTGGGTTCGCTGCAGCTGCCACCGGTGGGCCAGTTCCTGGTCACCACGGTGCTGATGGCCGGGCTCGGCATCAGCCTGTTCGGCTGGATCTTCGGGCGGCTGCGTCGCTCCATCCATGTCACCGTGCTGGTCGGGCTGGTGCTGGGGACCCTGCTGCGCTCGGCGACCTCGTTGCTGCAGCGGGTGATGGATCCGAATGCCTACCTGGTGCTGCAGTCGCGGCTCTTCGCCTCCTTCAGCGGGGTCGACCCGCGGTTGCTCGCACTGACCGCGGTCGTGGTCGCGGTCTGCACGGTGCTGGCCTGGCGGCGGCGGGCCGAACTCGATGTGATCGCCCTCGGCCCGGACCTGGCCAGCTCGCTCGGTGTCGACCATCGCCGCGCCACGATGCGGCTGCTGGTGCTGGTCGCGGTCCTGGTGTCGGTCTCCACGGCGCTGGTCGGGCCGATCCTCTTCTTCGGTCTGCTGGTGGCCAATCTGGCGTACCAGCTGGCCGGTACGCACCGGCACGCGGTGACGCTGCCGCTGGCCGGGTTGCTGGCGGTGCTCACCCTGGTCGGTGGGCAGACCCTGCTGCAGCAGGTCTTCGGGCTGGGCACCGTGCTCAGCGTGGTGGTCGAGTTCATCGGCGGGCTGGTGTTCCTGGCGATGTTGATCGGCGCGGGACGAAGGAAGTACGCATGATCCAGCTGGAATCGGTGACCAAGAGCTACGGCACCTCGGTGGTCGTGGACGGGGTCACCCTGACCCTCGCCCCCGGCGGCATCACCTCGCTGATCGGCCCGAACGGCGCCGGGAAGTCGACCCTGCTCGGCATCATGGCCCGGCTGCTGTCCGCCGACCACGGTTCGGCGCGGGTCGCCGATCTGGATGTGGCGCAGTGCGACTCGCGGGAACTGGCCCGGATCCTGGCCGTGCTCAAGCAGGACAATCATCTGACGGTACGCCTGCGGGTGGGTGAGCTGGTCGCCTTCGGTCGCTATCCGCACAGCCAGGGTCGGTTGACCGGGCACGACCGGCAGGTCGTGGAGGCCGCGCTCGCCTATCTGGACCTGACCGGGCTGCGCGATCGCTACCTGGACGAGCTGTCCGGCGGTCAGCGGCAGCGGGCGTTCGTGGCGATGGTGCTGGCCCAGGACACCGACTATCTGCTGCTCGACGAACCGCTGAACAATCTCGACCTGTCGCATTCCCGGGCGATGATGGCGCAGCTGCGCCGGGCCGCCGACGAGCTGGGCAAGACCATCGTGGTGGTGGTGCACGACATCAACTTCGCCTCCTGCTGGTCCGACCGGATCGTCGCCCTGCGCGACGGCCGGGTGCTGGCCGAGGGCCCGCCGGCGGAGATCGTCACCGACGAGGTGCTCAGCGAGGTCTTCGGTACGCCGCTGCGGGTGCACCAGATCGACGGTCAGCGGCTCGCCTGGCAGTGGACCTGACCGCAGGCACCACGACTGGTTCCAGAGAGCAGAATCTCCCGCGCCGACCGGCTGGGACGGGAACCGCGGCGGTGGGGTCGGAGTTGTTCGGCTGAGAGGAGTCCCCACATGTCGAAGAAGTCCCAGCCGCCGCTTCCCCGGAACGCTCGGCGCCGCGCCATCCTGCTCGAGGCCCGCCAGAGACAGCGCGCCGCCGTGCGCCGCAACATCATCATCTCGGCCTCGGTGATGGTGGTCAGCGCCCTGGTCATCGGCGTCGTCGTGCTGCTCGGCAACACCGCCCGCGAGCGGCGACTGGCCGCCGGGCCGCCGGCCGAACTGGTCCGCGCCGACAGCGTCTTCCTGAACCGGGTGCCGGACGCCGAGGTGACCGTCGTCGAGTTCCTGGACTTCGAGTGCCCGGCCTGTGCCGCCCTCTACCCGACGATGGAGCAGACCCGGGCCAGCTACGGCGACCGGGTCAACTTCGTGATGCGCTACTTCCCGCTGGATGGGCATTTCAACGCGATGCCCGCGGCCCGGGCCGTCGAGGCGGCCGGCCGCCAGGGCCAGTGGGAGGGCATGTACAAGCTGATGTTCGAGAACCAGAACCGGTGGGCCGGCCAGCAGGTGCCGATGGATGAGGTGTTCCGCGGCTTCGCCCGCGAGCTCGGCCTGGACATGATGAGCTGGGAGGCGGCGTACAACAATCCGGCGACCCGGGAGCGGGTGGCCGCCGATCAGGCCGACGGGGAGAAGCTCGGGGTGAGCGCCACCCCGACGGTGTTCGTCAACGGTGAGCAGCTCCAGCTGCGCAGTCACAGCGACCTTCCGGAGGCGATCGAGGAGGCCCTCGGCGAGCAGTGAGAACCGGCCGCCGAAGTCGGGAACCCGGGCGCTCTCCCAGGAGTTGACCTTCAGGAGAGGAGAACCCCCATGCCCAACAAGCCCCCGTTGCCCCGCAACGCCCGACGGCGTGCGGCCGCGATCGAGGCCGAGCGGAAGCGCAAGGCCGCCATCCGCCGCAATGTCATCATCTCGGGATCGGTGCTGGCGCTCGCCGCGATCGTGATCGGGATCGTCGTCGCCGTCGGCAACACGGTCAAGGACCGCCAGGCCGAGGCCGCGGGTCCGGCGCAGCTGGTCCGCGACAACAGCGTCTATCTGAACCGCCCGGCGGACGCCAAGGTCACCGTCGTGGAGTTCCTGGACTTCGAGTGCGAGGCCTGCGGTGCGCTCTATCCGACCATGGAGAAGGCCCGCGAGACCTACGGCGACCGGGTGAACTTCGTGGTCCGCTACTTCCCCATCGAGAGCCACTTCAACGCGATGCGGTCCGCCCGGGCGGTCGAGGCGGCCGGCCAGCAGGGCAAGTGGGAGCCGATGTATCAGAAGATGTATGAGACCCAGACCCAGTGGGCCGAGCAGCGGGTGCCCCAGGACGAGGTGTTCCGCGGCTTCGCCCAGGAGCTCGGTCTCGACATGGCCGCCTGGGATGCGGCGTACAAGGATCCGGCCACCGAGGCGCGGATCAAGGCCGACCAGGCCGACGGCACCGCGCTCGGGGTGCAGGGCACACCGACCGTGTTCGTCAACGGTCAGCAGCTCCAGCTGCGCTCCAGTGCGGATCTGACCGGGGCCATCGACAAGGCGCTGGCCGGCGGATGAGCACGATTCCTGACCGGGCGGCCGCCCCGACCGGGGATCCGGAGGGCGGCCGGCCCGAGGCTGGGGAGGACCGGTTCGACGAGCAGGACCAGCTCGACGAACTGGACCAGTTCGATGAGCCCGAGCAGCCGGCCGGTCTGAGCCGGCGCACCGGCGGGATCATCATGGCCGCCCTCGCCGGGGTCGCCTGGGTGGCCGCGCTGGTGCTGATGCTGGAGAAGATCCAGGTGCTGCGGGACCCGAACTACGAGCCGAGCTGCAGCATCAACCCGGTGCTGTCCTGCGGTTCGATCATGAACTCCGCCCAGGCGGAGGCGTTCGGCCTGCCGAATCCGCTGATCGGGATCGCCGGGTTCGCGGCGGTGATCGCCCTCGGTGTGGTGCTCGCCGCCGGTGTCGCGCTGCCCCGCTGGATCTGGTGGGGTCTGCAGGCCGGGGTCACCTTCGGCCTCGGATTCATCTGCTGGCTGGCCTTCCAGTCGCTCTACCGGATCGGCGCCCTGTGCCCCTACTGCATGGTCGTCTGGGCGATGATGATCCCGCTGTTCTGGTTCGTCACCAGCGACAACCTGGTGAAGGGCCGGATCCCGGTGGGTGCCGGGGTACGCCGGGTGATCGGTGCGGTGGGTGCGCTCCCGATCGTGCTCGGCTATGTGGTCATCGGGCTGCTGATCCTGGTCCGCTTCTGGGACTTCTGGATCTCCTGAGTCCGCCCGCCGGCCGAGCGGGCGCCAGCGGGTCGAAGCCCTCGGCCGGCCGCTAGAGTCCCCGCCATGGATCAGGTCACGATCGTCACCGGCGGCTCCCGCGGCATCGGTGCCGGCATCAGCCGCGAGCTGGGCCGCCGCGGGCATGCCGTCGCGGTCTGCTATCGCAGCGCCACCGAGGAGGCGGAGCGGGTGGTCGCCGAGATCACCGCGGCCGGTGGGCGGGCGTACGCCCAGCAGTGCGATGTCACCGACAGCGCGGCGATCACCCACCTGTTCGCCGGCACCGCCGAACGCCTGGGTCCGGTGACCGGGCTGGTCAACAATGCCGGCGCGACGCTGACCAGTGCCGACCTGGCCGATACCGACGAGGAATCGATCCGGGCGGTGCTGGAGCTGAACCTGACCGCCGCGATCCTGTGCGCCCGCCGCGCGGTGCAGGTGCTGAGCACCGCGCGCGGCGGCCCGGGCGGCAGCATCGTCAACATCTCCTCCGCCGCGGCGACCATCGGTTCGGCGCACGAATACGTGCACTACGCGGCCGCCAAGGCCGGGGTGGACGCGCTCACCATCGGCCTGGCGATCGAGGTCGCCGGCGAGGGCATCCGGGTGAACGCGGTGGCTCCGGGCACGGTACGCACCGATATCCACGTCCCGGGCCGGATCGAGCGGGTCGGCCCGAACGTGCCGCTCGGCCGGGTCGGCGAACCGGAGGAGATCGCGCCCGCGGTGGCCTACCTGATGTCGCCGGAGGCCTCCTACACCACCGGCAGCATCATCCGCGTCGCGGGTGGCCGCTGACCTCGGCGTACGCCGCAGCCAGCGCCTCCTCATCGGGACCGGCGACGATCTCGGCGGAGGCCAACCCATTGAGCAGCACGAACCGCAGCTGCGCACCGCGGGTCTTCTTGTCCAGGCTCATCGCCTCCCGCAGCTCCGGCCAGGCATCCGGATCGTAGGCGGTCGGCAACCCGAGCAGCTCCAGCACCGCACGGTGCCGCTCGGCGGTCGCGGCGTCCAGCAGCCCGAGCCGGCGGGCGAGGGCCGCGGCGTACATCATGCCGACGCTGATCGCCTCCCCGTGCCTCCAGCGGTACTGCTCGCGGCGCTCGATGGCGTGCCCGAGGGTGTGGCCGTAGTTCAGCAGCTCCCGGCCCACCGACGCACCGACCGAGGTCGCCTCGCGCAGGTCGCCGGAGACCACCTCCGCCTTCACCCGGATGCCGCGGGTGATCAGTCCGGCCAATCGGTCGCTGGTGGGGTCGAGCGCCTCGGCCGGCGCTTCCTCAACCAGGGTGAGGATTGCGGGATCGGCGATGAAACCGCACTTGACCACCTCGGCCAGCCCGGCACGCAGATCGGCCGCCGGCAGGCTGGTCAACAGGGACAGGTCGCAGAGCACCCCGGCGGGTTCGTGGAAGGCGCCGACCAGATTCTTGCCGGCGGCCAGATTGATCCCAGTCTTGCCGCCGACCGCGGCGTCGACCATGCCGAGCACGGTGGTCGGCACGGTCACCAGGCGTACCCCGCGCAGCCAGCTCGCCGCGACGAACCCAGCCAGGTCGGTGGTCGCTCCCCCGCCGAATCCGACCACCGCGTCGCTGCGGGTGAACCCCGCCGCCGCGAGCCGGTCCCAGCAGTCGGCGAGCACCTCGGCGGTCTTCGCCTGCTCCGCATCCGGCAGCTCGATCGACAACACCTCGGCGTCGATGGTCTCGGCCAACCGGGCCGCCTGCGCACGCAGCGCCGGGGCGTACAGCACCGCCACCCGCTGACTGCCGGCAACCAGTTCCCCGAGCCCGTCGAGCACCCCGTACCCGATCTGCACGGCATAGGGACGCTCGGCCGCTACCTCGATCACCGAGCCAGCTCCGCGCGGATCAGACCGACGACCTCATCGGGCTGCCGGTCATCGGTGCTGACGGTGATCGTCGCCGCGCCGCGATAGAGCGGGGTACGTTCGGCCAGCAACTTGATCAGCGTGCCGCGGACGTTGCCGAGCAGCAGCGGCCGCGAGGAGTTCAATCCGATCCGGCTCACCGCGGTGCTCACCGAGGTCTCCAGCCAGACCACATGATGCCCGACCAGCGCGGCCCGGATCCGCTCGTTGTGGATCGCACCCCCACCGAGCGCGACCACCCCGGGCCGGTTCAACGCGTCGATGGTGTGCGCCGCCTCCAGCTCCCGGAACGCCGCCTCACCGCGGGTCACGAAGATGTCGGGGATCGAGGTGTTCTCGCTGCTCTCGATCAGCGCGTCGATATCGGTGAAGGGCTCGTCGAGGGCGGCGGCGAGCGCCACCCCCACGGTCGACTTGCCCGACCCGGGCGCACCGATCATCACGATGTTCTTTCCCGCGCTCACCGAGCCATTCCTCTCCGCGCTCACCGAGCGATTCCTTTCCGCGCTCACCGAGCGACCCCCAGTCCCCGCGCCTCGACATCGGCCAGGTACGTCTCGGCGTTCCGCTTCGTCTCCCCCACCGAGTCGCCGCCGAACTTCTCCAGGCAGGCGTCGGCGAGCACCAGCGCGACCATCGCCTCGGCGACCACACCGGCCGCCGGGACGGCGATCACGTCGGAGCGCTGGTGGTGCGCGACGGCCTCCTCGCCGGTGCTGGTGTCGACGGTGCGCAGCGCCCGCGGGACGGTCGCGATCGGCTTCATCGCGGCGCGGACCCGGAGCAGCTCACCGGTGCTCATCCCGCCCTCGGTCCCGCCGGCGCGATGGCCGGCCCGGGCGATCCCATCGGCACCCGGCACGATCTCGTCGTGCGCGGCCGAACCCCGGCTGCGGGCCAACTCGAACCCGTCGCCGACCTCGACCCCCTTGATCGCCTGGATGCCCATCAGCGCGCCGGCGAGCCGGGCGTCGAGGCGCCGGTCCCCCATCGTGTGCGAGCCGAGCCCCGGCGGGGCTCCGTGCACCAGCACCTCGACGACACCACCGAGGGTGTCGCCGTCCTTGTGCGCCTGGTCGATCTCGGCGACCATCGCGGCCTCGGTCTCCGGGTCGGCGCAGCGCACCGGCGACGCGTCGATCCGTTCCAGGTCGGCGAATGCGGGCAGCAGCCCCGCCGGTGCCCGGACCGTACCGATCTCGACCACATGGGAGAAGACGGTGATCCCGTATGCCTGCTCGAGGAAATTCTGCGCCACCCGGCCGAGCGCCACCCGGGCGGCGGTCTCGCGGGCGGAGGCCCGTTCCAGGATCGGCCGCGCCTCGTCCCAGTCGTACTTCTGCATGCCGACCAGGTCGGCGTGCCCGGGCCGCGGCCGGGTGAGCGGCTTGTTGCGGGCCTGCTCGGCGAGCACCGCCGCATCGACCGGGTCGGCCGCCATCACGGTCTCCCACTTGGGCCACTCGGTGTTAGCGACCTGGATCGCGATCGGGGAACCAAGGGTCTCGCCATGGCGTACGCCACCGAGAATCGTCACCTGATCGGCCTCGAATTTCATCCGGGCCCCGCGGCCGTAACCGAGCCGGCGCCGGGCCAGCGCCGCCGCGATCTCGGCGGAGGTGATCCGGACATGGGCCGGCATTCCCTCGATCGTCGCGACCAGGGCGGGGCCGTGGGACTCCCCGGCGGTCAGCCAACGCAACATGCAAGCACTCCTCGTGTTCGATCTCGACATGCCAGTCTCCCAGATTCCGGCGCTGCCCCGCGTCCGGTGCGGATCGTGAGAGTGTCAGTGCCGGGTGGAACCGGCGGAACCGGTGCAACCGATGAGGGGAGGCGGTGCCGATGGTGGACGGGGCTGCCGGATCGCGGCCACGGATCTGGCCGATCTATCTCGGCGGCTTCCTGGGACCCTTCGGCGCACCGGTGGTGACCACGATGCTGCCCGAGCTCGGCGCCTCCTTCGGTGTCGACATCGCCGCGGCGGCCGCCTCGCTGACCGCCTATCTGGTCCCGTTCGCCGCCCTGATGCTGATCTCCGGCACGCTGGCCGAGCACTGGGGTCGGCGGCGTACCGTGCGGATCGGCTATCTGGTCTTCGCGCTGGCCTCGATCGGCTGCGCGCTGGCCCCGTCGTTCGGGGTGTTCATGGCGGCCCGGGTGCTGCAGGGCGCCGCCAACGCGTTCACCACCCCGGTGCTGGTGGCCGCGATCACCGAGCTGGTGCCGGCGCACCGGCTGGGTCGCTCGCTCGGCATCTTCGGGTCGATGCAGGCGACCGGGCAGGCGATGGCCCCGCTCGCCGGCGGGCTGGCCGCGGCGGTCGACTGGCGGCTCGGTTTCGCCGCGATCACCCTCGTCTCGATCGGACTGGCCCTCGCCCCGCCACCGGATGCGGCCACCCCGAACACCGCCCACGGCTGGGCCCAGTGGCGGGCGCTCGGCAACCGGCAGCTGGCGACCGCCTGCGTCACCGCGGCGCTGTCCTATCTGACGATGATGGGGGTGGTGATCCTGGCCGCACTGCACGCCGATCTGCGGTTCGGGCTGGGTCCGACCGAGCGCGGTCTGGCGGTCGCGGTGCTCGGGGTGGCCGGTCTGGCCTCCGGGGCGGCCACGGGTTCGCTGCTGGACCGGTATCAGGCCCTGGTCGTCGGTGCGGTGCTGAATGTGGTGATGGGGCTGGGTGCGATGGCGGCCGGGCTGTCACCCTGGCTGGCGGGGCTGATCGTGGCGATCGCGGTGGCCGGCGCGGCCGCCACCGGGACCCGGACCATCTCCCAGCAGCTGGCGGTGACCTCGGTACCGGGCAACCGGTCCGGGGCGACCTCGGTGATGCTGGCCTGCCAGTTCACCGGTGCCGCCCTGGCGCCGCTGATCTGGGTGCCGCTCTATCTGGGTCGGCACGGGATGGCGCTGGTGTACGCCGGGTTGCCGGCGATCGGCGCGGCCCTGGTGCTGCTGCTGGCCTGGCGGCTGCGCTGGGTGGTCAATCCCCGCTGAGCCCGGCCCGGGCAGCACTCCGGGCGACCTCGAAGTCGATCGGCCGGCCGGTGAACCAGCGCACCTGATCGACGGCCTGCCCGGCGAGCAGGTCGAGGCCGTTGAGGACCGGCCGGCCGGCGCGTTCGGCGGCGGCGGCGAGCGGGGTCGGCCACGGATCGTAGACGCTGTCGAAGATCACCTCGGCAGCTGCGGCCAGCGCCTCGGCGGCACCGACCACCCCGTCGGCGGGGACGGTGGAGATCACCAGAGCGGCGGGGGTCGGCTCGGTTCCGGGTGGGCGGACGGTCGCGGCCAGGCCGAGCGATTCGGCGAGCTGGACCACCCCGCGGGCCCGCTCGGCGCTGCGGACCACGAACTGCACCTCGCGCGTACCCAGGCCCGCCAGCGCGGCGACCGCGGAGCGGGCGGTCGCGCCGTTGCCGATGATCACCGCGGTGGGCACCTGGTCGATGCCGTGGGCGGCGAGCGCGATCCGGAAACCGGCCACATCGGTGTTGCGGGCCGCGATCGCGCCCTCGTCGAAGATCAGCGTGTTCGCGACCCCGGTGAGGGCGACCGGTTCGTCGCCGACACCGAGCCGGGCGGCGTCCTCCTTGTGCGGCATGGTGACGCTCAGCCCGCGCCAGCTGGCATCCAGCCCGGCCACGAACTTCGGCAGCCCGCCGGGCGCGATGTCGTGGCGCTGGTAGTCCCAGTCCAGCCCGAGCCGGGCGTACGCCGCCCGGTGGATCGCCGGGGACAGCGAGTGCCGCACCGGATGACCGACCACGGCGCACTGTCTCCTCGAGCCGGCCGAGCCTGTGGGCCGGGCCGGCCCCGCACTCAGCACTTGCCGGGGTTCGCCTGACACCAGTCCTGGAACTTCTTCACATTCGCCTGGTGGCCGTTGAAGTCGTCGGCGAACAGGGTCTCACCGGTGTCCAGGTTGACCGCGACGAAGAACTTCCAGTTGCCCGGTACCGGGTTGGCGGCGGCCTCCAGGGCCTGCTTGCCGGGGGCGCCGATCGGGCCGGCCGGCAGGCCGGGCACCACATAGGTGTTGTAGGGCGAGGGGTTGGCGCGTTCCTCGTCGCTGGTCGTCGCACCGGCACCGCGGGGCTTGTTGTTGGCGTATTCGACGGTGGTGTCGAGCTGCAGCTTCATCCCCGAGTCGAGCCGGTTGTAGAGCACCCGGGCGACCTTCGCGCGGTCCTCGGGGCGGCGTACCTCGGCCTCGATGATGGAGGCGACGATGACCACATCGCGCGGGCTACGGTTGAGCTGCTTGGCCTTGCTCTCCAGCTGCACCTCACCGGCCTTGCGGTTGAAGTTCGCGGTCATCTGCTTGAGCGCGGCGTTCGGATCGTTGCCGGACATCTCATAGGTGTCGGGGAACAGGAAGCCCTCGGGGTTGCCGTTGGCCCACGGGCTCAGCCCGTACTGGTCGGGCTTGGCCAGCGCCTCGCGGTACTTCTCCTCGGGGATGTCGGTCTGCCGGGACAGTTCGCTCACCTGCTCACCGATCCGCAGCCCCTCGCGGATCAGGAACTTCTTGCCGCCCTTGACGCCGGCGTCCAGCATCGCCTGGATGGCGTCGCGGGCCCGCATGTGGGTCTTCAGCGCGTAGCTGCCGGCCTGCAGCTGCTGGATGTTGGGGAACTCGACCTTGGCCTTGTCGAAGGCGTCGGTGGAGGCGATCACCTCGTTGTCCTTGAGGATCGAGCCGATCTCGTCGACCGTGGACCCCTGCGGGATCTCGATCGACACATCGGCATTGCCCGGTCCCGGGTAGTCCTCGACGGCGAAGGCGCTGGTCACCACCCCGGAGACCTTGTTGTAGGCGAACAGTCCCCCGCCGACCAGGACGGCCAGGGAGAGGAGCACGGCGAACGCGCTCTTGGCGTGCCGGGCCACCTCGCTCCAGTTCCGGCGCTGGTGCTCCGGATCCATCAGACTGCTCAAGCCTCGTCTCCTCGTTCGCTCGTCTCGGCCAGCAACTCGCCGGGCGGGCGGCCGGTCCGCCGTTCCGCCTCCAGCGCCTGCTCGAGGATCGTCACCGCGGCGACCTGGTCGATCACTGCCCGCTGCTGCTTGGCCTTCCGCCCCCGCTGCGACAGCGTACGCGCGGCGGTGACGGTGGTCAGCCGTTCGTCGAGCAAGCGTACCTGAACGCCCGAAAGCCGCCCGGCGAGCGCGAGCGCGTGTTGGCGGATCTTCGCCGCGGCCGGGCCCTCGCTCCCGGACAGCGACCGGGGCAGTCCGACGACCACCTCGAAGGGCTCGTACTCGGCGACCAGCGCGGCGATCCGGTCCAGGCTCTGCTTGTTCCCGGGCACGGTTTCGACCGGGTACGCCAACGTGCCGGCCCCATCGCAGGCCGCCACCCCGATCCGGGCGTCCCCCCAGTCGAGCGCCAGCCGTACGCCGGTTCTCACCGGGTGGCGACCCGGCCCACGGCGTGCTCGATCGCCTCCAGGGCCTGCGGGATGCGGCTCGCATCGGAGCCGCCGCCCTGGGCCAGGTCGTCCTTGCCGCCACCCTTGCCACCGAGTTCGGCGGTACCGAGGCGGACCAGCTCACCGGCCTTGAGCCCACGCTCCCGGCCGGCCGCGGTGGTCGCGACGACCAGGGCCGGCTTGTCCGGCGTACCGCCGGCGAGCGCGACCAGACCGGCACGGTCGCCGAGCCGTCCGCGTACCTCGACCGCCAGGTTGCGCAGGTCGCCGCCGCTGACACCCTCGACGTGCTTGCCGACGAAGGCCAGCCCGTAGACGTCCTTGGCGGCGTCGGCCAGACCCTTCGCATTGCCCATCACCTCGGCGGAGCGGTACGCCTGGATCTGGCGTTCGGCGTCCTTGAGCTGGGCGAGCAGCTTCTCCACCCGATCGTTGAGCTGATCCGGCTGGACCTTGAGCATCGAGGTCAGGTTGTTGACCAGGGCCCGCTCGGCGGCCAGGTGCTGGAAGGCGTCGGTGGAGACCAGCGCTTCGACCCGGCGTACCCCCGAGCCCACCGAGGACTCCCCGAGCAGGCTGAGCAGGCCGATCTGCGAGGAGTGCTGGACGTGGGTGCCGCCGCAGAGCTCGCGCGACCAGGCGCCGCCCATCTCGACCATCCGCACCATCTCGGGATACTTCTCGCCGAACATCGCCATCGCGCCGAGCGCCTTGGCCTCGGCCAGCGGCAGCTCGGTCTGGGTGACGCCGAGGTCGTCGCGGATCGCCTCGTTGCTGCGGCCCTCGATGTGCTCGCGCTGGGCCTGGGTCAGCCCGGAGCTGGCGTTGAAGTCGAAGCGCAGGTAGCCCGGCTTGTTGTAGGAGCCGGCCTGCACCGCGGTCGGGCCGAGGGTCTCGCGCAGCACCGCGTGCACGATGTGGGTCGCCGAATGCGCCTGGCAGGCACCCATCCGGTGGAAGGCGTCGACGCTCGCCAGGGCCTGGTCACCGGTGCGCACCTCACCGCCGGCGACCTTGACCTTGTGCACCACCAGGCCCTGGATCGGGCGCTGCACGTCGAGCACGTCGAGCCGGGTCTGGCCGAGGTCGATGGTGCCGCGGTCGGCGTCCTGGCCACCGGACTCGGCATAGAACGGGGTGTCGGCGAGGACCAGTTCGACGGTGTCGCCGGGCTTGGCCTCGTTGACGAGCTCGCCGTCGGAGACCATGCCGAGCACCTTCGACTCCAGCGCCAGCTCGTGGTAGCCGTGGAAGCGGGTCTCACCCAGGTGGCGCAGCGACTTGTACGCCTCGGAGCTGGTCGTGCCGCCCTTCTTGGCGCGCGCATCGGCCTTGGCGCGGTCGCGCTGCTCCTGCATCAGCGTGGTGAAGCTGTCGCGGTCCACCTGCAGGCCCTGCTCCTCGGCCATCTCCAGGGTCAGGTCGATCGGGAAGCCGTAGGTGTCGTGCAGCTGGAAGGCCCGGTCACCGGAGAGCGTCTGCTGGCCCTGGTTGCGGGTGTCGGCGACGGCCAGGTCGAAGATCCGGGTGCCGTCGGCGAGGGTCCGGCGGAAGGCCTCCTCCTCGGCGTACGCGACGGTGGAGACGCGCTCCCAGTTGTCGATGATCTCGGGGTAGGAGTCGCTCATCAGGTCCTTGCTGACCGGCAGCAGCTGCGGCAGCACGGGCTCATTGACCCCGAGCAGCCGCATCGAGCGGACGCTGCGGCGCAGCAGCCGGCGCAGCACATAGCCGCGGGCCTCGTTGCCGGGGGTGACGCCGTCGGTCATCAGCATCAACCCGGAGCGCACGTGGTCGGCGACCACCCGCAGCCGCACATCGTCCTCGGCGTCGGCACCGTAGCGCTTCCCGGACAGTTCGGAGGCGCGCTCGATGACCGGGTAGACCTCGTCGATCTCATAGAGGTTGTCGACGCCCTGCAGCAGGTAGGCGACGCGCTCCAGGCCCATCCCGGTGTCGATGTTCTTGGCCGGCAGGTCGCCGGCGACGGTGAAGTCATCCTTGGCGCGGACCGCGGACAGCTCCTGCTGCATGAACACCAGGTTCCAGATCTCCAGGAACCGGTCCTCATCGGCCTCCGGGCCGCCGTCGGGCCCGTATTCGGCGCCGCGGTCGATGTAGATCTCCGAGCACGGGCCGCCCGGGCCGGGTACGCCCATGTTCCAGTAGTTGTCCTTGAGGTTGCGCGGCTGGATCCGGTGCTCGGGTACGCCGACCTTCTTCCACAGCTTGACGGCCTTGGTGTCGCCGTCGGGGAAGTCGGGGTGGAACCCGGGGCCGAGCACGGTCACCCAGACCTTGTCCGGGTCGAAGCCGAGTCCGCCGTTGTGCTGTTCGCTGGTGACGAGTTCCCAGGCGTAGGAGATCGCATCGGCCTTGAAGTAGTCGCCGAAGGAGAAGTTGCCGTTCATCTGGAAGAAGGTGCCGTGCCGGGTGGTCTTGCCGACCTCCTCGATGTCGAGGGTGCGGACACACTTCTGCACGCTGGTGGCGCGATCCCAGGGCGCCTCCTCCTGCCCGGTGAAGTAGGGCTTGAAGGGCACCATGCCGGCATTCACGAACAGCAACGTGGGGTCGTTGTGCAGCAGCGGAGCCGACGGCACGACCTCGTGCCCGCGCTTGGCGAAGAAGTCGAGGAAGCGGCGCCGGATGTCGGCAGTCTTCATGGGTTGCCCTGTTCTCGTGCTGGATGTGGGACGCAACCACCCAGTCTAGCGGGGCACACCATCTATGTTCATCGAGTAGCCCCGGGGTGCCGCAGCGCAGCAAGGCACCCCGACGCCCCACGTTCATCGAGTAGCCGTGCGCTGCCGAAGCGAAGCAAGGCAGGGCACGGCGTGTCGAGATGAACCCACCCGAACCGCCCGAGCCTCAGGGCCGGGTCGACGGGTGATCCGTTGGCGTGTACTCGGCCTTGCGCAGTTCCTCGCGCCGCTCGTCGGCGCCCTCCTTGACCGCACCGGCGACATCGCCGACCTTGGTGCTCACCCTGACCGTGGTGTCGACGAGTTCGCGGCCGAGCTGCTTGGCCACCGCCTTGGGCGCCTGGTTGGCGTACTCCTTGGCCTTCTCCTTGCCGCGCGCCACGAACCACGCACCGGTGACGAAGCCGAAGAGGAACCAGGAGAATCGACGCAGGAACCGGAACATGGCAGCCAGCCTAACGAGCCGCCGCGGGGCGATCGGACCGGGCCTTGCTAATGATCATGGAATATTCGTACTTATATTTGAATACTTCAGATGAAGGGCCGAATTTTCCATGGTCATTTTCGTCGGCCGGGTCATCCGTATCGTGGAGCACGTGCTGATCTGGATCAACGGTGCCTTCGGCGCCGGGAAGACCCACACCGCCTTCGAACTGCACCGCCGACTCCCCGATGCCCACGTCGCCGATCCAGAACTGATCGGCTTCGCGCTGCGCCGCGCCCTGCCACCCGAGTGCCAACCCGATTTCCAGGACCTGCCGCAGTGGCGTGCAGGGGTCGTCGAGACCGACAACCGCAGCACCGATGAGGTGGTGGAGTGGATCGCCGCCGATGCCGGGTTGCACCTCTCCCGCCCCTGTCTCTCGCCGATCGCCTACCAGTTCCGCCGGCTCGCCGTCGGCGTACGCCATATCCGCTGACCTGGAGGCGCCCGATGTCCACCGCGCTCGACCTGGCGTACCCCTTCGAAGGCCGCTGGCTGGTGCAGAACAGCCCAGCGAACCGGGTACCGAGTCATGGCACCACCCGCTTCGCGACGGCGTATGCGATCGACTTCGTCCCAGTCGACGAGCACGGTCGCACGGCCCGGTTCGGGCTGAGCTCACTGCTGCGCCCGGAGTCGCCCGACCACTTTCCCGGTTTTGGCCGACCGATCCTGGCACCGATCGCCGGGACCGTCGTCGCCACCCATGGCAGCGAACCCGACCACCCGGCGCACCGCGGTCTCCCGTCGGTGGGGTACGCCCTGAGCCAGGGTCGGCGCGCGGCCGCGGGCTGGCTCGCGCTGGCCGGGAATCACGTGTTCATCCAGACCGACCGCGGGCCGGTGATCGCGCTCTGCCACCTGCAGCGCGACAGCATCTCGGTCGCCGTCGGTGATCTGGTGACCGCCGGCGAGCCGGCCGGGCGTTGCGGGAACTCCGGCAACAGCACCGAACCGCATCTGCACCTGCAGGCGATCTCGACCGCGGAGATCGCACGCGCCCAGGCGGTATCGATCACGATCGGTGGTGGACTCCCCCGCAACGGCGAGTTCGTGCGGGCCTGAGGACTGAACCCTCCCGTGACTACCGTCTCATCATGGGACTCTTTGAAGACAAGCAGAACGCCACGGTCGACGGTCGCCCGGTACGAGTGGTTGGCAAGACCGGCCCGGTGCACTCGAACTGGACCCTGTTCGAGGCCGACGAGGTGCTCGATGAGAAGAAGGCCGACAGCTCGCCGATCACGCTGACCGGCACCCTGTCCACCGGGACCCCGGTATCGGCCGAGGTGGCCCAGGGAACGTTCGGTCCGACGACCGTGCGGATCTCCGCCAACGGTGAGACCGTCGCCGAGTTCGACGGGTTCGTCGCCTGACCGATCGCAGCGAACCGATCCGGGTCAGTCGCCGGAATCCTTGCCCAGCAGCTCGTTGATGATCTCCAGCCGCTGCCGCATGGTGGCCTCGTGGCCGTGGTCGGTGGGTTTGTAGTAGCGGGCGTCGACGAGTTCGTCGGGCAGGTACTGCTGCTTGGCGACCCCGCGGTCGTGGTCGTGGGCGTACTGGTAACCCTTGCCGTGGCCGAGGCCCTTCGCGCCGGCATAGTGCGCATCGCGCAGGTGCATCGGTACCAGCCCGATCCGGCCGGCCTCGACATCGGCGGTGGCCTTGTTGAGACCCATGTACGCCGCATTCGACTTCGGCGCCATCGCGCAGGCGACCACCGCATGGCCGAGGTTGATCCGGGCCTCCGGCATCCCGATCAACTGGACCGCCTGGGCGGCGGCGATGCAGGTCTGCAGCACGCTGGAATCGGCCATCCCGATGTCCTCGCTGGCGAGGATCACCAGCCGGCGGGCGATGAACCGCGGGTCCTCCCCCGCCGCGATCATCCGCGCCAAGTAGTGCAGCGAGGCGTCCACATCCGAACCCCGCATGGATTTGATGAAGGCCGAGATGACGTCGTAGTGCTGGTCGCCGTCCTTGTCGTAGCGGACCGCGGCCTTGTCCACCGCGCGCTCGACGCTGTCCAGGTCGATCTCGGTGCCGCCCGCGGCCTCGGCGCCGGCGGCGGCCTCCTCGAGGAAGGTGAGCACCCGGCGGGCGTCGCCGCCGGCCATCCGGATCACCGCGTCCCGGGCGTCCTGGGTGAGGGTGTACGCCTCCCCCGCGCTGGTGCGCAGGCCGCGCTCGTCATCCAGTGCGCGGTCGATGAGGGTGTTGATGTCGTCTTCGGTGAGCGGTTTCAGGGTGAGCAGCAGCGACCGGGACAGCAGCGGAGAGATCACCGAGAAGCTCGGATTCTCCGTGGTGGCAGCGATCAGGGTGACGATCCGGTTCTCCACCGCCGGCAGCAGCACATCCTGCTGGGCCTTGGAGAAGCGGTGCACCTCGTCGACGAAGAGCACCGTGCGCTGCCCGCGGGCCAGGTCGCGGCGCGCGGTGTCGAGGACCTGGCGGACGTCCTTGACTCCGGCGGTGACCGCGGAGATCTCGACGAATTTGGCGTCGTTGGAACGCGACACCACCGAGGCGATGGTGGTCTTGCCGACCCCGGGAGGCCCCCACAGGAAAACGCTCATCGCGGCCTGCCCACCGGCCAACCGCCGCAGCGGGGATCCCTTGCCCAGCAGGTGTTGCTGGCCGACGATCTCATCAACGGTCCGCGGCCGCAGCCGCACCGCCAGCGGCGCCCCGGCATGGTCGGTCCCGCTCAGGCTGCCGCCCGTCGTCCCGCTCGCCGCCTTGGGCTCGCTGACGTTCCCGAAGAGATCCTCTGTCACCCGACGAGCCTACCGCCAGGCACCGACAGCAGGCGCCCCCACGCTCCTCGGATCGAGGTCATCTCGACACGCTGCCTCGACTCCGCTTCGCTACGCCGAGCCAGCTACTCGATGAACGTCAGAAGTCCCAGTCCTCGTCCTCGGTGTTCACGGCCTTGCCGATCACGTAGGAGGAGCCGGAGCCGGAGAAGAAGTCGTGGTTCTCATCGGCGTTCGGGGACAGCGCGGAGAGGATCGCCGGGTTGACGTTGGTCTCGTCGGCCGGGAAGAGCGCCTCGTATCCCAGGTTCATCAGCGCCTTGTTCGCGTTGTAGCGCAGGAACTTCTTCACGTCCTCGCTCAACCCGACCTCGTCGTAGAGCGCCTCGGTGTAGTCGGTCTCGTTGTCGTACAGCTCGAACAGCAGCTCGAAGGTGTAGTCCTTCAGTTCCTGCTGCCGCTCCGGGCTGGCCTGCTGCAGACCGCGCTGGTACTTGTAGCCGATGTAGTAACCGTGCACGGCCTCGTCGCGGATGATCAGCCGGATCACATCGGCGGTGTTGGTCAGCTTGGCGTGCGAGGACCAGTACATCGGCAGGTAGAAACCGGAGTAGAACAGGAACGACTCGAGCAGCGTCGAGGCGACCTTCCGCTTCAACGGATCGTCGCCACGGTAGTAATCCATGACGATCCGGGCCTTGCGCTGCAGGTGCTCGTTCTCCTCCGACCAGCGGAACGCCTCGTCGATCTGCTTGGTCGAGCAGAGGGTGGAGAAGATCGAGCTGTAGCTCTTCGCGTGCACCGATTCCATGAACGCGATGTTGGTCAGCACCGCCTCCTCGTGGGGGGTGACCGCATCCGGGATCAGGCTCACCGCGCCGACCGTGCCCTGGATGGTGTCCAGCAGGGTGAGGCCGGTGAAGACGCGCATGGTGAGCTGCTGCTCGTGCTCGGTCAGGGTGTGCCAGGACGGGATGTCGTTGGACACCGGAACCTTCTCCGGGATCCAGAAGTTCCCGACCAGCCGGTCCCAGACCTCGGCGTCCTTCTCGTCGGGTACCCGGTTCCAGTTGATCGCCGACACCCGGCTGACCAGCTTGATCGGCGCCTCGTCCGCGGGGCTGTGCGTTTCGGTGGTGGTCATCGCGCTCTCACTTCACAACTTGGTTCGTTCGTTTCGCAGGGGTGGCTTCGACTCGCTCGTTCCTCGCTCGCTCAGCCATCGTGGGTAGGGCTCGCTCAGCCATCGTGGGGTCAGAGCATGCAGGAGACGCAGCCCTCGACCTCGGTGCCCTCCAGGGCCATCTGCCGCAAGCGGATGTAGTAAAGGGTCTTGATGCCCTTCTTCCAGGCGTAGATCTGCGCCCGGTTCACATCGCGGGTGGTGGCGGTGTCCTTGAAGAACAGGGTCAGGCTCAGGCCCTGGTCCACGTGCTGGGTCGCCGCGGCGTACGTGTCGATGATCTTCTCGTAACCGATCTCGTACGCGTCCTGGAAATACTCCAGGTTGTCGTTGTCCATGTAGGGCGCCGGGTAGTAGACCCGGCCGATCTTGCCCTCCTTGCGGATCTCGACCTTGGACACGATCGGGTGGATCGAGCTGGTCGAGTGGTTGATGTAGCTGATCGACCCGGTCGGCGGCACGGCCTGCAGGTTCTGGTTGTAGATGCCGTGCTCCTGCACCCGCTGCTTCAGTTCCCGCCAGTCGTCCTGGGTGGGGATGTGTACGCCGGCATCGGCGAACAGCTGGCGGACCCGGTCGGTGGTCGGCGCCCACTCCTTCTCGGTGTAGGTGTCGAAGAACTCACCGCTGGCGTACTTGGAGTTCTCGAAGCCGACGAAGGTACGCCCCCGCTCCTGGGCGAGCTTGTTGGAGGCGGCGATGCAGTGGAACAGCACCGTGTAGAAGTAGATGTTGGTGAAGTCCACACCTTCTTCGGAGCCGTAGTGGATCCGCTCCCGGGCCAGGTAACCGTGCAGGTTCATCTGGCCCAGGCCGATCGCGTGCGACTCGTCGTTGCCCTTCTCGATCGAGGGCACCGACACCATCGAGGTCTGGTCCGACACCGCGGTCAACCCGCGGATCGCGATCTCGACGGTACGCCCCAGATCGGGCGAATCCATCGCCTTGGCGATGTTCAGCGAACCCAGGTTGCAGGAGATGTCCTTGCCCAGATGGGAATAGCTGAGATCGGGGTTGAACTCCGAGGGGGTGGAGACCTGCAGGATCTCCGAGCACAGGTTCGAGTGGGTGATCTTGCCGGCGATCGGGTTCGCCCGGTTCACCGTGTCCTCGAACATGATGTAGGGGTAACCGGACTCGAACTGCAGCTCGGCCAGGGTCTGGAAGAACTCGCGCGCCTTGATCTTGGACTTGCGGATCCGGCCGTCCTCGACCATCTCGTGGTACTTCTCGGTGACGTTGACGTCGGCGAAGGGTACGCCGTAGACCCGCTCCACGTCGTAGGGCGAGAAGAGATACATGTCGTCGTTGCGCTTGGCCAGCTCGAAGGTGATGTCGGGGATCACCACACCCAGTGACAGGGTCTTGATCCGGATCTTCTCATCGGCGTTCTCCCGCTTGGTGTCCAGGAAGCGGTAGATGTCGGGGTGGTGGGCGTGCAGGTAGACCGCACCGGCACCCTGGCGCGCGCCGAGCTGATTGGCGTAGCTGAAGGAATCCTCGAGCAGCTTCATGATCGGGATGACGCCCGAGCTTTGGTTCTCGATCTTCTTGATCGGGGCGCCGTGCTCGCGGATGTTGCTCATCAGCAGCGCCACGCCGCCGCCGCGCTTGGACAGCTGCAGGGCGGAGTTGATCGAGCGGCCGATCGACTCCATGTTGTCCTCGATGCGCAGCAGGAAGCAGGACACCGGCTCGCCGCGCTGCTTCTTGCCGGCGTTCAGGAAGGTCGGGGTGGCCGGCTGGAAGCGGCCCCCGACGATCTCGTCGACCAGCTGCACCGCGAGCTCGGTGTCACCGTCGGCAAGGGCCAGCGAAACCATGCAGACGCGGTCCTCGAATCGTTCCAGGTAACGCTTTCCGTCGAACGTCTTCAGCGTGTAGGAGGTGTAGTACTTGAACGCGCCGAGGAAGGTCGGGAAGCGGAACTTCTTCGCGTACGCGTGGTCGAAGAGGTCCTTGACGAAGGCCCGCGAATACTTGTCCAGCACCTCGGGCTCGTAGTAGTTGTTCTCGACCAGGTAGTCCAGCTTCTCATCCAGGTTGTGGAAGAAGACGGTGTTCTGGTTGACGTGCTGGAGGAAGTACTGGTGGGCCGCCTCGCGGTCCTTGTCGAACTGGATGTGTCCCTCGGCGTCGTAGAGGTTCAGCATCGCGTTCAGCGAGTGGTAGTCGAGCTGGCTGGACATCGACTCGTCGGCGCCGGGGGCGCGGTGGGTGCTCTGTCCCTGGACTGCGGTTGCCGTGGGCGACATGGTCTCTCCTGCTAGCCGGCGAGATCCGCCGGATCGACTGTGTTGTTCCAGAATTCGGCCAGTCCGCTGCGTACGCGGGCGACCTCCCAGGGCGTACCCATCAGCTCGAAGCGGAACAGGTAGGGCACCTGGCATTTGGCGGCGATGACGTCGCCGGCCCGGCCGTATTCCGGGCCGAAGTTGGTGTTGCCGGCGGCGATCACACCGCGGATCAGACTGCGGTTGTCGGGATCGTTGAGGAAGCGGATCACCTGTTTGGGCACGTAACCCGCCGGGCGGCCCTCCATCGCTTCCCGCCCGCCGCCGTAGGTCGGGCAGATCAGCACGTAGGGGCGATGCACCCGGAGCCGGTCGAGGCGGTCATGGACCGGGATCCGGGAGGCCGCCAGGCCCAGCTTCTCGATGAACCGGTGGGTGTTCCCCGAGGCGCTGGAGAAATAGACGATGTGCGGCTCACCGGGCAGCATGCGGCGGTCCCGGTACGCCGGTCAGGCGGCGCTGGTGACGAGCTGCTTGATCCGGTCCGGGCGGAAGCCGGACCAGTGATCGTTGTCGGTGACCACGACCGGGGCCTGCAGGTGCCCGAGAGCCATCACGTAGTCGCGCGCGACCTCATCGGTGCTGATGTCGATGACGTCGTACTCGACGCCTTCCTTGTCCAGTGCGCGGTAGGTCGCCTTGCACTGCACGCAGGACGGCTTGGTGTAGACGGTGACGCTCATGCGGGCGGGTCCTCTCCGGTGCGGGTTCCTGGGGCTGACCACCAGATCTAGTGGCTAGAGAAGACACTACACACAACCAGTGGGTGGTTACAAGCGTGTAGTTCAACCTTTGTGATTCTTCTGGGCAGCCCCTCCCGGGGCCGTCCAGCGGCCCACAAAGACCCCCATCGAGCAACCTCGGGCGTGTCGCGAAATCCCCACGCTGGAGCCTCCCCACGGTCATCGAGTAGGAGACTCGGCGGAGCTTGCGGAGCCGGGGTCTCCGTGTCGAGATGACCCGGCCTCGACGGTTCCGCTGCATCTCGACACGCCGACCATTGCTCCGCTTCGCTACGCATGGTCGGCTACTCGATGAGCGGGGATGCCAGCGCGCTGCGCGCGAGCCGACCTCAACGGGAGGCGAGCGTCCAGCAGCGCGCCCCCGCGATGCAGGCCCACCAAGGAGAAATCCCGCGTCGCATACCCACCCGAACGCCAACTCTCCGCGCGGGATTTCGACGACTGGGCCGAAGAGCGGGGATGCCAGCGCGCTGCGCGCGAGCCGACATCAAAACGCCCAGGTGTGCACCGGTTCGTTGGTGTGCATGTGCTCGATGTAGCGGCGGGTCATCTCGGCCAGGGCCTGTTCGCGGTCCATCCCCTGCTCCTCGAGGGCGGCGACGGTCCGGGTCTGCCAGACCGCGCCGTTGACACCGGTCTTGCAGCGCGCCTCGATGACCCCCAGATAGCGGTCGATCACCGCCTGCGAGACGCCCCAGTCCTGCAGCCCCTGGTGGGCCAGCGGCAGCAGGTGGCGCAGCACCAGCTCATCGACGCCGAGTTCGCCGTAGGAGGGCCAGTAGACTTCGGCCTCCAGCCCCTCCCGGGCGCAGGCCAGGAAGTTGTCCTCGGCGGCGGCGAAGCTGAGCCGCGACCAGACCGGTCGATCGGAGTTCACCAGCGAATGCACCGCGCCGTAGTAGAACGCCGCATTGGCCATGGTGTCCATGATCGTCGGGCCGGCGGGCAGCACCCGGTTCTCGACCCGTAGATGCGGCTGGTCGCCGACCACCGCGTAGATCGGCCGGTTCCAGCGGTAGATGGTGCCGTTGTGCAGATTCAGTTCCGACAGCTGCGGTGTACCACCGGCCTCCAGCACCTGGAGCGGATCCTCGCCGTCGACCTCGGCGAGCAGCGCGGGGAACCAGCGGACGTTCTCCTCGAACAGGTCGAAGATCGAGGTCACCCAGCGTTCGCCGAAGAAGACGCGCGGGCGTACGCCCTGGTTGGTGAACTCGATCGGGCGGGTGTCGGTGGCCTGCCGGAACAGTTCGATCCGGGTCTCGGCCCAGAGCCGTTTCCCTTCGAAGAAGGGCGAATTCGCCGCCAGCGCGACCTGCGGTGCGCTGATCGCCTGGGCGGCGTTCCAGTGCGAGGCGAAGTCTGCCGGGGAGACCTGCAGGTGCAGCTGCACCGAGGTGCAGGCCGATTCCGGGGCGATCGAGTCGGCGGTGGCGAGCAGCTGCTCCCCCGCCGGGCCCTCGATGTCGAGCTGGATGTCTTCACCGCGGGCGGAGAAGATCGAGTCGTTCAGTGCGGTGTAGCGGATGTTCTCGCTGATCCAGTCCGGCCCGTAGTCGCTGATCTTCAACGTGGGCAGGATCCCGACCATCACGATCCGCGAGCCGACCCCGGCGGCCCGACGGTCGGCCTCGTTCAGTGAGTCCCGCAGCGCCGTCTCCAGCTCCATCGCCGAATCCCCCGGCAGCGGCCGCGGATCGACGTTCAGCTCGATGTTGAAGCGGGCGAGTTCGGTCTGGTAGTCCGGGTCGGCGATCTCGGCCAGCACCTCGGCGTTGTGGAAGTTGGGGCGGGCGTCGTCGTCGACGAGATTGAGCTCGATCTCCAGCCCGGTCAGCGGTCGCTCCGCCTCGAAGTGCCGGTCGACCAGCATCTGTTCGAAGGCGTCCAGGCCGCGCTTCACCTTCCGCCGGAACTGCTGTCGCTGCTCGCGGCTGTACTGGGTCTGATCGACGTCCTTGCCCATCCTGCCTCCGTCGTCGGCACCGGCTCCGGTCCCGACAGCCTAACCAGCCGAAGGCCAGCCGGTGGCTGCGGGCGGGGGTGCGCCGATGACCTGGTCCTGATCGCGGGTGATCCGGTCCAGGATCTGCAACCAGGCGTGCAGGGCGACCCCGAGGCAGGCGCTGGTGATGATCGTGAACAGCACGGCCCGCCCGGCCATGCTCGGGTCGGCGACGTCCTGTCGGGAGGTGAGGATCCCGACGATCGTGCCCGCCACCCAGAAGCCCCACCAGCGATTCACCAGGCGGCGGGCCGGGGTCGCCGGCGCCGGGTCGGCCCAGACGTCCAACACCACCCGGCGCGGCCACCACCAGGAGACGATCGGCACGATCCAGGACCACCAGACCCATGCCGAGGAGAGGCGCTGCGGCTGGAACGGCGGCAGCAGTTCCGCGTTCCGGCGGGCCTGCGCCAACCAGCGACACCCCCCGACCAGCGCCAGCACGGTCCCGACGAGCACCAGCACAAGGACCGGGATCGCCCAGATGTCCAGCAGGGTCAGGGTTTCCAGGTCGGCCTGCATGGTCGACTGCCAGTAGGCAACGGTCCACCCGGTGTCCAGCAGTTGCCCCGCCATCATCGTCCACGCACCGGCGCGGGCGAGGCCGATCAGGGGGCGCAGCGGCCGCAGCGTCGCCTGCGCATAGGGGTTCTGCTGCGGGGCCCCATAGCCACCGGGGTGCGGCTGGTTGGTGTAGCTGGACATCGGCTCTCCCTCGTTCAGCTCGGAGTCTGGGGCAGCCGGCGTACCCCGACAAGCGAAGAAGCCGAACCGTTACCCTCGGTCTAGACGCAAGGTCGAGATCCGCCAATGGAAGGTGTTTGCGATGAGCCAGAACGATCCCTTCGCCGGACTGCCCGAGGTACCGCGCTTCGAGCTGACCAGCACCGACGTCACCGAGGGTGAGCAACTGCCGGCCGCCCAGCTCTCCGGGGCGTTCGGTGTCGAGGGCGGCCTCGATCGCTCGCCCCAGCTGTCCTGGTCGGGTTTCCCGGAGGAGACGAAAAGCTTCCTGCTCACCTGCTACGACCCGGATGCCCCGACGATGTCGGGGTTCTGGCACTGGGCGGTCTACAACCTGCCGGCCGACACCACCTCGGTCCCGACCGGCGCCGGTTCCGGCGAGGGGCTGCCGTCGGGTGCGGTGACCCTGCCGAATGATGCCTCGATGGAGGGCTTCCTCGGCGCCGCTCCCCCGCCCGGGCACGGCAGCCACCGCTACTACTTCGTGGTGCAGGCACTCGATGTGGACACCGTCGACGGCGTCGAGCCCGGTGACACCCCGGCCAAGCTCAACTTCATGGCGCTGGAGCATGTGATCGGCCGCGCCTGGCTGGTACCGGTCTTCGGTCGCTGAGCCTCCGGTCGCAGGGCGCCTCCACCCCGGGTCGGAGGCGCCCGCGGCCCGGACCCGGGCGAGGTCAGCGGACCCCCGGATGGTGTGATCGCCCCCGCCCCACGATCATGGAACTGTGATCGCCCTGTTCGTCATCCTCCCGGTGGCCGTCGTCGTCGCGCTGACGGTCTCCGCCATCCGCCGCGACCCGCGCTGGCTCGGCAATGCCTACCTGCTCGGCCTGTGCGTGCTGCTGGTGCTGCCGCTGCTCGCCCTGATGATCCCGGTGGCCGGTGCTCTGCTGGCCGGGATCGTGTTGATGGTGCTTTTCCTGGCCCCGCTGGGTGCGCTGGTGCTGGTGGCGTTCCTGATCGCCAACGGGCTCACCATGCTGCGCCGCGAACGGCGGTCACTGGCCAACCTGCTGTCGCTGCTGGCCGGGATCGGGATCGCGGTCGCGATGGTGCTCAGCCTGCAGATCCTGCTGCGGCCCGAATCGGTGCTGACCCCGTTCGCGCTCGCCGCGGTGCTCGGTTTCGGCTATCTCGGCGGCGAATTCGCGTTCTATCTCGGCTATTCCTGGGTGTACGCCCGGATCGCGCGCCGGGTGCCGGCCGACTACGTGGTCGTGCTGGGCGCCGGGCTGCGCGATGGGCGTACCGTCGGCCCGCTGCTCGCCGGCCGGGTCGATGAGGGCATTGCCCGCTATCGGGAGCTGCGCGCCCGGGGCCGGGACACCAGACTGGTGATGTCGGGCGGCAAGGGCGACGACGAGCACGTCCCGGAGGCGCAGGCGATGGCCGAATACGCCATTGGACAAGGGGTTCCGGCCGATCACGTGCTGCGTGAGGACCAGTCCCGCAACACCTTCGAGAACCTCACCTTCACCCGGCAGCTGATCCTCGGTGAACGGGTCGGCGAGCTGGCCGGCAGCTCCGCGGCCGCCGTCACCCGCGCCGGCGATCCGGTCGATGCGGACACCGGTTCGGCGACGCCGGCCACGGCCGTGCTGCCCGCACCGCCGCGGCCGCCGCTGCCCTGGTTCGCACCGCCGCTGCGGGCGACGATGCTGATCGTGACCAGCGACTTCCACGCCATGCGCGCCGCGATGTACGCCCGCCGGCTCGGCCTGCCCGCCCAGGCGGTGGGTTGCCGGACGGCGCGCTACTACTGGCCGAGCGCGGTGCTGCGGGAGTTCGTCGCAGTGGTCAACGAGCGGCGGATCAAGCACCTGGTGCTGCTGTTGCTGATCGCCGTCCCGTTGCCGCTACTGGTCGCCGTCCTGCGCTGAGGACTTCGCCGCGTCCTTGTCCGCGTCCTTCTTCTCGGCGTCCTTCTTCTCCGGCTTGGCGTCCACCCCGGCCTCCTTGCGCTGCTGCGCGGTGATCGGGGCCGGTGCCTGGGTGAGCGGGTCGTATCCGCCGCCGGACTTCGGGAACGCGATGGTGTCGCGGATCGAGTCGGTGTCGGCGAGCAGGGACACGATCCGGTCCCAGCCGAAGGCGATCCCGCCGTGCGGCGGGGCGCCGTAGGCGAAGGCGTCGAGCAGGAAACCGAACTTCTCCTGCGCCTCCTCCTGGCTCAGCCCCATCACCTTGAACACCCGCTCCTGCACGTCGCGGCGATGGATACGGATCGACCCGCCACCGATCTCGTTGCCGTTGCAGACCAGGTCATAGGCGTAGGCCAAGGCGTTGCCCGGGTCGGTGTCGAAGCTGTCCATCCACTCCGGCTTGGGCGAGGTGAACGCATGGTGCACCGCGGTCCAGGCACCGGAGCCGACCGCGACGTCACCGGCGGCGACCGCATCGGAGGCCGGTTCGAACAGCGGCGCGTCGACCACCCAGAGGAAGCTCCAGGCCTCCTCGTCGATCATCCCGGTGCGCTTGGCGATCTCCAGCCGGGCGGCGCCGAGCAGCTCCTGGGAGGACTTGCGCTTGCCGGCACCGAAGAAGATGCAGTCACCGGGGTTCGCACCGACCCGCTCGGCCAGGCCCGCGCGCTCGGCCTCGGAGATGTTCTTGGCGACCGGGCCGCCGAGCGTACCGTCCTCGGCCACCGTCACATAGGCCAGACCCTTGGCGCCGCGCTGGCGGGCCCATTCCTGCCAGGCGTCGAAGGTACGCCGTGGCTGGGAGGCGCCACCGGGCATCACCACCGCGCCGACATAGTCGGCCTGGAAGACCCGGAACGGGGTGTCGGCGAAGAAGTCGGTGACCTCGACGATCTTGTTGCCGAAGCGCAGATCGGGCTTGTCCGAGCCGTAGTCGTTCATCGCCTCGGCGTAGGTGATCCGCGGGAACGGCGGGGTCAGCTCGACACCACGCAACCGCCAGATCTCGGTGACCAGTGCCTCACCGAGTTCAATGATGTCGTCCTGGTCGACGAAGCTCATCTCGATGTCGAGCTGGGTGAACTCGGGCTGCCGGTCGGCGCGGAAGTCCTCGTCGCGGTAGCAGCGGGCGATCTGGTAGTAGCGCTCCATGCCACCGACCATCAGCAGCTGCTTGAACAGCTGCGGGGACTGCGGCAGGGCATACCAGGATCCGGGCGAGAGCCGCGCCGGGACCAGGAAGTCGCGTGCCCCCTCGGGGGTGGAGCGGGTCAGCGTCGGGGTCTCGATCTCGATGAAATCCCTGTCCCCAAGGACTTTCCGGGCGGCGGCGTTGACCTTGGAGCGCAGTCGGATGACATCGCCGGAGGCCTTGCGGCGCAGGTCCAGGTAGCGGTACTTGAGCCGGGCCTCCTCGCCGACGGTGATCCGCTCGTCCAGCTGGAACGGCAGCGGCGCGGAGGGGTTCAGCACCTCCAGCTCGCGGATCACGATCTCGACCTCACCGGTCGGCAGGTTCGGGTTCACGTTCTCGGGGCTGCGCGCCTCGACGACGCCGACCACCTTGACGCAGAACTCGTTGCGGAGATCGTGGATGCCGGCCGATTCGAGGTATTCGTCGCGGACGACGACCTGGCAGACACCCGAAGCGTCACGGAGGTCGATGAAGGCGACGCCGCCGTGATCGCGGCGTTTGGCGACCCACCCGGCGAGGGTGACGGTCTCACCGATGTCGGAGGCGCGGAGGGTACCGGCAAGATGGTTACGAATCACGTGACGATATTCCTTTCTGGTGGATCCCGCATCGACGGTGCGGGCCCGAACAACGCCCTCCAGCCTAGTTGAGGGTGTACGCCGGTGCGAACCGTTTGCGCTCAGCCGGCGTCGGGGTTGCGCTTGTCGGGTTCCTCATCCCAGTCCATCTCGATGAAGGCCTCATCGATCGGGTCGTCGTCGGGGTCGATGTGGGCGTGCAGCAGATCCCGCAGCTCGTCATCGAAGGCGGTCTCGGTGAGCGGCAGCACGATCGTCATCGCCGGCTGCCGCGGGATCCGGGAGATCACCATGAAATCGGTGTCGTTCTCCTGCCAGCGGGTGAAGCGCGGCCAGGCGTAGGAGACCGGCGGGCCCTGCTCCCCCGCGACGGCCAGCCCGCGGTCGTCCAGCACCACCTTGCGCCGCTGCACCCTGCTGGTCGCTGCCCGGGCCCGGACCAGCGCGATGGCGTACACCACCACGCAGAGCAGCATCACCACCAGCGCGATCACACTCGGACGGACCGAGAACAGCAGCTGGACCGCGACCAGGAACAGGCAGGCGCAGAAGATGAGCCCGCAGACCACACCGGTCAGCGGGTTGACCTGGTGCCGCATCCGGGCGGCGAACTCGCGGCGCGGGTCGGTCTGGTAGCGCAGTACCAGCGATCCGTCGGCGGTGATCTCACCGGTCGCGGTGCTCATGCGGTGCCCACCCGCGGGTGCAGGTCGGCGGCCGGTGGCTGCCAGCTGTCGGCATCGGCGTCCACCTGCTCACCGGAGCGGATGTCCTTCACCTGCGCGGATTGCGGGCCGTCGGCGCCGTCACCGGTCTGGCCGCCGAACCAGACGAAGGGGATGCCGCGGCGGTCGGCGTACTTGATCTGTTTGCCGAACCGGTCCGCCTTCGGCGCCACCTCGGTGGGGATGCCGCGGGCGCGCAGCTTCCCGGCGGTGGCGATCGCGGCGGCGCGGGTGTCCTCGGAGTCGACGGCGACCAGCACGCAGGTGGGTACGCTGCGGGTCGCGGTCAGTTCACCGCGGTTCAGCAGCGGGGCCAGGATTCTGGTGACGCCGAAGGAGAATCCGACGCCGGGATAGGTGACCTTGCCGTCGCTGGCCAGCGAGTCGTAACGCCCACCGGAGGCCACCGAGCCCATCTTCTCGTGGCCGACCAGTTCGGTCTCGTAGACGGTGCCGGTGTAGTAGTCCAGGCCGCGGGCGATCTTCAGATCGGCGACCAGTCGGCCCGGTACCGCCGCACCGGCGACCCGGACCAACTCCGCCAACTCCCCCAGACCCTCATCCAGCAAGGGATTCTCGACGCCGAGGGCGCGCACCTGGTCGACGAAGGAAGTGTCTCCGGTGCAGATGCCGGCGATCGCCACACACTTCGCGGCCACCTCGTCGCTGAGGCCGAGTTCACCGGTGAGCAGGTCGGCGACGGCCGGCCCCCCGATCTTGTCGAACTTGTCGACCCGCTGCAGCGCACCGGCGGTGTCCTCGATGCCGAGTCCCTCGTAGAAACCCTGCAGCAGTTTGCGGTTGTTGACGTGCATCACCACCGGCGGCAGGCCGAGTTCGGTGTGCAGTCGCTCGAAGGCCTCGAGCGCGACGAGCGGGATCTCCACGTCGTGGTGCGCGGCCAGGTTCTCGGCCCCGACGATGTCGATGTCGGCCTGCAGGAACTCGCGGTAGCGGCCCTCCTGCGGCCGTTCACCGCGCCACACCTTCTGCATCTGGTAGCGGCGGAACGGAAAACTGAGGTGGCCGCCGTGTTCGAGGACATAGCGCGCGAACGGCACGGTGAGGTCGAAGTGCAGGCCGAGCTGGTCACCGGCCGGGCCGGGGGCGTCGTCGTCGGCGTGCAACCGGCGCACGGTGAAGATCTCCTTGGTGATCTCACCCTTGCGGGCCAGCACGTCCATCGGCTCGACGGCCCGGGTCTCGATCGAACCGAAACCGTGCAGTTCGAAGGTCTCCCGCAGCACGTCGAGCACCTGCTGCTCGACGATCCGCCCAGCGGGCAGGAACTCGGGATAGCCGGAGATCGGCTTGGGTCGGCTCACGCTGTCTCCTCGGGCGTTCCGGCGTCCGCGGCCAGCATCGCCGGCTGCAGATAGGGGTTGGTGGCCCGTTCGCGGGCCATGGTGGTCTGCGCGCCGTGCCCGGGCAGCACGGCGGCGGTGTCGCTGAGCGGCAGGACGCGGGTCCGCAGGGTGTCCAGCATCGTCGGATGGGATCCACCGGGCAGATCGGTCCGGCCGATGGAGCCGGCGAACAGCACATCACCGGAGAACACGATCCGGTCGACCTGCGGTCCGGCCTCGGCGTACGGGGTCGTCAGCAGCGTGGAGCCCGGGGTGTGCCCGGGCGCATGGGTGAGGGTGAGCGGCAGACCGGCGAGCTCCAGCACGGTGCCGTCGACCAGGTCGTGCACGCGCTGGGGCGCGGTCAGCGCGTCGGTACCCATCAGCTGACGCAGCATCTCGGCCGCACCGGGGATGCCGATCCGGTCGAAGCGCTGGGCGAGCATGTCGCGGTCGGCGGGATGGATGTATGCCGGGACATCCCATGCGGCGCACAGTTCGGCCACCGAGGCGACGTGGTCGATGTGGCCGTGGGTGGCGATCACCGCGACCGGGCTCAGTCGCTGCGCGGCGACGACCTCCAGCGCGCGCTCGGCCGCACCCATGCCGGGGTCGATGACGATGCACTCTCCCCCCTCCTCGGCGGCCACGACATAGCAGTTCGTCTGGAACGGCCCGGCCGGGAAGGATGCGATCAACACGAGGGGTGAGTCTAGTGGTCGGCCGGCACCGGGGCCGAGAGGAATGTGCCGCGGGGCGCGTACCCGTGTCGGGGTGGGGTGTGATGAGGCAAACTATGGCGCATGAGTGAAGCAGCAGGTCCCGCCTCCTTCGGCCGGGTCGATGATGACGGCACCGTCTATGTCCGCACCTCCGACGGGGAGCGGGCCGTGGGGCAGGTGCCCGACGTCTCCGGCGACGAGGCGCTGGCGTTCTATGTACGCCGGTTCCAGAGTCTCGAGGTGGAGGTCGACCTGCTGGCCTCCCGGGTGCGGGCGGGCACGATGTCGCCCGACGACGCCCGCAAGGCGGTCGCCACGCTGCACGAATCGATTCCGCAGGCCAATGCGGTCGGCGACCTCGCCGCCCTGGACGCCAAGCTGGAGGGGCTGACCGGGCTGATCGGTGAGCAGGCCGCCGCCCGCAAGGTCGAGAAGGCCCAGCAGAACGAGCAGACGAAGGCCACCAAGGAGAAGATGGTCGCCGAGGCCGAGAAGCTCGCCGCCGGCAACGACTGGCGCGGCGGGGTGAACCGGTTCCGCGCGCTGCTCGATGAGTGGAAGGCGCTCCCCCGCATCGACCGGCGGACCGATGACGAGCTGTGGCACCGCTTCTCCAGTGCCCGCACCCAGTACACCCGGCGCCGTAAGCAGCAGTTCGCCCAGCAGGCCAGCAAGCGCGAGGAGGCGCGGGCGGTCAAGGAACAGATCATCGCCGAGGCCGAGCCGCTGGCCTCTTCCACCGAGTGGGGCCCGACCGCGGGCGCGTTCCGGGAGCTGATGCAGCGCTGGAAGGCCGCCGGTTCCGCACCCCGGGATGTCGATGAGCAGCTGTGGCAGCGGTTCCGCGGCATCCAGGACCAGTTCTTCGCCGCCCGCAGTGCCGCGATGAGCGAGCAGGACGCCGAGTTCCGCGGCAACCAGGAGGCGAAGGAGGCGCTGCTGGTGGAGGCGGAACAGACCGTCGTCCCGGTCAAGGACCTGGCCGCGTCGAAGGCGGCGTACCGGGATTTCCTGGAGAAGTACGCCGAGATCGGCAAGGTCCCGCGCGATGCCATCCGCCCTCTCGACAACCGGGTCCGAGCGCTCGAGTCGGCGATCCGCGAAGCCGAGGACGAGCAGTGGCGGCGGACCAACCCCGAGGCCCGCCAGCGCGCCAGCGACACCGCGATCAAGCTGCAGGCCCAGATCGACCAGCTCGAGGACAAGGCCGCCAAGGCCGAGACCCGCGGCGACGCCCGCAAGGCCAAGGAACACCGCGACGCCGCCGAGACCTACCGCACCTGGCTCGAACAGGCCGAGAAGGCGGTCGAAGACTTCAGCGGCTGACCGTCCCCGCACGCCGCACCCCGGCGCGGTGCCTTTGCTCCGGCACATCCTGTCCAGACCCACCCTCAAACCGGTGCGGGTTTGATGCCCAGGAGGTATCAAACATTTCTCTGATGCCACGAAAGCATCAAAGATTTTCTTGATGCCATGGAGGCATCACGGCGCCGCTTGATGCCGACAGCGGATCAAACATTTCCTTGATGCCCGAGTGGGATCAGGCGAATCTTTGATACCTCTTGGGCATCAAAGGTGCATTGGTTTTATCCACAGGCCAGGAGGGGCAGCGGGAGCCTGTGGACAACCGGGAGCGGCGTGCTCGATTCGCGGGAAAAGAACCATGGTGGGGCATGACCGACAGCGATGCCGCGGACACCGCGGCCGACGAACCGATCGGGGGCGTGTCGGCCGAGGAGGGTGCAGTGGGCGGTGAGCCGGCCGCGCAAACAGCTCCACGGCCGTTGCGGGCCGAGCGCTATCACGCCGTGGTCGCTCCTTTCGACCTCGGCGGGCACCTGCGCCGGTTGCGACGAACGTTCGATCTGAGTCAGCGCGACCTGGCGGCCCATCTCAACGTCCCCCAGTCGGTGGTCGCCAGATGGGAGACCGGTGAGCGCAGCATGTCGATCGAGCAATGGGACGCCGTGTGCGAGCTGGCGGGCTGGCGGATCGTCATCGAGGATGCCAACGGTGCGACCGTGCGGCCGATGGCCGGAGCCGACCTGGCACGAGACGCCGCCCGGCGGTTGTTCCCCGCGCATCTCGACGTCGATGTCCATGACCCGGACGCGATGCCGTGGCGGCCCGATCTCACACAGCCGGTGGCGGGGGCCGCGCGGCGCGAGCGCCGGGATGCGAATCGCGCAGCGGACGGGGTCGTGTTGCCGCATCCGAGCGCGGAGGAACTGGAGATGCGCGTATGGCTTCGGCAGGCCGCAGCCAAGGAGCGACGGTCCCGTCGATCCGCGGAGCTGCTGAAGTTGATCCGCACCGAGCCTTCGGAACCGTGTCTCTGCGCGGTCGAGTGCGAGGAGGCCCGGGTGTGTGCACCGGAATGTCCGTGCCAGTGTGTGCCGGCGGCCTGACCGCCCAACCGGCGGAATCGCCCTACTGCTTGACCCGGAACACGTCGAAGACGCCGGGCACCCGGCGGACCGCCTGGACCAGCGCGTCGAGATGGGTCGGGTCGGGCGTCTCGAAGGTGAGCCGCGCCTTGAAGACCCGGCTGCGGGTGGTGTTCACGGTCGCGGAGATGATGTTGACATGGTGGTCCGACACCGTGCGGGTCACCTCGGAGAGCATCCCCTGCCGGTCCAGACCCTCGACCTGGATCGCGACCAGGAACGAGCTCTCCGCCGTCGGTGCCCAGGACACATCGACCAGCCGCTCGGGGCTGGCCAGCAGCGCCGCGGCATTCGTGCAGTCCCGGCGGTGCACCGACACCCCGTTGCCGCGGGTGATGAAGCCCAGGATGTCGTCGCCCGGCACCGGCGTACAGCACTTGGCCAGCTTGACCCACATGTCGGTGTCACCGGCGACCGCGACACCGGGCCCGCTGACGGTCGAGACGGTACGCCGCCGCCGGCCGGCCAGCGGCTGGTCCTCCGCCGCCTCGTCGGCCGCGGACTCCTGGCCGCCCTCGATCGAGATCAGCCGGTGCACCACCGCCTGGGCGGACACATGCCCCTCACCGATCGCGGCATAGAGCCCGGACACGTCGGCGAGCTTGAAATGGTCGGCCACCGCGGTGAGGTGCTCGACGGTGAGGAAGCGCTGCATCGGCAACCCCGCCTTGCGCAGCTGCTTGGCGAGCGCCTCGCGGCCCTGTTCGATCGACTCCTCCCGGCGCTCCCGGGTGAAGTAGTGCTTGATCTTGTTGCGCGCCTTCTGGCTCTTCACGAACGACAGCCAGTCGCGGCTCGGGCCCGCACCCTCGGCCTTGGAGGTCATCACATCGACCACGTCGCCGTTGTTCAGCTCCGATTCCAGCGGCACCAGGCGGCCGTTGACCCGAGCGCCGATACAGCGCTGCCCCACCTCGGTGTGGATGGCGTAGGCGAAGTCGACCGGCGTCGCACCGGTCGGCAGGGTGATCACATCCCCCTTGGGGGTGTAGACGTAGACCTCACCGGAGTTGATCTCGTAACGCAGCGACTCGAGGAACTCCTCGGGATCGGTGGTCTCCTTCTGCCAGTCGTTGAGCGAGCGGACCCAGTTCAGGTCGGTGTCGTCACCGGCCCCACCGGCGCGGGCGGTCTCCTTGTACTTCCAGTGCGCGGCGACACCGTATTCGGCGCGGCGGTGCATCTCGTTGGTGCGGATCTGCAACTCCACCGGCTTGCCGTCCGGGCCCAGCACCGTGGTGTGCAGCGACTGGTACATGTTGAACTTCGGGATCGCGATGTAGTCCTTGAACCGCCCGGGCAGCGGATTCCAGCGCACATGCATCACGCCGAGGGCGGCATAGCAGTCCTTGTCGGTGTCGACCAGGATCCGCAGCCCGACCAGGTCGTAGATGTCGGAGAAGTCGCGGCCGCGGACCACCATCTTCTGATAGATCGAGTAGTAGTGCTTCGGTCGGCCGGTGACCGTGGCGCGGATCCGGGCCGCCTTCAGGTCGGCGTTCACCTGCTCGGTCACCTTGCGCAGGAAGGCCTCACGCTGCGGTGCCCGCTCGGCGACCAGCTGGACGATCTCGTCATAGATCTTGGGCTGCAGGATCGAGAACGACAGGTCCTCAAGCTCCCACTTCACCGCGTTCATGCCGAGCCGGTGCGCCAGCGGGGCGAAGATGTCGAGGGTGTCGCGGGCGATCCGGGTCTGCTTGTCCGGGCGCAGGAAGTGCAGCGTACGCATGTTGTGCAGCCGGTCGGCGAGCTTGATCACCACGACCCGGATGTCCTTGGCCATCGCGATCACCATCTTGCGGATGGTCTCGGCCTGCGCGGAGTCACCGTAGGCGATCTTGTCGAGCTTGGTGACCCCGTCCACCATCACCGCGACCTCGGTGCCGAAGTCGGCGGTGAGCTGCTCGATGGTGTAGGAGGTGTCCTCGACGGTGTCGTGCAGCAGCGCCGCGCAGAGCGTCGCCTCGGTCATCCCCAGCTCGGCCAGGATGGTGGCCACCGCCAGCGGATGGGTGATGTAGGGATCGCCACTCTTGCGCAGCTGGCCGCGGTGATAGTGCTCGGCCGTCCGGTACGCCCGTTCGACGACCGCGGTGTCGGCCTTGGGGTGGTTGGCCCGGATCACCTTGAACAGCGGATCCAGCACCGCGCTCTGCGGCTGCCTGGCGCCGAGGCGGGCGAGCCGGTGCCGCATCGACATCCGCGGCTGCTCCGGCCCGCTGCCGAGCCGGTTCGGCGGCGGTGCGGGAGTGGCTCCGGCCGATTCGGAGGCAGGCGCGGGCGCGGGCGTTGCCGGGCTGAGCCTCGGTGCCTCGCTCATCTATGCCTCCTCAATGACTGACCACCCAGTTTAGTCGGGATCGGTCGTCACCGGCCCGGTGCCTCAGTCATCGTCGAGGGCACCGCCCCGGTCGTAACGCTCCCGACGCTGCGGCCGCTCCCGTTCCCGGGGCGGATTGGTCTTCGCATCCGCACCGCAGCGGCGTACCACCACCAGCTCGTCACCGGCCTGCAACTGCTCCACTGTGCTGTCGTAGAAGCGGCGCATGCTCTTGTTCCGGACCACCGCGATCACCCGCTCGTGGGTGATGTCCCCCGGCTTCAGCCCGACCTCGTCGGAGTCGACCTGCCGCTCGGCGACCTCCAGGCCCTCACCGCTGCTCAGCAGATCGTCGATCGCGGTGCCGATGTTCGGGCTGACCGCGGACAGGCCGAGCAGCCGGCCGACCGCATCGGAGGAGGTGACCACCGAGTCGGCGCCGGACTGGCGCAGCAGGGACACGTTCTCGTGCTCGCGGACCGCGACCACCACATGGGCGCTCGGATTGAGCTGGCGCACCGTCAGCGTCACCAGGATCGCGGAGTCGTCGCGGTCGAGGGTGATGATGATCTCGCGGGCCTTGGTGATCTCCGCCCGACGCAGGATCTCGCGGCGGGTGGCGTCGCCCTCGATCGCGGCCACCCCGTCCAGGTTGGCGTCGGCGATCGCCGAGGACCGGTCGTCGATGACGACCAGCTTGGACAGGTCCCGCTCGTAACGCGCCAGGGTCGTGACCGCACTGCGGCCCTTGGTGCCGTAGCCGATGATCACGATGTGGTTGCGCATCCGTTTCCTCCAGTGGTTGTCGATCATCGCGCGCCGGCCCTCGGTGGCGAGCACCTCGAGGGTGGTACCGACCAGCAGCACCAGGAAGATGATGCGCAGCGGGGTGATCACCAGAGCGTTGATCAGTCGCGCATGCGGTGCTACGGGGGTGATGTCGCCGTAACCGGTGGTGGTCACGGTGACCGTCGCGTAGTAGAGCGCGTCGAGCAGGCTGATGCCGTCCTCGTTCACGTTGTCGGCGTACGCGTTGCGGTCGACGTAGACGATCAGGGTGATCAGCACCAGCAGGCCGACGCCGATCAGTGAGCGGACCAGCAGTTCGCGGCTGGCCGAGGTGCCCCGATTCGGCATCGAGACGAAGATGGCCCGGCGTTCCCGGCGGCCCGCGGGATCGGGGATCAGGCTGGTCACGGCAGGAACCTCACACGGCGTCCACGGGCGGGTTCGCGATGACCGCGGAGACGGCGTCGATACCGGCCTCGGCGAGCCGCTGCCGGCCCTCGAGGAAGGACAGCTCCAGCAGCACCGAGACGTGCACGAGCTCGGCGCCGAGCCGGTTCACCAGGGCCGCGGTGGCCGCGATCGTGCCGCCGGTGGCGAGCACATCGTCGATCACCAGCACCCGCGCGCCGGGCAGGATCGCGTCGGCGTGCACGGCGAGGGTCTCCGAGCCGTATTCCAGCGCGAAGGTCTCCTGGACCGTCGGCCCGGGCAGCTTGCCGGGCTTGCGGACCGGTACGAAACCGGCACCGAGCGCGAGCGCCACCGGGGCGCCGAAGATGAAGCCGCGAGCCTCCATTCCCACAACGATATCGATACCGTCCGGGGAGATCGCGACCAGTTCATCCACCGAGGCGGCGAAGGCCGTCGCATCGGCGAGCAGCGGCGTGATGTCCTTGAACACCACTCCCGGTTTCGGGAAGTCGGGTACGTCGCGGATCCGCTCGGCGATCAGCTGCCGCTGGGTTCGCGTCTCGGCACCGGCCACGGGGTTCACTTCTTCCGCTGGCTGCGACTCGTGTTGCGCGGCTGCGGTCGGCGGGCCGACCCGGAGTCGCCGACCTCGCGGGTCCGCCCCCGGTCCCCATCACCCGAGCCGGAACCGGACCCCGAACCGGACCGCGACGCACCGCTGGTGCGTACCGTGGTGATCCGGGTCCGCGACAACGGCCCGGCCAGCTCACCCTCGGACCGCGAACCGTCCTCGTCGCCGTCGTAGGTGTCCCACTCGTCGTCGCGGGAACCCCGCAGATCGGCCGGCGAGTCCGGGTCCTGCATCGCATTGACCTCGGCCTCGGCCGCGGCCAGCTCGCTGTTGCTGGGCTCGCGATCCTTGCCGCGGCGCCGACCCTCGCGGCGGGCGATCCGCTCGCGGTGCTCCTTCATCCCGGACTCGCGCTCCTTCATCCCCACCAGCAGCGGGGTGGCGATGAAGATCGAGGAGTACGCACCGGCGAGCATGCCGACGAACAGCGCCAGACCGAGGTCCTTCAGCGGGCCGGTGCCGAGGATGAACGCGCCGGCGACCAGCAGCGCGGCGATCGGCAGCACCGCGATCACGGTGGTGTTGATCGAGCGCACCAGCACCTGGTTGACCGCGTCGTTGGCGGCCACCGAGTAGGTCCGCTTCGTCTTGCGCAGATCCTTGACGTTCTCCCGCACCTTGTCGAAGACGACCACGGTGTCATAGAGCGAATAGCCGAGGATGGTGAGCAGACCGATCAGGGTGGCCGGGGTGAACGTGAAGCCCACCAGGGCATAGATGCCGACGGTCACCAGCAGGTCGTGGATCAACGCCACGATCGCGGCGATGGACATCTTCAGGTCCCGGAAATAGATCCAGATCATGATCATCACCAGGGCGAGGAAGACCGCCAGCGCGATCAGGCCCTGCTGGGTGATCTGTTTGCCCCAGGACGCACCGATCAGGCTGTACGCCACCTGGTCGGGATTGATGTTGAGCTCACTCGCGATCGCCTCGCGGACCTGCGGCACCTCGGTCTGCGCATCCAGGGTGCGGGTCTGCACCCGGACCGTGTTGTCGCCGATGGTGGTGACGCTCAGGCTGTCCATCTCGGGCAGGTTGGTGTTGCGGACCGCGGTCCGGACCTCATCGACCGTGGTCGAGGTGACCCGGGTCGGCGCCTGGAAGTCGGCGCCGCCGGAGAACTCGATGCCCAGGTTCAGCCCGCGGACCAGCAGGGCGAGCAGCGCGATCCCGATCAGCACCGCCGAGACCGTGTACCAGCGCTTGCGGGTGCCGACGAAGTCGTAGGACACCTGGCCGGTGTAGAGCCGGTGGGCCAGCCCGTTCTTCTTCTTGGTCGCCATCAGGACTCCTTACCGGCGGTCGCGGTGGCGGTGGCGGTGCTGGTCCGGCGACGACCGGTACGCCCACCCACCGAGCGTACGCCCAGGTGCTCGGCGTCCAGCCCGGACCAACGCTTGCCCTGGCCGAAGAACTTGGTCCGCACCAGCAGGGTCATCATCGGCTTGGTGAACCAGAACACCACCGCGATGTCGATCAGGGTGGTCAGGCCGAGGGTGAACGCGAAGCCCTTGATGCCGCCGATGGCGAGGATGAACAGCACCAGCGCCGAGAGCAGCGAGACCGCGTCGGCGATCAGGATGGTGGAGCGGGACTTCTGCCAACCGGTCTCCACCGCCGAGCGCAGCGATCTGCCCTCGCGTACCTCGTCTCGTATTCGTTCGAAGAAGATGATGAACGAGTCCGCTGTCACGCCGATCGCCACGATGGCGCCGGCGATACCGGGCAGGTTCAGCGCGAAACCGACCGAGGCGCCGAGCAGCACCATCATCGCGTAGGTGAACGCGGCCGCGATGGCCAGCGAGGCGACCACGACGATGAACAGGCCGCGGTAGTAGAGGATCGCGTACCCGACGACCAGCGCCAGGCCGATGATGCCGGCGATGATGCCGGCGCGCAGCTGCTCGCCACCGAGGGTGGCGGAGACGTTGCTGACCTCGGAGACCTCGAAGGCCAGCGGCAGCGCACCGAACTTCAGCACATTGGCCAGCTCGGTGGCGGTCTGCTGGGTGAACGAACCGGAGATCTGCGCCTGGCCGCCGGGGATGGCCTGGTCGACGCTCGGCGCGGAGATGGTCTTGCCGTCCAGCACGATCGCGAACTGGTTCTCCGGCGGCTGCTTCGCCGCCAGCGCACCGGTCGCATCGTTGAACACCGCGCCGCCGGCCTGGTTGAACGTGAGGTTGACGACCCACTGGATCTGGTTCTGGGGTACGCCGGCCTGGGCGTCGGTGACGTCGCTGCCGGGGATCAGCGTCGGGCCGAGGAGGAATTTCTGGGTGCCGGTGCGGTCGCAGGTGATCAGCGGCTGGTCGGAGACATCGATCACCCGATCGGAGCACTTGAAGTTCTGGTACTCCATCATCTCGGCCTGCGTCGGCTGCCACTCCATCGCCTTGTCGGGCGGGGTGCCCTGGCCCGGCGCGGTCGGCTTGGGCTTCGGCGGGGCGGTCGGCAGCTGCGGGGCGGGCCGGTTCTGACCGGCCGGCGTGGTCGCCGCCGGGGCCGGCGGGGCGGCCTCGGTCGGCTGACCCGCCTCGGTCGGCTGACCGGCCTGGGTGGGCTGACCGGCCTCGGCCGAGGGGGCGGCACCGGGGCTGGACTCAGCGCCCGGAGTGGCCTCCGGCGCCGGCGTCCCGGCGGGCTCGGGCGGCGCCTCGGGGGCGACCTGCTCGGTGGCGTACACGGCGCGGAAGCTGAGCACCGCGGTCTGGCCGACCAGGCGTACCAGCTCGTCCTGCTGCACGTTCGGCACCGTGACCACGATCTGCCGGTCACCGGAGGTGGTCACCTCGGTCTCGCCGACGCCGAGGGAGTCGACGCGCTGCTGGATGATGGTGCGGGCCTGTTCGAGGCTCTCGGTGCTCGGCGCACCGCCGCCGGTGGTGTTGCTCGCGGTGAGCGTGATCGTGGTGCCGCCGCGCAGGTCCAGACCCAGTTTGGGGGTCCAGGCCTTGCTGAACGCCATGATCCCGACCAGCGCCACCAGGGCGGCCATCAACAGGATCAGGGTGCGCACCGGATGTCCGTGCCGTGCTGCCACAGTGTTGCCTTATGCCTTGGTGTTGGAATCGGGGCCGTCGGAATCGGGCTTGTCGTCGGGGCCGAGGTCGCGCTCGTCGGCACCGCTCTCATCGGACTTCGGCCGGTAGGGCTTGAAGTCGGTCGGTTCGGAATCCGTGGGATCCGGCTCGGCGCTGGTCGCGCCGCCGACGGCGGGCGTGCTGCCCTCCTCGGCGTACGGCGAATCGGGGGTGACGACCTGCATGATGACCTGCTTGAGCACGGTCACCTGCACCCCGGGGGCCAGTTCGACCACGGCCTGCTTGTCGCCGACGCTGACCACGGTGGCGTAGAGACCGGAGGACAGCATCACTCGGGTGCCGGCCTGCATCTGCTTCTGCATCTTCTGCTGTTCCTGCTGCCGGCGGCGCTGCGGCCGGATCATGAGGAAGTAGAAGACAGCCACCATGGCGACCACGAGGATCCCGGTGGTAAGGGTGTTCCCTTGCATTGCTCCCTGCGTTCACGCGTGGATGTCCCGGTGCGGGCTGACTGCGGGAGTCTACCCACGAAAAGGTGAAAATCCCGATTCGGCGCACGCGGGGTGTCGGCTCAGCTGAACAACTCGCCCTGGCCGGCCGGCGGGGCGAGGCCGAGGTGCTGCCAGGCGGCGCGGGTGGCGACCCGGCCGCGTTGGGTGCGCATCAGCAGGCCCTGTCGGACCAGGAAGGGTTCGGCCACCTCCTCGACGGTCTCGGCCTCCTCCCCCACCGAGATCGCCAGCGTGGACAGTCCGACCGGGCCGCCGTCGAAGCGCTTGCAGATCGCCTCCAGCACACCGCGGTCCAGCCGGTCCAGGCCGAGTTCGTCCACCTCGTAGAGCTCCAGCGCCTCGCGTGCGGCGGTCAGATCGACCTGGCCGTCACCGCGGACCTGGGCGTAGTCGCGGACCCGGCGCAGCAGCCGGTTCGCGATCCGCGGGGTGCCGCGGGAGCGGCCGGCGATCTCGGCGGCGGCGTCGGCGGACAGGCGTACGCCGAGCATCTGGGCGGAGCGGCGCAGGATCTTCTCCAGCGCGTCGGCCCGGTAGTAGTCGAGCTGGGCGGTGAAGCCGAACCGGTCCCGCAGCGGGCCGGGCAGCAGGCCGGCGCGGGTGGTGGCGCCGACCAGGGTGAAGCGCGGGATCTCCAGCGGGATCGCCGTCGCGCCTGGGCCCTTGCCGACCACCACGTCGACGCGGAAGTCCTCCATCGCCAGATAGAGCATCTCCTCGGCCGGCCGGGACATCCGGTGGATCTCGTCGAGGAAGAAGACCTCGCCCTCGACCAGTCCGGAGAGGATCGCGGCCAGGTCACCGGCGTGCTGGATGGCCGGGCCGGAGGAGACCCGGATCGGGGCGCCGAGTTCGGCGGCGATGATCATCGCCAGGGTGGTCTTGCCGAGCCCGGGCGGGCCGGAGAGCAGCACGTGGTCGGGCACCGCCTCGCGCTGCCGGGCCGCGGCGAGGACCAGGCCGAGCTGGTCGGCGACCCGGGGCTGCCCGCCGAATTCGGCCAGGCTGCCGGGCCGCAGCGCGGTCTCGGCGGCCTGCTCGTCGGCGTACGCGTACGGGTCGAGCGGGCTGTGGTCGGCGGGGCTGGGGTCGGCCGGATCGTGGTCGGGCTGGGTCACGGGGCGCAGCCTACTTGCGGGCCAGCGTCTGCAGCGCGGCCCGCATCAGGACCGCGACCGAGGTCTCGGATTCGGCGAGCGGTGCGACCCGGTCGCAGGCGGCCTCGGCGTCCTTGGCCGACCAGCCGAGGCCCTGCAGGCCCTGGGAGACCTGCTCCCGCCAGGCCGCGACCGGCGCCTCGGGCTGACTGTCGGTGGCGGCCGGCAGGTCGGTGACCGCACCGAGGGCGTTCACCTTGTCCTTGAGTTCGAGGACCATCTTCTGTGCGCCCTTGGTGCCGATGCCCGGCACCCGGGTGAGGGTCTTGTGGTCGCCGCTCGCGATCGCGGTGCGGAACTCATCGGGGCTGAGCACCGACATCATCGCCTGCGCGATCTTGGGACCGATGCCGGAGGCGGACTGGGCGAGCTCGAAGCAGTCCCGTTCGTCGGTGCCGGCGAAGGCGTAGAGGGTGAGCGAGTCCTCGCGCACCACCAGCGAGGTGTGCAGTTCGGTCGGCTGATCGAGGCGTACGCCGGAGGCGGTGGCCGGGGTGCAGAGCGCCTTGACCCCGAAGCCGCCGAGGTCGACCACCACCCAGGTCGCGCCGATCGCGGTCACGGTGCCCCGGAGGTGGGCGATCATGCGTTCTTCCTCTCGGTCGGTCGTGCCGCGCGTTCGCTCGCGCGGCGGGTGGCCTCGGCCAGGACGGCCTTCTGCCGGGCAGCCAGTGCGGCGGCCCGGTCGGCGAGTTCGTCGGTGTCGGCGCGGGCCCGCTGGTCGCGCCGGACGGCTTCGGTGAGCCGGTTCTGGGTGCCGCCGCGCCAGACCTGGCAGATGGCCAGTGCGACCGCGTCGGCGGCGTCGGCGGGTTTCGGGGGCTCGGCGAGTCGCAGTACGCGGGCGACCATGGTGCCGATCTGCTGCTTCTCGGCGCGGCCGGATCCGGTGATCGCGGCCTTCACCTCGCTCGGGGTGTGCTGGGCGACCGGGATCCCGCTGCGGGCGCCGATCAGCATCGCGACCCCGGCGGCCTGGGCGGTGCCGATCACTGTGTTCAGGTTGTGCTGGGCGAACACCCGCTCCACCGCGACCACATCGGGCAGCCAGGCGGCGACCAGCTCGGCGAGCTGCTGTTCGATGGTGACCAGCCGGGATGCGGTGTCCAGCGTGGCTTCGGTACGGATCACGCCGACGTGCAGCAGGGCCGGCGGCCGTCCCGGCGTACCCTCGACGACCCCGACGCCGCAGCGCGTCAGACCGGGGTCGATCCCGAGGACCCGCATGCACCCTCCTCCACTGCTCGAACAGACGTTCGACAGACTAGTGGGCGGATCCGGGTACGCCGACGAGCGACACGGCCCTCGGTCAGGACGCTCATCGAGTGGGCCGCCCTGCGCAGCGAAGCGGAGCAAGGGCGGCCGTGTCGAGATGAGACCCAGTCACGTGCCCGGCTCGAGCAAGCCGTTGCCGGCGCTCTGGATCCTTCCCTCGGCCAGGGCCCACCGCAGCACCGCGGTCAACCGGGCCCGGATCTGCGGACCCATCCGCGCATATCCGAAGGTGGCCATCGTTTCCCGAAGCACGGTGTCCTGGTTCATCGGCCCCTGCGTTCCCAGGATGTCGGTCATGGCATTGGCGATCTCGACATGGTTGAGCTCGTCGATCGGGATCGTGCTGGTTCGCGGCCGATATCCGCGATAGCTGTCACCGCTGAGGCCGGCCGGCCAGAAGAACCTGCCGAACTCCGGATGCCACTGCGGATCGGTCGTCGCACAGCGCAGGATCTCGCCGACCCGGTTCAATCTGATCCGGCCATGGCCGAACCTGCCGGCGACGATCTTCGCCGCCCGGACCGCCTCCACCGGGCCCTCGGTCTCGATCACCTCGGTCAGCTGGGCGGCGACCAGTGCGCGCTGCTCCGCGTCGCCAAGATCGTCCAGGACCGCGGGCTCCCCCACCACACCGGTGTCGGCGGCCACGAACGGATGAGCTCGCGTGCGATCCACCGTCGCCGGCACCGCCGGTTGCTCGGTGACCGCCTGCCCGCGGATGGGTGCCAACGGATCGATCTCATCGATGCGTGGGACGAGGGCGAGGTCGTCGGTATCGGCCGGAGCCCGCGCCGCGGTCGGTTCCGCGGCCAGCGGCTCGGGCACCTGCTCCCGGGGCGGGGTGGCCGCGACCGGCTCCGGTCGCAACGATTCCGCCCGTTCCACAACCATCGCGAGCACGGCGGCGGGGTCCTGGATCCAGGCCGGCAGCAGCACCTGCACGGTGTCCCGCCAGCCCATCACTCCCTGCAGGATCTCCCCCGGGAGCGATTCACGGTCTGCGGTGATGGCGCGCCCGGCCCACTCACGAGTGTCCAGCACCAGCGCCAACCATCCGTGCTCCGCGCTCGCGCGCACTGCGAGGTCGACCCGGAATCGGGACGTGCCGACATCGGAGATCACCTCGAGCCCGCAGCTGCGGAGCGCGGTGGCGAGTTCCTCGCGGTAGAGATCCTCGGCATCGAACTGCTGGGTGCCACCCAGGGCCGCGTGCGCGGTGCCCTCGGCGTAGGCGAGATATTCCTTGAGATGCTGCAGACCCTCGGCCCGGGTCTTGGCGAGGTCGATGTCGGTCGATCGGATCGAGGTGTAGAGGATCACCGTCGACCGGGCGCGGGTGATGGCGACATTGAATCGGCGCTCGCCACCGACGTTGTTGAGTGGGCCGAAGTTGTGACTGAGTACGCCCGTTTCGGGGTTGCGGGAGAAGGCGATCGAGAACAGGATCGCGTCGCGCTCGTCACCCTGGACATTCTCCAGGTTCTTCACGAACAGCGGTTCCTGCTCCCGCTCGAGTGCCTGTCGGATGAGCGGATCCTCCGATTGCTCCAGCAGATCCAGGATCAGATCCCGCTGCTGGGTGTTGAAGGTGACCACCCCGATCGAGACCTCCGGCTGGTTCGCCAGTCGGCTGCCGATGTCGGCGACGATCCGGTCCGCCTCGGCGCGATTGGTGCGGGTGGCGCCGCGGTCGAAGACACCGCCGACGAACTCGGCACGGATCCCCAGCTCCGGGCGATGCTCCGGCGGACCGGGGAACACCTGGAGCTGGCCGTTGTAGTACTTCATGTTGGAGAAACTGATCAACTGCTCGTGCTGGGAGCGGTAGTGCCAGCTCAGCCACTTCTGCTCCAACCCGGATCCGACCGCTTCGGAGAGGATCGATTCCTGGTCCGGGCTCATCGCCTCGAGCTGACCAGCACCCTCCCCCGCCACCGCGGTGCCGATGGTGGCCGGGGGATCCTCGTCGGAATCGGTCGTGCTCTGCCGAAACATGTTGGTCGGCGGCATCTGCTTCGAGTCGCCGACGATGATGGCCGCGTCGGCGCGGCCGAGCGCGCCGACCGAGTCGGCCACCCGCACCTGGGAGGCCTCGTCGAAGATGACGGTGTCGAAACGGATCCCGTCGGCGGGCAGGAATCGGGCCACCGAGGCCGGGCTCATCAACACCACCGGGGTGAGACCGAGGATCTCGCCGCCGTGCGCGTCGAACAACCTCCGGATCGACCCACCCCGTTTGCGATCGATCTCCTTGCGCAGGCCGACGCTCACCGCCCCGGCATTGCGGCGCTGCAGCAGCCGAGCAGGCAGCTCACTCCAGGTCTGCCGCTTCAGCTCCTTGGCCACCCGCACATAGTCACCGACCTGGCTGGCTCGGGTGGCGGAATCGAAGACGTCCAGATCTTCTGCTCGCAACTGGTCTGCGAGACGACGGCGCTCCACGGCGAGCTCGATCGCATCCGTCAGCGCCGCTGCCGGCCCCCGTCGGATCTGGTCGGCGACCGGGGCCAGACCGTATTCGGTGAGGGTCTGGAGCGCATCACCGAACTCCAACCGGCGCCGGAAATCGGCCACCGTCTGGTCGCTGGCGGAGTCGGAGCGCCAATGCTGTGCACACTGGCTGATCCGCTGCAGCAGGCGCTGGCCCGCCAACCAGGCAGTGAGCGAGCGCTCGGTGCTGTTCGCGACCTGGCGCAACCGCGACCAGGCCTCGTCGAATGCCCGCAGGCTCGCCCCCGGTCGGCCCGCCTCCGCGCCGTCCGGGTCCCGCTGGACGAGGGCATCCAGTCGTGGCGCGACATCCGGGAGCCGCGCCACGAGATGCCTGGTCAGTTCCGCGTGCTGCTCGTACTCGCGCTCGGTGGTCAACATGGCCCCAAGGATCTGGAGCGCCTCGTTGGCGCGCAGGTCCTTGCCCGCCAGCTGCGGGATGCCCGCCGAGAGCCGCCTCCCCAGTTCCTGATGCTCCTGCCGGTACATCCGCAGCGATGCCAGGAAGCGCAGCGGATCCGCTCGAACGGCCGCCTCGTGCGCCGGCTCGGCGTACGAGGCGATCTTGCCGAGGGCCAGCTTGGTCAACCGTCCGCGCTGCATGATCCCGCTGCGCTGCGCGGCCTCGTATTCGGCCTGCAGCGACTCGCAGTCGGCGAGGGCCGCGGCCCGGGTGAACGGAACCTGTGCGGGATCCCAGCGCTGCCGGAATGACTGCAGGTCGGCGACCCGACGAGCAAGGTCGGCGGCGGGTAGCCGGGGCTGACCGAGTTGGCCCGGGAGCACCGCGCGACGACTGGGCAGATCCGCCAGCCAGGCCTCCAGAACGGTCGCCTGATCGGGATCGAGGTCACCCACCGTGGTGGCCAGCTCCGGGGGCAGCGCCTCGGCCGCATCAGCCAGTGCCCGCGCCGCCGCCAGGATCGGGGCGGCGCGGTCGCCGTCCGGCCCGGCTGCGGGCGGGCCGATCAGGTCCCATTCCGGTGGCAGCGTCTGTCCCCTGCTGCGCAGGGCCGCGTCGGACACGGCGCCGACGATGGCATGCAGGCGGGCGGGGTCGAGGTCCAGCAGTGCCGCGGTGACGGGGATCTCGGCCGCTTGCCAGCCCTCGGCAGCCGGCAGCCGGCGCTGCAGCAGCAGACACCGCTGGTACCGCTCCCAGATGGATTGCCCCGGCTCGCCCCGATGCAGCAGCCCCGGGTAGGCGGCCAGGTGTTCGATCGATCGCCGCAGGCGGGTCCGGTTCTCCTCGAACACCACCTCGTTGCCCTTGCGTACCTGATCGATGGCCGAGCGGAGCTGCTGGCGCACCTGGGCAGCCGACTGGTCCTTGCCGTGCACGTTCAGCACCAGCGGTTCCAGCCCGATCCGCTTCAACCGGTCGTGCACGACCGTCAGCGCCGCCTGCTTCTCGGCGACGAACAGGACCGTACGCCCGGCGGCGAGCCCGTCGGCGATCATGTTGGTGATGGTCTGCGATTTGCCGGTCCCCGGTGGTCCTTCCAGCACGAATGTGCGCCCCTGGGACGCGGCGACGACCGCTTCCAACTGGCTCCCGTCCGCGGGCACCGGCAGGTAGGCGTCCGCCTCGTCGGTCGGCAGCACCGGGCGATCCTGCACCGGATCGGAGAAGAGTTCGCCCCCGCTGTGGATCAGGTGGTCGACCACCTTCGAGGAGGTGAAGCGTTCCCAGTTCTCGCTCAGGTCGCGCCACATGTCCAGGGTGGCGAACTGCAGGATCGCCAGATGACTGCGGGCGTCGACCGCGAAATCGAGACGGTTCTCGACGAAGCTCTCGCGCAACTCCCGGAACACCCGCGGCAGGTCGATGCCCGCATCGTCGGTGGGCGGCTGTTCGAGCTGCGGCAGCGAGAGGTTGAACTCCTGACGCAGCTTCTCGATGAGACAGTGATTCGGCTGGATCTCTGCGTTCGGCTCGAGTCGGATCTCATAGGGCCGGGTCCTGCTGCCGGTCAGCTCCACGGGCAGCAGGAACAACGGACTGCGCGCGATCTGATCGCGCCCGGCCCGCCAGGTCAACAGCCCCAGGCTGACGAAGAGCGCGGTTGCGCCGGTCTCCTCCTTCAGCGCCTTCGCGTCGCGGCGCAGCTGGACCAGTTTGCGCTCCGAACTGCCGCGCACGCTGCGGACGAAGGTGCGCCCCTCTTCACGGAACAGCCGGGACAAGGTGGCGGAGTCGAACTGGGCTGCGGAGACCAGACCGCGCTCGCGGTCGATCGCGTCCACCTGGTGATCGGGTGTCAGCCGCACGGCGGCGTTCTGCGCGAGACGGTCTTCGAGTTCGCCGAGGTCCTCCCCGGGCACCAGCAACTCCAGCCCCCGGGAGTCGGCCAGCTTGAGCAACGGGTTGCGCAGGGACAGATCGAGCAGGTCCGAACGCCACCGCTGGACCCGGAGCGGGAATCCGCTGGCAGTCAGGTCCTTGGTGCCACCCGAGGAATGGGAACCGTCGGCGAGCGGGGTCCGGATCGCTGGCCGGGACTGTTCGACGACGACGATCGTGCGTACGCCCTCACGGTCCACCAGGGTCGGAAGCGGCCGGACCCGGCGATGTGCGGCGCTGATGTTGATCAGCCGGGTGGCGCCGGGATGATCCGCGATCGTCTGGCTGGCCCGGGTCACGGCCTCCACGAAGCCGAGCTGCGAGCCGGCCGTGGCCGCGGTCGTCTCGATCGGCACGAAGATGCCGCTGCCCACCAGGTTGCTCACCTCCTCGGTCCCGGCCAGGACCATCTCGGTGCCCAGGTCGCGACGGGTGTAGGCGACCATGGCGTGCCCGGGCACGAAGACGATGAACGGCTGGAGACCAGCCTCCTCGAGCGTCGCGGCGAACAGCACCGCCGTGTCGATGCAGGTGCCCATCAGCGATCGCACCACCACATCGGCGGTGCGGACCTTCTGCCCGTCGTGCTCGAAGTTCGCTGGTGGTTCGGCGTAGCGGATGCCCAGTTCGTGGATCGCGTCATAGATGGCGCGGGCGGTTTCATCCACCCGCTCGGGGGTGTCCTGATATCCCACCAGGGAGGGGTTGCCGGTGCGGCGCCCCAACAGATCCGATGCGGTCGACAGGATCCGGGTCACCGCCTCCGCCCGCGGGCGGACGAACGCGGCGATCAACTCGGGGACCGCCCGCGCGGCCCACTGGTCGTGCGCCAGGATGCGGATCGGGATCGACTCCCGGACGGTCTCACCGCGATGGGTGAAGGAGAACTCGATCGAGTCCGCTCTCGCCTCGTCGACCTCGATGAAGTGATCCACCGGCAACTGCCAACTGAGCTCCGCGGGACTCGCCCACCAGCTCGACCGGCCCCGCAAGGGGCCGGCGAGCGACCATCCGGCGTCGGTTCGATCCGGCAGACTGCCCAGGTGGGCCCGCAGGTCGCGCACCTCCAGGTCGCTGTCCTCGCCGGCGACCCGCGCCACCGCGACACCCGCCAAGGGACTGACCCGGTTGTGCACGAGTGCGAAGTTCAGGTCCTGGCGGAAGAAGACGATGACCCTGATGTCACCGTGGGTGATGTAGCGATAGTCGAGGCCGAGGAAGCTGCCGGGGATCTGCTGGCCGAATCGGGTGACGAGCTCGATCAGCAGCGCATTGTCGTCCTGTTGCGGGACAGCCCCCTCGACCGTATCCGCGCGGACCTCCTCCTCGTCGGCGGGTGGTGCCGCCGGCACGGACGCCGGTTGTGCAGGGGCCGGCTGCGCAGGAGCCGGCTGCGGTGGCGCGGGCTGGACCGGCGGCGCATCGGTCGAGGGTTCGGGGGCCGGCGCCTCGACCGCGGTCGGTTGCTCGTTCAGCAATTCCCGCATCAGGTCGACATGCAGCTGCTCGAGCCGCGCACCGACCGCCTCGTCGGCGTCGACGCTGAGGGCGTACTCGTGCGCGATGCCGAGCAACCGCACCGCCTCCGCCAGCCCGAGTCGATCGGGTTCGTGCGCCGCCTTGTTCAACCCCTGGAGCAGTTCTTTGGCCCAGGCGGTCTGCTGGGGTCGGGTCGGGTATCGGAAGGTCTTCCAGTATCGGGCCTGGACCTGCAGCAGGACCCGGGGATCGCGCATGCTGCGCCGCACCGGGGGGCGTCCGCTGACCCGATCCGATTCGGCGAACACCGCCAGCCAGGAGTCGATCTCACCGCCACGGGGTGCGTTGGCCGTGGTCAGCGGGGCCAGTGCCTCGGCGACGAGTGCGGCGGCGCGGTTGATCCGCTCGGCGGGGGTGAGCACGGCCAAGGTGCTGGTCCTTCGAACAGGAGCGAAGACTCCTCAGGCCCCGCTCGATCCAATCTCGAGTTCACCCTATCGGCAGCGACCGACATCCGTCGCGACGATCTCGGTCACCTCGGGCACGGGGATCGCGGGGTTTCGACTCGCTCGTACCTCGCTCGCTCAACCGCCGTACAACGGACCGCACTCATCTCGCCACGGGCGCGGGGCGCCCTACTCGATGAGCGGGGTTCGATGCGGGCGCGGGGCGCCCTACTCGATGAGCGTTGAGATCAGGACTCGTCGGCGGGGGGCTCGTAGTTGGCGTACACGTTCTGCACGTCATCGGAGTCGTCGAGGGCGTCGATGATCCGCTCGATCTTCTCGGCGGTCTCGGCGTCCACCGGGTTGTCGTAGTCGGGGACCATCTGGACCTCGGCCGACTCGTAGTCCAGCCCGGCGGCCTGGACGGCCTTGCGGACCTCGACGACATCGTTCGGCTCCGAAGTCAGCGTGAAGCCCGGGCCCTGGTCGGCGACGTCCTCGACACCGGCCTCCAGGGTCGCCTCGAGCAGCGCGTCCTCGGTGACGACCTTGCCGTCCTGGTCCTTGGCGACCTCGACGACACCCTTGCGCTGGTAGAGCCGCGAGACCGACCCGGCATCGGCCATCGAGCCGCCGTTGCGGGTCACCGCGACCCGGACGTCGGAGGCGGACCGGTTCCGGTTGTCGGTCAGGCACTCGATCAGCAGGCCGACACCACCGGGGGCCATCGCCTCGTACCACAGCGTCTCGTACTGGGCGCCGCCCGCCTCGGCGCCGGAACCGCGCTTGACGGCGCGGTCGATGTTGTCATTGGGGACCGAGGACTTCTTCGCCTTCTGGATCGCGTCATAGAGCGTCGGGTTGCCGGCGGGGTCACCGCCACCGAGCCGCGCCGCGACCTCGATGTTCTTGATCAGCTTGGCGAAGAGCTTGCCGCGCTTGGCGTCGATGACGGCCTTCTTGTGCTTGGTGGTCGCCCACTTGGAATGACCGCTCATCGGCCCGATCCTTTCTGCCTGCTGTCCCTCATGTCATCGCGCTCGAAGTCCTCGGGTGCGATGCACTCGTACTGGATGATGGTGTCGGTGGCCTCGTACCCGATCGAACGGTACAGCTCCACCCCGCCGCCGTTGTGCGAGTCCACGCCCAGCCCGCCGCCGTCCAGGCCGGCGGTGCGGAACGAGTCCAGCGAGCGCGCCAGCAGGATACGGGCCAGGCCGAGTCCCCGCCAGCCGGGGCGTACGCCGAGGTGATCGGTCCAGCCCTCGAGGTCGTCCTCACCGTAGCTGGCGTTCAGCGCGTAGCCGACCACCTGGTCGTCGTCATCGAGCGCCACCCAGGACCACTCGGGCCGGGACTGGCTGCGGGCCAGCGACTCCGCCCAGGCGATCTCGTCGATCGGCTCGGACCCCCACACCGAGCCGAAGGCCTCGTTGTGGCAGACCCGGGTGGACTCGGCGTACTCGGCCGCGAAGGGCATCACCCGCACCCCGCGCAGGCCCAGGGTGAGGGCCCGGTCGAGCCGGTCCCCCATCTCGGCGAACGAACAGTGCATGTCGATGAACCAGCGCACCTCACGCATCCCGGAGTGCAGATAGAGCCCGCGTTTGCCGGAGAGCTTCTCATCGACCTGCGCGATCATCGTCAGCGGCCGGTTCGGATGCTCCAGCTGCCACCAGTCCCAGGCGGCCTCGCGCTGCCAGGCGAACATCTTGCGGCCGATCTTCTGGTGCCGGTACGCCGGATGCACCTCGCCGATCAACCGGACCCGATCCCCGGGGTAGTCGATGAAGTTGTGCCAGGCCAGCGCCACGATCGAATCCTGGTCGCGGCCGACGAAGATCGTCTCCTTCACCGCCGCACCGGCGCGGGTGAAGGCATCCTCCAGGTCCTCGACCGACCAGCGTTCGGCCGGCTCGTCGAAGTAGTAGATCGCGGTCAGCAATCCGTGGATCGACTCGATGTCGTCGAAGGTTGCGGGGGTCCAGGTCAGCGGAGTCAGGTCGTCCAGTGGATGCGCCATCATCCCCCTCCGCCGTCTCCCATGCGCTCGTGATGCCCTTGTGGGCACAAGGAGACACTCTATCGTCATCGAGGGGCTACCCAGCGGGACGATCGTCCAACCTCGACCCCCCGGTCACGGGCCTTCACCGCCAGATGCGGGGCGCATCCTTCATGCCGCCGCGGCGGGCGGGCGCGGTCTGTGCCCAGGTCTGCCGCCAGCCGTGCGGCTGTTCGGCCGGTACCGGGTCGCTGCGCCGCTGCACCTGCCACCAGGTCTCGGCATCCTCGGTGAGCAGCGCCTGCACCGCGGCGCGCTGTTCGGCGGCCCCGGTCAGCCCGGCACCGGTGAGCGGGTCACCGAGGCGTACGCCGACCCGGGCGCGGCCGTCGACACCGCGCCGTTCCCGACCGCCGGCGCTGAGCGCACCACGGATCCCGACGGGTACCACCTGGGCGCCGCTGCGGGTCGCCAGCCGGACCGCGTCGTCACCGAACTCCCCGAGCCCGCCGTCGGCGCTCGGCGGGCCCTCGGGGAAGACCAGCACGGTGCCGCCGTCCCGCAGCCGCTGCGCGAGCCGGTCGAACCGACCCGCCGGGATCGGGGCCGCGACCACACTGGTCCGCACCCGGCGGGCCCACGGCAGCCGGGCCAGCACCAACCGGGCGGCGGCCGCGGTGGGATGGTTCGCGACCAGCAGCACGCCACCGCTCGGCAACTGCGCGGGATCGCCGCCCTCGGCGCGCAACCCGCGCGGGTTGGTCAGGCTGCCGACCGCCTGCACCACCGCGGCCGGGGTGGGCAGCGGT
>NZ_NMVP01000002.1 GCF_002250705.1 Enemella evansiae
ACCAGCCCGGCGCCGATCAGCGCGCGCGCGGTGGCCCGCTGTTCGCCGAACGGGCGCTGCTGCGGTACCGCGACCAGCCGGGCCCCGGCGGCCCCCGCGTCCGCCACGGCGTTCTGCCCGGTCTGGCAGACCACCACCTCGGCCCGGCACAGCGCCGGCCACGGGTCGGCCAGCCAGGTCCCCTCGGCGCCGCCGAGCAGCTGCCACTGCCAGCCGTCACCGGCCGCGCCACCGGCTCCGGCGGTACGCCAGGGCTGCGTCCCATCGGCGGGGTCCGAGCCGCCGGTACCGCCGAGCAGCAGCACCCGGCCCGGTTCCGGATCGGCGACCCGCGCCCGCCCGGCGAACCGGGAGAGCCCGCCGACGGCGTGCAGCCGGTCGCGGTGATCGGCCAGGTGGCCGGTGTCGTACCAGTCCGCGGGCCAGGGGGCGAGCAGCGCGTCGGCGAGGGTGTGAACCCAGCGGTGCGGCGGGTCGTCGCGCTCCCCCGGCAGCACCATGGTGATCACCGGGATGCCGTGCAACCGGGCCAGGCCGGCCACCTCCACCGAGACATCCACCACCATCGCCGCCGGCCGGTGCCGCTGGATCCAGGCGGAGATGGCGGCCATCCGGTCCCGCAGACCCGGGTGCCGGCGCGGCACCCAGTGCAACACCCCGCGCGCTGTCGGATCCTCCTCGGCGGGGTCGCTGCCGGCGGGGTCGCTGCCGAGCTCGGGCGTGGTCCAGTCCGGGGGCAGTTCGACCCAGTCGGCGAACGGGCCCGGCTCGGGCGGGCGTTCCCGGGAGGTGAGCAGGGTGACCGGCCGGTCCAGTGCCGCGGCCACCACCCTCGCGCGGGTCAGGTGGCCGGAGCCGTGATGGTGGGCGTACCAGCCGATCACCGAACCCATCAGGCGGATTCCTCGGCCACTTCGCTCGCCAGCTGGTCGATCATCGACCGCGAATCCGACCAGCGGCCGGCGGTCACCCCGGCGAGCTCGGCATAGCACCGCTCCAGCAGGTCGATCCGGCGCGCGACCGAGAAGCGTTGCTCGGCGGTCCGGCGGGCGATCCCGCGCAGCGACGGGTCGGCGGCCAGGTCGCGCGCGGCATCGGCCAGCGCGGCCACGTCATCGGCCGGTACCAGCCGGACCGCGGGGGTCCGCTCCCCGGTCTCCCGCAGCCCACCGCGGGCGAAGGCGGCGACCGGCGTTCCGCATGCCAACGCCTCGGGCAGCACCAGCCCGAAGGGTTCCTCCCATCCGGGAGTGACCAGGGCGCAGCGGCTGCCGCCGACCAGCTCGACGAGTTCGATGGCGCTGCGCTCCCCGACGTACTCGATCCCGTCGCCGAGCGCGGGCCGCAGCACCCGCTCGAAATAGCGCGGGGCGCCGATCCGGCCCGCCAGCTGCAGCGGCAGTCCCGCACGGCGGGCCGCGGCGACGGCCAGATGGGGCGCCTTCTCCGGGACGATCCGGCCCGACCAGACCAGCCCGGTACCACCGGGACCGGGCCGCCACAGCGTGGTGTCCACCCCGTTCAGCAGCACCCGCGAGGTGACCCCGGCGCGGGCCCAGCTGGCTCGGGTGTGCTCACTGACCGAGAAGAAGGCCTGCCGGGCGCGGCTCTGTCGTGGCCGCGCGGCATGCAGCCCGGCCAGCATCTCCGGCAGGACCGGGGTGTGCAGGGTGGTGATCATCGGCAGCCCGAGGCGGCCGGCGAGCCGCAGCGGTGCACCGGACAGGCTGTGGTTGTGCAGCACGTCGACCCGGGGGCGGATCGCGGCCAGCGCTCGCATCGCCCGGGCGTACACCGCCTCCTGACGCAGCAGCCCGCCCGCCGGCAGCCGGTCGTCGCTGCGGTCCGCGCCGACCGGCCAGCGCAGCGGGGTGAAGGCGAGCTCTGGATAGCGCGGGTCGAGCTGTTCGGAACCGTGCGGGGCGACGAGCAGCACCTCGTGGCCGCGGGCCCGGAGCAGGCGTACCTGATCCATCACATGGCCCTCGAGACCGCCGGGGGCGGGCTGGCGCAGCGGGTATCGGTAGGGGCCGAGGACCGCGATCCGGAGCGGCCTCATGCGGGGACCCCGCGGCGGGCCACCTCACGCCACAACCGGGCGTGCCGCTCGGCGACGGCCTGACGTTCGGCGAGCCGGGTCGCGCGGTCCGCCGGGCGGACCCGGTCGCGGCCGGCGAGCAGCCGGGCCAGCGCGGCGCGCAGCGCCTCCCGGTCACCGGGGGGCCAGCTGGCGAGCAGGGCCGGGTCGGGTTGCTGATCGGCGTGCTGGCCGATGTCCGGGACGGCGACCGGTACGCCGAGGTCGCGGCACAGTTCGAGCAGCCCGGAGTGGGTGCCGTGGGCGTAGGGCAGGACGAGGACGCCGAGAGTGACCAGCCAGCGTTCCAGTTCGGCCTCGGTGAGCGGCTGGTGTTCCCACCAGCGGACGTGCGATCGGGCGGCGTACGCCGTCAGCGGTCCCCGGACGCCGGGATGGACGCTCACCGTGCAGACTTCGCCGAGTTCCGCAGCCACCGCGACCACATCGGCCACCGCACCCAGATCGGTCCCGGCGCGCAGCGATTTGAGATGCAGTCCGATGCCGGCGGGCGGCGCCGCGGGGGCCGGTGCCGGGTGGTCGAGCAGGGTCGGGTGCGGCAGCACCGTCGCCTGTCGGTCGTGCTCGGCGGCGATCAGCCGCGCGGCCCCGTCGGTCAGGGTGACCACCTCATCGGCGGCTGCCAGCAGCAGGGCGAGCTGCTGCTGGTGCCGCGTCTGGTCGGTGAGCTGAGGGTTGGCCAGGTCGTGCACGGTCACCACCAATCCGATCCGGAGCTCGCGTACCACGGTCAGTACGCGGGCCAACTCGTCGACGGTCAGCGATTCGTAACCGAAGTGCACATGTAGCACATCAGGCCGCTCGGCGCGCAACCAGTCCTCGGTGAGCACCACCGGCGGCCACCACTGGCCGGGCGGGCGGCCCGCGGGGATCGGATCGGGCAGGACCCGGACCCCCGGTGTCGACGGGGTGATGCCCCGCACGTACGGGTGCCCGGCGGGTACCGATGCGACCCGCAATGCGCTCTGAGAATCCATGTCGCCCTGTAGGTACCCGAGGGGGGGCTGGCCGATACCGTGAGCGGATGCAGGATGATCCGATCCAGGTGGTGCTGGGCCCGCCGGAGCACGGGGTGACCCGCTACGCCCGGCAGCTGGCCGATGCCGGCGGCGGGCCGGTGCAGGTGCAGCGGCAGCTCGTCGACGCCGCGCCGCCCGCGGCGCCGTACCATCTGCAGCTCACCCCGCAGCTGGTCGGGCCGACCCCGGAGGAGGCGGCCGAGCGGTTGGTGGAGTGGTGTGCGCGGTCGCCGGCGCGGCCGACGATCACCCTGCATGACGTGCCGCAGCCCTCCGACGGGGCGCAGATGTTCCCCCGGAGGGCGGCCTGTGTCCGCCGGTGGTTGGGGCTGGCGCGGGCGGTCGCGGTGAGCAGTGCACACGAGGCGGCGCTGGTGCGCGAGTTCGCGCCGGAGGCGGCACCGACGGTGCTGCCGTTGCCGGTCGACCCGCCGCCGGATCCGCTGCCCCCCGCCCCGGACGGCAGCCTGGGGGTGCTCGGGTTCATCTATCCGGGCAAGGGCCACCAGGAGGCGATCGGTGCCGCGGCGGGTCGGGAGCCCCGGCCGCCGGTCCGGTTCCTGGGCGCTCCCAGCCCCGGGCACGAGGACCTGGTGGCCGAGCTGCGCGGCACCGCGGACCGGTCCGGCGTACCGCTGGAGGTCACCGGGCATCTCGACGAGGCCGCCTGGGCGGCGCAGATCGCGCGGGTCGGTGTCCCGCTGGCGCTGCACCGGCACCTGTCCGCCTCCGGGTCGATCAATTCCTGGGTCGCGCATCGGCGCCGGCCGTTGGTGCTGCGCTCCTCCTACGCCGAGGAGCTGGCCGCCCTGCGACCCGGGACGCTGCAGCTGATCGAGGTCGAGGAGATCGATGACGCGGTGGCCGCCGCGCTGGCCGATCCGCGGCGCACCGTGCTGCCCGCCGATCTGCCGCTCGGCCCGGACACCGCGGCGACGCTGACCGGGTACCGCCGGTTCTGGGCGGCCGCCGGATGAGCGCTGCCGCGGAGCTGCCGCAGGCCCCGGTACCGATCCCCGGTGGCTGGACGGTGCCGGAGAACCGTTGGGACCTGCTGGCCGGGCTGACGCAGGAGCCGCCGACGGTCAGCGTGGTGGTGCCCTACTACCGCGACCAGGCCGGGCTCGATGCGATCGTCGCGGCACTCGAGGCCCAGCGTTACCCGACCGACCGGATCGAACTGATCGTCGCCGACGACGGGTCCCCCGAGGCACCGCGGGTCGCGAGCGGGCTCGCCCATCGGGTGGTCCGGCAGGAGGACCGCGGGTTCCGGGCCGCCGCCGCGCGGAATCTCGGGCTGGCGGTGGCCGAGGGAACGGTGGTGGCGTTCCTGGACGGTGACTGCGTACCGGAGCCGGGCTGGTTGGCGGCCCTGACCCGGTTGCCGGCGCTGGCCCCGGAGGCCCTGGTGGTCGGCCGCCGGGAGCATCGCTGGCTGACCGGTCCGCGTGCCGGGGAGCCGATCGAGGCGCCGCGCTGGTTGGCGGACGGGTACGCCGCCAGCGGTGATCTGCTGCGTGCCGACGATTCGTCGTGGCGGTTCGTGATCAGCGCGAATCTGGCCGGTACGCGGGATTTCCTGCGGGAGCTGGGTGGTTTCGACGGTTCCCTGATCGGTTACGGCGGGGAGGACTGGGAGTTCGCCGAACGCGCCTGGCACGCCGGGGCGCTGCTGGCCCACGAGCCGGCGGCGGTGGTGCTGCACGACGGGCCGGACTGGGCCGGGCGTCCCGAGGACCGACGGTCGGCGAAGAACGCGGAGTCGCTGGCGCTGGCCCGTCGGATGCGGCATCCGATGGCGCGGCCGCTCGGTTTCGGTGCGGCGACGCTGGCGGCGCGACTGCGGTCGGGTACGCCGGCCGCGGCCCTGGTCTGTGTGGACAGCCTGCTCCGTGCCCATCCGCGGACCGCGATCGCGGTCGGGGCGGAGCTGGTCGCCGAGCTGCCGCCCGATCCGCGGGTGGTGGCCGAACTTCCCACCACACCTTCGACCACCGACCCGATCTGGCACCTCGCGATCGACACCCCGGTCCGCTTCGACGACACCCTGCCCCGGTCACTCGCCCGGCTGGCCGGCAGTGCCGACGCCCCCGGCATCCTGCTCGCCCCCGGCATCCGGCTCACCCGGGCCCGTGCCCTGGCCCGCGAGCGCCGCGCCGGCCGGCCGCTGTTCCGCACCGAGACCGTCCCCGCCCTTGCCCATCGGTTGCCCGCCGAGGTCGACCTGGAGGGCTGGTTCGGTGGTTGGTGGCCCTGAATCGGCCGCCGGTGGCAGCTCTGGCCCCTCCGCCCACGGTTCGAGGTCGGTTCCGCACCGACAGGGACAGCTCGGTACGCAGGGGCCGAGCACGTCGCAGTCCGACGGGCAGGTGCAGACGAACGGCGTCGGGGCGGGGACGGGCAGCAGACCCAGCGCTCGCTCCTGCTCCCACTTCGCCCGCCGCCGCTCCCGGCGCGCGTGCTCCGCGGCGATCACGTCCTGCGCGGTCGGATGATCCACCGGCACCTCACCTCGCCGCGCACGCGACTGCTCGCGACGCGCGCGCCGCGGGGCGCATGGAACCAGCCCGGAGAAATACGGATCGATCAGCTCCACATCGAGATGCGCGGGGAGGAAGCGGCCCTGTCTGTCGCGGACGGTGTCCGCCTCACCCATCGGCCGCACCGCGTTTCCGTCGGCATCGAGAACGTGCAGGGTGAACCCCGCCAGCTCCAGGGCGGCCACCAGTTCCGGTACCCGCGGTGAGCGCTGACCGGTCTCCCACCGGGCAAGGTGCGATGCCGACACTCCCAGCCGTTCCGCGAACTCTCGTTGATTCAGGTCCAGCGCGCGGCGCACCCGCCGCAACACTCCGCCGACATCGACCATGGATCAACGATGCCCCGCCGGGCGCCGTTTCGGCGTGCTCGGGTGTCTCCCCGTTGTTGTCCGACTCCGCGTTGTCCGAGTCCGCGTTGTCAGAGTCCGCAGGTGGCGTTGGGTTTTCTCCTCAGGCGCCCCCGCGAACGTGTACGGAAGTGCTGCCGTCCTGGCAGCACTTCCGTAGCGTTCTGAGCCACTACCCAGGAAGAGGACCGATCGGCGCGCCGACCAAGCCGGTCAGCAGCCGTGCCTGGGCCTGGCGTTCGGCGAGCAGCTGGGCCTGGACGTCGTTGGTGATCGCGGCGCGCAACAGCCGCTTGGTCTCGCGCAGCGCGGCGTCGGGGATCTCCAGGATCGCGGCGACCACCTCGTCGGTGACCGCGGCCAGCTTCTCGTTGGGCACCGCCAGGGTCGCCAGTCCGGAGCCGACGGCCTCCCCCGCGCCGACGAACCGGCTGGTCACGCAGATCTCCAGCGCCCGCGAATAACCGAGGGTACGCACCAGCGGCAGCGTTCCCCCGAGATCGGGCACCAATCCCAGCGACGGTTCGCGCATCGCCAACCGGACGTCCTCGGTGACCAGGCGCAGGTCGGCGGCCAGCGCCAGCTGGAAGCCGGCACCGATCGCGTTGCCCTGCACCGCCGCGATCACCAGCGCATCCACCTCACCCCACGCGGTGAAGCCCTCCTGGAACCCCGCGATCAGCTGCTCGGTCTCCCCGGTGCCCCGATTGGCGGCCACCGACAGCACCCGCGGTTCGCCCGGAATCCCTTCCGGAGAAAGCATTCCGCGGTCCAGTCCCGCCGAGAAGTCCTGCCCCTCGGCGTTCAGCACCACCACGCGTACGCCCTCATCCAGGGTCCGCGCGATCTCCGCCAGCCGCGCCCACATCGTCGGCGTCTGCGCATTCCGCTTCTCCGGCCGCGCCAACGTCACCGTCAGCCGCGCCCCCTGCCGATCCACCTTCACACTTTCCCCGTTCCCCGAGCGAGCGGAGCGAGTCGAGGGGTCACTCACGGAAACCCTCCAGGAAGTCCGCGATCCGGCCGATCGCCTCGGTCAACACCTCTTCGTCGGGCAGCGTCACCAACCGGAAATGATCCGGCTCGAACCAGTTGAAACCGGTGCCGTGGGTGACCAGGATCTTCTTCGCCCGCAGCAGATCGATCACGAACGCCTGGTCATCGGTGATTCGGTAGACCTCCGGATCGAGCTTCGGGAAGCAGTAGAGCGCACCGCGCGGTTCGACACAGCTGACCCCCGGGATCTCGTTGAGCAGCCGGGACGCGAGCTTCGCCTGGTCGTGGTAGCGCCCGCCGGGGGCGACCAGTTCACCCACCGACTGGTACCCACCCAGTGCGGCCTGGATCGCGTGCTGGGCGGGCACATTGGCACACATCCGCATGTTCGACAGCAGCGTCAGACCTTCCAGGAAGTCCGTCGCCAGATGCTTCGGACCGGAGATCATCACCCAGCCGGCGCGATATCCGCAGACCCGGTAGGCCTTGGACAGCCCGCTGAAGGTCAGGCAGAGCACCTCGTCCCCGGCATAGGTCGCGACATGGTGGTGCACCGCGTCGTCGAAGATGATCTTCTCGTAGATCTCGTCGGCCATCAGCACCAGCTCGTGCCGGCGGGCGATGTCGACCAGACCCTTGATGGTCTCCTCCGAATAGACCGCACCGGTGGGATTGTTCGGGTTGATCACCACCAGCGCCTGGGTGTTGTCGGTGATCTTGGACTCGATGTCGTCCAGATCCGGATTCCAGCCGTTCTCCTCGTCGCAGCGGTAGTGCACCGGCGTACCACCGCACAACGTCACCGCCCCGGTCCACAGCGGATAGTCCGGTGCCGGGACCAGGATCTCGTTGCCGTTGTCGGTGAAGGCCTGCAGCACCATCGTGATCAGCTCGGAGACCCCGTTGCCGATGTAGATGTCGTCGACCTTCACATCGCGCAGACCACGCGACTGGTAGTACTGCGCGACCGCGGTCCGGGCCGGCCGGATGCCGCGCGAATCCGAATAGCCCTGGGAGTCCGGCAGGTGGTGCACCATGTCGGCGACGATCGCTTCGGGGGCAGCGAATCCGAAGGGCGCGGTGTTGCCGATGTTCAGCTTCAGGATCTGGTGGCCCTCGGCCTCCAACCGCTCGGCCTCGACCAGGATCGGACCGCGGACGTCGTAGCGGACGTCCTGGAGCTTCTTTGACTGAACGATCGGGCGCATGGGCCTCAGTGTGTCACTGCGCGCCGAAGAGCAGCTGATATTCCAGCGGTGTCGGTCGCACCGAGAGCTTCACCACACGCCGCGGCATCGCCAGCATCACCTCGTCCTCGGCGAGCAACTGACAGGCCTTCACCTGCCGGGGGCTGAGGAAGTATGCCCGGCGCAGGTTGTCGATCACCCGGTTGTCGGCCGAGTTGACCAGCGTCATGTCCACCGAGCGCAGCGTGCCCACGGCCTGCGCCTCCCGCAGGTCGGTGGTCAGCAGGACCGCCTGCCAGGCGCCGATGCCGGCCTGGCTGCCGTCGTAGAGATCGGTGTCGTCGACGATCAGCGACGGCCGATAGGGCAGCCCCGCCTCCGGCAGCCGCGCCGCCGCGCCGCCGGGCACCACGTCCACGGTGCCGCCGTGCCGGCGTACCCGCTCCACCAGGCCGAGCCATTCCCGCTCCTGGGTGGGTAACAGCGAGATTTGGGCACCGAGGGAGATGCTGCGGAAGGTGAGCAGCCAGGCGACGTACTGCGGCACCGAGACCGCGAGCCGGGTCCCCCGCTCCCGGAACAGCCGGATCGTCACCGGACCCTTGGGACCGTTGCCGAGCACCAGCCCGCTGGGGCCGGTCCGGACGACCCCGCTGCGGCCGGTGTCGGCGACCAGCTGGAAGTTGCCGGGCGCGGCCCGGGCCGCCTGCTGCGCCTGCGTCGCCGAACGCGCCATCACAGCTGCACCCCGCGACCCAGCGGCACCGTCGCCAGCATCGTCGGCACCTGGGTGCCACCGGCCTGAGCGAGGGCGACCTCGCTGCCGACCCGATCGGCCAGATGGCCGACCGCGGCGTCGGCGGTCTGCTGATTGGGGGTGACCAACCGGACCCCGCCGGAGGCGTCCTGCTCGGGGCTGAGGGTGAAGGAGGTGACCGCGAACAACACCGGCGCCTGGGCGACCGCATCGAGCAGCACCTGGTAGGCGTAGGAGGGGTTGCTGCCCCAACGGCGGACCAGTTGACCGGAGTGCACCATGCCGTCGCACACCCAGTGGTCCCAGTGCTCGGCGGACCGCTCGGGGCCCATCGGGTCGGCGGTCGCACCACTGGTCAGGGCCAGCACCTCGGCGAGCTCGGCACCGCCGATCGCGTGCGAGTCGACGCCGTGCCGCTTGAGCAGCGACTGCACCCGGTGCAGCCCGAACCGCAGCGTCGCGTGGATGCCGTCCACACCGGCACCGCGGCGCTCCACCGCGGCCAGGCAGCGGGTCGGATCGAGGCGCAGGCAGATCCAGGTGCGGCGTACCGTCGGCGGCACCGGATGGGCGTTCTCGGCGTACGCCCGGGCGGCCTGCGACCCGGGGCCGAGCAGCAGCGAGGTCGGCGCCGGCACGGTGTAGGTGATCACCTGGATGCCGGCGAAGATGATGTCATCGGAGACCGTCAGGTCGGCCAGCGAACCGAGATCGAGTTCGGCACCGGAATCGGCGAGCAGATCCTCATCGGCATCCAGCGCCAGCACCGCGCTCCAGGCGTCACCGTCCGAGATCACCCCGGTCTCGTCGCCGCGGCCGCCGACGGTCTGACCGATCTCGAAACCGGGCACCCATTCCGCCAGCGGGACCAGGTCCGCGGGCACCCGCGCCGGGCGTACCCGCTGCCGACCCGAGTAGGCCAGCCGCAGCCGCAACCAACCGATCAGCGACCGGCCGCCGATCACCGGGGCCAGCAGGACCAGCAGCAGTACCAGCAGCAACCCGCCGACCAGGATGCCGAGCCGGGAGCCCGCGATCAGCGCGAGCACCGCCAGCAGCAGCACCCCTTCGAGCAGCACGAGCCGGCCGCTGTGCCGCAGCAGCCACGAGCGCCGATGCGGCGGGGCTGCTGATTGCACTGACTTTCCCTTCGTCGAGGCGAGCGCCACTACTCTAGGGCCGGCAGGGTCGGGTGACACCGCAGCGCAGCAGAATGTGCCCTGCGAACGATGGTTGAGCGAGAGGAGCCCGGCCGCAGATGGCGACCCGCAAGGATCTCCTCAAGGCGCACACCTTCACCGCGCAGCGGTTGGTGTCAGCGCTGGTGGACCGCGACCCCGACAACCCCCAGCCGCCGCTGCGCCGGGTCGGTACCGGCATGTTCATCGGGGTGATGCTGGGCATCCTGGTGCTGGCCGGTTTCGGCGTGGTCGGGTTGATCAAGCCCGGCAGCTCCAAGAACTGGAAGAACGACAACACGATCGTGGTCAGCTCCGACAGCGGTGAGGTGCTGGTCTATCTGGGCGGGAAGCTCTACCCGGCGTACAACATCACCTCCGCCAAGCTGGCCAGCGGTGGCGGGGATGTGAAGTCGGTGAAATCCTCATCCCTGCGGGATTTCCCGCGGGAGCGGACGATCGGCATCAAGCAGGCACCGACCCAGTTGCCCGAGCGGTCGGCGCTGGTCAGCTATCCGATCCGGGTCTGCTCGGTGACCGCACCGGCCGGTACCAGCACCGGGTCCGGCACGCAGGCCCGGGCGACCACCCTGGAGCTCGGCCAGGGTGAGGTACCGGCGACCTCGACCGCGTTCGTGGCCCGCGCCGACGGCAGCAACGGCAAGGAATATCTGATCGCCGATGGCACGGCGTACGAGATGCCGAACCATGCGGTGGCGATCCAGCTCGGCTTCGGCGAACAGGCGGTACGCCCGGGCAATGCCTTCCTGGGTGCGCTGCCGAAGGGGCCGCCGCTGAACCCGATCGACATCGCCGGGGAGGGGGAACGCTCCCAGCGCCCGGTCGGTGGGGTCGATCCGACCGTCGGCACGCTGATGCACGTCGAGGGCCCCAGCGCGACGACCTGGTATGTGCTGTTGAGCGACGGGTTGAGCGAGATCTCCCCGCTCGAGGCCGCGGTGCTGACCGCAACCACCGGCAAGAAGTCGCAGCCGATCAAGGCCGCCGAGGCCAATGAGGCCCGCAACACCCGGGTCCGTTACGCGGGCCGGCAGGGCATGCCCGCCCAGCTGCCGCAGCGCAGCCAGATCCCCGGCATCGAGACCGCCAGCGTGTGTGCCAGCTGGCCGGCCGCCGGGCAGAGCCCGCGGATCGCGTTCGGCGCCCCGACCCCGGTGGTGGATCGGCGCAATGCCGACCCGGCGCTGGCCGACACGGTGGTCCAGCCCTCGCTGCGCGGCGCCCTGGTCCGTCACGACGGGTCGGTCGGCCCGGCCGACCCGGGCACGCTGATCGTCGGCGGGCTGCGGTACGGCATCGCCGACAACGACTCCAAGAACGCGCTCGGCTACGGCGAGGTGACCCCCGAGCCGATCCCCGCGCAGGTGCTGCGGTTGATCCCCGAGGGCCTGCCCGCCGGCCAGTCGCTCTCGGTGTCCGCCGCCCAGCAGCAGTCCTGACCCGACCCACGCGGCCACTACTCAGCCACCTAGGCACATGTACTCACGCGCTACTCAAACTCAAGCAGGGCGGGATTTTCCGCTCGATTCCTGACCCCACCGGCTCCTAGTGTCTTCACCAGACGGCACCACCGAACCCGGTGCACCGGCCTTCCGGCAGAGGGAGGTTGGCCCCGACAGACGACTCCCCGGAGGAGAAGAAAATGGGATCTCAGCAAGTATCGGCCAATGACCTCAAGGTAGCCGCCGGCGAGGCCGAGGACTTCTACGGCAAGATCGAGGGTGTTCAGAAGAACCTCTACACCCAGATCGACGGCCTGATGGCCGGGTGGCAGGGCCAGGCCGCGCGGGTCTTCCTGACCGCCTTCAAGGAGTTCGATGAGGAGTTCAGCCAGGTGCAGAACAGCCTCAGCGAGCTGCACCAGAAGCTGGGTCAGACGAGCTTGACCTACCAGCAGAACGAGGCCGAGCAGAGCCAGGTTGGTCAGGATCTGATGAACCTGATCAACAGCAACCGCAAGTGACCCGCTGACCAACCCACACGAACTCTGAGGAGCCTGAACAATGAGCGATGATTCCGTTCTCGTAAACAAGCAGTACATGCAGCAGGGCATCCAGGACCTGGATTCCGCCAAGAAGCAGATGGTCGACCTCAAGGAACAGATGGTCCAGACCCTCGGCAAGCGCCTCGACTCCTGGCAGGACGGCGGCGACGGCGCCGCCCCGAAGCAGGCGTACCAGCAGGTGCTGCGGACCTGGGACGAGTCGATGAAGGAGATGGAGAACATCGCCAACGCGATGCGCACCAATCTCGACACGATCGCCGGCAACTACGCCAGCAACGAGATGAAGACCGCCTCCTTCTGGGAGACCGGCAACTGAGTCTCTGCCGAGACCGTACGCCCGGGGCGCGACCGATCGGTCGCGCCCTTCGGCGTCTCCACGGGCCGCTCCCCACGCACATCGAGTAGGCGCCATGCGAAGCGAAGCGGAGCAATGGCGCCGTGTCGAGATGAGCGCCCCACCCACGCTGGCTGAGCGAGCGAGGAACGAGCGAGACGAAGCCACCTGGCGGGACACCCGTCCACCCGTCGCCGCCCTCCTCGCCCAGGGATCGCGTACTGGGAGGAAGATTCCTCCGATCATTCCTTCGAAGTGGGGAACCGAGTAGGACACGATAGGGGTCGGAGGCCGTGTTGACCCCGACCCGGCTGACACCGAACAGCGAGAGATGGAGAGCGCGATGCTTCTGGCTGATGGCGGGGGCGGTACCCGCCCCCACGTGACGTCCGACATCCAGGTCGACCCCGGGCAGATCCGTCAGTTCGCGAAATTCCTCGACGAGATGACCGGTGAGATCCGCACCCTCCGGGATCGATTGCAGGACTACACCCCCGAGGGGACCGAGAAGGTCTCCTTCGGCAACTACACCGGTTCGGCACGCGCCGCCGAGCAGCACCGGGCCACCGTGACGAAGGGCCACGGCGCCCTGCGCGGGCTGCACCAGCGCTCCGACGACATCACCGAGGCGACCCGGCGGCTGGCCGGCCAGTACGACGACCTGGAGGAGCTGAACAGCGCCACCGCGGCCCAGGTCACCAACGAGCTGAATCGGAAGAAGGCCTGAGACATGCGAATGATGTTGGACGGGGGCGGATCGTCCAGCGCGTACTCCCTCTACACCCAGCGCGAGATCATGGCGGTCATCGGGTCTCTCGATTCGACCGCCCTGGATCGGACCGAGCGGATGTGGCGCGACACCGCGTCCGCGGCCCGCGAGATCCATGGCCTGGTGCGCAAACGCCTCGACGATCTGACCGGCCCCGGTGGGTGGACCGGACCGGGCGCCGAGGCGTACCGGAACTCGATCAAACGCGACGTGCTCGACAAGCTGGAGGCGTACGCCGCCGACGCGACCCGCAATGCCGACGCACTCGCGCCGGTGAACCAGTCGGTGTCCTCCTCGATCGGCGCCGCGCTGCTCAACGACATCCCCTGGGACCGCGACACCAACTGGGAGGTGACCCGCAAGGAGGTCGAGCAGTCGCTGTTCGGCAAGGTCGATGAGATCTTCACCGGCGAGGACGAGGACTACGAGAAGGCCAAGGAGCAGGCGCCCTATCTGGTCCTGAACGGGCAGCGGAACACCCTCGACTCGGTGGAGCCGAAGCGTTGGGAGACCCTGCTGACGGTCTATCCACAACAGCAGCAGTCGCCGCAGATCTTCCGGCAGACCGATACCCCGGTGACCCCGCAGGTGCATCGCTTCGATCAGTTGATGGAGGCGCTGGGCCTCAACTCCAACCAGGTCCAGACGGTACGCACCCGCGCGGACTCGGTGGATGAGCAGTTGCAGAGGTACCAGCCGACCGACCAGCAGCATCCCGACGACGACCGGCGCACCAGGGCGCCCGGCAGCGGCACCAACGACCCGACGCCGAACTCCACCGGTACCGGGCCGAGCGCGCCGTCGACGAACACCGCGCCGCCGTCGACCAACAGTCTGAACCCGAGCGGCCCGGGCGGACCGAACGAGCTCGGTCCGGGCAAGCCCGGTGACCCCAGCCTGCCCGGTGGTCCGGGCGGGCCCGGTGGCCCTGGTGGGCCGAACGGTCCGGGCCAGCCCGGCGGGCCGTTCCCCGGCGGCACCCATCCGGGTACGCCGGGTGGCCCGGGTTTCCCGGGTGGCCCCGGGCTGCCCGGTGGTCCGGGTGGCAGCGGTTTTCCCGGTGGCGACCCCGGTGACCTCGGCATCGGCGGCCCCGGTGGGTTGCCGGGTGGCGGGGCACCCGGTGTCGGCGGGTCCGGCCTCGATCCGGCCGAGCTGAGCAACAACCTGCCGGGCACCGAGAGCGCCGGGTTGCTGACGGCCCCGGGTTCCGCGGCCGGAATGAGCAATCTCGGCGGCCCGGGTGTTCCCGGTCTCGGTACGCCGGGAGTGGGCGGCGTCGGTGGTCCGGCGATCAATGTCGGCAGTGGCGTGGTACCGACGATGGGGATGGGCCCCGGTGGGCTCGGCTCCGGTGGACTGGGCAACAGCGGCCTCGGCGGCGCGGGCAACGGCCTGGGTCGCGGTGGCGCCGGCGGACCCGGTGCCGGGGGCAACCCGCTGGCCGGCCGCTCGGGCAACTCGTTCGGCATCGGTCCGAACGGCAAGGGCATCGTCAACCCCGGTTCGGTCGGCCCGGTGGCCGGCCCCGGTGGTGCGGCCGGCGGCCCCGGTGGCGGGGCATCCGGTGCCGGTACCGCTCCGGGTGGGATGCCGATGGGCGGGCGCCGCAACGACCGCAAGGACGAGGAGAAGGACGAGAACCCCTACAACTCCTGGCTCGAGGAGGACGAGGACGTCTGGTTCGACGACCCGGACGGCCGCTCCCGCTGACCCCTCCCGCCACGGTCCTCGAGTAGCAACTCCCGGCAGCGCGCCAGCGATGCCCCGTGTCACACTGGGCCCATGCCCGAGTTGCCCGAGGTGGAGTCGCTGCGGCGGTTCCTCACCGAACGCCTGGTCGGCCGGGTGATCGCCCGGATCGACCTGACCGCGTTCAGCGCGCTGAAGACCTTCACCACCCCGCTGAGCGCGATGCACGGACTGGAGATCGAGCGGGTCGAGCGGCGTGGCAAGTTCCTCTGCCTGGACGCCGGTGGCACCTGGCTCTGCTTCCATCTGGCCCGCGCCGGCTGGTTGCGCTGGCGCGCGGAGATGCCGACCGCCCCGGCCCGGCCGGGCAAGGGCCCGCTGGCGCTGCGGCTGGTGCTCGACGACGGGTCCGGGTTCGAGCTGACCGAGGCCGGTACCCAGCGCAAGCTCGCTGTGCACGTGGTCAACGATCCCGACGAGGTCACCCAGATCGAGACCCTTGGCCCGGAACCGATGGCCGACGAGTTCACCTACGAGGTGTTCGCGGAGATCCTGAACAAGGCCGGCCGGGCGCAACTCAAGGGCGTACTCAAGGACCAACGGGTGATCGCCGGAATCGGCAACGCCTATTCCGATGAGATCCTGCACGCCGCGAAGCTGAGCCCGTTCAAACCGGCCAACGGGCTGACCGATGCGGAGCGGGAGCACCTGTACACCTGCCTGCGCGCCGAGCTGGCCGATGCGGTGCAGCGCTCGGCCGGACTGGCCGCCAAGGACCTGAAGGGTGAGAAGAAGCTCGGCATGAAGGTGCACGGCCGCGCCGGTGAGGCCTGCCCGGTCTGCGGCGACACCATCCTCAGCGTCTCCTTCGCCGATTCCAGCCTGCAGTACTGCCCCACCTGCCAGACCGGCGGCAAACCCCTGGCCGACCGTCGGATGAGCAAGCTGCTGAAGTGAGGGCCACGCTCATCGAGATGCCGAACGCCGGGTGAGCGAGGGAGGAACGAGCGAGTCGAAGCCGAGTCCCTCGTCTCGTCGCTTACCGCCCGGTCAAACCCCAGAATCCAACCCGCGTTTCTCGTCGTGGCCCGCAAACCCGCATCCGCTCGTCACTGCTCACGAACTGGAGTCGAAAAATGGGGTTCGACCACCCGGTAAGTGACGGGGGGTCAGGCGCGGCGGCGGTCCACCAGCTGGCCCTTGGCGTACCGGGCCACCTGCAGCGTGTCCCAGCCGTCGAAGGCGGCGCCGACGCCACCACCCAGCACCGGTACCCGCTTGGTCATCGCGACGACCATCCGCTTGCCGGTGACCCGGGCCAGCAGGTCGCCGGCGACCCGGTCGGAGATCTTGGTGTCCAGCCCGGCGTCGTAGACCGGCGCGGTGGCGACCACCAGCGGGCTGCTCGGCAGCTCGGAGTCACCGAGCAGGTTCTCCAGGTTGTCGCCGACCAGGCACATCGCGATCGCCGTGCGTACCCGCGGATCGGTGACGTCGTAACCGCGCAGGTGCGCGATGGTGGCGACCACGCGGGCCTGCAGCACCGCGATTCCGGCGATGTTGGCCGGCAGCGAGACGAGCGAGGTGACCAGTCCGCCGATGTTCGTCACGAACCCCTGGGCACCGGCGAGGGCGACGTGCTGCTGGATGAGCACATTGATCGCCTTCTCGGCATCGCCCTGCTTCTGCAGCTGGCGGCCGGCCGAGTCCCGGGCGGGCGGCAGGTTGCCCATGCCGTCGATCGCGACGGTCATGATGCGACGCAGCACTTTGCCCGCACCATTGGGTGCGAAGCCTCCCGACGGCACGAGGCCGCCGAGGGTGTCCCTGACGTTGTTGGCCATCGTCATCCTCTCTGGTCGCCCGCACTCCTGCGCGCGGCACCTTCCAGCGTACGCAGGACCCGTGCCGCCACCCACCCCGGAATGACCCGGAACGGTCCCCCACTGACAGAATGAGCGGATGCTGCTGTTCGCCAATCCGGCCACCTGGCCGCACTCGGACCTGGTGGCCGCGACGGTCGATCTGGACCCGCGCACGGTGCTGGCAGCATATCGCGAGGGGGTGTTCCCGATGCCCCTGGAGCCGGATCTGATCGGCTGGTTCTCCCCGCTCGACCGCGGCGTCCTGCCGCTGGACGGCCTGCGGGTGACCCGCTCGCTGCGCAAGTCGATGAAGCACTACCGGGTGAGCGTCGACCAGGCGTACGAACAGGTGGTGGACGGCTGCGCCGACCCGCGCCGGGAGGCCGGTTGGATCGATGCCGACATCCGCCGGGTCTATGGCGAACTGCATCAGGCAGGGGTGGTCCACTCGGTGGAGGTGTGGGACGCCGCGGACCGGCTGGTCGGCGGGTTGTACGGGGTGTCGATCGGCGGGCTGTTCGCCGGTGAATCGATGTTCCACGATCCTCAGCACGGTCGGGATGCCTCGAAGACGGCGCTGGTGGAACTGGTACGCCTGCTTTCGGCCGACGGCGTCCCCCGGTTGCTGGACGTGCAGTGGCTGACCCCGCACTTAGCCAGTCTCGGTGCGGTGGAGTTGTCCCGGCGGGATTACCTTTCCCGGTTGCGGAAGGTGTTGGATCAACCGCCGCCGGCCTGGCCTGTCGCCGACTGACCGTACCCGGCGGGTCACGACCACCTCCTTGCCCCCGGACGACGGGACGTCTAGGCTCCCCACATGGAACGCCATTCCACACCGCCCGTGGCGATCCATCCCGCGGTGCTCGAATCGCTGCCCGATGCGCCGGCCACCCTGACCGCCGCCGGGATGGCGTACGAGACGCTCACCGACGAGACCGACGCCCGCGTACTGATCGTCGACGGCTCCGACGTGGGCCCGGCCCAGCTGGACCGGGCGCCCCGGGCCGAGCTGCTGGTACGCGCCGGGATCGGGATGGACCGGATCGACCTCGCGGCGGCGGCCGAGCGCGGTATCACCGTGGTGAACACCCCCGGTTACGGCACCAACGAGGTCGCCGACCAGGCGCTGATGCTGCTGCTCGCCTGCATCCGCCGGCTCGACTGGCAACGGGAACGGGCCGGTGCGGACTGGCCCTCGATCACCGCCGAAGGGGTCCCCCGGCTGGCCGACAGCACCGTCGGGCTGATCGGGCTCGGGGCGATCGGCCGGGCGATGGCGCGCCGCTGCCGGGCGCTCGGCTGCACGGTGATCGCGGCCGATCCGGCGCTCACCCCGGAGACGGCCGGGATCGCCGAGGTCGCACTGGTCGGCCTCGAGGAGCTCGCCGAACGCAGCGACATCATCAGCCTGCACGCCCCGCTCACCACCGACACCCACCACCTGGTCGATGCCGCCTTCCTGGCCCGTACCCGGCCGCACCTCACCCTGGTGAACACCGCCCGCGGTGCCCTGGTGGACACCACCGCCCTGCTGGCCGCCCTGGCGGCCGACCCGCTGCGCACCGCCGGCCTGGACGTGCTGGACGGTGAACCGACCCCCGACCTGGCGCCACTGCGGGACCACGATCGGGTGATCATCACCCCGCACCTGGGCTGGTACTCCGAGGGCTCCCGCCGCCAGTTGGGCCAGCTCGCCGCCGAGGCGGCGCTGGACCATCTCCGAACCCACCGCCCCGACCCGATCAGCCGCTGAACCCGGCGCCCGAATCAAGGAGAGAATCCCCGTGACCACCACCTTCCCGATGCCCCGGCGCTCGGTCTACGACCCGCCCGCGGCCTACAGCGAGGGGCCACCGGTGCAGGAGGTCGAGCTCTATGACGGGCGCCGGGTCTGGCTGGTACGCAGCCACCAGCTGGTCCGTGAGGTGCTCGCCGATCCGCGCTACTCGGCGGACCGGGCCCGGGCGGACTTCCCGTTCTCCAGCCCGGCCCGGGTGGCGTTGGAGCGGTTCGCGATCCCGTTCGTGGCGATGGACGACCCGGATCATGCCCGGATCCGGCGGGTGTTCACGAAATTCTTCACCGTCCGTCGGGTGGAGCAGTTGCGCGGTGACATCGCCGGGATCGTCGCCGCGGTGGTCGACGAGCTGCTGGCCAGCGAACCACCGGTCGACTTCGTCCGCACGGTCGCGGTGGAGGTACCGGGGAACGTGATCTGCCGGATGCTCGGCATCCCGCCGGAGCGCAAGGGCGTGTTCATGGGCCTGGACAATGCCCGTAACAGCCTCGGTACCGCCGGGGAGGCGATCGAGCAGGCCAGCCAGGAGATGCTGGACTTCGCCGCCGAGCTGATCGCCAGCAAGCGCAGCGATCCCGGTGACGATCTGATCAGCCAGTTGGTCGCCGACGAGCAGACCGGTGAGAAGCTGACCGAGACCGAACTGCTGCGCTCGGTGCGGTTGCTGATCACCGCCGGCCACGAGACCACCGCCAACCAGATCACCCTCGGCGTACTCGGCCTGCTGCGGTCCCGCGAGCAGTGGCAGCGGCTGATCGACGAGCCCGACTTGATCCCCGGTGCGGTCGAGGAATTGCTGCGCTGGGTGAGCATCTTCCACATCTCACCGATGCGGGTCGCGACCGCCGATGTCGAGTTGGGTGGGGTACGCCTGACCGCCGGCGACGGGGTGATCCCCTGCTCCGCGGCCGCCAACCGTGACCCGGACACCTTCGCCGACCCGGACCGGCTCGATGTCGGCCGCGACGCCCGCGGCCATGTCGCCTTCGGCTTCGGGATCCACCAGTGCCTGGGCCAGAACCTGGCCCGGGTCGAGATCGCCGAGGTGCTGAAGGCGCTCACCTCCAGGATCCCGTCGCTGGACCTGGCGATCCCGGCCGAGCAGGTCGAACTGCGCGACTACGCCTTCCTCAGCGTCACCGCGGCACCGGTGACCTGGCAGACCGAGGAGACCGGGAAGGAGATGCGATGAGGATCAGCGTCGACACCGACAAATGCGTGGGCGGCGGCCAGTGCGTGATGACCGCCGACGACCTGTTCGACCAGGACGACGACGGCATCGTGGTGCTGCTCGACGCCGAACCGGGCGCGGACCGCCTGCCCGAGGCTCGTACCGCCGCCCGGCTCTGCCCCTCCGGCGCGATCGAAGTCGAGGAGTGAATCCGGCCGGACGCTGGTTGAGCGAGCGCCAGCGAGTCGAAGCCACCGGCCCGGTCCTGATCGTCGGCGCCGGGCTGGCCGGCTGGACGGTGGCGACGACGCTCCGCGAGGAGGGGTACGCCGGGGAGCTGGTCGTGCTGGGTGCGGAGCCGCACCCGCCCTACGACCGGCCGCCGTTGAGCAAGGCCGCGCTGCGGCGTACCACCGCACTCGAGGAGCTCACCCTGCCCGGCGCCGACCGTGCCGCGGACCTGGGCATCGAGCTGCGGCTGGGTGCGCGGGCGGTCGGCTGCGACCCCGGCGCCCGCACGGTCACGCTCGCCGACGGGACCCGGCTGGGCTACCGCGAGCTGGTGATCGCCACCGGCGTCCGGCCCCGCACCCTGCCCGGCGCGCTCACCGTGCGCGGCCGCGACGACCTGGCGGCGCTCTGGGCGCTGCCCGCGGACGCGCATGTCGCGATCGTCGGGGCCGGGTTCCTGGGCAGCGAACTCGCCGCCACGCTGCGTACCCTCGGCCATCCGGTCACCCTGTACGCCGGCTCCGGAGCACCGCTGACGAACCAGCTCGGGCCCGAGCTCGCTACCGTGCTGGCCCGCTGGCACAGCCACCACGGCGTGCAACTGCGGCACGGCCGGGTCGAGTCGGTGACCGGGATCGCCGCCGACGCCGTGGTCGCCTGCCTCGGCGCCGAGCCGAACACCGAATGGCTCACCGGCAGCGGCCTGGCACTGGGTGACGGGGTGGTCGTCGACGCCGAGGCCCGCGCCGGGGCGCACGTGTGGGCGGTCGGCGACGTCGCGAATCACGCCGGGGCGGCGGGCCGGGTCGAGCACCGGATGGCGGCGAGCACCGCAGGCGTACGCCTCGGCGTACACCTGGCCGCCCTGCAAGCCGGCGCGGAACCACCGGCGCCGCTGGCCGCGGTCCCCTATCACTGGACCGATCACTACGGCGCGACCGTGCAGGCCTACGGCGAGATCGCCGGCGAGGTGGACCGGGCCGTCGTCGCCGGGTCACCGGATGAGGACAAGGTGGCGGTGCTCTGCGGCCGCGACGGGATCGTCGTCGTCGGCGCCGTCGGCGTCGGGCTACCGAAGGTGCTGGTCCGCGCCGCGAAACTGATCCGGGGCGCTGCGGCGTACGACCCGGACGGCTTCGCCGACTCGCTCAGCCCTGCTCCAACCCAGCCCCACCCAACTGGGCGTTGATGTCGCCGACCCGACCCTGCTCGTCGAAGCCGACCCGCACATTGCCCTCGGGGAAACCGATGTTCAGCGCCGCGAACCCCGGCTCCCAGCCGTAGGGCAGATTGCGCGCCTGGGCGTACCCCTGCACGGCCCGGCGATGATCGGTGATCCAGCCGTCGGCCTGCAGCGCGGTGGTGAGGATCCGCGGGAAGGTGATGCCCGAGGGCGCGGGCGGGATGAATCCGGCGGCATCCACCAGCATCACCACCCGGGTGGTACCGGTGGTCATCACCTGGGCGGTCGGGATGCCGATGATCCGGCAGGACACCGCGGCCATCCGGGTGGCCCAGCCGGTCAGCGCCTCCTCGCCGCCCTCGTCGGCGATCGGCAGCTCGCCGGTGGTGAGCTCGGGGATCCCGCGGGTGGCGCCGAAGTCGCGGACGCGGGTACTCATCTGCGCCACGGGCGCCTCGGCGAACGCCGGATTGGCCCAGGCCCAGAGTGCCGAGCGCGGGGATTCGGCGATCGAGCCCAGCAGGTGTACCCGGGCCACCACCTCGTCGCGCTTGTGCAGCTTGGGCTGGTAGGTGATCTGCTGCTTGGCCAGGTCGACCCCGGTCTGGCCGACCCCGCCGCCGGTCTGCTCCTCGAGCCAGTCCAGGAACGCCTGGTGGTCCTCGACGTAGACCAGGATCGAGTCGTCCATCACGTCGGCGAAGGTGAGATCAGCCATGCTCAGAGCCTAATCACCGACGGCTTCGCGGCCGCGGCGGACGATCTTCGGATCGGGCTGGCCGATGATCGCCTCGTTCTTGTCCGGATAGTCGAACTGGGACAGGTACGCCCGCATCGCCTCGACCCGGGCGCGTTTCTTGTCGTTGGACTTGATGGTCGTCCAGGGCGCCCAATCGGTGTCGGTACGCAGGAACATCTTCTCCTTGGCGTCGGTGTAGGCGTCCCACTTGTCCAGCGACTCGAGGTCCATCGGGGACAGCTTCCAGCGGCGGACCGGGTCGATCTGGCGGATCGCGAACCGGGTCCGCTGCTCGGCCTGGGTGACCGAGAACCAGAACTTGGTCAGGTGGATGCCGGAGTCGACGATCATCTTCTCGAAGGCCGGCGCCTGCTCCATGAACCGCTCGTACTCCTCGTCGGTGCAGAACCCCATCACCCGCTCCACGCCGGCCCGGTTGTACCAGGAGCGGTCGAACAGGACGAGTTCGCCGAAGGTCGGGAAGTGGTTGATGTAGCGCTGGAAGTACCACTGGCCGCGCTCGCGGTCGTTGGGTTTGTTGAGTGCGACGACGCGGGCGCCGCGCGGGTTGAGGTGCTGGGTGAAGCGCTTGATGGTGCCGCCCTTGCCGGCGGCGTCGCGGCCCTCGAAGACGATGATGTGGCGCAGGTCGTTGTCCTCCGACCAGTACTGCACCTTCAGCAATTCGATCTGCAGTTGATATTTCAGCTCATCGTATTCGTCGCGGTCCATCCGCTCGGTGTACGGATAGTCCTCTTCCCAGGTCTCGACGGCGTTGCCACCCGGGTCGATCAGGTCGGGATCCTCGTCCTTGCCGTTCTTCACGGTGTACCCCTCGGCGCGGAGCCGATCGATGTACTCCCGCAGGTTCTGCATCATGAGGGCAGCCTAACGAGCGCGTTCCAACGCCCCGGCCCCGCTCCCTGAGCGAGGAGCGCAGCGACCCCACCCGCTCCCTGAGCGAGGAGCGCAGCGACCCCACCCGTTCCCTGAGCGAGGAGCGCAGCGACCCCACCCGTTCCCTGAGCGAGGAGCGCAGCGACCCCACCCGTTCCCTGAGCGAGGAGCGCAGCGACGAGTCGAAGGGATGTGAAACGCTGCCCCGGTGAGCAACGAGTTGCTGGAATTGGCCACCCGATTGGCGACCGAGGCCGCCGATCAGGCGTACCGCTGGCGCGATGAGGGGGTCCAGGTCGCCGATCTGAAGTCCAGCCCGACCGACGTGGTGACCGCCGCCGACCGGGCCACCGAGGCGTACCTGCGTGCCGAGCTGGCCCGGTTGCGCCCCGCCGACGCGTTCTTCGGTGAGGAGGCCGGCGCCTCCGGCGGTGGCTCGGGGCTGACCTGGGTGGTCGACCCGATCGACGGCACCGTGAACTACCTCTACCGGTTGCCGGCCTGGGCGGTCTCGGTCGCGGTCGTCGAGGGCGACCCGGCGACCGGGCGTACGCTCGCCGGTTGCGTCGCTGCCCCCGCACTCGCCGAGGTGTACGCCGCAGCGGCCGGCGAGGGCGCCACCCGCAACGGGCAGCGCCTCCAACTCACCGAGAAGACCGAGCTGGCCACCGCGCTGATCGGCACGGGTTTCGGCTACGACGCGGTACGCCGGACCCGGCAGGCCGAGCTGGTGGCCCGCCTGATCGGCCGGATCCGCGACATCCGCCGGATCGGGGCGGCCAGCCTGGACCTCTGCGCGGTCGCCGCGGGGCAGCTGGACGGCTACTACGAGGCCGGGCTGCACCCGTGGGATCACGCCGCCGGGGCCCTGGTGATCCGCGAGGCCGGCGGCCGGGTCGGCGGCGGCCCGGTCACCGACCGTGAGAGCGAAGGATTGCTGGTGGCGGCCAACCCCGGTCTCTACGGTCCGCTCAACGAGGCCCTCACCGCGGCCGGCCTGACCCCCGTTTGAACCGGTCACGGCCGGGTAGTACACCGGCTGTGAGCAGCAACCCGCCACCACGACTGTTCCTCGACGACGGTCCCGAGATCGTGTTGAGCGAGGGGCACCGGCTGCAGGCCGCGCTGTCGGTGCTGCCCGCGGGGCTGCGGGACCTGCCCGGGACCCAGCTGGCCGACCGGCTGGATCTGCTGGGCCAGACCGCGGCGCGGGCCCGGGCTGCGCTGGCCGCCGAGCTGGAGATCACCAACCGGGCGCTGGATCGGCTGCCGGAGCCGGTCGAGCGGCGGCGCACCTGGTCGCTCGACCCGCACGGATCCTCGACCGGCCGGATCCGGTTCGATGTCGACCGCTGGCTGGAGTTGTACGCCTCCGCGCGCTCCGCCGCGTACCGCCGGCAGCTGATCGACCTGGTCAGCGAGTGCCCGCTGCTGTTGCTGCTGCGCGCCTGTCTGCTCGCCCGGCCGCAGACCAGGATCCGGCTGATCGGGGCCGGCGACCGGTCGGCGCCCCCGCCGCACGGCCCGGTGGTCGTCGTCGAATCGGCCCGCCGGGCGATGCGGCTGCGCGCCCGGCTGGCGGCCGAGCATCCCGGCCTCAGCGACCTGATCCGGGTGGTGTCGATCCCGATGGGCCCCGATGGTGACGACCCGGAGGGTCTGCTCACCCTGCTCGGCGAACTCGGGGTCGAGTCAGCTGACCTGCAGATGCTCGGTGTCGAGGACGGCCCGGAGCCGGTCGACGAGCCGTGCCAGTAGCCGCGACACCTGCACCTGGCTGACGCCGAGCTCCTGGCCGATGGCGGACTGGCTGCGCTCCTCGACGAACCGCATCCGGAACAGGGCCGCGTCCCGATCGGTGAGCCCGGCCAGCGCGACCCGCAGCGACGCCCGGTCGAGCACCCGGGCGTAGTCGTCGCCCAGGGCGGCGATCTGCACCAGATCGTCCGGGCCGGTCTGGGCGGCGGCGTACGCCCGGCGGCTCAGTCCGGCGGCGCGGACCCGGTCGGCCGAGACCGAGAGCGCCTCGGCGACCTCGTCGTCGGTGGCGTTGCGGCCCAGCTGCTGGCCCAGCGCGGTACGGGTCTGGCTGACCTCGCTCTGCAGTTCCTGCAGGGCCCGCGGCGGGCGTACCAGCCATTCGTGATCGCGGAAGTGTCGCTTGATCTCACCTTTGATGGTGGGGACGGCGTACGCCACGAAGCCGGCCGCCGAGCCGAGCCGGTAGCCCTGGACCGCTTTGACCAGGCCGAGCCGCGCGACCTGCAACAGGTCGTCGGAGTCGGCGCCGCGGCCGCGGTAGCTGCGAGCGATGGATTCCGCCAACGGGAGACCGGCGACGATGGCCGCCTCCTGCGGCGATGCCGCACCACCGAGCACGTCGTCACCCGGCTCTGCCAGGAGAAGGTTTTCGATGGTGTCGTTGAGCGGGTTGCGAACACCGGTGCCGAATCGATGCGGTGCCATGGCCGTGCCCTTCAGAATCAAGCATTCCAAGCGCAGCACCGCTGTTTGACCACGCCCTGTGACTACAAGAGAAACATCTGCGATGCCTCAGGCACAATACCAGAAGTCTGAGGGCTCCCCCTGAGCTTCCCCTGAGCGGGAACCCCCGGTCAGTCGACGACCGCGGCCGAGTGATCGCGAGAGGCCGCCAGCCCGGCCGCGACCACGCGCAGCTTCACGTTGAGCTGGTTGGATGCCTGTCGCAGCATGGCGAACGCGCGGTCCTCGGTGACACCGTGCCGCTCCATCAGAATGCCCTTCGCCTGGCCGATCACGTCGCGGCTGCTGAGCGCCTCCCGCAACCGGTCGGCGGTGATCCTGGCCTGGGTGAGCCGGATCGCGACGCCGGCGATGGCGGCGATCAGCACCGCCTGGTCGCGGTCGCGCGCCTCGAAGGCGAAAGCCTGACGGGAGTAGAGATTGAGCGCTCCGGGCGGGCTGTCGACCTTGGCCGGATCCGGGTGGGCGCTGAGGCCGGCGGCGAGGATCGCGCCCACGCCGAGCTGGGCGGCCCGCGGGCCGAACACCGGCCAGTGATCGCTGACGGCCAGATCGGCCGAGCCGGAGGTGGGGGCGGAGGTCGCGGCCACCTCGATGCAGGGGCCCTGCTGGGTGCTGTACTGCACCGCATCGACCGCGCGGACCCAGTCGTCGGAGGCGATCATGGTGAACGGCTTCATGTCTTCGCCGAAGATCGTGATGCTGGCGCCCTCGACCCGGTCGAGCAGGCGGACGGCATAGTCCACCACCCGACTCAGCACCTCATCGAGGCTGGGTTGCCCTGCCGTGAATTCATCGAGAACGGTGCCGACCGAAGTGTCAACGGCCAAGCTGATTTCAGAATCGAGCATCGGTTCTCCCCGTCTCAACGGCGCGCCGCGCATCGTGCGCTACTTGGTAAGAATCTAGCGCACGCAGCGTGGCAGAGCCCGCGGGTCTACGCCGCCGGTGGACTGGTCCGGCAACCCGCGGGCCCGGTGGCTCGAGTGGATTCGCCACGGAGTCCTCCCCCATCGGGGGGATCGTGGACGCCTCAGCGGCGAGCCACCTCACAAGTCCTTTGATCAATCATCGGTAGGACCACCTCCTTTCCTGCGTGAGACCAACGGTAGGTCGGGTGAGGGCTGTGGGCAAGGGACTTTTTGCCCGAGTGGTCAGCCCGGCCGGTGATCCGGTCAAGGTGGCAGACTCGCCGGTATCGGCCGAACCCCCGGGAGGTGTTGATGCGGGCGCTGGAGATCCACACCCCGAACGGTTGGCTGCGTGGCGTGGCCGACGGCGAGGTCGCGCACTGGCGGGGCATCCCGTTCGCCGCACCACCGGTCGACGAGCTGCGCTGGCGGGCGCCGCAGCCGGTGGTGCCGTGGTCCGGTTTCCGGGAGGCCGCGGAATTCGGGCCGATCTGCGCCCAGCCGCGTTCGGGCGGATTGGGCAGCGCGGCGATGCGCCGGATGCCGCAATCTGAGGATTGTCTCACCCTGAACGTCACGGCGCCGGCCGAGCCGGAGTCGGATTCCCTGCCGGTGATGGTGTTCATCCACGGCGGGGCCTATGTGAACGGCGCTGGTTCGGACCCGGCCTACGACGGGTCGACGCTGGTCCGCCGGGGTCAGGTCGTCTACGTCTCGATCAACTATCGACTGGGCGCCCTGGGTTGGATGCACTTCGACGAGTACGCCACCGCGGATCGCCCGATCGACTCCAACCTCGGGTTACGGGATCAGCTCGCCGCGCTGGCCTGGGTGCAGGAGCAGATCGCACTGTTCGGCGGGGATCCCAACCGGGTAACGGTTTTCGGTGAATCGGCCGGCGCCATCTCGATCACCACGATGCTGGCCAGCCCGGCCGCGGAGGGGTTGTTCGCAGGCGCGATCGCGCAGAGTTCGGCGCCCCGGGTGGTACCGCCGCTGGAGCAGGCGCACCGCTGGACCAAGGAGTTTCTCGGTTACCTGGTGGCGAATCCCGAGGATGAGGACGAGGTCCGCAGCATGCTGGCCGAGGTGACCAGCACCGAGCTGAGCCTGGCCCTGTCCCGGTTGTCGGCGGCCGGGCTGCGCGACGAACCGGCCGCGATCCCGGTCGTTCCGGCGGTCGACGGTGAGCTGGTGCCGCGGCTGCCGGTGGCCGCGATCGCCGCCGGGGAAGGAATCCGGGTGCCGCTGGTGATCGGCACCTGTGATCGGGAGGGGACCTTGTTCTCGCACTTCTCCCCCACCCATGCCAGCCTGAAACCGACCTGGAAGCAGATGGTGACCAAGGCGCACTCGTTCGTCGATCCAGTTGCCGATGTGGAGCACGGTGACGGTGACGAGACCCCGCCCGCGACCCAGCTGCGAGAGATCTATCCGGGCTATCCGAAGCGCGGCGCCCTCGCCGACCTGGCCGGCGACGGGGCGTTCTGGTATCCGTCGGTGGAAGTGATGGCGGCGCACAGCCGGTACGCCCCCACCTTCGCCTATCGCTACGACTATGCGCCCCGGCTGATGAACATGATGGGGGTGAACGCCACCCATGGCGGGGAATTGCTGCCGGTGTTCGGAATCTACGACTCCGATATCGGCCGGTTCATGACCGCCCTCGGCGGCCGCGGGCATTACGAGTCGTTGTCGGCGACCATGCAGGACCAGTGGCTGTCCTTCGCGCACCGGCAGCGCCCGCTGGCCGACTGGCCGGGTTACGAGCTCGAGTACCGATTGACGATGATCTTCGACCGCGACACCCGTGTCGAGGCCGACCCCCGGGCCGACCGCCGCCGCGCCTGGCAGGCCGTCACCGCCACCTCCGCCACGCTCATCGAGTAGTAATCCCGGCGCAGCGAAGCGGAGCCGGGATCGCGTGTCGAGATGAGCCCCTCACCGCATCCCGACGCGCTCGTCCAACTCCTCGGGCGTCAGCGCGGCCAGCTCGTCCAACAATGCGATCTTGAAACTCCCCGGGCCCCGGGAGTGTGCCGCGGCATCCTCGGCGGCGATCGTCAACCAGGACAGGGCCGCGAGCGTCGCGGGCCAGGGTTCGGCGACGGCCAGGCAGGCGGCCATCAGCCCGCCGAGCGCGCATCCGGTACCGGTGACCCGGGCCAGCCACGGATGCCCCCGGTCGAGGGTGCCGCTGCGGTTGCCGTCGGTGACCAGGTCCCGGGCGCCGGTGACCGCGACCACCGCACCGTACCGTTGGGCCAGCGCGGTGGCGGCCTGTTCGGCGGCGGTCACCGCGTCGGTCGCATCCGGTCCGGAACCACCGGCGCCGGAGCCGGCCAGCGCGAGCACCTCCGAGGCATTGCCCTTGACCACGCTCGGTCCGAGCCCGACCAGTTCCCGCGCCAGCGGGGTGCGTACCGGGGCCAGCCCGATGGCGACGGGGTCGAGCACCCACGGCGTACCCTTATCGGCCGCGATCCGTGCCGTGGCGGGGATTCCGGACGCACCGTCGGTGCTGAGCGTGCCCAGGTTGACGAGCAGGGCGTCGGCCACGGTGACCAGGGTGGGCGCCTCGTCGACGGTCTCGGTCATCATCGGCCGGGCGCCGGCGGCGAGGAGGGCGTCGGCGACGAAGTTCATGGTCACCGCCGCGGTGAGGCAGTGCACCAGTGGCCGCTGACGGCGTACCTCGGCGACCACCGCACCCAGCTCAGCCATCGGTCAGCTCCCGCGGCCGCAGCGCCGGACCGAGGGCACCGCAGCCGGCGACCAGCAGGCCGCCGAGCACCAGCAGCGCGATCGGACCGCCCTGTCGGCCGAGCAACGATTCCAGGGCGGGCAGATAGAACGGGTAGAGCGCCGGGATCACGATGGACAGACTGTACGCGGTGCCGTACCCGGTGGAGCGCACGTCGGCGGGGAAGCCCTCACTGAGGTAGGCGCCGATCGGCCCGTAGGCGGTCACGGTGATCACCTGGAGCAGGGTCGCGCCAGCGGTGATGCGGGCCAGCTCGTGCCCGGACAGGGTCCAGTACCACAGGAACGGGGCGCCCACGGCACCGAGCAATCCCCACAGCACAAAGAATCTGCGCCGACCCAGGTTGGTGGACCACTGCCCGGCCAGGGCCATCACGATCGCCTGACCGACCGCGGCGAGGCCCATGATGGTGGCCGCGGTCGTCGCGCTCACCCCGGTCGCCGGGCCCAGCCGTCCGGCGAGCACGATGACCGTCATCTGGGTGAGGAACCACAGCCCGCTCATCAGCGCGAACAAGCGCCAGAAGTCCTTGGCGTGCGGCCCGAACATGACCCGGCGCAGGCGGCCCCGGCCGGTCCGCGCGGGCGTACCGCGGCCGGATCCGGTGACGTCGTGGACCCGGCGGTAATAGATCAGCATCGCCACCGAGCCGAGTGCCCCGGCGACGAAGGCCAGCCGCCAGCCCCAGCCGGCGTACGCCTGCGGCCCGAGCCCGACGAGCAGGCCGGCGGTCGCGAAGGCGATGCTCGCCTGCGCCCAGGGCGCCATCGACATGATCAACCCGGAGACCAGTCCGCGCCGCCGCGGGCTGGACCATTCCATCGCGAGCGGGATCGCCGCACTGTACTCACCGGCGATGAAGACCCCGCCGAGGAAGCGCAGCACGATGATGCCGGCCACCGCGAAGCCGCCGATCGCTTCGTGGGTGGGAATCGCGGCGATCCCGAGCGCGCAGAGTGCGGTACCGGCGATCGCGATTCTGGTCGTTCGGGTACGCCCCAGTCGGTCCGCGATCGGGCCGAACACCAGGCTGCCGATCGGGCGGCCGAGCAGCATCGCCATCACCACCACCGCGCCGGTGGCGGCGGCCGCCTGCGGCCCGGCGATGGTGGGCAGGGCGGGCGCCAGGGCGACCAGCGGCAGGAAGATGTGCAGCTGGTCGACGTAATTTCCGGCGATCCCGCCCCGCAGTGCCGCCCGGCCGGCCGGCGGCAGGGCACGCTGAGGTGTGGTCGGTGACGCGGTCACCGCTCGGCCCGGTTGCCGGCCACCTCCGGCTCGAGGTAGACGCGTTTGCCGAGTTCGATGAACTGCCGCGACTTCTCGGCCATCCCGGCTTCCGCCTCGCTGGCGGCGAGCTGGTCGGCGTAGTTGTCGCGGATGTCCTGGCTGATCCGCATCGAGCAGAACTTGGGCCCGCACATCGAGCAGAAGTGCGCGGTCTTGGCCGGTTCGGCCGGCAGCGTCTCGTCGTGATAAGCCATCGCTGTCTCCGGATCCAGCGACAGCGCGAACTGGTCGTGCCAGCGGAATTCGAAGCGGGCCTTGGACATCGCGTCATCGCGGTCTCGCGCGCCGGGGTGGCCCTTGGCGATGTCGGCTGCGTGGGCGGCGATCTTGTAGGTGATCACCCCGGTCTTCACATCGTCGCGGTTGGGCAGCCCGAGATGTTCCTTGGGGGTGACGTAGCAGAGCATCGCGGTGCCGTGCTGGGCGATCACCGCGGCGCCGATGGCCGAGGTGATGTGGTCGTAACCGGGTGCGATGTCGGTTACCAGCGGGCCGAGGGTGTAGAAGGGCGCGCCGTGGCACCAGTCCTGCTGGAGGCGTACGTTCTCCGGCACCAGATCGAGCGGCACGTGGCCCGGGCCCTCGACCATCACCTGCACGTCGTAGGCCCAGGCGCGTTCGGTCAGCTCGGCGAGGGTACGCAGCTCGGCGAGCTGGGCCTCGTCGTTGGCGTCCGCGGTGGACCCGGGCCGCAGCCCGTCACCGAGGGAGAACGCGACATCGTAGCGGGCGAAGATCTCGCATAGTTCGTCGAAATGCTCGTAGAGGAAGGATTCCCGGTGATGCGCCAGGCACCAGCCGGCCATGATCGAGCCACCACGGGAGACGATGCCGGTGACCCGACGGGCGGTCAGCGGGACGTAGCGCAGCAGCACACCGGCGTGGATCGTCATGTAGTCGACGCCCTGTTCGGCCTGCTCGATGACGGTGTCGCGGAACACCTCCCAGCTGAGCTGGTCGGCCTCGCCGTTGACCTTCTCCAGGGCCTGGTAGATGGGCACGGTGCCGATCGGGACCGGCGAGTTGCGCAGGATCCACTCGCGGGTGGTGTGGATGTCCTCACCGGTGGACAGGTCCATCACGGTGTCGGCACCCCAGCGGGTGGCCCAGCTCAGTTTCTCGACCTCCTCGGCGATCGAGGAGGTGACCGCGGAGTTGCCGATATTGGCGTTCACCTTGGTCAGGAAGGCTTTTCCGATGATCATCGGTTCGGACTCGGGGTGGTTCACGTTGGCCGGAATGATGGCCCGGCCGGCGGCGACCTCGCTGCGGACGAGTTCGACGTCGACGTTCTCGCGGAGCGCGATGAAGCGCATCTCGGGGGTGATCGTGCCCTGCCGGGCGTAGTGCAGCTGGGTGACCGTGCGGCCCTGCTTCGATCGGATGGGATCGCGGCGCTCGCCCTGCCAGGCCTGGGAGGCCTCGCCGCGGCGTACCGCGCTGCGGCCGTCATCGGCGAGATTGCGGGCGCGGCCGGCGTACGCCTCCACGTCGCCACGGGTGGCGATCCACTCGGCCCGGCGCGGCGGCAGGCCCCTGGTCGGGTCACTGCCGGGGCCGGCGGTGCGGTAGACGTGCACGTCGGGATTCGGCGTGCCGTCGGGGGAATCCGCGAGCGAGATGGCGGTGACGGGGACGTTCAGATCACCCTCGTCGAGGTGTTGCAGGTGATGCAGTGGATGGACCTCAGTCATGAGATGCCTCACTTCCTTCGCCGGAATGACCCGGACAGGTTCGAACGGTCCGGGCGGCGTCAGCCCGATCTCAGCCCCTTGCCAGAGGCCCCCGCGTGGGTTTCGCCCCACCCTACACACCTACGCTTGCTCCATGGACCGACCCGTCGCCCTCACCATCGCCGGCAGCGATCCCAGCGGTGGCGCCGGAATCCAGGCCGACCTGAAGACCTTGCATCAACTGGGCGCTTACGGCTGCGCGGTGCTCACCGCACTGACCGCCCAGAACACCCAGGGCGTCACCGGCGTCCACGTCGTGCCGGCCGATTTCGTCGCGGAACAACTGGAGACGCTGCTCGCGGACGTACGGATCGATGCGGTGAAGCTGGGCATGCTCGCCAACGCCGAGATCGCCGAGACCGTCGGCCGGTTCCTGGCGGCAGAGCCGTTGGCCTCGGCGTACTCGGTGCTCGATCCGGTGATGGTGGCGACCAGCGGTGACCGCCTGGTCGACGAGGACGCCACCGACGCGATCCGGAAGCTGGTGCCGCTGGCCTCGGTGATCACCCCCAACGTGCCCGAGGCGGCGGTGCTACTTGGCGTCGACGCCGCGGCTGATGTGGCAGGAATGCGCGCCCAGGCAGAGAAACTACGGGCCGAGCTCGGTGCTCAGCGGGTCCTGCTCAAAGGCGGGCACCTCGGCGGCGACCAGTCGGTCGACGTGTGGGCCGATGCCGATGGGGTACGCGAGTTTGCCGACGAGCGGGTTGACACGAAGAACACCCACGGAACCGGCTGCACCCTCTCCTCCGCCCTGACCGCGCTGCGCCCCCAGCTCTCCGATTGGCCGGGCACGGCGCGGATCGCGAAGTTCTGGCTCACCAGCGCCCTCGCCAACGGCGCCCAGCTCAACATCGGCCACGGCCACGGCCCCGTCGACCACTTCACCGAGCTGCACAATGACCCGGGGTACGCGGCCGTGAGCGTCTACTAACCAGTCAGCCTGGGGCCGCGCAACGATGACTGAGCGAGGGAGGAACGACCGAGTCGAAGTCACCGTAAGGGCCAGCATTCGTCGAGAGATCAATCCGCCCGACGTGTGGAGCCCGCTAGATGCCAGGGAATGCCGACTCGATCGCGGCTTTCAGCACCATCGCTGAACGCCGGTCGAACTGAATAGTCTGGCTGACCTTGCGCTCGGACACTCGCGAATCGGAACCGAACGTAGATATCTGCAGAAGTTTGGTGTCCCCTGCGTCCACCACGGTCCATTCGGCGTCTGTCTCGGTGGGATGCGCTGAGCTGTTTGCACTAACCTGATCGAGGTTTCGGATGCGTGCCATGCCCGGATGGTAGTGGCCGACGCGGGTCATGTCCGCGCGGGCCCAGCCTAGGGGTCGCCGCTCGTTCCGACGTGGCAGGTCCGCGGGTCAACTACGGGCAATCTGCAGGCGAACGCTGGCGTCACCCTTGGCAACTGTCCACTCCCTACGCTGAGTCAGCGTTCCTTGCGAGGCCAACCGCGTCCACTACTCGCAGCGCGACGCCCGCAGCCTCCTCGTGTTCCCAAGCCCTGATGACGGTCCATCCGGCAGCTTCCAACGCTCGGGTTACGCTCAGGTCTCGTTCGCGGGTCGCGGCAACCTTGTGTCTCCAGAACTCAGAGTTACGGGTTGCAGGGCGGTGGTGCAGGGGGCAGCCATGCCAGAAGCAGCCGTCAATAAAGACCGCCACCCTCGCCCGCGTGAAGACCAGGTCAGCCGTCGCCCTGCTGCTGGGCAGCGGTCGAGAGTTAACCCGGTATCGGAGCCCCGCCCCGTGAACAAGTCTCCGAACGCGCAGCTCGGGCCCCGTGTCCCGCCCACGGTTAGCCTGCATGACCGCCCGTACGGCTCGACTGCTTGCCCAACTCTCCGCCATAGGTCAAGTTTGCCCACTCCCGGCACGCCTACGCATGTCCCGGTCCGTGGCATCTAGGATTAGCGCCATGCGAAGTGTGGAGTTGTTCGCCGGAGGTGGTGGTCTGGCACTGGGCACGCACATGGCGGGCTTCACCACGGAGCTCGTCTCGGAGTGGGATCGATGGTGTTGCGATACGCTCCGCGAGAACCAGGTGGCAAATCACCCGCTCGCACAAGGCATGGATATCCGTGAGGGGGACGTCCGAGGCATCGACTGGAGCGATGTCGAAGACGGTGTGGCGTTGGTCAGCGGAGGACCTCCGTGCCAGCCTTTCAGTGGTGGCGGCAAGGGCCGGGCAGCCGATGATCCCCGCGACATGTTTCCTGCGACTGCGGAAGTAATCCGGGTACTACGACCTCGAGCATTCATCATTGAGAACGTGAGGGGGCTAACGCGAACTGCATTCGCCGACTATTACTCATATATCCAGCTTCGACTTGCTCATCCTGAACTTGCCCCCAGGGAAGGCGAAACCTGGGCCGACCATCTCGCACGACTTCAAGCAGAACATACCTCGATCCGTTCCGATCTGCAGTACAAAGTGATTCCAAATTTGGTGAATGCTGCTAATTATGGAGTTCCGCAGCAGCGATGGCGTGTATTCTTTGTCGGGTTCCGTTCCGACGTGGATGCTGAATGGGCATTCCCAGAACCGACCCATTCGATCGACGCCTTGCGCTACCAGCAAGACGTCACCGGTGAGTACTGGGAACGCCACCGGGTGCCCGCCAGGGACCGCGTCGACAGCCTCGCTTCACGCCGGAGGAGCGCGCCAGCGCTTGATGACGGTGAACACCTTGGAAAGCCGTGGCGCACGGTGCGTGACGCCATAAGCGATCTTCCCGAACCAACCGTCAACGGTAGTCGGAAGTTCCTCAATCACGTACTGCAGCCGGGAGCTCGCTCCTATCCTGGCCATACCGGGTCGCACATCGACGCACCAGCCAAGGCCTTGAAGGCCGGGGTGCACGGGGTGCCGGGTGGCGAGAACATGCTGCGGAATACGGATGGATCAATCCGATATTTCACGGTTCGTGAAGCGGCACGTCTCCAGACATTCCCCGACCGCTACCGCCTACACGGCCCCTGGGGGGAGGCTATGCGGCAGCTGGGCAACGCCGTGCCAGTCATGCTCGCTCAGGTGGTCGCCTCGTCCGTGCACGAGCATCTAGCGCTCGCGGACGTTCGTTCCGCAACGCTGGGTGCAAATAGACGCGCGACCCGAGTCCGACGGACCGGCGCGTGACCGAACCCTATAATCCACTCGCCATGGAGAATCTGGCCCACAGCATCGTTACTCGAATGATGGAGACTGAGCCCACAGCGCTCGACAGCGTCCCACGATTTAGTGGCGCGGGTGTCTACGCCATCTACTATCGGGGCTCCTTTCGGGCCTACGAAGGTCTGGCACTCGCGAATAGGGATAATTACACGGAGCCAATCTACGTAGGTAAGGCTGTGCCAAAAGGTGGAAGACGTGGGCTCGATGTAGCTGCGCCGACCGCTACCCGCGCCTTGGCGGATCGCATTAGACAACACGGGAATAGCGTCCGCGCTGCCACCAACCTCGATATTGCTGACTTTGCGGTGCGTTGGCTTGTGGTAGACGACATCTGGATCCCACTTGGGGAGTCGGCGCTGATTCGTGAACATCGCCCCGTCTGGAACGCATTGGTTGACGGATTCGGAAACCATGACCCAGGTAGAGGGAGAATCAACGGCGTTCGCCCACGGTGGGACATCGTTCATCCTGGCCGCGTGTGGGCTGACAAGTACCCAGAGCGATCTGAATCTAGCGGGGATATCGAGCAAGAGATCGTGGAGTATTTACGGTCACGTCTCTCGCTCTGATAGGCAGCACAGACGGTTCCAGACGTAACCGAGAATGTGTTTACTTCTCCGCCACCATCGCTCACGGCGTCTCTGCCTACGCTAGATCGGTTCAGGGGCTAGTCCTCTGCCCCAACCACTTCTCCGCGGCATCCCGCCCCCGCTGGATGAGCTCAGCTCGCCGCTCGGGGCTGATCGAGAAGTCGGTGGCACGGACATCGCCGGCGTCGACGAAGATGGTGCGGGCGATGGTGTCGGGGTCATCGATGTGGCGGGCGTCGGCGCCTGTCATCGCGGTGTCGACGACGGCGATGCCGATGTCCAGCGGGTTGTTCACCGGCTCCACCGGACGGTCGCCCTCGCGGGCGGACAGGCGTACCCCGATCGTCGGCCAACGTGCCTGGGCCCGATCAGGCTGGTCGAAGATCGTGATCGGGTAGTTCGACAGGATGCCGCCATCCACGAGGCTGGCCGTGCCATCCGGCGTACGCAACCGCACCGGCTCGAACACGAACGGAATCGCCGCCGACGCGCGTACCGCCTGCGCCACCGGCAACTCGTCCGGATCCAACTCATAACTCGCCGCATCCCACGGAAAGATCGTCATCCGCCGCTGCGACAGATCGCTGGTGACCACCACCAGCCGGTACTCCCGCTCCGGCGGCAGCGCCGACCCCGGATCGTGCCGCCGCAGGTCCCCGAACGTCCGTACCCCGAGATCGGCGAGCACCCCGGACAGCCAGTCCGCCAGATAATCCCCGCGATACAGGCCACCGCGGACCAACAGCGAGGCCACATCACCCACGGTGTGCAGCGGCCCGAGCAGCCGGCCCAGCGGCCCGGAATCCCGCAGCCGCTCCAGATCCATCGTGGCCGCCACCTCGCGTACCCGATCCGGCGACTCCCCCGCCCGCTGCAGCGCCGCCACCAACGCAGCCGAGATCGCGCCCGCCGAGGTCCCCGCGCACCGCTCGAACCGATAGCCGCGCTCGGCCAGCACCTCGAGTACGCCGCCGAAGGCGATGCCCTTGACGCCACCGCCCTCCATCACCAGATCGGCGGGTCGCGTTGCGGGGGTCTCATCGGGGGCCGTCGCCATGCCCACAATCTAGCCAGCGGTAGCCTCACCGCTATGAAGCTGTCGTTGCCGTTGACGCAGATCACCACCTCGAACACCGCGTTCGTGATCCCGGACGAGATCCTCGAGGAGCTCGGCGGCGGCAGACGACCACCGGTGCGCGTCACCATCGCCGGTCAGCAACTGGCCCTGCGGATCGCGCCGATGGGCGGGCGCAACCTGATCGGCCTGACCAAGGCCAACAAGGCCAAGCTCGGCGTCGAGGCCGGTGAGACCTACCAGCTCGAGATCGAACTCGACACCGCCGAACGCACCGTCGAGGTCCCCGACGACCTGGCCGCCGCCCTCGCCGACCGGCCCGCGGCCCGCGCCGCGTGGGACAACCTCAGCTACACCCGGCGCAAGGAAGCCGCCGCATCCCTCACCGGGGCGAAGAAACCCGAGACCAGGCAACGTCGGCTGGCCGGCATCCTCGACACCCTCGGCAAGGAGTGAGCATGTCCGAGCTCTGCTTCCTGCCCGCCACGCGGCTGGCCCGGGCGATCGCCGATGGTGAGATCTCCTCCCGGGAGGCGACGGAGGCGTTCCTCACCCAGATCGACCGGATCAACCCACGCATCAACGCCGTCGTCACCCTGGTCGCCGAGCAGGCGCTGGCGGCGGCCGACCGTGCCGACGAGTACGCCGCCGGCAACGACGAACTGCCGGTCCTGCACGGGGTACCGATGCTGCACAAGGACACCCACGAGACCGCCGGGATCCGTACCACCAGCGGTTCGCCGATCTTCGCCGACCACGTGCCGGCGTCCGACGATCTGGTCATCGAGCGGCTGCACACCGCCGGCGTGATCACCCTCGGCAAGACGAATGTGCCCGAGTTCGCCGCCGGCTCACACACCTTCAATCCGGTCTTCGGGCGTACCGACAATCCCTATGACACAAGCAGATCCGCCGGCGGCAGCTCGGGCGGGCAGGCCGCCGCGCTGGCCACCGGGATGACCCCGCTCGGTGACGGTTCCGACCTCGGCGGTCCGCTGCGCAACCCGGCCGCGTTCTGCAATGTCGTCGGCCTGCGCCCCAGTCCCGGCCGGGTACCGCAGGCGCCCGACGACTTCGGCCAGTACACCCTCTCCACCAGCGGTCCGATGGCGCGCAGCGTCGACGACCTGGCCCTGCTGTTGTCCGCGATGGCCGGCCCCGATCTGCGCGCGCCGGCATCCCTGTCCGATCCGGGTTCCGATTTCCGCACCGTTCCCGAGATCGATCCGACACGGCTGCGGATCGCGGTGTCGGCGGACTTCGGCGGTCTGTTCGGGGTGGATCCGCAGATCATCACGGCCGTCCGCCGAGCGGCGGAAACCCTTGCCTCATTGGGGGCCCGGGTCGAGGAACGGCTGCCCGACCTGCGCGATGCGAACGACGTGTTCACCGTACGCCGAGCGTGGCAGTTCGCCAGCCGGCTCGGCCCGGTCGTCGATCGCCACCCCGACCGGGTCAAGCAGTCCGTCCGCGACAACGTCGCCGTCGGCCGGGCGCTCACCGTCGCCGATCTCACCCGCGCGATGGTGCGCGGCGAGCGGCTCTACCAGCGGATGCGGGAGTTCTTCACCGGTTACGACGCCCTGCTCGTGCCCGCCACCCAGGTGCTGCCGTTCGACGCCGAACTCGAATACCCCACCGAGATCGCCGGGAAACCGATGGCCAACTATCTGGAGTGGATGCGCGCCTGCAGCGACATCACCGCTACCGGGATGCCGGCGCTGAGCCTGCCGGGCGGCTTCAGCGCCGAGGGCTGGCCGATCGGCGTACAACTCCTCGCCGGTCCGCGGGCCGACAGGCAGCTGCTCTCGGTCGCCAAGGTGCTCGAGCAGGCGACCGGGTACGCCGACCAGCGGCCGGGCGTCCTCGACGCGCCCGCCTGATCAGGCCTGCGCCAGCTCCAACACCTCGGCACCGGGCAGCCGCGCCAGATCGCTGCCCCGGATGGCGATCTTGGACCCGCGCACCCCGCCGCCGATCACCACCCAGCCGGCATCGGCGACCCGCTGATCGACCAGCACCGGCCAGTCACCCGGCAGCCCGATCGGGGTTATCCCGCCGTACTCCATCCCGGTCAGGCTGGTCGCGGTTTTCATGCTGGCGAAGGAGATCTTGCGGACCTCGAGATGCTTGCGGACGGTCTTGTTCACATCGGCCCGGTCGGTGGCCAGCACCATGCACGCAGCCATCCGGGTGGTCTCACCGCGGCGGCCCTCGACCACGACACAGTTCGCCGATTCCGCGAGCTCCACGCCGTACGCCTCGCAGAAGGTCGCGGTGTCGGCCAGCTCGGGATCGACCGGCGCGACCAGGCATTCAACGCCCAGCCCCTCGATCGCCAGCGCGGTCGGCGGGGCCACCAGCTCGGACCGGTCCAGGGCCGGCTGCCAGTCCAGGTTTCCGGGTGCATCGCTCATGCGGCCCAATCTAGCCAGCGCCCCGGCGCGAGGTGAGGCGTACCATGCTGCGAGTGCCTGCCTCACGCGTACGCCTCCGCGGCCTGCTCGCGGACACCCGGCCGCTGGGCAACGAGCACTTCCGCCGGCTCTGGCTGGCCAACATCATCACCGTGATCGGCGCCCAGCTGACCGTCGTCGCGGTCCCGGCGCAGATCTACGAGATCACCCAGGACTCCGCCTACGTCGGGCTGACCGGCATCTTCGGCCTGGTCCCGTTGATCGTCTTCGGCCTCTGGGGCGGGGCGCTCGCGGACGCCTTCGACCGGCGCAAGCTGCTGCTCTTCTCCACCTTCGGACTGATCGGCACCAGCGTCGGGTTCTGGGCACTGTCGGCCTTCGGCGTCCGGAACGTCTGGCTGATCCTCGTCGTTTTCGCACTGCAGCAGGCATTTTTCGGCCTCAACCAACCCGTCCGGGGTGCCGTGTTGCCGCGGCTGCTGCCCGGCGAACTGCTGCCGGCGGCGAACTCGCTCACCATGACCGTGGCCATGTTCGGTGCCATCGCCGGGCCGCTGGTGGGCGGCATGCTGATCCCCCTGCTCGGGTACGCCTGGCTCTATCTGCTCGACTCGGTGACGCTGCTGGCCACCCTCGGCGCGGTACTGAAGCTGCCGCCGCTGCCCTCGGAGCACGGGATCGGTGCGCCCGGGTTGCGGTCGGTGATCGACGGCTTCCGCTACCTGGGCACGCAGCCGGTGCTGCTGATGAGCTTCTTGGTCGACATCATCGCGATGGTCTTCGGGATGCCGCGGGCGCTGTTCCCCGAGATCGCACACACCGCATTCGGCGGCCCGCTCGGTGGTGGGCTGGCATTCGCGCTGCTGTTCGCCGGAATCCCCACCGGTGCGGTGCTCGGCGGGGTGCTGTCCGGGTGGGTCTCCCGGGTCGAACGACAGGGATTGGCGGTCGTGGTGGCCATCTGCGTCTGGGGTGCGGCGATGGTCGGCTTCGGGCTGGCGACCTGGCCGGCCGGTGGTCAGCTGCTGCCCTGGCTGGTGGTCGCTTTCGCGATGCTGGTCATTGGCGGGGCGGCTGACATGTCCTCGGCCGCGTTCCGGATGACGATGTTGCAGCAGGCGGCCAGCGACGCCGTGCGCGGCCGGTTGCAGGGTGTGTTCACGGTCGTGGTCGCCGGTGGCCCGCGGATCGCCGACGTGCTGCACGGGGCGGTCTCCTCCCGGATCGGCCCGGTCGCCACCACCGCCGGTGGCGGCGGTCTGGTGATCCTCGGCACGGTGATCGCGGCGCTGGCGATCCCGGTCTTCGTGCGCTATCGAGTGCCGCGCGGCCGGTGAACCGGTCGGGTCCGCAGCCCGATCCGGTACCGTCGTGGGCAGCAGGACGGCGGCAGCAGGTGGATGTGAGAGTGGAGCGGATGATGACGGACCCGGCAAGCACCGAGGGCGGAGCCGAGCCGCAGCTCGATATGGAATACCTGCCCTCGTTGACGGTCCCGAATGCCGACCGCTACTACCAGCAGTGGCAGTTGAACTCCCGCTCGGCCCGCGGCAACTATCCGCACCGTGAGGAGGCGTTCGGCAGCCGGCCCAACGAGGTGATGGACGTCTTCGAGCCGAATCGGCCCCGGGCCACGGTGCTGTTCATCCACGGCGGGTACTGGAAAGCCTTCTACAAGGAGGATTTCTCCTACCTGGCGCCGGAGTTGCTGGCGAACAAGTGCCGGGTGGTGATCCCCAGCTACGATCTCGCTCCGGAGGTCACGCTGACAGAGATCGTCGATCAGTTGCGGCGCTGCGTCTCCATGGTGGCCGAGCAGTGGTCCGATCCCCTGGTGATCTCCGGGCACTCCGCGGGCGGGCAGCTCGCGGCGATGCTGCACAGCACCGACTGGGAACAGCAACCGGGGCTCACTGCGCCGAAGATCACTGCCACCATTGGCCTTTCCGGGCTGTATGACCTGGAGCCGCTGCGTTACACCTCACTGCAGCAGACGCTGCAGATCACCGACGCCGAGGTCACCGAGCTGTCCGCGGTACGCCGGCACCCGACCACCCCGGCACCCTTCCTGGCCGCGGTCGGCCAGCTGGAGACCGAAGCCTTCCACGAACAGAGCCGGGAGCTCGCCGAGTGCTGGGGCGCCCAGGTCACCGGTCCGCGCTCGATGCCCGGGCACAACCACTTCACCGTCTGCGACGAGCTCCCCCGCCTGGTCGCCGAGGTGATCAATTAGGTGGTGCTCCGGCTGTGCGCGTAGCCGGACGGGCAGTACCGTTCGTCGAACCCAGTGGGACCGGATTTGATCATGGACTGGCGGGGGTACTGCCCGTCCGGTTACGCGCTCCGCGGCAGCTCATCTCGGGACGGCAGGTCCGGATGTGGCTTCGACTCGCTCGTCGCTCAGCCAGCGTGGGTGTCAGCCGGCAGCTTGGGTTGCCAGCGGACGTGGGTGGGGAGTTCACCGGTGTCCCGCTCCTGGATCAGCGCGAGCCGCGGGCGGACCGCGTCGGTCCGGGCGCTCGGTGGCTTCCGGCGCCCGGCCCGGTACTGGTTCGGCCACTCCGCACCCGGGCCGACGTACTCCTGCTCGGCGGCCGCGTGCAGGGTCCACTGCGGGTCGTAGAGATGGGTACGCCCCAGCGCGCACAGATCGGCGCGCCCGGCGAGCAGGATCGAGTTCACGTCGTCGTAGGAGGAGATCGCGCCGACCGCGATCGTGCTCACCCCGGCCGGCGCGGTGACCTCGTTGCGGATCCGGTCGGCGAACGGGGTCTGGTAGGAGCGACCGTACGCCGGCTGCTCCTCCTTGCCGATCTGCCCCGAGGAGACGTCGATGCCGTCGGCGCCGTGGGCGACGAAGGCCGCCGCGATCGCCATCGCGTCGTCGAGCTCGTTGCCGCCACCGATCCAGTCGACCGCCGAGATCCGCACCGTCAGCGGCTTCTCCGTCGGCCAGGCCTGGCGTACCGCGTCGAAGACCTCGAGCGGGTAACGCAACCGGTTCTCCAACGAACCGCCGTACTCGTCGGTGCGCTGGTTGGAGATCGGCGAGAGGAACGAGGACAGCAGATAGCCGTGCGCGCAGTGCAGCTCCAGCAGGTCGAAACCGGCCTCGGCGGCGCGCTTGGTCGCGGCGACGAACTCGTCACGAATCGTGTCCATCTCGGCCCGGGTGATCTCCCGCGGCACCTGGTTGTTCGGCCCGTAGGCCAGCGCGGACGGTCCGACGACCTCCCAGTTGCCCTCCGGCAGCGGGTCGTCGATGCCCTCCCACATCAGCTTGGTCGACCCCTTGCGACCGGAGTGGCCGAGCTGGGCGCCGACCTTGGCATTGCTGTGTCCGTGGCAGAAATCGACGATCCGGCGCCAGGCTGCGGTCTGCTCGTCGGTGTAGAGCCCGCCGCAGCCGGGGGTGATCCGGCCCTCGGGTGAGGTGCAGATCATCTCGGTCATCACCAGACCGGCACCGCCCATCGCCTTGCCGCCCAGGTGCACCAGATGGAACTCACCCGGCACGCCGTCCACCGCAGAGTACATGTCCATCGGCGAGACGATCACCCGGTTGACCAGCTCGAGCTGACCGATGCGGTGCGGCTGGAACATCGCCGGCACCACCTGCTCGGCCCCGGCCTGGCGCGCGAACGCCTCGTCCACCCGCCGCGCGAACTCGGGATCGCGCACCTTGAGGTTGTCATAGGTGATCCGCCGCGAGCGGGTGAGCAGGTTGAAGCAGAACGGGATCACGTCCTGATGGGTGTACTGGCCGAGATCCTCGAACCACTCCAGCGAGGCCTGCGCGGCGCGCTGGGTCGACTCGACGACCGGCCGGCGCTCTTCCTCGTACGCCTTCAGTGCGGTCTCGATGGTGGGGTTCTCGTACAGGCAGGCCGCCAGCGCGAGCGAATCCTCCATCGCCAGCTTGGTCCCCGAGCCGATGGAGAAGTGGGCGGTGTGCGCGGCGTCGCCGAGCAGCACCACATTGTCCTTCACCCAGTTCTCGTTGCGGACGGTGCGGAAGGTGATCCAGCGGGAGTTGTTGGAGAGCACCTGATGGCCCTCCAGTTCGTCGGCGAAGATCTCGGCGATCTTGGCGATCGATTCCTCGTCGGATTCACCCGGTGCGAATTCCTTGTTCTCGTTGACATCGAAGCCGGCACGCCGCCAGACGTCCTCGTGCATCTCCAGAAGGAAGGTCGATCCCTCATCGGAATAGGGATAGCCGTGGATCTGCATGACACCCCACGGGGTTTCCTTGATGTAGAACTTGAACGCCTCGAAGACCAGGTCGGTGCCCAGCCACATGTATTTGCACTTGCGCCAGTCCTCGGTGGGACCGAAGGTCTCGGCGTACCGGGGCCGGATGCTGGAGTTCACCCCGTCACAGGCCACCACCAGATCGTGGGTGGCGCTCAGCTCGTCGACATCGGGCGCCATCGTCTCGTAATGCACGGTGACACCCAGATCGGCGCAGCGCTGCTGCAGCATCTGCAGCAATTCCTTGCGGCTCATCGCCGCGAAGCCCTGGCCACCGACGGTGGTCAACTCGCCCTTGTAGTGGATGTCGATGTCGGTCCAGCGGGCGAACCGGTCGGCCATCATCTTCGCGATCTCGGTGTCGGCATTGCCGATTCCGCCCAGCGTCTCATCGGAGAACACCACCCCGAAGCCGAAGGTGTCGTCGGCGCGATTGCGTTCCCAGACGGTGATCTCGTGGTCCGCGCTGAGCTGCTTCATCAGCGCCGCGAAGTAGAGGCCGCCGGGGCCGCCACCGATGATTGCGATCTTCATCGTCTCACCTCTCCTGGGGGACTGCTGCGGGTTGCGCGGTCTCGGCAGCGAGCTGCTCGCGCAGTCGGAAGTGCTGCAGTTTGCCGCTGGGATTGCGCGGCAGGGCCGCGACGAAGCGGATGTCGCGCGGGTACTTGTAGGGCGCGATCTTCCGCTTCACGAAATCCTGGATCTCCTTGCGTTTCGCATCGTCGCCGACGATTCCGTCGCGGAGCACGACGAAGGCGCAGACCACCGAGCCACGGTCGGGATCGGGCCGGCCGACGACCGCGGTCTCGGCGACATCGGGATGCTGGTCGACCGCCATCTCGACCTCCGGCGCGCCGATGTTGTAACCGGAGGAGATGATCATGTTGTCCGAGCGCGCCGAGTACCAGAAGTACCCGTCCTCGTCCATGGTGAAGGTGTCGCCGGTGAGGTTCCAGCCGTCCTGGACGTAGTCCAACTGCCTGTCGTCGTTGAGATAGCGGCAGCCGATCGGGCCGCGGACCGCGAGCCGCCCGAGCGTACCGGGCGGGGCGTCGTTGCCGTCGGCGTCGACGATCTTCGCGCTGAAGCCGGGGACCGGGCGGCCGGTCGCGCCGGGGCGGATGTCGTCGTCGGCGGCGGAGATGAAGATGTGCAGCATCTCGGTGGCGCCGATGCCGTCGATCAGCCGCAGCCCGGTGCGGCGCTGCACCTCGTGCCAGACGTCCTCGGGCAGATGCTCCCCCGCCGACACCGCCCGGCGGACGCTGACGAGCTGGGAATCCTTGCCCTCCTTGAGGATCTGCCGGTACGCCGTGGGTGCGGTGAACAGGCAGGTCACGCGCACTTCGCCGAACTGCTCGCCTCGGCCGAATCGCTGCTCGGCCAACCCGATGCCGCCGCCCAGCTGGCCGCCCAGCGGGACCAAGCCCTGGCGCACGTCGGTTGAGCGAGCGCTAGCGAGTCGAAGCCAAGCGCAGCCGAGGACGTGGCTTCGACTCGCTCGTTCCTCGCTCGCTCAACCGGCGTCCGGGACGCTCGTTCCTCGCTCGCTCAACCGGCGTCCGGGCCGGCGCAGCAGAGCACCTCGCACGCCAGCTCGTAATCGGTGCGCGAGATCCGTACCGCCAGATCGAGCCAGGCGTCGATCTCGGCCTGCTCGTGCACGAACCGCAACGACCGCGGCCGGATCGGCCGGAGCCGGGCCAGAGTGGACAGCGTGGTGAACCCGAGCACCGAGGTGGTGTTCACCACGATCCCCTTGTGGGCAAAGAGATCGACCAGCTTCGCGAACGCGTCGTTCTCGCGCAGGCTGGCCCCGAGCCGGGCCGGCAGGGTGTCGGTGATCTCCTCCAGCTGCGGATGCCGTCGATGCGGGCGGGGCGCACCTTCTGCAGGGCCACCTGGATGGTGTCCTGGTAACACATCCACAGGGCGATCCAGCGGGCCGCCTCGGTGGTCAGCCGGGCCGCGCCGTCCGGGTCGGTCTCATAGCCCTCGAGCCGGGCGACCCGGTCCAGGTAGCGGTCGGCGTACGCATTGTCCTGATAGAGCGCGACCCGGGTGACGCCGCGGAGCAGCATCAGTTGCGCCGGTTCGGGGAAGGCCCGGGCGATCCGCTGGGCCTGGCTGCGCAGGTCGCTGCCGACCAGCCGGGTCGGGTCGTCGGCGGCTATCCTGCGCAGCTCGGCATCCTGCTCGGCCTGTTTCTCGGCGGCCGACTTCGGACGCGTACCGAGGGTCAGGAACACCTTCTGCGATGAGGATTCCGTCGGTTGCTCGGCCGCGTGCACCTCGGCCTGCGCCAACTCGAAGCCGGCACCGAAGGCCTTCAGCGACGCCTCGACCCCCTTGCCGGTGTCGCGGATGGTCTGCTCGAACTGTTCGCGGCTGAAATCGAGCGCCCCGGACCCGGCCAGGGCGCCGAACAGCGAGGCGCTGATCACGCTGCGGGCCTTGCTGGCCAGGGTGTTGAAGTCGGCGGAGATGAGCCGTTTCGCGGCGCGCTCGGCCCCGGCGATCAGTTCGCCGGAATCCACCCGGGCATCGGCCGGCCCGGACTTCTCCGCGATCGAGTAGACCCGGTTGGTGGAGGCGATCAGGGTGGTCCGATCGGGGGTGACGAAGCCACGCTGCACGGCCCGGCCGGCCTCCATCAGTTCGGAGGCGATCACCACATCCACCTCACCGGGGGTGGGCATGGTGGAGAGAATCGGTTCGCTGCGGGCATGCTGCTCGGAATCGGTCCGCGGCGGATACAGCTCGATGTAGTAGACGGTGGCACCGGTGCGCTGGGCGACGCCGGCGACCGAGGTGTTCTGGGTGGTCCAACCGGCCGCGCGGGCGGTGTCGGCGATCCAGTTGGAGAGTACGCCGCCGCCCTCGCCGCCCATCGCGAGCACGGCGATCGTGATCGGGCGCCGGAGGGCGGCCCCGCCGGCCGACCCGAGCCCGTACCCCATGGTGGTCGCCCCGAGATGGAACGGTGCCCCGGAGCCGAACAGGTGACAGCCGATGTCGGCGGAGACGTGGTGCTTGCCGGTCTTCTGCTCGGCCAGGGTGAGTGCGGAGAAGATCGGCGCTCCGGGCAGCCGGTGCACAGCCCCGGAGGCCGGGGCTGGACCACCTCGGCGGAAACCCTGCTGTTGAAGGGACTTTCCGGATCGTCGACATCGCGCAGCAACGCCGGCCGGGTGCGAACCAGCTCCGGGGCGTACCGGTCGAGGAACGCCGCGACGCCGCGGGTGACCACGGTCGGGGTGTAATCGCCGGCCTTCGCGAGCAGGTCCTTGCCGTGCAGCGCGGTGTCGACTCCGGCCCGCCGCAGCACCGCGTTGAGGTTCTGCTCGATGTAGTCGGGCTGTCCCTCCTCGACCAGCAGCACCGCCTTCTTGCCCCGGCAGAACCGGATCACTTCCTCATCGATGACCGGGTAGGTCACGTTCATCACATACAGCGGTACGTCGGTGTCACCGAATGCGTCGGAGCAGCCGAGCAGTTCCATGGATCGGTTGAGGGTGTTGTAGAGCCCGCCCTGGACGATGATCCCGACGTCGGCGGCATCCTCGGCGAGGAACTCGTTCAGCCCGTTCTCGGTGATGTAGCGCACCGCGGCCGGCCAGCGCTGGTCGACCTTCTCGATCTCGTGGGCGAAGCTCATCGGCGGCAGCACGATCCGCGACGGGTCGGTCTTCGGTGCCGACGCGGCCTCCTTCACCGTCATCACCGGACGGCGATTATCCTTGGCGGCAAAGGATCCGGTGAGATGACAGGACCGCAGCCGCAGCTCCAGCATCACCGGGGTGTTGGAGACCTCGGACAGTTCGAAGCCCTTCTCCACCGCGTCGACGATCGCGGAGATGTTCGGCCGCGGGTCGAGCAGCCACAGCTGCGACTTCATCGCGAACGCGTGGCTGCGTTCCTGCATGATCGAGGAGCCCTCGCCGTAGTCCTCGCCGACGATGATCAGCGCCCCGCCCATCACCCCGCCGCTGGCCAGGTTGGCGAGCGCATCGGAGGCCACATTGGTACCGACGGTGGACTTGAAGGTGATCGCGCCCCGCAGCGGATAGTGCACCGAGGCGGCCAGCATCGCGGCGGCGGTGGCCTCGGAGGCGGAGTTCTCGAAATAGACGTCCAGCTCGCCGAGGATCTCCCGGGCATCGCCGAGCACATCCATCAGGTGCGAGATCGGCGCGCCCTGGTAGCCACCGACATAGGCGACCCCGGACTGCAGCAGGGCCTTGGTCACCGCGAGGATGCCCTCCCCGTGGAAGTCCTCCCCGGCGCCCTTGCGCAGGTGCTTGACCTCGGTCGCGAAGGATCGCTCAGCCATGACCCCTCCCCAGATATGGCGTGCAGGAAACGTACGTCATCGAAGCAATCTAACCGAGGCGGTTGCCGACCGATAGCCCCGTGCCAGTCCTCGAACCCTGCTATCTGCTGGCAGTACCCAATCTGGACAAGGGAATCCCGGCCGCCGAACCCCGACGGAAGGCGGGCGGATGGCAGCGCGCATCGGCCATCCGCGAAGATGGCGGCATGACCGACCAGACGACCGAGCCGACCGACCAGACGGTGGAGCCGGAGGGTCGCACGCCCCGTCAGCTGACCCGCTACCTCTCCACCGAGGCGGGCAGCGCCGGCATCCTGCTGGCGGTCACGCTGATCGCGCTGATCTGGGCGAACTCGCCGTGGGGCGCCAGCTACGGCGAGCTCTGGCACACCGAGGGCACGGTGGCGCTCGGACCGCTGGAACTGAAGATGAGCCTGCAGCACTGGGTGAACGACGGGCTGATGGTGCTGTTCTTCCTGGTCCTCGGCCTGGAGGTACGCCGGGAGCTCTCGATGGGCGAGCTGACCGACCGGCGCCGGATCGCGGTACCGCTGGTGGCCGCCGGGATGGGCATCCTCATCCCCGCGCTGATCTTCCTGGCGCTCAACCCGAGCGGTGAGGCCGCCCGCGGCTGGGGTGCGGTGATCGGCACCGACACCGCGTTCATGCTGGGCGCGGTCGCACTGGCCGGTCCGCGCTGCCCGGCGCAGCTGCGGATCTTCCTGCTCACGCTGACGGTCTTCGACGACATCGCCGCGGTCTCGGTGATCGGCATCGCCTACGCCGAGAACATCAATTTCCTCGCGGTGGCGGTGATGATCGGCTGCCTGGTGGCGTTCGCGCTGCTCAGCCGGGCCGGCGTCTGGCGCACCTGGCCGTTCGGGGTGACGGTCTTCGTGCTCTGGCTGGCGACCCTGCTGTCCGGGCTGCATCCCTCGGTGGCGGGCATGCTCGCCGGGTTGATGATCCCCGCGCACGAGCCGACCCGCAGCGACGTGGACGATGCGACCAGCCTGTTCCGCGCGTTCCGGCAGTCCCCGCTGCCGGACTCCGGCCAGCAGGCCCAGCGTGGCCTGCAGCGGGTGGTGTCGGTCAACGAGCGGTGGCAGGTCGCGCTGCATCCGTGGACGAGCTACTTCATCGTGCCGCTGTTCGCGCTGGCCAACGCCGGCGTCGCGCTCGGCGGGGGCGTACTCACCAACGCGTTGACCTCGACGCTCACCTGGGGTGTGGTGATCGGTCTGGTCGTCGGCAAGTTCCTCGGCATCGGCCTGGGGACCTTCCTGGCAACGAAACTGAAGCTCGGCAACCTGCCCGAGGGGGTCGGTTTCGGGCAGGTGCTCGGCGGTGCCGCGATGTCCGGTATCGGCTTCACCATGTCGCTGCTGATCATCGGTCTCGCCTTCGACGACCCCGCCCTGCAGACCGAGGCGACCGTCGGCGTACTGCTGGCCGCGGTGCTCGCCGCCATCGTCGGCTTCTCGACCTTCCAGATCGCCGCGCGGGTCTTCGGCCAGACCGAGGCGAGCCTGCCCTACCTCCTCTCCGAACCCGTCGAGATCGGCCGCGATCACTTCCGTGGCAACCCGGACGCCGAGCTGACGCTGGTGGAGTACGCCGATTTCGAGTGCCCGTTCTGCGGGGAGGCGACCGGCATGCTGGAGGATCTCACCGAGCGCCTGGGCGTCCGCGGCCGCTACATCTACCGGCATCTGCCGCTCACCGATGTGCATCCGCACGCCTTCGCCGCCGCCGTGGCGTCCGAGGCGGCATCCCGACAGAACGCGTTCTGGCCGATGCACAACAAGCTGTTCGGCAACCAGGACCACCTGGAACGGGACGACCTCATCCGGTACGCCGAGGAGCTGGGTCTGGATGTGGACCGATTCGCCGCCGACCTCGACGACCCGGCCCTTGCCGACCGGGTGCGTGCGGACATGGAGACCGCCCACGACAGCGGCGCCCGCGGTACGCCGACCTTCTTCGTCGGCGAGCGTCGGCACCAGGGCCCCTACGACGCCGCCCGGTTGGAGAGCGAACTGGTCGCCAGATTCGGCCGGCCGCCGTACCGCCGCGGCGAGATGACCAACGACGACGAACTCTCCGCCCAGGAGTCCGATCCCGAGCGGTTCAACGAGCCCTGAGCCGCAGGCTCAGCGAGCGGCGCCGGAGCCGATCACCGCGACGCCCTTGATCTCGATCAGGGCCTCCGGCTGCCAGAGCCGGGTGATGCCGATCCCGGCCATCGCCGGGTACTGAGAGCCCGCCATCTCGCGCCAGAGCCGCCCGATCTCGCGGCCGTTGGCCAGGTAGTCGTCCACGTCGGTGAGATAGATGGTCACATCGACCAGATCGTTCGGTTCGCCGCCGGCCTCGCGCAGCGTGGTGAGCACATTGCCGAAGGCCTGCTTGAACTGCTCCACGATGCCACCGGGCACGATGTTCATGTCGGCGTCCAGCGCGGTCTGGCCGGCCAGATAGACGGTGTCGCCGACCTTGGTGCCGTGCGCGAACCCCGACGGCTTGGGCAGGCTCGCGGGGTTGACGGTTTCCTTGCTGGGCACGTTCGACACGGGTTCTCCTCACCTGGCCGTACCCCTGTTCAGGGCCGGATGAAGGTGATAATATGACCGATGCATGACGATCGCAACACATCCGCTACATCGGGAGGTTCCATGCCCGCCATCACACCGCACGCCGATGACCTGAATTCCCTCCCTCCGTTGGCATCCCGGTATGTCGACGTCGAGTCGCTGCCGTGGCAGCCGACCGCCTCGGAGGGCATCACCATGAAGGTGCTGCTGTCGGAGCCGGAGACCGGCCTGCTCACCGCGCTGTTCAAGTGGGAGCCGGGGGCGGTGCTCTACAAGCACGAGCACGTGGAGATCGAGCAGACCTACGTGCTCGAGGGCAGCATCGTGGACGCCGAGGGCGAGGCCACGGTCGGGAACTTCACCTGGCGGCCGAAGGGCAACCAGCACAAGGCGCACTCCCCCAACGGCGCACTGGTGCTGAGCTGCTTCCTCAAGCCGAACAAGTTCCTCGAGGGCCCCTCGGCCGGCAAGGAACTGCTGCCGGAGGAGTGAGCGGGCCCCTCAGGCCGCTTCGGGGACGAGTACGCCGCGGGCGTGCCGTTCGGCGAGCGGCGCCAGGGTGTCGTTCAGCTCGGCGAACAGATCGGCGGCCGCCTGCCCGGGCCACGGCTCGGGCAGGTAGGCCAGCGGCAGCCCCGGATCCAGATAGGGCAACCGGCGCCACTGGGTGATCAGCGGCAGATAGTCGCGGAAGGCCTCCCGGGCCAGCTCGCCGCCGGCCCCGGAACGCCCACGCCAGCGCCGCCGGACCGGTTCCCAGCGCTGCAGGAATTCCTCGTACAGCAGGGAAAGCGCGGGCAGGTCCCACCACTTCGCGACCTTGTCGGCGAGGTCGACCGGGCCGAGCGCGGCGCCGGAGAAGAAGTCGACGTAGCTCGCCAGCTGCTCCCGTTCCAGCTCGGCCAGCGTGGACTCGAACAACCATCCCGGTGCGATCCACAGCCCCGGGGTCACCGAGCCGAAGCCCCGCTTGGTGAACATCGTCCGGATCCGGTGCCGCAGATGGCGTTGCGCCTCCGGCACGGTGAACGCGGCCAGCATCCACGGCTCGTCGACCCTCGCCCGGCGGGGATCGAAGATCCGTCGGTCGCCCTCGGCGAAGACCTCCTGCAGGGCTGGTACCAGGGCGTACCCGGCCTGGCCACCCGGCCGGGTACTGGTCAGCACCCCGCGCTTCTTCAACCGGGACACCGACGAGCGCACCGCGGCGGACTCCGCGCCCAGATCCCCGAGCAGCTGGATGAGCCCGGAGACCGCGATGCTGCCCCCGTTGCTGCGGCCGTAGAGCCCGAAGATGCTGACGATCAGCTGCTGATGGCGGGGCAGTCCCTCCAACCGGTCACCGTCCTGCTGCACGCTCATCGGCGCAGACTATCGCCCCAGCCGCCGGCGGAGCCGCTGCAGCCGCGGTGCGTCCCCGGCGAGCAACTGCTGGGCAGCCAGGTGCCCCGAACCGCCGCCCAGACCGGGCCCCGGGTGGGTGCTGGCGCCGATGTGCCACAGCCCCGGAACGACCGTGCGGTGCCGGCCGGTCGCGGGCCCGGGCCGCCAGAGCAGGTTCTGGTGCAGCTCCGCCGAACCGCTGTAGGGGTCGCCGTGCTGGGCGTTCGGGTTCCACCAGGTCAGATCGGGCGGGGCCAGCGCGTGCACCTCCCGGACGCTGTCGCGCACCCCTGGGGCGTACTCCTCGAGCTGGCGAAGCACCCGGTCCAGGAAACCCGCGCAGAGCTCGGGGGCCCAGCCACCGGTGGTGTCCAGCTCCCCGGCCGCATCCCCGCCGGGGGCGTACGGGACCTCCTGGAGCTGCAGCCACAACTGCCCGCGACCGGTGGGGACCCGGGTCTCATCGAGCAGGAACTGCTGGCCGACGACCACCGTGGGCCGGCGCGGCAGCAGCCCCGCGCTCGCCTCGGCGCAGGCGATCCCGGTCGATGCCGAACCCGAGGAGAGATGCACCAGCGGTACGCCGGCGAGTTCGCCGGCCTGCCACTGCAGCGGCCGGTCCAGCGAGAGGTGCACCTGCATGGCGCCGCGGCCGTAGCGGTAGGCCTGCGCCTCGGCACGCTGCCTCGGTGGCGCATCGGGCAGCAGCTCCTGCCAGAGCGCCTGCGGGGTCACCGAGCACAACACCGCCCGCTCCGCCCGCAGCCGCTGCCCATCGTCGGCGACCACCCCCACGGTGCGCCCGTCCTCGACGATCAACCGTTCCACCCGGCGACCGGTCAGCACCGTCACCCCGCGTTCGGCGAGCAGCCTCTCGAAGGCCGCCACGAACTCCCCCGCACCCCCGGTGACCACCGGCAGTCCGGCGCCGTGCATGGTGGCCGCGAACAACGGCACCATCAACCCACCGCTGGCGGCATCCGGGTTCAGCCCACCGTGCAGCAGCCAGGGCACCCAGAGCTGGTCCACCTCACCGCCGGTGAACATGCGCGCACACCAGGCCCGGCCCGACATCGCGGTGTCCCGGGCCCAACCCTCGACCCGGGCGAGGCCGCCGCGGCGCAGCAGCCGCCAGAGCGGGCCCGCGGCGGCGGGGGAACGCAGCTCGGTGCCCAGCAGCTCACCGATCACGTCGAGATCGGCGCCGAGCCGCTCCAGTGCCTTCAGGTACGCCGACCGGTCCGCCTCGGCGGCGAAGCCGGCCGCGGTCTGCTCCGGGTCGCGGTGGGCGACGACCACCGAGTCCGGACCGACCGAGGCCGTCAACGGACCGTCGGTGTTGCGATAGCTGAGCCCGTGCCGGGCCAGGTCCGCACCCAGTTCGGCATAGGCGCCGCCGGTGTGGAAGAGCGGATGCCAGCTGGAGAAGGTGTCGTGGATGAAGCCCGGCTCGGTCAGCTCGGCGGAGGCGATGAAACCGCCGATCCGCTCGTGCTCGTCGATCAGGCAGACCCGCCAACCGGCACCGGCCAGTTCCGCGGCGGCCACCATGCCGTTGATGCCGGCACCGACGACGATCGCGTCGTGGTCCGCAGCCCGGGTCCGCTCCTGCTGGATCTGGCCGTTCTGGGTCATTGCCTCCCCGCTCCGGCGGTCTGGCGCGTCGCTGCCGCCTGGTCACCGGGCCGGTCCGATGCACCGGCCGGTTCCAGTTTCGCACCGGCACGGCGTGCGTGGCGAGCGATCAGGCGCTGCGGGATGTCGCGGTAGTCGCTGGCTGCCGGCGGTCGCAGCCACTGCCCGACCCGGACCGCAGGGGTGACGTCGAGACCGATATCGGAGAGGATCTCGTCCACGTTGTGCATCGAGAACGGGATGATGTTGGTGCCACGGGCGTGATGACCCTCGGTGCGTTCGGCCATCCAGCGCAACCGCTCGGTGACCAGCCGGCGCCGCTCGGCCACCGGCGGCAGCTCCAGTTCACCCATCAGGTGGGCGCCGATCCAGATCGCCGCGGCCTCGGCCGAGAGCGGGGAGAAGAACGAGGAGTTGTAACCACAGAAGGCGATTCCGGGCACCTCGTGCGGCAGGATCTGGCGGTAGAGCTCGAAGTTGCCCCGGTCGTCGGTGATCCGCTGCTGCAGGTCCGAGGACAGGAACGGCACCTCCTGGCGGAAGCCGGTGGCGCAGACGATCACCTCGGCGGGCACGGTCTCACCGGTGCTGAGGGTCGCGGCGGGCATCCCGTCGTCGACGGTGAGGGCGGTGATGGTGGCGTCCCGCACCACTCGCAGGTCACCGGATTCGACTTTCTCATAGAAACCCTCGGTGACCAGGGAGACGGTCGAGCGGGCGATCCGTTCGAAGGAGCCCTCGGGGACCAACCCGAGTCGGCGCAGCTTGAGCTGTCTGGTGGCGACCTGTTGGACGCTGCCGAGCATCGAGGTGGTGACCGGTTTTCCCCTGCCGTGCATGAATTTCTCGATCCCGCGCAGGTGCTGGTACTCGAACAGCGCCTCACCGAGCCGGGTGAGCATCAGGTGCTTGAAGTTGAGGACGCCCATCAGCATCCGGGGCATCTTCCACAGCAACTGCCGGGCGACCACGGTGGTGGTCGCCGCACCCTCCGACAGCGAGACCGCGACATCGCAGGCCGATTTGCCATAGCCGACGACGACCAGGTCACGGCCGCGCACCTCGTCGACCGACTGCACCTCGCTGGGTGCGCAGACCCGCCCACCCGCGGCCTCGAATTCGGTACGCCCCGGCCAGTCGGGGATGGCGGGGGTGGAGAAGATCCCGTTGGCGACCACCACGAAGTCGAAGTCCTCGCTGGTCTCTGCGCCGTCGTGGCGGGTGGTGATTCGCCAGCGGGTGTCACCGGGTCGGCGCTGGCTCGACCCGGGTTCGGATTCCTCGACCGAGACCACCTCGGTGGCGAGCCGCAGGTGCGGTCGCAGACCGAACAGGGTGGCGTACCCCTCGAGATAGGCCTGCACCTGGGCGCCGCTGGGCCATTCGGGATACGAGTCCGGCATCGGCAGGTCGGAGAGGTAGTAGGTGTCCTTGTTGTTCTGTGTGCACAGGCCGGGATAGCGGCGGGTGCGGCTCCACACGCCACCGACGTCCGGGCACTTCTCGAAGACGGTGACCTGGTGGCCGAAGTCGCGCAGGTGTTTGGCGGCGGCCAGGCCGGCGAATCCGGCTCCGATGATGGCGATCAACATGTCGTCCTCGTCTCGGTGATCATTCGCTGAGTTGCGGAATCGCGGGGACGGCCTGTTCCGGTCCCATTGCGGAATAGCCACCGTCGGCGGCCCAGTCGGCCCCGGTGACCACGGAGGCGGAATCGCTGACCAGGAAGGAAACGACGCGACCGACCTCGATCGGGTCACCGACCCGACCGGTGAGGTGGAAGGGGGCGGCCACCCGGTCGGTCCTGGCCCGATCGCCACCGGAGAGGGTGTCCATCACCTTCGACCAGGTCCACCCGGGGCTGACCGAGTTGACCCGGATCCCGTCACCGGCCAGGTCCATCGCCATCGAGCGGGTGACCTGCACCAGCGTCGCCTTGGTGGCCGGATAGACCCAGCGGCCGGTCTGGGCGACCGAGGAGGAGATCGAGGTGAAGTTGACCACCGCGCCGTGGCCGCTGGCGGCGAGCTTCTCCCGCGCGGCGCGGACCAGCTGCACCGCCGAGACGACATTCACATCCAAGGCGCTCAACCAGTCCTGGCGGCTGGTGTCCGCACCGTCGTCGAGGTAGCTGCAGGCCAGGTTGACCACGATGTCGATCCGGTCCTGGTCGGCGACCAGGTCGGCCAGCGCGGTGTCGTCGGTGATGTTGACCCGCTCGAATCCGACACCCAGTTCCTCGACCAGCGGCCGGGCCCCCTCGGCGTCGATGTCGACCACGACGACCTCGGCACCGTCGGCGTGCAGGGCGCGGACCACGCCCTGCCCGACCAGGGTCGCACCCCCGGTCACGAGTGCAGTCCGCCCGGCCAGCGGCTTCTCGGTTGCCTGCTCGGTGGCTGTCTCCATGGCATCGGAACGCTAGGTCGGCCCCGGTGCGGGTGCTATCCGAATTGCGACCGGCACACCGAATCAATGCCGGGATCATGTCGACAGTCTTCATAACGACACAGATCCCGCCTAAGGTGTGAGCCACCGCACAACGAACGTGGCCGGGTGAGGAGGGCGAGATGCGCGAAGCCGTGCTGGAACGCCGCACCCTGCACACCACCGCCGTGGAACGCGCGCGTGAGGAGATCGGTGAGGTCTTCTGCCCGCACCGGTTGCAAGCCGGACCCGACGGGGTGGATGTCCGGTTCAGCGCCCATCGCAGCGGCGGGGTCGCGGTCGTCGGACTGGACTACGGGCATCGGGTGCGGATCACCCCGGGCCGGCTCGAGGACTTCTATCTGGTGATGGTGCCACTGGCCGGCCGTGCGCTGATCGACCACGGCACCGACCACTTCGTGTCCACCCCGGCCAATGCGGCGATCCTCTCGCCGACCGAGGCGGTCGACATGCACTGGGGTGAGCACAATCCGCAATTGCTGTGCTGGTTGGACCGCGAGGCGGTCGAACAGGAGCTCGCCCTGCTCGCCGACGACGAGCCGGCCGGGCCGTTGCGATTCCAGGCCCAGCTGCCGGTCGAGGATCCGGCGGTGCGCTCCTGGCTCGGTTCGGTGCGCCGGCTCTGGCAGCAGTTGAGCGACCCGACCGCGCAGCGCCCGCGGCGCTGGGAGCGTACCGTGCTGACGACGCTGCTGCTGACCCAGCCGCACAACCATTCCGAGCTGATCCGCACCCGGAGCGGCAATGCAGCGACCGTGCATCGGGCCACCGCCTGGATGGAGGCCCGGATCGCCGAGACGATCGACCTGCCGCAGGTCGCCGCCGGCATCGGGGTCGGTGTACGCCAACTGCAGAAGGCATTCCGCGCCGAACTCGACGAGTCACCGGCCGCCTGGTTGAAGCGGCGCCGGCTGGACCTGGCCCGGCAGCGACTGGAGCTGGCCGCGCCCGGTTCGACCACGGTGACCGCGGTGGCCGGAGAGCTGGCCATCAACCACCTCGGCCGGTTCTCCACCGAATATCGCGAGGCCTTCGGCGAGTCACCGTCGGCGACGCTGAACCGGCACGTCGTCTGACCCGATCCCAACCAACGAAGGAAAATCGATGAAGATCCTGCAGCAACTGTCCGAGGCCATCGGCAGCGGCCAGATCGAGGTGATCGACCTGACCTCACCGCTGAACGCCGAGACCCCGATCCTGCAGCTGCCGCCGGAGTTCGGTCAGACCTGGCCCTTCCAGCTGGAACTGATCAGCGACTGCGACGAACAGGGGCCGGGCTGGTACTGGAACAACTTCCGCACCGGTGAGCACACCGGCACCCACTTCGATGCGCCGAACCATTGGGTGACCGGGCGGGACAAGGAGGACATCGCCTCGGTCGCCCCGGACAAGCTCCTCCGTCCGGCGGCGGTCATCGACGTCACCGACGAGGTGGCCCAGGACGTCGACTTCATGCTGACCGTCGAGCACGTCAAGGCGTGGGAGGCGGAGAACGGGCCACTGCCCGAGGGCGGTTGGCTGATCGTGCGCACCGGTTGGGCGCCGCGCACCTATGACCAGGACGAGGCGCTCGGCAACAGCGAGACCGGCCCGCATTCGCCGGGAATGACACCGGAGTGCGCACAGTGGCTGGCCGAGGAGACCCCGATCCAGGGCATCGGCGTGGAGACCGTCGGCACCGACGGCGGCATCGCGCACTCCTTCGAGCCGGCGTTCCCCTGCCACTCGTTCATGCTCGGCGCCGGGAAATACGGGATCACCCAGCTGAAGAACGTGGACAAGCTGCCGACCACCGGCGCGATGATCGTGGCCACCCCGCTGCCGATCGTCAACGGCTCCGGCTCCCCGGCCCGGGTGCTCGCCCTCGTCGAACGCGCAACCAGCTGACCTTGACCGCCGGGCCGGGGTCAGCCCTTCCGGTTCCAGAACTGGTGGATCAGGCCGGTCGGGCTCGCGACGGCCTCCAGGTCGAACCTGTCCTGCACACCACCGAGGCCGTCCCACAGCGAGGTTCCCTCGCCGAGCACGATCGGCACCGTCACCAGGTGCAGGAAGTCGACCAGGTCAGCGGCCAGGAACTGCCGGATGGTGCTCGGTCCGCCACCGAGCCGCACGTCCAGCCCGTTCGCCGCATCCTGTGCCCGGGCGAGGATCTCGGTCGGTGCCCCCTCGACGAAGTGGAAGCTGGTGCCGTTGTCGAAGTGCATCGGCTCCCGCGGGTGATGGGTCATCACGAACACCGGGGTGCCGAACGGTGGCTCCTCATCCCACCAGCCGCGCCAGCCGTCATCGGGCCAGGGCCCGCTCTGCGGTCCGAACTTGCGCCGGCCCATGATCTCGGCACCGATGCCCTGGCCCCACAGCGAGGTCAGCGCGCGGTCGAGGGTGATCGGGGCGTCCGCCTTGTCGACGCCATGGATCACCCGGCCGTCGAACCGGGAGAACAGCTGGCCGGCCTGCCCGATCGGTTCGTCACGGGTGACATGGGTGCCGGCGGCGTAACCGTCGAGGGATACCTGCAGATTGTGTACGCGGGTGCGGGACATGGCACCGACGCTAGTCACCCGGATGGGTGGGGTCTTCTCCTGTCTTGCGGTCCCCGACCCGGGTGGCTTCGTCTCGCTCGTTCCTCGCTCGCTCAGCCAGCGTGGGGGCCGATCAGCGTCGAGATCCGGGCGACCTCGGCGCGGATGGCGTCACGCCCGGGGCGCAGGTATTTCCGCGGGTCGCTCAACCGGGGGTTGTCACCGAGCACCACCCGCGCCTGCTCGGTGAGCAGCTGGTTCAGCATCGTGCCGATGTTCACCTTGCGGATGCCGTGCCGGACCGCGCTGACCAGGCCGTCGTCGGGCACCCCGGAGGATCCGTGCAGCACCAGCGGTACACCGGCACTGGCGGCCAGTTCGGCGATCAGCTCGTCGTCCAGGGCAGCGGTCCGCTCGGCCATCGCATGGGAGGAACCCACCGCGACGGCCAACGCATCGACACCGGTGTCGGTGACGAAGCGGGCCGCATCATCCGGATCGGTGCGCACGTTCGGGGCGTGCACGCCGTCCTTGCCACCCACCTCACCGAGCTCGGCCTCCACCCAGCAACCGGCATCGTGACAGCGTTCGACCACCCGGGCGGTGGCGGACACATTGTCGGCGTAGTCGAGCGCCGAGCCGTCGAACATCACCGAGTCGACACCCAGCTCGAGCCCCTCGGCGATCAGCTCCTCGTCGTCGATGTGGTCCAGATGCACCACCACCGGCGTCGGGCTCGCCTCGGCCAGCGCCTGGCAGGCGCGGACGATCGGCGCCAGCGAACCGTGGTAGCGGATGGCGTTCTGGGACAACTGCAGCACCACCGGGATCCCGGTATCGGCCGCGGCACCGGCGATCGCCTCGGCATGTTCGAGCAGGATCACGTTGTAGGCGCCGACCGCGCCGTTCCCGATCCCCGCCAACACCTCGCTCATCGTCGTCGTCACTGCGTCATCCCTTCTGCAACAGGCAATTCGTCGATCCGGACCAGCGGCAGCCAGCGCTCCCGGGCCGCCAGGTCCAGCTCCCCGGCGACCGGGGAGAGCACCGCCGCGGCGGAGGTGGCGACCACATCGGCCAGCAGCACCGGCCAGTCCGGTACGCCGCCAGCGCTCCCCTTCGCCAGGCCGAGCGCCAGGGCGGCCGCGGCCGCATCCCCTGCACCGGTGGCGTTTCCGGCGATCTGCTCCGGCGGCCGGGCGAGCCAGGCACCCTGCGGGGTGCGCAGCAGCAGGCCCGCCGCACCGAGGGTGACCAGACAGGCCGGGGCCCCTCCGGTGAGCAGGTCCCCGGCCGCATCGGCCAGCGCCGCCGGTTCGGCACCCAGCGGTCCACGCAGCTGCTCCAGCTCCTCCCGGTTGGGCTTGAGCACCGCACCCGAGCCGACCGCCGCACCCAACGCCTCCCCGGATGTGTCGACCACACAGGGAATCCCGGCCTCCCGGCAGCGCTCCGCGATCCGGGCCGGCAGCTCGGCCGGGACACCGGGGGCCAGGCTGCCGGACACCACCACGGCGCCGACCCCCTCGGCCAGCGCGGCCGCCACCTCTTTCAGAACCTGATCGGAGACCTCCTCCGGTGCGGTGACCCTGCTGCCCGGTTCGAGCAGGATGGTCGTGTCTCCCTGGTCGGGTACCACGGCGATGGTGCGCCGGATCCCCGCCAGCGCCGTCACGGCCCGGGTCCGCAGCCCGAGGTCGGTGAGCCCGTCGGTCAGTTCGTCGCTGCCCGGGCCACCGACCAGCACCAGCGCCTGGGCCGTCGCACCGAGCGCCTGGGCGACCGTGGCCACGTTGACACCCTTGCCGCCGGCCCGGCCGGTCACCTCGGCGACCCGGACCGAGCCGCCGGCAACCAGTTCCGGCACCCGGTAGGTGAGGTCGAGGGCGGGATTGAGGGTGACGGTGAGCAGCTCCATCGTGTTCTCCGGGTCAGCCGCGGGCGGTGCGTGCGGCCAGTCGGGCGGCGTAGTGGGCGGCGCCCTCGTCGGGAGGGTACGCCGGCGTCCGCAGGTCGTAGGCGATCGGACTGGCGGCCAGGGCCGCGGCGAATTCGTCGAAAAGCCTTGTCGCGTTGAACATCCCACCGGAATAGGACACCGGCACCTGGTCGCCGGCAGGCCAGTCGAGCCGCGCGGCGATCGCATCGGCGAGCCGGGCGAGTTCCTGGGCCGCCGCCTGCAGGATCTGGGCGGCGACCGGGTCACCGGCCTCGGCCGCGGCGACGACCGTGACACTCAGTGCGGCGATCCGGGCCCGCTCCTCGCCCCACTGGTTCAGCACCACATCGACCACATCGAAGTCGTCGTCGATGCCCAGCTCGGCGGCGACTCGTTCGTGCAGCGGCCCGCGCGGCAACCGGCCGTCGCTCATCCGGGTGAACGCGTTCAATCCCTGCCGCGCGACCCAGTAACCGGATCCCTCATCGCCGAGCAGCTCACCCCAGCCACCGGCCCGGGCGTCCTGGCCGGCGTACTGGCCGTAGGAGATCGAACCGGTGCCCGAGACCACGTGGACGCCGTCGGCGCCGCCCAGCGAACCCGCCCAGCCACAGACCACATCGTTGCCACAGGCGTACCGGTCATGGCCGAGCACCCGTCCCGGAATCGCTTCCAGCACAGCGATCGCGTCGCGCACCTCGCCGAGCGCGGGGATGCCGATGAAGGCGTGGGCGATGTCACCGGGTTCGATCCCGGCCACCGAGCAGACCTCGCCGATGCCGAGCCGCAGGGCCGGTTCCACGACGTGCATGCCGCGGGTCAGGTAGTGGATGCTCTCGCCGCGGAAGTGGGCGATCGGGACTCCGTCGGAGATCAGGCAGTAGGCGGTCTTGGTGCCGCCGCCGTCGACGCCGAGATAGACCTCACCCGCGCTCGCACCCGCAGCAACCATCAGCGCGCCTCTGGCAGGTCGTGGATCCGCACGCCCTGCACGACCCGGTTCACTTCCCCACTGGGGAAGGGATTGTCGGGGGTCTTCCCACCGGCCAGCGAGGCGCCGAGGGCGAAGGCCTGGGCGTTGATCAACGCGGCCAGCGCCCACACCGCATCCGGCTGCGCCTCGGCACCCCGGAGCTGCCAGCGCTGCGCACCGGCGAACGCGTCGTCGGCCAGCGGCTGCGCCGACACCACGACGACCCGGTCGGCGCCCAGCCGGGCGATCAGCTCGGTGGCGATGTCCTCGTCGTAGGGGCGGGTCACCGGATCGGACGACAGCTGCACCACCGCGACCGACCGGTCGGTGAGCATCGCCTTCGGCCCGTGCCGGAATCCCATCGAGGAGTCCGCCACCGCCATCAGGTCACCGGCGGTCAGCTCCAGGCACTTGAGCGCGGTCTCCCGGGAGAGCCCCTTGAGCGATCCCGAACCGAGCGCGACCAGCCGGTCCGGTTGCCGGCTCAGCAACGCCTCGGCATTGGCGTACGCCCCAGCGAGCACGTCCTCGGCGGTGCGGGCGAGCCCGTCGACGTCGACCGGTACACCGAAGGCCAGCAGGGTCGCCAGCGCCATCGAGGTGAACGAGGAGGTCATCGCGAAACCGCGGTCGTTGGTCTCCGGCGGCAGCAGCACCACCCGGTCGTTCGACCGGGCCCCCAGCTCGCGGGCCAGCTGACCCTCGGCATTGCAGGTCACCACCAGGTGCCGCACCTCGGACAGCAGGGCATCGGCGAGCCGGACCGCGGCCACCGACTCCGGGCTGTCGCCGCTGCGGGCGAAGGAGACCAGCACCGTCGGCCGCGGGTCGTCGCCGAACAGGGCCGGGGTGGCCACCAGATCGGTACTGTGCAGCACCTCGACGGGGCGGCCCAGCCGGCGGGCCAGTTCGGGGGCGATCACCTCGCCGGCGAAGGCCGATGAGCCCGCGCCGGTGAGGATCAGCCGGTGGGCCGGATCGGCGGCGGCCGCCAGGATCGGGCCCAGTTCCCCGGCGGTACCGGTGACGATCTCCGCCACCCGTCGCCACAGGGTGGGCTGTTGGGCGATCTCGGCTCCGGTGGCGGTGGATGCGACGGCGGTGGGATCGATTGCTGTGGATGACCTCTCGGCGGCCACTGTGCCTCCTGGACCAGGTTGGGAACGGCCACGCCGCAGCATAGCGGCGTACCTCCGCGGCTCGATCGCGGACCGACACCGGCGTGGGTTTGTCAGTGGTGGGGGCCTGCGGCCACCCTAGGCACATGGTGCGGCAGGGGTTCTTCGGCGGGGTGCGTCGGCGGTTGCGTGATGCGGTCGTGCCACCGCCTCCGGCACAGCCCGCTCCCCCGGAGGAGAACGAGATCGCCGAGGAGACCCGGCAGGCGCTGCGGGTGCTCGACCTGGCGACCGATGTCTCGGATCTGCTGCTCAGCTCCGGCGCCTCGGCCAACGACGTCACCACCACCGCCCTGCGGATCACCCGGGCCTACGGGTTGCGCGGGGTGAACTGCGATGTCACCTACACCTCGATCACGCTGTCCTGGCAGCCCCGCAACCGTGAGCCGATGTCGACGCTGCGCGTGGTGCGCGCCCGGACCACCGACTTCACCCGGGTGCAGCGGGTGATGGAACTGGTCGAGCAGATCGAGGCCGGTGAGCTCACCGCTGCCGAGGCGAACGGCCAGTTCCGCCGGCTGAACCATGCCCCGCACCCCTATCGACGGTGGGTGGTGGTGGTCTCCAACGGCGGGGTCTCGATCGGTCTGGGGCTGCTCTGGGGTGCGCAACCGATCGTCATGCTGGTGACCTTCCTGGCCACCTGCCTGATCGACATCGCCCTGCAGTTCCTGGCCCGGCGGCGGGTGCCCGCGTTCTTCCAGCAGGTGGTCGGCGCGGCGGTCGCGACCAGTGCCACGCTGCTGCTGCAGTGGGCCCAGGCTATGGGACTGCCGGGGCTGCGGGAGACCCAACCGACGCTGACGGTGACCGCCGGCATCGTGCTGCTGCTGGCCGGTATGTCGGTGGTCGGTGCCGCCCAGGACAGTCTGGACAGTTTCTATGTCACCGCCTCGGCCCGCGCCTTCGAGGTGGTGGTGCTGACCCTGGGCATCGTCACCGGGCTGCTGGTGATGCTCCGGCTCGGCACCTGGCTGGGTGTCTCGGTGCTGCTCACCCCGGCGGCTCCGCAGCTGGTCGCGGGCCCGGTGCAGCTGGTGATCGGTTCGCTGATCATCTCCGCCTCGTTCGCGGTCGCCTGCCACGCCAGCCTGCGCGCGGTCTGGGTCGCCTCGCTGCTCGGAGTGGCAACCCTGCTCGCCTATCTGGCCGCGGGCGGGCTCGGCTTCGGCGAGATCGGTTCCTGCGCGGTCGCCGCGGTGCTGTCGGCGGTGATCGCCCGGACGCTCGCGCCGCGGCTCGGCGTACCGGCACTGGCGCTGATCACCGCCGCGATCGTGCCGCTGATGCCCGGCTCGATGGTCTATCGCGGCGTCCTGCTGCTGACCAGCAACCAGGCCGCGGTGGACACCGTGACCGGGATGGTGACGCTGATGACCGCCGCGGGTGTCGGGCTGGCGCTGGCCGCCGGATCCAGCCTCGGTACCTATCTGACCCGGCCGATGACCCGCCAGTTCTGGCGTGGTGGGAAGCGCCGGTTCCGCCGACATGGGAAGATCGCGCGGTGACGATCACCGCGGCAGCAGACGGCTCGGCCCTCGGCAATCCCGGACCGGCCGGGTGGGCCTGGTACGTCGACGACGACTGCTGGGCAGCAGGTGGTTGGCCGCACGGCACCAACAACATGGGCGAGCTGATGGCGGTGCTGGATCTGCTGCAGCAGACCGCGCACGTCACCGAGGATCTCCGGGTGCTGTGCGACAGCCAGTACGCGATCAACGTGATCTCGAAGTGGACCCCGGGTTGGAAGCGGCGCGGGTGGCGCAAGGGTGACGGCAAGCCGGTGCAGAACGTCGAGCTGGTGAAGGCCCTCGATCAGGCGATGCAGGGGCGCCGGGTGGTGTTCGAGTGGGTCAAGGGGCACGCCGGGCATGAGCTGAACGAGGCCGCCGATGCGCGCGCCCGGGCGGCCGCGGTGGCGTACCAGCAGGGAAAGGAACCGGCGACCGGACCCGGGTACGCCGGCGGCTCGTCCGCGCATCCGCAGGTGCGCCCGAACCAGACCGAGGAGATTCCGGCGCTGTTCGAGCTGCCGGAGCTGGACGAGGACCTCGCCGCCGAGGAACGGGTGGTGGAGCTGGAACGCTCGCTGCTCACCGACGCGGTCCGCGCCGACCCGAGCCGGGTGGCGGCACTGCTGCACCCCGACTGGTGCGAGATCGGTGCGTCGGGCCGCATCTGGCGGCGGGCCGAGCTGCTCAGCTCGATCGGCCCGCTCGCCGAACCCACCGACCTCGAACTGGTCGAGGCCCAGCGCCCGGCCACCGATCAGGTGCTGCTGCTCTGGCGCGCGGTCAGCGACGCCCGGAGCACGCTGCGCAGTTCGGTGTGGGTGCGCTCCGACAACGACTGGGTGCAGCGCTTCCAGCAGGGCACCCCCGAGGCCTGAGCCCCGGGGGGGGTACGCCTCAGGAGGCTTCCGGTTCGGTCACCGGGCTGGCCGGGTCGACCGCCTTGGCCGGCACCGGCGTACGGCTCGCCGCCGCCTCCGAATCCCTGACCCAGAAGGAAACCAGGACGCCGAGCGCGGCCAGCACCGCACCGACCAGGAACACGTCGTGGTACGCCGCGAATGCGGCCTGGACGCGGGCCGCCTCGGTCACCGGCCCGGTCAGCGAACCGAGATGCGTGGCCAGCCGGACGGTGAGCGTGGTGGCCAGCACCGCGACCCCGACCCCGGCTGCGACCTGGCGGGTGGTGGAGAACAGTGCGGTCGCGCGCGCGGTGTCCTTGCCGGAGATGGTGGAGAACGCGGCCGCCTGCACCGGCACCATGATGAACGCACCGGCCAGACCCATCACGAACATCGCCGCGCGGATCAGCCAGAGGCTGGATTCCGGACCGACGAAGGACAACAACACCTGGCTGAGGGTGATCGCGGCGAACCCGCCGATCATCATCCGGCGCGGTCCGACCCGCTGGAAGACGCGGTTGGTGAACGGCAGCATCACCAGCATGCCGAAGGCCTGGAACATGGTCAGCAGACCGGATTCGGTGGCCGACAGCCCGATCGTGGTCTGCACCATCATCGGCACCACGAACAGCGCGCCCATGGTCGCACCGGCGGCGGGCAGCATGATCAGGTTGCCGATCCGGAACATCCGGTTGCGGAGCAGCTTCAGGTCGATCAGTGGCGCCCGGACCCGGCGTTCGACGATCACGAAGGCGGTGGCCAGCAGCACCCCGGTGGCGACCAGGGCGAGTGCGGGCAGATCACTCCACCCCTCCCGGGCGCCGCGTTCCATGCCGACGAGCAGGGTCGCCAGGCCGGCACCACCGGTGAGGAAACCGGCCACGTCGAGCCGATCGCGGGCCACCTTCTCCCCCGCCTTGAGCGCGAGGATGCTGAAGATCAGGCCGAGTACGCCGACCGGCACCTTGAGCAGGAAGACCCAGCGCCAGGAGATGTTGTCGGCGAGCCAGCCACCCAGCACCGGGCCGAGGGCGGGTGCCAGAGTGGTCGGGATCGCCAGGATGGCCGAGGCCCGGGCCCGTTCGTGCGGCGGGAACGCGCGGAACAGCATCGCGGTACCGACCGGGGTGAGCAGACCGCCACCGACGCCCTGGGTGATCCGGGCCATCAGCAGCTCGGGGACCGAGTTGGCGAGCCCGGCCCACAGCGAGGCGGCGGTGTAGATGGCGAGTGCGAGCACGAAGGTGTTCTTGTCGCCGAATCGGTCGGCCACCCAGCCGGAGGCCGGGATGAACACCGCCAGGCTGATCAGATAGCTGGTGACCAGCCACTGCAGGGTGGCGGTGTCGGCACCGAAGTGCTCACCGAGGATCGGCAGGGCGGTGTTCAGCACCGTCATGTCGAGGATCTCGAGGAAGAGGCCGGTGACGAAGGCCACCGCCACCAGCCACTTGTAGGGAATCGAACCGAACATCTCAGGCGTACCTCTGCCGAACTCGGGTGGGGCGATCAGGCGGTGATCAGCTGGAGGCTGAGCACGAGGCCGGAGAACACCAGCAGCACCAGGGCGCCGGCGGAGTTCTTGACGCTGTCCTTGGCGCGCAGGTGGAAGATGATCGCGCCGATCATCATCAGCACCAGGCCGATGGCGGCCAGGATGCCGAGCGGCTGCAGGAAGAGACCGACGATGACGCCGATCGCGCCGAGCACCTCGAGGATGCCGATCGTCCGCTGCAGCCCGGGGCTCACGCCGAGGCCCTCCAGGGTGCCGGTGACCGGCTGGCTGCGCCGCAGTTTGCCGACACCTGCCCCGAGGAAGCCGAGCGTCAGCAGGGCGGTGAGAATGATGGTCGTGATGGTCACGAGGGATACCTCCAGATCGGGTGGCAGGAATACCACGACGAGCCCAACAGTTCACTCAATGAAGTTATTCCTTCACTGAACCAAGTAATCTGAGATGGTGGAGAGGAAGGGGGAGGCATGAACGCCAGAGCCGGTGCCACATCCCGCACGAGGGAGGACCGCGCCCGGATGGACGCCTTGGACGCCCTGCTGCGGGCCAGCATCGAGTTGCGCCGCCACATCGAGCAGGTGGCCCGCGACTTCGAGATCAGCGCCCCGCAGGCCCGGCTGCTGCTGATCCTCGAGGAGCCGATGCGGATGCAGCACGCCGCCGAGGCGACCGCCTGTGAACCCTCCCACCTCACCGCGCTCGCCGATCAGCTGCAGCGGGCCGGGCTGATCACCCGCGAACCGGACCCCGACGACCGGCGCGCCCGCCGGCTGTCACTGACCGAACGGGGTCGTGCGGTACGGACCGCGCTCGCCCCAGCGATGCTCGACGGCGCCCCCGTGATCGGTTCGTTGGATGCCCGCGAGTGCGAGGAGCTGCGCACCCTCATCGACACCCGACTGGTTCGAGCACCTGACCCCCTCGGCGTGAAACCACCCTCAGATGCGTGAAACCCCCACTGCAGCAGGGGTTTCATGCAGGCAAGGGGGTTTCCCGATGGCTTCGACTCGCTCCTTCGCCGCTCGCTCAACCAACGTGGGGCCGGTCAGATCGCGCAGGAGTCGCCGGTGCAGACGGCGCCGTCGGCATCCCCGATGACCTGGATCGGGTGTTCGGCGGCCCAGGCCTGATCGAGTGCGGAGGCGAAGGTCGCCACCGGCTGCGCGCCGGAGAGGGCGTACCGGTCCGCGATCAGGAAGAACGGCACTCCGCTCACCCCGATCGAGCGGGCCCGCTGCTGGTCGGCCCGGACGGCGTCGGCGTAGTCGTCGCCGGCGAGCACCTCGCGCACCCGGGTCTCGTCGAGGCCGACCCGGCGGGCGACGGCGACCAGCGCCTCCGGGTCACCGGCGCGCAGACCCTCAGCGAAGTAGCCCTGCATCAACGCGCGCAGCAGCTCCATCCCCTTGCCGGATTCGGCGGCCAGGTGCACCAGCCGGTGCGCGTCGAAGGTGTTGGTGATCTGGGCGTCACTGGTGTCGTACGCCAGGCCGGCGGCCTTGGCGCGCTCGGCGATGCCGCGCTGCATCGCCGCCACCTGGGCGGGGCTGGTACCGAACTTCTCGGCCAGCGCCTCGACCATCGGGCGGTGTTCGCCGACCGGGGCGGTGGGGTCGAGTTCGAAGCTGCGGGCCACGATCTCGACCTGGTCGCGGTGCGCGAAGGACTCCAGCGCCAGTTCGAGGTTCTGCTCACCGAGATAGCAGAACGGGCAGGCCACATCGGACCAGACCTCGATCGTCAAGGTGTCGTTGTTCGTACGGATCGTTTCAGTCATGCCACCAAAACTATTTCACTGGACCAACTATTCCACCGCCGCCACCAGGGCCCGCAGCGTCTCGAACCAAGGTTTGGCTCATCAAACATTCAGTTGTCCGTAGACACACCCGCACCGCGCGCGAAAGCCTGTTGCGCGAAGGGGAGTAGTTCCGCTCGGGCGTCGGTCCGGGTGAGCTGCGTCGACACAATGGCGGCCGCGGATGGCTGCCCGGCGTAGCACCTCCGGTGAGGCGAGCGAGACCTTCGGCCGATGTTGTCGTGGCCGAGGACCCCCATCCGAGGCCATGGCAGCTGCTGAGAAAGGCACGTCATGCCAGCGGCTCTCGTCCGACGCATTCTGCTCTGTCTGGTGATCGCAGCCCCCGCGATCGCAATGCGGGTGACCGGGATCGAGTTCACCCCGGTCGCCGACCTTTTCATCTTCGGCGCAGCGGTGGTGGCCGCCGCCTTCCTGCTCGCCTGGGCCGCCGAGGCGGCGCAGAAGGACATCTCCGGCACCCTGGCGATCGCCCTGCTCGCGCTGATCGCCGTGCTGCCCGAGTACGCGGTCGATCTCTACTACGCCTTCCGCGCCGGCTCCGATCCGGCGTACACCCACTTCGCCGCCGCCAACATGACCGGTTCGAACCGGCTGCTGCTCGGCTTCGGCTGGCCGCTGGTGGTGATCGTCGCCCTGGTGGTGGCGCGCCGCCGCCAGTCCGCCGACGCCGGTGGCGCGGGGCTGAACCGGTTCCTCAGACTGCCCGGCGAGGCGCGCCTCGACATCGGGTTCCTGGCCGTGCTGTCGGTGATCGCGTTCGCGATTCCGCTGCTGGGCAGCATTCCGCTGTGGTTCGGTCTCGTGCTGATCGCCATGTTCGTGCTGTATCTGTGGCGCGCCAGCCGGGTGCACGAGGACGAGGAGGAGGAGTTCGTCGGCGCCGCGGCGCTGATCGCGGGAATGCCGACCCGGTCCCGGCGGATCACCGTGGTGGCACTGTTCCTGGTCTCCGCGGCGATCATCCTCACCTCCGCCGAACCGTTCGCCGAGGCGCTGGTCGCCTCCGGCACCTCGCTCGGCATCGACAGCTACTTCCTGGTGCAGTGGCTGGCGCCGCTGGCCTCCGAGGCGCCGGAGTTCATCATCGCGGTGATGTTCGCCCTCCGCGGCCACGGGGCCGCGGCGATCGGCACCCTGATCGCCTCCAAGGTGAACCAGTGGAGCCTGCTGGTCGGTTCGCTGCCGGTGGCGTACTGGATCGGTGGCGGCACCGCTGCGCTGCCCCTGGACGGGCGGCAGGTGGAGGAGTTCGTGCTGACCGCGACCCAGACGGTGCTGGGTGTGGCGATCATCATCGCGCTGCGCTTCCGGCTCTGGTCGGCGATCGGGCTGGCGGTGCTGTTCGCGGTGCAGTTCTTCGTCACCGATACCGGCGGCCGGTACGTGTTGAGCGCGATCCAGACGGTGTTCGCCCTCGGCTTCCTGATCGCCCACCGGCGCGACATCCTGGCGACCCTGGCCGCACCGTTCAAGAAGGCGCAGGCGGTGGCCGACGCCCCGGAACGCGAATCGGTCACCGCCGGTGCGGGGAATCGCTCCTAGAATGACCGGGATGCCTCATCCTGCGGTCACCCGGGTGGTCGAGGACTATGTCACGCTCATCTGGAAGGCCCATGAGTGGCCCGGCGGCACGCCGACCACCTCGGATCTGGCGGCCCAGCTCGGCGTGACGCCCTCGACCGTTTCAGCGAACCTGAAGAAGCTCGCCCGGGACGGCTTCCTGGACTACGAGCCGTACGGTTCGATCAGCCTGACCGAGCCGGGTCGCGCGATCGCGGTCGAGATCGTACGCCGGCATCGGATCCTGGAGACCTATCTGGTCCGCGAGCTCGGGGTGCCCTGGGACCAGGTCCACGATGAGGCCGACCGGCTCGAGCACGCGGTCTCCGATCTGGTGCTGGACCGGATGGACGACGTGCTCGGCCATCCCAGCCACGACCCGCACGGTGACCCGATCCCGGACCGCGACGGCAATCTCACGGTCACCGCGGACCAGGCGCTCAGCCAGACCGCACCCGGCGATCGGGTGCGGGTGATCCGCGTCTCCGACCGTTCCCCGGAGGTGCTCCGGCACCTGGAGGGACTGCACGTCACCGTCGGCACCGGGTTGCAGGTCGAGGAGGTCAACGAGGCCGCCGACGCCATCCGGGTCACCGTCGGCGACGACGCGATCCACCTCAGCTGGTCCACCGCCAACGCCATCCGCGTCGCACCGGAGGGCTGAGGCTCACCCGGCCGCCGAGCCGGTCTTCGGCTCCGGAGCGACCGGTGCCGCCCCGTCCTCCGCCGCCTCCTGCTCGTCGATCGCCTCGAGGTCGATCCTGTCCCGTCCCCGCGGCGAGCCGAGGAGCAGCGCCAGCAGGCAGAGCACCAGCAGCCCGCTCCAGGCACCCGCCAGGGCGCCGACGCCGCCAGCAGCGATCACGGCGGTCGCGATGGCCGGGGAGAACCCGGCGCCGAGGGTGGATCCGCCCTGATAGGTGAGCGAGGCACCGGTGAACCGGACCTTGGTCGGGAACAGTTCGGAGAGGTAGCCGGCCAGCGGCCCGAAGGTCATCGACTGGAAGATCTGGGCGACCACCAGGGCGATCGCGAAGTTGCGTACCGACCCGGATTCCACCAGGACCAGGGCCGGGTAGGTGAACAGCGCCATCCCGATCATGCCGATCGCCATGATCAGTTTGCGGCCGTAGCGGTCGGACAGGGCCGCGGCGGTGAAGGTCACGATCAGCACGATGACCGCGGAGCCGGCCTTGATGTTCAGCACCTGGGTCTGGTTCGCTCCGCTCTGCACGGCCCGGGAGACCGCCCAGACGGTCATGATGCCGCCGACGGTGAACTGCGCGGAGGCCACCAGGATGCCGACGACGACCATCTTCGGGTGCTTCAGCAGCACCTCCGCGATCGGGATGCGGCGCTCCTCCACCTTCTTGGTGGCGGCGACGAAGATCGGGCTCTCCGCGACCGAGGAGCGGACCCACAGGCCGATGATCACCAGCGCCAGGCTGAGCAGGAACGGGATCCGCCACCCCCAGGCGAGGAACTGCTGCTGCGGCAGCAGCGTGAAGGCCGAGGTGACCAGCGTCGCGAGCAGTACGCCTGCGGGACCGCCGGAGCTGGCGAAGGTCGCGGCCAGACCGCGGCGCCCACCCGGCGCGTGTTCGAGCGCGAGGGTCGCCGCCCCGCCCCATTCACCACCGACAGCGATGCCCTGGACGACCCGCAGGGTGACCAGCAGGATCGGGGCCAGGGCACCGATCTGCGCCGATCCGGGCAGCAGACCGAGGGCGACGGTGGCAGCACCCATCAGCAGCATCGACAGCACCAGCATCTTCTTGCGCCCGATGCGATCGCCGAAGTGGCCGAAGATGACCCCGCCGAGCGGCCGGGCGACATATCCGGTGGCCAGTGCCATGAACGAGGCGAAGGTGCCGACGACCGGATCCATGCCGGCGAAGAAGACCTTGTTGAAGACCAGCGCCGCGGCGATGGAGAAGAGTGCGAAGTCATAGAACTCGATCGCACTGCCGAGGAAGGCCGAAGCCAGGATGCGCCGCATCTGCGGGGTGTTGAGTGTTGCCGGTGTCTGCGCCGTTGTAGACATCGGGCGTCCTTTCTGCGGTGAACGGCCCGGTCGGGCCGTCCGGTGGAATGGAACTTCAGTGCCGATCGATGGGGATGATCTGCAGGTCGTCCGGGACCAGCACGGTCCGGCCGAAGGTCGACTTGGCGGCCAGCCAGACGCTGGGATCCGCGTCGCCGGGGGCGATGTGGTGCAGAGCGAGGGCGCCGACCTCGGCACGTGCCGCGATCTCACCCGCCGCCGCGGGGGTGGTGTGGGCGTTCCGGTGGTGCCGCATGATGGCGTCGACGCCTTCGGGCCTGCGGCGGCCGTAGATGGCGGCGATCGTGTCCAGGTCGATGGCCTCGTGCAGCAGCAGATCCGCACCGCGGGCGAGCCGGACCAGGTTGTCGCTGGGCGCGGTGTCGCCGGAGACGACGACCGATCCTTCCTCGGTGTCGATCCGGTACGCGAACGCCGGTGCGATCGGGGCGTGCTTCACCAGGGTGGCGGTGATCTGCACCCGATCGTCGCTGTGCACCAGGAAGGGTTCGAAATCCGCCGGGTGCGGGTTCTCGTTCGGGTGGAACCCGGTCCCGGCCGGCAAGTCGATGTCCACGCCCCGGAAGACGTCCTTCGGGTTCGGCTTCAGCGAGTCGCGGATCCGGTCGGTGTAATCGGTGCCGAAGGCCTGGATCAGCAGGTCGACCATCTCGGCGGTACCCGGTGTCGGGTGCTGCGGGTTCGGCAGCTCGGGGGCGCTGGTGGCGCCGGCCGAGATCGGCGGCAGGGCACCGCGGTCGCCGGGTCCGTAGATCGGCAGCGGGTTGTCCGGGTAGCGCTCCATCGCCGTCTGCCCGAACATCATCACCCCGGGCAGGTCGACGACATGATCGGAATGCAGATGGGTGAGCAGCACCCCGCGCAGCGATTCGAAGCCGAGGCCGGCTCGGTGCAGCTGACCGGCCGCGCCGTAACCGGCGTCGATGAGGTAGGTCGCGTCGCCGACGACGACCGCCGTCGCGATTCCGCTGCGGGGCCGCGGGCCCCAGTAGCGGGGACCGCCGGCGGTGCCGAGGGTGATCACCGAGAGCGGGTGCCGAGCTGTCACATCTGCCTCCTTGCAGGGTCAGCGTCCGTACTGCGCCGATGCGAAACATTGTGCGAAGCCGGAAAACCCTTTGAAAACCACCGAAAACAGGGCAGTTACCTATGATCAGCAGATGAATGAGCCGACCCTGCGCCAGCTGCGCTTCCTGGTGGCCGTTGCCGACCACGGGTCCTTGCAGGCCGCCGCCCGGGCCCTGCACATGTCACCCACCGGCCTCTCGCTCGGCCTCGACGAACTGGAGCACGTCATCGGCGTACCCCTCACCGTGCGTCGCCGCGCCAAGGGCGCCGCGCTCACGCCGGCGGGTCGCGCGGTGGTGGCGCAGGCCCGGGAGATCCACACCGCGGTGACCGAGTTGAGCACGATCGCGAACCAGCTGCACGGCAAGCTCGTCGGCTCCGTCGGTGTCGGCTGCTTCCCTTCACTCTCCCCCACCCTGATCCCCGAACTGCTGGAGCGGTTGGAGCAGACCTACCCCGAACTGCAGGTCGAGGTGCTGGAGTCCCCGGCCGACGAACTCCAGGCGCGATTGCGGGAGGGCGATCTCGAGCTGGCCTGCATGTTCGAGAGCCAGGTCGATCCCGATCTGGAGTTCATCCGATTGATGCCGACACAGTCTCGGGTGCAGATCTCCCCGCGCCACCGATTCGGTCGGCGCCGCGGGCTGCGCCTGGCGGAACTGGTCGAGGAGCGACTCGTCCTGCTGGACATCGGGCCCCACGCCGAAGCCACCCTCGCGCTCTTCGGCGACCGCGGCCTGACGCCGCGGATCCTTGCCAGTACGGCAAATATCGAGACCGTGCGCTCACTCGTGGCGCGCGGCATGGGGTACACCATCACGATGGCCCGGGTGATGCGGCACGACAGCATCGAGGGGTGGCCGCTGGTCTACATCCCGCTCACCGATCCCTTGCCGGAGAACTCGGTCGTGGTGGCCCATCGCCCCGATGTCAGCCTCACCGCGCGTGCCGAAGCCGTCTTCGCCAGTCTCCGCTCGATCGGGATCTCCACCGGTCAGATCCAGAACAGCCCGAACCGGTGATCCCCTTGAACCGCGCGCCCTCCCCGGCGTATATTCCATCTGGAATATCCAACCTGGAGGACTCGTGCAGCTCAACCCGCTCGCCATCGCCGCGCTGGCGATCTTCGCCGAGCAGCCGCGGCACCCCTACGACGTGTACGCGACCATGCGGGCACGGCGTGAGGAACAGACCGTCAAGCTGAGTGCCGGCACGCTCTACCACACGATCAACCGGCTCGCCGAGGCCGGCCTGCTGGCCGAACTGGGCACCGAGAGTGCGGGCAACCGGCCGGAGCGGACCGTCTACCGGATCACCGCCGAGGGCCGGCACCGGCTCGACGAACGGATCCGCGAGCTGCTGCGCGAACCGGTGCAGGAATACCCCCAGTTCCCGGTCGCGGTCGGTGAGATGCACAACCTGCCGGCCGACGAGGCGGCCATGATGCTGCAGGAGCGCACGGTCGCCCTGGACAGCCGGCTGGAGACCATGGACCTGGTCGCCGGTCTCCTCGACGAGCGCGCCCTGCCGCGTCGCTTCTGGCTCGACCTCGACCTGATCCGGCACTCGACGGGTGCCGAACGTGACTGGTGCGCCCGCACCGCGGCGGCCATCGCGGCCGGCGAGATCGACTGGACCACCCTGCCCACCCGAACCGCTGCGAAGGACAACGCATGACCACCCAGGCCACCCAGGAGAGGGAATCCGCGCAGGCCTGGCCCGCGCTGTGGTCCCTGCTCTTCGGCTTCTTCATGATCCTGGTCGACCAGACGATCGTCTCGATCGCCACCCCGGCACTGATGCAGGGGTTGCAGGCCGATGTCGGCATGGTCGTCTGGGTGACCAGCGCCTATCTGCTGGCCTTCGCGGTGCCGCTGCTGATCACCGGCCGGCTCGGTGACCGCTTCGGCCCCAAGAACCTGTATCTGATCGGGCTGACCGTCTTCACGCTCGCCTCGGCCGCCTGCGGATTCGCCCCGAACATCGAGGTGCTGATCGTCGCCCGGGTGGTGCAGGGCCTGGGCGCGGCGATGATGACCCCGCAGACGATGGCCTTCATCACCCGGCTCTTCCCGGCGCACCGCCGCGGCGCGGCGATGGGCATCTGGGGCGCCACCGCCGGCGTCGCGACCCTGATCGGCCCGCTGCTCGGTGGCGTACTCGTCGACGGCCTGGGCTGGCGCTGGATCTTCTTCGTCAACCTGCCGGTCGGCCTGATCGGCTTCTGGATGGTGCTGCGCAACGCTCCGGCCCTGGAGAAGCATCAGCACCGCTTCGACCTGGTCGGGGTGGTGCTCAGCGCCGTCGGCATGTTCTGCCTGGTCTTCGGCATCGAGGAGGGCTCGAACTACGACTGGGGCACGATCACCGGTCCGATCTCGGTCTGGGGGCTGATCATCACCGGTGTCGTGGTGATGGCTCTGTTCGTTGTGTGGCAGGCGAAACAGCGCGGCGAGCCGCTCGTCCCGCTCGATCTGTTCAAGGATCGCAACTTCTCCGCGGCCAACCTGGGAATCGCCTCGATGGGTGCCATGGTGACCTCGATGGTGTTCCCGATGATGCTGTACACACAGAACATCCGCGGCCTCACCCCGACACTGGCCGCCCTGCTCACGCTGCCGATGGCGGTGGCCTCCGGGGCCCTGGCGCCGCTCGCCGGCAAGCTGATCGACCGGCACGACCCGAAGTGGTACGCCGTCGCCGGCTTCGTGCTGATGGGCGCCGGTCTGGTGATCCAGGCGCTGGTCATCCGACCGGGCTGGTCGGTGCTCTGGCTGCTGCTGCCCGCCTTCCTGATCGGTGTCGCGAACGCCGGCATCTGGGGGCCGCTGTCGGTCTCGGCCACCCGCAACCTGCCGCCGCATCGCGCGGGCGCGGGGGCCGGGGTCTACAACACCACCCGCCAGCTCGGCGCCGTCCTCGGTTCGGCCGGCATCGCGACGGTGATGCAGTCCCGGATCGCGGCGGAGATGGCCGCCGGCGGGCCGCCGGATCCGGCCGCCGCCGCCAACTCCTTCACCCTGGCGATGGGGCAGGCCACCCTGCTGCCGGCCGCGATCGCGCTGATCGGACTCATCGCGGTGCTGATGTTGGAACCGCCGCGCCCGCGCGGCACCATGGAGCGGTGACCACCGATCTGCTGGAGGCCCCCGGCGACCAGGAACGCAGGGCCGGTCTCCGGCGGATGCGGTTCGTGGCGACCTCGCTGCTCGTGTTCGCCGCGATCGTCTATCTGCTCACCCTCGGCCGGCCGGCGGAGAGCGTGCTCGGCTTCGTGAACACCGCCGCCGAGGCGGGCATGGTCGGTGCGCTCGCCGACTGGTTCGCCGTCACCGCCCTGTTCCGGCACCCGCTGGGCATCCCGATCCCGCACACGGCCCTGGTCAAACGGCGCAAGAACGAACTCGGCCGCAGCCTGCAGCAGTTCGTCACCGCGCACTTCCTCACCGCCGACGTGTTCCGCGAGCAGCTCGCCTCGGCCGAGATCGGCACCAAGGTCGCCGACTGGCTCTCCGATGACCGCAACCGGCAACGCGTGCTGACCGAGGCGACCAGCCTGGGCGAGGTGGTGCTGCGCCGCATCCCCGACGACGACATCCGTTCCCTGGTGGACGATGTGGCCCTGCCGCGGTTGCGCACCGAGGAGCTGTCCCCGATCGCCGGCGCCTTCCTGGAGGGCATCGTCGCCGACGATGCGCACCGCGGGCTGGTCGACCTGGCATTCGGCGAGATCCACTCCTGGTTGCTCCGCCATCCGGAGAAATTCACTGCTGTGGTTGGGGAACGCGCACCCAGCTGGAGCCCCGGTTGGGTCGATCGCCGGGTCGTCGACTGGGGTTACAAGCAGGCCCTGGAGTGGGTGCGCAATGTCCGCGACACCCGCGACCACCCGGCCCGGATCGCCATCGACGACATGCTCGCGACGCTGGCCGACGATCTGCAGCACGATGCCTCGGTGCGCCGCCGCGGTGAGGCGCTGAAGGAACGCCTGCTGTCCCACCCCGGGATCGGCAGCACCGCCGTCTCGTTGTGGCAGTCGGTCCGCGATTCGCTGCTGGAGGCGATGGCCGATCGGGGGTCCACGCTGTGGCGGCGGGGTGACGGCTGGCTCGCCGAACTGGGGCACAATCTGGCGACCGACACGGCGTTGCGGGAACGACTCGAGGCCCGGCTCGCCGACATCACCGGATTCCTGGTCGAGCGCTACGGTGCCGACGTCGCCCAGGTCATCTCGCACACCGTCGAACGCTGGGACGCCGACCAGGCCAGCCGGCGGATCGAGCTGTTCGTCGGCCGGGACCTGCAGTTCATCCGGATCAACGGCACCGTCGTCGGTGCGCTGGCCGGTCTGGCGATCCACACCGTCTCGGTGCTGATCGCTCCGCTGCTCTGACCGCGCGGCTCAGGCGTCGGCGTCGGGGAGCTCGGCGCCCTGCCGATCGGCCCACTCCAGCAGCGGTTCCAGACCGTATGCCACCTCATCGATCCCGGTGGTCAGGTCACCCAGTTCGGCGTACCGGGCCGGGACGCTCGCCAGCGTGAAGTCCCGGGGGTCCACCTCGTCGACCTCATCCCACCGGATCGGGGTCGAGACGGTACCGGCCGGCACCCCGCGCAAGGAGTACGCCGCAGCGATCGTGTGGTCGCGGGCGTTCTGGTTGTAGTCGACGAAGACCACGTCATCGGGCCGGTCCCTCCGCCACCAGGCGGTGGTCACCTCGCTCGGCGCCCGGCGTTCCACCTCGTGCGCGAACGCGAGCGCGGCCCGGCGGACGTCCTGCCAACCCCAGTCGGGACGGATTCGGACGTAGACGTGCAGACCCTTGCCGCCGGAGGTCTTCGGGTAACCGGTGATGCCGAGCTCGTCGAGCACCTCCTGCACCACATGCGCGACCCGCTGCACCCGTTCGAAGGGACAGTTCGGCATCGGGTCCAGGTCGATCCGCCACTCATCGGGCTGCTCCACGTGGCCGCGCCGGGAGTTCCAGGGATGGAATTCGACGGTGGACATCTGCACCGCCCAGATCACCTGGGCCAGCTCGGTGACGCACAGCTCGTCGGCGGTCAACCCGTAGCGGGGGAAGAACAGCTCGACGGTGTCCACCCAGTCCGGGGCACCGGCGGGCAACCGCTTCTGGTGCACCTTCTTGCCGGCCAGCCCCTTCGGGAAGCGGTGCAGCATCGTGGGCCGCTCCCGCAGCGCCCGGACGATCCCGTCCCCCACCGACAGGTAGTAGTTGGCGACGTCCAGCTTCGTCCACCCCTGCTCGGGGAAGTAGACCCGATCGGGGCTGCTGAGGCGCACCGTGTGTGGGCCCACCTCGAGCTCGACCGCCTCGGACTTCGTCGCCATGGAGGCAGCCTACGGGAGATGGGCCCAGCGGGCTTCGACTCGCTCGTTCCTCGCTCGCTCAGCCGGCGTCGGGTTCCATCATCTGCTGCAGCGGGACGGTGTCGCCGTCGTCGTCCTGTTTGCCGGAATCCCTGTTCCGGTGGGAGATCCGCTCCCGGAACTTCTCCACCAGGTGGTAGAGCACCGGTACCAGCACCAGGGTGAGCAGCGTCGAGGAGACCAGGCCGCCGATCACCACGATCGCCAGCGACTTGGAGATGAACACCCCGCCGCCGGTGATCCCGATCGCCATCGGCACCAGCGCCATGATGGTGGCCAGTGCGGTCATGATGATCGGCCGCAGCCGCAACCGGGCGCCGTGGATCACCGCATCGTCGATGTCGGCGCCCTCGTTGCGGTAGTGGTTCACCAGGTCGATCAGCACGATCGCGTTGGTGACCACGATGCCGATCAGCATCAGCAACCCGATCATCGACGGGATCCCGAGCGCGGTGCCGGTGGCCAGCAGCAGGCCGATCGCACCGGTCGCGGCGAACGGCACCGACACCAGCAGGATCAGCGGCTGCAGCAGGGAGCGGAAGGTCGCCACCATCACCATGTAGACGATCGCGATCGCCACCAGCATGGCGATTCCGAGCTGTTGGAAGGCGTCCTGCTGTTCGGTGGAGACGCCGGCGATCTGGGCCTGGGTGCCGGTGGGCAGCTGCAACCGGTCCAACCCGGCCTGCAGATCGCGGGTCGCGGTGGACAGATCGCCGGAGGTGTTCGCCGCGGTGATCGTCACCGTCCGCTCCCCATCGGCTCGCTTGATCGCCGCGGACACCGGCACCTCGACCACATCGGCGACCTCGGTGAGCCGCCGCGGTTCACCCTTGATGTTCTTGGCCAGTTCGGATTTCTGCTTCATCTCCTCGGCCTGCTGCTGCGACTCCGCGGCCTCGGTGCGCGAGTCGTTCAGCTTGGTCTGCTGTTCGTCCAGCGCATCGAGCTGGTCGTTCAGCTTGCTCGCCTGCTCCCGCAGCTGCTTGACCTGTTCGTCGCGCTGCGCGCGGGCCTGGGCCAGTGCCTGCTGTTGGGCGGCCGCCGCAGCCTGCTGCTGGGCGGCGGCCTGCTGCTGCGGGCTGAGCCCCGCGGCCGCTCCGGGTACGCCTCCGCTCCCGGCGGCACCCGCCCCGGCCCCAGCACCCGCACCGGCACCGGCTGCGGCCGCTCCGGCACCCGCGGTCAGCGGGGCGCTCTGCAACTGGGCGATCTGGTTGTTCAGCTCGTCGCGGCTGTCGCGCAGTTCCCGGCGCTGCTTGTCCAGCTGCTCCTGCTGGTCGTCGAGCTGTTGCATCGCCTTGTCCTGCTGCTTCTGCGTCTGCGCGTCCTGCTCCGCGGTCAGCTCGTCACTGATCCGCTTGCGGGCATCGGCGGTCTGCTGCTGGGTGACCGGCAGCTGCAGCTGTTCCAACTCCTGCTTGTTCCGCAGCGGGGGCCCCGAGCGCAGCACCAGGTCCTGGCTGCGGCCGTCGATGGTGACCTGGGTGAGCGTCTGACCCTGAACCGCCTGCAGCACCGCCTGGCCGATGGTGCCCTGGTTCATCCCGTACCGACCGGCGTCACCGGGGCGTACGTTCACCTGCAGCACGCTCTGCCGTTCCGCCAGGTCGGAGCGCACGTCGGCGGCGCTCGGTTGGTCCGACATCATCGCGACGACCTGATCGCTGGCCTGCTGCAGGGCGGCCTCGTCGCGACCGGTGATGGTCACCTCGAGGTTGTTGGCGCCGACCGATTCACCCTGGCTGAGCGTGACCTTGCCCAGTTCGGGCCGGTTCTCCACAGCGGCCCGGATCCGGGCCGCCGCACCGGGGTCCTTGGGCTCCGGTTTCAGGGTGATGCTGTAGGAGGCGGTGTTGGTCTGTGCACCGCCGCCGGTGAACGCCGCCGCCAACCCGCCACCGCCCACAGTGGTCTGATAGGACTGCACGGCCGGGTCGGCGGCCAGGATGGCCTCGACCTTGCGTGCGCTCGCATCGGTCTCGGTCAGCGCGGTGCCGACCGGCAGCTCCTGGTTCAGGTTCAGCGTCGTCTGCTCGGACTCACCGAGGAAGTCGGTCTTCAACCGGGTGGCGCCGATCATGGTGCCGGCGAACAGCACCACCGCGATCACCAGGGTGATCAGCGGCCGGCGCAGCGTCCAGCGCAGGACCGGGAGATATCCCTTCTGCAGGGGCGTTTCCCGGGTCTCGTGGGAGGCCAGCGACTGACCGTTCGCCTCCTCGGCGAGCTTCGCGGCCTGCTTTTTCGACGGCTTCATGAACCAGTAGGACAGCACCGGCACGATCGTCAACGAGACCACCAGCGAGGCCAGCAGGGCGACCGACACGGTCACCGCGAACGGGCGGAACAGCTCACCGACCTGGCCGGAGACCAGCGCGATCGGCAGGAACACCGCGACCGTGGTGATGGTCGACGCGGTGACCGCGCCGGCCACCTCGCGGACCGCGCCGACGATCAGCCCGGTCCCCCACGGTTCGCCCAATCCCTGATGGCGCTTGATGTTCTCGATCACCACGATCGAGTCATCGACGACCCGGCCGACCGCGACGGTCAGCGCGGAGAGGGTGAGCAGGTTGAGCGTGTAGCCGCCGACAGACAGCCCGATCATCGCGATCAGCAGCGACAGCGGGATCGAGATCGCGGTGATGATCGTCGAGCGGACCGAGAGCAGGAAGACCAGGATCACCAGCACCGCCATCAGCAGGCCCAGCCCGCCCTCGGTGCTCAGGTCGTGGATCGACTGCTCCACATACGGCGCCTGGTCGAAGACCGTGGTGAAGCTGGTGTCGTCACCGAGTTCCCGGCTCAACGAGGGCAGCAGATCCTTGACCTCGTTGGAGACGGTGACGGTGTTGGCCTCGGGGGTCTTGGTGATCGACAGGCTGAGCGAGGGCCGGCCGTTCACCCGGGAGATGCTGGTCGCCTCCTTGGGGCCGACGGTGACATCGGCGACCTGCCCCAGCGACACCGACCCGTCGGTGCCCTGCAACTGGATGTTGCGCACATCCTCGACCGAGCCGAGGCTGCGGCCCACCTGGATCGACACGTTGCGGCCGTCCTGGACCACCTGACCACCGGGGATCGCGGCCTGGTACGCCGTGATCAGCTGGCTGAGCTGGGACATGTCGATCGAGTAGCGATCCAGATCGGCGGGCCGGGTGGTGATGGTGACGACCTGTTCCTGCTGACCGGTCACCTGCACATCGCGTACGCCCGGCAGGGCGCGCAGCCGCGGCGCGGCCACATTCTCCAACTGGTCGCCCAGCTGGAGGGGATCCTTGCTCGAGGAGACCGCCAGCAGCGCGACCGGAAGATCGTCCAGGCTGCCGACGCTGACGGTGGGCTTCACATCGGCGGGCAGCTTGCCGGCGGCCCCGTCCACCGCGGTCCGGACCTTGCCCTCCATCTGGGTCAGGTCGTCGTTGTAGTCCCACTCCACCTGCACCTGGGAGGTGTTCGCCGAGGAGGTCGAGTTGACCTTGGTGACACCGCTGACCGCGCGCACCGCGTCCTCGATCGGTTTGGTGACATCACGCTCGACCGTCTGCGAGGGCGCCCCCGGATAGACCGCGACCACGGTCGCACCGGGCAGCTTGAGCGATGGGTACAACTCCTGCTTCAGCGAGGTGGTGGCGTACAGGCCGAAGCCGACGATCACCAGACTGATCAGGATCACCACGGCCCGGTTGGCCAGGCTGAGGCGGGTGGCTCGGACCACGGGGACTCCTCGGGTGCAGCTGGAACGGCCATCCGCTCACCTACCGGGCGGCCGGTAGAAGACATTAGGCCTTGTCACCACCCCCGGCCAATCCGGCGGATCCCCGAACCGACCCGGGGTCGTCTCCGCCTAGAGGCGGAGCAGCTCGTTGACCACCTGCAACAGTTCGTCCACCACTTCGTCCTCGCCGGCGTCCGGGGCGACCTCACCGGCCGAGAGCGCGACCCCGGCGGCGGCCAGGGCGCAGCGGGCGCGCAGCAGATCGGCATTGGAGGGGTCCGGCCCGGCCAGCCAGCGCTGCACCCGGTTGCCGGCCTCGACCAGCTCACCGGCCCGTTCGGCCAGGGCGTTCAGCACGCTGGGGTCGGTGGCCACCAGCGACCCGATCTCGCGGTGGCGTACCAACCCCTGGAGATAGCGCCGCATCAACCGCTCCACCCCGGCCCGATCGCGGGTGAGGCCCGCCAACTGGGCCGCGACATCACGGAACTCGACGACCACCGGATCCAGGATCGCCTCCAGCAGCGCCAGCTTCGAGGGGAAGTGGTAGTAGAGCGAGGCCTTGGTGATGCCGACCTCCTCGGCGATCTCCCGCAGGCTGGTCTGCTCGAATCCCTGGCGCCGCATCAACCGGATCGCCGCGTCGATGATCGCGGCCTTGGTGTCCGAGCTCGGCGATGGCATGGGGGCATTCTGGCGAGTCCGCCCGCCGGCGCCAAACCCGGGCCGGGTCGGCGCGCCCACCGGAGGAGATGAACCACTTCTCACAAACAGGTCACGACTGCGGGAACGACACGGACGACTCCGGCCGTCCATGCCTACACTGTGCTCGCCCGCCGGAGGGGATCCGGCGGACAATTTGTGGGAGGAACAGCCCAGTGACTGACCTGGTCGCCCGGACACCCTTCGCGGACACCCGCGCGAGCGATCTGCGATTCTCCGCCGGTAAGGCGCTTCGGCGCGGTCGGCGCGCCCTGCCGACCGCCCTGGCCGAATGCCCCGGGCCCAGCGCCGGCGGCGCGAGCTGCACCCTGCGGATCCTCGGCGCCTCCCATCAGGTGGTGCTGGATCTCGGCGACTGCCGCTGGGTGGAGACGCTCTCCTGCGGCACCGACGGGGAGCCGGTGAACTTTCCCAACGGCAGCGTGCAGCTGATCGGCGACTGGGCGTACGCCTGCCGGATGGAGCTCGATCTGGCTCCCGATGCCGCCGCGATGGCGGCGGTGTCCGCCGGCCTGGACGAGTTGCAGCACACGGTACGCCTGGGCGTGCGCTTCGCCGGCGACCCGCACGCCCGCACCGTGATCGGCGCCTCGGTGCGCCGCGACGGTGCCACCGAGGTGCTCACCTGGGAGACCTGGCACCTCTATCCGCAGCACGGCGAGATCGTGCACACTGTGTCCACCGCACAGGTGCTGACCAACTGGGAGGGAGCGGCATGTCCGACGCACTGAAACGGCGTGGGCTGCTCGCCCTGATCGGTGGCGCGGCACTGCTGCCACTGGTCGGCTGCAGCAGCAACGCCCGCTGCCGGGAGCAGTACATCGCGCAGTACCGATCGACCCATGCCGGCGCCTCGCCCTCCGAGGCCGAGATCGCCAGCGCGTGCGCCACCTCCCGGTCGCGCTCGGGCACCAGCGGTGGCTACTACGGCACCGGCTACCGCGGCTCCCGCCGCGGCGGTAGCAGCAGCAGTTCCGGCGGCAAGTGAACGGCCGGTTCGTGGCCACCGAGATGATGGAGTGACATGCCTGAGATTGCACAGATCGGCTTCGACATCCTCGCCAGCCTCGCCTATGGCGTGGTCAGCCTGATCCTGATGGTGCTGGGTGTCTGGCTGGTCGACCTGCTCACCCCCGGCAAGCTGGTCGACCTGATCTGGCGCGAGCGCAAGGTGGCGCCGGTGATCCACGTGGCCTCGGCGATCCTCGCGGTGGCGCTGATCATCCGGCAGGCGATCCTCTCCTCGGCCGACCAGCTGGTACCCGGGCTGATCTCGACCGCCGTCTACGGCGTGATCGGGCTGATCCTGATGGCGATCGCGTTCTTCGTGATCGATGCGATCACCCCCGGCAAGCTCGGTGAACTGTTGACCTCCGAAGGCATGCACCCCGCGGTCTGGGTGACCGCGGCCTCGCAGATCTCGGTCGGCCTGATCATGGCCGCCGCCATCTCGTGACCCGGGCCGGGGACCAGCTGACGGAAACCGGGCCCCGCGCACTGCCCCGCCGGGCCGGGGCGCTGGTCTTCGGCGCCGTCTTCCTCTGCGCCAGCTGCGGCATGGTCTATGAGCTGGCGCTGATCGCGATCGGCTCCTATCTGCTCGGCAACGCCGTGGTGCAGGCCTCGATCGTGCTCTCGGTGATGGTCTTCGCGATGGGCATCGGCGCGCTGCTGTCCAAGCGGCTCGTCGGGCGCGCGGCGGCCGGGTTCGCGGTGATCGAACTGGCCCTCGGCCTGCTCGGCGGGATGAGCGTGGTGCTGCTCTACACCAGCTTCGCCTGGTTGCAGGCGTACACCCTGGCCCTGGTCATCCTGGCCCTGCTGATCGGCGGCCTGATCGGCGCGGAGATCCCGCTGCTGATGAACCTGCTGCAACAGATCCGACAGCGCCGCGCCTCCGACGAGGTCGCCGACATGTTCGCCGCGGACTATGTGGGCGGGCTGGTCGGCGGGTTGGTGTTCCCCTTCCTGCTGCTGCCCACCCTCGGGCTGTTGAAGGGCACCCTGGTCACCGGTGCGGTGAACGCGGTGGTCGGTTCGGTGGTGGTGCTCTGGCTGTTCCGCGACACCATCGCCCGCCGAGTACGCCGAGTGCTCACCGCGGGACTGGCGCTGGTGCTCGCCCTGCTCGCCGCCACCTGGGTGTTCAGCGACGAGATCGAGGTGACCAGTCGCCAGCAGCTCTACAGCGCGCCGATCATCCACGCCGAACGCACGCCCTATCAGGAGATCGTGCTCACCCGCCTCGAACCGCGCGACGACACCCGCCTCTTCCTGAACGGCAACCTGCAGCTGTCCTCAACCGACGAGTACCGCTACCACGAGGCGCTGGTGCATCCGGTGATGGCGCCGGACGCGAACGGAGCCACCCCGAAGCGGGTGCTGGTGCTCGGCGGCGGGGACGGGATGGCGGTCCGGGAACTGCTCAAGTATCCGGTCGAACAGATCACCCTGGTCGACCTCGATCCCGCGATGACCCGGTTGGCACGCACCAATCCCCGGCTGCGCGAGCTGAACCGTGGCTCCCTCGACGACCCCCGGGTGCGGATCATCAACGACGACGCCTTTTCGTATCTGCGCAGCAATGCCGGGGCCTCCGGCGCCCGGGTGCAGTTCGACGCGATCGTCCAGGATCTGCCCGATCCGAGCAACGAGGCACTCGCGAAGCTCTATTCGGTCGAGATGTTCGGGATGGCGCGCAATGCCCTGGCCCCGCAGGGGCGGATGGTGGTGCAGTCCACCTCGCCCTACTTCGCCAGGGACGCCTATTGGTGCATCGGCGCGACCCTGCGGGAGGCCGGGTTCGCCACCAGCGGCTACCACGTCGACGTGCCCAGCTTCGGCGACTGGGGGTTCTTCCTGGTCTCCCGACCCGGGGAGGCCGGCGCCGCCGCCGGCGGACAGGCCGATCCGCAGGCACCCGGTGGGCCGCCGGTGACGATGTCGCCGACGCTGACCGATCTGCGGTTCCTCACCCCCGAGGTGCTGGCCGGCGCCCGGGCGTTCCCGCGGGACGCCGGTTATCGGCCGGTCAAGGTGTCGACCCTGCTGGAGCCGGCAGTGATGGAGTACCACCGCAAGGGCTGGCGTACCTATTGAGCGGAGGCGTTTGATTCCCCGTGGGTGATGGGTATCCACACATACGGTCGGGGCGCCGCTTGGGGCGTACCTCGGGGGCGCTGGGGCGTACCTGTGAGCCCGCACCACCCGCTTTTGTCGACATATGCAAGGATCGGCGCAAACCGATCGAGGAGGAGAGATGGGACTGTTCGACCTGATCCGTGGCGGGCGTAAGAACGACGCCGCGACCACCCGCTCGGCCCTGGACGAGGCCCGGGACCCCCAGGCCGACTCCGATGGTGCGGTGAACCGGCTGATCCAGAAGATTCTCGCCACCGGGCTCGACGGCGCCGGCCCGTACGCCTCTGCGGTCAAGGTCGCCGAGAAGGCCCGTTCGTCCAGCAAGGACACCGACAAGGCGATCTCGAAGATCATCTCCCAGCACACCCGCACCGGTGCGGCCGGCGGTTTCGTCACCAGCCTGGGCGGCTTCATCACCCTGCCGGTGGCGCTGCCGGTGAACGTGTTCGAGTTCTATGTGCAGGCGACCCGGATGGTCGGCGCGATCGCCACGCTGCGCGGTTACGACGTCAGCCAGCCCGACATCCGCACCGCGGTGCTGCTGACCCTGGTGGGCCAGGATTCGCAGAAGGTGCTGAAGGACGCCGGCGTACCGGTCGGCGCGCTCGGTGGCCGGGTGACCGCCCTGGCGCTGCGCGGGCTGCCGCGCTCGGCGCTGATGGTGATCAACAAGGCGATCGGGTTCCGGGTGCTGCGTTCGGTCGGCACCAAGTCGCTGTCCCGCCTCGGCCGGATGGTGCCCGTCGCCGGCGGTGCGCTCGGTGGCGCCCTGGACGGTTGGCTGATGAAGCGGATCGGCAAGGCGGCGCAGAAGGAGTTCCCGACCCTGCGCGGCTGATTCGGGAATAGTCCCCGCGGGGGCGGGGTTGGCCGAAGCATGGATACCACGCGCATCGTGCTCGCCGCCCGCCCCCATGGGGAACCCACTCGGGACGATTTCCGCACCGAAACGGTCGCCCTACCCGACCCGCAGGCCGGTGAGGCCCTGCTGCAGACGGTCTTCCTGTCCCTGGATCCCTACATGCGCGGCCGGATGAACGACGCGAAGTCCTACGCCGCCCCGGTGGAGCTCGGCCAGACGATGGTCGGGGCCACGGTCTCCCGGGTGCTCGAGGCCCCCGGTGGCGAGTTCGCTCCCGGTGACCTGGTGCTCGGTTACGGCGGTTGGCAGACCCATTCGGTCGAGCCCGTCGCCGGGTTGCGGAAGCTCGATCCGGAGCTGGCGCGGCCGTCGACCGCACTGGGTGTGTTCGGGATGCCCGGGCTGACCGCGTACACCGGCCTGCTCACCATCGGCCAGCCCAAGCCGGGTGAGACCGTCGTCGTGGCGGCCGCGACCGGACCGGTCGGTGCGACCGTCGGCCAGATCGCGAAGCTCAAGGGTGCGCGGGTGGTCGGCATCGCCGGCGGGCCGGAGAAGGTTGCGTACCTGGAAGAACTCGGTTTCGATGCCGCGATCGACCACCGTGCCCCCGACTTCATCGAGCAGCTGACCGCGGCCACCCCCGACGGCATCGACGTCTATTTCGAGAACGTCGGCGGTGCGGTCTGGGATGCGGTGATCCCGCGGCTGAACACTTACGCCCGGGTACCGGTGTGCGGCCAGGTGGCGACCTACAACGACACCGAGCTGCCCGACGGACCGGACCGGGTCGGTTGGCTGATGCGCCAGATCCTGCAGCGCAGCCTGACCGTCCGCGGCTTCATCCAGACCGAGTTCGCCGACCAGACCCCGCAGTTCCTGCAGGACATGGGTGCGTGGGTACGCGAGGGCGAGGTGCGCTACCGCGAGCATGTCGTCGAGGGCCTCGACAACGCCTTCGATGCCTTCCTGGGCATGCTTTCCGGCCGGAACTTCGGCAAGACGGTGGTGCAGGTCTCCGAGTTGTAGCCCAAGTAGGCGAAGGGCTCGCTCGGGCGTTGCCGGCCGTTCACCCGCGCTGCCATCCCGATTCGTCGGGTTCGTTTTGAGTTGCTCCCACACACGAGCGACTCAAGGAGCAGTAGTGACCACGAACCGCACCCGCGCCCTCTATCTGGCGGCGTCCCTGACCCTGGTCCTGGCGACCGCTGCCTGTGGGCAGTCCGCGGCCGAGCCCGCCGCCGGGCCGGACGGGAGCAAGGACACCATCGTGCTGGCCGCGGTGCCGTCGGAGCAGTCGCAGAGCCTGCAGAGCCAGTACGACAACATCATCAAGCTGCTGGAGCAGGAGACCGGCAAGAAGGTCGAGTTCCAGAACGCCACCGACTATGCCGCGGTGATCGAAGGGCAGCGGGCCGGCAAGATCGACCTGGCGGGTTACGGTCCGTTCTCCTACAAGATCGCCAAGGACGGCGGCGTACCCGTCGAGCCGATCGGCACCCCGGTCAAGACCAAGGACACTCCGCCCGGGTACTACTCGATGGGCTGGGCGCCGGGCAACTCGCCGGTGAGCTCGCTGAACGATTTCCGTGGCAAGAAGGTCTGCTTCGTCGACAAGGCCTCCACCTCCGGTTATCTCTATCCGACCGCGGGCCTGATGGCGGCCGGGATCGACCCGGAGAAGGACATCACCCCGGTGATGGCCGGTGGTCACGACGCCTCGCTGCTGGCGATCAAATCCGGCCAGTGCGATGTCGGTTTCGCCTACGACACGATGATCGACCAGGTGGTCTCCAAGGGCCAGCTGCAGCAGGGCGATGTCAAGCAGGTCTGGAAATCCGAGCAGATCGCCGGTTCGCCGCTGGCGATGAACACCCAGACCCTGGACGCCGACACCCAGGCCAAGATCCGGACCGCGATCACCACCAAGGCCAACGCGCCGGCGCTGATCGAGGCGGGCATCTGCACCCCCGAGAAGTGCGACCTGCCGGACAAGGTCAAGTACGGCTATGTCGCGATCAACGACTCGGCCTACGAGGGTGTCCGCAAGGTGTGCGAGGTGACGAAGTCCGAAGCCTGCAGCCAGGCCTGAGGTGCAACGATGACCGAAGCCACCGTCACGCTTTCCCATGTCACCAAGCGATTCAGCCCGACTGTCACCGGTCTGGACGACGTCACCGTCTCCTTCGCCGGTAATCGGGTCACGGCACTGCTGGGGCTCTCCGGCTCGGGCAAGTCGACGCTGCTGCGGCACGTCAACGGCCTGCACCGTCCCAGCAGTGGGGAGGTGACGGTGCTCGGTACCCGGGTGGACACCGCGGGCAAGGCCGAGTTGCGCCGGCTGCGGCGCCAGATCGGTTTCATCTTCCAGCACTTCAATCTGGTCGGGCCGATGTCGGTGCTGGAGAACGTCTGCACCGGCCGGCTCGGCCACCTGCGCGGACCGCGGCTCTCCCTGTTGAGCTATCCGAAACAGGTACGCCGGGACGCACTGGAGCAGCTCGACCGGGTCGGGTTGGCCGACCGGGCGTACCAGCGCGCCGACACGCTGTCAGGTGGTCAGCAGCAGCGGGTGGCGATCGCACGGGCGCTGATCCAGCGGCCGAAGATCCTGCTGGCCGATGAGCCGGTGGCCTCACTGGATCCGGTGTCGGCGCAGCAGGTGATGGAGCTGATCGGACGGATCAGCCGGGAGGAGCAGCTCACCGTGCTCTGCAGCCTGCACCAGGTGCAGCTGGCGATGGCCTTCTCCGACCAGATCGTCGGGCTGCGGCAGGGCCAGGTGGTGCTGGATCGGGAGACCGCCGACATCGACCGCGGTGAGGCGTTCGAGATCTATTCGAGCGTGGCCGGTGAGGACGAGGATCCGGTTCCCGACTCCTCGACGACCGGGCCGAGCACGGTCGTCGGTACGCCGGAAGCCGTCGTCGGCCGATGACGACGATCAAGATCGACCGGCCGCAATCCTCGGCGGGATTGACTTTCCCGCCCCGTCCGGCACCGAGCGTGCGCGGTGTCGCGGCGGCGGTGATCATGCTCGGGCTGCTCGCCGCGGCGATCTGGTCGACGATCGAGCTGCGGATCAATGTGGCCTCGTTCATCGACTCCGCCGACAACGCCGGACGGTTCATCCGACGGATGGTGCCACTGGACTTTCCACCCGCCGGGGAGCTGCTCGGGCTGATCGGTCAGACCCTGTCGATCGTGCTGCTGGCGACGTTGCTCGGGGTGGTGCTGTCGATTCCGGTGGCACTGCTGGCGGCCTGGAACACCACGACCGGGAACGGGGTCCGGGTGGTCAGTCGCGGGGTGATCGTGCTCGCCCGGGCGATCCCCGATCTGATCCTGGCGATCTTCTTCATGCGGGTCTTCGGTCTGGGCGCGCTCCCCGGGGTGATCGCGATGGGGCTGCATTCGGTCGGCATGGTCGGCAAGCTGTACGCCGACGCGATCGAATCGCTGGACAACGGGCCGCAGGAAGCGATCCGCGCTGCCGGGGGCGGCCGCTTGCAGCAGATCACCGCGGGGATCCTGGTGCCGCTCACCCCGCAGATCATCGCGACCGCCCTGCACCGTTTCGACATCAACCTGCGCACCTCGGTGCTGCTGGGTTATGTCGGGGTGGGTGGCATCGGGCTGGCGATGGCGGATTCGCTGCGCTCGTTGAACTATCGGCGCGGGATGGCATTGGCGTTCGCGGTGCTGGTGCTGTGCATCGCGGTGGAGCTGCTATCCGGGGCGTTGCGCACCGCGATCCTGGCGCAGACCGGCAGCAGCGGTGGCCGGACCAGCTGGAGCGACCGACTGACCCGACGCATCGCCGGCGTCGGTGATCGTGGTTCGGCGGCGGCGGTTGGGGCGAGGGAGCGGTTGAGCCCGCCCTGGGACGGAGCGCGGCAGGGCCGGTTCGGTGGCATCGCGGTGTTCGTGATGCTGATCGTCGCGGCGTTCATCGGCTCCGGGATCAGGCCCACCGATCTGGTGGCCGGGATCGGGAAAGTCATTCCCACGATGGGATTCTTCCTGCCGCCGGGTGGCTGGGACATCATCGACGACATCGCCGCCCAGATGCTGATGACGATCCAGATCGGGCTGGCGGCGACGCTGCTCGGTGCGATCCTGGCGATCCCGGTCGGGATCCTGGCGGCCCGCAATGTGGTCGGCAATCGGGTGGTGGCGACCTGTCTGCGGGTGTTCATCGTGATCGTGCGTGGCATTCCCGAGCTGATCGTGGCGATCATCTTCGTCGTCATCTCCGGACTGGGTGGGGTGGCCGGCACGATGGCCCTGGCGATCGGCGCGGTCGGGTTGCTCGGCAAACTGGTCGCGGATTCACTGGAGGAGACCGATACCGCCGCGCAGGATGCCCTGCGCGCCTCCGGAGCGACCCGGTTGCAGGTCTTCTTCGGTGCCACCCTGCGGCAGGCGCTGCCAGCCTTCGTCGCCCATCTGATGTACCTGCTGGACGTCAACATCCGCTCCGCCACCCTGCTCGGCATCGTCGGCGCCGGTGGCATCGGCTTCTTGCTGCTGAACGCGGCCCGGGTGCTCGAATTCCCCGTGGTGACGACGATCCTGCTCTTCATCCTGGCAACCGTCCTGATCGTCGAAGCGCTCGCCGTCTTCGTCCGCAAAGCCGTCCGCTGATCCATACGCGCCGGCTGAGCGAGGAACGCAGCGACGAGTCGAAACAAGGCCCCCCACGTTCATCGAGTAGTCGGCCATGCGCAGCGAAGCGGAGCAATGGCCGACGTGTCGAGATGAATCCAGAAACTTTCCTCAAACCCTTGAGTTATTCGAACACGGTGACTAATGTTGGATGTAGCAGTTGAGAGGAGGTGACCAACGATGACCACCGAACGAGCCGAAGTGTTCGCAGCGATCCGCGCCGAGAGCGACACCATCGCCCAGGCCGAAGCCCGCCGCCTGGTCGCGATCGCCGCCGCCTGCGACACCTACTCCGGGTTGAACACCCACACCGACGAACTCACCGCCAGGGTTCTGCACGGTGAACAGCTCGTGTTCCCCGGCGCCGACGGTACGCCGGGGATCACCGAGTTCTTCCACCTCGAGTTGGCGATGTCGCTGGGGTGTTCACCGGAGACCGCGCAGGTCTGGACCGCCGACGTGTTGAATCTTCGCCATCGGCATCCGATCCTGTGGCAGGCCACCCTGGACTGCGACATCCCCGTCTGGGTCGCCCGCGACATCTCCCGCGCCGCCTTGCACCTCTCCTTCACCCAGGCCCGCGAGTTCGACTCCCTCTGGTCCCTCCGTCTGGTCAACCTCACGCCAAAGCGCGCGGTCGCGACGACCGAGGCTCAGGTCGCGCTGATTCTCAACGACGACAAGGAAGCCGAACGCCAGGCCGCGAAGAAGCAGCGCCGCGTCGAGTTCACCCCGAACAGGACCATCGCTGGCATCACCGACCTCTACGCCAACCTCGACACCGGCGACGCCGCCCACCTGAACGGCACCCTCGACCGCCTCGCCGACGTGCTCAAGGCCGGTGGCTCCACCGCGTCCCGTGACGAGTTGCGGGCCGAAGCCCTCGGCCACCTCGCCCATCCCGACCGGGCCCGGCAACTCTTGCAACCCTCATTGTTCGACGGCGCGACCGTCACGCCTACCGGTGAGGTGGTCAACAAGCACGGGGAGATCGTCACGTCCACCAGTGAGCGCTGCCGGCATGGCGACGAGTTGATCCTGCACGTCACCGGTGCCGATCTGGCCAAGGGTCGTGGCGGCGAAGGCGACGCGCTCGGACCGGTCACCCTCCAGCATCTGAAAGAGCTGCTCGCCCAGTGCGGCGGGACCGTGAAGGTGCGACCGGTCATCGACCTGGCCGCCCCGATGATGGTGAACACCTACCGACCCAGCGACGAACTCGCCATGCGCATCAAACTCCGCGACCGATATGTCATGTTTCCCCGATCGAATCGCAGCGCGTTCGGCCGCGGGATCGACCTGGACCATACGATTCCCGCCCCGGAGGGGCCGACGAGCTCGGACAACCTGGGGCCGTTGAACCGGTCAGCCCACCGCGCCAGAACCCACGCCGGATTCACCCTCGAGCAACCCTCCCCCGGGGTGTTCCACTGGAAAACACCGGCAGGGCAGGAAGCCTGGGTCAGCCGCCACGGCACCTGGGACCATCCACCACCCGACCATCTGATCAACGACCCGGCCGCCTCGCTGTCCCGGACCGAACAACTCCTCCGCGACACCCTGATCAACGGGCAGGCCCAGTTGGAGAAGGAACAGGCCGAAGCCGAACAAGCCGCCGACGAAGCCCGCGAGCGCGAGCGACTCCGCCGCGCCCGCAAGAACCAACGCCTCCGCGACCTACGCCAGGCTGCCCGCGAACAAGCCGAGGCCACGAAGCGGTCCCGAGCCGCGGAGCCGAACGAGCCGCAGCGGAACAGGGCCACACGGAAGAAGGCAGAGCAACCGGCCTCGTCGATACTGCGGCCTGCCCTGCTCCCCCACCAGGGAAGCGAATCCGTCGAACCCGCACCCTTCTGAACCGGTCGGGGCATCATCCTTCGGTCCGAGCATGGTGTGCCATGCCCCAACCGAACTCCCATGCCCCAACACCGAGCGCGCAGTCAACACCCACGTTGGTTGAGCGAGGAGCGCAGCGACGAGTCGAAGGGCGCTCCGCCAACATGGGTTCATCTCGACACGGTCGCTGCGCGACCTACTCGATGAACGTGAAAGACACGGTCGCTGCGCGACCTACTCGATGAACGTGGTGAGACTCGCTCGCTCAGCCCACGTACCGGTGGAACCTCAGGTGGCGAGTTCGTCGAGGACGCGGCGGGCGAGACCGAAGCTGAGGGTCATGCCGACGCCGCTGGTCACCGAGACCACCGAGGTCCGCGGATCGAGGTGTCGGACCAACAGATCGGACTGCGGGCTGGCGGCGTACACGCCCTGCCAGCGTTGCCGGACCCGTAACCGGTCGACGCCGAGCACCATCGCGATCTCCGCCAGCAGCCGGTCGCTGATTCCCTCGTCCAGGAAGGGATCCTGGCTCACCGCGTACCGGTGCGAGTCGCCGACCAGGAGCGATCCATCGGGCCGTGGCGCGAACATCACATTCGCCACCATCTCCACCAGCTCGGGCGCCTGGCCCGTGACCTCCGCGCGGACCGCCTCGGCAGCCGGCATCGCCGCCAGCCCGCCATAACGCAGCATCGATGTCGCGGTCAGCACCGCCGCATGTGTGGACAGCCCCGGTGGCGGTTCGACCAGCGCCATCTGCAGGGCACAGCGCTGCAGCTCGACCTGGTCGGCGACCTCCGGCCACAACAGGTCCACGTCGTGCCCCACGCAGACGATCACCTGCTCCGCCCGCAGCTCCCCACGCGTGGTCCGCACCATCCCGTCCGCAGCCCCCAGGCACGCGGTCCGCCAGTCGATCGGCACCCCCGTCCCGGCCAGCCAGTCCGCCAACCGGGCCACGGTGGTCCGCGGATCGACCCGCAGATCCTGGGTCAGCGCGACCGCCCCGACCAATCCGGGCAGCTCCCGCTCCCCACCGGTCAGCAACCCCGCCGCCGCACCGGCACTCAGCAACCGGCCGCGGTCCGGCCGCGCAGCGACGAACTCCTCCAGCACCGCGAACTGCGCAGTGCTGCGGGCCACCACCAGTCCCCCGTCGGTACGCACCGGCAACCCCGACTCCGCGGCCGTCGCCAACCAGCCCTCCCGGGAGGCCCGCACCAACGCGTCATGCTCATCGGGCTGCGCGCTCAGACCGCAGTGCCCGAAGTTGCGGATCGAGGCACCCACCGCCCGCTCGTCCCGATCGATCACCCGCACCGACAAGCCCCGCCGCCGGGCCTCGATGGCATGGGCCAGACCGACGATGCCGGCCCCGACCACGATCAGATCAGCACTGCTCTGCACACTCACCCGGCCATCCTGCCCGGGCACCGATCCCCGACAAGGGGTGCGCGACGACTTGTAGCACCATTCACCGCCCGTTAACCCAGCTGTCGACAACTGCTGGTGGCGATCCGCCTAGCATGCGGCCCGGAGGTCCCCATGCAGCAGCACAACACCCGTCCGGCGCTGATCGCTTTCGACATCGCCGGCACCACCGTCGACGAACACGGCATCGTCTACGCCACGCTGCGCGAGGTCACCCTCGCCGCCGGCGCACGCTACGACGACGACACCTTCGCGCGCTGGACCGGCCGGGAGAAACGGGCCGCGATCGCCGGACTGCTCGGCGCCGACACCGACGAGGCCACCATCGACCGGGTGCACCGCGAGTTCACCACCGAGCTCACCCGTCGGTACGCCGAGCAGCCGCCCGCCCCCTGCCCCGGGATCGAGGCGGCCTTCGACGAACTCCGCGACCTCGGCGTACGCCTGGCGCTGACGACCGGTTTCGACCGGCCGACCACCGACCAGCTGCTCGATGCCCTGGGCTGGACCGACGGCCGATTGGCTGCGGTGGTCTGCGCCACCGAGGTCGCCCAGGGACGCCCCGCCCCCGACCTGATCCAGGCGGTGATGCGGCAGCTGCAGATCACCGATCCGGACCAGGTGTGGGCGGTCGGTGACACCGCCGCCGATCTGGGTGCCGCGGCGGCCGCCGGAGTCGCCGGAGTCGGCGTACTCACCGGAGCCGGAACCCGGGAGATCCTCACCGCACAACCACATCTGGCGATCCTGGACACCGCGGCCCAGATCACCGAACTCGTCGCCGCCGCACCGGAATCGTGAGCGATCCACGCAGCCGGCAGGTGGCGGCCGAACTGGCCGAGGAGATCCGGACCCTGCCCAAGGGCACCCGGGTCCCCAGCGAACACCAGCTGATGGCCCGCTTCGGGGTGTCCCGATCCACCGCGCGCAGCGCCCTGCAGCAGCTCGAACACCCGTATCTGGTTCGCCGTTCCCAGGGCGCCGGCACCTTCGTGCACCGTCGCCTCGACTACGTGATCTCCCGCAACCGGCGCCCCTCACTGCACCACCAGCTCGACGAATCCGGTTCGCGGGCGCGCACCTTCGTGCTCTCGGTCCGCCGCGAGCAGCCACCGCCCGAGGTCCGCGAACTGCTCGGCGGCACCGGCCCACTGACCCGGCTGGAACGGCTCGCCTATCTCGACGACGAGGTCGTCACCTTCCTGCAGGAGTGGTTCGCCGACGATGTCGTGCCGCACCTCGAGGTCGGCATGAATGTGATCGACTCGGTCGAGGAACTGCTGCGTGGGTTGCGTTTCTCCCCGGTACGCAGCTGGTGCCGGGTCACCGTGGACGTGCCCCCGGACCGGGTCTGCGACCGGTTGGAACTCGATCACGGCTCGCACGCCTGGAGCGTTGACTCGTTGAACCTCGACCAGGAGACCGGGCGGCCGCTGTTCGTCAGCTGCAATTGGACCCGGATCGACCTGATCCGCTTCGTCTGCGAGTTGTGACCCGCCGGTCCTTCCTGATCGGCCGCACCAACCCAGGACCGGCTTCACGTTGTCGTAACCCGGTGTTTGCCGCCCGGCCCGGCGATCGCCACGGCCCCGCAGCAGGCTGACTGCCGTGACCGAGACCCACACCCGCGAGGAGCTGGCCGAACAGCTCAGCCTCGCCGATCCGAGCACGCTCGTCGAGATCGCCGAACTCTGCCTCGACGCACACGACCTGCAGGTGGTCCGCGGCCCCGAGGTGGGCACCGTCGCCACCCAGGTCCGCGAACCGATCGCCGGGACCCGCTTCCTGCTCGCCGACGTCCTCGCCAGCTCCGCCGAGGTCCGCCTGGCCGGCACCCCCGGTTGGGCGATGCGGATGGGCGCCGACCCCGAGGCCGCCCTCGCGCAGGCCATCTGCGACGCCGAACTGCAGCGCGACGGGGCGTACGCCGATCGGCTGCGGCGGCTCTGCGCCGACGTCGCCACCACCACCCGGATGGAGCGCGCCGCCGAATGGGAGCGATTGTGCGGCACCATCGTCGAGTTCGAGGAGATCCCGTGACCACCGCCACCCACACCGTGCTGCTGGACGAAACCGAACGACAGCAGGTTTTCCGGGCCTGCCTGGGCGCCCTGTCCCGCCCCGGCACCTGGCATCCGCTGCAGGTCACCCGGCACCCCGCCGCCCGCCTCCCGCTGCTCGCCCTCACCGATCTGATGACCCCGATCGCCGCCCTCGGCGACCGCCCCGACACCACCCGGGCCATCGAGGAGATCGCCGGGCTCACCCGCGCACCGATCGCAACCATCGGTGACGCCCGCTGGCTGCTGGCCGACCCCGACCCGGCACCCGGCCTGCTCGCCGAGCTGCGTCAGGGCACCGATCAGGAACCCCAGCTCGGCGCCATGCTGGTGCTGCCGCTGCCGGTCTCCAGCGCCACCGGCTGGGCCTATCGGTTGAGCGGCCCCGGCATCAAGGACCAGCGCCCCAGCGAACTGTCCCTCAGCCCCGGCCTGGTCCAGGCGCGGGCCGAGCTGCTCACCGACTATCCGCGCGGTTTCGACCTGCTCTGCGTCACCGAGGACCATCGCGTACTCGGCCTACCGCGGACCACTGTGATCACCGAGGAGACCCGATGACCTACGCCGGCACGAATCGCGGCGGCACCACCGCCATCCTGACCGCCGAGTCGCTGGTCCGCGAGGATGCCGAACGGCTGGCCACCGACCTCGACCCGGTCGGGGTCGCCCAGGTGCAGCGCCACTTTCCCGAGGCCCTCGATCGGTTGATGGGTGAGGCCGCGCTCTGGGACCGCGAGCTGGCCGCGATCGCCTTCCTGCAGGCCCGTGGCGACCTCCCGGAGGCGGTCCACCTGCTCCGCGCGCACCGCTCGACCCTGCCCCGGTTGGCGGTCAGCGAACCGGTCGATCCCGACGAGATCCAGCTGCTGCGGCGGATCGTGCCGGCCCATCGCAGCCCCGACGGGCCGCAACTGCTCGGCCGCACCGTCGACTACACCGCCCGGTTGCTGCGCGCCCCCGGCGCCGCCGACCCGCTGCCACCGACCGCCGACCTGCTGGACGCCGAACCGGCCGAGGACGGCACGCACCCCGACCGGCCGCCGCAGCGCTACAGCCGCTGGCTCGCCGACCGCGATCTGCTCACCGCACGCGGTGACGACGGTGACCCCGAACCGTTCGACCTGGCGCTGCAGAACATCACCCTGCCGGCGCCACGATCGGCGCTGCTCTCGGCGATGGCGATGGCCGAGACCGGCGGGCTGATCGCCCAGTGGTATCGCAACATTCTCGGACCCGACGGGTACGCCGACGAGTCGGTCACCCTCGGCGACGTGCGGCATGGGCGGCTCCCGGTGCGGGTCACCCACCCGCACACCGGCAACCCGGTGGCCATCGGGACGATCGACACCAGCGAGTGCGAGGCGATCGCCCACCTCGACGAACGCGGTGAGGACCCCTCGCGGTTCGATGTCGGCTTCGGCATGGCGCTGGGGCACAACGAACGCAAGGCGATCTCGATGTCCATCATGGACCTGGCCGCGCACCGCTACGCCGACTCCCCCGAGGGGCGGCCGCTGCAGCAGCTGATCCTGATGACCACCGATGGCCTTGCCAGCAACGGATTCCTGGAGCATCTCAAGCTCCCCCACTACGTCACCTTCCGCTCCATGGTCGACCGCGCGGTCGCGGCCGGTCAGGAGGATTCCCCACGCCAGCAGGAGTGCGACCATGACCACTGAGCTGAGACCAGGCAGCAGCATCGAGGAGCTGACCTCCCGGCTGCGGCCCACCGACGACCGGCCGACCGTGCTCGACGAACAGGGCAAGCGGGAGGTGCGCCGGGCCTGCCTGTCCGCGGTCTGCATCCCCGGTCACCAGATCCCCTTCGGCTCCCGGGAGATGCCGGTCGCCCGCGGCTGGGGCTCCGGCGGCCTCCAGGTCACCCTGGCGATCGGTTCGGCCACCGATACCGTCAAGGTGATCGACCAGGGTGATGAGGAGGGTGTCAACGCGGTCAACCTGCGCCGGCTGATCCGCGGCACCCTCGGCTGCGGTGCCACCGGTGACACCCGCGATGCCAGCATCATCCAGTCCCGGCACCGGATCCCCGAGGACCGGCTGCGCGCCGACCAGATCGTGGTGCTGCAGGTCCCGGTCTCCGAACCGTTGCGGCCCATCGAACGCAGCGTCGCCGAGTGCCGCCGGATGCACGGCGAGGCGGACTATTCGCGGATGTGGGTGGCGATGTATGAGGACCTGGTCACCGGCGGGGTCGTCAACGCCGCGGCCGGTTATCCGGTGATGGTGCACCACCGGCACCTGATGGCACCCAGCCCGATCCCGCGCTGGGACGTGCCGCGGCTCAACGACTCCGACCACCTCACCCTGCTCTCCCACGGCCGCGACAAGCGGCTCTATGCCGTGCCCCCGCACACCCACGTCGAACCACTCAGTTTCGACGACGTCCCGTTCGAGGTGGAGTACACCGAGGGCGCGGCCTGTGCGCTGTGCGGCTCGGACGACACCTACCTGGTGCAGACCCGCGGCGGTGACTGGCTGTGCTCCGATGTGGAGTGGTGCGCCCGGGTGCGCAGCGCTGACGTCGACCCCGCCGACCACCGCCGGATCGCCCCACTGGACTGGTTGCCCGACCCGCGCCGGCGAGTCCGCGCCACCGCGGAAACCCTGCGTGGCAAGGAGGATCTCGGCACCGCCGAGGTGCGCAGCCGCACCGCACCCGGTGCGGAGTGGTCACTCAAGGTCGAGGATCTGGGCAAGACCTATCCGGCTGGCCGGGGCTCGACCGCGGTGCGCGCGGTCGACTCGGTGAGCTTCGATGTCGCCCCCGGTGAGGCACTCGGCATCATCGGCGAATCCGGTTCCGGCAAGTCGACGGTGATGCGCTGCATCATCGGCGAGGAGACCACGACCGAGGGCCGGGTGCTGCTCGCCGACGTCGATGACGGGCGGACCAATGTGCTCACCCTCGACGCGCCGGAGCGCCGCGCGCTGCGCATCGGCACCCTGGCCGTGGTGCACCAGGATCCGTCCGCGGGGTTGAACCTGCGGATCAGTGCCGGTGGCAACATCGCCGACCGGTTGACCGCCGCCGGCTGGCGCTCCTATCACGACATCCGCCGGCGGGCGGCCGCGCTGCTCGACCGGGTCGAGGTGCCGCTGTCCCGGATGGACGATGTGGTCGGCCAGTTCTCCGGCGGCATGCGGCAGCGGGTGCAGATCGCCAAGGCGCTGGCCGGGGACCCGCAGGTGCTGCTGCTGGACGAACCGACCACCGGCCTGGACGCCTCGGTGGCCGCCGGGGTGCTCGACCTGCTGCGCGAACTGCTCGCCGAGCGGGAGATCGCGGTCGCGGTGGTCAGTCACGACTTCGCGGTGATCTCCGCCCTCACCGACCGGGCCCTGGTGATGCGCGAGGGCCGGGTCGTCGAGCAGGGCCTCACCGATCAGCTGTTCGCCGACCCGCACCACCCCTACACCCAGCGGCTCGTCGCGGCCGCCGGAGCCTGAGGAGAATCCCCGTGAGCGAAGCGAACTCGAGGATGCACAGTAGCGAAGCGATTCTGAGCGTCACCGATCTGGTGAAGACCTTCACCCTGCACGCCGTCGGTGGTCGGCAGGTGACCAGCCTGGCCGGGGTGTCGTTGACCGTCGGCACCGGGGAGCATGTCGCGGTGGCCGGTGCCTCCGGGGCCGGCAAGTCCAGCCTGCTGCGCTGCCTCTATCGCAGCTATCTGCCCGATTCCGGCACCGTGGTGCTGCACACCCCGAGCGGTGCCGTCGAGCTGACCGCACTGCCGGACCGTCAGCTGGCCCGGATCCGCGGCCGCGAACTGGGTTATGTGTCGCAGTTCCTGCAGGCCCCGCCGCGGGTCGGTCCACTGGAACTGGTGATCCGCGCCGCCCGTCGCCGCGGCCTGCCGCAGGCCGAGGCGTACCAGACCGCCGGTGAGGCACTGAACCGGCTCGGCATCGACAAACCCTTGTGGGACGTGGATTGCAGCGTCCTGTCCGGTGGCGAGCGGCAGCGGGTCAACCTGGCCGCCGGCACCGTCAGCCCGCCGCGGTTGCTGCTGCTCGACGAGCCGGTGTCGGCCCTCGACCCGCACAACCGGGAGAAGGCGCTGCTGCTGATCGAGGACCTGCGCGCCCAGGACGTGTCGGTGCTCGCGGTCTATCACGACATGAAGATCATCCGCCGGCTGGCGAGCCGGTTGCTGGTGGTGGAGAACGGCCGGATCGTCGCCGACGGAACCCCGGAATCGGTGCTGGCACAGCAACACAGCGCGCTCGCCGATCACCTCACCGATCCGCTGGAACACGAGTTGGAGGCCGCCCGATGAGTCAGCTGACCGATACCGCGACCCGCACCGACGGCTGGCCGATCGGCAGCGCGCCGACCGACTATGTGCTGTCCGGGGTGCGGGCGGTGCTGCCCGACCGGGTGCTGCCGAGTGCGTCGGTGGTGGTGCGCGAGGGCCGGATCGCCGAGATCACCGACCGGATGCTGCCGGGCGACCTGGACGGCCGGGGCCGGTTGCTGCTGCCCGGGTTGATCGATGTGCACTCCGATGCGCTGGAGAAGGAGCGGGCACCGCGGCCCTCGGCGGTGCTGCCCTGGGACTTCGTGCTCGGCAGCTTCGAGGACAGGCTGGCCGCCGCCGGGGTGCTGACGATGTTCCACGGCGCCGGTTTCCAGCACAAGCAGGCCCGCGGCGTGATCCGGGAACCGGAGGCGGCGCTGGCGTTGTGCCGTTCGGTGAGCGGGCACCCCGGCCACGGAGTCCGGCACCGGATCCTGCACCGGTTGGACGTGCTCAGCGAACCGGGCGCGGCCACCCTGCGGACCTGGCTGGCCGAGCGTACCGACGACGGGGTGCCGCCGCTGGTCTCCCACGAGGACCACACGCCCGGTCAGGGCCAATACGTGGACCCCGAGCACCTCGTCACCTACATCGTCGGCGCCGACGGCAAGACCCCCGAGGAGGCCCGCGCCCAGGTGGAGTCGCTGCGGCTGGAGGCGGCCGAGAAGGAACCGGTACGCCGGGCGAACCTCGCCTGGCTGGGCGAACTGGCCCGCAGCGGTGCGATCCGGCTGATGGGTCATGATCCGGACTCGCCGGAGGCGGTCGCCGAGCTCGTCGAGCTCGGTGCCGCGGTGGCCGAGTTCCCGACCACCCGGGCCGCCGCCGAGGCCGCCCGGGCGGCCGGGTTGCTGATCGTCGCGGGCGCGCCGAACGTGCTGCGCGGCGGGTCCCACAACGGCAACGTCTCCGCCGGTGAGCTGGCGCGGGCCGGGCTGCTGGATGCGCTGGCCTCGGACTATCTGCCGACCGCGCTGCTCGGCTCGGTGTCGGTGCTCGCCCCCGAGCTGGGGCTGCCCGCCGCCGTCGGGTTCGTGACCTCGGGTCCGGCCCGGGTCGCCGGGCTGCCGGACACCGGCACCCTGACCGTCGGCGAGCGCGCCGATCTGCTGCTGGTCAGCGACGATCGGGATCCGTGGCTGCGGGTGGCGGCGGCGCTGCCCGCTCCCCCGCGCGCACCGGAACGGTGATCGTGTTGCCCTCGCTGGGGCGGGGGCAGGTGGCGTGGTCGGTGAAGGCGAACCACATGTTGATGGTGCGGTTGAAGTCCAGCACGACGTGGCCGTCGGCGTCCGGTTCGGCGAACTTGAGCTGCCGCCAGGCCGGGGTCTCGGCATCGTTGGTCGGGTCGTGGAACTCGATGCTCGGCCCGGCCTTGATGGTGGTCACCACCAGTCGCTGCGGCGCACCTCCGGCGGTGAACTCGAGCTCGCCGAGGGCCGGCAGCTGCTGGCGCAGGTCGGGGCGGTGGGTGCCGACATCGGCGATCCGGCCGGGCGGATATGCGGTGAACCGGGCCGGGATCACCCACACCGGGTCGTAGTCGTAGACCGGGATGCCGCGGAAGGACTCCCGCTCCGGTGAGCTCTGGGCGCGTACCCGGATCGCCAGCCGACCGCCGCGACGCAACAGCTCGATCTCCCGGTCGCCGTGCCGCAGCCAGGGGATCCGGCCGGTCTCGGCGACCGTGACGGCGCTGCGCCCGGCCAGCGGTTCACCGTCGGCGACCAGCTGATCGCCGGGATCGGCGTCGCAGAACGCCTGCTCACCGTCGGTGGACCAGCGCCCGGGCAGCCCGGGCAGTTCGGTGGGGGTCTCCGGCAACCAGTGGAAGCTCTGCAGGGTCAACCAGCCATAGGGCCGGCGCAGTTCGTCCTCGCGGGCGCGGCGGAAGTCGAGCCAGTCCTGTTTCGCCTGCTGGTTCTGCGCGGCATCCATGCCCCACAGGCTAACGCCGGTATCGGGGCCGGTTCAGCAGATCTCGGGGATGATCCAGTCCCGGACCAGGTCGGCCAACCGCTGCTGGTTCTCCGGCCGGGTGAACTCGTGCCCCTCCCCAGGGAAGACCACCGATTCGGTACGCCGGCCGAGGGCGGCCAGCGCGGCGACGATCTGCCGCGATTCGTTGACCGGCACATTGGTGTCGGCCGAACCGTGCAGGGTGAGCAGCGGCACCTCGATCGCCGCCACCCGGTGCAGCGGCGACAGCTCGGCGAGCAGCTCGGCATCGTGGACCGGGTGACCATATTTGGAGTACGCCGCCAGCCCGATCCAGGGCTCGGTGTCGCGATAGAAGGTCTGCAGATCGCTCATCCCGCAGATCGCCACCCCGGCGCGGAACAGCCCCGGGTGGAAGGCCAGCGCCGCATTGGTCAGATAGCCGCCGTAGGAGCGGCCGGTGATCGCGATCCGCTCCGGGTCGGCGAGACCGGCGCCGACCAGGTGGCCGACCACGTCGACCACGTCGGCGATCGCCCGGTGCCGCAGCGGCCCCTCGTCGGCGTGCACGAAGGCGCGGCCGAAGCCGCCGCTGCCGCGGACGTTCGGCGCGAAGACCGCGATCCCGGCGGCGAGCAGGGTCGGGAAGACGTAGCTGTACTCGGGCCGTGACTGCCCCTCCGGTCCACCGTGGAACCAGAGCGCGACCGGTCCGGGGGCGGACCAGCCCTCGGGCGGGGCGTACCACCAGCCGTTCAGCTCCAGCCCGTCGCTCGCCGGGAACCGCCGCCACTGCGGCAGCACCGGGTCGCCGCGCGGCTCGGGCGGTTCCTCGACCGGGATCCAGGGCCCGGGATCGCGCGGGTCGATCAGGCTGACCGTACGCCGCTGCTCCGGACCCTGCGCGGTCACCGCCAGCAATGATCCCTCGGCGGAGAGGCTGGCCTCGGAGGCGACCTCGGCGGACAGCGTGAGCGGCGGCAGCAGCCTGTCGGTGCGCAGGTCGAACAGTTGCAGCACCGAATGACCGCCGTCGACGTTCCAGAGCAGGGTGGCGAACCGGCCGTCGGCGCTCACCGCGAACTCATCGAGATCGCAGCCGGCGCGTTCGGCGAGCACCTCGACGGCGAGGTCGTCGGTGCTCGGCGCGGTCGGGATGGTCAGCCGCAGCAGCCGGGAGCGGTCGGCGCCGTGGTCGCTGCGGACCAGCAACCGCAGCGGTTCCCCGGCCTCCGCGGGCAGCGCGCTGGGCCGACGATCGGTGAGCACCTGGGCCTGTTCGGTGCTCGAACCCGGGTCGCCGCCGAGCAGTTCACGTTCCCGGCCCTCGTGCAGCAGGATCAGACCGCGATGGCTGCGCGGCCCGGTGCGGATCAGGTGGGCGCCACCCCAGGAGTCGAACAGCCGGCCCTCGCGGCGGCGGTCGACGATCTCCACCTCGCGGGTCGCCGGGTCGACCAGCCGGGCCTCACCGAGATCGTCGGCACCCTCCACGGCGAGCGCGATCCGCTGGCCGTCCCAGCCGATCAGCAACGCGTTGGCGCGGGGGTCGGTGAGCCCGTCGTCGATCCGCCAGGACTGCGGATCCTCGGGGTCGGTGGTGACCACCCAGACCTGGTGCCGGTTGCTGCCGTGCGGCTCGATCTCCAGGGCCAGCCACTTGCCGTCCGGGGAGTGCCGCAGCGCGGAGACGGGGCCCTCGACCGGCAGCCGGACGAACCGGGAACCGGAGAACCGCAGCCCGCCGCGCAGCCAGCGCTGCACCGCACGCGGGTAGCCGTCGACCTCGACCAGGTGCGCGAAGGCACTGCCGTCCGGGGCGACCGAGGCGGCGAAGGTGGGCCGGCCGGTCGCGTTCGAAGTCGATTCCGTCACGTACCCGCACGATACCCACGCCGCCGAAGTCAGCCGGCCGCCCGGCGGGCCAGGTCGGCCAGCTCGGCCGAGGCGGGATCGCCGATCCGGGCGGCGACGGCCGCGCAGTCGGTGGCGACCGCTGCCGGCGTACGCCGCGACGCCCAGCCGGTGCCGCGCAGCGATTCGGCCAGTTCGGCGACCGCGATGCTCTGCTGCAACCCGGGGGACGCCTGCGCGGGGCTCTGGGCGAGCTGGAGCGCGTTGAGCTCGGCGCTGCGTTCGATCGGTGCGCGGGTGTCGGGGTGCTGATAACGGATGGTGGCGGTGGCGAGCGGGCGGACCGGTACGCCACCGGGCCGCAGCGTCACCTCATAGAGCGCGGTCACGCTGTGGCCGGCGCCGACCTCACCGCCGTCGACGCTGTCGTCGCGGAAGTCCTCGTCGGCGACGTCGCGGTTCTCATAGCCCAGCAGCCGATAGGACTCGACCTGGTCGGGATCGAAGCTGACCTGCGCCTTGGCATCGCGGGCGGTGACCACCAGGGTGCTGGCGAGCCGCTGCACGAAGATCCGCCGGGCCTCGATCTCGTCGTCGACATAGGCGTGGAAGCCGTTGCCGCGGTCGGCGAGCTGTTCCATCAGCGTGTCGTTGTAGGAGTCCAGGCCGAAGCCGACGGTGACCAGGTCGATGCGTTGCTGGGCGGCCTTCCCGATGGTCTGCAGGATCGCTTCCGGGCCGGTGTTGCCGACATTGGCGACGCCGTCGCTGAGCAGCACGACGCGATTCAGCGCCCCCTCGCGGCGCTGCGCGAGCGCCTGCTCATAACCCAGGGCGAGGCCGGCCTCGACATTGGTGGAACCCTCGGTGCGCAGGTCGTCGATGACGCCGCGGATGCGATCGGCCCGGGCGGCGCGGGTCGGGCCCAGCACGACGCGGGTGTTGTCGGAGTAGACGACGATGCCGACCGTGTCGTCGGGGCGCAGCGCGCCGACGAGCTGGTTCAGCGAAGACTTGACCAGGCCCAGCCGTTCGGGTGCCGCCATCGAACCGGAGACGTCGATGACGAAGGTCAGGTTGGCCGGTGGCCGGGTCCGCGGGTCCTGTTCGGCGGCCTGTACGCCGACCCGCAGCACCCTGGTGGGGGGGGACTCGAACGCGGGCACCCCGGTGCCGTCGATCTGCACCGCGAGCCCGTCGGCGGGGCGGCGATAACCCTGCTCGAAGGAGTTCACGAACTCCTCGGTGCGCACCTGGGACCGGTCCGGGCGGCGGTCGTTGCTCAGCTGGGCGCGGGCCCGGGTCCAGGAGCCGGTGTCCACGTCCAGGGCGAAGGTGGATCGGTTGTCGCTGCGGGGATCGACGCTGGGGTTGGAGCTTGGCGGGCCGGTCGGTGGCGCCGTCGGAGGGGGCCGGTCACCGCGATCCGGCGGCTCAACCTGTTGGGTGCGCGGCGCCCGCGCCGGCGCATCGGCCGGCCTCGCGTTCGGCGGCGCGGCCACCCCGATGCTGGGACTGGCGGTCTGTCCGCTGCAGCCGGCGAGCAGGGTGAGGGACAGTGCAGCGATGGGGGCGAGCGCGAAGCGGGCGAGCGGTGGTACGGGCATGGGATCCTCCTCGGTTCCCTGCCCAGCACGGGTTCGGGGTACGGATCAGTTCCGGTGGGATCGTCACGGTTGGATCACGAGTTCATCTCGACACGGTCGCTGCGCGACCTACTCGATGAACGTCGACAGGAAATGCCGTTGCCACGGGGTTTCGACGGCCCGGGGATGGTAGTGGGCCCGCACATGCGCGACGGCCTGGTCGCGGGTGAACCCGTCCAGCATGGCGAGCGCGGCCAGCACGGTGCCGGTGCGGCCGACCCCGCCGCCGCAACAGATCTCGACCCGCTCGCGCGCGCTGCGGGCGTACATCATGGCGATCAGCACGTGCGCGTTCCGCGGCCGCAACGGCAGACCGAAGTCGGGCCACCGGAGCCACTCGTATCGGCCGCTGAGGCGGCGTGGCCGGAATGTCAACAGGTACAGGGAGAAGTCGGCCGGCTCGGCGGGCCGGTTGCGCAGCGAACGACCGCGTACCCGGCGCCCCGAGGGAAGCTCGAGCACACCCGGCCCCAGCTCCCAGACGCTCACCCGGTCAGGCTACCCGCGCCCCCTGCACCCGGTTCGCGCGGCGACGACGCCACTCGCGGACGGCGATCAGGATGGCCACCAGCAGGCCGACGCTCGCACCGAGGATCAGCCACCACATCCACGGTTCCAGGGTGAAACCGGGAGCGGCCTGGGCGGCCCGGTCGGCGGCGGTCGGGGTGTCGGGCACCCGCTCGGCGCGGACCAGCAACCGGTGGGTGTTGATGGCATAGGGCGTGCAGGTGAACAGCGTCACGTAATCCTTGCCAGGAACGGCTTTCAGGTCTCCGATCTCGGTGGGCAGCACCACCTTGATCTGATCCACCCTGTAGGCGAGCGTCTCACCCATCACGTCGATGTAGATGAGGTCGCCCTGCTTCACCGAGGTCAGGTGGTCGAACAGGGTCGCGTTCGACATCCCGGTGTGGCTGGTCAGCACCGAGTGGGTGCCCGCGCCGCCGACCGGCAGCGAGGTGCCGTAGAGATGCCCCGCACCCTTGGCGATCACCTCATCGCTGGTGCCGTGGTAGATCGGCAGGTCGATCCCGGCCGAGGGCACCCGCACCCGGGCCATCATCTCGAATCGGGCGAGCTGGCTCTGGTAGTCGCGGTAGGCACCGGATTCCGGATTGGATGCCCGCTCCAGATAGGGATCCAGGATGGGTACGCCGGCCAGGGTCGAGTTGTAGGCCCGGGCCCGTTCCAGTTCGGCGATCCGGTCGGCATCGGAGAGTTTGTCGACCTGCTGGTTGTACTGCTGGGCGAACTGGCGCTGCTTGATGTTGTTGAACTGGGTGGCGGCCACCGGATAGAGCAGCACCATCACCCCGGCGATGACCAGTAGGATCGGGATCAGCCGATGCAACTTCCGGCGGGATTCGACGGCCCGCCGGGGACCCGAGGAGGTGCGGACCTGGGTGTCGCTCATCGGGAATTCTCCTTGTTCCGCAGGCGATGGGCCCGCCGGATGTCGGTGATCAGCCAGCCGAACAGCATCAGCGCGGCGACGGTGAGTGCGCCGCCGGAGATCCAGAGCCGGGGCCGCATCCAGTCCTGGACCGGCGGCAGGCCGAGCATCGACGCGGCGGTCCGGGTGGTGGCGGTGGCCTGCACGGTCTCGGTGTCGACCGGTGCGGGATCGGTGACCCGGACTGCGCGGACCAGCATCCGTTCCCGGTGCCCGCCCGGCGGGGTGTAACAGGTGACCAGGGTGACCAGGTCCTGACCCGGTACCCGGCCGACGGCCTCCAGCTCGGTCGGCTCGACGACCCGGATCTGGTCGACCTGATAGGTGAGGGTGGTGCCGGCGACCTCGATGGTGAACCGCTCCCCCGGTTGCAGTTCCGGCAACCGGTCGAAGAAGGTCTGGCTGCGCATGCCGCTGTGCGCGGCGAGCACCGCATGGGTGTCGGGGCCGCCGACCGGCAGCGAGGAGCCATACATGTGGCCCACCCCGGCGGCCAGCGACACCTCGTCGGCATCGTGCCGGATCGGCATGTCCACAGCGATCGCGGGGATCCGCAACCGGCCCATGGCCGGGCCGGGCAGGGTGTCGAGGTAGGTGCGGTGCGCGGTGTCCGCACCGACCGTGGCGCCCCAGGGATCGGTCAGGGCGCGGGGTGAGAGGGCGGCGTTGTACGCCCGGGCGGCGGTCAGGTCGGCGGAGAGCTGCTCGGCCGGCAGTGACCGCACCGATTCGGCGTAGGTTGTGGCGGCCTGCTGGGTGGCGCGGTCATTGGCGACCGCCTCGGCGACCGGTTGGCCGACGCTGAACGCGCCGGCCAGCAGCAGTCCGAGGACGACACAGCGGCGCAGCAGTTCCGCCAGCCGGCTGAATGCTTTCTGCATCGTTTCCTCGGATCGCTGTGTCAGTGGGGATTGTGGAGGGTGGACGGGCGGGGGCCTCGGGGCTGCCCCGCCCGCCCACGTCTGGGTCAGGCCTGCTGACGACGCTTGCGCGAGGTCATGGCGTAGTAGGCCAGGCCACCACCGATCAGCAGCAGTCCGCCGACGCTCAGCGCCGCGATGCCGTTGCCACCGGTGAGCGGCAGCTGGTTGCCCAGGTTGGCCTTCTGGTTGGCGACCCGCTGGATCGCCACGGCCGGGGTGGTGTCGGTGGCGGTGTTCGACATGATGGTCACGTAGACCGCCTCGGAGGACAGGTTGTAGCCGGCCGGGGCCTTGGTCTCGACCAGGCAGTAGCTCTGGTACTTGGTCGGGTCGGTGACCGCGGTGTTGTTGTAGAAGTCCGAGGTCTGCAGGCCGGTGAAGGTGGCCTTGCCGTCGCTGCCGACGGTGGCGGTGTTGATCGGGGTGCCGGACACATCGCCGGCGGTGCAGACGCCGTCACCGGGGGTCGGGTCGGCGAAGACCTGGAAGACCGCGCCGGCCATGGCGGCGGTGGCGTTGCTGTCGGCCGGGTCGTACTTGTTCACCTCGATGTTGCCGTACTTCGACTCCACCGGGTTGGTCGGGATGCCGGGGTTTCCGGGGTTCGCGTCGACCCACGGCTTGTTCGGGATCACGGTGGCGACGTTGGTGATCTCACCGCTGCCACCCTGCTCGTTGACGGTGCCGTCGATGGTGGTGACGACGGTCGCGGCCGGGTTGGCCGAGTTCGCGGCGGCCAGCTTGTTCAGACCGGTCGAGGTGAAGGTCACCTTGACCAGGGTGGTGCCGGAGGTGGCGACGGTGTAGTCGGTGCCCTCGGTCAGGGTGACCAGGGCCGCGGTACCGGTGTCACCGTCGGGATCGATGGCGACGGTGGTGCCGACGTAGCCGATCCGCGGATCGAGCTGGTCGTTGATCACGTAGGTGCCCATCTGCGCGCCGGACATGCCGTCGGTGATGGTCGAGGTGATCGTGTACTTGACGCCATGGTTGCCGGCGTTGTTGCCCTCGGCGGTGGTGGTGCCCTGGTCGGTCACCTCCTTGCGGGAGCTGTCGCTCTGGTTCTTCGGGTAGACGTTGACGTCGTACATCCAGCGGCTGGTGTCGTCCGGGTTGGTCATCGGCAGGGTGACGAAGAACGCCGCGGCCGGGGAGATGGTGCCCTTGTCGATGGTGCTGCCGTTGCTGGTCACGGTGCCCGAGGTGCTCAGGTTCTCGTTGACCAGGTAGAGGCCGACACCGTCGGGCTTGGTGAAGGTCGCGGTGCCGGTGGCGTCGGTGGTCACCGTCGCGGACTTCGCGATGTAGTAGGTGGTGCCGTTGACGGTGAAGGAGCCGACGGCGATCTCGGCCGGGGTCGGCACGTGGCCGTTGATGGCCGCGGCGGCGGTCCAGCCGGTGTTGGTGGTCAGGTCGATCGGCTGGGTGTGGGCGGCGTCGGTGAAGACCTGGTAGACGTCGAAGTTGACCCCGGCCAGCGGCGGCAGGGTGACGTTCTGCTGGGTGCCGTTGCTCGCGGCACCGGTGGCGGCACCGAGGTACTTGTGGATCGACAGCTGCACGGTCGCGTCCGGGTTGATCAGCGCCTTGTTGGCGGTGTTCTCCTGGCTCACGCCGCCGACGGCGTACGGGTTACCGGGATCGGCCAGGGCCATGGGGGCCGACAGGCCGAAGGTGGTCACCGCGACAGCGGAGAGGACGGCCGCTGCCAAGCGAGTCTGGTGGTTCATTGTTTTCCTTCTTGTGATGGTTAGGAGGACTTGCGGTGACCCGAAAGCCTGAGGTGGCCCAGGGGCCGGAAGTAATACGCCAGGGCAAGGCCGAGCAGGGCCATGCCGGTCAACAGGTACGGCCAGCTGCCGTTGCCGCCCGCCTTGGGCAGCGGGGCGGGTGTGACGTCGTTGACCACCACGGTCAGCGGGTCGCCCGTCTTGAGCGTGACCGTGCTGCTGGTGGGAGCCAGCAGGGTCACGCCGTTCGCGGTGAGCCGGAAGTGGATCGGCTGCGCGAGCAGCGAGAATCCGTCCGGTGCCCTGGTTTCGACGAGCCAGTACTCGCCGAGGATCAAGGAGGATGAGTCGAACAGCGCCCCATTGGCGGTGTTCGGGGTGATGCCGTTCTGGACCGCGGTGGCCCCGGGGGCGCTCGGATCGCTGGTGTACAACGAGAACTGGGCGCCGGTCAGCGGGCAGGTGGGCTGGTCGGTGTCGCAGTTCAGGCCCTGCTTGACCACACGCATCACCTGGGTGGGTGGCACGATCGGTGCGCAGGCGTCGTTGTTGTCGGCGCCATCGGAATCGGCGGCCATCGTGACCCGGTTGAAGATGCCGCCACCGGGCGTACCGGGCCCCGCGGTGTTGCAGGCCTTCGCCTGCTCCCACTGGGTCGCGGTCGGCTTGCCACTGGCGGTCACCACGACCGTGTAGACCGTCGTGGCACCGGGTGCCAGCGTGCTGGTCGCGGCCGGGATGGTGAAGCTGCCATCGGCGGCCGGGGTCACCGCGGTGCCGTTCAGGGTGATGCCGGTGCGGGTGAAGCCGGTGAAGACGGTGGCGGTATCGGTGATGGCCGGGTGGGCGTACACGACGGTGCCGGTGTTGGTGACGGTGACCCTGTAGGTGACCGTGGTCGAGAAGGTGCCGGTCGCGGCATCGTGGGCCGCGGTCTGCGTCGGGCCGGTGGTGCCGGGAGCCGAACCGTCGACGGCCTTCTGGACCGCGAACCGCGGGGGTGCGACACAGGCGGAATTGTTGCTGGTATCGGTTTCCTGGCCACTGGGCAGCGCGACCGAGTTGTACAGCCCGGTGTTCGGGGCGGTGCAGATCGCGGCCGCCGGCGCCCCCTTGGGCAGGTAGCGGACGGTCACGGTGTAGGTGTCGGTGGCACCGGCGGCCAGCGGCGTGCTGGTGATCGCACCGACGGTGAAGGTGTGGGGCGCGGCGGTGAAGGTGGTCGTCGGCCCGGTGGTGGTGCCCTTCGACCAGGTGGCCGTCTGCGGGACCAGGTTCGGGTCGAACTGCAGGGTGTCGGTGATCGGGCCGTAGCTGCCCGAGCCCTGGCCGGTGTTCTTCACCGTCACGGTGTAGGTGACGGTGTAGCCGCCGTCGGCGGCCGGACCGGTCAGCGTGCCCGGCGCCTTGGCCAGGTCGATGCTGGGCTGCAGCGCGGTGACGTGGGCGGTGTCGGTGCCGGTGACCTTGCTCGCGGTCACGTTGCCGATGCCGGTCGCGGTGCCGACATTGTCAACGCTGGCGGAGATCGCGGTCGGTGCCGACCAGTAGATCCAGGTCTCACCCGGATCCAGCAGGCCGTTGCTGTTGCTGTCACCGGACTTGTATCCACCGGGCGCGGCGATCCCGGAGATCGCACCGAGCTTGTCGTCGGTGAGCCCGATGGTCTTCAGCGGTTCGGTGTAACCGGTCGGCAGCGAGACGGCGTACACGTAGACGACCTGGTCACCCCGGTTCACCGAGAGGCTGTCGACGCCGTTGCCGGTGTCGGTGGCGCGCCGGACGGTCTTCGCGACCTGGATCGCCGGGACCGGGTTGGCGCAGGCGTTGTTGCCGTTGTCGACCTTGGTGGGGTCCTCCTCGGGCAGGCCGACCTGGTTGAACAGGCCGGTGCCGGGGGTGTTCGGGGTGCAGAGGACGAGCCTGTCGGTGCTCGTCGGATTCTGCTTGTAGACAACGGTGACCGTGTAGGTGTGGGTGGCGCCGGCGGCGATCGGCTTGCCGGCAGCGGTACCGATCGGATAGCTGCCGTCGGCGTCGGCGGACACCGTGGTCGGTGCGGTGTTGGCCGGGCCGCCGGACCAGGTCACCGTCTGGATGCTGGTGCCGGGGCTGAACTGCGGCGCATCGACCAGTTGGGTGTAGCTGCCGGCGGTGGTGCCGGAGTTGGTGACCTTGATGGAGTACGCGATGGTGTGGTTGCCGGCCGCGTCCGGTCCGGTGGCGACCGGGGTGTTCGCGGTCTTGGTGACGTCGATGATCGCATTGCTCGGGCAGGTCTCGACCGAACCGGTGTTGTTGCCGGCGACCGGATCGAGCTCGTTGCCGGTGATGGTGGCGGTGTTCGTCACGCAGGTGGTGTTGTTCGGCACCGTGGCGGTGATCGGGATGACGTAGGAGGCACCCTTGGCCAGCACCCCGGTCAGGCAGGTCACCGTCTGGCCGCTGATCGTGCAGGCGCCGGTGTAGTCCGAGCCGACCTTGAGGTTGGTGTAACCGGCCGGCACGGTGTCCTTGACCACGCCGCCGGAGCTGGTGCCCGGGCCGAGGTTGGTGATCGTCAGATTCCAGGTGATGGTGCCGCCGGGCTTCGGGCTGCTCGGGGTGGCGGTCTTGGTGACCTTGAGGTCGGCCTGCACGTCGGTGCCACAGCTCGCACCGTCATTGTTGTAGGAGCCCGGGCCGGAGATCTTGTAGACCAGCGAGAAGGTCGGGCTGCTCGAGGCAGGGTTGGTCACCTGGATCTGGTAGACCCCGGAGCCGCTGTTGTCGGAGAAGCCGAGGTTGCCGTTGCCGTAGGTCCAGGCCGCACCGTAGATGCGACCGCCGGGGATCTGACCATTCAGCGTCGACATGCTGAACCTGGTCACTGTGCCGGTGGCGAGGTCGTAACGCAGCATCGTCGGTGCCGTGGTGGCGGTCCCCGAGTTGGCCTCAAGGCCCCAGAGGTAGCCACCCATGACGGTGTAGTCGTTCACCCGGAAATCGGGGTTGCTGGTGACCACGGTGGCGGTGGGGGCACCGGTCAGGTTGATCCGGTAGATGGTGGCGGTGCCACCCGCTGCGTTGGAGACGTAGTAGACGCCATTGGCGATCACACCCGAGGTCACCCCGCCGCCGCCGAAGTCCTGGTTGAAGGTGGAGGCGGTGCTGGTGATCGGACCGAGGTCCTCGACCTGGCCGTTGGCGTCGACCCGGATCAGCCGCGCGCCGCCCAGCCAGGTGCTGTCACCGCCCTTGGCGGGCACCCCGGTCACGGCGTACAGGTAGCCGTCGGCCGGGTTGTAGGCGAGCGCGTTGTACTGCGCCTTCGGCGTGGTTGCGGTGCCGACGGTGATGAACTGCGCCCCGGTCGGATCCTGGTACTGGTTGTACAGGGTCGTCGGCTGCCCCTCGACATTGGAGGAGTTGAACGCGGTCGGGGTGGTGCAGTCGAACCGGGGGTGGTAGCTGGAGTTGTTCACCCGGACCGTCTCGGTCAGCGACGCCTGGGTGTAGGTGCGCCCGAAGAACAGCGTCAAGTAGTAGAAGCTGAAGTTCACCGTCGAGGTGGTGGTCACCGACACCGTGGTGGTGCAGGTGAAGGTCGCGGTGCCGCCGGCGCGGATGGTGGCCGAGGTCGGGCTGATCGCCGAGCAGCGGTCATCACGGATCGAGTCGTAGTAGTAGGTCCGCGAACCGCTGTTGTTCTGGACCGTATAGGTGTAGGTCACCGACCCGGGTCCGGACAGCGTGGTCGGGCTCGGGGTGTAGGTGAAGGTCAGATCGCCCTTGGTGATCTGCGATGCCTGCGCGGTGCCCACCGGGCCGGGCCCGATCCCCAGACCGACCAGGGCCAGCGCCAGCACCACGGCAGCAACGATGGCGCGCGACCAGCGGCCGGCGCCGCCAGTGCGCACTCGACGTGCACGACCGATTTCTGACACAGCTCCCCGATTCCCCGTAGATCCCCGATGTCCCCGAATGGTGCGATCCCCCGTGGATCGCGGGCATCGGGGTGTTTCACCGGCCGATGCCTGTTCGATGGTGCGGGTGATGAAACCGATCGGTCAAAAGGTTGTCGGGCCGGGTTGGCGGCACCGGATTCCACCCATGGGTGAGGCGCTGGAGAACGTGGGTGATCCCGCGCAGACGCCGGTCCGGCGGGCTTCTGGGCGCACGGTCGGGTGCTGGATGGGGCCATCGAGCGGGCCGTGGGGGGCGCGGATCACCCGCGGACTTCACCCGTCATTCCACCCATCTCACCCCTCGGTACGCCCCCGCCGACGGGTCGGCGTACCCGGGTCTCAGCCGTCGATCAGGCCGCGTACCCGGCCGACCTGGATGGCGCTGTCGCGACTGTGCACACCCAGGCGCCGATAGAGCTCCTTCGCGGTGGAGCGGACCGTCTCGACGCTGACGAACAGCTCCTTCGCGATCGCGGGCATCGTGCCGCCGTGCGCCAACGCGCGCAGCACCTCGAGCTGGCGCGGGGTGAGTTGCGCCTCCTGGCGGCCCGGGTCCGGGGTTCGCGGTGCCGCCCCCAGACCGGGCAGACCGGCGGCATCGGGGCCCAGCCGGTCGACGATCAGCGTCCGGGCCGGGTCGGGCAGCAGGGCCACCACGGCCAGGCTGTTGGCCCAGTCCTCCCGGTCAAGCAACCCACCGACCTCGCAGGCGACATCGTCCCGCGCCGCCAGGGCGGCCAGTCGGACCCCGGTGGCCGCCATCCGCCAACGCAACGAGATGACCTCGAGCTGCAGCACCTGCTCGGTCAACCGGAGCGCGCCCTGGTACTGGCCTTTCGCCACCTCGATGCTGGCCCGCACGGTCACCTCGAGCGGCCGGGGGATGCTGCCGTTGGCGAGCCGGCTCTCGGCCAACCCGACCCGGCCCGCCTGCGCGTCGAGCAGCGCGAGCACGGTCATTCCCGGCCACCATTCCCATTCCGGGCGCTGACCCCAGCTCGCCCGGCTCAGCATCGTCCGCAGCCAGTCGGCGGCGATCCCCTGGCCACTCAGCAGCGCCAGGCGCAGCGCCTCGGCCTGCAGCTGCTGCGGGGCCAGTGGGGTGTCCAGATCGACGGTGGCGGTCCCGGGATCGGCGACCAGCGCGGCCGCATTGTCGGAGCTGTAGCGCTGGGCCAGCTCGGCCAGCACCTCGTGGGTCGGTTCCCCCGGGATCGCGACCTGGCGGTACTGCTCCAACTGGGTACGCGCCTGGAGCGGCGCGCCGCCGACGGCGGCGATCAGCGCCCCGCGGACCAGCGTGCCGGGCCACAGGGTGCTGTACTGCCAGACGGCCGGACCGAGCACGAACCCCATCCGGGACGCCGTGCGGTGACATTCCTGGGCGACATCGGGGGCGCCGGTCTGCAGGGCGGCCTCACTGACCCCGAGCAGCACCCCGGCCACCAGGGCCAGGTCGTCGCGGCGGGTGGCCGCGTCCGCGTCGGCCAGTTGGTCGGCCTCGGACGCCAGCGCGGCGGTGACCTCGGTGAGCAGCTGTGCGGCGCGTTGCCGGTCCGAGGGCCAGCCGTTCGCGACCATGCCGGCGAACCAGCGCTGCAACCGACCGACCGCCGAATCGGGCTCGATCACCTCGTTGGCGAACAGGAACGCGAACTCCTGCCAGAGCTGCGGGGTGTCCTGCGGCGCGGCCGCCGGCGACAGGTCGCCACCGATGAACCGGCGTGCAGCCTCCAGGTGCCGCAGACCGCGGGGCACATGATCCGGCCAGCGCGCGGCGTACTCCTCACAGTCGAATCGGCTCAGGTGGATCAGCAGGTGCACGGTCCGCCCCAGCACCCGATCCAGCTCCCGCCAGCCCCGCAGCCCGGTCAGAATCCGCATCCGGTCCGGTCCGGTGATCCCGGGCTGGGTCTCGGCGAGGGTGAGGAAACGCCCCCTGGTCTCGGCGGCCCGCTCCGGATCGCGGGCGCGCAGCAACTGCAGCAGCGCGGCGGCCAGGCCCTCGGGCAGGAACGGTTCGACGCTCACCCCGGAGACGAAGACGCTCGCCGCGCGGGCCACCTCGACCTCCCACGCCTCGACGGCTCGCTCCTGCCAGGCGCCGGTCAGCAGCCGGATGGTCTCGCCGCTGGCCCGCGGTGCCCAGACCTGCGCCTCCAGCAGCGGATCGGCGAAGACCAGGTCGTAGATGCGTTCGGCCCAGTCCCGGCAGACCGGTTCGAGAACCTCGGGGCCGGCTCCGGGCAGTCCGGGTTCGGCCAGCAGTTGCGGTACGCCTCCGGTGAGCAGTTGCAGCCGGCGAGCGAGCACCGGGTCGCCCGCGGCGGCCGGTTGCAGCAGCGGCACCTCGGACTCCAGCACGCTGAGATCGCGATGGTCGATGACCAGGTCGAACCAGGACAGGTCCGGACCGCCCAGCTCGTCGCATTCGGCGACCGCGACCAGATGACTGGCCGGGAAATCGGGGGACAACCCATCCCAGTGGGCACCCAGGCTGAGTGCCTCGACCGGCGCCAGGGCGCCCAGGTCGACGAACATGGTGCGGCCACCGACGTTCGCGGCGCGGGCCCGGGCGGTCCCCCGCTCCGCCTCGACGATCCAGTCCTCACCGACCAGCGCGGACAGCGCCGCCCGGACGGTGGCCGCCGGCTGGTACTCCCGCGGCGCCCAGACGAAGATCCGGTCATGACCGGCCATCCGGGCGGCCAACCGCGGCGCCAGCGCCTCGGCGACCGTGCCGTGGGCATCGTCGGCGGCCTGGCCACCGCTCGCCACCACCTCGACCATTCGTTCTGTTCCCATCCGGGCACCATCTCCCCGATTCCCCGCGCGGGGTCCCCCTCTGCCTGTCTTCTCAGCTCAGGGACCGATCCGACCCCTTGGCTGACCAGAAGTCTAGAGAACCACCCCGCCTTGCTCCGGGGCGGATAGCAGATTAGGCTTTATGGAAATCTTCTTTCACGATCCGGAAATGCTCCCCTGGGGCAGATGGAGGAATCCCATGACCGACCGCGTCACGATCGGCCGCCTGTCCATCGATCCCGAATTGCACGAGTTCGTCCGCACCGAGGCGCTGCCGGGCAGCGAGGTGGACGAGGCAGCGTTCTGGGCGGGCGCCGAACGGCTGCTCGCCGAACTGGGCCCGCGCCGGGCCGAGCTACTGGCGACCCGGGACCGGTTGCAGCAGACCATCGACGCCTGGCACGGCGAGCATCCCGGTGCGATCGACCAGGCGGCCTACGAGGAGTTCCTCACCGAGATCGGTTATCTGGTGCCGGAGCCGGACGAGGTGCGGGTGACCACCCGCGATGTCGACCCGGAGATCTCCGCGGTGCCCGGGCCGCAGCTGGTGGTGCCGGTGCTGAACGCCCGGTTCGCCACCAACGCGGCCAATGCCCGCTGGGGTTCGCTCTATGACGCGCTCTACGGCACCGACGCGATCGATGAGGCCGACGGCAAGGAGAAGGGTGGCGACTACAACCCGGTCCGCGGCCGGGCCGTGGTCGCCTGGGCGCGCGACTTCCTGGACTCCATCGCCCCGCTCGCGGGTGCCAGCCATGCCGACGCGCAGGCGTACCGGATCGTCGACGGCCACCTGGAGGTGCAGACCGAGTCCGGCCCGGTGCGGCTGGCCGACCCGGCCCAGCTCGCCGGCTGGCGGGGTGCGCCGGAGGCCCCCGAAGGCATTCTGCTGGTGCACAACGGCTTGCACGCCGAGATCCAGATCGACGCCGACGACTCGATCGGCGCCGCCGACCAGGCGGGGGTCAAGGATGTGCTGCTGGAGTCGGCGGTCACCTGCATCATGGACCTGGAGGACTCGATCGCCGCGGTCGATGCCGCCGACAAGGTGCAGGCCTGGCGCAACTGGCTGCAACTGATGCAGGGCACGCTGGCCGAGGAGGTCAGCAAGGGCGGGCGCACCTTCCGTCGCGAGCTGAACCCCGATCGCGACTACTCCAGCGCCACCGGTGAGCTCACCAAGAAGGGCCGCGCGCTGCTGTTCGTCCGGCATGTCGGCCATCTGATGGATTCCGAGGCGGTGCTGCTGGACGGAGAACCCGTCTCGGAAGGATTCCTGGACGCCCTGATCGCCGGCCTGGGCAGCGTGCACGATCTGCGCGGGCCGAACGCCGGCGGCAACTCCCGGACCGGGTCGGTCTATGTGGTGAAGCCCAAGATGCACGGCCCCGAGGAGGTCCAGCTCACCGTCGACCTGTTCGCTGCGGTCGAGGAGATCCTCGGACTGGAGCCGAACACCTTCAAGGTCGGCATCATGGACGAGGAGCGCCGCACCTCGGCGAACCTGAAGGCCTGCATCGCCGCCGCCAGGGACCGGGTCGCGTTCATCAACACCGGCTTCCTGGACCGCACCGGCGATGAGATGCACACCTCGATGCAGGCCGGCCCGATGGTGCGCAAGGCCGCGATGAAGGGCACCGACTGGATCAGCGCCTACGAGGATTCCAATGTCGACGTCGGCCTGGCCTGCGGGCTCAAGGGGCACGCCCAGATCGGCAAGGGGATGTGGGCGGCGCCGGACAACATGGCGGAGATGCTGGAGCAGAAGATCGGCCATCCGAAGGCCGGCGCCACCTGTGCCTGGGTGCCGTCGCCGACCGCGGCCACCCTGCACGCCACCCACTACCACCAGGTGGATGTGCTGGCCCGCCAGGACGAGCTCGCCGCCGGCGGGCCGCGGACCGAGCGCAGCGCGCTGCTCACCGTTCCGGTCGGTGAGGCGGCCGAGTGGTCGGAGCAGGATCGCCGCGACGAGGTCGACAACAACGTCCAGGGGATCCTCGGTTACGTGGTCCGCTGGGTCGATTCGGGCGTCGGCTGTTCCAAGGTGCCCGACATCACCGGAACCAACCTGATGGAGGACCGGGCGACCTGCCGGATCAGCTCCCAGCACGTGGCGAACTGGCTGCACCACGGTGTGGTCGACAAGGAACTGGTCGAGGACAGCTTCCGCCGGATGGCGGTCAAGGTGGACGAGCAGAACTCCGGCGATCCCACGTACCAGCCGATGGCCCCGGCCTTCGACGGTGAGGCCTTCCGGGCGGCGCAGGACCTGGTGTACGCCGGGTTGGAGCAGCCTTCCGGTTACACCGAGCCGATCCTGCACCGGCGCCGGGCCGCCAAGAAGGCCGAGGACGCCGGGAGGAGCTGATGACCGAGGGCGTGCAGTCGGTATCGCGCGCATTCGGCCTGCTGGAAGCGATTGCCGATGCCGGCGGTGAACTGACGCTGACCGAGTTGGCCGAGGCCAGCGGGTTGCCGATGCCGACGATCCATCGGTTGCTGCAGACGCTGGTGGCCGGCGGTTACGTCCGTCAGCAGGCATCCCGGCGTTATGCGCTCGGTGCCCGGCTGATCCGGCTGGGCCGGCAGGCCGACCGTCAGGTCGGAGTGCTGGCCCAGCCGGAGCTGCGGCGGTTGGTGGTCGAGCTGGGTGAGACCGCGAATCTTGCCGTGCTGGAAGGGGATACCGCGGTCTATCTGGCGCAGAGCCCGTCGGCGCACTCGATGCGGATGTTCACCGAGGTGGGCCGTCGGGTCGCGGTGCACAACACCGGGGTCGGCAAGGCGATGCTCGCCGGACTCGACGATGCCGCGGTGCTCTCGCTGCTGCATCGCACCGGGATGGAACAGCGCACCCCGCGCAGCCACGCCACCCCGGAGGCGCTGCTCGCCGACCTGGCCGAGATCCGGGCACGCGGCTATGCGATCGACGACGAGGAGCAGGAGCTCGGCGTCCGCTGCTATGCGATGGCGGTCCCGGATGCGGAGCTGCCGGTGGCCCTGTCGGTCTCCGGACCGGTCAGCCGGGTGGACGAGGCCTTCGCCGCCCGCGCTATCCCCGCCCTGCGCGAGGCGACGACCCGGGTCTCCGCCGAACTCGCGGCCTCCAACGGCGGGTGATCGCTCGCTCAGTCAATGGGTGAGCAGGGACCAGACCTCGGCGCGCACCTCGGGGAGGTCGACGGGTTCACCGGCCAGGGTCTGCAGGGCCTCGACGACCGGCCAGCCGATCAGCGCGCCGTAGCGGGCGGAATAGATGGCCAGGTCGGTGATCCGGTAGGCGTCGTCGCGGTCGAAGAACAGATAGCCGAGCAGCTGGTACACATCGGCCAGGCTGAGCCGGTCGCTGCGTACCCCGGTCTTCGGGTCGCGTACGCCGAGCCGGGTCTTGATGTCGATCAGGACGCCACCGGCGATCAGATCGGCGTCGGCGGCGCAGAACTCCGATCCGGTGAAGGTGGGTCCCAGCCGGTACGGCGGCCGCAACCGGGGCAGCAACTCGCGTTCGGCCAATCCCTGCAGGGCAACGAGTTGCTCGATCGCGTCGGCACCGGCCAGACCGAGCAACTCGGGGGTCCGGAACCGATCCGCCCGCAGCAATCCGTCCAGCGCCGAACCGCGACGGAGCCCGGCCCGGTAGACCTCGGTGGTCAGCGCCAGCGCCCAGCACGCCCGGCCGAGTGCGGCCGCATCCCCGTTGACCGCGGCCCGTTGCGCGGCCTTCACCACGCCGACGATCTGCTCCAGTTCCCTGGCGTGGTTGGCGAAGCCGATCCAGCTGATCTCGGCTCGATCCTGCGGGTCGAGCAGGAACCGTAGCGCCAGATCCAGCGCCGCCCCCACCTGGCCCGGATCGGCGCTGCCGCCCGCCACCCGCAACTCCCCCGACCGCGCCCGGAAGTCGGTCTGCAGGGCGCGGACGTGCGGGAACCGGCGGTCCAGGAACTCCCGCAGCGGTGACCGCTTGTCACCGAGGGCGGCGGTCAGATTGCTGTAGCGGTAGGCCATTGCGGGCCGCTCAGTCGTCGCCGCCGGCGTCCTGCTGGGCGAACCGCTTCTCGATCGCGGCGATCAGCTTCGGCCGCAGCTCGGTCGGGCTGATCACCTCATCGACCGACCCGACCTCGACGGCCCGGTGGATCGAGTGGATGCCGTCGAACTCGGTCGCCAACTCACCGATCTTCTCCGCCCGCAGCTGCGGCCGCAGCTCGGCGAGCTCCAGCATCAGCGCACCGCGTTCGGTGTCATCGGCGGCCGCGATCCGTTGCTCCAAAGAGGTTGCGCGCTCATCCGCCGCCGCCCGCCGGTCCACCTCGGAGGAGAAGACGACCGCCGCGGCGGGCGCACCGCCGAGCACCGAGGCGTACGAGCCCTCGACCGCCAGCACCGTCAGCTCGGGGTTCAACCGCTTGCTGAACACCACGAACGCACCGCCGTGGTATCGGCTGATCACACAGAACACGATCGGGCCGTCGAAGTTCACCACCGCCCGGCCGATCTCGGCACCGTACTCCAGCTGAAGATTCCGCATCGACTCCGGCGATCCGTCGAACCCGGACAGGTTGGCCAGGATCACCAGCGGCCGGTTGCCGGAGGCGGCGTTGATCGCCCGGGCCACCTTCTTCGACGAACGCGGGAACAGGGTGCCCGCGGTCCAGGTGTCCGGGCCGTCGGTCGCCAGATATCCGTGCCGGGCAACGGGTTTCGACTCGATCCCGACCAGGCACACCGGATAGCCGCCGAGTCTGGTGTCGGCGACCACGGCGGTATCGGCATCGGCCATCTTCGCCCAGCGCTCCAGCATCGAGGCGTCCGCGTCGGCGACGGCCCGCATCACGGTGCGGATGTCGAAGGGCTTCTTGCGATCGGGGTTCCTGTCGACGGAGAAGATCTCCCCCACCGTCGCGAATTCACCCTCGTGCGGGAAGTCCGAGATGTCCCGATCCACCGGGTCACTGGTCTCGGTGCGCCGCGGCCGCTCCTCACCGGGCAGCACATAGCTGTGCTCGTAGTGGCTCATCAGGATGCCGAAGGCGGTCACCAGATCCGGCGCCCAGTACTGCGCCTGACCGTTGGGGCCCATCACCCGGTCGTATCCGCCGATGCCGTAGTTGTCCTCGGCCGAGACACCGCCGGAGAAGTCCAACGACTGCTTGCCGGTGAGCACCATCGCCGAATCCGGGGTCATCACCAGGATTCCCTTGGTGTGCATCAACATCGTGGCTTCGGCGTTCCAATAGGGCTGGGCGCCGACGTTGATCCCGGCGACGACGACATTGATCTCGCCGCCGTCCTGGGTGAACTCCACGATCCGCTTCAGCGCGGCCGCCACCCAGTCCATGTTCTCGGTGCCGGAGTCCATCGACACCCGGGCTCCCGCGGACAGCGCGAACCACTCGACCGGGACGCCGAGCTCCTCGGCCAGGTCGATCCCGGCGATCACCAGCCGGCACTCCGCCTCGGACAGCGCACCGAGGGAACGGGTCGGGTCACCGCTGAGCACCACCCGGGTGATGCCCTCCGGATAGATCTCGGTCGGGGTGGTCACCACCGCGGCGATGATGCCGGCCGGGTTGCTGCCCTCGGGCCGCTCCACCGGCACGAAGGCGCCATCGTCGTCGAAGTCGTATTCCACCACCGTGCCGCCGCGACCGGCGAGCAGGGGTTTCAGGTCATAGGGGTACGCCAGCCCGCGGCGGCGCGCCCGCATCGCCCGGGCCGCCGATTTGTCCAATGGCTGCAGGGGTTCCCGCGGTGGGGCGGTGACATCGGCGATCGTGCCGCGGCCGGGCGTGTTGTGGAACCGGATCGCGATCGGGCGCACCTTGCCGTTCGGGCCGGGGATCCGGCCCATGGTGAGCACCTCCTCGATCCCGGCGCCCTCGCTGAGCGGGGTGATCTTGGACTGCAGCGCGGTGAGGTGTTCCGGGTCGGCGTCCACGACCGGCCAGACGGTGACCCAGACGTGGTTCACATCCATCCGCGAACCCGCGCGGCCGCGGGCGGTCCGGACCCGGCGGATCGCCTCCAGCCCGTGCTCCACCGCCCGCTCGGCGTGCGGCAGGGCGACGGTGCGGCCCTCCTCGTCGCGGACCGCGGAGACCTGGCGCACCTGCGCCATCGCGATCAGTCGCCGGTCGGCGGGGTTGCTGCGCGCCACCGCCTCGTAGAGCAGCACGTCGTCCGGCGCATCCAGCCTGGTGACGTCGAACTCCGCGAGCCGCCACAGGTTCAGCCGGCGGCCCACCATCGGGTGGATGCCGTGCACCAGCTCGTCCTCGACCATGGTGAACTGCTCGGCCGCCGGGTCGGGACGCATGGTGAAGTAGTCCACCGGGCGGCCGTCGGTCGGGCAGATCGCGATGCTGACCCGGCGGGCGCGGCGGGTGAAGTCCTGCGATTCCAACCAGGACAGCAATCGCTGCCGCAGCTCGGGCACCTCGCCGACCTCACCCGGCCAGCGCAGATAGATCTCGACCACGTTCTGCTGGTCGTCGGCGAGCTGCTCGGCGACGGCCCGGGACAGCGGCGAATCGGCGACCAGTTCGGCCTCCTCGCCGATGGTGGAGATCACCCGGGTGTCACCGTGCCCGTCGGCGGTGTAGGAGGCGTAGACGACCGGCCGGCCGGCGACGTCGGTGACGGTCAGCCCGCGCAGATCGTATTCCAGGTAGTGCCGCTGGATCAGCACCTCGAGCATCGGCTCGATGCTCGGCAGCCCATCGGCCATCCGGTCCCGCAGGAAGCCGACCAGCTGCTCCGGGATCGCCGCCAGGGCAGCGATCCGGGCGTCCCGGTCGGCGGCGTCCGGGTCGCTGAGTGCGTCCAGTTCGGCGGCCACCCCGTCGAGCACCTCGCGGCGTTCGGCGTCCACGGCCGGCTGGTCGAACCAGCGGAACCGGATCGAGCGGGCCAGGTCACCGATGATCGGCTGGCGGCGCTGGGTGGCCCGGACGGTACGCTCCAGCAGCGCGCGGGCGCGGACGGCCCGCTCGCCGGTGGGCGGGGTGTCCCCGGCCCAGCACTGCAGCAGCCCGACGATCACATCGACGTCCCAGTTCCGCTGCTGGGCAAGGAGAATCCGGAAGACCGCCTGCTCCAGCTCCGGGGTGCGATCCAGTGCGGTGATGCCGTAGTGCGCCAGCACCCGCAGCAGCCGGTCGGCGAACACCTCGGGCAGTGCGCTGCGCTCCACGTCCAGGGTGCGCAGATAGTCGTGGAAGTGCTCGCGGGAGCTGTGCACCCGCAGTTCGGTCTGCAGTTCCTCACCGGCCGGGTGGTTGCGGAGCAGCTCGGCGATGTCGGCGAAGATGCCGATCAGCTCGCCCTCCTCGGCCTGCACGTCGATTCCGGCGGCGACCAGGTCGGGGCGCAGCGCGCGGTATTCGGCGATCAGCTCCTCGCGGCCGGTGACGTCGTGGCCGAGCAGCAGGGCACGCAGTTCGGCGAGCACGGCCCGGCCCCGCTCAACCGGGGTCGCCTCCCCCGCCGCCTCCGGCAGGTCCAGCGGCGCGGCCTCGGTCTCGGTCTGTTCGTCGTCCTCCCCCAGCGGTTCGAGCCGGGCCAGCGGCGTACCCGACTCGACCTGGGTGCCGGCGCGGACCAGCAGCTCGCGGACCCGGGAGGCGGTGGGGGCCGGCAGCACGGTCTCCATCTTCATCGATTCGAGCACCAGCACCGGGGCGCCGGCGGCGACCTCCTGGCCGACCTCGACGGGGGTGGCGACGACCAGGGCCGGGGCTGGGGAGCGCAGCACGCCGCCCTCGTCGCGGCTGATCCGGTGCGCGACGCCGTCCACCTCGACCAGGGTGGTCGGGCCCTGGCTGGCGGTGACCAGCCGATAGCGGCGGCCGTCGACGGTGATCCGGCCGTGCACCTCGTCGAGCCGGGTGAGCGCGGCCTCGACGGTGCGCGGTGGCTGACCGGGGGCGGTGATCGTCACCCGGTGCCGGTCGGGCCCGATCTGCTGGACCGCGGTGGCGTACGTGGTGCCGCCGAGCTTGAGTTCGATCTCCTGGCTGGTCTCGTGCCGCAGCTGCGGGCGGCCGCCGCTGGCGGTGGCCAGGAAGTGGGCGATCTCGGCGCGCTGGGCGTCCTCGGCGGCCAGCACGGCGGCGGCGGCCAGCGCGATGCCGGTGTGCCGGCGGGCGGACAGTCCGCCCTCGGCGCGGACCCGGTCGATCCAGCCGGTGTCGGCCCATTCCGGTTCCCCGCGGACCACCTCACCGGCGTCCAGCAGCTCGAGCAGGAAACTCTTGTTGGTGGCGCCGCCGTCGATCACCACGGTGGTCTCCTGCAGCGCGCGGCGCAGCCGGGCCAGGGCCTCGGCGCGGGTGGCGCCGTGGGCGATCACCTTGGCGATCATCGAGTCGAAGTCGGCGGGGATGGTGTCCCCCTCGGCGACACCGGTGTCGACGCGGATGCCCGGCCCGGAGCCGAACTCCAGCCGCCGGATCCGGCCCGGTGCGGGCGCGAAGTCGCGGTCCGGGTCCTCGGCGTTCAACCGGGCCTCGACGGCGTGCCCGTGCTCGACGGGCCGCTCGCCGGTCAGCGGCGTACCGCCGGCGACCTGCAGCTGCAACCCGACCAGATCCAGCCCGGTCACCGACTCGGTGATCGGGTGCTCGACCTGCAGCCGGGTGTTCACCTCCAGGAAGGCGAACTGCTTGCTCTGTGGGTGATAGAGGAACTCGACCGTGCCCGCGCCGGCGTACCCGACGGCGATCGCCAGCCGCTCGGCGGCGGCCTTCAGCTCGTCGGTCTGCTCCGCATCCAGCAGCGGCGAGGCGGATTCCTCGATCACCTTCTGGTTGCGGCGCTGCACCGAGCAGTCGCGGACGCCGACCGCCCAGGCCGTGCCCTGACCGTCGGCGATCACCTGCACCTCGACGTGCCGGGCGCCGGTGACCAGCGACTCGAGGAAGACCACCCCGCTGCCGAAGGCCCGCTCGGCCTCGTCGCGGGTGCGCTGGTAGGCGTCGGTCAGCTCGGCGGGCGAGGTGACCTTGCGGATGCCGCGGCCACCACCGCCGGCGCTGGCCTTGAGCATCAGCGGGTAGCCGATCTCCTCGGCCGCGGCGAGTGCGTCGTCGAGGGTGTCCAGGCCGCCGCGGCTCCACGGCGCGACCGGTACGCCGACCTCTTCGGCGATCAGCTTGGAGCCGATCTTGTCGCCGAGCCGGCGCATCGCGTCGCCGCTGGGGCCGAGGAAGGTGATGCCGAGCCGGGCGCAGAGGTCGGCGAAGGCCGGGTCCTCGGCGACGAAGCCCCAGCCGACCCAGACCGCGTCGGCCTCGGTCTCGACCAGGGCGCGCTCCAGCACCGCGAGGTCCAGATAGGGCCGGGCGGAGGCCGGACCCAGGGCGTACGCCTCATCGGCCTCGCGGACGAAGGCCGAGCCGGCGTCGACGTCGGTGTGCAGGGCGATGGTGCGGACGGGCTCATTGCCCCCGCTCTGCTCCCCGCTGAGACAGCGCCGCGCGTTCAGGTCGCGGACCGCGTGGATGAGGCGCATCGCTGCCTCACCGCGGTTGACGATGGCGAGCCGGGTGATCGGAGCGGTGTCGGAGGACGAAGGCACACCGCGACTCTGCCAGACCCGGGCCCGCACACGGGGACCCCAACACCCACAGATGTCGCGCCCGAGATTAGGTGGAATCCCACAACTCGGTTCCCGGGCTCGGTGAGCCCCTACGCTCATCGATATGGCAGCCGAACTCGTCGACCGCTCCGGCACCCGCTATCCGCTCACCGACCCGCGCTGGCGCGGTGAGGACGGCGGGCCGCTGGCGCTGACCCCGCTGCCGGGGATCACCGCGGACCAGGTGGATCCGGGCGAGCGGTCGCTGTGGCGCTATGCGGCGGCACTGCCGGAGCCGTTCCCGGCCGGGACGCGGGTCAGTCTGGGAGAGGGGCTGACGCCGCTGGTACCGCTGGACTGGGACGGCGTGCCGCTGCTGGCCAAGCTGGAGTGGTGCAATCCCACCGGCAGCTTCAAGGACCGCGGGGTGTCGGTGATGGTCTCCCAGCTGCGCCGGCTGGGGGCGCGGCGGGTGCTGGAGGACAGCTCCGGCAACGGTGGTTCGTCGGTGGCGGCGTACGCCGCGGCGGCCGGGATCGCGGCGAAGATCATCGTGCCGGCGGCCACCTCGGCGGCCAAGATCCTGATGAGCCGGGCATTCGGCGCCGAGATCGAACCGGTGCCCGGTACCCGCGACGAGGTGGGGGCCGAGGCCGTTCGGCAATCGGCGGAGATTCCGTATGCATCCCACAATTGGCACCCCTACTTTCTCCAGGGTGTGAAGACCCTCGGGTACGAGCTGTGGGAGCAGCTCGGCTGGGACGCACCGGACAACGTGGTGGTGGTCGCCGGGGCCGGTAGTCAGCTGATCGGGCTGGATCTGGCCTTCACCGAGCTGCTGGCCGCCGGCGCGATTGGACACCGGCCGCGGTTGTTCGTCGGTCAGCCGGCCGACTGGGCGACGATCGTGGAGGCGGTGAACGGGGTCGAGCGGGATCCGGGGCTGGTGCGGGAGCCGACCGCCGCCGAGGGCGCGTCGATCGCGAACCCGGTCCGGTTGCCGGAGGCGGTCGAGGCGGTACGCCGCAGCGGCGGCGGGGCGTACGCGGTCGGTGAGACCGAGTTGGCCGGGGCGGTGCGGAAGATCTGTGCCCGGGGGTTGTACGCCGAGCCGACCAGTGCGGTCGCGGTCGCCGCCCTCGACCACTTCATCGGCACCGGCGACATCCGGGCCGGGGAGCGGACCGTGCTGGTGCTGTCGGGCAGCGGGCTGAAATCGGCCGAGCGGATGGCGGGGGTGTTCGGCTAACCCCGGCGGACCACGGCGGGGGTGATCCCGAATCGGGCCTTGAACACCCGGGTCAGATGAGCCTGATCGCGGAAGCCGCGGGCGGCGGCAATCGCCATGATGCTGCGGCCGGCGAGCTGCGGGTCACCCAGGTCCGCGCGGACGGCGTCCAGGCGCAGGTTGCGGATGGTCTCGGCCAGGGTCCACTCCTGATCCTGGAAGAGCCGGTGCAGGGTGCGGACCGACATGCCGTGGTGGGCGGCGAGGGCGGCCACACCGAGGTCGGGGTCGCCGAGGCGCTGCCGGATGTGGCCCAGCACGGCGGCCCGCAGCGCATCGTCGGGGGCGAGGGGTGCCTCGTGTTCGAGGGCCAGTCCGGTGAGCAGGTTGACCGTCGCCCGGCCGAGCAGCACCGCCGCGTCGGCGCGGACCGGACCGTCGACGACGGCGGTGTCGAGCAGCTGGGTGAGAACCGCGGCCGGGCCCTGCTCGGTGAACCGGTGCGCCAGCACCGCAGCCAGGGTGCGGGCTGGGAGCGCGAGCAGATCCCGGGGAACCGTCATCACGGTGCAGCTCCAGCGATCCTCGGCGCGCAGCTGGTAGGGGCGGGCGGTGTCATAGAGGACCAGCTGACCGGGGCCGATCCGGAGCTCGCCCTCCCGCTCGCGGTGCAGCACGAGTTCCCCGGAGCGGACCGCACACACCTTGACCGGGGTCGTGTCGGCGCCGCGGATCGCGCGCGCCGTGCGGCGCAACACCTGGGGCGTACCGGCCATTCGGAACGCGGCGACCTCACCGAGCGCCGCCTGCCGGACGCGGCCCGCACCGGGGCCGACCGCCAGCCCGAAAGCGCCGGCCATCTGCTCGGCCCACGGGGAGTCGACGTCGGCGGTCATCGGCCTCCTCGCCTCGTGCTGGGGCTGGCACGATTCGACCAGAACCCGGGCACCCGGGGTCAACGCTGCACCGGGTGATGCGGTCAGGCTAGCGCGGAGAGCCGAGCCCGCGTCCAGACCGGAGGTATCCCATGACCATCAGCTACCAGACCCTGTTCATCGGTGGCGAGTGGATCGCGCCGAGCAGTTCGGAGGTGATCGCGCCGATCAATCCGAGCACCGAGGAGGTCGCCGGAACGGTGCCGGCGGGGCAATCGGCCGACATCGACGCCGCGGTCGATGCCGCGCGGCGGGCCTTCGACGATCCGTTCGGCTGGTCGGCATGGGAACCGGAGCGGCGGGCGGAGCTGATGGAACGGCTCGCCGGGGAGCTCGATGCCCGCGCGGATGGGTTCGTGGAGCGGGTCAGTTCGCAGAACGGGATGCCGGTGGCGGTGGCCCGTCAGCTCGAGGTCGGCTATCCGAGTGCGGTGCTGCGCTATTACGCCGGGCTGGCCGCCAAGGGCGGGTTCGACGAGGTCCGGCCGGGCTTCTTCGGCGGCGAGATCGAGGTACGCCGCCGCCCGCTCGGGGTGGTCGCCGCGGTCGTGCCGTGGAATTTCCCGCAGGCGCTGACGATGTTCAAGTTGGCACCGGCGCTGGCGGCGGGTTGCACGCTGGTGATCAAGCCCTCCCCGGAGACGGTGCTGGACGCGTTCCTGCTGGCCGAGGCGGTGGAGGCGGCGGGGTTGCCGGCCGGGGTGGTCAACGTGGTGCCCGCCGGACGGGAGGTGGGGGCGTACCTGGTCGCCCATCCGGGGGTGGACAAGGTCGCGTTCACCGGTTCGACGGCGGCGGGCCGGGCGATCGCGGAGACCTGCGGTCGGCTGCTGCGGCCGGTCACCCTTGAGCTGGGCGGCAAGTCGGCGGCGATCGTGCTGGAGGATGCCGAGTTGGATCTGGCGCAGATCGGCGAGGGGTTGTTCACCTCGACACTGTTGAACAATGGGCAGACCTGTTTTCTCGGGACCCGGGTGCTGGCGCCGCGGAGCCGGTACGGGGAGGTGGTGGACGCGTTCAGTGCCTTTGCCACGAGCCTGCAGGTCGGGCCGGCCTCGGCGCCGGAGACCCAGATCGGGCCGATGGCGACCGCCGCGCAGCGGGATCGGGTGGAGGCCTACATCGCCAAGGGCCGCTCGGAGCACGGCCAGATCACCGCTGGCGGGAAGCGGCCGGAGTTGGATCGCGGCTTCTTCGTCGAACCGACGGTCTTCGCCGGGTTGAGCAATTCCTCGACGCTGGCCCGGGAGGAGATCTTCGGGCCAGTACTGACGGTGATCGCCTACGACGGTGTGGATGATGCGGTGCGGATCGCGAACGACTCCGACTTCGGCCTGGGCGGCACGATCTGGACCGCCGATCCCGAGCGCGGCGCGGAGGTCGCGCGCCGGGTGCGAACCGGCACGATCGGGGTGAACCGCTACCTCCCGGATCCGGCGGCGCCGTTCGGTGGGGTGAAGAACAGCGGCATCGGCCGGGAACTGGGTCCGGAGGGGCTGGCGGCGTACCAGCAGTTGCAGAGCGTGTATCTCTGAGGCTCGGCCGCGTCATTCATCCGGGCGGAGCAGGGTCAACCCCGGCGCGTCTACGAAGATGCCGTCGCCCGAGGCCAGCGGGATCTCATAGGCGATGGCCGTCGCGGCGATCCAGCAATCTCCCATATGGATCTTCTCGGCCAACTGGCGACCCTGCCTCCTGCACAGTGCCCGCAGCCGCGCCCAGGCCTCGGTCACGTCGTCATTGACCGGGGCAAGTGCAACTGCCGCGAGACTGGCATCCAGCTGAGCGAGCTTCTTCTGCCCCCAGTCCTTGACGAGTGCGCCGAACTGCACCTCTGCCTTCGTCTGCACGCTGATCGCAACCGCTCTGCCGGTGATCATTCGCCTCAGCGAGGCGTCTTCCGGTCGTGCATTACGCGGGGTCATGATCACCCGACTGAAGACATCGGTGTCGACCAGGACGAGGTCGTCACGCATGGATGCTCGCCAAGAAGTCGTCGAGTTCTTCCGGACTGAGATCTATCGGCTCAGGTTCGCGGATAGCGGCCTGCTGCACGGACTGCTCGAGATCGGGATCGACGCGCCCTAGCACTCCGGGCACGTCAGATGCCGACACGATGACCCCGACCATCCTGGGCGTGCTCTCCCGATCCACAAACCGCCCCTGAGCGGTGACTCGTGATCCCACCAGTTTGGCGGCGGCCGCTGCGTCGACCACGTCACGTAGTTCGACCGTGTTGTGGGCCACATCGCGAATCCGGAATCTGGCCGTGTGCAGGTCGACCATCTCCAGGACGCCATGGACCGTCCTTTCCGTCCCCCCTGGTTCCTCGGGTGGGGACCAGATATCTCGGTTGAGGTCGGCAGTCCGGATCTTGATCGTCGGATGCCCATCGCCCGCGATCTCAGCGTCGACCGCGTTCCTCTTCAACTCACGAACGAAGACAGACATCTGGCTGGCAACCGACTCAGACACCGTTGGCGAGCGTTCGTTCTGGGACAGATCCCGCGCGAGCTGCCAGAAATTCTGATCGGCCGTCTGACTGATCGAGTCCTCGACGTCAAGCGCGGCATCGTCGCCGATCTCAAAAGTGATTGTGGTGCTGCCGGGCTTCAACCCGAACCGGACCGAACTGAGTTGCTCGAGAACCGAATCGGTGCGGCCCAGACCCTGCCTGTCTGCTGCGGCTCTGGTGACACGATAGATGAGGTCGCGGAACGCCTCGATCAGCGCGACCCCTTCGAGAGCGCTGAGCTCACCGTCCGGGGCCGTATGCCCCTTGAGCCGCAACTGCACTTGCCGAGTCATCAGACCTCCCGGTACTTCGTAGCTCGATGACGCAATAAGACTAGAAAAGCACGCCGACAACGCGCACCAGGAGCTCATCGCGATTGGGTCACAATCAGTCGCGGCGCATCCGGTGCATCGGGCGGTGGTACCAGACCGGTCCGCAGGAGAACTCCCCCGCCTCGACCTCGAAGCCGTTGCGGCGATAGAAGGCCTCGGCGCGCGGGTTGCCGATCAGCACCCACAGATGTGCGGATTGCCGGTCCGGGAGGGCCAGGTCGAGCATGGTCTGGGCGAGGCCGGCGCCGTGGGCCTCGGGGCGCAGGTAGAGGTGGTTGAGCTGCCGGAAGTTGCCCGGTGGCAGCGCGATGCCGAGACCGAGCTCCCACTGCTGCGGGACATAGGTGACCACCCCGGTGCCGACGATCCGGTCGCCGTGCAGGGCGAGCCAGGTGCGACGCTCGGGCTGGTGGCCGGTCGCTTCGGCGCGCTGCTCGGCGGCGAAGCCGGCCTCGCGTTCGGCGGTGAGCTCGGGCACCTCGGCGAGCCGCTCGGTAGCGAACGACGGCGGCATCAGGTCGCGGTAGGTCTCGGCCACCATCTCCGCGTCCGCCCGCGCGTACGCCGCGGCGTCGGCGGGCAGGGCCCGGCGTACCACGAACTCGAAGTGGGTGTGCTCGTCCATCGAGTCCTCTCGCATCGGATCGTGAGGGGTGCCTGAGGACAATAGCGCCGGGCGGCCTCATACCGGCACCAGTTCGCGGAAACGGGCATGGCGGCGTGGCCTGCGGTCCGGGTCGTACAGTGCCGGTGGGATGATCGTCGGAATCCCTGTCATTATTCGGATCGCCCAGCGGTGTGGCTGGTCGGCGTCCCATGGTCCGTCGCGCGCGGGTTCGACCATCCGGTGATGATGCGGGCAGAGCAGGACCAGGTTGTCGAGGCGGGTGTGGCCGCCGAAATACCACGGTTTCACGTGGTGGGCCTCGCAGTCGTCGGGCGGTCGATCGCAGCCCGGAAAGACGCAACCGCGGTCGCGCGCGACCAGCGCTGCCCGGATCGGCTGCGTCACCAGCCGTTCACTACGGCCCACATCGAGCGGCATCCCGTTGCCGTTGAGGGTGATCGGGATGATCTCGGCGTCGCAGGCGAGCCGGCGTACTTCCGTCGCGGAGAGCCGCTCGCCGGAGTCGAGGTCGGTCGCGCCGAGGCCGGTACGCAGCTTCTCCAGCGACACCAGGACACTGATCCGTGGCCGGTCGCCGGCGCGTTGCGGGGCGCGACCGCTCGCCAGCGCACGACGGACCAGCACCAGCAGCGCGTCCGCGCGGGCCTGGGCGCGGGTCATCGGCACCTGCTGGTGCTTCGGCTGCTCGGCGCTGCGGGCCCAGATGGATTGGGTGTACGCCTCCAGGACGGCCTTGAGCTCCGCCCCGTCGGCGAGCGGGAGCTTGCCGGCGATGATCATCGAGCCCACGCCGTCGGGGGTGAGGGTGAGTCGTCGGTTCTGCTGGGCGAGCTTCTCCTCCGCCTCGAGGCGGCCGGCCTCGCGCTCGTCGGCGCCGTCGGGGTCGATGGTCTGCCACAGGTAAGTGGACAGTCGGCGGAGCGCCGTCGGGTCGTGACTGTCGGCGAACCCGACCATCAACCGCTCCGCCCGATCGCGCTCCGTCGCGGCCAGGTCGTCGGGCAGGTCGCTCAGTCCGTAGAGAATTCCGCGCAGTTGCTCGTCGGAGACTCGACCCTGCCGGACCGCTTCGGCGACTCGGGGAGCGCGATCGAGCTCGAGCGCCTCACGTACCAGCTCGCGGGCCCGCCGGCCGGTGTGCCGATGTTCACTGGTGAGGTACACCGCGGTTGAGCACAGGTGCTCCTGCTCGGCCGCCTGCTGGTGTTCCACCTGCGCGATGACCTTGGCCCGCAGGGCATGCGCGAGGGACACCAACGCGTCGCAGTTGTCCAACAGGGCAAGGGAATCCTTCGGGTCGAGGAGCTCAATCCGATCGGCACCGGGCAGGATCGACTCGACCATCTCAATGGTGATCGTGGTCGGCTTCGCTGCCGTGCTCGTGCTCATGAATCCAGTCAAACAGGTGCCACTGACAGTCACCCTCGCGTACCCTGCTGACGTGGCTCAACAGACCTTCGACCTCTATCAGCGCGTCAGCCAGTGGCCGGCGGGCAAGCGCATCTTCTCGGTGCTCTTCGCGTTCAAGGCGCCCTATTTCGCGACGGTGATGCCGCAGGTGCGCGAGGTGCGGGAGAACTACGCCGAGCTCACCATCCGAAACCGCTGGCGCGTACACAATCACATCGGCACGCTGCACGCGATCGCCGCCTGCAATGGGCTCGAGGCGGCGATGGGGCTGCTCGCCGAGGCGACCTGCCCGGCCGAGCTGCGCTGGCTGCCGCGCGGGCTGACCGTCAGCTACCTGCAGAAGGCGACCACCGACCTGACCTGCATCGCCGAGACCGATCCCGAGCAGTGGGCGAACACGCCCGGTGACGTCGAGGTGCGGGTCAAGGCGGTACGCACCGATGGCGTGGTCGCGGTCGAGGGCATCATCCCGGTTTACGTGTCTGCAAAGAAGAAGCGGACGGCGAGCGTCGGCTGAGCAGCCAGGTTCATCTCGACACGCTCGCTGCGCGAGCTGCTCGATGACCGTTGGATCTCACCAGTCGTGCATCGTGCCGTCGGCGAGACGGTTGAACGGCAGGTACGCCCGCTCGTAGGGGAACCGCTCGGCCGCCTCCACATCGAGTTCGACACCCAACCCGGGTTGCTCCCCCGGATGCAGCAGCCCGTCCCGCCAGCTGAACGACTGTTGGAACACCTCGTCGGTCCGCTCGCCGTGCTTCATGTACTCCTGGATGCCGAAGTTGTGGATGGCCAGCCCGAGATGCAACGCCGCCGCCATCCCCACCGGGGAGATGTCGGTGGGGCCGTGCATACCGGACTTCACCTGGTACATCGCCGCATAGTCGAGGGTCTTCTTCAGCGGAGTGATCCCGCCCATGTGGGTCACCGCGCCGCGCACGTAGTCGATCAGCTGATCGCGGATCAGATCCTTGAAATCCCAAGCGGTGTTGAAAACCTCGCCGATCGCCAGCGGTGTGGTGGTGTGCTGGCGGACGAGCTTCAGCGCCTCCTGGTTCTCCGCCGGCGTGCAGTCCTCCAGCCAGAACAGGTCATAGGGCTCCAGCGCCTTGCCGAGCTGCGCCGCCTGTAGCGGCGTCATCCGGTGGTGCCCGTCGTGCAGCAGCGGGATCTCGGGCCCGAACTCGGCACGAACCGCCTCGAAGACCGTCGGCAGGTGCCGCAGGTACGCGCGGGTGTCCCAGTCCTCCTGCTTCGGCAACGGCCCCCGCTGCGCGGGCTCGTAGTCGTAGCGTTCACCCGAGGCACCACCGGGCGCCGCCTGCGCGGCGATACCGTAGATCGCCTTCAGTCCCGGTACGCCGGTCTGCACCCGGATCGCCCGGTATCCCTGCTCCAGATGGGATCGGATGCTGTCGAACAGCTCCGACAGATCCCGGCCGGAAGCGTGCCCGTAGGCCAACAGTCCGTCCCGGCTGGCACCGCCGAGCAGTTGGTAGACCGGCAGCCCGGCCGCCTTGCCCTTGATGTCCCACAGCGCCATGTCGACCGCGGCACTCGCGGCCATCGTCACCGGCCCGCGCCGCCAATAGGCACTGCGATAGAGGAACTGCCAGGTGTCCTCGATGCGGTGCGCGTCGACCCCGATCAGCAGCGGGATGATGTGTTCGCGCAGGTAGGCCACCACACCGAGCTCCCGCCCGTTGAGGGTGGCATCACCGAGACCGGTGAGCCCGTCGTCGGTGGTCAGTTTGAGGGTGACGAAGTTGCGGTCCGGGCTGGTGACGATGACTTCGGCGGACTCGATCTTCATGGCAGTTTTCCCTTTCGAAGTTGGGTTGGCGCGGTACTGACTCGGACCCCGTCCTCAACCATCGGCACTGACTCCACCTCTGTGTGGTCGCGTCCAGAAGCGGCTGTCAACCTATCGGATGGGTTCCGCTGCCGATGTCTGCCGGGTCGCCATCATCATCGTCATCGTCGGGCAGCGTGCTGTCGTCGAACGAGGCACCGAGCGGTTCGAAGATGTCGAGGAGGCCTTCGTCGCGTTGCGCGGCCGCCGAGTACGCATCGGCATCGAAGTCCTCGATGTGGACGTCCAGGTCGTCGGAGTCCCGGCGCACGATGAGTCCTCCTGAACCGGGGCACGCATCGACAACAGAACCCCCGGTCAGGACTGTCTGACCGGGGGTTCAAAGTGTTGTGCGCGAGAGAGGATTTGAACCTCCACGTCCCTAAGGACACTGGCACCTGAAGCCAGCGCGTCTGCCGTTCCGCCACTCGCGCTCGATGGGCATCCGTGCCCACCAGCCGGGAAACTCTAGCACGGCGACCACCGAT
>NZ_NMVP01000003.1 GCF_002250705.1 Enemella evansiae
TGGTCATCATCGGCCGGCTGCGCCGCGACCCCGACACCCAGGCCTACTTCCACCGACGCACCAGCGAACACAAGACCCGCGCCGAAACCATCCGATGCCTCAAACGCCACCTCGCCCGCACCATCTATCGAAACCTCAAAACCGACCTCATGACCCCTTGACGATCTATAGGACCGTCGCTCGCTGCGCGAGCTACTCGATGGGCGTGGGCACGCTCGCTGCGCGAGCTACTCGATGAGCGTTGGGGGCGTCACAGGGAGCGGTGGATCAGCACCTTCATGATCTCGTTGCTGCCGGCGTAGATCCGCTGCACCCGCGCGCCGGAATACATCCGCGCGATCGGGTATTCGGCCATGAACCCGTAGCCGCCGAACAGCTGCAGGCAGCGGTCCAACACCTTGCCCTGCATGTCGGTGGTCCAGTACTTCAACCGGGAAGCGGTCACCGCATCCAGCTCACCGCGCAGGTGCAGCCCGATGCAGTGGTCCAGGAAGGTACGCGCGGCCAGCGCGTCGGTGGATACCTCGGCCAGCTCGAAACCGGTGTTCTGGAAGTCGATCAGCGGCTGCCCGAAGGCCTCCCGCTCCTTGGTGTAGGCGATCGTCAGCGCGACGGCCTTCTCCATGTTGGCGACCGCGGAGACGCTGACACAGAGCCGCTCCTGGGGCAGTTGCTGCATCATCTGCGCGAACCCCTTGCCCTCCTCGCCGCCGAGCAGGTTGGCGACCGGCACCCGGACATCGGTGAACGAGAGCTCGCGGGTGTCGGAGCCCTGCATGCCGATCTTGGCCAGATCGCGGCCCTTGTCGTAGCCGGCGAGCCCGTCGACCGGGACGCCGATCATCGAGATGCCCTTCGCGCCGGCCTCACCGGTCCGGCAGGCGAGCAGCACGAAATCGGCCAACCCGCCGTTGGTGATGAAGGTCTTGGCACCGTTGATCACATACTCATCGCCGTCGCGGACGGCCTTGGTGCGGATCGAGGCGACATCGGAGCCGGTACCGGGCTCGGTCATCCCGAGCGCGGCCACCCATTCGCCGCTGGCCAGCTTCGGCAGCCACTCCTTCTTCTGCTCCTCGGTGCCGTACTCCATGATGTAGTGCGGCACGATCCCGGAGTGGATCGCATGCCCCAGCGAGTCGTCGGTCGCATACCCCTGCGCGGTCAGGATGACCGCCTCGTGGGCGAAGGTGCCGCCCGCGCCGCCGTACTCCTCCGGCACGCTGGGCAGCAGCAACCCCTGCTGGCCGGCCTTGTTCCACACCTCGCGATCCACCGCGTGCTGGGCGATGAACCGGTCGATGTTCGGCACGATCTCGCGGTCGAAGAAGATCCCGGCCATCTCGGCCAGATCGTCGAGCTCCTCATCCATCCAGGGGGAGCGATAGGGGAGTGGTTCGCGCATCGGTTCCTCGCATCGGTACGTCGTCGGGCAGTGCGTGGGTTACTTCTCGGTACGCCTCAGCGTAGCCGGGGCGTACGCCGGCTGAGCGAGCGCCAGCGAGACGAAGCCAGGTCCCGGTCATCTCGACACGGCAGCCATTGCTCCGCAGGCTCCGCATGGCTGCCTACTCGATGAGCGTGAGCCTTCAGCGGATCGCGGCGGCGATCGTCTGACCGAGTTCGGTGGTCGAGGCCGTACCGCCCAGGTCGCGGGTGAGCGTACGCCCGCTCGCCAGGGTCTCCTCGAAGGCGCGGGTGACCGCCGCGCCGGCCGCGGTCTCGCCGAGGTGGTCCAGCATCATCGCACCCGCCCAGATCTGCCCGATCGGGTTGGCCACGCCCTGGCCGGCGATGTCCGGTGCGGAGCCGTGCACCGGCTCGAACAGCGACGGGAATTCCTTGGTGGGGTTGATGTTTCCGCTCGGTGCCACCCCGATCGTGCCGGTGCAGGCCGGGCCCAGGTCGGAGAGGATGTCGCCGAACAGATTGGACGCGACGACCACGTCGAACCAGTCCGGGTGCAGCACGAAATTCGCGGTCAGGATGTCGATGTGGAACTTGTCCACCTTCGTGTCAGGGTAGTTCTTCGCCATCGCGGCGACCCGCTCGTCCCAGTAGGGCATCGAGATCGAGATGCCGTTGGACTTGGTCGCCGAGGTGACGTGCCGCTCCCGGCCCTGGGCGATCTCGAAGGCGAACTTCAGGATCCGGTCCACCCCGTGCCGGGTCATGATCGTCTCCTGCAGCACGGTCTCCCGGTCGGTGCCCTCGAACATCCGCCCGCCGACCGAGGAGTACTCGCCCTCGGTGTTCTCGCGGACCACCAGGAAGTCGATGTCCCCGGGCTTCCGGTTCGCCAGCGGCGCCGGTACGCCGGGCAGCAGCTTCACCGGACGCAGGTTGACGTACTGGTCGAACTGCCGCCGGAAGAGCAGCAGCGAACCCCACAGCGAGACATGGTCGGGCAGCACCTCCGGCCAGCCGACCGCGCCGAAGAAGATCGCGTCAAATCCTTTGAGGGTGTCGAACCAGTCGTCCGGCAGCATCTGGCCGTGCTGCTGCCAGTAGGCGGCGGAGGAGAAGTCGAACTCGGTCAGTTCGAGCTCGAAGTCGTACGCCTGGGCGGCGGCCTGGATCGCGCGCACACCCTCGGGCATCACCTCGGTGCCGATGCCGTCGCCGGGGATCACCGCGATGCGGTAACGGTTGCTCATCGTCGTCCTCTCAGTTGTCCGGTGTGCTGGCGTTCCAGTGCGCCAGGGTGAACTCGCGCACCTCGGCGTACACCTCGTCGGGTTGTTCCTCGGGCAGGTAGTGCCCACAGTCCAGCGCCCGCCCCGAGACGCCGGTGGCGACCTGCCGCCACAGCGGCAGCGGGTCGAACAGCTTGTGCACCACCCCGTGCCGGCCCCAGAGCACCCGCAGCGGCGTGCCGATCATCAGCCCGGCCTCCCGGTCGGCGCGGTCGTGCGTCAGGTCGATGCTCGCGGCGGCGCGGTAGTCCTCACACATCGCGCGCACCGCCTCCGGATCGGCGACGGCTTCCTGGTACGCCGCCAGCGCGCCCGCGAAGGGATCCAGGTTGCCGTGCCGCATCCCCATCAGCCGGGCCACGTAGGCGTTCGGGTTCGCGTTGATCAGCTCCTCCGGCAGCGGGCTCGGCTGGATCAGGAAGAACCAGTGCCAGTAGGCGGTGGCGAACGCCTGATCGGTGCCGGCGTACATGTCCAGGGTCGGCGCGATGTCCATCAGCACAGCAGAACTGACCAGGCCGGGGTGGTCGGCGAGCAGTCGGGCGGTGGCCCGCGCACCCCGATCGTGGGCGGCGATCGCGAACCGCTCGAAGCCCAGCCCGCGCATCAGCTCCACCAGGTCCTGGGCCATCGCCCGGAAGGAGTAGGAGGCGTGGTCGGGTTCGGTCGGCGGCTTGTCGCTCGCGCCGTAACCGCGCAGATCCGGCGCCACCACCTGGAAATCCTCGGCGAACCGGTCGGCGACCTTGCGCCACATCAGATGGGTCTCGGGATGGCCGTGCAGCAGCAACAGTGGCGGGCGGGGTGTGGCCACCTCCGGGCCGTCGAGCGAGGCGATCCCGCGCAGCGTGATCCCGTTGGCCTCGGCGCTGAGTTCGGTGAACCCGGCGAAACCTGCTGTGGTCATCGCTGCCTCCTCGGTCCTCACGTTAGCGGTAGCGCCGGAGACTACAGTCGGCACATGAGCGAGCAGAGGATCGACAAGGAGCAGGTGCGCAGCGACCTGCTCAGCCACCTGCGCGGGGGTGAGGACGTGCTCGACGAGGCCGTCCAGGTGCGCGCCACTGACGCCGCCCCGACCGACGACGGGGCGTACACCATCGACGACGAGGTCCAGGCCGACGAGGCCGGCGATACCCACGCCGCCTTCCAGCAGGTCGATGACGCCCAGGCCGACCTGGTCGCCGACGCCCGCGGGCTCGACTTCTCGCCCAAGGACACCGTCGAACCCGGTGCGATCATCACCCTGGCCGGTGATCGCTATGTGGTCGGCGTCGCCAGCGACGAGTTCACCTCCGGCGGTGCGACGTACGCCGGGATCGGGACCGATGCGCCGCTCTATGCCGAACTGCGCGGCAAGCGCGCCGGGGACTCGGTGAGCTTCCGCGGCGAGACCAGCAGCATCGACGCGGTCTGCTGACCGGACGTTCGACACCGGCGGGACTGGGACGGCTGTGGGAGACTTGGGCCTCGTGGTCCCCCTGGTGCTGAGATTCCCCGAGATCGATCCGATCGCGTTCCGGCTCGGACCGCTCGCCGTGCACTGGTACGCGCTGACGTACCTGATCGGCTTCGGGCTCGGCTACTGGCTGCTGCTGCGCCGGCTGAAGCACCAGCCGTACGCCCGGATCACCCAGCCCGCGCCGTGGACCCGGGAGAGCGTCGAGGATCTCCTGCTGACCGCGATCCTCGGGGTGATCCTCGGCGGCCGGCTCGGTTACTGCCTGTTCTACAAACCGGCCTACTATCTGGCGAATCCGCTGGACATCCTCAAGGTCTGGGAGGGCGGGATGTCCTTCCACGGCGGCGCGATCGGCGTGGTCGTCGGATTGGCGGTGTACGCCTGGCGGCGCAAGCGACCGTTCCTGGAGGTCACCGACCTGCTCGTCCCGGCGGTGCCGACCGGGCTGGCTGCCGGCCGGATCGGCAACTTCCTCAACGGTGAACTGTGGGGCCGACCCGCCGATCCGTCGCTGCCCTGGGCGATGATCTTCCCCGGCGCCGGCCCGGAGCCGCGGCACCCCTCGCAGCTGTACCAGTTCCTCGGCGAGGGATTGCTGCTGTTCGTGCTGCTCTGGCTGTACGCCCGCAAGGAGCGGGCGCGCGGTGAGATCAGCGGTGCCTTCGTCTTCGGCTACGGGGTGTTCCGCTTCGCCGCCGAATACTTCCGCGAGCCCGATGACTATCTCGGTCTGCTCTCGCTGGGTCTGTCGATGGGGCAGTGGCTCTGCGTACCGATGATCATCGGCGGCGCCGCCCTCTGGCTCTGGTCCAGGAAGCGCAATGCGCACCCGCCCCTCGACCAGGACCCCGCCCGTTCCCTGAGCGAGGAGCGCAGCGACGACCCCGCCCGTTCCCTGAGCGAGGAGCGCAGCGACGACCCCGCCCGTTCCCTGAGCGAGGAGCACAGCGACGACCCCGCCCGTTCCCTGAGCGAGGAGCGCAGCGACGAGTCGAAGGGATCCTGACAGCGACCCCATCCGCTGGCTGAGCGCGGGGGAGGCGCTCCTCGCTCAGCGAGCGTGTGAGTCGCACCCGGCGGCGTCCGTACCATGGGGCCCATGACGCCCGATCTGCTCGCCGACCGCTACGAGCTGACCGCCCGACTCGCCGGTGGCGGGATGGGGCAGGTGTGGCGTGGCCGGGACCGGGTGCTGCAGCGGATCGTGGCCATCAAGACCGTCGACCTGAGCGGGCAGGACCAGACCGCCAAGGAACGCTTCCGGCGGGAGGCGGTGGCCACCGCCGGACTCTCCACCCCCCAGGTGGTGCAGGTCTACGACGCCGGCTTCGACGGCGACACCGCCTTCCTGGTGATGGAGCTGCTGACCGGGCCGAGCCTGTCCGAATTGATCCACGCCGAGGGGCCGCTCGCCGTCGGCGAGGCGCTGCGGGTGGCCCAGGAGGTCACCCGCGGGTTGCTCGCCGCCCACCGGATCGGTGTGGTGCACCGCGACATCAAGCCCGGCAACGTGATGTTCCATGACAAGGACATCAAGCTCGTCGACTTCGGTATCGCGCAGCTCTCCGAGAACGCCGGCGCCACCTTGACCGCACCGGCCACCGCCCTGGGCACGGCGGCGTACATGTCACCGGAACAGGCCAGCGGCCGGGGTGCGACCGCGGCCTCCGACTGGTATGCCCTGGGTTGCCTGCTGACCACCATGCTGACCGGGAAACCGCCGTTCACCGGGGAGGCGCTGGCGGTCGCGAACCAGCAGATCAATGCCACCCCGCCGCGGTTGTCGGCCCGCCGCCCGGACGTGCCGCCCGCCCTCGACGAGCTGGTCGCCCGGCTGCTCGACAAGGATCCGGCCCGCCGCCCGAGCGGGGAGCAGGTGCAGCAGCAGCTGCGCGCCCTGGCCGTCGACCCGGGTGCCCCGACCGTGCTCGCGGCCACCGCCGCGATGCCGCCGACCGCGGCGTACGGAGCGCGGACACCGACCCGGGCCTCCTTCGCCGAGACGCCCAGCGAACCCGGCCCCTATCCCCAGTCGCGCCCGGTTCCGGCTCCGGCACCGGCGGCGGCCGGGGCACGCCCCTACGAACCACCCGTCGGCCCGCGGCAGAAATCCCGCTGGCCCTGGCTGGTCGTGGTGCTGATGCTGCTCGCCTCCGGTGTCGCCGCCGGGTTGTCGCTGCTGCCGAGCCTGACCCTGCCCGGTGGCGCGGCGACCCCCAGCGCCACCCCGAGCCCGACCCGCGCCGGGACCACCACCACGCGCCAGGCCAGCCAGGAACCGACCCGGGCACCGACGACCCGGGCCACCCGACAGACCACCCAGGCGCCCACCCAGGCCCCGACCACCCGGGCCCAGACGACCCAGCCGCCGACCAGCGAGGCCACCGGCAACAGTGGCTCCGGCAACAGCGGTGGCAACAGCGGCGGCAACGGCTCGGGCAACAGTGGCGGCAACGGTTCGGGCAACAGCGGCAACAGCGGTTCGGGAAACAGTGGCGGCAACAGCGGCAGCAACGGCAACGGTAATGACACCAACGGCAGCATCTCCAACGGCAACGGCAATGGCGGCAACAACAACTACGACAGCGACGCCGACGACGATGACTGAGGCCGGCCCGGCCCGCAGAAAAGGCCGAGCCGTTTGCGTACCGCTGGAATAAACTCACTCCTCGGTGGAGTTGGACCATCGCCCACCGCAGATTGAAAGAGTGACCGTGGCTGACTCCACATCCCTGACTGATCCGCACGCGACCGACCAACCGACCCCGTGGGGTGTGATCGGCCTGCTGCTCGGGGCCGCCTTCGTGGTGATCCTCAACGAGACCACGATGGCCGTCGCGCTGCCCGCCCTGATGGCTGATCTGCACGTCGAGGCCCAGACCGCCCAGTGGCTGACCACCGGTTTCATGCTGACGATGGCGGTGATCATCCCGATCACCGGGTTCGTGATGAACCGCTTCACCACCCGGCAGATCTTCATCGCCGCCCTCGGCCTGTTCTCGGTCGGCACCACGATGGCCGCGCTGGCGCCGTCCTTCGGCCCGCTGCTGCTCGCCCGGGTGGTGCAGGCCTCCGGCACCGCGATCATGATGCCGCTGCTGATGACCACCATCCTGGTGCTGGTCCCGGTGCAGCGCCGCGGCCAGGTGATGGGCCTGATTTCGGTGGTGATCTCGATGGCCCCGGCGCTCGGCCCGACGATCTCCGGTGTCATCCTGCGCTACTCGCACTGGCGCACCATCTTCTGGGTGATGCTGCCGATCGCCCTGGTGATGCTGGTCATCGGCGCGATCCGGATGAAGAACGTCGGTGAGCAGACCGACAAGCCGATCGACCTGATCTCGGTGCCGCTGTCCGCGATCGGCTTCGGCGGGCTGGTCTACGCGCTGAACAAGATCGGTGCCGAGGGCCAGCTGCCGGTGATGATCGGCTCCTTCGCGGTCGCGCTGGTCGCGCTCGGGCTGTTCGTCTGGCGCCAGCTCTCCCTCACCCAGCCGCTGCTGGATCTGCGGACCTTCGGCTATCGCAACTTCAGCGTCGGCCTGGGCGTGATGATGATCGGCTTCATGGCGCTGATGGGCGTCTTCCTGGTCTATCCGATCTACCTGCAGCAGGTCCGCGGTCTGGACACCCAGGACGCCGGCCTGCTGATGCTGCCCGGTGGGCTGGCGATGGGTGTCCTCGGCCCGGTGATCGGCCGGCTCTACGACCGCTTCGGCGCCCGCCGGCTGGTCATCCCGGCGGCGATCTCGATGACGGTGTGGGTGTTCGCGCTCAGCATGCTGACCAGCACCAGCACCCCGGTCGGCATCCTGCTGGCGATGCACGTGCTGCTCAGCCTGTCGCTGTCGTTCATGTTCACCCCGATCTTCACCACCGCGTTGGGTGATCTGCCGCCGCAGCTGTACGCCGATGGCTCGGCTCTGGTCGGTACGCTGCAGCAGGTCGCCGGCGCCGCCGGCAGCGCGCTGCTGGTCACCGTGATGGCGGAACGGGCGAAGGCGTTGATGGCCACCGGCACCGACCACATCGCCGCCCAGCTGGCCGGCACCCACGCCACCTTCCTGCTGGCCACCGGGATGGCTGCGGTCGCGGTGGTGCTGGCGTTCCTGCTCCGCGATTCGACGCCGAAGCCGGAGCCGGTCGGCGAGGCCTCGCCGGAGCCGGCGTCCGCCTGATCGCGGCCCGGTCGTAACAGCTCAGTCGGTCAGTCGCGCGGCGGCTGCCGGAAGCGCTGGCCGAGCCGGCGGCCGAGGTCGGTGAGCCCGTCCCCGAGATCGCGGGCCAGCCGTGCCATCGCGTCCTGGCTGCTGGCGAACGCGCTCGCATAGGAGTCGGCGGCGGCCGCGGCCTCCTCGGAGATCTTCGCGTCGCGGTCCTGCTGTCGGCGCGGATAGTCACCGGCCAGGATGTCGGCGTACTCCCCGGAGTCCACCCATTTGCGCAGTTCGCCGGCGCGCACGACCGCCTGCGGATGGTTCTGCCCCTCGACCAGCAGGAACTTCAGGATCGAGTCGCGCAGATCCTCGGTGGCGTCGTATTCCTTCGCCTGGGCAAGGAATTCGGTCTGGTCGAGGTCCGCCAGATGACCGCCGGAGGCGAGCTTGAGCTGCACCCGGACCGCCGCACCGATGTCCTGGGTGGCGAGCAGCCCGGCGCGGTCGCCGGAGAGCTCGGCCTTGCGCGCCCATTCGCTCAGCCCGGCGATGATCGCGCGGATCCCCCAGGCGCCGAACGGGACGCCGCCGGCGAGCATAGTGCCACCCTGGATCAGATAGGACAGCAGGGTGCGATAGAGCGCGTGGCCGCTCTCGGCATGACCGAGCTCGTGGCCGAGCACGAACCGCAACTCGTCGTCGTCCATGATGTCGAGCACCGCGGAGTTGATCACGATCCGCGGGGTGTCCACGCCGATCGTCGACGCGTTCAGATAGGGGCTCGCGGCGACGAACAGTTCCGGCAGCCGGGGCAGATCCAGGGTTCGGCCGGCCTCGGTGTAGATCTGGTGCACCCGCGGGAACTGTCGTTCGCTGACCCGGACGTTCGAGCCGAGCAGCAGCATCCGCACCATCCGCTCGTTCACGAAGCCCGACAGCTTGCGGACCAGCAGGTCGAAACCGTGCAGTTTGCGCAGCGCCACCAGGGCGCCGCGGTCGGCGGGATGCTCCCAGGCCCGGCTCGAGATGTCGGTCAGTACGATCCGCTTACGGGTGGGATTGCTGTCCTCGCTCACGCCACCAGTGTGCCGGGGGCCGGGTTCAGCGGTTCTCAGGCCTGGACCAGGTGCAGCGCGGGATCGTCGGCGGCCAGGGTGCGTACCGGGCCCGGCCCGGTCTCCGCGGTCTCGAAGCGGACCGTCACCCGGCCCAGCCCGGCGCCCCAGACCCAGCCCCGGCCGTGTTCGTCGTGCTCCACGTCGACCCCGGGCAGCCAGCTCGTCGGCCGCCGCCGGGCACGGGTGTCGGCCTCGACGATGCCGGCCGCCTGCTGTTCGGGCTGGTCGGTCGCCTCCTCGGCTGGTTCGGGATCGGGTTCGGTGGTGAACAGTTCCTCCTGGGCGATGCCGGTCAGCCCGGCGACGCCGACGCCGAGCAGGCGTACCCCCTCCCAGACATCCAATCCGGCCAGCAGTTCGCGGGCCACCCGGGCGATCACCTCGGCCCGGTCGGTGGCGCCGTCGAGGGTGCGGGAGCGGGTCAGCGTGGTGAAGTCCGGCAGCCGGACCTTGAGGGTGACCGTGCGGGCGAAGAGTTCCCCGGCCCGGACCCGGGAGGCGACCTCCTGGGCGTCGCGCTCGATCAGCCGGCGCAGCTCGGCGGGATCCCGCAGGTCGTGTTCGAAGGTGTCCTCGACCGAGATCGACTTGGCCTCCCGGTCCGGTTGCACCGGGCGGTCGTCGCGGGCGTAGGCGAGGGCATGCAGATTCGCCGCGGCCGCCTTGCCCAGCTCGCGGGTCAACTCGGCCAGGCTCATCGCCTGCAGATCCGCGATTCGGCGGGCGCCGATGCGGGCCAGCCGTTCCCGGGAGACCGGGCCGACACCGGGGATCACGCCGACCGCCATCGGTGCGATCAGCTCCACCTCGGTGCCGGCCGGCACGATCCGGCAGCCGTCCGGTTTGTCCAGCTCGGTCGCCAGCTTGGCGATGAACTTGCTGCTGCCGATCCCGACCGAGGCGGTCAGTCCACCGGTGTCGGCGGCCACCCGGTCCTTGACCCGGTCGACCAGCTCGCGCAGCGTCCGTTCGCCGAAATCGGGGAGCGGGTCGGTGGCGGCGGCCAGATCGACGAAGGCCTCGTCCAGGGACAGCGGTTCGACCAGCGGGGAGATCGAACGCAGGATCGCCATCACCTGTCGGCTCGCCTCCCGGTAGGCGTGGAAGCGGCCGGCCAGGAAGGCGGCGTGCGGGCAGCGGCGGCGCGCCTCATGGGTCGGCATCGCGGAGCGGACGCCGAAGACCCGCGCCTCGTAGGAGGCGGTGGAGACCACCCCGCGCTGCCCGATCCCGCCGACGATCACCGGTTTGCCGCGCAGCGAGGGCTTGTCGCGCTGCTCCACCGAGGCGAAGAACGCATCCAGGTCCAGGTGCATGACGGAGGCCTGGGTACGCACCAGCCAAGCCTGCCACGGCGGGCCGACGGTGCCGGCCCGCCGCGAGGGTGCTCAGCGCAGATCGTCGCCGTCCGGACCGCCGCGGCGCCGTCCCCGGCCCCCGCGCCCGCGATGCCCGGGGCCGAACCCCGGGCCGGGACCGAAGCCCGGACCCCGGCCGAAACCGGGACCTCCGGGCCCAGCGGGCCCACCGGGCCCACCCGGGCCGAAGCCCGGGCCCCACGGCCCGCGCCCGGGTCGGTTCGCCCGGCGTACCCCACGCATCGCGGAGCGGGTCAGCCAGGTGTTCACCGAGACCCCCTCGGTGGCGGCGAGCTCGTCGATCCGCTTCTTCAGCGGCTGGGGGAGGCGGAGGCTGATCCGCGCCTGCGGCTCCTCCGGGTCGTACGCCTCCTCCTCGGCCTCGGGGTCCTGATCGGTCGTCTCACCCGCACTGACCACGAACTCCGGGTCACCACCGGACATCCGCACCTCGATGCGGTCCCCGGTCTGAGTGCTGAGCTCGGCCGCCGCATCGCTGAGGGCCTGGATCAGCGCGAGGCGCAGCGCGGAGTCCAGCGAGGATCCGAGTTGCTGCGCCACTTCTTTGGCACGGTCGTCGGCCAGGGTGGTGGCGCGGGCCACCTGCTCCTGCACCGACTCGACATACTGCGAAAGTTCCATGACCTCAATGTGACGTCATAGCAATGTCAAAATCAAGTCATGATGCTGTCAAAATGCTGTCAATCGTCGGGTCGGCAGGTCGTCAGGGTGCCGCCAGTGCGTCCGTCCCGGCCAGTCCGACGGCGCCCAGGACCTGCTCCATCCCGTCGCGCAGGCCGGTCCGATCGGCCGCCGTGGCGGCGACGCAGAAGTCCGGCCGGACCAGCAGGTGGCGGACGCCGTTCTCGGCGAACCAGTCGGCGTACCGCCCCTCGATGTCGATCACCTCGGCGCCACTGCCGGGCGGTCCCACGGTGAACGTGCGCCCGCCGATCCGCTCGAAGGCGGCCCGCTGGTCGGCCTCCAGCGGATCACCCTGATTGACGGTGGAGAGCAGGTTCCACCCGGCACCGGCCACGTCGTCGAAGCGCCCGAACCGGCCCCGGTACGCCACCCGGCCCTCGATCGCGGGTCGTCCGGCGTGCGGATCGTCGGCGACCCAGGCGCCCGGTCCGAGGGTCGCCAGATGGGCGTGGATCGGCCCGTCCTGGGTCAGGTGCTCGGCGGTCATCCGCTGGTCGCGTTCCATCGCCTCCTGCGGATCGGTCACGCAGATGGTGCGGCCCATCATGATCGCGAAGTCGATGTACCACTGCACATTGGTCTTCCGTTCGCTGGTGTAACCGTCGAGGCTGGTCACCGGGACGAGGTCGCGCAGGACCAGGTCGATCCGCCAGCAGAGATTGGCCACATCGCGCAGCCCGGCACACATCCCCTCGCCGGCGAACGGCGGCATCAGGTGGGCGGCGTCGCCGGCGAGCGCGACCCGGCCGACGTTCCACTGTTCGAGATACTTCGCCTGGAATCGCCAGAACACCGCGCGCTCCAGTTCGGCATTCGCGGGCGTCACGCCGAAGGGGGCGAGCAACTCCCACACCTTCGCCGGGTCCTCCAGTTCGGCCGCGGTCTCACCGGGCAGCGCCATGAACTCCCAGCGCCGCCTCGGCGGGGCGCCCGGGGTCCGCCCCGGCCCGCCGGGAACCACGGTGGTCGGCCGGACCGGGTCACAGATCTGGAAATGCGGCAGTTCGTACGCCAGCTCCTCGGTCGGCAGGATGTCCACCACGAGCCAGTCGTAGTGGAACTTCAGATCGGTCATCGCCAGCCCGAGTTGTTCCCGGACCGTGCTGTTGGCTCCGTCGGAGCCGATCGCCATGGCCGCCCGGATGGTCCCCGCCTCATCGTCGGGTGCCGATGCGCGGTACCGCAGCGTCACCCCGGACTCGTCCTGGTCAACCGATTCGACGCGGTGACCCTGCCTGAGCTCGACCCCGGGCAGCGACTCGGCGATCTGGCGCAACCGCTCCTCCAGGACGGGCTGGCTGAACCAGTAGCGGTTGCGCCATCCGTCGACCCCGCGGCTGGCCCAGTCGACGTCCATCAGCACGTCACCGGCAGCGTTCCGCCAGCGGTAGATCGCGTCGTAGTAGTCGATCGCGGTATCGGAATCGGCATTCACGCCGATCGAGTTCAGCAGTCGCGCGATCTCGTGATCGAAGGTCACCGCGCGTGGGCGGGGGTAGGGGGTCGCGAAGCGGTCGAGTGCGATCACGCGGTGGCCCCGGCGGCCGAGCAGGATCGCTGCGAACAGACCGACCGGGCCGAGTCCGACGATCGCGACATCGCAGTGTTCGGGTGTCTGGGTTGCGGTCATTGGAACCCCTTCTCCGTTGAAGTCCGAGGAACCCAGTATGAACACAGCTTCACAAATGAAGCAACCTTCATTTTCGGATCGGGGTGGATCCGCGCTGCTAGCGTGACGCCCGTGACGACTGCTGCGAGCGCCGGGCCGGATCGAGGTGCCCGGCGGCGCGCGCGCAATCGGAAACGACTGGTCGATGCCGCCGCCGAGTTGATGGCGACCGGGGGAGCCGAGGCGCTGACGATCTCGGCGATCACCGAGGGAGCCGACCTGGGCGCGGGGACCTTCTACAACTACTTCACCTCCCGCGAGGAGATCATCACCGCGGTCGTCGCCGACGCGGTCGAGACCCTCGGCGGCCGCCTCGACGCCCTCACCAGGGACCTCCAGGATGCGGCCGAGATCTATTCGTTCTCGGTACGCCACCTGGTCGGCATGGCGGTCACCGACCCGCTGTGGGGGCGGATGGTGGTGCGGCTCGGGGTCGCGCACGACCAGCTGAACGCAGCCCTGGGGCCGCGCGCCCGGCGGGATCTGCAGATCGGCTTGGACGCCGGCCGATTCCGGATCCCCGATCTCGACGTGGCGACCGCGGTCACCTTCGGCGCCCTGTTGTCGGCGATGCACGTGCACCTGTCCGGTGACCGGTCCGCGGACCCGAGTTCCACGGTCGCCGAGTTGCTGCTCAGGATGGTCGGCGTGCCCGCGGAGGAGGCGTACGAGGTCGCCCGCCGCCCGCTGCCGCCCCTGCCGTCGGTGGACCAGGCACGGGAGATCCTGGCTCCTCGCCGGTGAGCTCGCGGACCAGTTCCAGGGTGCGCTGCAGGTGCGGTTCGAGCCGGTCCGCCCGGTGCGCCGCGACCAGTTCGACGCCGGCTGGGGGGCGGGTCAGCGGGCGGAAGACCACCCCGGCCAGGGCGAGTGCGGTGACCGGTTCGGGTACCACCGCGATCCCGAGCCCACCGGCGACCAGGGTGATCACCGTCGAGGTCTCACCGACCTCGTGCTGGATCCGCGGGGTGAAGCCGGCCGCCGCGGCGAGCCGTTGGACCACCCCGTACATCGCCGACTTCCGATCCGCCGAGTGCACGATGAACTCGGCCTCGGCGAGGTCGGCCATCCGGATCCGGTCCCGCTCCGCCAGCCGGTGCCCCTGCGGGATCGCCACCACCAGCCGGTCCTCGCGCAGCGGGGTGACCGCGAGCGCACCGTCGGTGACCGGTGGCCGCAGCAGGGCCAGGTCGACGGTGCCGGTGCGCACGGCCTCGATCTGCTCGGCGGCCAGCATCTCACCGCGGAAGGAGACGTCGATCCCGGGCAGTTCGCTGGCGAGCCGGCGGGCCAGGGCAGGCAGCAGGCTGTAGGTGACCGAGCCGACGCAGCCGATCACCAGGTGCCCGACGAGTCCGGCGGCCACCCGGCGGGCCTCCTCCGCGGCCTCGTCGACGGCGGCCAGGATCGCCCGTGCCCGCTCCAGATAGGCGGCGCCGGCGGGGGTGAGGTCGACCCGTCGGGTCGTCCGGGTGAACAGCGGCGTCCCGACCTCGCGCTCCAGTCGGCGGATCTGCTGGGACAGCGGCGGTTGCGCCATCTGCAACCGCTCGGCCGCGCGGCCGAAGTGCCGCTCCTCCGCGACGGCAACGAAGTACCGCAGATGCTGCAGCAGATTCATATCCGGATCATACCTAGAAGTGTCTGATATTGATCCTTCACTATATGGCGTGGTCGGCCTAGCGTTGGGGCCGTGAGTTCCTTCGTGTACGCCGCGGTGCGCACCCCGTTCGGCCGGTTCAACGGCGGCCTGGCCGGGGTCCGACCCGACGATCTGGCCGCCCACGCGATCACCGCCGCGCTGGGGCGTACCCCCGAGCTCGACCCGGCCGCGATCGGCGACATCGTCTGGGGCAACGCCAACGGCGCCGGTGAGGAGAACCGCAACGTCGGCCGGATGGCCGCCCTGCTCGCCGGACTGCCGGTGAGCGTGCCCGCCACCACCGTGAACCGGCTCTGCGGCTCCAGCCTGGACGCGGTGCTGATCGGCTCCCGCACCATCGAGACCGGGGACGCCGACATCGTGCTCACCGGCGGGGTGGAGTCGATGACCCGGGCGCCCTGGGTGCTGCCGAAACCGTCCCGGGCGTACCCGGCCGGTGACGTCGCCGCCGTCTCCACCACCCTCGGCTGGCGGCTGGTCAACCACCGGATGCCGAAGGAGTGGACGGTCTCCCTGGGTGAGGCCAACGAGCAGCTGCAGGAACGGTTCGGCATCTCCCGGGAGCGGCAGGACGAGTTCGCCGCCCGCTCCCACCGGCTCGCCGACCGGGCCTGGTCCGACGGCTTCCATGACGACCTGGTCGTCCCCGTGCCGGACACCGAGCTGACCCGCGACGAGAGCATCCGCCCCGACAGCAGCACCGCCCAGCTCGCCGAACTGAAACCCGCCTTCCGCCCCGACGGCACCATCACCGCCGGCAACGCCTCCCCACTCAGCGACGGCGCCGCGGCGGTCCTCCTCGGCTCCGAGGCCGCGGCCGGCACCATCGGCAGCGAACCGCTGGCCCGGATCGCCGGCCGGGCGGCGTACGCGCTGCAACCGCAGGACTTCGGGTACGCCCCGGTCGAGGCCGCGAACCGGGCCCTGGCCCGCGCCGGGATCGATTGGTCCCAGGTCGGTGCGGTCGAGCTCAACGAGGCCTTCGCCGTCCAGTCGCTGGCCTGCATCGACGCCTGGCCGATCGACCCGGAGATCGTCAACACCCGCGGTGGCGCGATCGCCCTGGGGCATCCGCTGGGCGCCTCGGGCGGGCGGATCGTCGGTACCCTGGCCGCGGTGCTCCGTGAACGCAACGAGCGCTGGGGTGTGGCCGCGATCTGCATCGGTGTCGGCCAAGGACTTGCTGTGGTGCTTGAAAATCTCGAGGCAGGTGTCTGATGGCGCGCACCGAAGTGCTCGAGACCGCGGATCAGGCCGTGGCCGGGATCGCGGACGGTTCGACCGTGCTGGTCGGTGGCTTCGGACTGGCCGGGATGCCGTTCGACCTGATCGACGCGCTGATCCGACAGGGTGCGCAGGACCTGACGATCGTGTCCAACAATGCCGGCAACGGCGAGGTCGGGCTGGCCGCGCTGCTCAAGGCGGGCCGGGTGGCCAAGGTCATCTGCTCCTTCCCGCGGCAGTCCGATTCCTATGTCTTCGACGAGCTCTATCGCAGCGGCCGGATCGAGCTGGAGCTCGTCCCACAAGGAAATCTGGCCGAGCGGATGCGCGCGGCCGGGGCCGGGATCGGCGCCTTCTTCTCACCCGTCGCGGTGGGTACGCCGCTGGCCGAGGGCAAGGAGACCCGCGAGATCGACGGCCGTGAGTTCGTGCTGGAGCATCCGATCCGCGGTGATGTCGCGTTGATCTCCGCCGACCGCGCGGACCGCCTCGGCAATCTCGTCTATCGCCGGACCGCTCGCAACTTCGGACCGGTGATGGCCACCGCGGCCGCGACCACGATCGCCCAGGTCGACCAGATCGTCGATCCCGGCGACCTCGACCCGGAGGCCGTGGTGACCCCGTCGATCTTCGTCGACCGGCTGGTCCGGGTGCCGGCCCGCCGCTACACCGTGCAAGGAGCCCGCTGATGTCGTATCCCTCCGCCGAGCACCCGCTGTCGATGGCTGAACTCGCCGCGCTGATCGCGGCCGACATCCCCCAGGGGTCCTATGTGAACCTGGGCATCGGGCAGCCCACCAAGGTGGCCGACCATCTCACCGCCGACCAGGGCGTGATCCTGCACACCGAGAACGGGATGCTCGGCATGGGCCCGACCGCCACCGGCGATCAGATCGATCCCGACCTGACCAATGCGGGCAAGGTGCCGGTCACCGCACTGCCCGGGGCGGCGTACTTCCATCAGGCGGATTCGTTCGCGATGATGCGCGGCGGCCATCTCGACGTCTGTGTGCTCGGCGCCTACCAGGTGTCGCTGACCGGTGACCTCGCCAACTGGCACACCGGCCGCCCGGACGCCATTCCCGCGGTCGGCGGCGCGATGGATCTGGCCATCGGCGCCAAACAGGTGCTGGTGATGATGTCGCTGTTCGGCCGCGACGGTACGCCGAAACTGGTGCCCAGTTGCGACTATCCGCTGACCGGCGTCGGCTGCGTCAGCCGCGTCTACACCGACCTCGGCATCTTCGAGGTGGGACCGGGCCGGGACGCGGTGACCGTGCTCGCCACCTTCGGCACCACCATCGACGAACTCGCCGACCGCCTCACCGTGCCCGTCTCGACCAGGGAGAGCAGCCTCGCATGACCATGTCCTTCGCACACGAAACCCTCGGCCAGCGGGTCCGTTTCGCCAGCGGCGACGCGGCCGCCGCCCTGGCCGATGAGGTCGGCCGGCTCGGCGCCGAACGGGTGATGGTGATCGCCGGGAACTCCGAGCGGGATCTCGCCGAGCGGGTGAGCGCCGAGCTGCCGGTCGCGCTGGCATACGACGAGGTGAGGATGCACGTCCCGGTCGAGGTCGCGGAGCGGGCCCGGGCGGCGGCCGCGGAGCACCGGGTGGACGCCATCGTCGCGGTCGGCGGTGGGTCCACCACCGGGCTGGCGAAGGCGGTCGCGCTGACCTCCGGCGTACCGATCGTCGCGGTCCCCACCACCTATGCGGGCTCGGAGGCCACCGATGTCTGGGGGCTGACCGAGGACGGCAAGAAGACCACCGGCAGCGATCCCCGGGTGCTGCCGAAGGCGATCGTCTACGACGCCGAGCTGACCACCGGGCTGCCGGTCGAGCTCAGCGTCGCCAGCGGGCTGAACGCCCTGGCGCACTGCGTGGACTCGATGTGGGCGCCGCGGACCGACCCGATCAACCGGGCGCTGGCGAGCGAGGGCATCCGGGCGCTGGCCGAGGGGCTGCCGCAGGTCGTCGACGACCCGGCCGGGCTGCCCGGCCGCGAGCAGACGCTCTATGGGGCGTACCTCTCCGCGGTCGCCTTCGCCTCCGCCGGTTCGGGGCTGCACCACAAGATCTGCCATGTGCTCGGGGGCCGCTACGACCTGCCGCACGCCCCGACCCATGCGATCGTGCTGCCCTACGTGCTGGCGCTGAACGCACCCGAGGCACCGGAGGCCGAGCAGCGGATCGCCGCCGCCTTCGGCAGCGCGACGGCACTCGACGGGCTGCAGGAGCTGCGCCGCCGGACGAACGCGCCGCGGGCGCTGCGCGAGGTCGGTTTCACCGCGGAGCAGATCCCCGATGCGGTCGCCGCGATCCTGCCGGTGGTGCCCGACACCAACCCCACACCTGTCACAGCCGACGATCTGGCCCGCCTGTTGCGCGGCGCCCAGGAAGGAACCGATCCCCGATGACCAGCACCGAAGAAGTCAACCAGCACAGGGAAATCGACGCCGAGCAGCGGGCCCGGGAGGAGGCGCTGATCGAGACCGTGCGCGCCTCCTTCGACGGTACGCACGATGCCCGGGTCGAGCAGATCCTGAAGTCGCTGACCACCCATCTGCACGCCTTCGTCCGCGACGTGCGGCTGACCGAGGAGGAGTGGAAGGCCGGTATTGACTTCCTCACCGCCACCGGCCACATCACCGACGACCGGCGGCAGGAGTTCATCCTGCTCTCCGACGTCCTCGGCGCCTCGATGCAGGTGATCGCGATCAACAACGAGGCGTACGCCGACGCCACCGAGGCCACCGTCTTCGGCCCGTTCTTCGTCGAGGGATCCCCGGAGATCGACCAGGGCGGCGATATCGCCGGACCGGCCGCGGGCCAGCCGTCCTGGGTCGAGGGCAGCGTCCGCGACACCGAGGGGAACCCGGTCGTCGGGGCGAAGATCGAGGCCTGGGAGGCCGATGAGGACGGCTTCTACGACGTCCAGTACGACGGCGACCGGACCGCCGGCCGCGCCCATCTCTACACCGACGAGAACGGGAACTTCCGCTTCTGGGCGGTCACCCCGACCCCGTACCCGATCCCGCACGACGGCCCGGTCGGCAGCCTGCTCGCCGCCGCCAACCGGTCGCCGATGCGGGCCGCGCACCTGCACTTCATGGTCAGCGCCCCCGAGCTGCGCACCCTGGTCACCCACATCTTCGTCCGTGGTGACGACTATCTGGAGCGGGACAGCGTCTTCGGGGTGAAGGAGTCGCTGATCGTCGACTTCGACGAGCAGCCGGCCGGTACGCCGACCCCGGACGGCCGCGACCTGGGTGACAAGACCTGGACCCGGGCCCGGTTCGACATCGTGCTCGCCCCCGCCGACGCGGGCTGAGGCCGCCGGGTCAGACCTGGACGCGCTCCTCGTCGACCAGATCCGGATCGGTGCCGCTGACCGGCGGATCGCTGCGGCGCTGGTCGCCCGGGGGGCGGGGGATCAGCGCGATCGCGATCGCCGAGACCAGCCCGACCACGGCGAACAGCACGAAGTTGTACTGGAACGGCAGCTGCGCACCGGCGATCCAGCCGCCGACGATCGGACCGGCGATGGCGCCGATCCGGGCGAAGGAGAGCGCCCAGCCGACCGCGGTCGCCCGGGCGTACGCCGGGTAGTAGTCGGCGACCCAGGCGGTCAGCACCAGGGAGACCGAGATCGAGCCGATGCCGGCCATCGCGACCAGGCCGTAGTTGACCAGCAGGCTGTTCTTGTTCATCAGGCCCAGGATGCAGACCGCGCCGAGGGCGAAGAAGACGACCAGGACCAGCTTGCGGCCCCAGCGATCGGCCATCCAGCCGAGCAGCAGGCCACCGGCCGCGGAGGCCAGCGAGAAGACCAGCAGGAACATCAGCGAGGAGCCGAGCTGGTAGCCGGCGGCCTTCATGATCGAGGGCAGCCAGGTGTTCAACCCGTAGACCAGCAGCATCCCGCAGAACAGGGAGATCCAGAAGAAGGCGGTCGCGGCGGCGAAGGGGCGGGAGAACAGGATGCCCATCACCTCGCGCGGGCCGCGGCGTACCGACTCGCCCGCGGCCGGCGGGTGCACCCAGTCCGACTCCCGGAACGGGCGGATCCTCAGCCGATCGGCGAGGGTCCGGGCCTGATCGATCTTTCCCTTCTGGACAAGGTATTCCATCGATTCGGGCAGCATCAGCGCGAGAATCGGGATGAGCAGCACCGGTACCGAGCCGATGCCGATCACCCAGCGCCAGCCGTGGCTGTCCAGCACCAGCAGCGCCACCAGGGCGGCGGCGACGATGCCCAGCGAATAACCGGAATACATGATCCCGTAGTTCAGCGCGCGGCGCCGGGGCGGGGAGTATTCGATGGTCAGCGCGGCGGCCACCGGGATGATGCCGCCCATGCCGAGCCCGCCGAGCAGCCGGAACAGCCCGAAGATCTCCGGCGTCGGTGCGAAGGCCGCGCCGAGCTGGGTGGTGGTGAAGATCAGCATCGACAGCAGCAGCATCTTCTTGCGGCCGATCAGGTCGCTCAGCGTGCCGATGAACAGGGCACCGATCAGCATGCCGATGAGCGCCTGGGAGCCGAGCGCGCCGAGCTCCAGCTTGGTCAGCGGGCCCCACTCGCGGTATTCGGCGAGCGCCGGCAGCACGGCGCCGAGGACGCCGACGTCGTAGCCCTCGGCGAGGATGCCGAGCCAGCAGCAGAACAGCACCAGGGCCGTCGTGCGCCGCGGCACCGGCCAGCTCTGGTCGGTCGCATTCGGTGTTCGGGAAGGGGACGGGGACATGGCCGCTCCATTGCTCGCCTCAGCCCGGGGTTCCGGATCGCCGGCCAACTTATAGCGCTTGTGTTGCGACCGTCAACAGGTGCGCAATGTCCGGGCGGGTCTCAGGCCTGGTACGCGCGGCGGTACTCGGTACGGTCGGTGACCGCTGCCTCCGGCACCCAGCGCGACTCCCATTCGCCCTGGCCGAGTTGCACGAAACCGAGTGCGGAGGCCTCGTCCAGGGAGTCGCCGAGATAGTCGACGAGCACCCGGTTCTGCTCGGTGCGCAGCAGTTGGACCCGGGCCGAACCCCAGCGGCCGATGGTGGTCAGCGCCACCGGGCGGCCGTATTCGGCCCGCGGCACCAGTCGGCGTACGGGTCCGTCGAGCAGCAGCAGCTGTTCGTCGTCGAGCTCCTGGACCGGGGTCGCCGAACCATCGCTGCCGAGCAGGTATTTTCCGTTGCACAGTGGGGAACCCGACGGTTCGGGTGCCTCCGGTCCACTGCTCCAACGACCGGTGGTGGCGTCGTGGCTGGCCACCCACTCGATGCTGCCGTCGGCGTACCGGCGCCAGATCTCGGCGGCGTGCGGGATCGGGGTACGCAGATGACCGAGCAGCTCCAGTTCCTCGATCGGCGCGGTCGAGGAGGAACCCGGGGCGTGTCCGGTGCCCGTCCACGGCGCGCGGTGCTCGCGCTGCACCGGCAGGCTCCCGGCCGCCTCGCCGGACCAGTCGGCACTCACCGGGACGATCAGGTCATCGGACCGGATTCCGTTGCAGCGCAGCAGATCCACCGATTCCGCACCCCGGTGGAAGGGCATCTCGAGGCGGCCGGTGCCGTCGTCGACGGCGAAACCGAGGCCGAGCGCGTCGTGGTGCTCGGCCGGGGTACGCAGATGGTTCACCTGGTGCGCGGGGTTGAGCAGACCGCGCAGGGTGCGGCACCGGCCGGAGAGCAGTTCATCGGCCTCACCGGGGCGGAGCACCTTCTGGAAGACGATCAGCCAGGGATTGTCGGGGACCAGTTGGGACCGCAACTCCTCTGGGCCGAAGCGGCGCACCGCGACCATCCCGGTGGTGTGCAGATCGGTCCGCGGGCCGGCGGGTCGCAACCCGGCCGCCGCCAGCGAGGTGCCGGCCAGTGCGGTGGCCGCGACCCCGGTCGGGTTGGCCGGATTGGCCGGATTGGTCGGGGCGATGCGGGGTGCGTCGGTACGCCCGGGGGCGACCGGCGCGACGGCGGCGGTGCCGGGGTTGGCCGGTGGCTGGTTCTGGCCGAGGTTGGTCTGGACCCCGGGGTTGCCGGCCGGGGGAACCGCCGGGGGAGCACCGGAGGGAGCGGGGACGGGTGCGGGAGCGGGGGCCGGGGCGCCACCGGCGAACCCCCCCGGTGGGCCGCCGAATCCACCGGCGCCACCCCCGGGGCCGCCGGGACCACCGGGGCCGGCCGCGCCGCCGAACCCGCCCGCTCCGGTGGGGGTTCCGGCCCCGGGTGCCCCGAGCGCACCCGGGCCGGACGCTGACGCCCCGAGGGGGCCGGGCGCACCGGGTGCACCCAGCGCACCGAGCGCACCGGGTGGTGCGCCGCTGCCGGGGCCGACCAGTGAGGGGTCGGCCCACCCGGCGCTCTCGGTGCCGATCCGTGGCGGGGCGATCGGTTCGGCATGCAGGCCGCCGGGCTCGGGCGTACCGACGGGGATCTCCGGTGCCGGAACCGGATCGGGCGCCGGGGGAACCGAGGGGAGGGGGTCGGGGGGCTCGGGCGCGGGCCTGGGGATCGTCCGGTCCTCCACCCCCGGGTCGGGATCCGGGTAGGACCGCCGCGGTTCGGGCTCGGGGTCGACGATCGGCGTCGGATCGGGGTGCGGGGCGGGTTCGGGCCGCGGCGTGGGTCCCGGCCAGGGGGCCGGTTCGGGACGCGGGGCCGGCTCGGGACGCGGGGTCGGCTCCGGTCGTGGTGCCGCTGGCTCCCCCGGTTGGGGCGCTGGGTCGGGCCGCGGCGCTGGGTCCGGCCGAGGTGCCGGCTCGGGGCGCGGTGCCGGTTCGGGGCGCGGTGCCGGCTCGGGGCCTGAGCCCGGTCCGGGCCGTGGTGCCGGCTCGGGATCCGAAGTGGACGGGGGTGCGGGCGCGGGTTCCGGCGCGGGGTCCGGGTCGTTGCCGGGTGCCGGTGCGGGGCCGGGTGCCGGTGCGGTCGGTCCCGGATCGCCCGGCAGCGGCGGTGTGGGTGCGGTGGGTTCTTCGGCCGCGGGTTCGGGACCGGGTGCCACCGGTGGCGGTTCCGCACCGGGACCGGCGCCCGCGCCACCGGCCCCGCCCGGTGGGGGTGGCGTACCGGGTGCTGGGCCGGTCGGTGGCGGCATTCCGGGCAGCACGCCGCCCTGTTCCATCTCCTCGCTGGTCACCTCACCGGTGTCCTCGAGCAGGCTGCCACTGTCCAGCGGCATTGGTGCGGTGTCCGGGCCCGGCATGGTGGTGCCGTCCTGCCCGCCGAAACCGGCCGGTGGCGCCCCGTCGAAGGTGTCCGGGCCCTGTTCGGCCCCGGGCCCGTCGAGCAACTTGTCCGCCGACCGGTCGAGTTGCTCACGCTGGGTGGGGTCGAAGGCCTGGTCGGCCGCGCCGCTGCGGGGATCCGCCGGCGGCCGGGAGGCCAGCCGACGCTCGTGTTCGGTGCGGCCGCCGATGTCGGAGACCAGGGCGTCCAGTCCGCCCTGGTCGGTCTTCGGAGCCGGCCCGGGTGCCGGATCGAGATCCAGTTCGAGCGTGAGGCCGCCCAGCCGGCGGGTCAGTGCCCGGGACAGCGCCTGCAACCGGGCCTGGGCCACCACCTGCAACTGCCGCAGCTTGGTCGGCACCTCCGCCAGTCCGAGCGGACCCAGCAGGGCAGCGGTGGCCACGGCCTTCACGCTGGCGATCAGCAGCGAGTGCAGGATCGTGTTCATGGCGTTCTTGGCGGCGGTGACGAGTTCGGCGGCCTGCTCGCAGGCCTGCGCCGCGGAGGTGCAGCCCGCACTGGTACGCCCCAGCCAGCCGCCGATCAACCCGATCCGCTGCTGGGATGCGTCACCGGCGGTGCCCTGGTGTTCGGTGGCCAGGGATCGCCCGGTCCCGGTGACCTCGGTGCCGCGCTCGGCCACGGCGGTCGCGAGCGCTCGCCAGGCCGTGCCGAGTCGACGCAGCGCGTCCTCGTCCGCCTCCGGGAAGCTGTCGGCGTACACCCACTTCGGAATCAGCGGTCCGGCCTCCGCGGTGATCGTCATGCGCCGGGTCCGCTGTTCTCAGCCTCGGTGCGGTCGTAGCCGTTGGCGGTGGCATCGAGTCGCTCGCTGAGGTCCTCGACCTGCGCGTCGGCGGTCACGGCGGCGATGATCAGGGCCAGCGCATCGGGCAGATAGGAGAGGGCGAAGGCGTTGCCGGGCGCATCCTGGCCCCAGCAGGCGGACTCGGTGCGGATATCGGTGAGGGCCGCGACGATCGCGCTCTGGGTGCCTCCGGAGTCGGCGCGCAGCGCCTCCGACGAACGACGCAGCGCCGCTGTCGAGACGAAGATCTTCTCCACGCGTACCCCTCTGGTCAGCCCCCGAACGGTCAACCGGCCCCCTTTCTACCGCGCCAACCGGTCACTGGAGGAGGCTGAGCGGAGCGGAATTATCCGGTGGAGCCACTACGGTGGTCGGGTGACTTTCCATCCCGAAGACTGGCAGCCGGTGGAGGGCTTCGACTTCACCGACATCACCTACCACCGGGCGCGCGAGGTGCCCGCGGTGCGGATCGCCTTCGATCGGCCCGAGGTGCGCAATGCCTTCCGCCCGCACACCGTCGACGAGCTCTACACCGCGCTGGACCATGCCCGGATGAGCCCGGACGTCGGTTGTGTGCTGCTGACCGGCAACGGGCCGGCCCCCAAGGATGGGGTGTGGGCGTTCTGCTCGGGTGGCGATCAGCGGATCCGTGGGCGGTCGGGATATCAGTACGCCGACGGCGAGACCGCTGACACGGTGCAGCAGGCCCGCGCGGGCCGGTTGCACGTCCTGGAGGTGCAGCGGTTGATCCGGTTCATGCCGAAGCCGGTGATCGCGCTGGTCAACGGTTGGGCGGCCGGCGGCGGGCATTCGCTGCACGTGGTCTGCGATCTCACCCTGGCCAGCGCCGAGCATGCACACTTCAAGCAGACCGATGCCGACGTCGGCTCCTTCGACGCCGGGTACGGTTCGGCCTACCTGGCCCGCCAGGTGGGCCAGAAAGTGGCCCGCGAGATCTTCTTCCTGGGTGAGGAATACTCCGCCGAGGACGGTTTCCGGATGGGTACGGTGAACCGGGTAGTGCCGCACGACGAACTGGAGAAGGTCGGGCTGGACTGGGCGGCGAAGATCTGTCAGAAGTCACCCACCGCGCAGCGGATGCTGAAGTTCGCCTTCAACGCCGTCGACGATGGGCTGGTCGGCCAGCAGGTGTTCGCCGGTGAGACCACCCGGCTCGCCTACATGACCGACGAGGCCGTCGAGGGCCGCGACGCCTTCCTGGAGAAGCGCGACCCCGACTGGTCGAAGTTCCCGTACTACTTCTGATCCTGCCCTTCACGTTCCCCGAGTACCTCGCGCAGCGACCGTTCCCTTTCACGTTCCTCGAGTAGGTCGCGCAGCGACCGTGTCGAGAGGAATCCCATGCTCGCTGAGCGAGGAGGAACGGCGAGTCGAAGCCACGGCCTCAGGGTGACGATGGTTTCGACTCGTCGCTGCGCTCCTCGCTCAACCAACGTGGGGCCGCGCTCCCGTGGTCGGGGCATGGGAGTTCGGTTGGGGCATGGCACACCATGCTCGGACCGAAGGACGATGCCCCGACCGATTCAGAAGGGTGCGGGTTCGACGGATTCGCTGCTTTGGTTGGGAATCAGGGCAGGCTGCTGCTCCGGGCGAACCGGCTTCTTCGCCGTCTTCTGCTTGACCGTGTTGTCCTTGGCTGCCTCGGCTTGTTCGCGGGCTGCCTGGCGTAGGTCGCGGAGGCGTTGGTTCTTGCGGGCGCGGCGGAGTCGTTCGCGTTCGCGGGCTTCGTCGGCGGCTTGTTCGGCTTCGGCCTGTTCCTTCTCCAGCTGGGTCTGGCCGTTGCACAGGGTCTCCCGAAGCAGCTTTTCGGTCCGAGAGAGTGAAGCGGCCGGGTCGTTGATCAGGTGGTCGGGTGGTGGATGATTCCAGGTCCCGTAGCTGGTGACCCAGGCCTCCTGCCCGGCCGGGGTTTTCCAGTGGAACACCCCCGGGGAGGGTTGCTCGACCCGGAATCCGGCGTGGGTCCTGGCCCGATGCAAGGCCCGGTTCAACGGACCCAGGTTGCCCGAACTGGTCGGCCCCTCCGGGGCAGGGATCGTGTGATCCAGATCGATCCCGCGGCCGAACGCGGAGCGATTCGATCGAGGAAACATCACATACCGGTCGCGGAGCTTCACCCTCTGCGCGAGTTCGTCGCTGGGTCGGTAGGTGTTCACCATCACCGGTGCTGCCAGGTCGATCACCGGCCGCACCTTCACGGTCCCGGTGCAGCGCTCCAGCAGCTCCTTCAAGTGCTGGAGGGTGACCGGTCCGAGTGCTTCGCCTTCACCGCCGCGACGGTTGGCGAGGTCCTTCTGGTGGACGTGCAGGATCAGTTCGGCACCGTGCCGGCAGCGCTCGGAGGTGGCTGTGGCGATCTCGCCGTGCTTGTTGACCACCTCACCAGCAGGGGTGACGGTCGCACTGTCGAACAGCGAGGGTTGGAGCAGTTGCCGCGCCCGGTCCGGGTGGGCGAGGTGGCCGAGCGCTTCGGCGCGGAGTTCGTCCCTGGATGCCGTCGAGCCACCGGCTTTCAGCACGTCGGCGAGACGGTCGAGGGTGCCGTTCAACTGGGCGGCGTCACCGGCGTCGAGGTTGGCGTAGAGGTCGGTGATTCCCGGGGTGTTCCGGTTGGGGGTGAACTCGACGCGGCGTTGCTTCTTCGCGGCCTGCCGTTCGGCTTCTTTGTCGTCGTTGAGCATCAACGCCCCGACCTGGGCCTCGGTCGTCGCGACCGCGCGTTTCGGGGTGAGGTTGACCAGACGGAGTGACCAGAGGGAGTCGAACTCGCGGGCCTGGGTGAAGCTCAACTGCAACGCGGCGCGGGAGATGTCGCGGGCGACCCAGACGGGGATGTCGCAGTCCAGGGTGGCCTGCCACAGGATCGGATGCCGATGCCGCAGGTTGAGCACGTCGGCGGTCCAGACCTGCGCGGTCTCCGGTGAGCAGCCCAGCGACATCGCGAGTTCGAGGTGGAAGAACTCGGTGATGCCGGGCGTACCGTCGGCACCGGGGAAGACGAGTTGTTCACCGTGCAGCACGCGGGCGGTGAGTTCGTCGGTGTGGGTGTTGAGGCCGGAGTAGGTGTCGCAGGCGGCGGCGATCGCAACGAGGCGGCGGGCTTCGGTCTGGGCGATCTGCTCGCTTTCGGCGCGGATCGCTGCGAACACTTCGGCTCGTTCGGTGGTCATCTTTGGTCACCTCCTCTCATCTGCTACATCCAATATTAGTCACTGTGTTCGAATAACTCAAGGGGTTTGAGGAAAGTTTCTGGGTTCATCTCGACACGTCGGCCATTGCTCCGCTTCGCTGCGCATGGCCGACTACTCGATGAACGTTTGAGGGCTTGGCTTCGACTCGTCGCTGCGCTCCTCGCTCAACCGGCGCACCGGTGGACCGGGTTCATCTCGACACGGTCGCTGCGCGACCTACTCGATGAACGTGGGGGGAGTCCTCGCTGCGCGACCTGTTCGATGAACGCGGGGGAGGGGGGGGCGGGGTGGGTGTTGTATCGTCGTCTGTGCAAGCAACGTGCTCCGGGGTCGGTGAAAGTCCGAGCCGGCGGTGACAGTCCGCGACCCGCGTCCCTCACAGGAGGCGGCTGAGCCGGTGGAATTCCGGCACCGACGGTTAAAGTCCGGATGGGAGGCGCACGGTTCGCTCGCGTACGCCACCAGGCGGCTCGGTGCTCGGCGCCGGCACCTCGGGGCGTATGCCCGCGTTCTGCGTACCCCGGGTCACCAGGACCGGAGGAGAGAGCAGGACGTGACCGACAGTCACCACACCACGCTGCGTACCGTCGCATCCCAGCGACGCGGCGGTGGACCGGTGCTGCGGGTGTTCGCACCGGTCCTGCTCGGCCTGGTCGTGCTGTCGATCTGGCAGCTGCTCACCGCCGGCGGACGCATCCTGCCGACGCTGCTGCCCAGCCCGGCGGCGGTCTTCACCCGCTTCGCCGACGACCTGGCCGCCGGCCAGCTGCTCACCCTGACCGGTACCACGCTGGTCGAGGCGCTGCTCGGTTCCCTGCTCGCCGCCGTGATCGCGCTGCCGCTGGGCTACCTGATCGCCCACTGGCGGGTCTTCGACGCCGCGGTGTCGCCCTATCTTGCTGCCTCACAAGCGATCCCGGCCGTCGCCGTCGCGCCGCTGCTGGTCATCTGGGTCGGCTACGGACTGCTGCCGATCATGCTGCTCTGCGCCCTGCTGGTCTTCTTCCCCGTCGTGCTGTCCACGGTCCTCGGCATCCGCGGCATCCGCCGCGAGCTGATCGAGGCCGCCGAACTGGACGGCGCCGCCGGCGTACGCATGCTGCGCCACATCGAGTGGCCACTCGCCCTGCGCGCCGTGCTCACCGGCATCCGCAACGGCTTCACCCTCTCGATCACCGGTGCCGTCGTCGGCGAACTGGTGATGGGCGGCAACGGGCTGGGGATGCTGCTCTCGGTGCAGGCATCGACCGTCGACACCACCGGGCTGTTCGCCACCTTGCTGATGCTCTGCCTGCTCGCCGTCGCCATCTACCTGCTGCTGGTCGCCATCGAATGGGCCAGCGACCCGCTGCGCGATCCGCGCCGTCCACGCACCACCGCACGACCGAAGGAGACAGCATGAATCGTCGGCATTTCCTTGCCTCATTGGGGGCCGCGGCACTCGCGGCCACGGTGGCCGGGTGCAACCAGGCCACCCCCGGCAACGCTCCGGCGGGCGGCGGTGTGCCGTTGACCATCGGGTTGACCTACACCCCCGACATCCAGTTCGCGCCCTTCTATCTGGCCGAGTCCGCGGGCCATTTCGAGGCCCAGGGAGTACGCGTGACACTGCGTCACCACGGTGCCAACGAGCAACTTCTCGGCGCCCTCCAGGCCGGTACCGAGCAGCTCGTCTACGCCGGCGGCGACGAGTTGCTGCAGGCCCGCTCCCAGGGCGTCGCGGTGACCGACATCGCCACCCTCTACCAGGAGTACCCGGTGGTCGCGATCGTCCGCGAGGAGTCCCCGATCCGCTCCGCCGCCGACCTGCGCGGCCGCCGCATCGGCGTCCCGGGCCCCTACGGCGAGACCTGGTTCGGGCTGCTCGCGCTGCTCGAAACAGCGGGACTGAAGCAGAGCGACGTCCAGGTGCAGAACATCGGCTACACCCAGCAGGCGGCCCTGACCAGCAACCAGGTGGAGGTGGTGATGGGGTACGCCAACAACGACGCCGTCCGCTTCAGCCAGGCCGGGATTCCCATCCGGTCGCTGCCGCTGGCCGAGGAGCAGGCCGCGGTGCCGCTGGTCGGGGTCGGTCTGGGGGCCGCCGATCAGGTGCTGCAGACCCGGGCGGAGGATCTGCGGAAGGTGATCAACGCGGTCCGCCGCGGGATCGACGACCTGGTCGCCGACCCGAACAAGGCGGTCGAGGCCGCCAAGAAATATGTGCCGAACCTGTCGGTACCGGCGCAGCAACAGGCGGCACTGGCCACCCTGGAAGCAACCATTCCGCTGTTCGGAGACCCGGCCACCGCCGGCCAGCAGGACCCCGCCCGGTGGGAGTCGATGGCGGAGTTCATGCAGCAGATGGGCCTGCTCGCCAAGCCGGTGCCGGCCGCCGAGGCGTACACCGACACACTGCTGAACTGATCCTCAGGACTCGGACTGCTCCTGCCCCGACTTCTCCTGTTCAGCCAGGAAATCCGCCAGCTCCGCCGGGGTCGGATAGGACGGCTGCGCACCGTGCCGGGTGGTCGCGAAGGCACCCACCCGGGCCGCGAAGCGGGCCGCTTCGACCAGGTCGTCGCCCTCGGCCAGCCGGTACGCCAGCGCGCCGGTGAACGCATCGCCGGCACCGGTGCTGTCCACCGCCCGGACCCGCACACTCGGTACATGCTCGGAGCGGTCCCCGTCGATGACCAGCGCACCCTCCGCGCCCAGGGTGATCACGGCCCGCCGGATGTCCTTGCCGGCAAGGAGTTCCGCGGCACGCTCCAACGCCGCCTCCTCACCGACCAGGTCGGCCAGCTCGTGCTCGTTGACCAGCAGCACCTCGGTCGCCGCCAGCAGCTCCGGGCCCACCGGCGCCGACGGCGACAGGTTCAACAGCACCCGTACGCCCCGGCGGCTCGCCTCCTGTGCGGCGGTCAGCACCACCCGCTGATCCACCTCCAGACACAGGCAGAGCACCGCCGCGTCGGCGAAGAGTTCGTCCGCCTCGAGCACGTGCTCCACCGCGAGCTTCCCGTTGGCACCGGGGGAGATGATGATGAAGTTCTCCCCGGCATCGTCGACCGCGATCATCGCGGTCCCGGTGGCCACGCCGGCGACCGAGCGGATCCACCGCTGCTCCACCCCGGCCCGCTCCGAGGCGGCGCGCAGCAGCTCACCGTGCGGGTCGTCACCGACCAGCCCGAGCAACCCGACCCGGCCGCCGAGCCGGGCCGCCGCTGCCGCCTGATTGCTGGATTTCCCACCAGGGTTGATCTCCAGCTCCGAACCGGACACCGTTTCGCCACCACGGGGCAGCCGCTCGGTACGGACGGTCAGGTCGGCGTTCATCGAACCGACCACGGCGATGCGGGCCATGCTCACTCCTTCGTCTTGTCTGCAACAGATTCGGTGCCGACGGCTGCGGCGCTGTCCTCGGTCGGGCGGGGAATCAGCATCGAGACCAGCATCGCCACCAGCAGCAGCACCGCACCGGTGATGATGCCGGCCTGGTAACCGGCCGCCGAACCGGGAGCGGTGAAGGCGGTCTGCATCGCCAGCAGGATGGCGAAACTGAGCCCGGCGCCCAGATTGAAGGCACCGGCGTTCAACCCCGGCAGCACCCCGGGTGCCTCCGGCGGGGAGAGCGCCACTCCGAGCCCGTTCAGCATGATGTTCACCGTGCCGGCATAGGTCAGGCCGATGAAGATCGACAGCACCAGCAGCAGCACCGCCGACGCGTTGCCGGAGGTGAACGCCAGCACCACCGCCCCGACCAGGGTGCCGATCATGCCGACCCGCAGCACCGCGAGATAGCCGACCGAGGAGGCCAACCGCCCGGCCACCGGGCCCATCGCCAACCCGGCCAGGGCGTACGGGGTGAGGGTCCACAGGGCCGCGGCGTCGGCGCTCAACCCGGGGCCGACCTCGGCGTCCTGGGCCAGCCCGGGTACCAGGCCGTTCATCATCGCGAACACCCCGGTCATCGTCAGCAGGGTCGTCAACAGCAGCGCCCAGGTCTCTCGGCGCCGCAACTGGGCGGGTCGGATCAACGGATGCGGACGCCGCTTCGCCAGCGTCCAGAACACCGCGAACACCACCACCGCCAGCACCAGCAGGCCACCGACCAGCACCCAGTTCGCCTCGGCCAGCTTGCCCGCCTCGTTGATCGCGGTGAGCGCGGCGCCGACGGTGATCACCAGCAGCAGCACCCCCAGCCAGTCCATCGGCACCTGTTCACCACCGCGCGACTCGGGTGCCAGCAGCAGCACCAGCACCGCCGCCAACCCGGCCACCGCGGCCATCGCCCAGAACACCGACCGGAAACCGTAGGTCGAGGCCAACCAGCCACCGGCCAGCGCATCCACCCCGGCCACGCCACCGTTCACCGCGGTGACCACGCCCATCAGCGTGGTGTAGGTCCGGTTGTCGGGGATCTCGTGGCGCAACATGATCAGACACAGCGGAACGGTCGGCCCGGAGACCCCCTGGATCACCCGGGCCACGAACAGCATCGGGATCCCGGTCGAGAAGGCGGCGAGCACACAACCGAGTGCCATCAGCGCCAGCATCCCGACCAGCACCCGCCGCCGACCGAAGAGATCTCCCAACCGGGGCAGGAAAAGCGAGAACAGGGCGGCCGAGGTGAAGAACGCCGTCTGGGTGGTACCGACCGCAGCGGCGGTGGTGCCCAGCTCCCGCTCGATCGAGACCAGCGCCGGCGACAGCATCGAGGCGTTCAGCTGGAAGGCCACGCAGGCGGCCAGCAATGCGGTCAGCAGCACCCCGGCGCCGACCCGCTGCCGCCCGGCGACCTCACTCATGACTTCACCTCACCGATCCGCTCCAGGGCATCGGTGACCAGGCCCCAGAAGCGGTCGAAATCGAGCTGCACCGCCACCTGGGTGGGACAGTCGGCGGGCGGCTTGCCACGGAAGTCGGCGACCGTCATGCCGAGGGTCTCGGTGCCGGTCAGCTCGATCGTCACCGGCGCCTTCCGGGTCGTCAGCACCGCCGGGTCGATGACATAGGCCACCGCGCACGGGTCGTGCACCGGCGGGGAGTCGAAGTCCTGATTCTCCTTGTACGCCTTGCCGAAATAGTCGAACAGGTCCAGCACGAACTCCGCCGGCTCGGTGCCGACCGCGCGGATCTTCTCGGCCACCTCCGGGGTGGCCAGCGCCTGATGGGTGAGGTCCAGCCCGACCATGGTCACCGGCCAACCGGCACCGAAGACGATGTGCGCGGCCTCCGGATCGATCTTGATGTTGAACTCGGCCACCGCCGACCAGTTTCCGGTGTGGTAGCCGCCGCCCATCAGCACCACCTCGCGTACCCGCTCGATGATCCGCGGCTCCAACCGCGCCGCCAGGGCGATATTGGTCAACGCACCGGTCGGTACCAGGGTGATCTCGCCCGGATCGTGCGACATCACGGTGTCGATGATCAGCTGCACCGCGTGCATCGGCGCCACCGGGGTGGTCGCCTCCCGCATCCGCGGGCCCTCCATCCCGGACTCGCCGTGGATGTCCTCGGCGACCTCCTGGCTGCGTACCAGCGGCCGGTCCGCACCCGCCGCGATCGGCACCCCGCGCATCCCGATCACCGTCGCCACCGACTGGGCGTTGCGGGTCACCTTCTCCAGCGTCTGGTTGCCGGCGACGGTGGTCACCGCGACCAGATCGATCTCGGGATTGCCGTGGGCCAGCAGCAGCGCGATCGCGTCGTCGTGACCGGGATCGCAGTCCAGGATGATTTTGCGGGGCATCGGTGCACCTCCAACTACAGCGGGTGGAGGCCCGACGTTACTACCCCGCGCTACTCCGCGGTGCCGTACAGACGATCTCCCGCATCGCCCAGCCCGGGAACGATGTAACCCACGTCATTGAGGTGGTCGTCGACCGCGGCCACCACCAGATGACAGGGCACCTCGAGATCGGCGAGCAGCTGCTGGACCCGCTCCACCCCCTCGGGGGCGGCGAGCAGGCAGATGCAGGTGATGTGGTCCGCGCCGCGCTCGACCAGGAAGTTGATGCAGCCCGCCAGCGACCCGCCGGTGGCCAGCATCGGGTCGAGCACATAGCACTGCCGCCCGGACAGATCGTTCGGCAGCCGCTCGGCATAGGTCACCGGCTGCAGCGTCTCCTCGTTGCGCACCATCCCGACGAAACCGACCTCGGCGGTCGGGATCAGCCGCAGGAACCCATCGAGCATGCCCAGCCCGGCGCGCAGGATCGGCACCACCAGCGGCGGCGGCGAATCGAGATGTACGCCGGTCGTCGCGGTCACCGGGGTGGTCACCTCGTGCGGGCGGACCCGGACCTGCCGGGTCGCCTCGTAGCCGAGCAGCGTCACCAACTGATCGGTGAGCCGCCGGAACGTCGGGGTATCGGTGCGCTGGTCGCGCAGCACGGTCAGTTTGTGTGCCACCAGCGGGTGGTCGACGACGGTTACCTCCACGCCGGAGAGCTTATCGGCGTCCGGCCGCGGCGGCCCCCTCAGTCGCCCTTGAGACCCTCCAGCGCCTGCGCGGTCTCCTCGGGCGTCGGGATGCCGCCCTCGGGGCCGTGGCCGGTCGGCACCTGCTCCCCGGGCGGGACCGGACCGGGCGGCGTACCGTCGCCGAACGGCCGCCCACCCAGCTGCTCGCGGTGGTGCTCGCTCAACCAACCGCGCAGATCCGGGCCCGAGGGCACGATCCGCGTCGGGTTCACATCGCCGTGCACCACGTAGTAGTGCTGCTTGATCTGCACGAAGTCGGTGGTGTCGCCGAAACCGGGGGTCTGGAACAGGTCGCGGGCGTACCCCCACAGCGCCGGGAACTCGCTGAGCTTCTGCCGGTTGGTCTTGAAATGCCCGTGATAGACCGGATCGAAGCGAGCCAGGGTGGTGAACAGCCGGACATCGGCCTCGGTGATCGTGTCACCGACCAGATACCGCTGCCCGCTGAGCCTCTCCTCCAGCCAGTCCAGGGCGGTGAACAACCGGTCGTAGGCCTTGTCGTACGCCTCCTGCGAGCCGGCGAAGCCGCACCGGTAGACGCCGTTGTTGACCTCGGTGTAGACGCGCTGGGCGACCTCGTCGATCTCCCCGCGCAACCGCTCCGGATAGAGCTCCGGTGCACCGTCGCGGTGGTAGGCGGTCCACTCGGTGGAGAAGTCCAGGGTGATCTGGGCGAAGTCGTTGGTGACCACCTTGCCCGAGGAGACCTCGACGATCGCCGGCACCGTCACCCCGCGCGGGTAGTCCGGGATCCGGGCGTTGTAGGCATCGCGCAGGAAATGGATGCCGAGCACCGGGTCCTTGCCGTCCGGGTCGAGATCGAAGATCCAGGAGCGCTCGTCGTGGGTCGGCCCGGGCATCCCCAGCGAGAGCACCGGTTCCAGGCCGAGCAGCCGACGCACGATCATCGTCCGGTTGGCCCACGGGCAGGCGCGTGCGGCGACCAGGCGATAGCGATCCGGTTCCACCGGCCACAGCGGGCGGCCCTGCTCATCGGTGCCAGCGGCCGCATCGGCGACGATCCGGTCGTCGATGTAGTTGGTATCGCGATTGAACTCCGGACCGGTCACATAACCGGGGCTCTTCTTGTCCGTGCTGGTCTTCTCGGCTGCTTGCTGCTCCATTCCTTCATGCTAATGAGCGCGTCCGGGACCGGATGGGTGGGGCAGCGCGAGGCGGCGATCTCTGACACCATTGGAGCCGGATTGCCGAGCAGGAGGACGCCCCATGTCGAACCGAGACAACGAAGAGCTCACCGAGTTCGAGCTGCCGTCCCGCGACGACCGGGACGATCTCGACGACGACCTGGAGGAACTCGACCTCGGCGACGATTCCGATGATGACGACGACGATGACGACTTCGACGAGATCGAGGACGCCACCGCCGACGACATCGACCTGGTCGTCGGTGTCTATCGCGAGGACGGGCAACCGGTCGCGACCGCGCTGGCGCTCGACCTGGCCAACGACCTGGACGAGCTGATCTCCCAGCTGCGCCGCCAGCCCGCCGATGCGGGGGCGATCGGGATGGTCTCGCTGGTCGGCGAGGTGTTCGTGATCGTGCGGGTCCGCGGCGCCAATGTGCAGGTGCTGCTCTCCGACGCCGCCGCGGCGGGGGACTGGCCGATCGCCCGCGACATCGCCGATTTCCTCGGTGTGGAAGAGATCCCGGACCCCGACGACGAGTCCGAGCCGATGGGTGATCTCGGCCTGCTCGCCGATGTCGGAGTGAGCGATTTCGAGATGGAGGCGTTCTGCGACGACTACGACTCCGACTCCGACGAACTGCTCGCCGAGATCGCCGAGAAGATCAAGGTCGGCCCGGCCTTCCGGCGCGCGGTCGAGTCGTTCGACTGAGGATCGGGGGCGTACGCCGGGATGGCCAGTCGCTGGGATCCCGCGATGGGTCTGGCGCTGGACCGGGCCCGGGCGGTGCGCGCGCACGGTGACGTGCCGATCGGTGCGGTGCTGCTGGACGGGACCGGTACGCCGATCGCGGCGGCCGGCAACGAGCGCGAGCTGACCGGTGACCCGACCGCCCATGCCGAGGTGCTCTGCCTGCGCCGCGGCGCGGTGGCCGTCGGGGATCTGTGGCGGTTGATCGACTGCACCCTGGTCGTCACCCTGGAACCGTGCACGATGTGTGCCGGTGCGGTGGTCGCCGCCCGGGTCGGCCGGTTGGTGTTCGGCGCCTTCGACCCGAAGGCCGGTGCGGTGGCGTCGCTGTTCGACGTGGTCCGCGATCCGCGGCTGAATCACCGGCCCGAGGTGATCTCCGGGATCCGCGCCGAGGAGAGCGCCGCCCTGCTGCGGGACTTCTTCGCCGGGCAGCGCTGAGCGCCGAGTCTCGCGGAACCGCGCCGACTTCACGTCCGGGGTTGGTAAGGCTAACCTCAGCATGTTGGCACCATTCCAGTGAAAGGCACCTCGATGTCCCAGCTCTCCCGCCGCGGTCTGCTCGGCGTACTCGCCGCCAGCCCGGTCGTCGCCCTCGCCGCCTGCGGTGGCCAGACGCAGACCCAGCCCGGTGCCGGCGCCGCCAGCGGTGGTGGCACCCCGACTGGCACGATCACCCTCTACAACGCCCAGCACGAGAGCCTCGGCAAGGCGTGGGCCGAGGCGTTCACGAAGGCGAGTGGGGTGAAGGTCGAGATCCGGCAGGGCTCGGACACCGAGATGTCCAACCAGATCCTCAAGGAGGGCGAGCGCAGCCCGGCCGATGTGTTCCTCACCGAGAACTCCCCGGCGATGGTGCAGGTCGCCAATGCCGGCCTGTTCGCGCCGGTGGACGCCAAGGTCGCCGCCAATGTGCCGGACACCCTGCGTCCCGGTTCGGGCGCCTGGACCGGCATCGCCGCCCGCGCCACCGTCTTCGCCTACAACCCCAGCAAGATCCCCGAGGCCGAGCTGCCGAAGTCGCTGCTCGACCTGGCCGACCCGAAGTGGAACGGCCGCTGGGCCGCCTCGCCGACCGGTGCCGATTTCCAGGCCATCGTCTCGGCGCTGCTGCAGCTCAAGGGCACCCAGGTGACCGCCGACTGGTTGACGGCGATGAAGGCGGGATCCAAGCCCTACAAGGGAAACTCGACCGCGATGAAGGCCGTGAATGCCGGTGAGGTCGATGGTGCGGTGATCTACCACTACTACTGGTTCGGTGATCAGGCCAAGACCAAGGAGAACTCCAAGAACGTCAAGCTGCACTACTTCCGCAACCAGGATCCGGGCGCCTTCGTGTCCGTCTCCGGCGGCGGGGTGCTGAAGGGGGCGAAGAACCCGACCGCGGCGAACGCCTTCCTGGCCCACATCACCTCGGTCGAGGGGCAGGCGGAGATGGCGAACTACTTCGAATACCCGGTGAACCCGCAGGCCAAGCTTGCCCCCGGGCTGGTCCCGATCGCCGACCTGCAACCGCCGACCATCGACATCGACAAGCTGAACGGCGCCGAGGTCACCAAGCTGATGACGGATGCCGGCCTGATCTGAGGTGACCGTCCCCGCACCAGCCCCACCCCGGCGCACCGAGCGCCGGCCCAGCAGCACACCCCGGCCACCGCTGTCGTTGATCGCGGTGGCCGCGGTCGTGCTGCTGGCGAGCCTGGTGCCGCTGGTGTTCGTGGCGGTCGCGGCACTGCGCACCCCGCCGGAGCTGCTCGCCCAGGTGCTCGGCACCCAACGGGTGGCCGAACTGCTGCTCAACACCGGCGCGCTGCTGCTGTTCGCGCTGCCGATCATCGGCGTGCTCGGCGTCGGGCTGGCCTGGCTCACCGAGCGCACCCGGTTGCCCGGCCGGCGGGTCTGGCGGGTGCTGCTCGCCTCCCCGCTCGCCATCCCGGCCTTCGTCAACGCGTACGCCTGGGTCTCGGTGGTGCCCTCGATCGGCGGGGTCTGGGGCGGGACGCTGGTCTCGGTGCTCTCCTACTACCCACTGGTGATGATCCCGGTCGCGGCCACCCTGGCCACCCTGGACGGCTCCTTCACCGATACCGCCGCCAGCCTCGGCCACGGGCCCTGGCGGCGGTTCTTCAGCACCGTGCTGCCGCTGATCCGGTTGCCGCTGGCCGGTGGCCTGCTGCTGGTCGCGCTGCATCTGCTGAGCGAGTACGGCGCGTTCGCGATGATGCGCTTCGACACCTTCACCACCGCGATCATGGGCCAGTACCAGAGCACCTTCGCCTCCGAGGCCGCCACCACGATGGCCGGCGTGCTGGTGCTCGCCTGTCTGCTGATCCTGGCCCTGGACGGCCGGCTGCGGCGGCGTACCGCGCTGGCCCGGGTCGGCAGCGGCTCCGCCCGGACCGCCGAGCCGGTACGCCTCGGCGGCTGGCTGCCCGCCGCCCTCGCGCTGCCCGCCGGCACCGTGTTCCTCGCCGTCGGTGTGCCGATCGGGGTGCTGGTCGGCTGGCTGATCTCCGGCGGCGCCGCGGTCTGGACGCCGGAGGTGGTCGAGGCGCTGCTGCAGACCCTCGGCCTGGCCGTGCTGGGTGCCGCCGTCACCGTCACCGCCGGTTGGCCGGTCGCGCATCTGGTGGTCCGCCATCCCGGGTTCTGGTCGCGGCTGGCCGAGCGGATCGCCTACATCGCCTCCGCGGTGCCCTCGATCGTGGTCGGGCTCGCCTTCGTCGTCGCCGCCCTCGACCTGGTCCCACCGCTCTATCAGACGGTGGCCAATCTGGTCGTCGCCTATGTGGTGCTGCTGCTGCCGCGGGTGCTGGTCACGCTGCGTGCCGGGCTGGCGCAGATCCCGACCGTGCACGAGGAGGTCGCCCGCACCCTCGGCCGGCGGCCGCTGGCGGCGTTCTGGTCGACCACCGCCCGGATGGCCCGCCCGGCCACCGGCGCCGGTTTCGCGCTGGTCTTCCTCGGTGTGGTCAACGAACTGACCCTCACCCTGCTGCTCGCCCCCACCGGCACCCGGACGCTGGCGATGGCGTTCTGGTCGGCCAGCAGCGAGATCGACTATCGTGGCGCGGCGCCGTTCGCACTGTGCATGATCGTGCTCTCGGCGCCGATGACCTGGCTGCTGCACCGGCTCTCACCGGCAGCGGCCACCGGGGCGGGAGCGAGCTGATGGAACTGGAGCTGCGGGGCGTCACCAAGGCGTACACCGACACGCCCGTGCTGCGTGGGATCGATCTGGACATCCCCGCCGGGCTGGCCACCGCGGTGGTCGGGCCGAGCGGGTCGGGCAAGACCACCCTGCTGCGGATCATCGCCGGCTTCCTGACCGCCGACGCCGGCACCGTCCGCGCCGACGGCCGCGACCTGCTGGCGCTGCCGGTGCACCGCCGCGGGATCGGCTACGTGCCGCAGGAGGGTGCGCTGCTGCCGCACCTCAGCGTCGCCGGCAACATCGGCTTCGGCCTGGACCGGGCCGAACGCCGGAGCGGGCGCCGGGTCGCCGAGCTGATGGAACTGGTCTCGCTGGCACCCGAGCTCGCCAATCGCTATCCGCACCAGCTCTCCGGCGGCCAGCAGCAGCGGGTCGCGCTGGCCCGCGCACTGGCTCGCCGCCCGGGGGTGGTGCTGCTCGACGAACCGTTCAGCAGCCTCGATGCCGGGTTGCGGCACCAGACCCGCTCCGCCCTGGGTGAGGTGTTGCGCTCGGAGGGGGTGACCACCGTGCTGGTCACCCACGACCAGGACGAGGCGCTCTCCTTCGCCGACCAGGTCGCGGTGCTCGACGGCGGGCGGCTGGCCCAGGTCGCCGATCCGGTCAGCCTCTACACCCGCCCCGACAACCGGGCCACCGCGCTCTTCCTGGGCGATGCGGTGCTGCTGTCCGGCACCGTGTCCGGCGGCCGGGTACGCACCGCGCTGGGGGAGTTGGACTGTGTCGGCGGAGCCGACCAGGGGCCGGCCGAGGTGCTGCTCCGCCCCGAACAGCTCCGTGTCGATCCGACCGGGCCGCTGCACGCCCGGGTGCTGCGTACCGACTATTTCGGTCATGACGTGGTCGGCCATCTCGAGGTCGGTGGGCTGACGCTGATGATGCGCCACCACGATCCGCGTGACCTGGTCGCCGGGACCGAGATCAACTTCCGGGTCGTCGGCCCGGCGGTCCTGCTCGAGCCGGCCGAGCGCTCCGGCTGACCGAGCGATGAAACGGGGGTGCGGTGCCCGCCGAAACGGTGACAGGATTCGGGGCATGAGCATTCTCCGCAGCGTTCAAGGTGCACCGCGCGATCCGATCCTCGGCCTCACTGAGGCGTACCAGTCCGACACCCGTGACCAGAAGGTCAACCTGGGTGTCGGCGTCTACACCGATTCCGAAGGCAAGGTGCCGCTGCTGGACTGCGTGCAGGCCGCGGACAAGCAGCTGGCCGAGGGGCGTACGCCGTGGAGCTATCTGCCGATCGACGGGCTGAAGGCCTATGACAATGCCGTGGCCGAGCTGGTCTTCGGGACCAGCGTGCCGCGCGAACGGCTGGCCGTGGTGCAGGCCCTCGGCGGTACCGGCGGGCTCAAGGTGGCGGCGGATTTCCTGCACCAGTTGGATCCCGATGCCCCGGTGCTGATCTCCGACCCGAGCTGGGAGAACCATCGCGCGCTGTTCACCCGGGCCGGATTCACCGTCGGCAGCTACCCCTACTACGACGCGGCGAAGCGGGCGGTGAACTTTGCGGGAATGCTGGAGGGGTTGAAGGCCGCCGCCCCGGGCACGATCGTGGTGCTGCACGCCTGCTGTCACAACCCGACCGGTTACGACATCACCCGCGAGCAGTGGCAGCAGGTGCTGCAGGTGGTGCAGGAGGGGCGGCTGGTGCCGCTGCTGGACATGGCCTACCAGGGTTTCGCGTCCGGGATCGAGGACGACGGGTACGCCGTGCGCCTGTTCGCCGAGGCCGGGGTGACCACCTTCGTCACCACCTCCTTCTCCAAGACCTTCAGCCTCTACGGCGAGCGGATCGGTGCCCTGTCGGTGATCTGCGGCGACGACGACGAGGCCAAGCGGGTGCTCAGCCAGCTCAAGATCGTGGTCCGCACCAACTACTCCAACCCGCCCACCCACGGTGCCAAGGTGGTCGCCACCGTGCTCGCCGATGAGACCCTGCGCCAGCAGTGGGAGGACGAGCTGGGCGCCATGCGGGACCGGATCAAGGCGATGCGCACCGGGCTGCGCGAGGGGCTGGAGAAGGCCCGCCCGGATGTCGACTGGTCCTACATCACCACCCAGAACGGAATGTTCTCCTACTCCGGGCTGTCCAAGGAGGCGATGGGCAAGCTGCGCGAGGAGTACGGCATCTACGGCCTGGACTCCGGCCGGATCTGCGTCGCCGCCCTGAACGAGAAGAACCTCCCCTACGTCATCGAGGCCATCGCCGCCGTCGCCTGATCCCGCTCATCGAGTAGGCCGCCATGCGTAGCGAAGCGGAGCAATGGCGGCCGTGTCGAGATGAGCCGGGCTGAGCGAGCGAGGTACGAGCGAGACGAAGCCACCAGGGACGCGGGCCGCGAAGTCCCGGATCCAGCACGCGTTGCCGCGGGTCGACGAGCGGATGCGGGTCTCCGCACCGCGGCCGGGCACGCCCGCTGGATCCGGGACTTTCGCGGGACCCGGCGTACATCGCGACCTGAGTGCGCCGACGTGACGATTGGCGTACACCGGCCCGATCTTGGTATTTTGTTCGACGGTGACGTGTCTGAGCGGCCGAAAGAGCTCGCCTCGAAAGCGAGTGTAGGGAGACCTACCGCGGGTTCAAATCCCGCCGTCACCGCCAGCGCTCCGCCCCTGACCCGCTCGGGGGCGGAGCTTTTTGCTGGCAAGGCCGGCTGAAGGAACCCGTACCCGGCTCCGTTCCGTTCTGAGGAACGTGTCATTCCCGTCCCTGGGGGCCGCAGCGCATCATTATCTGAAACGGCGACCGGTGAACCCGGGCGTCACGGGGCTACTGAGCAAAGGAGCTGGGCGCCATGGGCGTACTTCGGTTGGGCTATGTGCACGCACGCGTCACCGATATGGACGAGGCCAAGCAGCACTACGAGCGCACGCTCGGCATGAAGTCCCAGGGGGATGTCGACGGCAAGGCCTACTTCAAGGGCTGGGACGAGTGGGATCACCACAGCCTGGTGCTGGAAGAGGGCGGGGTCGGTCTGGTCAAGCTCGGCTACAAGGTCGACAAGAGCACCGACATCGACGACATCGAGAAGAAGGCGCAGAAGTTCGGCGCGATCACCGAGCGGATGAGCAAGGGTGAGAACCACGAGGTCGGCGACGGCATCCGGATCATCTCCCCGAGCGACCACGTGATCGAGATCTACCAGGAGATGACCGAGGTCTCCAACGAGGTCGGCTTCATCAACCCCGAGGTCTTCCCCCGCGAACTCGTCGGCGTCGGCGTACCCGCGGTGGACCATGCGCTGATCACCGCCGAGGACCCGGCGCTCGCCGAGAAGTTCTTCGGTGAGGTGCTCGACTTCTTCCCCACCGAGCGCGTGCAGACCTCCCTGGAGGACGACCACCAGCTCGCCGGCACCTGGATGTCGGCCAGCCAGAAGGTGCACGACATCGCGATCATCGGCGGCCCGCAGGCCAAGCTGCACCACTTCGCGTTCCAGCTCGACGACTGGTCCAAGGTCGGCCGCGCCGCCTCGCTGTTCTCGATGGACGACGTCTCGGTCGACATCGGCCCGACCCAGCACGGCATCACCCGCGGCACCACGGTCTACTTCTTCGATCCCTGCGGCAACCGCAACGAGGTGTTCGCCGGTGGCTACCACGCCTACCGGGACCGTCCGGTGGTCCGCTGGACCGTCGACCAGCTCGGCAAGGGCATCTTCTACGTCGACCGGGAGCTGAACGAGCGCTTCACCACCGTGCTCACCTGACCGGGAGCCGGCTCGGCTGATCCATTGTTGCGGCATGCCTGACGGGGTTACCGTCAGGCATGCTGCTTGCTCATGACATCGCCGGTTCCGGCCCGCCGGTGCTGCTGATCCATGCCGGGATCGCCGATCGGCGGATGTGGGCACCCCTGCTGCCCGCGCTCGGCCACGCGTTCACGGTGGTACGCCCGGACCTGCGCGGTTTCGGGCACACGCCGCTGCCGGGGGAGCGGTACGCCGACGCCGACGATCTCGCGGAACTGCTCGACGAGCTCGACCTCGACGGGGTACGCGTGGTCGGGGCCTCGCTGGGTGGCCGGGTTGCGCTCGAGCTGGCCAGCCGGCACCCGGATCGGATCGAGGAGCTGGTGCTGCTCGCCCCGGCCCACCGGGGCGCACCCCCCGATGCGGACCTGACCGCCATCGACGAACAGGAGGAACAACTGCTCGCCGCCGGTGACCTCGACGGCGCCGTCGCGCTGAATGTGCGGACCTGGCTCGGCCCCGACGCGGATGACCGGGCGCGCGAACTGGTCGCGGTGATGCAGCGCCGGGCGTACGACCTGCAGCTCGAGGCCGAGCGGCACGGCCCGCTCCCCGAACGCGAACGCGTCGAGGTCGACCCCAGTGCGATCGCGGTACCCACCACCGTCGTCGTCGGCGCGCGCGACCAGCCGCATTTCCAGCAGGTCGCGCGGACCCTCGCCGCGGAGATCCCCGGGGCGGATCTGGTCGAACTCGACTGGGCCGGCCACCTGCCCTCGCTGGAGCGCCCCGACCGGATCCTCGCCCTGCTGCTCGACGTGCTCCGCGACGACCCCGACGTGCACGCCCCCTGACCCGAACGCCCCCTGACCCGAACGCACGGACATGCAGTAGCCGGAATCGACCGGTCGGCAACCCCAGTCCGACTGGGTTTGATCATGGAACTTCATGACCACTGCATGTCTCAGCGCACGCGGTCACCGGGCCGCGTACCGCGGTGACCTGTGAAACGATCTGTGCCACCTCGGGAGGTGGTATCGGATGGAGCTCGACACGTGGCTGCTGATCGGCTCCGCGGTCGTGCTCGTCGCCATCATCTCCTCCCGGATCGGGGCCCGGCTCGGGCTGCCCTCGCTGCTGCTCTTCCTCGGCCTGGGGATGGCCATCGAGCTGTCCAACGTCTTCCCCTCCTTCAACGACGCCGGGCTCGGCCATTCGCTCGGATTCGCTGCCCTGGTACTGATTCTGGCCGAGGGCGGGTTGACCACCCGCTGGGTCGAGATCCGAGGTTCGATCCCGGTCGCCGGGTTGCTGGCCACCGTCGGCATCGGGGTCAGCGTCGGGGTGATGTGGGCCTTCGGCACCTTCGTGCTCGGCCTCGACCCGTGGCTGGCCGCCCTGCTCGGCGCGGTCTGTTCACCGACCGATTCGGCAGCGGTCTTCTCGGTGCTGCGCAAGGTGCCGCTGCCATCCCGGGTCCGCTCCACCCTGGAGGCCGAATCCGGGCTGAACGACGCCCCGACCGTGCTGCTGGTCGCCGAGCTCAGCCGGCTGGCCGCCGGGGGAGAGGCCGAGGGCGGCGTACTCGGCTTCCTGGCGACCGTCGCCTTCGAACTCACCGCCGGCGTCATCATCGGGGTGGTGCTCGGCTGGATCGGGGTGAAACTGCTGCGCAACATCGCGCTGCCGTCCTCGGGCCTCTATCCGATCGCCGCGGTCTTCTGGGCCGTCCTCGCCTACGGCGTCGGCACCGCCGCGCACGCCTCCGGCTTCGCCGCGGTCTACGTCTGCGCGGTGCTGCTCGGCAACGGCCGGCTGCCGCACCGCGCCGCCACCCGCTCCTTCGCCGAGGGGATCGGCTGGATCGCCCAGATCGGGCTGTTCGTGATGCTCGGGCTGCTCTCTGAACCGCGCCGGATCACCGGGTATGCGGTGTTCATCGCGCTGGCCGCCGGGCTCGTCCTGACTGTCGTCGCCCGGCCGTTGTCGGTGCTCGCCTGCGCCAGCTGGTTCAAGGTGCCCTGGCGGGAACAGGCGTTCCTGTCCTGGGCCGGGCTGCGCGGTGCGGTACCGATCATTCTGGCCACCGTGCCGATGGTGGCGATGGTGCCGGATGCGGAGATGCTCTTCGACATCGTGCTGGTCTTCGTGGTCGTGTTCACGCTGCTGCAGGCACCGACCCTGCCGCTGGTGGCGCGACTGCTCGGGGTGGCCGACCACGGCCCGAGCGATGTCGAGGTGGAGGCGGCGCCGATGGAGCGGATCCAGGCCGACCTGCTGCAGATCCGGATCCCGGTCGGGTCCAAGTTGAACAATGTCGAGGTGCACGAGCTGCGGCTGCCCCGCGACACCGTCATCTCGCTGGTGATCCGGGACGGTACGCCGTTCGCGCCGTCCGCGCAGACCCCGCTGCACACCGGTGACGAACTGCTGATCGTCACCCCGACCCGGTTCCGGGTGCAGGTGGAGGAACGCCTCCGCGAGGTCGGCCAGTACGGGCGGCTGGCCCGCTGGCGGCGCGGCCAGCCACCCCAGGAGGACCCCGACCTCGACTAACCTCACCGGGTGGCGAGAGTCCTTCCGAAGCAGAAGTCGGTGCGGTTGTCGGTGCGCATCGCGCTGGTGATCGCCATGTGGATCGCGCTGCTGTGGGGTGTGTGGACCGGGCTGCGCCCCGATCTGGGCGATGCCGGCGGCTTCTTCGCGATCGGGCAGCCGAACTGGTTCCTGATGGCGGCGTTCGCGCTGCTCCTCTGGATCCTCAGCCCGCAGCTGAGCAAGCGGATCCCACCGATCTGGGCCGTGCTGGGTGCGCTGCTGCTCACCCCGAGCGTCTTCTCCGTTCGGGTGGCGGCCAGTGAACTGCACGAACAGTTCGTCGCTCTCCCGCAGGCCGCGACGGTCGTCGCGGTGCATGAGCGGGTCCGTGATGACAGCGGCGATCCGAAGCCGATGACCTTTCGCTTCGCCGACGGTACGCGGGAGCGCGGCTTCAGCAGCGGCTCGAGCGACTGGGATTCGGTCAGCCAGCGCCACTCGTACCCGGGCCTGGGCGAGGAGGTGCTGGTCGGTCGCGATCCATGGCAGATCCTTCCGACGCATGAGGTCACCCGCGATATCGGAACCTCCGCAGCCGCCGGTATCGCGGTCCTGTTCGCCACTCCCGGGGTGCTCGCGGTGCTGCTCCTCGGCGGATTCTCGATCTCGGTGCTGACCCGCCGCGAGAGCGCGCTGCACGCCGCCGAGCGCGGCGAGTGGGGCGAGAAGGAGAAGGACCCGCTGGACTTCAGCTGAGCGGCCGACTGGTCAGGCGGTCGCGAACCCGCGGAAGGACGGAATCAGACGGGGTTCGCGGTCGGCGGGGTCGGCAGGCAGACGGTGTCGCCCTCGACCTTGATCGAGGTGGGGGCGTTGTCGATCATCGAGTCGTAGTTGTCGCCGATGATGACCTCGACCGAGCGGTCCGCCCGGCCGTCGCCGACCTTCTCGAAGCCCTTGAACTGGGAATTCACCAGATTCACCTCGGGCGCGTCTGCACCGAAACCGCGGATCTGCGACTTGTCCTGCGGGGCGTCGGCGTTCGCCACCTTGGTCACCTTGAAGCCCTGCTTCTTCAGCTGCTGGGAGACCTCGGCCGCCTTGCCGCGCTTGTTGCTGGCGTTCAGCACCCGGACCGAGACGATCTCGGATTTCAGGGTGCTGTCCTGCACCTGCATCTGCACGCACGGCGCGACATAGGGCGGCGGCAATGGGGCGACGACCTTCTCGTAACCCCACTTGGCCGCGAAGCCCAGCAGGGCCAACAGGGCGAGCAGCGTCAGCGGGGTCCTGGCGACCCGCCAGATCCGGCCTAGCACGCAATCCACTCCTTGTTCGGCGCCACGGACCGGGCCAGCCTACTTGAGCTCCAGAACTCTCGCGTGCATCGTCTGGCGTTGTTGCAGCGCGGCGCGCAGTGCACGGTGCAGACCATCCTCGAGATAGAGCTCCCCGCGCCACGAGACGACATGGGCGAAGAGGTCGCCATAGAACGTGGAATCCTCCTCCAGCAGGGCTTCCAGGTCGAGAGTCCGCTTGGTGGTCACCAGCTGGTCGAGCCGCACCTGGTGGGGCGCGATGGCGGCCCACTGCTTCTGCACGTAGCCGTGGTCGGGGTACGGGCGGGTGTCACCGACTCGCTTGAAGATCACCCGGCCACAATAGTCAAGGGCATCGGCGGTTCCCGGGTGTCCTTCATTACGATTTGGACCCGATGGCTGGTGCGTGCCGACACGCCGTATGCCAATCTAGGCACCATGACCGAGACCCCGCAGGACAAGGCCACCGACGCCCCCGCTGTCCCCTCCGCGCCCGCCGCAACCCCCGAATCCGCCCTCTCGGAGCAGGCCACGCAGATCCAGCAGGGTTACACCTTCGACGCCCCGGCGATCGGTCTCGGCGTCCTGATGGAGAACGACGCGCCGGTGCCGGCCGCCAAGGTGCAGATCCCGCTCGGCATGCTGAACCGGCACGGTCTGGTCGCCGGCGCCACCGGAACCGGCAAGACCAAGACCCTGCAGGGGATGGCCGAACAGATCTCCGCCGCCGGCGTACCGGTCTTCGCCGCCGACATCAAGGGCGACCTGTCCGGGCTGGCCTCCCCCGGTGAGCCGAACGACAAGCTGACCGCACGGGTGCAGAAGATCGGCCAGAACTGGCAGCCGACCGCGTCGCCGGTCGAGTTCTTCGCCCTCGGCGGGATCGGCGACGGGGTCCCGGTGCGGGCGACGGTGACCAGCTTCGGACCGACCCTGCTGTCCAAGGTGCTCGGCCTGAACGCCACCCAGGAGTCCTCGCTCGGCCTGGTCTTCCACTACGCCGACTCCAAGGGCCTGGCCCTGCTGGATCTCTCCGACCTGCAGGCGGTGCTCACCCACCTGACCAGCGATGAGGGCAAGGCGGAGCTGAAGGACATCGGCGGCCTCTCCCCGGCGACCGTCGGGGTGATCCTGCGCGCGATCATCAACCTCTCCGAGCAGGGTGCGGACAAGTTCTTCGGCGAACCGGAGTTCGAGACCGGCGACCTGCTGCGGACCACCGACGACGGACGCGGGGTGATCTCGCTGATGGAGCTGCCGAACCTGCAGGACCGGCCGGCGATCTTCTCCACCTTCTTGATGTGGCTGCTCGCCGAGCTGTTCCAGGACCTGCCCGAGGTCGGCGATGTGGACAAGCCCAAGCTGGTCTTCTTCTTCGACGAGGCGCACCTGCTGTTCGCCGACGCGTCCAAGGCGTTCCTGGATGCGATCGCCCAGACCGTACGCCTGATCCGCTCGAAGGGCGTCGGTGTCTTCTTCGTCACCCAGACCCCCAAGGACGTGCCCGACGACGTGCTGGCCCAGCTCGGTTCCCGGGTGCAGCACCAGTTGCGCGCCCACACCCCGAACGATGCGAAGGCGCTCAAGCAGACCGTCGCCACCTTCCCCAAGTCGGCCTACGACCTCGGGGAAGTCCTGCAGACATTGGGAATCGGCGAGGCGATCGTCACCGTGATGGATCCCGACGGTGCGCCCACCCCGGTCGCCTGGACCCGGATGTACGCCCCCCAGTCACTGATGGCGCCGACCCCGCAGCAGCAGATCGCCGGTACCGTGCAGGCCTCGCCGCTGCAGGCCAAGTACGGCCAGGCCGTCGACCGCGAATCGGCCCGCGAGATCCTCGCCAAGCGCGTCGAGGACGGTGCCAGGGCAGCCGCCGAGGCGCAGGCCGCCGAGGAACAGGCCAAGAACGATGCCGCCGCCCAGCAGCAGGCCGAACGCGACACCCGGGCCGCGGAGAAGTCCCGTGGCAAGGAGAAGAGCGTGGTCGAGCAGGTCGTCGGGTCGCCGGTCTTCCGCGACATCGCCCGCACCGCCAGCCGGGAGATCATGCGCTCGCTGTTCGGGACCCGCCGGCGCCGCTGAGATCCGAGCTGCCCTCTCGCTCAGTGAGAGGGCAGCTTCCGGCTGCGGGGTGCTCGGCTCATGCTGGAGCATGGCCAATGCAGCCGCGGCAGTGTTGCCGCAGACATCACCGCAGACCGAATTCCTGGTGCTCCGGGAACGCCGCCAGGAGGCCGACGGGGTCGTCAGCCTGGTCTTCGGCCGGGCCGACGGGGGCCGGCTGCCCGACTGGGCGCCCGGTGCGCACATCGACCTCCATCTGCCCTCGGGCCACACCCGCCAGTACTCGCTGTGCGGGGACCGCTGGGATCCGACCAGCTACCGGGTCGCGGTGCTCCGCGAGACCGCGGGCGGCGGTGGGTCGGCCTACGTGCACGACCAGCTCCGGGTCGGTGATCAGGTCGGTGTCGGCGGACCGCGCAACAACTTCGCCCTGGTGCCCGCCGCGGCGTACCGATTCATCGCCGGCGGCATCGGGATCACCCCGATCCTGCCGATGATCGACCAGGCCGAGCGGCTCGGCATCGACTGGCAGCTGCTCTACGGCGGCCGCAGCCGTGCCTCGATGGCCTTCGCCGCCGAGCTCACCGAACGATACGGCGAGCGGGTCCGGCTGCATCCCCAGGACGAGCACGGGTTGCTGCCGCTGGCCGGTTACCTCGCCGAGGATCCGGCGGCGACCGTCTACGCCTGCGGGCCGGGTCCGCTGCTCGCCGCGCTGCGTGAGGTCACCGCGGACCGCCCTCCGGGCCGGGTCCGCACCGAACGGTTCGTGGCCGCCAATCCCGCGGTCCCGGTGCGCGCCGAATCCTTCGAGATCTGCCTGGCCCGCAGCGGCCGCACCCTCACCGTCACCCCGGAACGCACCATCCTGCAGACCCTGCAGAGCAACGGCGTACCGGTGGTCTCCTCCTGCGCCCAGGGGCTCTGCGGAACCTGCGAAACCGGTGTCCTGGAAGGGATTCCCGATCATCGTGACTCGCTGCTCGATGACGAGGAGCAGGCCCGCGGGGACTGCATGTTCGTCTGCGTATCGCGGTCCGCCGGCCCGAGGCTGGTGCTCGATGTCTGAGCTGCCGGTCCTCGACGACGACCCGTTCGGCCCCGAGATCCTGGCCGACCCGCACGACTTCCTGACCCGGTTGCGGGAGGCCGGGCCGCTGGTCCGGCTGTCCCGCTACGACGTGCTCGCCGTCGGCCGGTACGCCGAGGCGTACGCCGCGCTGGTCGACTGGCAGCGCTGCATCTCCTCCGCCGGCGTGGGACTCGCCGACTTCCGCACCGAGAAGCCGTGGCGGCCACCCAGCCTGCTGCTGGAGGCCGACCCGCCGCGCCACGACGCCCCGCGGGCAGTGCTGACCAAGGTGCTCAGTGCCCGCGCGCTGCGCCGGCTGCGCGAGCAGTGGCAGGCCGATGCGGCCGCCGTGGTCGACCGCGCCCTGGCCGGCGGCGGTGAGCTGGACGGTGTCACCGACCTGGCCGAGGCGTTCCCGTTGCGCGTCTTCCCCGACGCCGTCGGGCTCACCCCCGAGGGCCGGGAACACCTGCTGCCATACGGATCCTTCGCGTTCAACGCCTTCGGGCCGCGCAACGAGATCGTCACCGAGGCCGCGAAGACCGTGCAGCCGCACGTCGACTGGGTGAGCGAGCAGACCGCCCGGGACCGGCTCGCACCCGGCGGATTCGGTGCCCAGATCTGGGAGGCCGCCGACCGCGGCGACATCACCCACGAGCAGGCCCCGCTGATGGTCCGCTCCCTGCTCACCGCCGGCGTGGACACCACCGTCAACGGGATCGCCGCGACCCTGTACGCGCTGGCGAGCAATCCGAGTGAATACGACCGGTTGCGCGCCGATCCCGGGCTCGGCCGGTTGGCGTTCGAGGAGGCGGTGCGCTGGGAGTCGCCGGTGCAGACCTTCTTCCGCACCGCCACCGAACCGGTACCGCTCGGTGGTGCCGAGGTGCCGGCCGATCAGAAGCTGCTGGTCTTCCTGGGCAGCGCGAACCGGGACCCGCGGCACTGGAGCGACCCGGACCGCTACGACCTGACCCGCGACCCGTCGGGCCATGTCGGTTTCGGGATGGGGATCCATCAGTGCGCCGGGCAGCACGTGGCCCGGATGGAGGCGGAGATCCTGCTCGGCGAGATCGCCCGGCGGGTGGCGAAGATCGAGCTGGTCGGTGACCCGGTACGCAAGCTGAACAACACCCTGCGTTCCTGGCAGCGCCTGCCGCTGCGGCTGCACGCGGCGTGACACCATCGGCACATGGCTGGCAGCGGGCCGCGCCCGGATGAGGAACCGCCGCCCTCGGTGATCGGCCGAGTGGTGCGGATCCTGGCGGTGTTCTCACCCGAGGTCCCGCGGCTCACCGTCACCGAGATCGCCCGGCGCACCGGCCTGCCACTGCCCTCGGCCTCCCGGCTGGTCGGGCAGCTCGTCACCGAGGGACTGCTGGAGCGTACCGGTCAGGGAATCCAACTGGGGTTGAGAATGTGGGAACTGGCGGCGCGCGCCCAACCGGTGCTCGACCTGCGGGACACCGCGCTGCCGTTCATGCAGGTGCTGCACGCCGGCGTCGGTCAGCACACCCAGCTCGGCATCCTGGACGGGGTCGAGGTGATCTTCCTGGAGCGGCTGGCCGCACCGGGGGCGGCGGTGAACTACTCCCGGATCGCCGGCCGGATGCCGCTGCACCAGTCGTCCTCGGGACTGGTGCTGCTCGCCCACGCCGAAGTCGACCTGCTGGACCGGGTGCTCAGCGGCCCGCTGCCCGCGGCCACCGCCAACACCGTCGTGCACCCGGACCGGCTGCGCGCGCTGCTGGCCCACATCCGCCGCATCGGGTACGCCTACACCCCTGGTTTCGTGCACCCCGACACCGCCGGGCTCGCCGTCCCGCTGCGCCGCGGGCGGCGCGTGGTGGCCGCGCTGTCGCTCATCGTGCCGAACAACGAGCGGGCCCGTGACCACCTCGCGGCGCTGCAGGAATGCGCCCGGCAGGTGTCACTGGCGCTCGGGAGCGAGCGGCGCCCCCGGCTCGGGGGCTGACTCCTCGGCGGCCACCTCGGCGCTGCTGTCCACCGGCCGGCCGACGAACAGCAGCGCGATCCCGGCGATCACCATCGGGATCGCGAACACGAAGAACAGCTGCCGCGGGGTCCAGCCGGCGGCCAGCATCGCCCCGGCGCCCAGCGGCGCCAGGATGGCACCGACCCGCCCGATCCCGACGGCCCAGCCGACACCGGTCGAGCGGACCGACGGCGGATAGCGGGTGGCGACGACCGCGTACATGCCGGCCACCGAGGCGTTGATGAAGAAGCCGACGACGACCGCGGTGATCAGTGCCGAGGTCGGCGAGGAGAGCGAGGCGGCGAACACCAGGAAGATCAGTGCCGAGCCGATCAGCGCGGCGATCTCCAGGACCTTGGCCGGCAGCTTGATCGCCAATGCGGCAAGGGTGAGCGCGCCGACGATGCCGCCCAGGCTGATCAGCACCCCGCCGATCACCGACAGGTTCTCCGGCAGACCGGACTGGTTGAGCAGCCGCGGCGTCCACGAGTTCGCGAAGTAGAAGCCCGACATCAGACCGAAGAAGGCCACCCACAACAAGATCGTGGTCCGCCCCAGCCGGCCGGTGAACATGTCGCGGATGCCGATCCGCTCGTGCTCGGAGACCAGCGGCAGTTCGGCCACCGGCTCGCGGCGCATCTTGGCCAGCACCCGGTTCACCTTGGCCAGCGCGTCGGCCGGCCGCCGCTCGACCAGATAGTGGATCGACTCCGGCACCAGCGCCCAGCAGGCGATCAGGGCCACCAGGCCGACCGCGGCGCCGAGCCAGAAGGCCGACCGCCAGCCGCTCGCCTGGATCAGCGCCGCGGCGGCGAATCCGCCGACGGTGCCGCCGACCGCGTACCCCGCGGAGTTCAGCACCACCGCCGGTTCCCGCCAGCGCCTGGTGGAGTATTCCGAGACGAAGGTGCTCAGGTTCGGCAGCATCGCACCGATGCCGATCCCGGTCAGGAAGCGGAAGACGCCCAGCGTCAGCGCACTCGGCGCCAGCGCCGAGGCGGCCATGAAGATCGTCACCACCGTCAGCGCGCCGAGGGTGATGGTGCGGCGCCCGATCCGGTCGGCGAGCGGGGCGATCACGATCGAGCCGATCGCCATGCCGAACAGGCTGGCGCTGAGCAGGGTGCCCAATGCGCCCGGGCCGATGCCGAACTCGCGGCTCACCGAGGTGCTGGTGAACGCCATCACCAACACGTCGTAACCGTCGACGGTGTTCAGGAAGATGGCCACCAGCACGGCGGCGGCCTGGGAGGGCGTCATCCGCCCGGTGCTCACGATGTCGCGAACGTCACGAGCCTGCGTGCCGCTCATGGGTCTCTCCTTGCTGGACGACTCCGTTGTCGCCCGTCGGTGATGGTTTCTAGGTGACGTCGATCCGGACCCGGGCCCGGTCACCGTTCTCGGCGGCGATCCGGGATACGCACGCGCACAGGCCACCGCCGGATTCCTGTTCGTCGGGGCTGAAGAAGACATCGCGGTGGTCGATCGCGCCCTCCACCTCGAGCACCCGGACCTGGCACAGCCCGCATTCGCCCTTGCGGCAGTCCCACATCATCTCGACCCCGGCCGATTCCAGGGCCTCCAACATGGTGGCGTCCCGGCCGACGGTGGTGGTCACGCCGAGGCGGGGGATCGATACCTCGAACTCCTGCGGTTCCCAGGAGCCGGAGTTGCCGAAGGTCTCGAAGCGCAGGTTCGTCACCGGCAGCCCGCGGGTGGCCCAGCCGCGGCGGATCGCGTCCATCAGCCGGATCGGCCCGCACAGATAGACCTCGGTGCGCTGCGCCAGCGGATCGGCGGCGAGCTCGTCGAGCAGGGTGTCCACCGACAGCCCCGTGCCCTCGTCGTCGACGTGCATCCGGATCCGGTCCGGGTGCCGCTCGGCGAGCTCGGCGGCGTACGCCATCACCGGCCGGGACCGGCCCACATAGACCAGCTCGTAGTCGACACCGCGCTGCCGCAGCACCTCCGCCATCGCGCAGAGGGCGGTGATCCCGATCCCGCCGGCGAGCAGCAGGTAGCGCGGCGCGCCGACCCCGAGCGGGAAGTTCTGCACCGGCTGGGTGACCCGGATCCGGTCACCGACCTGGAGCGAGTGCAGGTACGCCGAACCGCCGCGGCTGGCGGGGGCGAGCTGCACCGACAGTGCCACCCGGGAGCCGTCGGCGTCGGCGTCGACGATCGAGTAGGAGCGCAGGTCCTCACCGCCGGGGAGCGGCACCATCAGGTCCAGATGGGAGCCGGCCGGCACCCGGGTCGGCATCGGCAGCGAGAGCTCCACCCGGCGTACCCGCTCGGCGACCTGACGGGTCGCCACCACCTCGGCGGTCTGCCAGACCCGATGGACGGTGGCAGCCATCAGACCGCCGCCTGGCGGCCCTCGGCGGCCATCATCCGCTCCAGGATCCGGCGTACCCACATCCCGCCGAGATCGATGTTGAGGCTGTAGAACTCGTGCTTCGGGTTGGCGCGGATCGCCTCCTGCTGCGCCTGCAGCATCACCTCGTCCTCACCGAAGACCCCGTGCACCCCGTTGCGCAGCTGGGTGGTGATGGTCTGGCTCTCCAGCCGGTAGTTGCGCATGAACGCCCAGAAGTAGTGGCAGGTCTCGTCGGTCTCGGGGGTGATGGTGTTCATCACGAACCCGTTGACACCCCGGCTGCGATCACCCTCGGGTGCCCCGGTGCCGGCCTCGGCCACCCCGACGTCGATGCAGATGGTGCCCGGGGCCTCGTAGCGGATGATCTGCCAGCGATCCACCTTGCCGGAGAAGCCGGGGAACTTGTCGTTCATGTTCTTCAGCCAGAACGGCGGCGGGTCGATGTCGCGCATCCAGCGGGTGACGGTGACGCTGTTCTCGTCGTGGGTGGTGTCGAAGCCGGCCTCACTGAGCTCGTCCTGGCCGATCGAGGAGGAGTGCACGAACTCCTCGTGGGTGAGGTCCATCAGATTGTCCAGCACCAGCTGGTAGTTGCATTTGGCGTGGATGGTCTCGCCGTCACCGGCCCACTCGGGGCTGTCCATCTGGTGCATGTCCGGGATCAGCGCCGGATCGGCCAGGTCGGGGTCACCGGGCCAGACCCAGACGTAGCGGTAGCGGTCGACGACCGGATAGCTCGGCACCGCCGCGCTCGGGTTCACGGTGCGCTGCGCCGGCATGTGGGTGCAGCGGCCGGCCGGGTTGTAGCGCAGCCCGTGATAGGGGCACTGGAGCTGGTCGTCGCCGACCAGGGTGCCCTGGGACAGCGGCGCCAGCCGGTGCCAGCAGGCATCGGCCAGCGCGACGGGCGTGCCGTCGGCGGTCCGGTAGAGCGCCATCGGGGTGTTGCAGATCCGCCGCGCGAGGATGCCGCGGTGGGTCACCTCGTGATCCCAGGCGACGACGTACCAGGCGTTCAGCGGGTGGTTGAACAGCTTCGCGGTCGTGCTCACCATGCTCTCGGTCACCATTGACTCCCTCGTCCGATTTACCTATCGCCATAGGTATCTGGTGGTTCCACGTAATTTACCTATGGCTATAGTGATTGGCAACGGGTTGGAGGGGAGGTTTCTCTCATGTCGCTTCGGTACGCGCTGCTCTCGCTGCTCACCGGGCAGCCCAAGACCGGGTACGAGATCGGCAAGGCGTTCGAGAGCTCGGTCGGCCATGTCTGGCACGCGGCGGACTCGCAGATCTATCCCGAGCTGCGGCGGATGGAGGCCGACGGGCTGCTGGACTGCACCGCGCAGGCCAAGGGCCGGACCACCCGCAAGGTGTACGCCGTCTCGGCGGCCGGCAAGCGGGCGTTGCGGGACTGGCTCGCCGAACCCGACCGGCCGGTGCGCTCCCGGGATCCGCAGTATCTGCGGGCGGCGTACCTGGACTGGACCACCCCGGAGGCCGCCCGCGCCCAGTTCGAGGAATACGTGCGCTACTACACCGAACAGGGCGAGCTGCTGCGGCGTACCCGGGACAGCCTGCTGGACCGCAGTCATCCGGTGCTGGCCGCCCGATTGGAGCGGCTGCCCGCCGAGCAGCACGAGGCCGTGGTCGCCTTCAAAGCCTTCGCCTACGAGGGGATGCTCCGGCAGGCCGAACAGCAGGTCGCCTGGGCCCGGGAGGGGCTCGAGCTCGTCGACCGGCTGGAGCGTTCCGGGGCGTACGCCGCCCTCGACTGAACCGACGCGCAGCGGGCCTGCCGCCCGAACCGGCGCGGTTGTCCCTAGAGTTGGCGCCATGAAGTTCCTCAAGATTGTGCTCGGCGTGATCGGGCTGATCGGGCTGGGCGTCGGTGGCTATTTCCTCGGCCAGACCGACACCAGCACCCCGGTGCTGGCGGCGGCCGGGTGCGCCGGTGCCGGTGGGCTGCTGCTCGGTCTCGGTCTGGGACTGCCGGGGCGGACCAGCACCTCGATCGAACGCGCCACCCAGCAGCGGATGGCGGCGAAGCAGCAGTCGGAGATCGAGTCCCGGGCCCGTGCGGCGGCCGAGTCGAACCGCATCGACCAGCCCGGTGGGGGAGCCACCCGCAGCACCTCGGTGGAGGAGTGAGGTGCGGGTCGCCGACGCCGAATACGTGCTGGTGACCTCGTACGCCAGCCGCGACGAGCCCGACGAACAACTGCACCAGATCGTGCAGCTCGCCGAGAACACGATCGGCTTCTGGGTCAACGACCTGAGCAAGGTCGCCGATCTGGAGACCGCCCCGGTGGTCAGCCTGCGCGCCAGCGACAAGCGCGGCAGGCCCGATCTCGGCGAACCGGTCTGGGAGGGCCGGGCCCAGGTGCTCACCGACGGCGAACGCTTCGACGAGGTACGCCGGCTGGTCGAGCAGAAGTATTCGCTCGGCTCGGGCCTGGATGAGCTGTTGAGCAGGGCGAAGGGGCTGCTCGGCCGGACGCCGACCGAGGCCGTCGTGGTGATCACCATCCTGTCCTGAGCCGCCCGGGCTTGCCCGCGACCCTCTCGCGCCGACACTGGTGACATGGCTCGATCGTCGCTGCGCTCCACCGCACCATCGCAGGCGTTCACCACGGTCACGATCTGCTGCACGGTGTTCGGCAGTCTCACCCTGGCGCTGATGGCCATGATGGCGGCGGGTGTGGTGGACAGCCTGCGCCGCTATCCGCAGGCCGACAGCGGTGGGCCGATCATCGCCTTCGGCGCGATCATCCTGTTGGGCTGGACGCCGCTGCCCGGGGTGTTCCTGACGATGTTCTGGAAGGGCCGGGCCAGTGATGCGCTGCTGCTGCCCGGGCGGTCACTGCGCGCGATCGGCGAGGAGAGCGGGGTCCGCCCGCTGGTCGGCTGGCCGGGCCGGGCGGTGCTGCGGATCCTGATGATCCTGGCGGTGCTGCTGATCTTCTACCAGTTCTTCGGCGACGACGATGCCCTGCCGCCGGGGCCGGTGTTCCTCGGTCAGCTGCTGGTGCTGATCGCCTGGACCGCGACCTATGTGGAGCTGCTGGTGCGGATCAGCCAGCGACTGCTCCGACGACCAAGGCTGCGTTGAGCGCGCAGGCGATCACCACGACCAGCCAGGCCAGCGCGGTCAGCCAGCGGGCGTTGCGGTGGGCGCCCATCAGGTCGCGGTTCGCGGTGAGCCGGACCAGCGGGATCAGCGCGAACGGGATGCCCAGGCTGAGCACCACCTGACTGATCACCAGTGCCCGCGTCGGGTCGGCGCCCAGCGCCAGCACGACCAGGGCCGGGATCGCGGTGACCGCGCGGCGGACCAGTAGCGGGATCCGCAACCGCAGCAGCCCGGCCATGATCACCGACCCTGCCAGCGCGCCCACCGAGGAGGACGCGATGCCGGAGGCCAGCAGCCCGACGGCGAAGGCCAGCGCGACCCATGGGCCGAGGCTGGCGGCGATCGCGGCGTGCGCGCCCTCGATGCTGTCGATCTGGCTGCCGAACAGGCTGCCCGCGGCGAGCAGCAGCATGCCGATGTTCACCGATCCGGCGATCAGCAGGGAGAGCAGCACGTCGAGGCGTTGCACGCCGAGCAGCCGCCGGGTGTCGGCGGCCGGTCGGGTATCGGCGCCGCCGAACCGGTCACCGGTCAACCCGGAGTGGGCGTAGACGGCGTGTGGCATCACCGTCGCACCGAGCATGCTCACCGCCAGCAGCACCGACTCGCTGCCCTGGAACCGGGGGCGGAGTCCGGCGAGGGCCGCGCCCGGATCCAATCGGGTCACCAGCAGCCCGGCCATGAAGCCCAGGGTGATCACCGCCAGGAAACACATCACGACGAACTCGAAGGGCCGGAATCCGAACCGGGACTGGATCGCGAGCAGGCCCAGGGAGACGACGGTGATGATCACCCCGGCGGGCAGCAGGTCGATCCCGAAGAGCAGATGCAGGGCGAGCGCACCGCCGACGATCTCGGCCAGATCGGTGGCCAGCGCGACCAGCTCGGCCTGCACCCAGTAGGCCAGTCGGGCGGGTCGGCCGAGGCGTACCCCCAGCAGGGCCGGCAGGCTCTGCCCGGTGATCAGGCCGACCTTCGCCGACAGGTACTGCACCAGCACCGCCATCAGATTGGCCAGCACCAGCACCCAGAGCAGCAGGTAGCCGAACTGGGCTCCGGCACTCAGATTGGCGGCGACGTTGCCCGGGTCGACGTAGGCGATCGCGGCCACGAAAGCGGGTCCCAGCAGTGCCCGGATCGGTCGCTGCTGCCTGTGCATGGTGCGACGGTATCGAGAGGCCGCGCTGGGGGAAGATTCCGGCCTCCGGGGAGGGACAACAGGCCGGTCGCGGGGTTACCGTTCTAGGGCTGGCACAGATCGGGGGAGTGATGGCCAACAAGGTGCGGATCGCGGCAGGGATCGGATTGTCCCTGCTGATGGTCCCGCCGCTCGCGTGGGTGACCTTCGCACCCGCGGACAGCACGGATCAGACCAGCCCGCCGGCGGCGGCCGCGACGCCGGCCCCGGTCCCCACCGCCGAACCGGAGCTGGCGGAGGTCCCGGACGACTCTCCGGGCACCGAGGCCGGACTGGGCGGCGTACCCGATGCCGCCCCGCCTCCGCCACCGCCGCCCCCGCCGCCCGCAGCGGCACCCCCGCCGCCTCCGCCGTCGTCGGCTCCCGCGCCCGAACCGGCACCGACGAAGAAGCCGGCCAACAACGCCCCGCCGGCCGGATCGAACGGTGGTGGGCAGGCCGCGGCCGCGCAGCGCTGCAGCAGCACCGCGGTGAAGCCGACCCGCTTCCAGGTGCCACGGATGAATGTCGATGCCCCGTTGCTGACCGTCGGCAAGGACAGCAAGGGCAACCCCGGGGCGCCCCCGCTGTCCCAGATGTTCAGCACCGCCTGGTACCGCGGTTCGCCCCCGCCGGGCAGCAGCCGCGGGAACGTGATCATCAACGTGCACTCCTTCGCCAGCGGTTCGGCCCTGGGCAACAACCTCTACCTCTCGGGCGGGCTGAAGGCCGGTGACACGATCCGCATCATCGGTGAGGGCGGCCAGGTGGCCTGCTACCGGTTCCGGGAGAAGATCAAGTTCCCGGTGGCCAGTTACGATCCGCGCTCGGGGATCTACCACAACGCCACCGGCCGGCCGCAGCTGGCGATCATGACCTGCTGGGATCGCAACCCACGCACCGGCGAATACGACTCCCGGGTCATCTTCTACGCCGACCGCGTCCTCTGATTCGCACGCTCATCGAGTAGGTCGCGCAGCGACCGTGTCGAGATGAGCCCATGACGCCCGAGCGAGTCGAAGCCACCGTGACGCATGTCCCCGCCGGGTCCCGTGCGCTGGGACATGCACTAGTCGAAACCAGACCGCACCGAAACCCAGTCCCACTGGATTTGATCATGGACTCCGCGGACTACTGCATGTCCTAGCGTTCGGACGCCTGGAATGCCGGCATACCCGCCGGACGCGAAGTGGCGCTGCCGATCATGATCGGTGCTCTGGTCGGCGGCTGGCTGCTGGACCGGCTCGGCCGGTACCGGCTGTTCATGGCCCGGTTCTAAGCTGGCTGCGTGCGCGCACTGGTCTATGACGACGTCGGCGGCCCGGTCGAACTGCGTGAGGTCGCCGATCCCACTCCGCCGGATGGGGGCGTCGTGGTCGAGGTCCGGGCCACCGGCCTGTGTCGCAGCGACTGGCACGCCTGGGCCGGGCATGAGGCGGTGCCGCTGCCGAACGTTCCCGGGCACGAGCTGGCCGGTGTGGTTGCCGAGGTCGGCACCGGCGTACGCCGCTGGCGGGTCGGGGACCGGGTCACCGTTCCGTTCGTCGAGGGCTGCGGGCAGTGCCGCTGGTGCGCCGAGGGCAATGCCCAGGTCTGCCCGGATCAGCGGCAGCCCGGATTCACCCACCCCGGCTCGTTCGCTGAGAAGGTGGCCCTGTACGCCGCCGACACCAACCTGGTTGCGCTGCCGGACGGGGTCGGGTTCGCCGCCGCCGCCAGCCTCGGCTGCCGGTTCGCGACCGCCCATCGAGCCCTGGTGGCGCGGGCGGTCGTGCGGCCCGGGGAGTGGGTGGTGGTCGTCGGAGCCGGTGGTGTGGGGCTGTCGTCGGTCATGATCGGGGCCGCGTTGGGTGCTCGGGTGATCGCCGTCGACCCCAATCCCGCGGCGGGTGAGCTGGCGGTCTCCCTGGGTGCGGCAGCAGCGCTGGTGCCCGACGCGGATCTGCAGGAGCGCGTTGTCGAACTGACCGACGGTGGGGCACAGGTCGCGGTGGATGCGGTTGGCTCCGAGGCGGCCGCGGCGACCGCGATCGGATCACTCCGCCGCCGCGGACGGCATGTCCAGGTCGGCCTGCTGCCGCCGACCCCGCAGCATCCGCGGATCCCGATGGATCGGGTCATCGGTTGGGAGTTGGATGTGTTCGGCAGCCACGGGATGGCAGCCGCCGACTATCCGGCCATGCTGGAGTTGGTGAGTGCGGGCATCCTGCAACCCGAGCGGCTCCTGGAGCGTACGATCTCACTGGCCGAGGCCGCCGAATTGCTGCCCAGGTTGGATTCCGCCAACCCGACCGGCATCACCGTCATTGATCCGACTGCCATTGATCCACTCGCCCAACGCGCTCAGATGCCGTAATCCTCGTCGGTGACGTGGTCGAGCCAGGTCACCACCTCGCCCTGCCCATCGGCCTCCTGGATGGCAACGTGCGCCATGAACCGGTCCGCCGTGGCACCGTGCCAGTGCTCCTCACCTGGTTCGATGTAGACGACATCACCCGGGCGGATCTCCTGCGGCTCGCCGCCGCGCAGGCAGACCAGCCCGATGCCGTCGGTCACATAGAGCGTCTGGCCCTTGGGATGGCGGTGCCAGGCGGTCCGCGCCCCCGGCGCGAACCGCACGTGCGCGGCACCCACTGCCGATTGCTCGTCGGGATTTCGGATCGGCTCCATCAACACGTTCCCCGTGAACCACTCCGCGGGCCCCGCCCCGGTCTTCCCGCCGCTCCTGGTGAACTTCATCCCGTTGTCCCTCCGCTCGTCTGCCTATGTGATGAGTCTGCCCCTGGTGTCACGGCTCGTCGACCGGTTCGATGGCCCGGGTGATCGACTCCTCCGGCGGCAGCACCTCGCGCACGTCGTCGGGGAGCTGGTCATAGGTATAGGTGGCGACCGCGACCGGAGCGGTTGTCGAGGCCAGGGAGTACTCCACCACCTCGTGGTTGCGGCCGGTACAGAGCAGGACGCCGATCGTGGGCGCGTGACTGGCCGGATCGCGCAGGAGGCGGTCTGCCGCCTCGACATAGAAGGCGAGCTGACCGGCGTCCTGGGGTTCGAAGCGACCGACCTTGATCTCGAACACGATGAACCGCAGGCTCGGGTAGTGGAAGAAGACCAGATCGGCGAAGAACTCCTGTTCACCGACGTGCAACGGCACCTGTCGCCCGACGAAGGCGAGGCCATTGCCCAGTTCGAGCATGGTGCGGGTGAGGTTGTCCATCATCGCGTCCTCGACCAGCCGTTCTCTGGCCGGCGCCGCGAGACCGAGGAAGTCCAGCACGACCGGATCGCGGGTGGCCTGCTGGGCGAGATCGCTGTCCGGTGCCGGTAATCGGTCGGCAAAGTGCTCCGCGGCTCCAGCCTCCGGCGTACGCCTGGGCGGCGTACCAATCGCGTTGGCTCGTGTCGGGGAGTCAGTCCAGCAAGACTATTTCGTGGCCCCAGGGCAATTGTGCAGCAGCTGCTGCACAATTTGGATCGGGCCAGGCGAGCGCCACCTTGCGCATGTAGTGCAGGTTGCGGACGCCCAACCCGGTCTGGTCCGGGAAGCGCATTCGCAGGTCGGCCGCCAACCGCTTGATCACCTGGCTGCCCCAACCCTGCGCCTGCTGGCGAGCCAGGATCGCGGAGCCGATCGCGTGATAGGTCGCAAAGCGTTCCCGAGCAACCGATGCCATGGCCCGCGCGCGACCGGCGTCCAGTGCGGAAACGATGGCGTCGATCAGTTCGCCGTGGGCGGCGCTGCCCTCGATATCCCCCATGTTCACGAACCTAGGGATGGGCTCTGACAGTCGCGCTTGCGGCCGGTCTTCTGGATCCATGCCTGGGTGACACACCCCTTGACGCGCGGCATCGACCTCGCTTTATAGTTGCGCATCAAAACAAATGGCGTGGGTCTCCCTTCGCCATACCTACTGGGGGTGGCAATGATGCAATCTTCGCTGAGCCGTAGGACTCTGCTCGGACTGACCGCGGGAGGCGTACTCGCTTCCGTCGCGGGCTGTGGTGGCGGCGCGCGACCCACCGGTCAGGCCGGTGCCGGCGGAGCGCCACCAGCCGATGGGGCGACGTGGTGGTCACTGTCGGGTACCTCCAACGAGAAGGTCCACAAGGATGCGTTCACCCGCTACAACGGGCTGTCGGACAAACTCGGAACGGTCCAGACGACGTTCTTCGCCAACGACGCGTACAAGCAGAAGCTGCGCACGGCACTCGGCGCCGGTCAGGCACCCACGATGATCTACGGCTGGGGCGGCGGCAGCATGCGTACCTGGGCCCAGGACGGCCAGGTGGAGGACCTCACCCCATGGCTGGACCAGAACGCGGACTTCAAGAACAAGTTCACCGAAACCCTCTGGGAGGCCGCGACGACCCCCGACGGAAAGATCTACGCCATCCCGGTGAACGGCACCCAGCCGATCGTTCTCTTCTACAACAAGAAGATCTTCGCCGATGCCGGGGCCAGGCCGCCGACGACCTGGGACGAGTTGATGGCGCTGGTGGAGTTGTTCAAGGGCCAGGGCATCGCCCCCTTCGCGTTGGCCGGTCAGTCGCGGTGGACGTCGATGATGTGGCTCGAATATCTGCTCGACCGGGTCGGCGGACCCGAGGTCTTCCGGAACATCTTCGACAAGCGGCCGGACGCCTGGCTGGACGATGCGGTCGTCCAGGCCGCTCAGCGGGCCCAGGAGCTCGTCAGGGCCGAGGCGTTCCCCAAGGGGTTCGCGTCCATGGCGGCGGACAGCAACACCGACGTCGCGCTCCTGTGGACGGGCAAGGCGGCCATGATGCTCCAGGGCGGTTGGACCTACGGCGTGATGAAGCAGAGTGGCGGTGACTTCGTCTCCGGAGGCAATCTGGGCTTCACCTCGTTCCCGACGATTCCGGGCGGAAAGGGGAAGCTGGACGCCCTGGTCGGCAACCCGAGCAACTACATCTCGATCTATGCGAAGCATTCCGAACAGCAGCGCCAGATCGCCAAGGACTCGCTCATCCGAGGCCTGTGGGCCGAGCAGACGATCGATGACTGGATCGCCACCGGCGTCGTCCCCGGATTCAAGGGTGTCGAGAGCAAGTTCACCGGGACGCCGGACGAGCCCTACCTGAAGTTCCTCTACGACTCGTTGAACTCGGCCTCCTCGTTCACCCAGTCCTGGGACCAGGCTCTCGACCCGACCGCGGCGGAGGCGCTCCTGGTCAACATCGAGGAGTTGTTCCTGCTGAAGATCACACCCCAGGAGTTCGCCCAGAAGATGAATGCGGTCAAGGTATAGCGGATCATGACCGATGTCGTCGCGTCCAACGCTGGACCTCCCGAGCCGCGGAGTGTGCAGCGTACCCATGTCCTCCTGTTCGCCCTCCCGGCCCTGCTGTTCTTCCTGATCTTCGCGCTGATCCCGCTGCTGGGGGTCGTCGCGCTGTCATTCACCAACTGGAACGGGATCGGTGAGATCACCTGGGCGGGCCTGGAGAGCTGGCGTGAAGCGCTCGCTCGGCCGTCGACCTGGAACGGCCTGTGGCTGACGATCAAGATCATCGTGCTGTCGTGGCTGGCCCAGACGCCGATCAGCATCCTGCTCGGGACGTTCATCGCGGGCCAGCAGAAGTACCGCAACGTGCTCGCGATCCTCTATTTCCTGCCACTCCTGCTGAGTTCCGCGGCCATCGCCATCACCTACAAGACCCTGCTGGACCCCTACTTCGGACTGTCCGCGGGGCTCGGCATCCCTGCTCTCGCGCAGGACTGGCTGGGGGACACGACGCTGGTCTGGTACGTCCTGGTGTTCATCATCGCCTGGCAGTTCATCCCCTTCCACACACTGATCTATCAGGGTGGGGTGCGGCAGATTCCCAGGCAGCTCTACGAAGCCGCCGAGATCGACGGGGCTGGCCGGATCAGCCAGTTCTTCCACATCACCCTGCCGCAGCTCAAGTACACGATCATCACCTCCTCGACCCTGATGGCGATCGGTGCCCTGACCTACTTCGACATCATCTTCGTGCTCACCGGCGGCGGTCCGGGTGTCGCGACGCGAATCCTTCCCCTCGACATGTACCTCACCGGTTTCCGCGGGAACGAAATGGGGGTCGCCAGCTGCCTGGCGGTGATCCTGGTGGTCTTCGGTCTCCTGCTGGCGATGGGGATCCAGCGGCTGGGCGGAACCGACGCCACGTCCAGTCAGCTCGAGGGAGGCGTGTGAGATGGGCGCCCGGCGCAACTATCTGGGCGGGGCCTTCGGGATCCTCTGGCTCCTGGTCATCCTGCTGCCCATCTACTACGTGGTGATCACCGCGTTCAAACCGCTCTCCACCTACATGGGTGGCAACCCCTTCGCGCTTCCTTCCCCACCCTCGTTGGAAAACTTCCAGGCCGTCGTCGAGGCGGGTTTCGGCTCCTACCTCGCCAACAGTCTGATCGTGGTCCTCGGTTCGGTGGTGCCACTGGTCCTGATCGCCTTCATGGCGTCGTATGCCATCATCCGCGGGGTGGGGTGGCCGTTCTCGGTCACCCGGCGGCTTTTCCTGCTGGGGTTGGCGATTCCGGTTCAGGCGACGATCGTCCCGGTCTATCTGATGATCATCGAGATGGGGCTCTATGACACGTTGCCGGCGCTGATGCTTCCGGCGATCGCATTCGGGCTGCCGTTGACGATCCTCATCCTGTCGAACTCGCTGCGGGACGTCCCCAAGGAGCTCTTCGAGTCCATGATGGTCGACGGTTGTTCCGAATGGCAGATGATGTGGCGACTGGCCTTCCCCATGGTTCGGCCGGCCCTGGTCACGGTGGGTGTCTACCAGGCACTCATGCAGTGGAACGGATTCCTGTTCCCGCTGATCCTGACCCAGTCGCCGGAACGGCGTACGCTGCCGCTCTTCCTCTGGAACTTCCAGGGCGAGTTCGCCACCAACATCCCGGCGGTGCTGGCGGCCGTCTTCGTCTCCAGTCTGCCCATCGTGTTCCTGTACGCCGTCGGGCGCCGCCAGCTCGTGGCCGGGATGACCGCGGGAGTGGGAAAGTAACCGGCCTCGGACTCCTCGGGTTCTCCTCAGGCGGGCGCGTCGACGCCCGCGGTCATCCAGCGGGCCGGTTCGAGGATCAGACTCTGCAGTGCGGTGTACGCAGCCCCCAGCGATGCCGACTCGGGGTCGCTGGTCACCGCGGACACCCGTGGGGGAGCGAACGGAGCGGAGAGCACGCGAGGGCGCAGTTCGTCGAGCACCGGCGGGATGAGGAACTCTGCGATGACCGCGAGGTGCCCGCCGAGCACCACCTCGGAGACGTCGAGCAGGTTGAGCGCCCCGGCCAGCACGATGCCCAGCCGCGTGGCCGCGTCGGACACGGCCGCATGGGCCCGCTGGTCACCGGCCTCCAGCAGGGACCGGAGCTGCACCGCGTCGTCGGCGCCGGCAGACGCGCAGAGTGCCGCCTGCCCGACGTAGGTCTCCAGACAACCGGTTGCCCCGCACCCGCACCGGCGCCCGCTTCTGCTGACGCAGACGTGTCCGATCTCACCGGCCCAGCCGTTGCGGCCGGTCCTGACGTCGCCGGCATTGACCAGCGCCGAGCCGATGCCGTGTTCACCGGAGACATAGAGGAAGTCCAGGTGCTCCGACGGGCGCCCGGGGGCGGTCCAGGAGATCGTCATCGCCGCGCAGTCGGCTTCGTTGCTGATGCCGACGGGGACGCTCGAGCCGAAGACAGAGCTCAGATGTCTGCGCGCATCGACTTCGTGCCAACCCAGGTTGGGGGCGCGCAGCAGGATGCCTCGGGAGGTGTCCACCAGCCCGGGGAGTGCCAGGTGCACACCGGCCAGCAACGCGTCCGGCGGTGCCGCCTTCAGCAGCTTGCGGGACTGCCGCGCCAGGCCCCGAATGGCCTTGGCAGGATCGGATCCGGCGAGTTCGGCCTCGACGCGCGACTCCTGCAGCACGGCGCCGGTGAGGTCGACCAGGCGTGCGGCCGTGTGCCCCACGTTCAGTTCGAGGCCGAGTGCCACCCACCCCTCGGCGCGGGGCAGCAGTGGCACGGCCGGCCGGCCCCGATGACCGTCGAACAGGGGTGGGCTCTCGGTCAGGAATCCTTCGGCGATGAGCTCATCGACCAGGCGGGACACCGTGGAGCGGGTCAGTCCGGTTCTCGCCGCGATGTCTGCCCTGGAAGGTGCTTCCGGGGCAGCCAGCACCTGGCGTACGACGGTGGACAGGTTCTGCGATCGCAGACCCGACTGACGAGCCACCGTGCTCATGGCTGGATCCGGTGTGGGTGGGCGGAACTCGGGCTGGGCATGCGTCTCCTGACTCTTGACTGGGCCACCACCCGAATCATATGTTGTGTCAAAGAACAAATTACGAGGAGGCGCCCCGATGTCCCGACACCCTACGCCCGACGACAGGTTCTCCTTCGGTCTCTGGACCGTCGGCTGGACGGGCACCGACCCGTTCGGCGTGGAGACCCGAGCCGCCCTCGATCCCTGGGAGTACGCCGCCCGATTGGCCGAACTGGGTGCCTGGGGCATCACCTTCCACGACAACGACGTGTTTCCCTTCGACGCGGACGACGCGACTCGCGCCAAGCGGGTGGCCCAGCTCAAGGACGTGGCGGACAAGGCGGGTCTGGTCATCGAGATGGTGACCACGAACACCTTCACCCACCCGGTCTTCAAGGACGGCGGGTTCACCTCGAACGATCGCGCGGTGCGCCGGTTCGGCCTGCGCAAGGTGCTCAAGAACGTCGACCTGGCTGCCGAACTCGGCGCCGAGACCTTCGTGATGTGGGGTGGGCGAGAGGGGTCCGAATACGACTCGTCGAAGGACTTCCACGCCGCCTTCGAGCGATACAAGGAGGGCCTCGACACGGTCGCCGCCTACATCAAGGCCAAGGGCTACGACCTCGTCATCGCGCTGGAACCGAAACCCAACGAACCGCGCGGTGACATCTTCCTGCCCTCGGTCGGACACGCTCTCGCCCTCATCGCCGAACTGGACAACGGCGACATCGTCGGGCTCAACCCCGAGACGGGTCACGAGCAGATGGCGGGGCTCAACTACAACCACGGGCTGGCCCAGGCGCTGTTCAGCGGAAAGCTCTTCCACATCGACCTGAACGGCCAGCACGGTCTCAAGTTCGATCAGGATCTGGTCTTCGGCCACGGTGATCTGTTGAGCGCCTTCTTCACGGTGGACCTCCTGGTCAACGGGTTCCCCGCGAGCCCCGACGGGCCGCGCTACACCGGCCCCATCCACTTCGACTACAAGCCGTCGCGTACCGAGGGCATGGAGGGTGTCTGGGAATCCGCGGCCGCCAACATGGAGACCTACCTGATGCTGAAGGACAAGGCCCTGGCGTTCCGTGCCGATCCCGAGGTCCAGGAGACCATGAAGGCGTCCGGGGTCCTCGAGCTCGCCCAACCCACCCTTTCGGAGGGGGAGAGTGTCGAGGCCTTCCTGGCGCAGCAGGAGGACTTCGACGTGGCGGCGGCCGCGGACCGTGAATACCACTTCGTGAAACTCCACCAGTTGGCCCTGCGCCACCTGATCGGCTGACGGGGCGGGTCATGGCACTGGTGGCAGGAATCGACACCTCGACGCAGTCCTGCAAGGTCCTCGTCGTCGACGCGGCCTCGGGGCGCGTCGTGCGGGAAGGTGCAGCCAGGCATCCGGCCGGTACGGAGTGCCCACCGGATGCCTGGTGGACGGCCTTCCGCGAGGCCGCGAAGCAGGCCGGTGGCCTCGACGACGTCAGTGCGGTCAGTGTGGGCGGGCAGCAGCACGGTCTCGTCGCGCTCGACTCGGACGGCGCCGTCATCCGACCTGCCCTGTTGTGGAATGACACGCGCTCCGCGGCCGCCGCCGAGGAGCTGACCCGGGAGCTGGGTCCGGAAGCCTGGGCGGAGGCGACCGGTCTGGGGGTACTGGTGGCGTCGTTCACGATCACCAAGCTCCGCTGGCTCGCCGATCACGAGCCGGAGAATGCCGCGCGCATCGCAGCGATCTGTCTGCCGCACGACTGGCTGACCTGGCAGCTCATGGGCGGTGACGATCTGTCGACGCTGGTCACCGATCGCTCCGACGCATCCGGGACGGGTTACTTCGACCCCGTGTCGGGTCGATACCGCCGGGACCTGCTGGCGCGGGCACTCCGCCGGACGGAGGCGGAGGTCGCCGACATCGTCCTTCCCCGGGTGCTGGGACCGCATGAGACCGCCGGCCGGCTCGCTGCGGCTGTCGGGTCGCCCGATGCGCTGGTGGGGCCCGGCTGTGGCGACAACGCTGCGGCCGCGCTGGGGCTGGAGCGTACGCCCGGGCAGGCGATCGTGTCCGTCGGCACGTCCGGCGTCGTGTCCGCGGTGTCGAAGACCCCGATCCGCGACGTGTCGGGGCTGGTGGCGGGATTCGCCGATGCCACCGACGCCTTCCTGCCGCTGATCGCCACCATCAACGGCGCCCGCATCATCGATGCCACGGCGGCGGTCCTCGGGTCCGACCATGAGGGAGTGAGTGCCCTCGCCAGAGCAGCGGAACCGGGAGCGGGCGGCTTGGTGTTCGTTCCCCACCTCGACGGTGAGCGTACGCCGAACCTGCCGGAGGCCTCGGGGAGTCTGGTGGGGCTCACCCTCGCCACCATGACCCAGCAGAACCTGGCCCGCGCGGCGGTCGAGGGTCTGCTGTGTCTGTTGGGCGTCGGTGTCGAGGCCCAGCGTGCCCAGGGGGTCGAGATCGATCACATCACCCTGATCGGGGGAGGCGCCCGATTGGGGATCCTGCGGGAGTTGGCTCCCGCCGTGCTGGGTGTGCCGGTCTCCGTGCCGGAACCGGGGGAGTACGTGGCCCTCGGCGCCGCGAGACAGGCCGCCTGGGTGCTCTCGTCGTCGGCGGCCCCGCCCGAATGGGGCCGGGTCGGGACCGAGTCGTTCGAGGGGGAACCGACACCGTGGATCCAACAACGCTACGACCGGGTGGCGGCGCAGCTGACCGAGCTGGTCATCACCGATGACCGACCGAGCTGAGGAGAAGACAGTGACCGAGTTGCACGTGAGCCCGAACGGCTCGGACGCCGCCGACGGGAGCGAGTCCACGCCATTCCGCACGATCAATCATGCGGCCCAGATCGCCCGCGCCGGCGACACGGTGGTGGTGCACGCCGGGGAATACCGCGAGTGGGTCAAGCCCCGGCGCGGTGGGCTGAGCGACCAGCGCCGCATCACCTACACGGCCGCGGACGGTGACCACGTCGCCATCTTGGGATCGGAGCGGGTCGACTCCTGGGAACGGCAGGACGGGGACGTCTGGAAGGCCGTCCTGCCCAACAGCATGTTCGGTGACTGGAACCCCTTCGCCCTGGAGCTGCGCGGCGACTGGGTCGTCCGGCCCGTCGGTGACGAACCCGTCCGACACCTCGGCGACGTCTATCTTGACGGAAAAGCCTTCTATGAGGCGGATTCCTTCGACCAGCTGGCGTCTCCACAGCGGCGCGATCGCATCGTGGACGACCGCACGGGTCAGGAGGTCGCGATCGCTGACCCCGACCAGACGACCCGGCTCTGGTTCGCCGAGGTGGACGCGGAGAACACCACCGTGTGGGCCACCTTCCACGGTGCCGATCCGAACCGGGAAATGGTGGAAGTGAGCGTACGCCGCTCGGTGTTCCAGCCGGAGGCGAACCACATCGACTACATCACCGTGCGCGGCTTCGAACTCGCGCACGCCGCCACGCCCTGGGCTCCCCCCACCGGGGACCAGCCGGGCCTCATCGGACCCAACTGGGCCAAGGGCTGGATCATCGAGCAGAACCACATCCATCACGCGAAGTGTTCTGCCGTCTCCCTGGGCAAGGAGGCGAGCACGGGTGACAACTGGTTCACCGAGCGGCGGGACAAGCCCGGTTACCAGTACCAGCTCGAGGCCGTCTTCCGGGCCCGGCAGATCGGCTGGTCCAGGGAGCAGATCGGGAGCCACATCGTCCGTGACAACGTGATCCATGACTGCGGGCAGAACGGCATCGTCGGACACCTGGGGTGTGTCTTCAGCGAGATCCGCAACAACGAGATCCACGACATCGCCACCAAGCGGGAGTTCTACGGCCACGAGATCGGCGGGATCAAGCTGCACGCGGCCATCGACGTCCAGATCGTGGGCAACCACATCCATGACTGCGCGCTGGGGATCTGGAGCGACTGGCAGACCCAGGGCACGAGGATCAGCCGCAATGTCTTGCACGACAACAATCGCGACCTCTACGTGGAGGTCTCCCACGGCCCCTACATCGTCGACCACAACGTGTTGGCATCGCCCGCGGCCATCGAGGTCTGGAGTGACGGGGGCGCCTACGTGGGCAATCTGGTGGCGGGCACGTTCATGGTGCGTCCGGTACCGGAGCGACCGACGCCCTATCACGTGCCCCATTCCACCGAGGTGGCAGGATATGCCGGCAACTTCGCGGGTGACGACCGCATCGTCGGAAATGTCTTCGTGGGCAACGGTGGTGATCCGCGTGACGTGCGGGGGGTGTATGAGTGGGGCATCGAGCCGCAGACCCGGGTGGGATACGGAACGCTGGCCTATGACGGTCACCCCGCGTCGTTCGAGGAGTTCCTGGACAACGTGGAGGCGGCGCTGCCCGGTGACGTCAACATCTTCGATGGGCTGAAGAATCCGGTCTATCTGCGCGACAACATCTATCTGAACGGCGCGCAATCCTTCGAGCGTGAGGAAAGCGCCCTCACCGACCCGATGGACCCGGGGGTCCGCGTCCATGCCACCGACGGGTGTGTGGAGCTGGAGCTCACCCTGCCCGAGGGCTTCGCGGACCACGTCGTGGCGACCGCCACCACCCAGAACCTGGGCCGGGTACGCATGGTGGACGCCGAGTTCGACGCACCGGACGGCGCGCCGCTCAGCCTCGACGAGGACCTGCTCGGCGGCCGTTCCGGCGAATCGGCACCCGCCGGCCCGATCCATTCGCTCGAACCGGGACCCAACCGGGTCACGCTGCTGACGCGTACGCGAACCTGACGGCTCACTCCGCCAGGATCGTGAAACCGAGCCCCCGGCGATCACCGGGGGCCAGTGCCGTTGCGGCGTCGGGCCCATTGAAGGCATCCGGTGGGCAGGTCATCGGCTCGACGGCGAGCCCGCGCCGGCCCACCTCCTCGCCCGAATAGAGCTGGAGCCAGGGTGCGGCGGCGCGCAGGGACACCGTCATGCCGCCCCCGGACAGGGTGACCGACCAGCCCCGATCGGACAGGCCGGTGAAGGCGTGATCCACGCTTCGCCCGCGCATCGCGGTCGGCTGGGTGAAGTCGTACGCCGTGCCGAGGACGCCGGACAGGCCGACCGGTGCCAACTGCTCGTCGACGCTCAGGATCTGTGACGCCGGACAGGTCACGACGCAGTCGTCGATGGGCAGGTTGTCGCAGGTGAGGTAGGGGTGGACCCCCAGGCCCACGGGTGCGGTTTCGGGCCCGATGTTCTGTGCGCCGATCGTCACGTCGAGGCCGTCGGCCGTCAACCGGTAGGTCACCGACAGGGCGAGCGCGAACGGATAACCGAGCGAACCGGGCAGCGTGAGGGTGAGCGTCACACCGTCGGCGCTCCGTGCGTCGACGCGCCAGTCCGACCAGATGGCCAACCCGTGGAGCGCGGCGCCGGTCGATGCCTCGTTGATCGGCAGGGTGAACTCGCGACCGGCGAAGGAATAGCGACCTCCGGTGACCCGGTTCGGCCAGGGTGCGAGGACCCGGCCCATGTAGGACGCCCCGCCCACCCCGCGCGTCGGGTCGAAGGAGCAGATGGCATCGCGACCCGCGTGGCGGAGCTGGACGAGCGTCGCACCGGCCGTGCTGACCACGGCCTCCCAGTCGCCACGCGCCAGCCGGAGCTGCTCGCCATTCAGTCCCATCGGGGATCACTCGCTCGGGTCGGTCCGAAACGCCGCCTCGACCACGGTTCGGGTCGGGCGGCGCTCCTGGTTGTCAACTGGCGGAGGATAGGGGATTCGAACCCCTGAGGGCTTGCACCCAACCCGCTTTCCAAGCGAGCGCCATAGGCCACTAGGCGAATCCTCCGCCGGGTAGCGTACCGTGCGCGGCGCCCGGACGCGAACCGAGATCGCCCGGTCGGCGGGATCGGATCAGTCGGCCTCGGCCAGGAAGCGCTCCACCACGGTCGCGGTCTGCACCGGGGTCTCGTCGGCGGGGTAGTGGCCGGCGTTCGCCATCACCGCGATCCGGACATCGGGCAGCACCGCACCCCCAGGTCTGGCGTACCGTCTCCTCGTCGAGCACCCGGTCGTGCTCACCGACGATGACCAGCGCCGGCACCGTGACACCGGTCAGGTCGTCGGCGAAATCTGCCTCGGCCCAGGACTTCAGATGGCCGCGGAACGCCTCGGTCGAGGACTGCTCCATCGAATGCGCCACGGTCCGGTTCACCCAGGACTCGGTGTTCCGGTTCCTGGTGGTGAAGTCGACGATCGCGTACCGCTTCTCCCGATCATCGGGCGCACCGAAGAACAGCTCACGGGTCGGCTCGTCGAAGGGGGTCGGGGTCGCACCGACCGGCGCGATGCCGACGATCCGGTGCACCCGGTCGGGGGCCTGGGAGAGCACGCGCAGCGCACCGGCGCCACCCATCGAGTGGCCGACCAGCGAGAAGCGGTCCACGCCGAGATCCTCGGCCAGCGCCAGCACATCGGCGGCGATCTCGTCGAGGGTGTAGTCCCCACCCTCGGTCCGGCGCTGACCATGGCCGCGGTAGTCCACGAAGATGTGCCGGAACCGGTCGCCGTCCAGCATCCGGGGCATGCTGCCCCAGGCCGAGCTCGAACCGAACCAACCGTGCAGCCAGAACACTGTGTGATCACCGCTCCCGGTGACCTTGTGGGGGATGGTGTCCATGGATCGACAATACCCAGCTTGGATTCCGGGCAGACAGGGGCCTACACTTGCCCGCAGGTCCCCCGTGTGGCGTTACCTCACCCAATCCCCCCAGGGCCGGAAGGCAGCAAGGGTAAGTGGGCTCTGTCGGGTACGCGGGGGGCCCTTTTCATGCCCGGGGCGGTGCCCGAGGTCAGGACGTGATCGCCTGCAGGCGTACGCCGCCGAGGTCCCGATCGAAGGGGAACATCGGCCGGTGCAGCCGCTGGTGTCCGAGCCGGACGAGATCCTGATCCACCCCGCCCGGGGTCAGGCAGAGCAGCCAGTCGGCGGCCAGGTCGTAGAGCTCCGGTTCCAGGTAGCCGATCTTGACCGTGATCACGTCAACCGCGGCCGGGTCGATGCCGAGCCGGTGGAACTTGTCCAGCGTCGAATACTGCGAGCGGCGACTCGTCACGACCACCTGCAGACCACCCACATCGAGCCGGACGACCAGACCACCGTCGGGATCCTCGACCACCGCGCCGACCACACCGCGGACCCGGACCGAACCGGGCGGGCGGTCGTCGATGCGGCCGCCGACCAGGGTGTCGATCGGGGCGCCGACACCGAGCTCGGCGGCCCGCCGGGCGGCTTCGGGGTCGACGATCGCGGCCAGCACAGCGCTCACCGAGCCGTCAGTGATCTCGGGGCAGGACAGCAGCTCGGCCAGGGTGACGGTGCAGTCCGCCGCCCCGCCGGCGCCGGGATTGTCCCCGGAGTCCGACAGCAGGAACGGGCGTTGTTCCGAGGTGATCGCGGTCCGCAACCCGTCGGGATAGCTCGCGGTCGGCGCGACGAAGACGAACTCCTCGCGCCGGTCGAGGAACTCGGCGCCCAGGTCCTCGGCGCATCGGTTGACCAGCTCGGGATCGTCCCCGGTCACCACCACCGCACCGCAGCAGCGCGGTTCATCCGCCCAGGCGAAGCCGATCCAGATCGCGGCGTCCAGGATCCCGTCCTTCGCCTCGATCCCGGGAATCCTCCCGTACAAGGACTTCGCCGGTTCGATCCGCGTCGAGGTCATCTCCCCGGGCAGCAGCACCGGAACGTGCACGAGTGCCTTGTGCGGCTTGCCGGAGCCGTCGATCAACCGGTCCACCAGGTTGCGGGCGGCCCGCTCGCGGCTCTGCCAGGCGTCCTCGTGCGGAGCCATCCGATAACAGGTGAGCAGATCCAGCCCGGCGAACAACTCCTCCGAGACGTTGCCGTGCAGGTCCATACAGGTGGACACCAACACCTCGGTGCCGATCACCGATCGAATGGCTGTGATCAGCTCACCCTCCACGTCGGTCATCCCCTCGACGCTCATCGCACCGTGGATGTCGAAGAACAACCCGTCCAGCTCACCCAGTTCCGCCAGCCCCGCAAGGATCTCCGCGCGCCAGCGTTGGTAGTCCTCGGCCACCACCGGCCCACCCGGCAGGGCCCGGGCGTGCAGCACGCCCAGCCACTCGACCCGGTCGGCCCAGTCATTGCCACCGATCCACGGGTAGCGCTCCAGCACGGCCGCGCCGCGGCGTACCTCGAAATCATCGGCGGTCGAGCGGTGCGGGGAGAAGGTGCTCGATTCGATGTGGACGCCGCAGATGGCGATCCTGGGTCGGCTCACAGGACTTCCTCGAACTAGCTGGTCAGGGTGGTCTGGCGGATCATCGCGGTCATCCCCAGCAGGGCCGCGTCGGCGCCGCTGCGGGATTCGGTGATGGTCAGGTCGGTGGTGCAGATCGGCAGACTGTCGGCATAGATGACCGCCCGCATCCCGGCGACGTAGGCGCCCACGCTGGACAGCGAGCCACCGACGACGATCGTGTGTGGGTTGAGAAAATTGACGATCGCCGACAGCACCTGGCCGAGCTGGCCACCCGCGGTCCGCAGCCGCGTCGTCACCTGCGCATTGCCGTTCCGGCTCATCGTCAACAACTCATCCAACGAGTCGGCGTCGATGCCTTCGGCGGCGAGCAATCGCTTGATCCCGGCGCCGCTGCCCACCGTCTCCAGGCAGCCGGTGTTGCCGCAGGAGCAGACCAGCTGGCCGGCGTCGGGCACCCTGGTGTGGGTCAGGTCGCCGCCGAAACCGAGCGCCCCCCGATAGGGGCGGCCTTCGCTCATCCACGCACCGCCGATACCCGATCCGGCCTTCACATACAGGAAATCCCCGAGGTCGGGCCGCTGGCTGAACTCGCCGATGGCGCCGGCGCGGGCATCGTTCTCGATCACCGCGGGTACGCCGAAGCGCTCGGTCAACAGTGCGGGCAGGTCGACCTCGGTCCAGCCGGGCATCCGGGCGGCACCGCTCACCGCGGTGCGCTGCACGTTGACCGGGCCGGGCAGCGCGAGCCCGATTCCCCTCAGGGGTTCGTCCGTGTCGAGTTCGTTCCGCAGCACGCTCCAGCCCTCGGCCAGGGTGTCGAAGACCTGTGTCGGGCCGTTGGCGATGGTGATCGGCAGCTCGGTCGAGCCGAGCAACCGGCCCTGCCCGTCGCTCACCCCGAGGCGGACGTGCTGCGAACCGATCTCGGCCACTCCCAGGGTGCCCGGCCGGCGCCGCAGCCGCAGCAACCGGGGCCGCCGGCCCCCGGTCGACTCACCCTCGGTCTCCTCCACCTCACCCTGCTCGATGAGCTGGCGCACCAGCTGCGAGACCGTCGATGGGGCGAGCGCCGACGAACTGGCCAGGTCGGTCCGGGAGAGGCCTTCGCTCTCGCCGATGAGTTGCTTGATGCGGTCGCTGACCGGCGCCGACGGAACTGCCATGCCCTCGCCTCCCTCTGGTTCATCGCTCATCCTGTCACGCCACTTACGACGCGCGGGTGGTCCACTTATAGCCGATAACGAAGAAAGTTAGCGAAAAAACTCTGAAACTCTCGCAACTTCCGACGAATTCCTGTTAGCTTCCCAGCAGAGCCCAGACCTTCGGAGGAGCCTCAATGGGGAGCATCAAGCGCACGTCGGCGGCCAGACTGGTCGCGATCTCGGCCGCGGCCGTCCTGGCACTGACCGCCTGCAGTTCCGGTGGTGCCGGCGCCGGGAGCACCGGGCAGGGCCCGGCCAAGGACGGCGGCAGCGTGTCGATGGCGCTCAAGACGCCGAGCTGGATCCTGCCGATCGCCACTCCCGGCCACACCCAGGGCGAGAACGCGATCTTCATCTCCACGCTGTACCGCTCGGTCTACTCCTACGCGCTGTCCGGCGGCGGGAAATACAGCATCGACGAGAAGCGCTCGATCGCCGGCGTCCCGGAGGTGACTGCCGACGGCAAGACCTACACCGTCAAGCTGAAGGACGAGAAGTGGTCCGACGGCACCGCGATCACCACCAAGGATGTGCAGTTCTGGTGGAATCTGGTCAACGCCAACAAGGACAAGTGGTCCTCCTACCGCAAGGGTGCGCTGCCGGACAACGTCGCCGAGTTCAAGGTGATCGACGAGCAGACCTTCTCGATCACCACCACCCGCGAATACGCCCCCACCTGGTTCGTCGACAACCAGCTCGACAAGATCTATCCGCTCCCGGCGCACGCCTGGGATCCGGAGGGCAAGGCCGCCACCCCCGAGGGTGCCAAGGAGGTCTTCGGCACCCTGGAGGCCGCCGCCAAGGACACCGCGAGCTATGGCACCAATCCCTTGTGGAAGACCGTCTCCGGTGCCTTCAGCCTCGAGTCCTATGTGCCACAGGGTGAGGTGAAACTGGCGAAGAACACCGGTTACACCGGTGCCGACAAGCCGAAGCTGGACAACGTGGTCTTCCGCCCGTTCACCGGTGACGACGCCGAGTTCAACGTGTTGCGCTCCGGCGGCATCGACTACGGCTACATCCCGGCCGGCAACATCAACCAGCGCAAGACGATCGAGTCCCGGGGTTACAAGGTCTCCCCGTGGTACGGCTGGTCGATCAGCTACATGCCGTTCAACTTCAACAACCCGAAGACCGGGCCGATCTTCAAGCAGCTGCCGGTCCGGCAGGCGATGCAGATGCTGATCGATCAGCCGACCATCTCCCGGGTGGTGTGGCAGGAACAGGCCGCACCCACCTGCGGCCCGGTGCCACAGAAGCCCGGATCGGCGGGTTCGATGGACGGTTGCGCCTACCAGTTCGACCCGGAGAAGGCGAAGCAGACGCTCACCGAGAACGGCTGGAAGGTCGTCCCCGACGGCGTGACCACCTGTGAGAAGCCAGGTACCGGCCCCGGGCAGTGCGGTGAAGGTGTCGCGGCCGGCGCACCGTTGCAGTTCGAGGTGACCAGCCAGTCCGGGTTCTCGGCCACCACCAAGATGATGGCCGAACTCAAGTCGCGTTTCGCAGGCGCCGGCATCCAGCTCACCATCAAGGAGGTGCCCGACTCGGTCTCGGTCACCCAGAAGTGTGAACCGGCCGATCCAGGGTGCAGCTGGGACCTGTCCTTCTTCGGATCGCAGTCCAGCTGGTACTTCCCGGTGTACGCCTCCGGGGAGCGACTGTTCGCCAGCACCGGTGCGGTGAACCTGGGCAGCTACAGCGATCCGAAGGCGGATCAGCTGATCGATGAGACCCAGTTCTCCGGTGACGAATCGGTGATGACGGCCTACAACGACTACCTGGCCAAGGAACTGCCGGTGCTCTGGATGCCCAACCCGGTCGCGCAGGTGTCGGCGTACAAGTCCGACATCACCGGCATCGAACCGCAGGACCCGACCCTCGAGGTCTACCCCCAGGATTGGGCGAGGACGAACTGAGCCGTGGTCCGTTACGTACTCAAGCGGCTGCTGCAGGCGGTCGCGGTCACCTTCCTGGTGACCGTGATCGCCTTCACCATCCTGCATCTGCTGCCCGGTGGAGCGGCCCGCGCCGCGCTCGGCAAGGAGGCCACCGCGGAGCAGATCGCCCAGTTCAACCGGGACAACGGTTTCGACCAGATCCTGCCGGTGCAGTATCTGCGCTATCTGGGGCGGCTGCTCACCGGTGATCTCGGTTATTCCTACCTCTACAACCAACCGGTGGCCGAGGCGATCGCGCAGCGGTTGCCGAAGACGATGGTGCTGTCGCTGCTGAGCACCGGGGTGGCGGTGCTGCTGGCCATCCCGCTCGGGGTGTTGCAGGCGGTCCGCCGCAACCGGTGGCAGGACTACCTGGTGACCGCCGTCGCCCTGCTCACCTACGCCACCCCGCTGTTCTTCGCCGGCCTGGTGCTGATCATCCTGTTCTCCCAGACCTGGCCGATCCTGCCGCCGGAGGCACCCCAGGGGTTCACCCTGGCCGAGATGTTCGCCGACTCCCAGGCGCTGATCCTGCCGGTGATCACGCTCGCCATCGGCACCCTGGCGGCATACACCCGCTATGTCCGCTCCTCGATGGTGGACAACCTCAACGAGAACTACATCCGCACCGCACGCAGCAAGGGGATGGCCGAATCCCGGGTGATCTTCGGCCACGCCCTGCGCAACAGCCTGTTCCCGGTGATCACGCTGCTCGGCATATATCTGCCGGCGCTGTTCTCCGGTGCCCTGGTGGTGGAGTCACTGTTCAACTTCCCCGGGATGGGTCTGATGTTCTGGCAGGCCGCCCAGCACCGTGACTATCCGGTGCTGCTGGCGGTGACCGTGATCGTCTCGCTGGCCACCGTCGTCGGTGCGTTGATCGCCGATCTGCTCTATGCCGCGGTCGACCCGCGGGTACGCCTCGGAGGTGCCGATGTCTGACGCGACCCCCGCACCCGGGACGACCCGGGTCCCCGCCGAGAGCGTCGAGGTAGATCGTCGGCAATCCCTGTGGCGGCAGGGATTGGAGGTGTTCGCCCAGAATCGGCTCGCCGTCGTGGGTGCGCTGCTGATCATCGGCCTGGTGCTGTTCTGCTTCCTCGGCCCGCTGCTGCGGCCCACCGAGCAGGTGCACACCGATCTCGCCTCCGCCTATCTCGACCCCGGTGCACCGGGGCACTGGTTGGGCACCGACGGTCTGGGTTACGACCAGCTCGGACGGTTGATGCTCGGCGGCCAGACCTCGATCATCGTCGGCCTGGCCGCAGGTCTGCTGGCCACCCTGATCGGCACCATCTGGGGTGCGGTCGCGGGTTTCCTGGGTGGCTGGATCGATGCCGCGATGATGCGCGTCGTGGACGCCCTGATGTCGATCCCCGCACTCTTCCTCTTCATGCTCATCGCGACCATGGTCACCCCGACGATCGGCTTGCTGATCCTGATCATCGGCGCCTTCGCCTGGCTGAACCCCGCCCGGTTGGTTCGCGGTGAGGCGATCGCGCTGCGGTCCCGCGAATACATCCTGGCGATGCGCGGGATGGGTGGCGGGCCGGTCCGGGCGGTGCGCTCGCACATCGTCCGCAACGCCATCGGCACCGTCATCGTGAACGCCACCTTCCAGGTCGCCGATGCGGTGCTCTACGTGGCCTACCTGAGCTTCCTCGGTCTCGGCGTACCCCCGCCCGCGGCCAACTGGGGCGGCATGCTCTCCACCGGCATCTCCGAGGCGTACTCGGAACGCTGGTGGCTGCTCTACCCGCCCGGAATCCTCATCATTGTTCTGGTTCTCGCGTTCAACTTCGTCGGCGACGGACTGCGGGACGCCTTCGAGGTCCGACTGCGGAAACGGTGAGACATGACTGATCCCAGCCCCCAGCCCCTGCTCGCTCTGGACGGGCTCACGGTCGACATCGCCCTGCGCAGGGGTGCGGTGCACGCGCTGCGTGGCGTGGACCTGACCGTCGATCCCGGTGAGATCATCGGCGTGGTCGGTGAATCCGGCTCCGGCAAGACGATGACCGCATTGTCGATCATGGGCCTGTTGCCGTCCGGTGGTCGGGTCACCGACGGGTCGATCACCGTCGCCGGTCGCGACATCACCCGGCTCACCCCTGCCGAGTCCCGGCGCATCCGCGGGACCGAGATCGGGATGATCTTCCAGGACCCGCTCACCTCCTTGAACCCGACCCTCAAGATCGGCAACCAGGTCGCCGAACCCCTGCGGATCCACGAGAAGGCCAACCGGGCCGAGGGCCGCGATCGGGCGATCGAGATCCTGCGCCGGGTCGGGATGCCGCGCGCGGAGAAGATCGTCGATGACTATCCGCACCAGCTTTCCGGTGGGATGCGGCAACGGGTGATGATCGCGATGGCGCTGGTCTGCTCACCCAAGCTGCTGATCGCCGATGAACCGACCACGGCCCTCGACGTCACCACCCAGCGGCAGATCCTCGATCTGATCGATGAGATCCGTGCCGAGTTCGGCACCGCCGTGATGCTGGTCACCCACGATCTCGGTGTCGTCGCCGGTCGCGCCGACAAGGTGGCAGTGATGTATGCCGGCCGGATCGTCGAGAGCGCCCCGGCGGTGGAGATCTTCGCCGATCCCCGGCACCAGTACACCCGCGCCCTGCTCGGCGCGGTACCCGACCATCGACAGGACCGCGGCCAGCGGCTGCTGTCGATTCCGGGGATGCCGCCCAACCTGGCCCGGCCGATCACCGGCTGCTCGTTCGCACCCCGCTGCCCGGCTGCGACCAGCGAGTGCGAACAGGACCCCGGTGAGCAGGGCACCCCGCAGCATCGCTTCTTCTGCCACCATCCGCACGCCCGCCCGGAACAGGACCGGCGACCGACCCCGCCCGCGGTCGTCGAGGTCACCGAGGGGAGCGCGGCCACCGAGCCTGCCCATCCGGCGGCGTTGCTGCGGTTGAGCGAGATCTCCAAGATCTATCCGGCGATGTCGGGCACGGTGCTGCGCCGCCGCAGCGGTGAGATCCATGCCGTGTCGGACGTGTCGCTGACCGTCGCCCGCGGGGAGACGCTCGGCATCGTGGGGGAGTCCGGTTGCGGCAAGTCGACCCTCGGTCGGATGATCGCCCGCCTGGAGCAGCCGACCTCGGGGGCCATGGAGTTCGACGGTGCGGTCGTCGGGGATCGGGACTCGGCACCGCGCAGCAAGCGGTTGCATCGCCGGATCCAACTGATGTTCCAGGATTCCTATGCCGCGATGGATCCGCGGATGCGGGTCGATGAGATCCTCACCGAACCGCTGGCCATCCAACGGATCGGCACCGCTCGGGAACGGGCGGCGCAGGCCGGTGACCTGTTGGACTCGGTCGGACTGGCTCGGACCTCGCTGGAACGTTACCCGCACGAGTTCTCCGGCGGGCAGCTGCAGCGGGTCGGGCTCGCCCGGGCGCTGGCACTCAAACCGGATCTGGTGGTCTGCGACGAACCGGTCAGTGCGTTGGACGTCTCGGTCCAGGCGCAGGTGCTGAACCTGATGCGCGATCTCCAGAACGAGCTCGGCCTGGCGTACGTCTTCATCTCCCACGACCTGTCGGTGGTCCGCTACATGGCCGACCGGATCGCGGTGATGTACCTGGGGAAGATCGTCGAGATCGGTGCCGCGGACCAGGTGGTGACCAATCCGCTGCACCCCTACACCAGGGCGCTGATCGACGCGATCCCTTCGGTGGCAGATATTCCGGAAACCGACCAGTCGGTGGAGGAGCAACCGGAGATCATCGGCGAACCGGCCGACGCCCGGGATCCCGGTCAGGGCTGCCGATTCGCGGCCCGCTGCCCCAGGGCCCAGCAGCTGTGCCGCAGCACCGAACCACCGCTGCGGGGTGACGGCCACCAGGTCGCCTGCCACTTCCCGCTCGCCGAGGTCCGCGGGTGCTGAACTTCGAGCATCGCACCGGCCCGGTCATCGATCCACCGGTGCGCTACCCGGACCTCACCGTGCCCGCGTGGTGGCGGGATGCCAAGCTGGGCTTCTTCGTGCACTGGGGGATCTACTCGGTGCCAGCCTGGGCGTACGCCGGCCCGGATCGCCCCGCCGACAACCCCTACCACTGGCATCGCTATGCCGAGTGGTACGCCAACACGGTGCGCTTCACCGATGGCCCCACCGCGGCACTGCACCGATACCGTTACGGGACGGGGACGAGCTATGCGGACCTCCTCGATGACTGGCACGCCGAATCCTTCGACGCAACGGAATTCGTGGACCGACTGACCCGCGCCGGTGGTCGCTATCTGGTCCCGGTGACCAAGCACCACGATGGCTGTTGCCTGTGGGGCACCGGGACCACCCCGTTCAACACCGTGCGCCGTGGTCCTCGCCGCGACCTGATCGACGAGCTGGCCCGCGCGGCCAGGGCGCACCGGATGCGCCTGGGCCTCTACTATTCCGGTGCCCTGGACTGGCACGTCAGCGACTTCCCGCCGATCACCGGTGATGCGGAGCTGTTCGCGTTCCGGCGCAACGATCCGGAGTTCGCCGGTTACGCCGCCGGGCAGCTCCGGGAACTGATCGAGCGCTTCCGACCCGACATCCTCTGGAACGACATCGACTGGCCCGACGCCGGCAAGGACCACGGCCCCGACTCACTGGCCACCCTGCTCACCGAGTATCGAAACCTCGTCCCCGACGGCGTCGTCAACGACCGCTGGGGCATCCCCGTACACGGTCACCTGACCCGGGAGTACAGCCACGTCCCCGACACCCTCCCCGAACCATGGGAGGCGACCCGGGGCATCGGCCTGTCCTTCGGCCTCAACACCGACGAAGCACCCGAGCACACGCTCACCGGTGCCGACCTGGTGCGGCTGCTGGTCGATGTGGCCGCCAAGAATGGCAATCTGTTGCTCAACGTCGGCCCCGACGCCGCCGGTGAGTTGCCGGCCGCGCAGACCCGGGTGCTCGACGAACTGGGGGTGTGGATGGCTGACAATGCGGACGCGATCCACGGCACCAGGCCCTGGCGCCGGTTCGGTGATACCGATGATTTCCGTTACACGCAACGCGATGGGGACCTGTTCGTGCATCTGCTGCACCCCGCACGGGGGGTCATCTCGTTGCCCACCGATGTCCCGCACCCGGCGCACTGGCTCGGCGCACCGGGGACCGCGGCGATGCCCGCGGCCGACGGCCTGCTCACGGTGCCGACGGTGCTGCGGGACAGCCCCGTCGCGGTCGCGGTCTGTCCCGGAGGTGCCCATGCTGGTTGAAATCGCGGTGCAGGACCTGGCCGGTGCGGCGACCGCCGCCGAGGCCGGTGCGGATCGCCTCGAGCTCTGCACCGGGCTCTCCACCGGCGGGCTCACCCCGAGCGCCGGTCTGATCGCGTCGGTGGTCACCGTGGGACTCCCGGTCCGGGTGCTGGTCCGCTGCCGAGAGGGCGATTTCGCCTATCTGGACGAGGAAATCGGGCTGATGGCTGAGGACATCCGGCGGTCCCGCGACCTGGGTGCAAGCGGGGTCGTCGTCGGTGCGGTGCATCGGCTCGGCGACCGACCGCGGTTGGACCGGGCGGCGTTGAGTCGCCTGGTCGGCGCGGCCGAAGGATTGCCGACGGTGTTGCATCGGGCCAGTGACGTGGTGGGGCCGACCGACACCGCAGAAACCCTTGCCGAGACGGGGATCGCCGAGGTGCTCACCTCCGGGGGCGGCAGCACCGTCGCCGAGGGGATGGCCGGTCTCGGCCGGTTGGCCGGGTTGTTGGGTGGTGATCGGATCATCGCCGGTGGCGGGCTCGCGGTGGCTGATGTGGCGGAGCTGGCCACATTCGGAGTCGGCGCGGTGCACGCCTCGGCGAGTCGGTCGGTGACCGGCGGGCCGACCGGCCCCGGTGCCGCGACCGGGCGCAGCGTGACTGCGGCGGAGCGGGTGGCGGCCCTGGTCGCGGCCGTCCGGGAGGTGTCGGCATGAGGACGTGGCTGGGTTTCGACATCGGCGGTACGAAGACGGGTTGGCTGCTCGCCGATGACGACGGCCGGGTGCTGGGGCGCGGCGCGGTACCGACACCGGGATCGCCCGACGCGATCACCGAGGTGCTGCTGCGCGAGATCGCCGCGAATACCGCAGGAGGCGCGCTGGCGGGCATCGGCGTGGCCTCGATGGGGGTGATCGACCCGCGCTCGGGCACCGTACTCACCGCCTCCGACTCCATTCCGGGATGGACCGGGCACCGGCTGGGGACGATTCTGCGCGGCGCCCAACCGCTGCCGGTCGCGGTGCTGAACGATGTCAACGCCTTCCTGCTCGGCGAGATCGACCAGGGCGCCCTGCACGGTGCCCACACCGCGCTCGGGGTGATGCTCGGCACCGGGGTCGGCGGCGCGGTGCAGTTGTCCGGGCAGCTGTACGCCGGGGACCTCGGCGGCGCGGCCGAGATCGGCCACATGCCCGGCTTCGGGGAGCTGCCCTGCACCTGCGGCGGCCGCGGCCACCTGGAGACCCTGACGTCCGGTCGCAGTCTCGCGCTGCGCTATCAGGAGCGCACCGGCCGGCCCACCCGCGGTGCGGCCGAGGTCGCCGAGTTGGCCCGCGCCGGCGATTCGGAGGCGCGCGCGGTGTTCACCGAAGCCGGCGACGCACTGGGCCGGGCGCTGGCCATGGCCGGCACCCTGTTCGACCTCGATCGGGTGGTCTGCGGCGGCGGCGTGACCGCGTCCTGGGACCTCCTCGAACCCGGTCTGGAGCAGGCACTGGCGGCCAACCCGCTGGTGTCGGGACGGACGCTGCGGGTCCGCCGGGCGGCGCTGGGTTCGGATGCCGTCTGCCACGGTGCGATCAGCGCGGCCGTCGAGCTGTGCGGTCGATGACCGGGCCCCGGCTGCCGGTGGGAAATGTCAGGGGCCCGCACTAGGGTGCAGTGCGTGGAGGACGAGACCGAATTCACCGACGACGAGTACGGCTTCGAGCCCTTCGAACAGGAGGGCGAGTCGCTGTTCGCCGGTGCTGCACCCGAGTCGACCGATGCGCCCTCCGAGCCTGCCCCCGTGACACCGCCCGCGGAGCCGAGCGCCGAGCGTACGCCGCCCGCGCCGCCTCCGACCGCGCCGCTGGCGCTCTACCGGCGCTATCGCCCCGACACCTTCGCCGAGGTCATCGGGCAGGAGCACGTCACCGAACCGCTGCAGCGCGCCCTGGTCAACAACCGGGTCAACCACGCATACCTCTTCTCCGGCCCGCGCGGCTGCGGCAAGACCACCTCGGCACGGATCCTGGCCCGCTGCCTGAACTGTGAACAGGGTCCGACCCCGACCCCGTGCGGGGTCTGCCAGTCCTGCCAGGATCTCGCCCGCGGCGGTCCCGGATCGATCGATGTGATCGAGATCGACGCCGCCTCGCACGGTGGCGTCGACGACGCCCGCGACCTGCGCGAGCGGGCCTTCTTCGCTCCGGTCAACAGCCGCTACAAGATCTACATCGTCGACGAGGCGCACATGGTGACCACGGCGGGCTTCAACGCCCTGCTGAAACTGGTCGAGGAACCGCCGCCGCATGTGAAGTTCATCTTCGCCACCACCGAGCCGGAGCGGGTGATCGGCACCATCCGCTCGCGGACCCACCACTATCCGTTCCGGCTGGTGCCGCCGAAGGTGCTGCAGTCCTATCTGGGCGAGCTCTGCGAGGCCGAGGGGATCGCGGTCGAACAGACCGTGCTGCCGTTGGTGGTACGCGCGGGCCAGGGCTCGGTGCGGGATTCGCTGTCGGTGCTGGACCAGCTGCTCGGCGGTGCCGCCGAGACCGGCGTCTCCTATGCCCAGGCGACCGCGCTGCTCGGCTACACCCCGGACTCGCTGCTCGATGAGATCCTCGACGCCTTCGCCGCCGGGGACGCCGCCGGTGTCTTCGCCAGCGTCGACAAGGTGATCGAGGTCGGCCAGGATCCCCGCCGCTTCGGTGAGGACCTGCTGCGCCGGCTGCGGGATCTGGTGATCATCGCCGCGGTGCCCGATGCGCTCGGCTCCGGGCTGGTCGAGGCCGCCGAGGACCAGGGCGAGCGGCTGCAGGCCCAGGCCGCCGCGCTCGGTGCCGGCGAGCTGACCCGGGCCGCCGAGGTGATCGCCGCCGGGTTGACCGAGATGCGCGGCACCACCGCGCCCAGGCTGCACCTGGAGTTGATGTGCGCCCGGGTGCTGCTGCCCGGTGCCGACGTCGACGACCGCGGCCTGCACGCCCGCCTCGATCGCCTCGAACGGCGGATCGGGATGGGCCAGCCGGCCGATCGGCAGCAGCCGGTCGAGCAACCCGCCGCGCAGCCCGCGGCTCCGCAGCCCGCTGCCCCGGAGCCCGCTGCGCAGGAGCCGGCCGCCGCGCCGCGTCCCGAAGAGCGGCCCGCGCCCGAACCGGTCAGCCCCGCCGCGCCCACCCCGGCAGCGGAACCGGCACCGCGCCCGGCCGAACCGACACCCCCGGCACCGGCACCGGTGGCCGAGACCCGGCCGGCCCCGCAGCCGCAACCACCGGCCCCGCAACGGCAACCACCGACCCCGCAACCATCCGGGTCGGCCGGTGGCTTGAGCACCGCCGATGTCCGCCGGTTGTGGCCGGATGTGCTGGAGGAGGTCAAGGGCCGCCGCCGGTTCACCTGGATCCTGATCTCCCAGAACGCCCAGGTGCACGAGGTCCGCGACGGGGTGCTCACCCTGGCGCTGAAGAACGCGGGAGCCCGCGAGTCGTTCGGCAAGGGTGGCAACGAGGACGTGCTCGTCGACGCCCTGGTCCAGGTGCTCGGCAGCAATCTGCGGATCCAGACCCTGGTCGACGACGCCCCGGCACCGGCACCCTCCGAACCCGCCACCCGGGATCCATGGGCCGGTGGCGGACCCGGTACGCCGGCACCGTCGGCCAGTCCGCCCTCGGCCGATCCGCCCCCGGCGGCACCCACACCCCCCGCACCGGCCACCCCGGCAACCCCGGCCGCGCCCGGGCCGCCGGCTGAACCGCAGGGGCGTACCGATCCACCGACGGCACCGGCAACCCCCTCCGGTGCCGAGGCCGCCCAGTTCTCGGCCCGCGCCCGGGAGAGCATCCGGCCGACCCGCAAGGCCGCCGACCGTGGGTCGGCCGATGAGGAGCCCGAACCGGATCCCTACGAGGATTTCGACCCCGATTCCGCCGAAGAGGTCGCGGAGAGCTCGCACAGCGAGCTGCTCAGCCGACACCTCGGCGCGCAGCTCATCGGCGAAGAGGACTCGGGCGCATAGGCTTAGGTCGACGAACCCGCGATCAACAGGAGAACCGGATGATTCCCCCCGACGGTGGCATGGACATGAACGCCCTGCTCGCCCAGGCACAGCAGATGCAGGCCCAGATGCAGCAGGCACAGGAGGAGATGGCCTCCGCCGAGTTCGAGGGCACCGCCGGCGGTGACCTGGTCAAGGCGACCCTCAGCGGTACCGGGGAGATCAAGGCCCTGGTGATCAAGCCCGAGGCCGTCGATCCCGACGACACCGAGGCGCTCGCCGATCTGGTGATCGCCGCGATCCGCGACGCCAACCACAAGGTGCAGGCGATGACCGAGGCGAAGTTCGGCGGCATGGCCAACGGCCTGGGCTTCTGAGCGGCGGACCACCTTGTACGAAGGACCGGTTCAAGACCTCATCGACGCCCTCGGCCAGTTGCCGGGGGTGGGGCCCAAGAGCGCCCAGCGGATCGCCTTCCACATCCTCTCCGCCGACCCGGCCGAGGTCGAACAGCTCGCCGACACGCTGCGCCGGGTCAAGGAGACGGTGAAGTTCTGTGAGGTCTGCTTCAACGTCTCCGAATCGGAGCGGTGCCGGGTCTGCCGCGATCCGCGCCGCGACCAGACCTCGATCTGCGTGGTCGAGGAGTCCAAGGACGTGGTCGCGATCGAACGTACCCGCGAGTTCCGCGGCACCTACCACGTGCTCGGCGGGGCGATCTCGCCGATCGAGGGCGTCGGCCCCGGTGACCTGCACATCCGCGAGCTCTGCCAGCGGTTGGCCGACGGCACCGTGACCGAGGTGATCGTCGCCACCGATCCCAACCTGGAGGGCGAGGCGACGGCCACCTACCTGACCCGCCTGCTGCTGCCGATGGGTGTCAAGGTGGCCCGGTTGGCCAGCGGCCTGCCGGTCGGCGGCGATCTGGAGTACGCCGACGAGGTCACCCTCGGGCGGGCCTTCTCCGGTCGCAACTACATGACGGCGTAATTTTCTCGGCTCGCGCCCGCGCGCGCCTCGTTTCTCGGGTCTCAACCGCCGCGGGCGGCGAGGGTGTCGGCGATCTGGCGGTAACCCTTGTCGCGGGCGAGCTGCAGCGGGCGTACCCCGTCCTTGTCGGCGATCCGCGGATCGGCGCCGTTGTCCAGCAGGATCGACACGATCTGCTGGTGGCGCTCCCCGCCGTCACCGAGGACGACCGCCTCCAGCAGTGCGGTCCAACCCAGGTTGTTGACGTGGTTGATCTGGATCTCGCGGATCGGCGCCACCCGGCGTACATAGTCCACATGGCCGCGCTCGCTGGCCGGGATCAGTGAGGTGCCGCCGAAGCGGTTCCGCTTGGTCAGATCCGGGCGATAGCGCAGCAGATTCTCCGCCATCGGCACCGAACCGGTGACCCCGGTGACCAGCCACGGGGTGTCCTGCTGCTGGTCCACCGCGTTCGGGTCGGCGCCCAGCGCCAGCAGGATCCGGGCCACCTCGACATGGTTGCCGGTCACCGCGAGCAGCAGCGGGGTACGACGGCGGTCGTCGGTCGCCGCCAGGTTCGCACCGGCGCGCAGGGCCTGCACCGCCCGGTCGGCGTCCCCGGTGCGGGAGGCCTCCAGCAGCGCCCGATCCGGATTGTCGGGACGCGGTGCCTGCAACCCCCGGCGCAGGGTCTCGGCCAACCGGTCGAAACCGCGCTGCTCCGCCAACTGCAGCGGTGTGCGGCCCTCGCGCCCGGAGCGGCGGTCGAGCTGGACGCCACCGGCGATCAGCAACCGCACCGTCTCCACATAGCTGTCGGTGTTCTTGCCCAGGAAGACCGCCTCATGGATCGCCTGGTAGCCGATCCGATTCACATGATCCCGGTCGATCCCGGCCTTGAGCAGCCGGCCGACCACCGGGCCGTGGCCCCGCTCGGCGGCCCGGATCAGCCCGGTGCCGTTCCAGGAATCCTTGTCGTTCAACTCCGCGCCGTTCGCCATCGTCAACTCGAGCAGCTCGTCATAACCCTCACTGGTCGCGACCAGGTACGCCGACTGCTGGGTGTCGTCCTTGGCGTTGACGTCCGCGCCGCGCTCGATCAGCGACCGCGCCGCCGCCACGTCATTGCGCCACGCCGCGTCGCGCAACTGCTGGTTCAGGGCGGCCTGGTCGGGCATCGGGGTCTCCTGCGACGGGGTGGGGGACGGGCTGGTCGTCGGTGCCGCGGCGGTCGTCGCGGGCACGGTGCTCGCCGGAGGCGCGACCGGTGGGGACGGCACGGGGGAGGGCGGCGGGGGTGCGGATGCGGTGCAACCGGTGATCCCGACGGTCAGCCCCGTCGCCAGCGTCGCCCGCAGCCAACCTGTCATCGCACCCTCCCTGGTGGTCGGGCCAAGCCTGCCACAGTGGGTCAAGCGTCCGATCGGGCTCCTGGGGCCGATCGGCCGGTGCGTACGCCCCGGGCACCGGCCGTGACTGCTGACAAGGTCGGAGCAGCGAGACAGGTATGCATACGTAGAACCACCATGCCCAGACGGCCAGCGGAATAACAGGTTAGGGCGACCTGAGTTGCCGGACAGTAGTGAGATTTCTTCGAATCACCCTTGCGCCAACAGGCCTGACCTGTGCATTGTATGCGTATGCACTTGAATCCTGAGGACCGTGATCTGATCACCGGTGGCTTCACCGTGATCAAGGAGCCGCCGGGCCGAGACGCCCCGGCCCAGCAGGACCCGCAGGTGATCGCGACGGTGAGCGAGATGCTGCGCACCATCGAGCAGCAGGGCATGGACGCCGTGCTGCGCTACGCCCGCGACCTGGACGGCTTCACCGGCACCGACGTGGCGATCGACCTGACCGCCGCCGAGGCCGAGTTCGCCGAGCTGCCGGAGTCGCTGCGTGCCGCGCTCGACACCGGGGCGGAGCGGACCCGCCGCTTCGCCGCCATGCAGCGCGAGCACCTGGTCGACTTCTCCGCCGAGGTGACCCCGGGGGTGGTCTGCGGGCAGAAGTACGTGCCGGTCGGCAACGTCGGCTGCTATCTGCCGGCGGGCCGGTTCCCGCTGCTGGCGAGCGCGTTCATGACCGTCGGCGTGGCCCGCGCGGCCGGCGTACCCAACATCGTCTCCTGCACCCCGCCGAGCCGCGGCGGCCGGGCACACCCCGCGGTGCTCTACGCGGCCCGGGCGGCCGGTGCCGAGAAGGTGTACGCCCTGGGCGGTGTCCAGGCGCTCGCGGCGATGGCCTTCGGGCTGCTGGACGGCGTACCCGCGGACATGATCGTCGGCGCCGGTAACGCCTTCGTCGCCGAGGCCAAGCGCCAGCTCTACGGCAAGGTCGGTATCGACGTGCTGGCCGGGCCGTCCGAGGTCGCGGTGCTCGCCGACGACACCGCCAGCGCCGAGATGGTCGCCGCCGATCTGCTCGCCCAGGCCGAACACGGCCCGACCAGCCCCGCCGCGCTGGTCACCACCTCCGAGCGGCTCGCCAAGGAGACCCTCGACGAGGTCGACCGCCAGCTGGCGGGCCTGGCCACCCGCGACATCGCCGGCAATGCCTGGCGGGACTACGGATCGGTCTATCTGGCCGAGGACCGTGAGACCGCCTGCCAGATCATGGACATCCTCGCCCCCGAACACCTGGAGGTGCTCGCCGACGACCTCGACTGGTGGCTCGGGCGGTTGACGAACTACGGTTCGCTGTTCCTCGGCGACTGGTCCACCGTGGCGTACGCCGACAAGGGGATGTCCGGCACCAATCACGTCCTGCCCACCGCCCGCGGCGCCCGCTACACCGCCGGGTTGTCGGTGCTCGGCTTCCTCAAACAGCTCACCTATCAGCGGGCCAGCCGGGAGGCCACCGGCGCCCAGGCGGAGCCGGTGGTCACCATCTCCGACTTCGAGCAGATGCCCGCTCATCGGGATTCCGCGCAACTGCGGCTCGATCTGATCGCGCAGCAGAACTGAAACCCGGTCGCCACCGATGTCGACCGGGATGCACAGCCAGCCAAGGGAGGAAACGACTGTGTTGACCAAGAGCAAGTTCAAGCCAAGCGTGCAGAAGAGGATGCTGGTGGCCGTCGGTGCGGCCATGGCCACCAGCCTGGTGCTGAGCGGCTGTGGTGCCGGTTCGCGGACCGCCGCCAACACCGCCACCAAGGTCGCCTGCGACTTCGCGAAGCCCGCCAACCCGGTGACGATCAACGTGCTGGCCTACAACTCCTCGGCGGTCGATCCCTACACCAACACGATGGTGGCGAGTTGCTCCAAGGACGGAGTGACGGTGAAGCACGACCCGATCGACTTCGCCGGCCAGGTGCAGAAGACCCAGGCCACCCTCGGCAGCGACAAGGGTTCCTACGACATCCTGGAGACCTATTCCTTCGTCGTCCCGACCTTCGGGTCGCAGGACAAGCTCGAACCGCTGGATGACTATTTCAACAAGTACAAGGACAAGTACGGGCTCGGTGAGATCTCCCCGGAGATGATCGAGTCGGTCACCTATGACGGCAAGATGTACAACCTGCCGATGCAGGCCCAGGTGCACGTGATGGCCTATCGCAAGGACATCCTCGACAAATACGGCATCCAGCCGCCGAAGACGATGGAGGAGCTGCGGGCCGCCGCCCAGAAGATCCAGGCCGGCGGGGAGATCAAGTATCCGGTCGCGCTGCCCTGGCTGGCGAGCTCCGATATCGCCACCTGGTATGCGAACACGATGCTGGCGCAGAACAAGCCGTTCGTCGATCCGCAGTCCAAGAAGCCGAACTTCGACTCACCGGAGGCCAGGAAGGCCCTGGAGGAGATGAAGTCGCTGCTGCCCTACATGGATCCGCAGGTGACCACCTTCGACCAGCCCAAGGTGCAGCAGCAGATGTACAACGGGTCGGCGGCGATCTCGGTGATGTTCTCCGGCCGGATGAACGATCTGGTGCAGCAGAAGAACTCGCAATACTTCGACAAGATCGGATTCGCCGCCCCGCCCGCGGTGACCTCCGGTGGCAAGACGATCGCCTCGCTGTCAGTAGATGGCTGGTCGATCCCGAAGAATGCCAGTGCGGACAAGGATCTGCTGTTCCAGATCGCGGCCTCCTCGGTGAGCGAGGAAGCGTCGAAGGCCTCGGTTCCGGCGGCTTTCCCGGCCCGCAAGGGAATGGCGACCGAGCAGAACTCGCCGTACGCCAAGGCGGCCAACGAGTCGATGGGCAATGTTCCGGCCCCGCAGCCGTACCCCTACATCCCCGCGGTGACCAGTGCGATCACCCCGATCGTCGCCAAGGCGGTGGGCGGTCAGCTCTCGGTCGATGAGGCGGTGCAGCAGATGCAGACGGAGGCCGAAGCGGCGGTGGCCAAGAGCTGAGCGTTCGGGGGAGTACGCCGGGCTGCGGCGTACTCCCTCGGCCGAAGCGAGGAGACCTGGAATGAAACGTCGTGAATTCTGGCTGCTGATCGCCCCGAGCCTGCTGATCATGTTCGGCTTCCTGGCGGTGCCGGTCTACCGGACCATCGTCTGGAGCTTCCAGCAGGTCACCTACGGCTCACCCGGCACCTTCGTCGGTTTCGACAACTACACCAGTGCGCTGACCGATCCGCGATTCCTGGAGGCGGTCTGGTTCACCGTGCTGCTCACCGCGGCCGCGGTGGTGGTGATCCTGCTGTTCGGCTATGTGCTGGCCAATATGATCAACCGGCTGAAGCGGGCCCGGCCGGTGGTGCTCGGCATCATGCTGATCGCCTATGTGATCCCGCACGTGGTCGGCGCCACCGCCTTCTCCTGGCTCTTCGACACCAACTTCGGCGGGGTCGCGAATCTGATCGTCAGCCAGTTGACCGGCCAGGAGGTGCTCTGGTTCACCGATGTCTGGCCGAACCGGTTGGTCATCCTGCTGAACGTCGTCTGGTCGATGCTGCCGTTCGCGATGCTGATGATCCTGGCCGGCCTGCAGGGCGTGCCCGAGGAGTCGCTGGAGGCGGCCCAGATCGATGGTGCCGGCCCGCTTTCCCTGCACTGGCACGTGATCCTGCCGACCATTCGCGGGGTGATGGTGTTCGTCTCGCTGGTGCTGGTGATGGACATCCTGCGGGTGATGGACAACCTGATCCCGCTCAGCCCGCAGGCGACCTCGATCGGCAATGAGTCGATCATGCTCTATGTCTTCCACATCGCGTTCACCGAGGGCAATCCCCAGCTCGGCCTGGGCAGTGCGATCAACGTGCTCACCATCATCTTGATCCTGCTCGCCCTGTGGCCCTTCATCCGCGGAATCCTCAAGGAGGCACGAAATGGCTGAGCTCGCCTCTGCCGATCGGCTGATCCATGCAACCCGCACCGCGCGCCCGCGCGGCCGGACCCGGCCGACCACGGTGCTGATCGGGTTGTTCCTGCTGGCCACCTGCGTGATCATGCTGGCCCCGTTCCTGTGGACGACGATCTCGGTGATCAAGCCGACCGATGTCGCCTTCGCGAACCCGCCGGTGTGGACCTTCGCGCCGACAGGTCAGGCGTTCGTCGACCTGTGGCAGACGACCGACTTCTACAAATACCTCATCAACACGATCGTCGTCGCGGTGATCTCCACCGTGGTCGCCCTGGTGATCGGCCTGCCGGCGGCCTATGCGCTGTCCCGGTTCCCCAGCTACGTCTCGGCGATCATCCTGGTGATCGCGTTGATCTTCCGTGCCCTGCCGCGATTCTCGGTGGTGCTGCCGATGTATGAGTTCACCAAGTCGATCGGCATCTATGACACCACCCCGGCACTGGCCCTGGCGCTGATCGCGATCAACCAGCCGTTCTCGATCTGGCTGCTGCGCAACTTCTTCGCCGAGCTGCCGATCGAACTCGACGAGGCCGCGATGATCGACGGCTGCACCCGGTTCCAGGTGCTGCGCCGGATCATGATCCCGCTGATGGGACCGGGCATCCTGACCGCCGGGATCTTCGTGTTCCTGTTCGCCTTCCAGGAATACCTCACCGCCGTCGTGCTGACCGATGTGAACGCCAAGACCGTGCCGGTGTTCATCGCCACCCAGCTCGGCCAGACGCTGCCGATGCTGCAACAGGCCGGTGCGGCGACGATCCTGCTCACCCTGCCGGTGGTGGCGATCGCGTTCTTCGCCCAGAAGTACCTGGTCGCCGGGCTGGCCTCCGGTTCGGTGAAGGGCTGAGGTGGCCGGTACGCCGCTGGTCCTGCTGCCGGGGATGAACTGCACCGCGGAGCTCTGGTCGCCGGTGCTGCAGCGGCTGGGTCGCGAGGCACTGACCCCGGTCATCGACGGTGCGGATCTGGAGGACTCGGTACACCGGTTGCTGGCCCGGTTGCCGGACCGGTTCGCGCTGGCCGGGCTCAGCCTGGGTGGCATCGTGGCGATGGCGATGCACCGGATCGCGCCGCACCGGATCACCCGGATCGCCTTGCTGGACACGAATGCGCTGGCCCCCACCGACGCGCAACGGGCCGGCTGGCAGCAGGTGCGCGACCGGCTCACCGGTGGCCTGACCGCTGCGGCGTACCAGACGGAGATCCTCGACCTGCTGATCACCGATCAGCACCGGGACCGGCTCGCCGGGCCGGTGATCGCCATGGGGGAGCGCACCGGCTCGGCGCTGCTGGCCCGCCAGCTGCAGATCCAGCAGACCCGGGTGGCCGAGCTGCCCGGGCTGCACCAGGTCGCGGTGCCGGCGATGGTGCTGCACGGCGAGCGGGACGCCCTCTGCCCAGCTGTTCGGCACCACGAGATCGCCGCAGCGATCCCGGGGGCGGTGCTGGTGCCGGTGCCGGATGCCGGTCACCTCACTCCGTTGGAGGCTCCCGACGCGGTGGCCACCGCCCTGGGGCAGTGGCTGCGAGCCTGAACGCTCAGTCCGGCCGGACCGCGGCCGCGCGCTGGAAGAGCTCGAGCTGCAGCGCGGTCAGGTTGTAGACGACCAGCTGGGCGCCCTCGGCGTACGCCGCAACAGCCGCGTCCACGGTGTTGCGGATGTCCATCCGCCAGGTGCCGGTCGCCGCGCAGGCGCGATGCACCGCGGCCACCGACTCGGCCGGTGTCGGATCATCCGCCCCGGTGGCGGCGGCCAGATCGGCGGTGCCGATCATCACCGCGTCGATCCCCGGGACGGCGAGGATCGCCGCGCTGTCGGCTGCGGCCTGCGGTGACTCGATCATCGCGACCACCAGGGTGTGCTCCAGCTGGTGCCGGCGGTGTTCCTCGGGTGGCACGGTGCCGAAGCGACCGGCCCGCGAATAGGTGGCGAAACCGCGATTCCCCTGCGGCGGGTAGTGCACCGCGCGGACGAGCTCCTCGGCCAGCTGCACCGAATCGGTGTGCGGTGCGACGATGCCCTCGGCGCCCTGGTCGAGGGCGCGCAGCACCAGTTGGGGTTCGGAACCACCGACCCGCACCAGCACCGGCACCCGATACATCGATGCGGCCGCGATGTGCTGGCGGACCGCCTGCACCTCACTGGGGCCGTGTTCACAGTCCAGCAGGATGAAGTCCATCCCGGCCACCGCGAGCATCTCGATCGTTTCCTCGTTGGGAATCCGGACCAGGGCCCCGATCAGCCGCTCACCGGCGTCCAGGCGCTGCCTGATGCTGCTCATGCGACCATGCCACCGGACAGATCGATGTCGGCACCGGTCATTCCCGGCAGCTGCAGCATCGCCAGCACCGCCTGGGCGACCTCCTGTTCGGTGACCATCCGGCCCAACGCGGCCCGGGAGACGAAGGCCTCCCGAGCGGCCTCGGATCCGGCACCGGTGCGCTCGCCCTCCATCCGGAAGTTGCGGTCCATCCGCTCGCCCTCGACCGGACCGGGGGAGAGGGTGTTCACCCGCACCCCGGATGGGCCGACCTCGAACGCGAGGGTCTGGGTCAACCCGATCACCGCCATCTTGGAGGCGCAGTAGGGGGTCCTTCGGATCAGCGGCCGTTTGCCGGAGACCGAGGCGATGTTGATCACATCGCCGGTGCCGCGCTCGATCATCGGCGGCAGGAAGGCGCGGCACATCAGATAGGTGCCGCGGACGTTGATGTCGAACACCTCGTCCCACTGTTCGGGTTCGATCTCGATCAATGGCGCCACCGGCCCGGCGATGCCCGCATTGTTCACCAGCACGTCGATCCGCTCGTCGGACAATCGTTCGGCGAGCTCCTCGACCTGCACCGGATCGGAGACGTCGACCGTCTCCACCCGCGGCCGGCCACCGAGCTCCGCCGCGACCCGGGTGAGCTTCTCAAGAGTCCGGCCGGTGATGATGACGCGGATGCCGGCGGCATCCAGGGTCCGTGCGATCGCCGCCCCCAGGCCGTTGCCGCCACCGGAGACCAGCGCGGTCCGCCCGGCGAGCGGATCGTCGCCGCTCACCGGACCGCCTGCAGGGAACCGACCTCGTCGATCCAGGCGAAATCCCTGCCCAGATGGCGATTCGCGCGGGCGTCACCGGAGCGGGCATGCCCCTCGAACAGCTCCACCCGGGCGGCGCGGCCGCAGACCAGGCCCAGCTCACCGCTGGCGGCGGGATCGCGGATCTCCTGATAGGTGCAGGTCTTCAGATACTTCCCGACCCACAGGCCACCGGTGTAGCGGGCGGCGCCCAGGGTCGGCAGCACATGATTGGTCCCGATCACCTTGTCGCCGTAGGAGACACAGGTGTTCTCACCGAGGAACAGTGCGCCGTAGTCCTGCATCCGGGTCAACGCATCCCGGGGTTCGCTGGTGAAGACCTGCACGTGTTCGGAGGCGAACTCGTCACCCAGTTGCCACAGCTCGTCCATCGAGTCGGCCACGATCACCTGGCCGTAGTCACGCCAGGCGACCTCGGCGATGTCCCGGGTCTGCAATCCGGGCAGGATCTCTTCGATCAGCTCGAGCACCCGAGCAGCCTGCCCCTCATCGGTGGTGACCAGCACCGCCGGCGAATCCGGGCCGTGTTCGGCCTGGGAGAGCAGGTCGACCGCGATCAGGAAGGGGTCGGCGGTCTCATCGGCCAGGATCAGGATCTCGGTCGGCCCGGCGAACAGGTCGATCCCGACCTCCCCGAACAGCTGCCGCTTCGCCTCGGCCACATAGGCATTGCCGGGCCCGGCGATCACGTTCACCGGTTCCATGAACTCCGTCCCGATCGCCATCGAGGCGACCGCCTGCACCCCGCCGAGCACGTAGATCTCATCGGCGCCGGCCATCTTCATCGCCGCGATCGTCGCTGCCGGGATCTCGCCGCGGATCGGTGGCGTACAGGCGACCACCCGGGGGACGCCGGCGACCTTGGCGGTGATGATCGTCATGTGCGCCGAGGCGGTGAGCGGATACTTGCCACCGGGGATGTACGCCCCGGCGGAGGCGACCGGCACATGCGTGTGGCCCAGGAACACCCCGGGCAGGGTCTCCACCTCGATGTCGGTCATCGAATCCCGTTGTGCCTGGGCGAAGCCGCGGATCTGCTCCTGCACGAAGGCGATGTCGTCGATCACCTGCTGGTCCAGGGTGCCGATGATCTGCTGGATCTGTTCCTCGGACAACCGGAAGGACTCCGGCTCCCAGTTGTCGAACTGCGCGGAGCATTCCCGCACCGCTGCCTCACCGCGTCCGCGGATTTCGGCGATCAGCTCGGTCACGCGCTGCTGCACGTCCGCCTGATTGGTATCGATGAACGACTTCGAGCGTCCGGACTTGAGAACCTTTGACACCGTGAACCTCTCGTCAATAGCATACGTATGCCCTACATTGAAGGCGGTGTCGATGACGCCGTCAAGGGGTAACGGGGACCCGGGTCGGGAATCGTGCCCGAGTGGACCGGTCGCGCCGTGGGTTAGCCTGTGACGGCTTGGCCCGCACGTGGTGGTCCGACGCCCATGAGCAACACGGGAGGTGCTGTGGTCACCAGTCAGGACGTCGCGCGCTATGTCGGCGTCTCCCAGCCGACGGTCTCCCGCGCCCTGCGCGACGACCCCAAGGTGTCCGAGGCGACCAAGACCCGGATCCGCGATGCGGCCCGATTGCTCGGTTACGTGCCCAGCGCCACCGGCCGTGCCCTGGCGGTGGGGCGCTCGCACCGGATCGGCCTGCTGCTCACCGATGTGGAGAACGCGTTCTATCCCCATCTGATCGCGCCGTTGTACCGGGAGCTGCGCGCCACCGGATACGAGATGGTGCTGCTGCCGGAGTCCGAGGAGGCCGATCCGGTGGCCGAGCGGATCATCGCCAACGGGCTGGACGGGGTCGTGCTCACCACCTCGACCACCGACTCCGCGCTGCCGATCCGGCTCCGTGATCGGCGGCTGCCCTTCGTCTACTTCAACCGCACGGTACCGGGGGTGGCGGCCGACTCGGTGGTCGTCGACGCCACCGCCGGGTACGCCGCCGCGGCGCGCCGGCTGGCGGAGCTGGGGCATCGCCGGGTCGGTGCGGTGCTGGGTCCGCAGAACACCAGCACCGGCCTGCACCGCGAGGCCGTGTTGCGCGCCGCGCTGAGCTCCGCCGGCCTGGTGCTCGACGAGGCCGCCTGCCGCCGCGGACCCTTCGATGTGGCCTCCGGCCATGCCGGGATGAGCGAGATCCTCGACCTGCCGGAACGCCCGAGCGCGGTCGTCTGCGGCAACGACGTGGTGGCGGTCGGGGTGCTGAACGCCGCCCGCGAGCGCGGGGTCCGCGTCCCCGAGGAGATCTCGGTGCTCGGCTTCGACGACCTGCCGATGGCCGGTTGGCCGCTGCTGGACCTGGCCACCGTGGCCTTCGACCTGCCGGGCATGGCGCGCGCCGCGGTGCGCCTGATCGCCGAGCGGGCGGAGGGGCGCGCCGAGGACACCTTCACCCAGCAGGTCTTCGAGAGCTCGTTCCTCGAGCGCGGCAGCATCGGCCCCGCCGACCGCGGCTGATCGTCGGCGGGGCACCCTCGGATTCCGGGCAGGGTCTTGCACACATCAATGCATACGCATACAGTCACGTTGACTGAACTCGGCGGCCCCGTGGTGGGCAGGAGGAAGACATGGCACTCGATGAGGTGGCCTACCGGCCCTATGCAGATCCCGACGCATTCATCCGGGAGGTCACCGACCTGATCTGGGTGGACAAGGACATCTCGCACATCTACGACAACTACGAGCCGGACTCGATCGTGCACGGCCCGTTCGGGACCGCGATCGGTGTGGAGCAGGTGGTCCAGGGCAGCACGATGCGGATGGCCACCGACTTCGACCACGTCGGGCAGGCCGAGGACGTCATCTGGGAGGCCCGCGGTGACGACGCCTTCCTCAGCTCGCACCTGGTCTTCGCCAGCGACCCGGTGGACACCCCGAACGGGCGCCGGATCACCAGCAGCCGCACCATCGCCAACTGCCTCTATCGGCGCGGCCGGATGGTGGAGGAGTGGGTGGTCCGCGACGAACTGACGAAGTGTCTGAACCGGGGGCTGGATCCCGATGAGGTCGCGCGTCGGCAGAAGTTCGTCGGCTATCAGCCGAGCCTCACCGACGATCCGCCCGCCGATGTGCTCGCCGCCGGTGATTCCGGTCCGCGACCGGATGAGTACCGGGGCGAGTGCGAGCTGGTGCTGGAGATGATCGACAGCGTCTGGAGCCGCCGGAATCTCAACACCATCAAGGATTTCTTCGACCGGGACCTGTTCCTGCACACCGTCGGTGACGCCACCTTGATCCGGCCCCGAGGCTACGGCCAGGCGACCCTGGACCTGGTCTCGGCGTTCCCCGACGCCACCTTCGAGGTGCGCGATGTGCAGACCAACAACGGCGTACGCTACGGCGGCCTGCGGATCGCGGTGCTCTGGAAGATGCGCGGCAGCTACACCGGTATCGCGAAGTTCGGCCCGCTCACCGGTGCCCCGATCGACCTGCTCGGCATCTCCCAGTTCCAGCTGCACGAAGGCCGGATCGTGCGCGAGATGCGTGTCTACGACGAGATCGGGCTGCGTGCCCAGATCAACGCCACCCGCGGTGACCTGGTGCACGAGTTCGACAACCTCTACTGATCCGGAGAAAGCCAATGCCCACAGCAGTTCCCACCATCAGCGCCGAAGAGCTCCGGCGCCGGACGATCGCCCGCACCGACTGGGTGCCGTGCAAGGCGGCCTTCATCGACTGCCGCACACCCGGTTCGGATCTGAAGGACAACTACTCCTTCATCGGGGTCGGTGTCTCCCAGAGCTCCGAGCAGTTCATCAACCTCTCCGAACCGCACGGCTTCCAGACCGGTGCGGCGGGCATGCCGCACGGCACCACCAACAGCCTGCACCTGCACTTCACCGCCGAGGTCTTCCTGAACTTCGGTGGCACCTACCGGGTGCGTTGGGGGGCCGACGGCAACGAGGGTGAATATCTCTCCACCGACGGGGACATCATCTCGGTGCCGCCGTGGATCTTCCGCGGATTCACCAACGAGGGCGAGGATTCCGGCGTGCTGCTCACCGTGCTCGGTCATGACGACACCGGTGGCATCATCTGGGGCCCCTCGGTGCTGCGCCAGGCCGAGAACCACGGTCTCTACCTGAGCGCGGACAACATGCTCATCGACACCGTCAACGGGCAGCCCAAACCCGATGACGCCGAGCTGATCACCCCGATGGAGCAGCGGTCGATCGACCAGCTGACCCACTACACCCCGACCGAGATGCGCACCCGGGTCTCGCAGGTCGGCGACCGGGTCTTCGACCCCGACGCGCTGCTCTGCACCCGGGCGGCCGGCGGTGCGGCCGGTCTCGATCTGGTGATCGGCTACGGGATCAGCGAGAACCGGCGGCAGGCGCCCCGGCTCACCGAACCGCACAGCTTCAACCTGGCGGTGCTGCGTGCCGAGGCCGGGCAGGGCATCCTGCGGCATCGCCACGACCAGCCGTCGGTGCTGATCGGGCGTACCGGGGTCTGGGAGGTGACGGTGAACGAGGCCGAGCAGGCACGCACCGTGCGGGTCGGCCCCGCCGACCAGATCTCGGTGCCCCCGGGTGCCTGGCGCAGCGCCCGCCTGGTGGAACCGGCTGCCGGCGAGGATGTCGGGGAACTGGTGATCGTCTGCGGCGGTGATGGCCGGGTGCTGCTGGACTGGGCGCCCGAGGTGGTCGAACAGGCCGCCGCCAACGACTGGGTGCTCGACCCCAACGGTTATCTGGCGCCCCGATCGGTGCTGCCACGGACGGCGCTCGCCGCCTCGCGGGCCCGCCAGGAGTGGCTCGCGGCGCGATGATCACGGTCGCCGCCGCCCAGCTCCCGCTCGACATCACCGATCAGGCGGGCAGCCGCGACCGGGTCCTCGACGCCCTGGACCGGTTGGCACCGGCCGCCGATCTGGTGGTGCTGCCGGAACTCGCCAGCAGCGGTTACGTGTTCACCGACGGCGCCGAGGCGCTCCGGCTCGCCGAACCCCTGGACGGCCCCTTCGTCACCGCGCTCGCCGAACGCTCCCGGCGGCACGGGTGCGTGGTGGTCGCCGGTCTGGCGGAACGGGACGGTGACCGGCTCCGCAACAGTGCGGTGCTGGTCGAGGGCGGTGAGCTGCTCGCGGTGCACCGCAAGGTGCACGCCTGGGGCACCGAGGCGGCGATCTTCACCGCCGGTGACGAACCGGTACCGGTCGTTGCGACCACGATCGGCAGGGTCGCGCCGCTGGTCTGCTACGACCTGGAGTTCCCCGAGCTGGTGCAGTCGGCAGCCCGCCGCGGCGCCCAACTGCTCGCCGCACCGGTGAACTGGCCCGCCGATGGCGCACCGCCGGCCGGTGAGCGGCCGGTCGATGTGATCCGGGCCCAGGCGATGGCGGCCATGCACCGGGTGTTCGTGGTGGTGGCCGACCGCTGTGGTGTCGAACGCGGTCAGCACTGGGTCGGCGGTTCGGTGATCGTCGGGCCGGATGGCTATCCGCTGGCCGGTCCGGCAGCCGCCCCGGTGCCGACCGAGCTGCTGGTCGAACTCGACCCGGCGCTCGCCGAGGACAAGCGACTCGGCCCGCACAACCACGTCTTCGCCGACCGGCGGCCGGCGGCGTACGGCTGAGGTTTCTGGTTGCTCAGCTCAGGTTGCGGCTGTTCTCCTGCTTGAGCGCGGACCGCAGCTGGATGCCGCCGATCACCAGCAGGACGCCCCAGATGATCGCCATGATGCCGATCCACAGGCTGATGCCGACCGCGGCCGCGCCGGGATTGGCCGCGAACAGGATGCCGGCCAGCAGCCAGAGCACACCACCGAGCACCAGCAGCCAACGCCGCCCGCCCCGGCCGGCGCTGAAGGCCGAGATGATCTCCATGATGCCGCGCACCATCAGCCAGATGCCCAGCACCCAGGTGAGTGCGACCGCGCTCTGGAAGGGCCGGATCAGGGCGATCAACCCGGCCAGGACGCCGATGATGCCGGCGATGATCAGGAAGACCCGGCCCGCGCCGCTGGCGCCGCGGCGGAAGGCCAGCACCAGCATGATGATGCCGTCGATCAGGGCGTAGGCGCCCCAGATCAGCACGAGCGTGAGGATTGCGGTGGCCGGCCAGATGCTCGCCAGGATGCCGAAGAGGATAGCGAGGATGCCGGAGATGATGAGTGAGGTGGAGGTCCGTAGGGTCAACATGATGACCGCCCTTCCGGTGGATGCGTTACTCGCATGCTATTACCGCGGGAGCGGTTTGGGGCCGAAGTCTGGCGGATCGGGGTGCCCGATGTTCTCCCAGACGAAGGACGGCACCCAGCTGAGGAACTGCCGCAGGAACTCCAGGTGGTGGTCGATCGCCTCGTGCGAGTATGCGAAATCGGTCCGGTAGACACCGCCGTCGATGTCGAAGGCCGGTGCCCCGCGGGCCATCAGGAACTCCATCATCCGCGGATGGATCACGTCGTGGCAGAACCGGGGATCGTCCCCGCGCACCTTGAACCTCCGGTTGAAGGCCGCGCTCTCGAAGGTGATCGGGCGGGCGAAGAGCTCGAACCGGTTCAGCGACAGGTTGCCGAATCCGCTGGGAACCCAGACCTCGAAGAGATCCTCGCGATGATGATGGGTCTGGGTCTGGGTCTGCGTGCGGCCCTCGGAATCGGTCGAGGTGGTGGTCGTGGTGGTCGTCCAGTGATGGGTCAGCGCCACCCAACGCATGCCGTGGTGCTCACCGAACAGCACCCGCTCCGCCTCCCCGCGCGCGCCGTTGGTGCGGACCACGTCGAGCCAGGAGTCGTCCTGCTCGCGGTAGGTCCAGTGCGGCCGGCCGTGGACGCTCAGCTCATTCGGTACCAGTGGTTGCGGAGCATTCGCCGGGATCGCCGCGACCAGGGCCCGCTGGATCGCCGACGCCTGCTCGACGGCCGTCTTCAGTTCATCCGGGTCGACCGGTACGCCGCAGAGGACCAGCGCGGCGCCGTCCAGGCTGAGGTGCAGCGGGCCCGCCCGATAACCGGCCGTGGCGGCCTCGACCGCCGGCCGGATCGCATCGATGAAGGCCGGGTCCTGACCCTGCCAACCGTTGGCGGTGAACCGGGTCTCGGGCACCGACCGGGGCAGCGGCAGCACCAGCACCTGGTTGTCGAAACCGTCGGAGTCGTAGCGGAACACCTTGAACGGCGTCCCCCCGGCCGTCTGACCGGTGATGAGATCCTTGACCCGGCGCCGCTCGCCGAGACCGAACGGCGGGCAGTTCAACCGGTATGCCGGCTCGGGTCCCGGTGCGGACTCGAAGGCCCAGCCGTGACCGCGCAGCTTGTTGATCCGGATCTGCCGGCGCACCGCGATCGTGATCGCGATGGCCAGCGGGATGCCGACCACCAGCACCACCACGAGCCACCACGCATCCATGCGGCGATGGTCTCAGCTCTCAGGGGCAGTAGCGGCGGAGTTCCTGGCTGGTTGCCAACCGGCGGCGCAATTCCTCCAGGGTGGTGGGTGCGGCACCATGGGCGCGCGCCTGGACGAGGACATTGCCCAATGCGGTGGCCTCCACGGGGCCGGCGATCACCGGCAGCCCGGCGGCCTGCGCCACCAGCCGGCAGAGCAGCTCGTTCTGCGAACCGCCACCGACCAGGTGGATGGCCTCGATCCGCCGCCCGGCGAGCTCGGCCGCACGGCTGGCGGTGTTCGCGTACGCCGCCGCCAATGAATCGAGGATGCAGCGCACCAGACCCGCGCGATCCTGTGGAACCGGGGCACCGGTACGCCGCAGCGCGGCCGCGATCCGCTCCGGCATCCCGTCGGGGGCGATGAACTCCTCATCGTCCACGTCGATCAGCGGCCCACCGGGGGTGACCTCGGCGGCCGCCGCCAGCAGCGCCGCCTGGTCCGCTTCGGCGTCCCAGGCCCGCAGGCACTCCTGCAGCAGCCAGAGCCCGCCGACGTTGCGCAGATAACGGATCCGGCCGTCCACACCGCGCTCATTGGTGAAGTTGGCGTCCCGGCTGGCCTCGGTCAGCACCGGCTCGTCCAGCTCCACCCCGACCAGCGACCAGGTCCCGCTGGAGGCGTACGCCACATTCCGCGAGCTCGCCGGCACGCCGACCACCGCCGACGCGGTGTCGTGCGACCCCACCGTCGTCACCACCGCATCGAACCCCCAGCGCTCGGCCAGCTCCGGCCGCAGCCGGCCACGGACCTCACCGGGTTGGTCGATCGGCGGCAGCATGCCGGCCGGAATGTCCAGCGCCGCAAGCATTTCGGCAGACCAGTCGCCGGTGCGGACATCGACCAGGCCGGTCGTCGAGGCGTTGGTGGCCTCGGTGCGCAGCACACCGGTCAGGTGGTGGGCGAGCAGGTCCGGCAGCAGCACGATCCGCGCCGCCCGCGGCCACAGCGGCCCCGAGCGTTCGGCCGCCAGCTGGTATCCGGTGGTGAACGGCAGGTGCTGCAAGCCGTTGATCGCATACTGCTGTTGCCGATCGATCCGGGCATCCAGTTCCGGCACCGCCCGCGGGCCACGGTCATCGCGGTAACTCATCGGATCGGCGAGCAACCGGTCCTCGGCGTCCAGCAACCCGTAGTCGATCGCCCAGGTGTCGATGCCGATCGACTCGGTCTGCGGGTAGGCCTCGGCCAGCGATCCCAACCCCTGTTCGACTTCGGCGACCAACCGGGACCAGTCCCAGCGCAACCCGTCGGGGGTGCGTACCGCCCGGTTGCCGAAGCGGTGCACCGTGTGCAGCTCCGGCCGGCCAGCGGTCAGGACGCCGGCCATCACCCGGCCCCCGGAGGCGCCGATGTCGATCGCGCCGAACACCCGCGCCCCCGCCGGGGCGCCCGACGGCCCGGTCATCGCAGGAAGGCGGCGGCCACGCCCGCATCGACCGGCACGTGCAACCCGGTGGTGTGGCTGAACTCCTCGGAGGTCAGCGCGGCCGCCGCATTGGCCACGTGCTCGGGCAGCACCTCCCGCTTCAGCAGGGTGCGCTGGGCATAGAAGGCACCGAGCTCGCTCTCCGGTACGCCGTAGACCGCGGCCCGCTTGGCACCCCAGCCGCCCGCGAAGATCCCCGAACCCCGGACCACACCATCGGGGTTGATGCCGTTCACCCGGATGCCGTGCTCACCGAGCTCGGCGGCCAGCAGCCGCACCTGATGGGCCTGGTCGGCCTTCACCGCGCTGTAGGCGATGTTGTTGGGGCCGGCGAAGACGGCGTTCTTGGAGGAGATGTAGACGATGTCGCCACCCAGGCCCTGTTCGATCATCGCGCGTGCCGCGGCCCGGGCGATCAGGAAGGATCCCTTGGCCATCACCGCGTGCTGGGTGTCCCAGTCGCCCTCGCTGGTTTCCAGCAGGGGCTTGGAGATCGACAGGCCGGCGTTGTTCACCACCAGGTCGACACCGCCGAAGGCGAGCACCGTCTCGTCGACGGCGGCCTGCACCTGGGCGGCGTCGGTGACATCGGCGCCCACCCCGATCGCCACATCCGGTCCGCCCAGCTCGGCCGCGGCGGCGCGGGCCTGCTCGGCGTCCAGATCGGCGATCACCACACAGGCGCCCTCGGCGGCCAGCCGGGTCGCGATGGCCCGGCCGATACCGGAGGCGGCACCGGTGACCAGCGCGATCCGGCCGGCATGGCTGCGTGGCTTGGGCATCCGGGCGAGCTTGGCCTCCTCGAGCGCCCAGTATTCGATCCGGAACTTCTCCGACTCCTCGATCGGGGTGTAGGTGGAGATCGCCTCCGCGCCACGCATCACGTTGATCGCGTTGCGATAGAACTCCCCGGCCACCCGGGCGGTCTGCTTGTCCTTGCCGTAGCTGAACATGCCGACCCCCGGGATGAGGATGATCGCCGGATCGGCGCCGCGCATCGCGGGCGAGTCTGCGGTGGCGTAGCGCTCGTAGTAGCCGCGGTAGTCCTCCCGGTAGGCCTCGTGCAGCTCCCGCAGTCGGGTGGTCACCTGGTCCAGCTCGGCATCGGCCGGCAGGTCGAGAACCAGCGGCTTCACCTTGGTACGCAGGAAATGGTCGGGGCAGGAGGTGCCCAGCTCGGCCAGCCGATCGAGCTGGTCACCGGCCAGGAACTCGAGCACCTCCGGGGCGTCGTTGAAGTCACCGACCATCCGCCGGTCGGTGGAGGCGATGCCGCGCAGCAGCGGTGCCAGGGCGGCGGCCCGGGTGCGGCGCTGCTCGGCCGACAGGGCCTCGAAACCGCTCCGCGGCGCACCGAAGGGTTCGTCGGTGCCGTGCTCGTCGATGTAGCGCTGTGCGGTCTCGATGATCATCAGTGAGTTGGCCTCGGCCTCCTCGGAGGTGTCCCCCCAGGCGGTGATGCCGTGACCACCGAGGATCACCCCCTTCGCCGCCGGGTTCTCGGCCTTGATCTTCGCGATGTCCAATCCCAGTTGGAATCCCGGCCGCCGCCAGGGCACCCAGGCGACCTGCTCGCCGAAGATCTCCTTGGTCAACCGCTCGCCGTCGGCGGCCGTGGCGAGCGCGATCCCGGCATCGGGGTGGAGGTGGTCGACGTGGGCGGCCTCGACCAGGCCGTGCATCGCGGTGTCGATCGACGGTGCGGCGCCACCCCTGCCATGCAGGCAGTAGTCGAAGGCCGCGACCATCTCGTCCTCGCGCTCCACCCCCGGATAGACCTTCGGCAGGGACCGCAGCCGGTCCAGGCGCAGCACCGCCAGCCCTGACTCCTGCAGCGTGCCGAGGTCACCACCGGAGCCCTTCACCCAGAGCAGTTCGACATCGGCGCCGGTGACCGGGTCGGTCTCGGTGCCCTTGGCCGAGGTGTTGCCGCCGGCGTAGTTGGTGTTCCGCGGATCGCTGCCGAGGCGGTTCGAGCGGGCGAGCAGATCGGCGACGGCCTGGTGGGTCATGTCGCTGGTTTCCTTCCGGTGTGTCGAAACAGGGAGTTCGGGGGGACAGGGGAGAGGCCTCAGGCGCCCCAGCCGGCGGGCGTACCGCCGACCCGGTCGGCCGCGATCCGGGCCAGATAGCCGGACTCGGCGAAGGTGCGCATCGGGTCGGCCGGCAGCCCGCGGTCCGTGCGCCACTCCGCCAGCAGGGCGCGGACGTCGGTGTTGTAGGCATCCATCAGTACGCCGTTCGCGGCCAGCACGTCGCCGGCGGCCTGCGCCTTGGTGAGGGCCTCCCGGTCCACCAGCAGCGCCTTGGCGGTGGCCTCCTGGACATTGAGCACCGAGCGGATCTGGCCGGGGATCTTGTCCTCGATGTTGTGGCACTCATCGAGCATGAAGTTGATTCCCGCGGCGGGGTCGAGGGCCCCGACGCGGACGATCTCGTGCATGATCCGGAACAGCTGGAACGGGTCGGCGGCGCCGGCCATCAGGTCGTCGTCGGCATAGAACCGGGAGTTGAAGTCGAAGGCGCCGAGCCGGCCGGCGCGGACCAGCTGCATCACGATGAACTCGATGTTGGTGCCCGGGGCGTGGTGCCCGGTGTCCAGCACCACCTTGGCGCGTTCACCGAGGGCGAGGCAGTGCAGCAGCGAGGTGCCCCAGTCCGGGATGTCGGTGGCATAGAAGGCCGGTTCGAAGAACTTGTACTCCAGGATCAACCGCTGCTCCGCACCGAGGCCGGCATAGATCTCGGCGAGGCCCTCGGCGAGCCGGTCCTGGCGGGCCCGCAGATCGTCCTGGCCCGGGTAGTTCAACCCGTCGGCCAGCCAGATCTTCAGGTCCCGTGATCCGGTCCGCCGCATCACCTCGATGCAGCGCAGGTGGTGATCGATCGCCTTGCGGCGTACCCCCGCCGACGGATTGCACAGCGAACCCAGCCGGTAGTCGTCGTCCTGGAAGACGTTGGAGTTGATCGCCCCGATCCGGACGCCGTGCTCGCTGGCGTGGGCCGCGAGGGCGTCGAAGTCATCGACCAGATCCCAGGGGATGTGCAGCGACACCCGGGGTGCGATCCCGGTGTGGGCGTGCACCTGGGCCGCGTCGGCGATCTTCTCGAAGGGGTCGCGCGGGGTGCCCGGGGTGCCGAAGACCTTGAACCGGGTGCCGGAATTGCCGAACGCCCAGGACGGCAGCTCGATGGTCTGGGCATCGAGTGCGGCGCGGGCCTCGCCGGGCAGATCGGCGAGGCGTGGTGCGGATTCGGTCATGGACGGCTCCTTCGGCGTCGTACGGTCCGCGGCGAGCGGTTCGGTTGCGGCGCGCGCAGACCGTGTCGCGGTTGGTATGAAACGATTCAATCAGGTTTGATGAACAACCGCAAGAGGGGTGCGGAGGAGGGTGATGGCCAGCGCGACGAAGGTGCGGATCGGTGATGTGGCGCGGGCCGCGGGCGTCTCGGTCGGCACGGTCTCCAATGTGCTGAACCGCCCGGAGATCGTCTCCACCGATACCCGGGACCGGGTGCACGCGGCGATCGCCGAACTCGGCTTCGTGCCCAATGCCTCCGCCCGGCAACTGCGCGAAGGGGCCTCGCGGACCGCCGGGGTGCTGGTGCTGGACATCGCCAACCCGTTCTTCACCGAGATGGCGCGGGGGATCGAGGACCGGCTCATCGAGGCCGGCCTGACCATGTCGCTCAGCTCCTCCGACGCCGATCCGGAACGGGAGCGCCGGGTGCTGGAACAGTTCGCCCAGCAGCGGCTGCGCGGGGTGCTGGTCACCCCCTCCCGCGGCACCCGGGACAACCTGGGCATCCTGCTGGAGCAGGGCACCCGGGTGGTGCTGCTGGACCACCGGCCCGCCGACTCGGATCTGGATGCGGTGGCCTCCGATGATGTCGCCGGCGGCCGGATCGCGCTGCAGCACCTGCTGGCACTGGGTCATCGACGGATCGGCTTCCTCAACGGCTCGCTGGACATCAAGCAGTGCCGCGACCGCCGCGAGGGTGCCCGGCAGGCGATCACCGAGCACGGCGGGGATCCGGACGAGGACCTGATCGAGATCGAGGTCGCCTCGATGGATGCCACCAATGGGCACGGTGCGATGGCCCAGCTGCTGGAGGACCACGGTGAGCTGACCGCGGTCTTCTGCATCAACGATCTGGTGGCACTGGGGGCGATGCGCGCCGCCCGGGAGGCCGAGGTCGCGGTGCCCGGTGAGCTGTCGGTGCTCGGTTATGACGATGTCTCCTTCGCCGGCGAGCTGGCGGTGCCGCTGACCTCGGTGCGCCAGCCGATGTACCAGATGGGCGCCGAGGCGGCCGGTCTGCTGCTCGACCCCGGTGCCGCCCGGCAGATCCTGTTCACCCCCGCGCTGGTGGTGCGCGCCTCCACCGCGCCGCCGCGCTGAGCGGTGGATGGTCTCCGGGTGGAGCAGTCTTGCGCCATCTGTCAAAATGGAGAGGTCGCAAGGCATTGATGGGGCCATCACCCCGGAGCTGCCGGAAGAACGGCTGAGGCGTACGCCTCGCTCACTAGACCCGGCCGCGGCGAGCAATCGAGTGGGCCGGACGCCGTGGGTGGCCGGCCAACGAGGGTGGTACCGCGGGCCGACGGCTCGTCCCTCTTCGCAGTGCAGGATCCACGAAGAGGACGCCCTTTCCGATGAGCAGTGAAACGACCACCGAGTCGGCCACCGAACGCACCGAGAGCTACCGCGCGGTGCCGCCGCAGATCGACCTGCCCCAGATGGAGCGCGAGATCCTCCAGCTCTGGAACGAGCAGGACACCTTCGAGGCATCCCTGGAGCAGACCGCCGACGGTGAGACCTGGACCTTCTACGAGGGCCCGCCGACCGCCAACGGGATGCCCGGCACCCACCACATCGAGGCCCGCGTCTTCAAGGACGTCTTCCCGCGGTTCCGCACCATGCAGGGCCGCCGGGTCGACCGCAAGGCCGGCTGGGACTGCCACGGCCTGCCGGTCGAACTCGCCGTCGAGAAGGAACTCGGCATCAACGGCAAGCCGGAGATCGAGGCCTTCGGCATCGAGGCGTTCAACGCCCGCTGCCGCGAGTCGGTGATGCGGCATGTCGACGCCTTCGCCGAGCTGACCACCCGGATGGGCTACTGGGTCAACCTCGACGAGGCCTACTGGACGATGGATTCGGACTATGTGCAGAGCGAATGGTGGGCGCTCAAGCAGATCTACGAGAAGGGCTGGCTGACCGAGGATCAGCGGGTCGCCCCCTACTGCCCGCGCTGCGGCACCACGCTCTCCGACCACGAGGTCGCGCAGGGTTACGAGGACACCGTCGACACCACGGTCTACGCCCGCTTCCCGCTCACCTCCGGCCCCTACGCCCCCGGGGGCACGCCCGGGCTGCCGGACGGCGCGGACCTGCTGATCTGGACCACCACGCCCTGGACGCTGGTCTCGAACGCGCTGATCGCGGTCGGCGCCGAGATCGAGTATGTGGTCGCCCGCTCCGACGGCGAGCGGCCGGTCGTGGTCGCCGCGGAATCGGTCGAGTTCGCCCTCGGTGAGGGCTGGGAGGCCGGTGAGCGGTTCACCGGAGCCGAGATGGTCGGCTGGGACTACCAGCGCCCGATCGAGGTGATGGAGCAGCCGGGCCGGGCCTGGTTCGTGGTCACCGAGGACTATGTGACCACCGGCGAGGGCACCGGGCTGGTGCACCAGTCGGCGGCCTTCGGCGAGGACGACTTCCTGTCCACCAAGCGGAACGGCGTCGCCTTCGTCAACCCGATCGGCCCGGACGGACGCTTCCTGCCCGGCAACGGGTTCGTCTCCGAGCTGTTCTTCAAGGACGCCGATCCGGTGATCATCGACCACCTGCGCGAGCAGGGCACGCTGTTCCGGACCCTGAAGCACGAGCACCCCTATCCGCACTGCTGGCGCTGCCACACGCCGCTGATGTACTACGCGCAGCCCTCCTGGTACATCCGGACCACGGAGTTCAAGGATGCGATGCTGCGGGAGAACGAGAACACCAACTGGTATCCCGAGACCATCAAGTGGGGCCGCTACGGCGACTGGCTGAAGAACAACGTCGACTGGGCGTTGTCGCGGACCCGCTACTGGGGCACCCCGCTGCCGATCTGGCGCAACGACGCCGACCCCAGCAAGGTGGTCGCCGTCGGCAGCCTCGAGGAGCTGGGATCCCTTGCCGGCAAGGATCTCTCCGATCTCGACCCGCACCGTCCGTTCATCGACGAGGTCACCTTCACCCTCGACGGTGAGCCGGGCACCTACCGCCGCGTGCCGGAGGTGATCGACGCCTGGTTCGACTCCGGGTCGATGCCGTTCGCGCAGTGGGGTTATCCGTGGAAGGAGGGCTCGGCGGAGGTCTTCGAGAAGCATTTCCCGGCCGACTTCATCTGCGAGGCCACCGACCAGACCCGCGGCTGGTTCTATTCGCAGATGGCGGTGAACACCGCCGTCTTCGATCAGAACGACTACCGCAACGTGCTCTGCCTCGGCCACATCCTGGCCGAGGACGGCCGCAAGATGTCCAAGCATCTGGGCAACATCCTGGAACCGATCCCGCTGATGGACGACCACGGCGCGGACGCGGTGCGCTGGTTCATGGCCTGCTCCGGGTCACCGTGGATGGCCCGCCGGGTCGGCAACGCCTCGATCACCGAGACCGTGCGGAAGGTGCTGCTCACCTACTGGAACAGCGTCGCTTTCCATGCGTTGTACGCCCGGACCAACGGCTGGGCGCCGGCCGGTGAGGCCCCACCCGTCGCCGAGCGGCACGTGCTGGATCGCTGGCTCACCTCCCGGACCAACCGGCTGGTGCAGGAGGTCACCGCGGCACTGGAGAACTTCGACACCCAGCGCACCGGTTCCCTGATCCAGGACTTCATCGACGAACTGTCCAACTGGTACGTCCGGCGCTCCCGGCGGCGGTTCTGGGACGGCGACCCGGCGGCGCTCTGGACGCTGCACGAGACCCTGCACGTGCTCACCCGGTTGATGGCCCCGCTCACCCCGTTCATCACCGAACGGGTCTGGCAGGATCTCTTCGTCAGCAGCGATCCCGAGGGCCCGCGCTCGGTGCACCTGGCGAGTTGGCCGGTGGCCGACGAGTCACTGGTCGACGAGCAGCTGGAGCGATCGATGGCGCTCACCGAGCGGCTGGTCGAGCTCGGCCGCGCGGCCCGGGCCGAGGCACGGGTCAAGGTGCGTCAGCCGCTGGCACGGATCCTGGTGCCCTCTGCGGCGTACGACTCGCTGACTCCGGAACTGCGCAGCGAGATCGCCGCCGAGCTCAACGTGGTCGCGGTCGAGCCGTTCGGCTCCGCCGGGGACCTGGTCGACTACACCGTCAAGGGCAACTTCCGCTCGCTCGGCAAGCGGTTCGGCAAGCAGACCCCCGTGGTGGCGAACGCCATCGCCGCCGGTGATGCCGCAGCGCTCGCGGAATCCCTGCGTACCCGGGGATCCGCGACGATCGAGGTGCCCGAGGTCGGTGCCGAACCGGTCGAACTGGCGGTCGACGACGTGATCGTCTCCGAACGCCCCCGCGAGGGCTGGTCGGTGGTCAACGACCAGGGCGAGACGGTGGCCCTGGATCTCGAGGTCAGCGACGAGCTGCGGCTCGCCGGCCTGGCCCGGGAGGCGATCCGGTTGATCCAGGAGACCCGCAAGAACAGCGGTTTCGAGGTGTCCGACCGGATCGCGCTGGACTGGGCCGCCGAGGGTGAGCTCGCCGAGGCGGTGGAACGGCACGCCGACCTGATCGCCGACGAGGTGCTGGCCGGCTCGGTACGCCGCGGCGACGGGCAGGGCGAGGGCTGGGTCAGCGACGCCGACCTGGGTCTGGCGGTTCGGGTGGTACGCCGCTGAGGCGGCGTATCACCCCGGTTCAGCCGCGCTTCGCGGAGGCTCGGCGCCTGCTGCGGATCTTCCGGACGGCGAACACCCCGGCGACCACCAGGGCCACCAGGCCGATGATCCCGAGCACCACCCAGAAGACCGGCTGGCCACCCTGCTGGGCGACCTGATCGGCGGCCGGGCCACGACCCCGGCCGTGATGCCCGTACCGGCCGGGATGGTGCGCCGCCAGCGGCGCGATCATCGCCATCAGGGTGAAGGCCGCCAGCGTGGCGGTACCGATCCACCAGGCGATCGGCGGGATCGGGCTCTGCGGGACCAGCGGGCGCTGCACCGGGGCCGGGGCCATCCCCTGCCCCGGTCGGCGGCCCGGCAGATCACGGAAGAGGGCGCCCAGATCGGATTCATGGGTCGCCTGCAGGGCCTGCTGCACGCGTTCGTCGAACTCGTCGGCGTCCAGTCGGCCGGCACTCAAATGCTCCTGCAGCAGTTGGGTGGCGTCGTCGCGTTCGGCGTCCCCGATGCGCAGATCTCGTGGATCGGATGTCATGCGGGAGAGTAAACGTCGCCAATTTGTGAGGACCCTGTGAATGGGGTGTGTCGTCCGGCTCGCGCGCGGCGCGCCATCCGAACTCCTGGGGCCGATCACACAGTTCTCGGCGCAGGCAGTGTGCATAACCCCTGACAAGTTCGGAGGGTCAGGAGCCGGCGGCGGCCGCCTGGATCGCGGTCAGGGCGATGGTGTATTCGATGTCCTCGACCAGGGCGCCGCGGGAGAGATCGTTGACCGGTTTGGCGATGCCCTGCAGCATCGGCCCGACGCTGATCACCGAGGCGCTGCGCTGGACCGCCTTGTAGGTGGTGTTACCGGTGTTCAGATCGGGGAAGATGAACACCGTCGCCCGACCGGCGACCGGGGAATCCGGTGCCTTGGAGCGAGCCACCGAGGCGGTCGTCGCCGCGTCGTACTGCAGCGGGCCGTCGACCAGCAGATCCGGGCGCCGCTGGCGTACCAGCTCGGTCGCCCGGGCCACCTTCTGCACATCCGCACCGGCCCCGGAGGTCCCGGTGGAGAAGGAGATCATCGCCACCCGCGGCTCGATCCCGAAGGCCTTCGCCGAATCAGCCGACTGGATCGCGATATCGGCCAGCTGCTCGGCATCCGGATCGGGATTGATCGCACAGTCACCGTAGACGACGATCTCATCGGGCAAGCCCATGAAGAACACCGAGGAGACCAGGCTGGCATCCGGGCTGGTACCGAGGATCTGCAGCGCCGGGCGGACCGTGTTCGCGGTGGTGTGCACCGCCCCGGAGACCAGCCCGTCGACCTCACCCAGATAGAGCATCATGGTGCCCAGCACCACGGTGTCGGCCAGCGAGTCCCGGGCCATCTGCGGCGACATGCCCTTGTGCCTGCGGCGTTCCACCAGGGCATCGACATAGCGGTCGGCCACCTCGGCGGGGTCGATGATCTCGATGTCGTCGGGCACCTCGAGCCCGAGCTGCATCGCGACCGCCTCCACCTCCGAGTGCGGCGCCAGCAGCACGCACTGCGCGATCTTCTTGCGCTGACAGGAAAAGGCGGCCTGCACGGTCCGCGGTTCGGCACCCTCGGGCAGCACGATCCGCTTGCCGGCCTGCTGCGCCAGCAGGGTCAGCTGGCGACGGAACGCCGCCGGGCTGAGCCGGCGCCGGGTGGACTCGGCGGGCAGACTCGCCAGCCACTGCTCGGAGAACGCCTCGCCGAAGCGTTCGGTGACCAGCCGGGTGCGGGTCTCATCGTCGGCGGGGATCTCGGTGTCCATCCGGATCACCTTGTCCACCGTGTCGAAGGTGCCCTCACGGGACAGCAGGATCGGCAGACCCGAATCCAGTGCCGGTTGGGCCAGCGCCATCAGGCTCGGGTCCGGCGGGACACCCTTGGTGTGCAGCACCGCGGCCAACCGGGTACCGCTCATGGTCGCCAGTGCGGAAGCCATCACCGCATCGTGCCGGTCACCGGGGAAGACGCAGAGCCGGCCCTCCTTCAGCTCGGGCACCGCACCGGGGATCGCCTGGGCGATGATCGTGGTACGCCGGATCCGGCGCTCCTGATCACCGGCGTTCAGCACCTCCAGATCGAGCTGGCGGACCAGATCCGCGACCCGCGGCCAGTAGAGGTCCGGCGACTCGGTGACCACCCCCACGACCGGCGGCCCGCTGCGCCCGACGACCCGCCGGTACGCCTCCGCGTCCGCGTCGGCCGGCAACCGGCAGAGCAGGATCCCGCAGACCCGGCTCGATTCACCGACCGCATAGGAGCCCGCCGCCCCCGACACCAGCGTGGCCAGCTGTTCCGGGGAATGGTCCCGGACCGCGCCGACGAGCAGGATCTCCGCGTCCAGCGCCTGCGCCAGGTCGTGGTTGACCCGACCGGAATAGGTGAGCTCCGCGCTCGGCAGCAGACCCTCGACGACCACCAGATCGTGGCGGGCGAGCACCTCCTCGCCGACGGTCAGCGCGCGCTCCATCAGGTCGTCGTCCTCGGCGCGGGCGATGAACCCCTCGGCCTCGCTCACCCCGATCGGCTCCGGTGCCTGCAACGGGCTGATCAGGCGGACCAGCCGATGCGCGTGGTCGGGCCGGCCGCCGCGGTTCTGCGCGACCGGCTTCAGATAGCCGACATCGACCCCCCGGGCGTCCAGGGCGTGCACCAGGCCGAGACAGGTGGCGGTCAGTTCGGCACCGTGGTTGATCGGCACCACCAGGATCCGGCGGCTCATCGATCTGCCTCCGTGGTGAGCTGGTGGGCGTCCCGGGCGATCACCAGTTCCTCATCGGTCGGTATGACCAGGGCGGTGACCGGGGAGTCCTCGGTGGTGATCACACCCGGTTCGCCGCGCAGTGCGTCATTGGCGCCGGCATCCAGGCGCAGCCCGAGGAATCCCAACCGCTGCAGCACTTCCGCACGGATCTGGGTGTCGTTCTCGCCGATGCCGCCGGTGAACACCAGCACATCCACCCCCTCGGTCGCGACCGCCAGCGCGGCGACGTATTTGGCGAGCCGATAGCCGAACACCTCCAACGCCAGCCGGGCGTCGGGATCGCCGTCGTCGGCGGCGGCTCGGATCTCGCGCATGTCGTTGCTCACCCCGGAGAGGCCGAGCAGCCCGCTGCGCTTGTTCAGATCGAGGGTGATCTGTTCCAGCTCGGCACCGGTCCGATCCTGGACATAACCCGGTACGCCGGGATCGACGTCCCCGGAGCGGGTGCCCATCACCACACCCTCCAGCGGGGTCAGTCCCATCGAGGTGTCCACGCTGACGCCGTCACGGATCGCGGTCAGCGAGCAGCCGTTGCCCAGGTGGGCGGTGATCATCCGGAGCTCGGCCAGCGGCCGGTCGAGGAACTCGGCGGCGCGCTGCGAGACGTAGCGGTGGCTGGTTCCGTGGAATCCGTACCGGCGTACGCCCAGGTCGCTGTACCACTCCGGCGGCACCGCATAGCGATAGGCGTGCGCCGGCATCGTCTGGTGGAAGGCGGTGTCGAACACCCCGACCTGCGGCACCTCCGGCAGCACCTGCTGGGCGGCCTCGACGCCGGCGATGTTGGCCGGATTGTGCAGCGGGGCGAGCGGGATGCAGTCCCGCACCGCGGCCAGGGTCTCCTCATCCAGCACCACCGAGGAGTGGAACCGCTCCCCGCCGTGCACCAACCGGTGCCCGACCGCGGCGATGTGATGGCCCTGCTCGTCGAGCCAGTCACCGAGCCCCGACAGCACCCGGCTCAGCACCGCCTGATGATCACCGTCGCCCAGGTCGGTCAGTTCGCGTTCGCCGTCCGGCAGTCGGATCGTCGCGCTCGCCCGGGGCGTACCGACCCGTTCGGCGATGCCGCTGAGGAGCTCCTGCTCGCGTTCGGGATCGTAGAGGGCGAACTTCACCGATGAGCTGCCGCTGTTGAGCACAAGAACCGTTGCGGACACCTGGCCACCTTTCCGGCCCCTGGTGGAACCGCAATCGCTGGTGGTCCGGAAGGGCCTGTGGCGAGCGTATCGCGGGAGGTGCTCAGCCGCCGAGTTCGCGTTGCATCGTACGGACCACCTGGGTGGCCTCGGGGATCCCGGCGCCGGTGAACTCCTGGTAGAGCCGGATCGCCTCGTGCTTGTTGCCGTAGGTCAGCGCGCCCTCGATCTGCAACCGCTGCTCATTGGTCAGCGGCCGCGATCCATGGGTCGGATAGTAGGTCTCCCGCACCGTGTGGGTGATCCGCATCGAATAGGGCGCCTGCTCCTGCCGGGGCTGGTACTGCTGACCCATCCGCGGTCGGATCAGGAATGGCCAGACCACCCACAGCCAGATGATCACCATCGGCACCAGCGGGCCGAGCCGGCCGCCGCTCATCCCGGACACGAAGATCGCGACCAGCAGCAGCCACCACTGGGCGAACCAGGGGCGTTCGGGTTTCGGCGGCGCGAAGCCGGCACCGGGGCCGTACGCCGGGTGGTCGACCGGGGCGGGATAGCCACCGGGGGTCTGCGGATACTCGGCGAAACCACGGCCCGGCGGATCCTGCGGTGCCCGCGACGCGTCGGCCGCCTCACCCGGTCGCCGGCCCGGCAGGTCGGTGAACAGGTCCCGGAGTTCCTGCTGGGTCTTGGCGCTCAGCGCCTTGGAGATCCGCTCATCGAACTCCTCGTGGCTCAACCGGCCGGCGGTCAGGTGCTCCTGCAGCAACGACACAGCATCGTCACGATCCGCATCGCCGGCTCGCATCGAAAACTGCTCGTCGCTCATTCCTCCAGCCTAGTCGGCGCATGGCTACCGCAGGCGTGTGGCAGGGTGGATGGCGGCCAGCGACAATCCCGCAGCGGTGCGTGGACACAGGAAGAGAGAGCATGACTGACTTCGGCTATGTCGAGGACTTCACCGCGTCGCAGGGGGTGCTGCCGCCACGGGCCCGGCTCGACACCTCGGCGCCGAGCCTGGACCTGGACGGGGACTGGCGGTTCCGCTGGTCACCGAGCCTGGCCGCGACCACCGAGGGGTTCGAGTCCGTCGACTTCGACGATTCCGACTGGCGCACCCTGCCGGTGCCGTCCTGCTGGCAGCTCACCGACATCGCCGAGCGCACCCCGGACCAGGATCCCCTCGGCTGGGACCTGCCGGCGTACACCAATGTGCTCTATCCGTTCCCGATCGACGTGCCGCACGTTCCCGATGCGAACCCGACCGGGGAGTACCGCCGGGATTTCACGCCACCACAGGGATTCGGGGACGACCAGGACCGGGTGCTGCTGCGCTTCGACGGGGTCGACTCCAGCTTCGCCTGCTATCTGAACGGACAACTCGTCGGCACCGCGACCGGCTCCCGGCTGGTGCACGAGTTCGACGTCACCGACCTGCTGGTGTCGGGCCGCAACGTGCTCGCGGTCCGGGTGCACAAGTGGTCGGCCGCCTCCTACCTGGAGGACCAGGACATGTGGTGGCTCTCGGGCATCTTCCGTTCGGTGAGCCTGCTCGTCCGCCCCGCCGGTGGCATCGACGACGTCTTCGTGCACGCCGACTGGGTCGACGGGATCGGCACCCTGCGGGTCGAGGTGAGCGGCGGGTCGGCGACGGTACGCCTGCCCGAGCTGGATCTGGAGCTGGCACCGGGGGAGACCCGGGAGCTGCCCGGGATCGAACCGTGGTCGGCGGAATCACCGCGTCGCTACCTGCTCGAGGTGGTCGGCGAGCGCGAGACCGTGCGGCAGTGGATCGGCTTCCGCAGCATCGCCATCCGCGACGGGGTGCTGTACGCCAACGACCGGCCGCTGATCTTCCGCGGCGTCAACCGGCACGAATGGCATCCCGAGACCGGGCGTACGCTCGATCGGGCGACGATGCTGGCCGATGTGCTGCTGATGAAGCGCCACAACATCAACGCCGTGCGCACCTCGCACTATCCGCCGCATCCGGACTTTCTGGATCTCTGCGACGAATACGGCCTGTGGGTGATCGACGAATGCGACCTGGAGACCCACGGTTTCGAGGTGATCGGCTGGCAGGGTACGCCGGCCACCGACGAACGCTTCTTCCCGGCGCTGCTGGAACGGATGCAGCGCACCGTGGAGCGGGACAAGAACCATCCCTGCATCGCGCTCTGGTCCCTCGGCAACGAATCGCACACCGGACCCGGGATCGCCGCGATGGCTGCCTGGACGAAGGAACGCGACCCGTCACGGCCGGTGCATTACGAGGGTGACTACGAGTGCGAATACGTCGACATCTATTCGCGGATGTATTCCTCACTGAGCGAGATCGATGCGATCGGGCAGCGGCTCGCCGAGCACGACGGCTACCAGACCGGGGTGGTGCCGCCGCGTTACACCGAACGCAGCCGCAGCCTGCCGTTCATGCTCTGCGAATACGTGCACGCGATGGGCAACGGGCCGGGGGAGCTGCGCGAGCACCAGGAGCTGATCGAACGGCACGACCGGATCGCCGGCGGGTTCGTCTGGGAGTGGCTCGATCACGGCATCACACCGGCGCAGGGGCGGCGGAGTTTCCGCTATGGCGGGGATTTCGGCGAGGAACTGCACGACGACAACTTCGTCATCGACGGGCTGGTGCTTCCCGATCGCACTCCGTCCCCGGGCCTGATCGAGCTGAAGAAGGTCTTCGAACCGATCCGGATCACCATCGGTGCCGACCTGGTGGAGGTCGAGAATCTCCACCGGGACGGCGATTGCGGCGATCTCCGGTTCGCCTGGACGCTGGTCGACGGCGCCGGTGACGAACTGGAGGCCGGGGAGCTGGACGTGCCGCCGGTGGCCACCGGGGCGCGGGTCACGGTGCCGCTGCCCACCTCCGGGGCGGGTGTGCTCACGGTGTCGGTGACGCTCGCCGAGGCGCGGAACTGGGCCGAGGCCGGCCACGAGATCACCTTCGGCCAGGCGGATCGGCGCGAACCGGGTACGCCGGACGCGGGAGCGGGACGACCCGCGCCGGAGGTGGCGAGCTTCGACGGGCGCGGCCGCCTCACCGAGCTGTTCGGCGTCGCCGTCGAGGGTCCGGTGCTGGATCTCTACCGGGCGCCGATCGACAACGACCGGCGGGGCAGTCATGCCGCCGACGCCGCCACCGCCTGGCACCGGATCGGGTTGCACCGACTGCACCATCGGCTGGTCTCGGCGGCCGACACCGCCACCGGGCTGGAGTTCGTCACCCAGGATGGTCCGGCCGCGACGAACGCCGGGTACCGCACCAGCTGGCGCTGGACCGCCGTGCGGGGCGGGGTACGCCTGGACGTGACCGGTGAGGTCGTCGGCGACCTCGGGGCGACCCTGCCCCGGATCGGCCTGCGGTTCGGCGTACCGCCCGAATGGGATCGGCTGACCTGGTTCGGCCGCGGCCCGGGGGAGGCCTATGTCGACTCGCACGAGTCGCAGCGACTGGGTCGCTGGACCGCCGGGATCGACGAGCTGCAGACGCCGTATGTCTTCCCGCAGGAGAACGGCAACCGCGCCGAGGTGAGCTGGTGCCTGGTCGGCGGCGGTGAGGCCGGGCACGGGCTGCGGATCGAGTCCGACACCCCGATCAACGTGTCGCTGCACCCGTGGACCGCCGAGCAGCTGGCCGCCGCGACCCACGTCGATGACCTGGTGGTCGGGGACCGGCACTGGCTGAATCTCGACCTCGCCCAGCACGCCCTCGGCTCCGCCGCCTGCGGCGCCCCGCCCAGCCGCGAACACTGGCTCACCCCGCGGGATTTCACACTGGGCCTCACCTTCCGTCCCCTCTGACGCGATCCCACGCCGACCATTGCTCCGCTTCGCTGCGCATGGTCGGCACTCGATGAGCGTGGGGTGTCAGACCTCGACGGTGCCTTCTTCGTACTGGACGCCGAGCTGGTCGGTGACCTGGCCGAGCATCCGCTGGACGGCGAGGGTGTCATCGAGCGGCATCACCGGGCTCTCGGTCAACCCCTGGGCCAGGTATTCATCGACCGCGTTGAACTCGTGGGCGTACCCGCGCCCGCTCGCCGGCAGCTCGAGCTCATAGGCATCACCCTGGCGCGGGGTGACCCGCAGCCGGGTGGGGTGGTGGAAGCGCGGCATCAGCTCGATCGAACCGTCGCTGCCCATCACCACCGCGCGGCCCGGGGAGGCCACGTCGAACCCGGCGGTGACCACGCCGACGCGCCCGTCCGCGTGACCGAGCAGCGCGCCGAAGCTCATGTCGACCCCGTTGGGCGCCAACTCGCCGTGCGCGGTGACCTTGTCCGGCGTACCCAGGAACTGCTGGGCGATCGAGAGCACATAGACACCCAGATCCAGGGCCGCCCCGCCACCGAGCTTCGGGTCGAAGAGCCGGTCGCTCGGGTCGTACGCCCGGTAGGCACCCAGGTCGGCCTGCACCTGGCGCACCTCACCGATGGCGCCGTCGGCGATCAGCTCCCGCGCCTTCACCGTCGCCGGCTGGAACCGGGTCCACATCGCCTCCATGCAGAACACCCCGGCCTGCCGCGCGGCGTCGACCACCTGCTCCGCACCGGCGACGGTCGCGGTGAACGCCTTCTCCACCAGGACGGCCTTTCCGGCGGCGATGGCGGCCAGGGCCAGATCACGGTGCTGCGGATGCGGCGTACCCAGATAGATCGCATCCACCTCGGGATCGTCGATCAGCTGGCGATAGGTCAGCCCGCGGGCGCCGCCGTGCCGGGCACCGAACTCGGCCGCCCGGTCGGCGTCCCGGGAGCCGATCGCGACCAGCTCACCATTGCTCACATGGGCGAAGTCCTCGGCCACCACATCGGCGATCCGTCCGGTCCCGGCGATACCCCAGCGCGTAGTCATGGGCTCAGCCTAGAGGCACCGCGCCGGCGCCCGTGGACGAGTCTGGTGCCCTCCCGCACGGCCGGTATTGTGGCCGCTGCATCGGCGGACCCCGTTCGCGGGCCGCGACCAGGTGAGGCAGCGAGGAGAATGAGTTGACCCGGGTAGTGCAGAAGTTCGGCGGCTCGTCGGTCGCCGACGCCGACAGCATCAAGCGCGTCGCCAAGCGGGTCCTGGCCACCAAGCAGTCGGGCAAGGACGTCTGCGTGGTGATCTCGGCGATGGGTGACACCACCGACGAGTTGATGGACCTGGCACTGCAGGTCTCGCCGATCCCCAAGCCGCGCGAGCTGGACATGCTGCTGACCACCGGTGAGCGGCAGAGTGCCGCGCTGCTGGCGATGGCGCTCGCCGATCTGGGTGTCGAGGCCCGCTCCTACACCGGTTCCCAGGCGGGGGTGATCACCACCGGCAAGCACGGTGATGCCCGGATCATCGACATCACCCCCGGCCGGGTGACCACCGCTCTCGATGAGGGCTCGATCGTGATCGTCGCCGGCTTCCAGGGCGTCGCCCAGGACACCAAGGACATCACCACCCTCGGCCGCGGCGCCTCCGACACCACCGCGGTCGCGCTGGCCGCCGCCGTCGGCGCCGACTACTGCGAGATCTACACCGACGTGGACGGCATCTTCACCGCCGACCCGCGGATCGTCTCGGCCGCCAGCCAGGTGCCCGAGATCAGTTACGAGGAAATGATGGAGATGGCGGCCAGCGGCGCCAAGGTGCTGCACCTGCGCTGCGTCGAGTACGCCCGCCGGGAGAACGTGCAGGTGCATGTGCGTTCCTCCTTCTCCGACCGCCCCGGCACCTGGGTCAAGGACCTCAAGGACATCGCCACGACCGACAAGGATGGAAACCCGATGGAACAGGCCATTATCTCCGGTGTCGCGCACGACCGCGGCGAGGCCAAGATCACCATCGTCGGGGTGCCCGACAAGGTCGGTGAGGCCGCCCGGATCTTCGACGCGATCGCCGCCTCCGGCATCAACATCGACATGATCGTGCAGAACCAGTCGCGGGTCTCCACCTCGCGCACCGACATCTCCTTCACCCTGCCCAAGACCGAGGGCCGGAACGCGATGCAGAAGCTGAACGAGATCCAGCCCGAGGTCGGTTTCGAGGAGCTGCTCTTCGACGACCAGATCGGCAAGGTGTCGATCGTGGGCGTCGGGATGAAGTCGCACCCCGGGGTCACCGCGCGGTTCTTCCGGGCGCTGGCCGATGCCGAGGTCAACCTGGACATGATCTCCACCTCCGAGATCCGGATCTCGGTGGTCGTCGACGCCGAGGCGGTGGATCGCGCGGTCCGTGCCGCGCACACCGCGTTCGGGCTGGACGCCGAGGGTGAGGCCGTCGTCTACGCCGGCACCGGCCGCTGACGGGTACGCCTAGGCGAGACCGAGATAGCGGCGCGCGTTGCCGCCACGGATCGCCGCCGCCTGCTCGGCGGTGAGCCAATCGGCGGCCTCGGCGTCCTCGACGACCTGGCCGACCGGCTCCTCGCCGAGCGGATAGGGGTGGTCCGAGCCGAGCAGCACGTGGTCGGCGCCGAGGGTGTCCACCAGCAGCCGCAGCGCCCGCTGGTCGAAGACCACCGAATCCACCAGGATCCGGTCCAGATAGTGTGACGGCGGTTTTTCGCTGCCCCGGTTGACATTCGGGGAGCGCTGCCAGGCGTTCTCCACCCGGCCGAGCCAGAACGCGAACGACCCACCGCCGTGGGCGAAGGCGATCCGCAGCCGGTCATCGATCCGGTCGAAGGCGCCGCTGAGGATCAGCGACAGGATCGACAGATGGGTCTCTGCCGGCATCCCGGTCAGCCATTGCAGCATGTAGCGGTTCAGCCGCGGCGAGTTCGGCATGTCCCACGGGTGCACGAAAACCGGTGCACCGACCTCGGCGCAGTGCTGCAGGAAGGTGACGATGCCCGCGTCGTCGAGATCGCGGTCGCCGACATGGTTGCCGATCTCGACACCGCGGTGACCGTTCGCCAGGCAGCGGTCCAGCTCCGCACACGCCAGGTCGGCATCCTGCAGCGGCACCTGGCAGAAGGTGCTGAACGCCTCGCCGGTGTCGGCGAACATCTCCCGACCCAGATCGTTGAACACCCGGGCCACCCGCATCGCCTGTTCCGGCGGGCGGTCGTAGCCGAAGAACACCGGGGTCGGTGACACCACCTGGTGGGTGACCCCGCTGCGCGCCATGTCGGACAGGCGGACCTCGGGGGACCAGCAGTTGTCACCGATCCGCCGGAACTCGGTCGAGCCGACCATGATCATCGCCTCCCGCTCGGTGAGCGGTTTCAGCCATGGCCAGTCCGCCCCACCACCGGCGACCTCGGCCAGCTCCGGCCAACCGTGCGGGACGTGATGGGAATGGGCGTCGACCTTGTCCAGGATCGGATTCGTCAACGGTGGCTGGGATTCCTGGCTCACGCGCCGCGCCCCGGATGGACCGCACCGCAGTTGGCACAGTGTCGCAGTTCCTCGTCGGCATAGAACTTCTCGAAGGCCGGCGGCAGGTCGGCGACGATGTCACGCACCTGCAACTCCACCTCATGGAGCTGGTGGTTGCACTCGGGGCAGTACCAGCGGAAGGACTCGAGGACACCCTCGGGGCGGATCCGTTCCACCACGATGCCGATCGACCCGGCCTCGGGGCGCTGCGGCGAATGCGGCACATTGCCCGGCAGCAGCCACATGTCACCCTCGTTGATGACGACCCGCTCGGCCCCGTTCTCGGTCTGGATGTTGACGTGCATCGAGCCGCGGTACTGGTAGAACCACTCCTCGTAGGGGTCGACATGGAAGTCGGTGCGCTGGTTGGGGCCACCGACGACCTGGATGATGAAGTCGGCGGTCTGCTCATACATCTGCTTGTTGTTCACCGGTGGCCGGAGCTGGTCCTGATGCTCGGCGATCCAACGTTCGAAGTTGAAGACGGTCGGGATGCTCACGATTGCTCCTCCGGGATGCTTGCGATGGCCTGGATCTCGATCAGCAGATGGGGATGGGGGAGTTGGTGCACCGCGACCGTGGTGCGCGCCGGCCCGGTCTCCTCGAAGTGCTGGGCGTACACCTCGTTGTAGCCACCGAAGTCGTTCATGTTCACCAGGAAGGTGGTGATCTGCACGATGTCGGACAGCCCGGCACCGACCTCGGCCAGGATGTCGGCGAGATTGCCGATCACCGCCTCGGTCTGGGCGCGGATGTCCAGGTTCGTGGTGCCCAGCTCGTCGACCTCGACCCCGGCGAAGGTGTTGTCCGGGCGACGGCTGCTGGTGCCGGAGACGAATGCGAACCCGCCGGAGACCTTCACATGCGGGAAGCGGCCGCGCGGTTTCGCCTTGCCCGGCACGGTTCTGGCGTCGGTCATGGTCCTCCTTGCTCGGCTGCTCTGGTTTGATTGTGCCCCCGGGGGCGATACCCAGCCAGTAGGATTTCGCGCAGGGGCTATGCCTCTCCGGGCATAGGTGTACGCGGAGGGGGCGGGATGAGCACGCGAGGATTCGACAGCCGGCTGAAGCTGCGGCACCTGACACTGGTCACGGCCGTGGCGGAGCACGGCAGCCTGGTCCGGGCCGCCGAGGAGCTCTACATCAGCCAGCCGGTGGTCACCCGGGCGATCCAGGAACTCGAGGAGATCCTGGGCGTACCTCTGTTCGAGCGGCACCCGCGGGGGATGACGGTCACCGACTACGGTGCGGCGTTCGTCCGGCACGCGCAGTCGGTGCTGGCGGAGCTGCGCAGCGCGCAGACCCACCTCGAGCAGCTCGGGCGCGCCGATCTGGGCACGGTCACCGTCGGCACCTATCTGGCGGCGGCGCATCTGCTGCTGCCGTTGGCGATCGACCGGCTGAAGAGTCGGCATCCGGGACTGCGGGTGGTGGTCCGCGAGGACACCGTGGGGATGCTGCGTTCGGCCCTGGCGGCGGGTGGACTGGACCTGATCACCGGGCGGGCGGCACAACAGGACGATCCCCGTTTCTCCTTCCATGGCGTGTATCGCGAGCCGATGGCGCTCACGGTCGGTACCGGGCATCCGCTCGCCTCGGCCGCGCCGCCGGAGCTGCCCGAGCTGCTGGGCCAGCCGTGGCTGCTGCCGGTCGCCGAGACCACCCTGCGCACCGAGGTGGAGCAGTTCTTCACCCGGCACGGCTGCGTGCTGCCGGCGAATGTGGTGGAGTGCAACACCTTCCTGACCATCCGGCGGCTGCTGGGCACCGGGCGGTACCTCGGGATCCTGCCGCGGTCGCTGGTCCGCGACGACCCGGCCCTGACCACACTCGACCTGCCGCTGGATGAGGTCGGCTGGTCGGTCGGGGTCACCGTCCTCCGCGGCACCGCGCGGACCCCCGCCGCCGATGCCATGCTCACCGCCCTCATCGACGCGGGCCGCGAGATCGCTGACACCACCGCCGACTAGCGTTGCCGCATGGGATCAACCTCGGTCGCGCAGATCGGCCTCATCGTGTCCGTGATGTCCATCGCGTTCACCCTGGCGACGCTTGCGGTGCTGATCTTCGCGATCGTCAAGACCGGTGGCACCGTGCGGGTGCTGGTCGTGGTGGCCGGTGTGCTGATGTTGCTGGCGCGGGCGAGCTTCCCCGCGGTGACGGCCCTCGCCTCCGACTCCGCCGACCGGGTCCTGATCGTCCTCGTGCCGCAGATCGTCGCGAGCGTGCTCGGACTGGCCAGCACGGTCTGCCTGGTGCTGGCGGTCGTCAAGGCCTGGGGTGGACGCCAGGGCGCGCAATCGACCCACCCGCCGGGTCCGCCCGGGGCGTACCTGCAACAGACCCAGCAACCGCCGCGCTGACCCTCAGAGCTTGCTGATCAGCTCCGGTTCGGTCTTGTCGCGGATCTCCTGCTCGGTGACGTCCGGGGCGAGTTCGATCAGTTCCAGGCCGTTCTCGGTGACATCGATGACGCCGAGGTCGGAGATGATCCGCTGCACCACACCCTTGCCGGTGTAGGGCAGCGAGCACTCGTTGACCACCTTGTAGGAGCCGTCCTTGGCGACGTGCTCCATCAGCACGATCACCTTCTTGGCGCCGTGCACCAGATCCATCGCCCCGCCGGGGCCCTTGACCATCTTGCCGGGGATCATCCAGTTGGCGATGTCACCGTTCTTCGACACCTGCATGGCGCCGAGGATCGCGGCGTCGATCTTGCCGCCACGGATCATCCCGAAGCTGAGCGCGGAATCGAAGAGCGAGGCGCCCTTGCGCAGCGTCACGGTCTCCTTGCCGGCATTGATCAGGTCGGGATCCTCATCACCCTCATAGGGGTACGCCCCCGTGCCGAGGATGCCGTTCTCGGACTGCAGCACCAGTTCCACATCGTCGGCGACATAGTTTGGCACCATCGTCGGCAGCCCGATGCCGAGGTTCACATAGGAGCCGTCCTCCAGCTCCTGCGCGGCGCGGGCGGCCATCTGCTCACGGGTCCAGGGCATCTCAGGCCTCCTTGCTCTGCGCGTCCGCCGACTCCGGGCGGGGGCGTACGGTGGTCTTCTCGATCCGCTTGTCGGCGGCCTGTTCCGGGGTCAGCGGAACCACCTTGTGCACATAGACACCCGGCAGATGCACCTCGGCGGGATCGATCTCGCCCGGTTCGACGAGCTCCTCGACCTCGGCGATCGTCACCTTGCCGGCCATCGCGCACACCGGGTTGAAGTTCTGCGCGGCCTCGCGGAACACCAGGTTCCCGTGCCGGTCGCCCTTCCAGGCGCGGACCAGGCCGAAGTCGGAGACGATGGCGTGCTCGAGCACGAACTCCTTGTCGCCATCGAGGGTCTCGAAGACCCGGGTTTCCTTCGGTGGCGAGGATTTCACGACATTGCCGTCGGCGTCGTAGCGCCACGGCAGGCCACCATCGGCCACCTGGGTGCCGACACCGGTGACGGTGTAGAAGGCGGGGATCCCGCTGCCGCCGGCCCGCATCCGCTCCGCCAGCGTGCCCTGCGGGGTCAGCTCCACCTCGAGCTCCCCGGAGAGGTACTGCCGCGCGAATTCCTTGTTCTCACCGACATAGGAGGCGATGATGCGGTTGATCCGCTTGTCACCCAGCAGGATGCCCAGCCCCCAGTCATCGACCCCGCAGTTGTTCGACACCACTTCGAGATCGGTCGTGCCCGCATCGTGCAGCGCCTTGATCAGCACCATCGGAATGCCGCACAACCCGAACCCGCCGACGGTCAGCCGGGACCCGTCCTGGATCTCCGCCACCGCCTCGGCGGCCGAACGGACCACCTTGTCCATGCCATCTCCCTCATCGTTGCCAGAACCCGATTGGGCGCTCCCGGGCAGCCTAACGCGCCCCGCCGATGGCTGCAGGGTGGCCCGATCGGGCGTACGCCAACCCTCAGCCGGCGGCTGAGAGTTTCTAGGCCCCCCGCGCGCACCCGTCTACGCTGCCGAACGGTGAGGAGAGGAGTGATCGTGCGCCGACGGTTCGCGATGGTGTTCGGGCTCGGCGTGGCCGTGCTCGCGCTGCTCGCGCCCTCGGCGTCCGCGGCCCCGAACGCGCCCACCCCGATCACCGAGCGCTGGCAGCAGCTCGGCGGGACGAACTCCTATCTCGGCAGCCCGGCCGGCGCGGAGACCGATGGGCCGGTGCCCGGCAGCCGGATCCAGCGCTTCGCCGGTGGCACCATCTACTACGCCCCACCGGCCGCCCGGGTCCTGGTGGGTGCGATCGAGCGGCGGTTCAGCACCCTGAGCGCGGCCGAGCAGACCCGGCTCGGCGCCCCGGTCGGTGACGAGCAGGACGGCTCGCGTCCGGGCAGCCGGCAGAGCCGGTTCACCGGTGGTGCCATCTACTGGTCCGCCGAGACCGGTGCGCAGGTGGTCTTCGGGGAGATCGACGGCCGGTACGCCGGGGATCCGGCCGTGCGGGAGGCGCTCGGGCTGCCGGTCGGCAACGAGACCGACGGTCACCTCGGTGCCCGGCGGACCGCATTCCAGAACGGCCAGATCTACTGGACACCGGAGCTCGGCGCGTACGCCGTGCAGGGTGTGATCGCCGAGCGCTACCGCCAGGTCGGGGCCGGTCTGGGTCTGCCGACCAGCGACGAGGAGGACGGCCGGCTGCCGGGCAGCCGGGTGAGCAGCTTCAGCAACGGGGTCATCCTCTGGTCGCCGGCCACCGGTGCCCAGGCGGTGCAGGGTGCGATCGCGGCCCGCTACCGGGCAGTGGGTGCGGAGGTGTCCGAGTTGGGGCTGCCGGTCGGCGGTGAGTACGCCGTGCCCGGCGGGCGGGCCAGCGACTTCCAGTACGGCCGGATCGGCTATGACGCGGCGAGCGGTGCGACCCGGATCGAGATGACCGGGCGCCCGGAATCCTCGCCGCTGTGGACCGAGTGCCGGTTCACCCTGGACGGGGTCGATGTGGTCTGGCCGGCGAACAACCGCAGCCTCACCGTGGTCAGCGGCACCGGCGCCACCGCCTCGCTGAAGCTCTATCTGCGCACCAATTCGACCTGCGGATTCGATCAGGTCGTCGCGGCCGATGCCCGGGAGAGCGGGCTGGCCGCGGGCAGCTATCCGCTCGCCGAGGCGTACCCACTGGGGACGAATCCCTATCTCGCCGGCGCCGACCCGCGGATCGCGATCGCGCTCGACCAGGGTGCGCGCGCGGCCGCAGTGCAGGCCGACGACGGCACCGCCCGCGCCGGGATCACGATCGATGGTGAGCAGCTGCGGACCGTCGCGCGCGAGGTCCGCCCCTACGACACCATCACCATCACCCGCTGATTCCGGTTTGTGGCCCGAACCTCGGTGGGTCTATCATTCATCGGGTGCCCGGAGCCGACGGTTCGGGGCATCGGGGTGTGGCGCAGCTTGGTAGCGCGCTTCGTTCGGGACGAAGAGGTCGCAGGTTCAAATCCTGTCACCCCGACAACGCGAAGGCCCTGGTCCGGAGAAGTTTCTCCGACCAGGGCCTTCTGTCATGTCTGCGGTGGGCGGGGTCACTCGATCGGATCGAGGAAGGTCAGCACCGAGTGGTCCTCAACGATCAGGTCGTTGAGGGCGGCATTGAACACCGCGCCATAGGGGGCGGCGATGTGGGTTTCGAAGGCGTCGTCGTCGCGATAGACCTCATAGACGAAGAACTTGTCCCGGTCCTCGCTGAGCCGATGGGCGTCGAAGATCAGATTGCCCTCCTCGGCCCGCACATCCCTGGCCAACCCGGCCAGCAGTTCGGCGACCCGGTCGGCATTGCCGGGGGTCGCGGTGAACTCGGCGTACAGCACCTTGGTCATGTCATTCCTCTCCTTGGCTCCGATCCGCGTTCGCCGCTGACAGGCTCCAGCATCACACGCCGGTCTCGGCGGGAAGGCTGCCTTCGGCGATGGCCGCGGTGAACTTCTCGTAGTCCTCGTGATTCCGGGCCGCGTACGCGTCGGCGAAGGCGACCATCGCCTTGTCGAAGACGTTGTCCTCACCCAGATAGGCCGCGATCTCGTAGCGGTCACCGCCGCGGGCATGGGCGTACGCCAGCGCCGTCCCGCAGAACTCGGCGTACATCGCCATCTCCTGCGGTGTCAGCGCCTCGACGACGACCGAGCCCTTGCCGTCGCGCAGCTGGCGCACGTAGTAGTCGCGGGTCGTCCCATCGACGCCCTCGGTGCGTTGCCAGCCCAGGAAGATGTCGCTGGTGCGCTGCATCAGGGTCTGTCCGTCGACGACCCGTTCCCCGTGATGCTGGTACGCCGGGCCGGGCAGATAGCGCTGCAGCACCGAGGTGGTCGCCTGCTTGAGCTGCAGGATCAGCGGGTCGTCCTGCGCCGCCCCGTGCATCAGCGCGATCCAGGCATCCATCCCGACGCTGCCCACCCCGACGACCTTGCGGGCGATGTCGCTGACCTCGAACTCGTTGAGCAGGTGGCGGTGCGCGAAGCTGAGCGTGCTGCGGTACCGGTCGAACGCCTGGCGCACGTTCTGGAAGCCGTTGGCGATCAGCTCGGGGGAGGCGAGCTGGTGGATCGGGACGATCAGCGGCGGCTCGTCGGTGAACCGGCGGATCCCGTCGACCTCGTGGGTCAGCTTGCCCCAGGCCTGCACGTTGTTGCGGTGCCGGGCCTTCTGCAGCGCCTTGCGGGTCTTCTTCGTCGCCGAGGTGTCCAGCTCCGCGCCGACCGCCTCGACCATGTCGGTGGCCTTCACCCCGGAATACCAGACCGCCAGGGTGTGCTTGTCGGCCTGCTCGCGGATCACCGCACGGTAGCGCTTCGCCATCGCGCGGACCGCGCGCCGCGCCTCCTTCCTGGTGAAACCGTTCTCGCGGCCGGCGACCATGATGCTGGCGGCCAGCCGTTTCACGTCCCACTCGAACGGGCCGGGGTATGCCTCATCGAAGTCGTTCAGGTCGAACGCGAGTTCCCGCTCGGGGGTGGCGTACAACCCGAAGTTGCTCAGGTGGGCGTCCCCGCAGAGCCAGACGGTGATCCCGGAGTTCGGGGTACGCGAGAGGTCGTCGGCCATCGGCAGCGCGGCGCCGCGAAAGAAGGTGAACGGGGTCGCGGCCATCCGGCCGTAGCGGATCGGTACCAGCTCGGCGATCCGGTCGGCGGACTGGTCGGCCAGCAGGTCGACCGGGTCGGTACGCCCGGCGTACCCCGCCAGCTCACCGAGACTCGCCGGCGGGATGCGTTCGCGGGCGTCCAACCCGGCCTCGATCTGCTCTTCGCGGGTGCGCACGGTGTGCCGGGTGGGGCTGCTCATGCGCCATCTTGGCATACCGGCCTGCTCGATGGGCGTGTGAAAACCTAGCCCTGGTTGGGAATCAGGGCAGGTTGGGAATCCGGCGGAGCCGGCTTCTTCGCCCTCTTCTGTTTGGCTGCGTTGGCCTGGTCGCGGGCCGCCTGGCGTAGGTCGCGGAGGCGTTGGGCTTTGCGGGCGCGGCGGAGTCGCTCGCGTTCGCGAGCTTCGTCGGCGGCTTGTTCGGCTTCGGCCTGTTCCTTCTCCAACTGGGTCTGGCCGTTGCCGAGGGTGTCGCGGAGGAGTTGCTCGGTCCGGGACAGGGAGGCGGCCGGGTCGTTGATCAGGTGGTCGGGTGGTGGGTGGTCCCAGGTGCCGTGGGGCGTGAGCCAGGCTTCCTGCCCGGCGGGAGTTTTCCAGTGGAACACCCCTGAGGAGAGTTGTTCGATGAGGAAGCCGCCGTGGGTGACCGCGCGGTGCGGGGTTCGGGTCAGCGGTCCCAGATTGCTCGAGCTGGTCGGTCCGTCGGGTGCGGGGATGGTGTGGTCCAGGTCGATCCCGCGGCCGAACGCGGAGCGATTGGAGTGCGGGAAGCGGACGTAGCGGTCCCGCAGCTTCACCCGCTGCGCCAACTCGTCGCTGGGTCGGTAGGTGTTGACCATCACCGGGGCGGCCAGGTCGATGACCGGCCGCACTTTCACGGTGCCGGAGCAGTGCTCCAGCAGTTCTTTCAGATGCTGGAGGGTGACGGGCCCGAGTGCTTCGCCTTCACCACCACGGCCGTTGGCCAGGTCTCGGGAGTTCATGTGCAGGATCAGCCCGGCGCCGTGCCGGCACCTCTCGCTTGTCGTTGTGACGACTTCGCCGTTGCTGTTGACCACATCCCCTTGCGGGGTGACGATCGCACCGTCGAGCAACGACGGCTGGAGCAACTGTCGGGCCCGGTCGGGATGCGCGAGGTGGCCGAGGGCTTCGGCGCGGAGCTCGTCACGGCCGGCGGTGGAGCCGCCGGCTTTCAAGACATCGGCCAGGCGGTCGAGGGTGCCGTTGAGCTGGTGCGCATCACAAGCGTCCATCGATGCGAACAGGTTCGTGATCCCTGCTATCGAGGACGACTGGAACTCGACGCGGCGTTGCTTCTTGGCGGCCTGGCGTTCGGCTTCTTTGTCGTCGTTGAGAATCAACGCGACCTGGGCCTCGGTCGTCGCCACCGCTCGTTTCGGGGTGAGGTTGACCAGCCGGAGTGACCAGAGGGAGTCGAATTCGCGGGCCTGGGTGAAGTTCAAGTGCAGGGCGGCGCGGGAGATGTCGCGGGCGACCCAGACGGGGATGTCGCAGTCGAGGGTGGCTTGCCACAGGATCGGGTGCCGGTGGCGGAGGTTGAGCACGTCGGCGGTCCAGACCTGCGCGGTCTCGGGTGAACACTCGAGGGAGAGCGCGAGTTCGAGGTGGAAGAACTCGGTGATGCCGGGGGTGCCGTCGGCGCCGGGGAAGACGAGTTGTTCACCGTGGAGCACGCGGGTGGTGAGTTCGTCGGTGTGGGTGTTGAGGCCGGAGTAGGTGTCGCAGGCGGCGGCGATCGCGACCAGGCGGTGTGCTTCGGCCTGGGCGATGGTGTCGCTTTCGGCGCGGATCGCGGCGAACACTTGGGCTCGTTCGTTGGTGGTCATCTTTGGTCACCTCCTCTCATCTGCTGCATCCAACAATAGTCACTGTGTTTGATTCAGTCAAGAGGGTTTGGAGAAGTTCTTGGGCGAGTCTGTGGGCTTGGCTTCGACTCCCTCGTTCCTCGGTCGCTCAGCCGGCGCAGGGGCGTGCCTGGTTCATCTCGACACGGTCGCTGCGCGACCTAGTCCGAGAATGGACTCAGCCACGCGCGGTGGAGCGTCCGGCGGCGTGACTCGTCGGTGGGAGTGGTTGTAGGGGTTGTGGTCAGGCGGCGGGTTGCAGGATGACTTTGTAGCCGA